>QHZD01000034.1:0-90275 GCA_003225315.1 Acidobacteriota bacterium
CTCCTCGATCAGCCGTTTAAGCTGCGAGCGGACCATTTCCTCCAGCTCCTCCGTAAAGAACTCTTTGCACTCCGCCCGGTTCAGCTTAAGATGACCGTTGCCGAGGACTTTCAGTTCTCGCATTTAGGGTGTACCTCCTCTTGGGGTTGGCGCTCCAGAGAAAGTACGCCCTTTTTTCTGCTCCAAAAACCGAATTTACACAAAAGAAGTTACGCTACCTTGTAAGCCTTCTGTTTACTTTGAGATGGCGGGGAGATTCCCGAGCGCCATAGTCGGAAATGCGAGAGACATGGGTTGGGGGTGTCAAGGGCACTTTGTTAAGTGGAGGGCGCACTTTGCGTCGGCGTTTGTCGGATCGATGATGAGGGCACGACGAAAAAACTGTGTGGCTCGATCTGGTTCGCCAAGTTCCTGCCACAGTTTGCCAGATTGGATCAAGTTCTCGATGCTGAGATTCGTTGCGAGATTGTCCAGCCTTTGCAGGGCGCGTACCGCTGCTTTCTTGTTGCCCGTTTCTGCAAGCGATTTTGCCCAGGCAATACCGAGTTGAGGATCTTGTGCTGCCCGACCGGCAATGGGAGCTATGGTCTGCGCGGCCTTCGCGAAGTCTTTTGCCGCAACATAGGCTAGCCCAAGGACCGCTCGGGCGTGAGCGTCGCCAGGCGTTTCTGTGACAACTTTTCGGAGCAATCGAATCGCTTCGCCAGGTTGACCGGTGAAAAACAAGGCAAGACCCAAATTGCGATGCAGGCCGGGAATTCGTGAGTCCCAAGTCGCGGCTTCGCGATAATGTTTCAGTGCCAGATCATACTTTTCTTCGAGCGCCTCTGCTGTGGCGAGATCGTTGAACGAGGAACCTAGTATGGTGCGCAACGGCGCTTCGGCTCGTCCGGCAGGATCCCGCGGTGATTTCGCAGCAGAGCGCCGTTCAGGATGCAGGTCCCGCTCATCGATCGGGGCCTGGCCGGGTCTAACGATGAATGCGTTCCGGTCATCAGTTTCGGAAATATCCGGAGCAAGAGCTTCGGCCACACGAGTTTCGTTGTTCGCTTTGGCAGTGACACGGTTTTCGTGTGCTTCCAGCAAGTGCGTCAGTTCTTGCGCCTTCTTGATTAAGTGCTCGCCCTCTTGCTTCCTTCCGGAGGCCAGCAGAATTCGTCCCAGAACAAAGTAGGCCTGCCGAACTGACAAATGCTCTTTGGGATTGCCACGTTCTCTGAGGTTGATGGCCTTTCGAAGATACGCTTCCGCCGACCCGCTCGCATTGCGGGCATTCGCATTAAGGCCGAGATACATCCAGATTTCCGGCCAGGAAGGGTTTATCTCTGCTGCCAGATGCAAATACCGATTCGACTCATCATAGTTTCTCTCAATCGAGGAAAAAATGCCGAGGAGATAGTTGGCCAGGAAGTGGCGAGGATTGAGTTTCAGCTCCTCCTCCAGCTGTGAGCGAATTTCAGGTGTCGGACTCCAGGCGTTTGCCTGTAGCAGAGTCCGCGCCCAAAAGTAGTGCGCGTCCGGCGTGCGAGGATCGAGCCGAAGCGCATTCTGGAATTCCACAATCGCTTCCTGAGGCATCTTCTGCTGTTGATAGCCCCGGCCAACAAGAACTCGAGACCAGCCGTAATCGCCGACGAGGGCCAGCATTTGGGAGAAACTCTCGGCGGCTCTTTCTTTTTCGCCCGCACCAAGTTGAGCCATGGCGAGTGCATAAAGGGGTTCCGCATCCTGCCTCAGCTCGACCGCCCTTGTGAGTGCTGTGGCAGCTCCGGTGTAGTCCTCGCTTCGTAGCAAGGCTTCTCCCTTGATGGTCCAGGCAAGGGGGTTCTGTGGATCCATTTCCGTGGCTGTCGTAGCCTGTTTTACGGCGTCCGAAGATTTCTTGGCGTACAGATTGACGATTGCTATCTCAACGCGAGTTTCCGCGATATCTGCGAACTCCAGGGATTCTTGGCAGAGCTTTGCCGCATCCTCGTATTCCTTTTGGTCTAGTCGAAGCTTTGCCATCTGCGCGAGGCCGAGCGCGATCACTTGTTGGCTAGCTCGGTTAATCGCGGCGGGATCGCCTGATTTCCGTGCGTCGATGGCTGCTTCCAGTAGTCGGGAAAGATCATCTGTCACCGGCGTTGATGCGCCTTGACCTTTGCTCTCTGCGCGGAGAACTAAGCTGAGTAGATCGAAGAGAGTAAGAAGGCAGAATGCGAGAATCAGCGGACGTTTCAACATGCCACACGAACAACCGGGACACTGTCAGGGATTTCCTGGTTCGGCCACAGCACGAACTCATCCTAGCATAAGGCCTCGGAGATAAAAGGGAGGGGCGCAACGGCTTCCTGCGCACCTCGTCCTGTATCTGCATCCGAGTGTTCGTTAGAAGGTCAGCCTCGTTTGAAATTCGATTACGCGGCCAGCCAAAGCGCCGCTCGCTTGGCCAAAGTGCGGATCGTTTATGGAGACGTTGTTCGCATTACGAGCGAACGGTATTAGGTTCAGCTTGTTGAAGAGGTTGAAAAAATTGGCGCGAAGGTCCAGTTTGGCCGATTCACCCTTGAAAAAAGGCACCGGCGTAGACTTGGAAAAACTCATGTCAAACGTCTGGTAGCGGGGGCCGCGGAACGAATTGCGGTGGATGAACGGCGGCCCCGTGGTACAGACATCGAAGTATGGCGTTCCAGCGATTGGGCCATTCGCTGCGGTGCAATTCCCACCCGGAACTATTCCGGGGAAGTTACCATTAACCTTCTTGAAAATATCGGTGCTGAAATCGCTTCCAGCGTTTCCGAGCAATTTGGCCGGGAGCGCCGGACAGAGCGTGCCTCCCGCAGGAATGGGAGGACAATTGTTGTTCTCGATCGGTGACCAGGGGAAACCACTATGGAATTGGAAAGTTCCATCCAAGTGCCAGCCGCCAAAGGCTTTCCCCACTAAATCACTCCGGTTTCTTAGAATCGGAAGATCGTAGAGCGCCGTGAACAGCATATTGTGGGTCACGTCGAAGTCGGATGGACCATAGTCCCAAGTCTGGTTGATCGGATAGAAGGGATCCCTGTTTCCTCCGGCCCCCTCCCAAGAGCCTCCATCCACGCTGCTGCTGTATTGATACTTGCCAAAGAATTGGAACCCATGAGAGAAGCGCCGCGTCGCGCTAACGTTAAGGGCGTTGAAGTGGCCATTCACGTCCGTGGTCGGAAAATAGACAGGAGACAAAACCGCGTTCACTTGGGGATAAACGCGGTTAAGTCCAACGATTCTCAACATTTTACGACTTTGGCTGCCCTGGTAGCCGACAGTAAAAAGAAAGTTCCAAGGTAACTCGCGCTGCACTTCCGTTGAGTATAGATATACATAGGGAGTGTGAGTCGTCTGAGGAGCGCCCCAGATTTCCACGTTGCCAGCGAGCGGCAGGCCAGTTGCAGGATTGAAAGTGGCGGCGATGAGAGGATTGGCGGGCCAACTCAGGGGGCTGTTGCTTTTACCTTCCGTAACAACAATCAAACCATTATCAAAAGGTGGAACACCCCATGGGTTCGCCGCGAAGTCGTTCGCACTCATGGCGCAGCAGAAACCTTCTCGGAATAGAAACGGAGGGTTCACGCGGCTGATGCCAGTCATCGTGTCCGTGATGCGGTTGTAGGCCACGCCGAAACCGCCACGTATGACCGTTTTATTCACGAACTTCGATGGCGTCCATGCAAAGCCCAGACGGGGAGCAAAGTTATTCTTGTCAGCGGGATAGAGAGGCCCGCCCACCCGCAACGTAGCAGTCAGCAGCGGATTGGGTCCGGAACCCAGGATGAGATTGCTTTGGCGACCGAATTTCTCATTCAGAGGTGCGAAATACTCATAGCGCAACCCGACATTAAGAGTAAAATTTGGCCGCAGCTTGATATCGTCCTGGCCGAATCCGGCGTAATCGTGCTGACGGTAATACTTGTGGACATCCGTCGGGCCGCCTGTCCTTGGATCCACATTGATCCCTTCGTAGATGGGCGTGCCGTCCACAAAGTTCCAAATACCATGGGCCACATATACGGGACGTGCGGCCCCAAATTCGTAATCGTTGTTATCCTGGTTTAGTGTGGCGATAAATCCGCCTTTGAGGCTGTGGCGTCCCAGCAGTTTGCTGAACGTGTCGCGAAATTCAAACTGGTTCTGCGCGAACACGCCCGGTGAGTTCGTCCCTTGGTTTGCTCCATACTTCACTCGGTCACCAGGGACCTGTTCAATTTCCCATCGCGGCAGATTCCACGCTACGTTAGAGTTGCTGGCCAATTGATTGGCGAAGAAGCGCGTCCAATTCAAACGCGCCTCATTCATCATTGTCGAGGAGAGGGTATGGTTCCAGATGAGGGCAACATACTTATTCCGCGGGTCAAAGGTAAGGTCTGCCATGGGACGTCCATTGGCACCGAGGTCGCCGCCAACACTATTTAGAGGTGTGATGTAGAAGCTGACAGCAAACAGGTCCCTTGCACGAGTGTAGTCCACGCGGGCGTTGTACTGGTTGCCGCTCGACTGAGTTGGAGCAAAGGTGATAACTTTCTGAAGATCTGCCACACCGTCGAGGCCGCATCCAGTTGTGTTTCCGTTGAAGAAGTCCGCATACTGACCATAGCTCATCGTGCAGCCACCATTGGCGGCTGAACCTACGTCTACTCCTCCGTTCACTACTTGGCAGCCGGCAGCAGAGCCGTAGCCTACTGCATTAAAATCTGAGCAACTTGGGGCCAAAACTTGTGCGATTCTGGGTTGCGATCCAGTCGCCGTGGCCAAATCTCCTACCACCGTGCCTTTTCGATTCGCGGCCATCCATTGCTGTAAGGCGGATGTCTCTAGGTACTGGCCTCCTGAAAACTGAACGTCGGTGGTACGGTCCCCTTCATAGGAGAAGAAAAAGAACAACTTGTCCTTCATGATGGGACCGCCGAGACCTCCACCAAATTGGCGCAAATTTTGACGGACCTTTTGCGGCGACTGGCCGTCCGGACCGCCCCACTTGTTGAAGGCGTTCAGGCCGGGAGAGTCGTCCTTGAAAAAACCGCTCCCATGGAACTGGTTAGTTCCGTTCTTGGAAACGACTTTGACTTGCGCCCCGGTGTTCCGTCCGTCTTCCGCAGAATAGCTGTTCGCGACGACAGTTACTTCTTGGATGGACTCCTGATTGGGTGTGAGAATCGCCGCACCGCCCCAGGTCAGACTGTTGACGCTTGTACCGTCAATCGTAAAATTATTGCCACTGTTGCGTTGACCGTTCGCGGTAACCTGCACCTGATTTTCCACGGAGAATATGGAAGAGTTAGAGCCCCCCGGTCCACCAGCGTTGGGCAAGTTAGCGGCGGTGCCGTTTGCCGCCCGCGCCCCGTCTCCAAAAACGCCAGGAGCCAGCCGCAGCAATTCATATGGATCGCGGCCGGTTTGCGGGAGTCGCTCGATCTGGTCCGCGCTGATAGTTGAGCTAACGTTGGCGCTCTCAGTCTGTAGACCGACGTCTGAGGCAGAAACGGTTACCTGCTCCGTGACAGCACCGACGTCAAGCTTCACATCGATACCTCGAGGTTGTTCAGCTTCTACCATAACGCCGTTGGCCTGATACTTCTTGAAGCCACCCGCTTCAACAACAATGCTGTAAGTGCCCGGTGCAAGCTCGCCGATCCGATAAAAACCTTCCGCACTCGCGACCGCGTCTCTGCTGGCGTTGGTCGCCTGATTTGTGACGGTCACCTTTGCCCCAGGGACAGCATTCCCTTGGGGATCGATAACGGTGCCCTGGATGCTGGCCTTGAACTGGGCGTGGGCGGCGGTGGCGAGAAACACGGCGCAGGCCGCGAACATGGTAGTGCGGATAAACAGTCTAGATAGGCTCATGAGTCGCTCCTTCACCCCAAAAAAACTTGCGAAATGGCCTAGCACCCTCAGCTAAATCGGTTCACTACTATTGCCGGGGAGTCTAAACAGCGTGTTTTCAAATGTCAAGCAATATTGATTTCGGGCAGTGGGTCCGTTTGAATTTTGACCCCTATTGTCACGATTAAGAAAATTCAAACCGACCCACTACGTGATTTCGATTCTGCCGGCAGCGACTCTTCGCTCTCGGCAGTGGGTCCGTTTGAATTTTACTTCTATTCTCACGATTAAGAGAATTCAAACTGACCCACTATGTGATTTCAATTCTCCTGGGCACGGTGTTTGGAATAATTGAGTAGGAGTCATCTCATGACCAAAGATCCGGAAAAACCAGGATGCTTCAGGCCCTACTAGCCCAGTCCTTCTAAGGCGTTTGCGGCACGGCTCGCGACCCGGTCGGGACAAGTTCCGCTGCGCCCCTCCTAAGAGCCATTTTGAGACAGGTTCTAGTCGACGCTCGAAGCTGGGTGCCGCAGGCTGGGTAAGGGCGGACGACCTGCTCAAAATGGATTCCATCGAGCACATGATTTCCCAGCCGGAGTTTGGCGCGATGCAGGTTTTTACCGGAGCGCAAGATAAAGGGTTCACTCACTTGTGAGTAAACTGGGGTGCCCCTATGATGCGGTTGCCATAAGTTATCTTGTGGACGGTTTTGGGTGCCGAAGCTGTTGAAAAGGGGTTATTTAGACGAAGCCAGACCAGGGGGGTGGCTTCTCGAAAGGCAAGGAGAGAGTGTCCATGGAAAACCCAGTCCCGGGGCGGTCCGACAAAATGAATACTGCCGAACGCAAGCCTGAACTGATCCATGAGCTTGTGTCCGAGCAAGCATCGCGCAACCCCCAAGCCTTGGCAATTTCGGCGGGTTGCAAGTCACTCACATACTTGGAGCTGGAGGCGCGCGCCAACCGCATGGCGCATCATCTGCGATCTTTGGGAGTCGGCTCGGAAGTTGTCGTTGGCCTTTGCGTGGAGCGTTCCATAAGCCAAATCGTGTGCGCTCTGGCGATCCTGAAAGCAGGGGGAGCATATCTTCCCTTGGATCCCTCTTACCCCACGGAACGCTTAAAATTCACTTTAGAGGATTCTCAAGCGCCATTTCTAGTCACAGAAGATCATCTTGCTGAGAGACTCTCCGGAAGTAATTGCCGGATAGTTTCTGTTGATGGTGCTGATCGAGTACAAATTGAGTATCAACGATCCGAAAGGCCCGTCAACTCCAGTCGTCCAGAGAGTCTGGCATACGTCATATATACGTCAGGATCCACGGGTGTTCCCAAAGGTGTTGCGATTAGTCACCAAAACTTACGGAATCTGATCCAATGGCATCAGGACACCTTCCAAGTAGCTTCCAAGGACCGAGCAACATATCTAGCAGGCTTGGGCTTTGATGCCTCAGTTTGGGAGCTATGGCCGTACATCACGGCTGGCGCCAGCCTTCATCTTCCGGAGGATTCGGTTCGCACGGATCCAGAGTCTCTCCAACGCTGGTTGCTGCGACAAGAAATTACGATCAGTTTTGCTCCTACGCCACTCGCGGAGCGCTTGATCACGCTATCGTGGCCTGCGCGCACATCGCTGCGGATTCTGCTGACCGGGGGGGACGTGCTTCATAGATTCCCTTCGAGGGAACTGCCCTTCACGCTCGTGAACAATTACGGCCCGACAGAGTGCACCGTCGTAGCGACCTCCGGGCCAGTTGGAGCCAGAACGGAGCCTGTTAGCCGGCCCACAATCGGCCTGCCCATTGCTAATACGCAAATTTATATTTTGGACGAGAATTTTGAGCGCGTCGCGGATGGTGCTTCAGGAGAGCTATTCATTGGCGGCAAGGGAGTTGGGCGGGGCTATCTGAACCATCCTGAACTCACCGCCGAGAAATTCCTTCCAAATCCTTTCGATTCCAACCCCGACGCACGAATGTACCGGACCGGAGACCTTGCCCGCTTACTGCCGGACGGCCAGGTCGAATTCCTGGGCAGAGGCGACGATCAAATTAAGATCCGTGGTCATCGGATCGAACCAAACGAAATTACGTCCGTCCTGGCTGAAAATCCGGCTATACAACAGAGTGTCGTTGTCGCTCGAGAGCTACAAGATGGAGAGAAGAGCCTGGTCGGTTACTTTGTGCCGGCTCCTGGAGTGCGAGTACGAGCGTCGGATCTCAAATCTGCGCTGCTAAAACGCTTGCCCGACTACATGGTGCCAACCGCTTTTGTGCAATTAGAGTCCCTACCTCTTACACCGAGTGGAAAGGTCGATCGGACAGCACTGCCACGGGTGACGTCAACAAACACCCTAACCGACAATACATACGTTGCGCCGCGCACGCCCGTCGAGGAAAGAGTCGCGGGAATCCTTGCGCAGCTTCTAGGACTTGAAAGTGTCGGCGCTGAGGACAATTTCTTCATGCTCGGCGGCCATTCACTTTTGGGAACGCAGGTGATTATTCGACTCAGGGATATCTTCGGGATCGAA
This sequence comes from Acidobacteriota bacterium, assembly GCA_003225315.1. GTDB lineage: Bacteria > Acidobacteriota > Terriglobia > Acidiferrales > UBA7541 > Acidiferrum. The sequence continues at coordinate 8,380 of QHZD01000034.1, forward strand.
CTGAGCCTGCGAACTATCTTTGAGGCTCCCACGGTCGCTGAACTTGCCGCTCGTGTCGAGGCTTCCCTGATTGCGAGACTGGAAGCGATGAGTGAAGAGGAAGCCCAGCGAATTCTCGAGCCTCCATCGGGTGGATTGCTTCAGGCAATTTAAGATTGACAGGCGAGCAGCGCATGTCATCGGGACCAAAAATGGTGGACTCAGCTCCGAGCCTAGTGCGTTTGCTCGAACCGGAAGTCCTTGCCAATCCGTACCCGCTCTTCGAGGAGCTGCGGACGAAAGCTCCTGTTTACTGGGATCCTTTTCTTCATGCCTGGGTGGTAACGCGCTACCAGGACGTAGTCAGAGTCTTGCATGACTTTTCCGCGGATAGAACGCCGACTCCCGAATATCTTGAGAAAATTGGCCTGGGCGATATAGCTCCGATCGCACAGGTGATGGTAAAGCAGATGCTCTTCCTGGATCCGCCTACCCACACGCGGATCCGAAGTTTGGCTTCTTACGCGTTTACCCCCCAACGTGTGGAGATCCTGCGGGGTCACATCCGCGATGTAGTGAAGAGGCTCATCGACGACGTCGCGCCCCGTGGGAAAATGGATGTAATCGCTGATCTTGCTGAGCCGCTCCCGTACGTCATCACGGCGGAAATGCTGGGAGTTCCGGTCGAGGATGCTCCTCAATTAAAGATATGGTCGCAGGATTTCGCCGAGATGCTCGGGAACTTTCAGCACAACCCCGATCACTTTCCGCGGGTGCGCCGTTCTGTCGAGGAAATGACGAAGTATTTCGAATCGGCGATCCGAGAAATCAAGAAGCATCCGCGAGAAGGACTCATTCAGTCCTTCCTGACAGCGGAAATCGACGGAGATCGTTTTACCGAAGAAGAGACCATCGCAAACACTATCGTCACGATGGTTGGTGGCCAGGAGACGACCACGAATCTGATTGGAAACGGCGTACTTACGCTGTTGCGACATCCACAGGAACTCGAGCGATTGAAGGCCGATCTCGCCTTGATACCTTCCGCTGTAGAGGAAATGCTCCGTTATGAGCCGCCGAGCCAGCACACCGCGCGTCTCGCACCGTACGATTTGGAACTTGGAGGGAAGGAGATTCGCAAACGGCAAGCCACAATCGCCGTGATGGCAGCGGGAAACCGCGACCCAGAACGCTTCCCGGAGCCCAATCGCTTCGACATCACGCGCAAGGACAACCGGCACCTCTCTTTCGGCTGGGCAGCGCATTTTTGCTTCGGTGCAGCGCTAGCGCGCATCGAAGGGCAGGTCAGCTTTGAAGAAATGGTGCGCAGACTCCCTGACTGGTCGCTCGACGAAGGTCCTCTCGTTTGGCGGACAAACCTCGGGCTTCGCGGTTTGCGGTCTTTGCACATTCAGTTCGGCACGACTGAGCGGTACAAGAGTTACATTTCAGGTTCAAAGAGCGCATAGACGAAACACTCAAGGGGTACCGAGCCGTGGAACCAATTGCGTCGATAGGGCACCTTTCTGAGGCAAAGCGGCGCCTTCTTGATGCTCTTCTGAGTCACGAGAAGCCTGTTAGACGAGGAAGTTCACGAGCGATAACTCGTCGCAATACTTCCGCGTCCGTCCCGTTGTCGCTTGCCCAAGAAGAAATTTGGCATCGGGCCCAGGATGCCATCGACAAGCCTCCTTTTTACAACGAATCAATAACGATCCATCGGCAAGGGGCGCTCGACGTAGCTGCTTTGCAGCAAAGTCTCACCGAGATTGTGCGGCGACACGAAGCTTGGAGAACGACCTTTTACACTTTGGATGGTCAGCCGTTTCAGATAGTGCATCCAGCGCCGGAGCGCTTTCCAATTAGCACCTATGACCTTAGCACGCTACCCGAATCAAGAAGGGAAGAGGAAGCCCTCCGACTGGCGTCGGAACAGGCGAGAGAACAATTCAACCTCGAAACGGGCCCGCTGCTCCGTGTCAGGCTGATCCACCTAGGCGACACGCGTCATCAAGTGCATGTAACCATGCATCAAATCATTGTTGATGGGGTCTCAGTGTTCCGAATATTTCCCCTTGAACTAATCAAGTTATATGAGGCTTTTGCGGAAGGTCGCCCTTCGCCTCTCCCGGAACCAGGTATTCAATATGGAGACTTTGCGAGGTGGCAGAAGGAGTTTCTCGGAGAGGAGATTCTTGAGCGGCAACTGAACTATTGGCAAGAACAACTGTCGGGAGAGCTTCCATCTTTGGAGTGGCCGTGCGACCGTCCACGCCTTTCCATAGTAACTTACCGGGGATCAATCGCTTCGGGCGAGTGGCCGAGCGTTGTAGCGGAACAGCTGCACGAAATTTGCCGAGAAGAATCAGTCTCCCTGTTCATGGTTCTTCTTGCCGGTTTTGTTCTCTGGTGGCACCAGTACACGAAGGAGAGCGACATTATTGTGGGGACCTTGGCTCCCGCGGGACGTGAACAGCAAGAAGTTCAAGGACTACTCGGTTGTTTTCTAAACCCAGTTCCCCTTCGGTTCAGAATCACTCAAAGCATGACCTTTCACGATCTGCTTCGCCAAACCCGCGAGGTTGTTTCGGGAGCGGTAGCGAATGACGACGTGCCATTTTTTCGTATCTTGGAGCGGGTCGGGGGGAAGCCCGGTCTCAGCGAGAATCCCTTATTCGATGCTGTAATTTCGTTGGCACCCAGACTGCCTGATTTGGGATCTGGCTGGGATCAAACATTTATGGATGTCGAAAGCGGCGGGTCTACATGGAACCTGTATCTTGAACTCAACGAGCGGTCCCAGGGCATAGTATTCCGCACACAATACAATCCTGACCTGTTTAACGCCGAAACAGTGTGCCGTATGACTGACGATTTGAAGTTGCTGCTTGAGGCGGCGGCTGCGGAACCGCGGAAGACTATTTCCGAACTTTGCAGGGAATGACCTTGGAAAAACAGCAGCCAAATCCCGAAAACATTGGCTTGTCTCAGTCCAAGCACGTGCTGCTTGAAAAATATCTCAATAAGCAGGCAGCACGTAAGCCCGAGGCAAAGTCGGCAATTCCCGCGCCACCGTCCGGTGAACCTATTCCACTGTCTTTTGCTCAACAACAAGTGTGGCTGCACTCGCAGATGGCCGGCGACACTCCCATTTACAATGAGGCGGTCACCATCTACCGGCTAGGCCCACTTGATTTGAAAGTGTTTGAACGTTGCATGGTGGAAGTCCTTCGCCGTCACGAAATCTGGCGAACCACTTTTGACACGGTCGGCGGTTTTCCCATCCAGATTGTTCAATCAGCCCCCCATAGATTCCCGCTGGAGATGACCGACGTCCGACACTTGGAGGAATCTGAGAGAGATAGGGAAGCAAGGCGACTGGCGACGCAGAGTGCGCAAAGGCCCTTTAACTTGAAGAAGGGGCCACTTCTGCGTGCCATCGTTGTTCGGCTAGGTGAGGAAGAGTATCGCGTCTACATGACGTTTCACCTGTTGGTGTTTGACGCGGTCAGCGCGTACCGTGTTTTTCTGCCGGAATTATCGGCGTTGTACGAGTCTTTCTCCGCCGGCAAACCGTCGCCCCTCCTGGAGCCGACCCTGCAATACGGAGACTTCGCATATTGGGAGCAGAAAACATTCGCGGACGAAAGTCTGTCAAGTCAACTTTTGTTCTGGCGCGATAAGCTATCCGGCGAGCTGCCCGTTCTCTCATGGCCTAACCACCGTCCAAGGCCACCCTATGAGACCCATCGTGGAAACGTTGAGCGATTTAGATTCGATCCAGCAATCGTCCCGGCCTTAAAAGCCTTCTGCCAGCAGGAGGGCGTATCGTCATACATGGTCTTGCTGACGTCTTATGTAGCGTTGCTAAACCGTTATACCGCCCAAGAGGATATCGTGATTGGCGCGCTTTCAGCGGGCAGGAGGTGGCCTGAGGTCGAACGGCTGCTCGGGGATTTCGTCAATCCGCTCCCTCTCCGAGTGGATCTCTCCAGGAATCCGACTTTTCGGGAGCTCACGAAGCGGGTTATGCATGTCGTGCTGGATGCTCTCACGAACGAACAAGTTCCCTTCGAAATGATTGTTAAAAGTTTGCGACTGCGGCCCGATCCAAGCCGCAGCTCGATTTTCCAGATTATCTTGTCTAAACAACCGCAATTGATACCTGTCTGTCCGGGGTGGAATCTCGCGACAGAGGAAGTTTCGAATGGTGCTTCAAAGCTAGACCTGATGATCGTCATTGATGAGCGTCCCGATTCTTTATCGGGGCCTATCACCTACAACACCGACTTGTTCGACGTTTCGACGATAACCAGAATGGTCGAGCACTGGCAGAAGCTTCTCGAGGCAGGACTAGCACACCCCGATTGCTGCATTTCAGAGCTCCCACTGCTTACAGACACCGAGCGCAAGCAACTTCTAGTGGATTGGAACAATACGCTCGCGGACTATCCGAAGGACAAGTATCTGCATGATTTAGTGCAGGCTCAAGCCGAGAGGACGCCAGACGCTGCGGCGGCAGAGTTCGAGGAGGCGCGTCTTTCGTATCGCGAACTCAATGCACGTGCCAATCAGCTCGCCCATTATCTAGGGAAGCTAGGAGTTGGGCCAAATGTTTTGGTCGGCGTCTGCATGGAGCGCTCGCTGGAAATGTTGGTAGCCCTGCTGGGGATCATGAAGGCAGGAGGAGCTTATGTGCCCTTGGATCCTTCTTTCCCCCAAGACCGCCTCGCCTACATGGTGGAAGACAGCCAAATGTTTCTGCTCGTCACTCATCGCGAAGTTGACAAGAATCTGTCGGTCCGGCCGGAATTGGTCGTTCGCCTGGACTCTGATTGGCCGGAGATCTCAAAACGAAGAACTGATAGTCCGACATTGCTGAGTGCAAGCTCACAGAACCTCGCCTATGTGCTCTACACCTCTGGTTCGACCGGCAAGCCCAAGGGTGTCGAGATTCCGCACAGCGCACTCATGAATTTTGTACTTTCGATGCAGCACGAGCCGGGCTTCACGGCCGGGGATGTGATGTTGGCTGTCTCCTCCGTGTCCTTCGACATTGCAGGGCTCGAGTTCTATGTTCCGCTCGCCAGCGGCGGAAAAGTGGTGATCGCCAGCCGCGAAGAGGCCCGCGATCCCGTCCGGCTGATAACACGAATGCGCGACTCCCGGTGCAACGTGATGCAGGCTACACCTGCTACCTGGCAGGCTTTGATTGATGGCGGCTGGCAGGGTTCGCCAGATCTGAGAGTTCTCTGCGGCGGGGAGTCCCTTTCCCGCTCTTTGGCACAAGCGCTCCTTGCACGCTGCGCGGAATTGTGGAACATGTACGGCCCGACGGAAACCACGATCTGGTCAGCGATTCACCGGGTCACTTCCGCCAACGGGCCAATTCCGTGCGGCCGGCCGATTGCCAACACTCAGCTCTTTGTTCTCGACCGCCATCGCAATCTAGTTCCTGCGGGCGTTATCGGCGAGCTATACATCGGTGGTTCGGGTTTGGCGCGCGGGTACTTGCATCGCCCCGAGCTGACACTGGAACGCTTTGTCAAAAGCCCTTTTGGACCAAACGCGCGCTTGTATCGCACGGGCGATCTCTCGCGGTGGCTCTCCGACGGCACTCTGGAATGCCTTGGCCGCAACGATAATCAAGTAAAGATCCGCGGATTCCGAATCGAGCTGGGGGAGATCGAAGCTGTGCTCGGCCGCCACGAAACGGTGAGTCAGTGTGTCGTCGTCGCGCGCGAACAAACGCCTAATGAGAAAGTCCTGGTGGCATACATCGAACCGAGGCCGGGATTGGTGCCGGACATCAATGATCTGCGGACTCATCTGAGAAGGGAACTACCCGACTACATGCTCCCGTCAGCCATCGTCTTGATGGACAAGTTGCCGCTGACGCCCAACGGTAAGATTGATCGCAAGGCGCTGCCACCTCCGGCAGAGCAGTACGTCGAGATTCCAGGAGAGTTTGTCCCGCCTCAAGATCCGCTTGAACATGCGCTTGCCAGAATATGGGCAAAGATCTTAAGAGTGAAACGAGTGGGGCTGAAAGACAATTTTTTTGACCTGGGCGGACATTCTCTTGCCGCAGTCCGCATGTTATCCGACGTCGAAAAGCTGAGTGGCAGAACGCTGCCACTTGCGACCCTCTTTCAGGCTACAACGGTGGAAGCACTTGCCGAACTGATACGCAGAGAGGGCTGGACCCCGTCGTGGTCATCGCTTGTGCCCATGCAACCACGCGGATCAGCAACTCCATTATTTTTGATCCACGGTGCCGAGGGCAACGTTTTGCTGTACCGGAATCTGGCTGCCTATCTCGGACCGGATCAACCGGTTTATGGCTTGCAATCACAAGGTTTGAATGGCAGCGGCCGCCTCAACACAACGATTGAAGACATGGCGTCCGAGTACCTAAAGGAAGTAATGACTGTTCAACCGCACGGTCCGTACTTCCTGGGGGGCTACTGCCTTGGAGGAGTTATTGCCTTTGAGATGGCACAGCAACTGAGTGCGCTTGGCGAGAAGGTTGAACTCGTAGCCATGCTTGATACGTACAATCAATGTGCGGTTCCAAACTCGATATCATTTCCGAAGCTGGTCGTGCACTTCTTGCAGAATTTGTGGTTTCACGGCGCCAACATGTCTTCGCTTCGATGGAAAGACCGTAGAAAGTTTCTCAGGGAGAAAGTCGATGTTGGACTGTCCAGACTCCGGATCAGGCTGCATGCCGGACGTTATGCGTTGCTGCGTGCTTGCGGCCGGAAGGCACAGAACAGCTATCCGCATTTGGCCATAAAGAAGGTGAACGATCAAGCTGCGCTTCGCTACGTGCCTCAACCTTATGACGGTCGTGTGGCTGTCATCCGTCCAAAAGGACACTTCTTGGGCTTGACCGACGCAAGCTTAGGATGGCGCGAAGTCGTGCCCCATGGTCTGGAGGTTCATCAGCTCCCCGTTTATCCCAAGGGCATCCTAGTCGAGCCATTTTGTCGTTTGCTAGCCAAGACCATGAAATCGTGCTTGCAGGACGCATGAAAGGCTCAAGCAAGTCCGGCCAGAGGTTCTTCGGCGGTGCTGTATTTTGCCGATAAAAGCAGACGAGATTCACGTGTGGAGTGGCCGCATCGCTGCGGGAGAGGATTGCTTCCTCGCACTCTTCAAATCCTTGTCGCAAGATGAAACTGAGAGAGCCGCGCGACTCCATTTTGACAAGGACAGACGATCTTTCATCATTTGCCGCGGCTTGCTGCGCTCAATTTTGGCGGGCTACCTGGGACTTAAGCCAGCCGAGATACGGTTTGAGTATGGTCCACAAGGCAAGCCTTCGTTGCAGAATCGTGCCATGTGCTTCAGCGTTAGCCACTCGGAGGATCGGGTGCTTTACGCCTTCTGCAAGAATTGCGAACTCGGCGTCGACCTAGAATATGTACGCGACCTACCCGATGCTGAGATCCTCGCCCAGCGGTTTTTTGCTCCTTCCGAGTACATCGAGTTTCGCGGCACAACGTCGGCCTTTCGCACAAGGGCTTTTTTTTGCTGCTGGACCCGCAAGGAGGCTTACATTAAAGCCACAGGGCGCGGCTTGTCACTGCCTCTGGACTCGTTTCAGGTGCCTATATTGCCTGAACAACCCGCGCAGCTCAGAATTACGACAAGGCCGAGCGAACACCTCTCCGGTTGGAGTCTGAGACACCTGGACCCTTCACCCGGATATGTGGGAGCCTTGGCCGCCCCATTGGTGTCCTTTCCCTTGGCCCACCGGACTTTCGAAATGGCTGAAGAGTGCATGGAACGTATTCGTCGGCCCGAATCCTCCGTTCTTGCGGGACTCACTAGGAGCTGACAGCCGAATCTTGTGGCTCGTAACCCCACAAAAAGAAAAAGGCCGGACGTCTGTGTCCGGCCTATGGATCTCAAAATGGTTGCGGGGGTCAGATTTGAACTGACGACCTTCGGGTTATGAGCCCGACGAGCTACCAGGCTGCTCCACCCCGCACAACCACTATATCGGACGTGCACGCTTCCGTCAAACCATTGCAATGGATGAAGTATTCTTGTGAATCAGTCTAACGAGAGCTACCACTCGTTGTAGGGCGTGTTATCGAACGGCGAAACCCGGCTCGAATTGGAATGAACGTCGACCATGCCGGTACTCGATTGGTCCGGGCTGAATACCACGCTATCGTACTGTGGCACCCAATCCTTTGCCCGCGTCATCGGATCTGTTGGAACTGAGCGCAGGTAGCCAGACTGCACGAGGTCGTCGATGGATTGTGGTGCCGCCTGCTTGTCGAGGGTGTAGTTATCGATCGAGTATCGAATGGTCTGAAGGTTATTTTTCAGTACGGCCTCGTTGGCCTTCTGCACCGACCTGTCGTACCGTCCCACGGCCATCCCAATCAAAATGAGAATGATCGTAATGACGATCATCAACTCGATGAGCGTAAACCCCGCTGCTGCCAGTCTGCGCCCACGTTTCAGTGACGCTGACTTGCGAGTCCGAATTTGCGACAACATTCTCAATTCAAGTCCCCGCCTGAACTACCAATCGGAATACCTCGTCCCGTCAAGAGCAGTGCCCGTCGATTTCGAGTACACGTCGAACACATTTTTGCCGCCCCAACTCGTCGAATCCGGATCGTCCTGAACGGCACGCAAGCCCCATTCAGCACGGCCGGTCATGGGGTCTACAGGAATCTTTCTCAGAAAGCGAATCTTCCGATCGCTGCCCCCTGCGAGTTGCACTGGCTTCACCAGCGTTTCCAGATCCGGTGGGTAGCCTTCGCTCCCGATTTCCACGCGAATCTGGTTCCGGTCGGCCGCATCTTTGTAACGGTCGATGGCATCTTTCATTTCCCGGAGGTCGCGTCGAAGCTCCGCTTCTTTCTGTCGAATGATGGTGTACTTCGCGATGGGCAATGCGGCCGAGGACAGAACCATCAGAATAGCGCACGCGATAATCAACTCCAGCAGTGTCATCCCCGACTCGGAGCGAGATGGCTTCCGCCCGATTCCTCTGACAACTCGCCTGTGGTTTAAGGTGTCTCGCAACATTATTCGTACAATCCGAAACTATGGCTGGACTTGCACCGTCGCCTCGCTGGTAATCAGCGGGATCAGATTCTGCTGCGAATCTTTCGCGTTCACTTGCACAATCGACAGGTTCGATGAGCCGGGCGCCAGACCTTTGATCACGATCCCGAGCAGCGTCCCGCTTCCGCTCACTCCAGCGGTGTTCGGCCCGCGCGTCGCGGAAATAATCGACTGGCCCTTATCCTTGAAGGGCTGGTGCACGATGGCAATTTCCTGCGTCCCACCCGATAGGAATCCGCCGTGCCGCACCTCTTCCACGCTGATGACCGCAGGGTTGTACTGCAGAAGGAGCGGGATGGAGAAGAGGTCGTTCACGTTCTCAATAACGACTCCGATCGTGGCTGTTTGTCCCGCCTTCAACGACAAGCTTTGCGGTTCAAAGCGAAGCTTGGCCGCCACTCCCTGAGCCGCCGGCGCTGGGGCAGTCGGCGCGGGCGCAGGATTCGTCTGTGGTTGCTGCTGAGGCGTGACTGGTGGCGGCGCAGGTGCATGAATCTCAGCCTCCCGCTTCACTTGGACCAACGCGTCGGAGCCCGAATACATCGGCCGCAGATTCGCTTTTGTCCATTCGGGCATTCGCACGATTCGCGGCGTCAGCACGATCAGCACTTCATCCTCTTGGTGGTCTGTTTTATTGTGCGAAAACAGGTAGCCAAGCAACGGAAGCTTCGCGAGGCCCGGCCAGCCTTCCAGTGTCTTGCTGTCGGTCCGCTGGATCAAGCCGCCGAGTATGCTGACTTCGCCTTCCTTCAAGCGAATGTCATCCTCGATGACGCGTTGGCTGATGATCGGCTGCGTAATACCACCAATCGACTGATCGCCCGTATGCGAAGAGACTTCCACTTTCAATTTCAAGCTGACTTCGCGATTGGGATGCACACGGGGCGTAAGGTCGATATTCACGCCGACATCCTGGTAAGTAAACTGCGTATTCACCAGGGGGTTGATGCCGCCCGCCGTTCCTCCAGCGATTCCAATGCCGGACGAAAAACTGCCGGTCGCGATGGGGATGCGATCGCCAATTTTCAATTTAGCCGTCTGGCCGTCCACGGAGCGCACTTCCGGGTTTTGGATAATCTTCGTCGCCGTATCCGTCAGAACCGCATTCGCAGTAAGGCTCGGCAAGGTAACGTCGTATGCGCTCCCGTTCAAGTGCCTGAGCTGGGCCAATGTCGTAGCGGCGGTAGTCGTTGTTGTGCTCGAGCTGCTGCTCGTTGTGCTGTTCGGATTGATCGCGACACTGGCAGTTTGCCCGGGGAGAATGCCCAAGTCTCGCAAGCGATCGGTGCGCGCCTCCAGCACTTCCACCTGCACCACCACTTCCGGCTTGGCCTTGTCGATGTCGCGGATCATCTTTTCCGCAAGCATCAGCTTGTCGGGTGTGTCGCGCACAATAATGGCGTTCTGCGAGTTAAGCTGCTGGATGCGCTTCAGGTCGAGCAATTGACGCAGCCCGGTCACAATCTCGGTTAAGTCCTGTGCCTGAATCGTGTTTGAAATATAGAACGTCCTCACCACTTGCTCTTCATAATCCCGGCGTTTTTGTGGCTGATCCGGAATTACGAATATGATGTTTTCTGTCACCGCTTTTACGAAGGCTTTGCTCTCCAGCGAAACGATTTCCAGCGCTTGCTCCAGCGTCACATTGACCAAATCCACGGTTATGCGCCGCGCGGGGAAGTCCGGGTCGTAGACAACCGTCAAGCCTGCCAGTTTCCCGATCGTATCGAAAACAACTTTTGCGTCGCTGGAAGCTTTGTAATTGATAGGCGCTCGCGAGAGTGGCTTGATTTCCGGCGGCATCGATGCCAACGGCTGTTCGTTTGAATCGGTTGGTAGTTCCGCAGCCGCATCGGCCGCGCGGTTCTTTTCGGCGATCATTCCGACCGTTTTGCGAAGTTCCTGGTCTGCTATGGGACTCCCCGGATCGATAGCCAGCGCCCGCTGGAACTCACCCGCTGCGCCCGGCAAGTTGCCCTGATTCCGCAGCTCGACGCCGCGCTTGACGTGCAATTCGCTGGCTTCAAACCGTGCCCGGTTCAGCTTGATCTTGTAGCTGGCATTGTACGGGTCAGACTTGGCGGCTTTTTGGTAGAAGTTGAAAGCGGCGTCGTAGTCCTGAAGTGCCTCCGCCTTCTTACCTTGAGCGAAGTCGGGCCTGCCCTTCGGGCAACCCGCTGCCAGGAGTCCGAAACCAACACATAGTAATAGGCTTCCCCAGCGGCGCATGCTCTCTCCGAGGCCTCGACACGAAGCCCATGCAGCAGTCTAACATTCGATTTAGAGGCACGGCAAGGATGCTTAGGTTGGCTGCCCTCATCAATAAACAAATGCCCGTTGTGTCGCAGGTGACAAGCTTTCACACTGCAGTTATGATGGCAGGTTGTGGCTAAACCCGCCAAAAAATCAGAGAAGTCCGCGAAGTCCGGCGAGCAGATCGTTGCTCAGAACCGCGCTGCCTCCTATAACTACCATATTCTTGAGAAACATGAGGCTGGTCTGGTTCTCCATGGTACCGAGGTCAAGGCTCTCCGCGAGGGGAAGGCCAACATCCGCGATGCGTACGTCGATTTCAAGCCCGGAGGCGCATGGCTTGTTAACGCACACATTGCGCAGTATTTACCTGGTGGCCCTTGGAACCACGAGCCATTGGGTTCCCGGAAGCTCCTCCTGCACAAGAGGGAAATCGACAAGCTTTCCGGTCGTACGGAATCGAAAGGTTTGACCGTCATTCCCACGAAGATTTATTTTCGTAACGGCATCGCCAAGGTTGAAATCGCATTAGCACAAGGCAAGAAGTCGTGGGACCGCCGCCAGGATGAACGCACCAAGGAAGCCCGTAGGGAAGTCGAACAATCTATGTATCGCAATCGGAGGCGATAAACGCAACATGCAGATCACGCTCGCAACCCAGCTCTTCGCAGCGCTTGAAACCGAGGCCCTTGTTTCCTATGTGTTTGAAGAGACCGACCCCGTTCAGGGCCGTATTGCTGAGCTCGACCAGGCCACTGCAGGCTTGCTACGCAAACTTGCCAAGAGCGGCGAGCTGACCGGCAAGATGCTCGAGTTCACCCTGATTCACGCGCCTGCGAGTCTCAAGGCCGCACGGTTGCTCCTTGTTGGAGCAGGGAAACGCGAACAATGGAATACTGCGGTGCTTCGCAAACTTGCTGGCGCCGCCCTCCGGTATCTGAAGGCTCGCTCTGTCAAGAACTTCGCTCTGCTCGTTCGAGAGGGCCATGCCACGGGGGATTCCGCCCAGGCCATTGCCGAAGGCGCGCTCGCCGCCAATTTCGAAACTGACAAATACAAGACCGATAAGAAAAACGACAAGAAAGTTGACACCGTCCTGGTCGCCGGATTTTCCGATGCGGAACGCGCTGCCGGAGAAAAGAGTCTCTCTAGAGGCCGCATCATCGCCGATGCGCAAAACTTCGCTCGCGATCTTATAAACGAGCCTTCCAACAAACTCAGCCCTCGTATCCTGGCCGAAAAAGCCGAGGCCATGGCCAAAGAGGCCGGACTCGCTGTCCAAATCCTGGACGAGAAGAAAATCGCAGACCTGAAGATGGGCGCGCTCCTGAGCGTCGCCCAGGGAAGCGTCGAGCCGCCTCGCGTCATGGTCGTCACCTATACGCCGGCGAATGCGAAACCCGGCGCGCCCACGATTGGACTGATCGGCAAAGCCGTTACCTTCGACACCGGCGGCATCTCCATCAAACCTGCCGACGGCATGGAAAAAATGAAGTACGACATGGCTGGTGGCGCCACCATGCTGGGCGTTATGCGCGCTATTGCCGCTCTGAAGCCCAGCGTGAAAGTGATCTGCGTCGTTCCTTCCACGGAAAACATGCCCGGCGGCAAGGCTCAGAAGCCCGGCGACATCCAGACCGCCATGTCTGGCAAAACTATTGAAGTTCTCAACACGGACGCGGAGGGCCGCCTCATCCTTGCCGACGGCATCCACTACGCCAAGCAGCTCGGCGCTACGCATCTGATAGACGCGGCCACGCTCACCGGCGCCATCGTCGTAGCCCTTGCCAACGTCAACGTCGGCGTCTTCGGTTCCGACCAGGCTTTTACGGACAAGTTCCTCGCCAGCTCAAAAGCCGCCGGCGAAAAAATGTGGCAGATGCCCATTGACGATGACTATCGCGATTTCATCAAGGGGACCGTCGCCGATATCCAGAACATCAGCAGCGGCAAAGGCGGCGGTGCCATCACTGGAGCTATGTTCATCAAGGAATTTACCGGCGACATGCCCTGGATCCACCTGGACATCGCCGGCACCGCGTGGAATGACGACGCCAAGCCATGGCTCGCCAAAGGCCCCACTGGCGTGGCGCTACGCACTCTCGTTCACCTCGTCTTGTCCTATTGATTTGATGGATGCGCTTGCGGGCAAATCCGCGCAACTCAGGATTGGAAAATCAGCGCGCGGCGGCGTTTCATACGAATCACATAAAAGGAAATCAGAAAAGCCATCGTGCTGTAAGGCGCTGCACCGAAACTCCATCCGGCGATGAGGTGTGCCGGAAGGTAACAAATGAGCATGATCCATTGGAACGACGCTCGGTCAGAAATTATGCCAATGATGAATCCCGCCAGCGCGTAGCAAACAGCAATTGCAAGCCATGCGATCGGAAGCAAGGAAAGTCCCGTGCCTTGGAATCGCTCGGTGGCCAGGGGCGCAAGTTTCAGAATCCCGAAGAGTGGCAGAAAGCTGCCCACTAAAGCGGCGAGTAGCAACTCCTTCAGGGAAAGCCGCTTCGCAAATGGGTTGAAGTAATTCCAGATGCCCCGAGAGCGCGTTTTATCCGTGACTTCGTACGCCTCGCCGTCAGCAAGCAACCGCAAGGTTCCGCGCTCCAGTTGATATTCGCAGAAGCGATTGTGCTCACTCTGGTGCTCTTCCAGGATGGCTTCCCGTCCGGAGGGCGGAGAAAGCGCGGGACCAAGTTCCGCGGCGCGGGCTTCATGGCACCGCTTCAGTTCTGCCAAATTCGTCGTGTGGCGGCACTCTTGAACGATGCTTTCGGGAGGGCGGTCCATTAGTGATTTCCTGGACATGTTTCGCGTGGTAAGCCGCTTTCCATTTGTAAACCGTGTTCTGAATGCCACACTTGAACTCGTTGTTGTCGATTCGACGTAGCCAACCTTTACTTTCAACTCCACGATCATCAGCGTGCACGAAGCCGAATCAGTCAGATTGGTATAATGCCGGATCAAGTTCTGTCCATAATTCCGGTGGTTCGTCACACAATACGTAAAATCTGGAAAGTAGTTCAGGTTGGCAAGTTGTTCGTCAAACGGTTGGATATAGTCTTTTTGCGATTTCGTCAGGGCGTCTTCACGAATCTCCTGCAGATCGTCGTGCACAGCTATGGCGCGCTTGGATTCACGCAACCGTTTTTTGCCGCCGAGTACGATTTTTGCCGTTGTCAACGCAAAGATCAGAATGTCGGCGTCCCAGGGAATGGACATGGGCAGCCTCTACCTTTAGCTTCGAGTCTACGCGCATGGGCACGGCTTCAGTGGCTTATTTCGCCGCGGCAGGACGCCATCTGTTCACTGTCTCTTCGTTCAGGTCAGGATGGACACATCAGGAGAGACGCAGCTCACTTGGCGCCACTTCGCGATACCAGCGCTAACCATTCGGACGCCGAAACGGGCGCGCGCTGAACTCGCGATCGCGCCAGTTTGTATGCCATTTTTGTGATTCCTTGAACGCGCCTTCCGTTAGCCACAAACGGGAGCATACGCCGCGCGCGCCGCTCGATTCTTATCCGCAATTCTCGAAAATCCTTGCCATCCTCCGGCCGCAACTGCCCCCATGCGGTTGACTGCACCACGCCCGCCGCGCCGAACCGGTCGGACCTCAGGATTTCTTCCACAAATACCCGGATCGGCCCCTCGAAGGCGTTCAACGCATCGTGCAGCGCCACCACGCCCTGTTTCGCCAAGTGGGGCGTAAACAAATCGAAGTCTTCTTTTGCTCCGCGAAATGTATGATCTCCGTCGATCCACAGCAAACGAATCGGCCGGTTCCATCCTTTGGCAATTTCCCGTGAATACGCCCGGTGAATTTCAACGTGCTCCGTTAGTCCCGCTGCTTTCACCGACGCAAGAAATTCCTCAAACGTCGACGAGCCTGCGGCAATCCCGGGGTCGGTCGTGGATGGTGACGTGTGCGGATCGATCGCCACCACAGGTCCTAGCCCATAGTGCGCGGCGACGGACGCCAGCATCACTGTGGATTTGCCCTTGAAGCTGCCGATTTCAACGATTGTTCCGCGCGCCGGCACGCACGCCGCCAGCATGCCCAGGAATCTCGCTTCGTTTTCGCCGAGAAAACCGTCCGTCCGCAGAGTAAGTTGCCAGGCTTTCTCGATAACTGCGTCAAGATCCGCTGAAAGCGGGGCCATGGAATTTACCTTCTCCACCCTGCATCACATTTTTTCTGGTGCTTCGATCCCCAGCAGCGAGAGCGCCTTAACCAACTGCGCCTCCACCAATTCCGTCAGCCGCAGCAGGAACACCCGTTTCTGCTCATCCGTTTCCGACAAGATGTGGTGCTTGTGATAAAAATTATTAAATGCCTGCGCCAGTTGGAATGCATACTTAGCCATGAACGCCGGCTCTTGCGTCGCAATCGCCGCGTCCATCGCGTAATCCAGTGAACCGGCCGTAACCAACAGCTCCCACAACGAATTTCCCTCCGCCCCAGCAAGCAGTTGGTTCGCCGATTCCTTCGTTACTTCCATATTCGTCGCGCCTGCCTCTTTGCCCTTCCGACGAATCCCTCGTATCCGCACCACCGCATACTGGCAGTAAGGTCCCGTCTCCCCTTCAAAACTCAGCGCGTCCTTGAAGTCGAATGCGATAACCGCATTGCGCGTGAATTTCAGCAGAAAAAATCGCAGCGCCCCCACGGCAATCGCATGCGCCGTCGATTTTTGTTCCTCCGCTCCCATCTCCGCATGCCGCTGCTGCACTTCCGCCAGCGTCGCCGTCTCCAATTTATCCAGCAGGTCGTCCGCTTTCACGCCAAACCCCTTGCGGCCGCTCACTTCCACGTACGGCTTCTTCGCCTCTTCTGGCGTAAGCTCATAACCCATTTCCGCCGCGCATCGCGGCGTCAGCGCCACAATCTGATACGACAGGTGAATCGAGTGCTCCGCTTCCTTCTCATGCCCCAGCGCCCGCAGCCCCGCTGCCACCACCTTCTGCAAATATGCCTGCCGCGCGTCAATCACGTTGTAAACGCTTGACGCTGGCTCCCCAAAGTGCGGCGCCGCCGGATCATTCGCCGCGCTCGTCGTGGCCCAGACCGTTTGCCTTTCCGGCGCGTTTGGCCACTTCCGATAATGAAAGTCCTTCCCCAACAACCCGAATTTCCAGAGCTGGTAAGCAATATCCTTTCCGACGTACGTCACCGTCCCATTCGATCGCACAATAATCTTGTCCTGCGTATTCTTGTCCTCATCTTCGGAAGTCTTTTCCTTTCCCTCTTTTACTTCCTGAACATCTTTTACCTCCTCTTCCCAAGGCATGATCCAGCATCCTGCCATCTTCCCGCTCGTCGCCAGTTGAATCGCGCCCGACTTTTTCAACATTTCAAACGCCGCATCCCAAAAGCGCAGATGCAGAATTTCGCTCTCCCGCGCCAGGAGTTCGTAACCAATCCCCAGCCGCGCCATCGTGCGCAGGTGGCATCCGACGATCGCGTCCGCCACCACCTGTGCCACTTCGGCATCCTCGCCTTTGCCTTCTTCAATCGCCCTCAGGGTTTCCCCGCGCAACTTCTCCGCGCGCGCCTTGTCCTCGGCAAAGAAGCTCGTCGCCTTCGCATACAAGTCCCAGCAGTAATAATCGAACTTCGGCTCCTGCGCCATCATCTTCACGCCGATGGGTCTCCGCTGTTCCATGTGCAGAAATCCGATTACCACGTCCGCCACCTGCACGCCCGTATTGTCAATGTAATTCTGAATCTGCACCCGGTTCCCCGCGTGCCGCAGGATCCGCACCATCGTGTCGCCGAGCACTGCGTTCCGCACGTGCCCGATGTGCGCCGCTTTGTTGGGATTGATGCTCGTATGCTCCACAATGATTTTGTGGGACAGGCATTCCTGCCTGTCGTCCTTCCGATCTGCTGCGCCGCCGCTCGATTCTTTCTGAACCTCGACCAAAAAGTTTCCCCGGTCGAAATACGCATTCAAATATCCGCCGCCCGCCACCTCGACTTTCGCAATCCCATCAATCTTCCCCAATCCATTCGCAATCTCCTGCGCAATGTGCCGCGGCGCCTTTTTCAACCGCTTCGCTAACTCAAAACATACTGGCGAAGCCGCCTCCCCCATCTCAATCTTCGGCGGACGCTCCAGGGCAATCGCCGGCTCCACGCCAAACTTCTCACGGATGTACCCCGCCAGTGCCTCGCGCAACCGGTTCGTCAGTTTCTGATACACGTGTCCTCAAGCGAGCTAGAGTGGAATCCTCGAATCCAGCCAGTATAGGGAAGCGTACGAACTCGGTCAAAGACGCCGCGCAAATCCCTGAGTGAAAACTCGCGCTCCCGCCGCTTTCTCATCCTGAGCCTTGCTTCCTTTTGTCCCCTTAAGCCTCTCGAAAGTTTTCCTTTGACTTTTCAGTAATCCGTGATATACTTATTTTCGTATAAAACTGCATTTGGAGTGCGGGAGCTTGCTCCCGCCTTTCTTTTCCGGCCGCATCTCGGCTCCTACTACTCCAAAACAACCAAAATCGCGTCCTTTAGAATCAATCAGTTATGAAATGCTTTTCTTGTAAGTCCTTTCCTTTGATATTCATGCAAATTGATGGGGGGGTGGCGGGGCACCAAGCTTTCGATTCCTCACCCAGCACTGCATTTGCCGAAGTATTCCTGAACTTTGCTTCGAGGCTCCGCTCGTCGGGTTCTCTTGGCCCGCATGTTTGACACTCTCTCCCGCCGCCGATACTATCAAGTCTTCTACAACGGGACTTGAACGGGGCAGGCAGTTCCCGCGGCAGATTTCCATGAAACTAGCCTATTTTGATTGTTTTTCGGGCATTAGCGGTGACATGACTCTAGGCGCGTTGGTTGACGCGGGCTGCGATGCCGAACAACTCCGCTCAGGTTTGCGCGGCCTCCAGGTCCCCGGATGGGAGCTTTCTGCCGAAAAAGTCTGGAAAAACGGGATGGCCGCCACGTACGTCAAGGTCAAGACCGAAGATCAATCAAAGCACCGCTCGCTCAGCGCCATTCTCGAGATTTTGCAGAAGTCACAATTAGCGCCTGACGTTCGCCACCACGCTGCAGAAATCTTCGTCAAGCTCGGTGAAGCAGAAGCCCGCGTACACGATGTCCCCATCGAGAAAATTCATTTTCACGAAGTGGGTGCCGTCGACGCTATTGTGGACATTGTTGGGGCATGCATCGGTTTCCACGCCCTCGGTATTGAGAAATTTGCCTGCTCCGCTTTGAACGTCGGCGGCGGGACCGCCAAAATGGCCCACGGCGTTTTGCCCGTTCCCGCGCCTGCCACGGCGAACCTCCTGCAAGGCAAGCCAACGTATTCCAACGGTGTGCAAAGGGAACTCGTTACACCTACTGGTGCTGCCATCGTCGCCACTCTTTGCGATTCGTTCGGTCCGCAGCCGCCCATGAGCGTTTCCGCTATCGGCTATGGCGCGGGCACCGCCGATCTTGAAGGCCAGCCCAATGTTGTCCGCATTATGATCGGCGAAGCGGCCGAAAAAACCGTTGCCGGTTTCGACGAAGAAATCGCCGTCATTGAAGCCAATCTCGACGACATGAATCCGCAAATCTACGGCTACTTCTTGGAAAAAGCCCTGGCCGCCGGCGCCCTCGACGTGTACACCACGCCGGTGCAGATGAAAAAAAATCGTCCCGGCACCTTACTCACGGTTTTGTGCAAGCCGCAGGATACCAACGCATTGATGTCGCTGATCTTTGCCGAAACAACGACCTTTGGCGCGCGCACTTACGGCGCACAGCGCCGCACGCTCCCGCGCGAATTCGTAAGAGTTGCCACAAATTTCGGCGACGTGCGCATCAAGATTTCCCGCGTGAACGGCTGTATCCTGCACGTTGCGCCCGAATACGACGACTGCCGCAAGCTTGCCGTCGAAAAAAACGTCCCTCTCCAGCGCGTGATCAGCGAAGCCCTCCGCGCCTATGAAACGGGCGGGAAAACAAACTAGACATGCCAGCCAACAAACCCAAGTTCTATCTGACCACGCCGATCTACTACACCAACGGCTTGCCGCACATCGGCCACACCTACTCGACCATCGTGTGCGACACCATCCGGCGCTACAAACGCATGCGCGGCTACGACGTGGCGATGACCACCGGCACCGACGAGCATGGCGTGAACGTCGAACGCGCCGCGAAAAAAGCCGGCGTACCCGAATCGGAATTCGTCGCGAAAATGGCCGCGGAGTGGAAAGTGCTTTGGGACGAACTCGGCATTCCGAGCGACGAATTCATCCGCACCACGGATCTGAAGCACGCGCACACCGTGCAATGGCTTTTCAAGCTGTGCCGCGAAAACGGCTTCGTCTATCCCGGCCACTATACCGGGCAATACTGCATCTATGACAATGCTTATGTCGACGTAAAGCCTGGCGAAAATTGTCCCGATTGCGGCAGGCCCACGGAAACCGTCACCGAAGCCAACTATTTCTTCAAACTCTCTGCGTTTCAGAAGCCGCTTCTCAATTGGTACGCCAAGCATCCGGAGTTTATCCAGCCGGAATCGCGTCGCAACGAAATTCTCAGCTTTGTCGAGGGCGGCCTGCGCGATTTGAGCATCACTCGCACTTCGGTTCGTTGGGGCATTCCTGTTCCCGGTGAAGAGCCGCACGTTTTTTACGTTTGGTTCGACGCGCTCACCGCGTATCTCAGCGCCGTCGGCGGTCCCAATTACGAAAAGCAAGGCTACTGGCCCGCCGACGTGCACATCGTTGGAAAAGACATCATCCGGTTCCATACCGTCTATTGGCCGGCATTCCTGATGGCCGCCGGTCTCCCGATCCCCAAGCAAGTCTGGGCGCATGGCTGGTTTCTGATGGACGCGGCTAAGATGAGCAAGTCCAAAGGAAATGTGGTGACGCCGCGCCCGATTGTAGGTGTGCTGGGCATGGACGCGCTTCGCTACTATCTCCTGCGCGAAACGGTATTTGGCCAGGACGGAAATTTCAGTTACGACACGCTCGTGACGCGTTACAACAGCGACCTGGCTAACGGCCTCGGCAACCTCGCCAGCCGCACCACAGCTATGATTGAGAAATACTTTGGCGGCTCAGTTCCGAACCCCTCGGACGCGACCAAATTTACGTCGGACGATGAGAACCTGGACCAACAGGTCCGCTTGAGGGCTGATGTCCTGGCACGAGACGAAACTCCAATGGGGGCACTCTATAGGCTTGAAGAGCTTGATTTTTCGCGTGCCCTAGAAGCAATTTGGTCGTTCATCTCCTCCGTAGATATGTATCTGACCTCAACGCAGCCATGGGTTCTCGCAGAGGATCCAACTAAGAAGGAGCGACTCGGGCGCGTGCTCTATACGGCGGCGGAATCCCTTCGCTTTATTGCTGTCCTTGCATATCCAGTCCTTCCCCAGACGGCCGAGAAGCTTTGGAAGCAATTGGGGCAAAATACAGCGATTGGATCGCAGAATCCTTCGGGCCTAACGTGGGGATCACTAAAGCCGGGCACGAAGATTGAAAAACCGCAGCCGCTTTTCCCACGCATCGAAAAAGCAGAAGCAATCGAGAGGATGGAATCCATGGAAAACGAACCACAAAAACAGTCTGCGCCCGTCACTCCTGCAACGCCCGCGACCATGCTCACCGCTGGCGGTGCTGCAGCGGCCACAGCGCCGGCCGCAAATGAAAAAATCGGCATCGAGGACTTTGCCAAAGTCGAAATGCGTGTCGGTCAGATCAAAACCGCCGAACGCATCGTTGGCGCGGACAAACTCCTGAAGCTCACCGTCGACATCGGCACCGAAATTCGCCAAATCTGCGCTGGCATCGCTCAGTATTATGAACCCGAAAAATTGATCGGCCGCAAAGTCGCTGTGGTGGTCAATCTCGCGCCGCGCAAGCTTCGTGGCGTCGAATCCAACGGCATGATCGTAGCCGCCTCAGTCGGCCCCGAGGGCCGCCCCGTCCTAGCCGGCTTCCCCGACGAAGACGTCGAAATCGGCGCCAGATTGAAGTGAGCGTCACTTTTCCACTCTTTGCCTTCGAAAAGGACGATAAGTCTATGCGTCTGATCGAAAGTGAAAGTCGGATTCTGTCGCGTCTAGAAGGAATCGACATCGAAAACGGTGAGTATGTTTTCTGGGATGCAAATGGTGAGGGAGTTTCTGTCGCCGTGTCAGTGGGTACGTTCAAAAGCAAGCTTGAGAGTGTGGCTTCATGTCCGTTAGCCTTTCCCATTCAAGATGCTTTCAAAGCGTATGCAATGAGTCTTGGGCTTTCTGAGGTCTTTGCAGAAACGACGCCGATGAGTATTTGGCTTCGCATCCAGGCAGAAGTCGGACAACGCCCTAAAAAACGGAGTTATTTGTCCAGACTGTTTTCTAGTTGAAGTATTGGATGCCAATGGAACTGATCGACTCCCACGCGCACATTGACTTCCCGCAATTCGCGGAAGACCGAGAAGCTATGCTCAAGCGCGCGCGCGCTGCTGGTGTGACCACTCTGCTTGCGATTGGCACTGGTCCGGGTCCCGAGAAGCTCGATGCCGCGTTGCCTTTCGCCGAACAACACGATTGGATTTACTCGACGGTTGGAATCCATCCCCACGAAGCGAAGGAAGTGACGCAGCAACATCTGGATGAATTGGCCCGTCTGGCGAAGCATCCCAAAGTTATTGCCTGGGGCGAAATCGGCCTCGACTACTTTTACGATCACTCTCCGCGCGAAGTGCAGCATCGCGTCTTTCGCGACCAAATGGCCCTCGCGCGGCAGGCGAAGCTGCCCATTGTCATTCACTGTCGCGATGCTTGGTCCGATTGTCTGAACGTGATTGAAGAACACTGGCGGCCCACAGGCCTTGGCGGAATTCTGCACTGCTTCACCAGCACGGTCGAGGATGCAAAGCGGGGAATCGATATGGGATTCCTGGTTTCCTTTGCGGGAAATTCAACCTATCCGAAAAGCCAGAACCTTCGCGATGTTGCGAAGGCTTTGCCGCTCGAGAACATTTTGATTGAGACGGACTCTCCGTACCTTGCGCCGCAGCCCTGGCGCGGCAAGCGCAATGAGCCTGCCTACGTTGCGGAAGTGGCGCGCACGCTTGCGAGTGTGAGAAACTTGTCGCCGGACGAAGTTGCCGCCGCCACCTCGGAGAATTTTCGGCGCTTCTTCGGCCTTGCCCGGCCGGCAACTCTCGCGGCCCCAGGTCTCAAAAACAGGGATTAGATCAGGAGATTTGCCATCGCGCTGCTCACGGCTAAAGAGATTTTTGATCTCGTCCGCGACGACCTGCTCTCGGTCGAAGAAGAGCTTGCGCGGCAAACCGAAGCCGCCTTTCCACCGGTCTCCGAAATCACGGCCTACTTGCTGGGTGGAGGTGGAAAGCGCATGCGCCCCGCGCTCCTGCTTCTCTCCGCCAGCTACGCGGGTCTCAAAGATCGCAGCGCTATCCGTCTCGCGGCAGTCGTTGAGCTTCTGCACAGCGCGACGCTGATCCACGACGATGTCATCGACAGCGCGGACACTCGCCGCGGCCGCCCCTCTGCCAATTCAAAATGGGGCAATCATCGCAGCGTCCTTACCGGGGACTGGCTGTACATGCAGTCGTTTCAGATGGCGCTGGAAGAACGCAATTTTCGCATCCTCGACATTCTGATCGATCTGACTCAGAAAATGGTCGAAGGCGAACTGATTCAACTCGCGAAAATCGGGCGCATTGATGTGACCGAAGAAGACGCTTTGCGGCTGGCCACTTACAAGACCGCATGTCTTTTCAGCGGCTGCGCGCGGCTTGGCGCGGTGCTGGGTGGCCTCGAGGGGGAAGAAGAGCAAGCGCTCGCCGATTACGGAAAATATGCCGGCCTGGCGTTTCAACTTGTCGACGATTTGCTGGATTTTACAGCCTCCGCGGAGCAGCTTGGCAAACCCGTTCTCAACGATTTGAAAGAAGGAAAGGTTACACTACCTCTTATTTACGCGATGGAAAATGGTCATCGCGATGCGCGTGACCTGGTCGCGCGCGTGCTAGCTGAAAAAGAATTTAGTTCTGTGCGCTCCGAAACGATCGTTTCGCTCGTCCACGAATCCGGCGCGCTCGATCGCGCCCGCGCGCTCGCACAGGAGTATGCCTGCCGTGCCAAGGCCTGCCTCAATGGCGGCCCCGATTCCGAATATTCTCGTGCCCTCGCGACGCTCCCGGATTTTATTCTCGAACGCGAGAACTAGTCGCGCCAAGCGTCATGCTGCCGTTCAAACTGGTCTATCACGAGCGCTACGATCTGAATCTTGGTCCGCACGTTTTCCCATCCCAGAAATTCCGCCTCATCTATGAAATGCTTCTCCGCGAGGGACTCGCCAAGCAGGAAGATTTTGTGCGCCCAGATCCTGCGGCCGACGAAGACATTCTGCGCGTGCACACTTCGGACTGGGTGCGCAAACTGAAAACCGGCACACTCACTGCCAGCGACGTGATGAAACTGGAAGTGCCGTATTCTCCAGAACTCGTCGAAGCAGTGTGGCTGGCCGCGGCCGGAACCATTCTCGCCGCGCAATCGGCCCTGCGCGATGGATTCGGTTCGAACCTGAGCGGCGGATTTCATCACGCGTATCCTGGCCACGGCGAGGGTTTCTGCGCCATTCACGATGTAGCTGTGGCGATTCGAAAACTGCAAGCTGACGGCGCAGCAAAAAAGGTGATGGTTGTTGACACCGACGTGCATCACGGCAACGGCACGGCCGCGATTTTCCGCAATGACCCCACAGTCTTTACGATTTCGATTCATCAGGAGAATAACTATCCGGCGCACAAGCCACCATCAAGCATCGATCTGAACATGGCCGACCGCGCCGATGACGATGAATATTTGGGAGCGTTGATTCCCGCTGTGCAAAAGGCGCTTGACGAATTTCAGCCGGAGATTCTTTTTTATGTTGGCGGCGCCGATCCCTACTGCGAAGATCAGCTCGGCGGGCTGTCACTGACGAAAGAAGGATTGAAGCAGCGCGACCGCCAGGTTTTTGTGGATGCACGCCGCCGCAAAATTCCGGTAGCGACGACACTAGCTGGCGGCTACGCGCGCAGAGTCGAGGACACGGTTCGAATCCACGTCAATACGATCCTGTCCGCTCGGGAAGTGGCTGAGAAATATTCGCACGAATCTTCGAAGAGCGCTTAGGGCTCCGCGCGATTAGGGTTCGGAATTTCCGGCGGAAGGGCTCTGCGGAGCCAGGGCGCGGCGCACGGCTGCGGTCAGATTGGCCTCAAAGGTGTCAGGCTCGAAACCATCGGAACGATAGGCGATTTTCCCGGCGCGATCGATCACCATCACGGTTGGGAAGGAGTTGACGCTGAAGAACCGATCGAGACCATCTGCGAACACGACCTGTGTGTGCGGCTTGTCCTCTTCCAAATAGCCCTTCACCAGTGTTTCATCTTCGTCACAGTTGGCGGCTAGAAAGAGAACATCGGCATTCGACTGGAAATCCGCTCCGACGCGAGCAAACAATGGCTCCAGCGCGTGGCAAGGGCGGCACCAAGTGGCCCAGAAATTGAGGACAAGGATTTTTCCTCTCGTATCTTTCAGCGGGAAGGCCGTACCTTCGGGAGCTTTCCGGAGTGTGAAATCGGCGGGTTCGCGGGCGTCGGCATTTTTCTTCGGCTTTCCCGAGATAGAAGCCTGCGATACCTCATCGTAAGTGAGGAGCAGATACTCGCCTAATCCGGTGTCAGAGCCGTGAGTTAGCCGCCATACGTTGCCGAGCTTCTGCCGGATTTCGCGGCGGCTCGTGGTTTCATTCGTTGCATCGGCCAGAGTGAAGGCGCGAGCATATTGCTCAATCGCGCCTTTCAAGTCTTTTTTCATCTCGGCAATTTCACCGAGCTTTTCGGCGGCGGCCGAACTCGGGAGAATCTCATAACTAGCCTCGAAGTCTTTCTGAGCCGCAGCCGTGTCCTTCAATTTCAGTTCGAGCCTTCCGCGCATGGTAAGCACGGACGTGCGATCGCGTTTCTTTTCAATGGCCCATTCTTGCGGTGAAATCTTCGGTGATTTTTCTCCGGGAGAGCCACGCTCGATAAATTCCAAAACGCGCGTGGCGTAGTTTGTGGCCCGGCGGAGAGCGCCTTCGTCGCCGGTCCGTTCGAGCAACTGAATGGTCAGAATGGTCATGGAAATATCGTCAGGACTCAGTGCGACGATGCGCTCTGCGTAAGCGGCGGCGCGAGCGTTGTCGCGCAATTTCAGGCAGGCTTCCACGAGCGCCCGGTAAACTTGTGGCCGCTGCCGCGAATCCGGATTCTCGTTCAGAAATGCCTCCAGATTCCGGACCAGCGCCACGCGATCGTTTCCGGAGTTGTTGAAGGCTTGCTGCAATTGTTCTTCAGATGATGGCTGCTTAGAGGAAGTATCTTGCCTGGACGCGGCTGCCTTCGACGATGGCCTCTTTTCATTTTGCGCCAGGGCGTGACCGCAAATTGGTGCGCCCGGAGCGGAAAGGAAAAGTATCCAGATTACACACGCAGCATAGACGGGCTGGGAGGCCATACCAGCGGGATTCTAAGACTATTGGGAAGAATTGTCGCTAGGTCTTAACTATTTTCCTTCGAGAGCAGGGCTTGGCGCGGGCAGAGCGCTATTTTGTGCCAGTGATGCGAATTTCGCCCGAGACGGTATGGATGTCCACGCGGCCGCCACCGCTGCCCATGTGGGCACGGAGGGAATGCTTTCCCTGTTCCTCCACCACGATTGGAATGTCGGAACGAATCTCCCCGGAGACCGCTTCTGCTGAAATATGGAGATTCGCCGATGCCGGGACGGCGAGTTGCACAACGCCAGACGCCGTTTTCAGTTCCCAATAATTGTCGGCGCCCGGATTGCCCTGGACGAAAACGCGACCGGAGGCCGCGTGCGCCTTCACGTCGTGCGCTGCGCCCTGAATGTCGACATCGCCGCTTGCGGTGCCCGCTTCGACACGCCCTCCAGGACTGGAAATGCGAAGGACGCCCGAGATGGCGCTCACGTCGACATCGCCGTGGACTTTCGAGACCGTCACACTTCCGGACGCGGACGATACGCGGAGATCATTGCCAACATCCGTTGCGGAGATGGAACCGCTGGCCGTGGCGAGCTGGGTGTAGCGCTCGACTTTTTCGACGCGGATGGAGCCCGAAGCGGCCTGAACTTTTACCGGACCGCGCACGCCGCGAATAGTCTGCGCACCGGAGGCGAGGGTGGCGCTTACTTCCGTGTCGCGCGGGACCTGAATCGAATACGCGATGCTGACATTGCGCATACGGGACATTTCCTTGCCGATGCGAATGGTGTCTCCCGTTTGTTCGATGGGAGGATTCGCGACAGTCTCGTCCAAACGCTTCTGTGGGTTGTCAAAGCCGAATCCCGATGCGCGCACATCGCCGCGCACGTGTACTTTTCCGTCGGAGCTGCCGGTGATGTCCACGTCGCCGGAGGCATTCGTGATTTCAAGGCGAATCGGACCGGTCACGTTATAGTTGCGATCGAAAGTGCCGCTAACCGACGGCCCGGCATTGCAGCTGACCAGGACAACGATGGCCGCAAGGAACACGAGCAATGATCGAAGACCGCGATGACGCCCCATTCATCCTCCGTAACGGCGCAGAGAAATGCTCTGAGCCGTGGTAATTATAGGTACGCAAGAGCAGAGAATTATGTTCCCCGTGCGGCCCTGGCAGCACGCTGGCGAACGGGAGAAAGAGTCTCGTTGAGAGAGCCCTGGCGATAGCCTTCGAGGTCCAGGGCAACGTAAGTGAATCCCGCGGCTTTCAGGCGGCTGGCGATGGCGGCTGCCATTTCCGGCGCGAGGGCGCGAGGCATTTCTTCGGGAGAGATTTCCACGCGTGCCAGCTTGTCGTGGAGGCGCACGCGGAATTGGCGGAATCCAAGATCGCGCAGGGTTGCTTCGCCGCGCTCGACGAGGCTGAGACGCTCCGGGGTCACTTCCGTGCCGTACGGCAAACGCGAAGCGAGACAAGCCGAAGCGGGGCGGTCCCACGTTGGCAAACCGGCGCGGCGCGAGAGAAAGCGAATTTCGGATTTTCTCAGGCCGGCGTCGAGAAGCGGCGCCAGGACCTGGTGCTCCATGGCGGCGCGATGACCGGGGCGAAAATCGAGAGTATCATCGGCGTTCACACCGTAAGCGACAGCGGCAAAACCGCGCGCCTTCGCCAAATCATCCAGCGCCGAGAACAATTCGTCCTTGCAGAAATAGCAGCGGTCGGCAGCGTTGGCGCGGTAAGCGGGATTATCCATTTCGTGCGTTTCGATAAACTCGTGGGGCAAGCCCAGCTTGCTGACAAATTCTTCTACTATGGCGCGATCGTGAGCGGAGTAACTCGGCGAGAGAGCGGTGACAGAAAGAGCGCGACCCGCGAGCGCTTCCTGGGCAGCCCAGGCCAAATAAGCCGAATCCGCGCCACCCGAGAGCGCGACAATGATGGAAGGAATTTTAGCGAGGCGAGCGAGCAGAAGATTTTCTCTTTCTTCCGCGGGCATAGCGTCGCTCTCTGCTTTTCGAATATGAACGAGCTCTTTCATCTCAGCCAGAGTATATCGCAGAGTGCCGCTGGCATTGCAGATTGCGCCACGGCAGAAGTCACTTGAAATCCAGAAGCACGTCCACGGTGCCTTTGGCTGCATCCGTTTGCAGCCAATGGCCGACGTTATCATAGTGCACCGGCAATTCCCCGAAGACCAGTTCCTGGTGAGATTGCAGCTTGGTGAGTAGTTCTTCAAACTTCGCTTTGTCGAAGAGTTCACCGGCGGTGATCGGCCAGGCGGCGTGGAGCTTCCGCTCAGCGGCGGGAGAAATTCCGGTGAGAATCATTTTGCCGAAGCGGTATTGCGGCCCTTCTTGAATGCTCACGGAATAGGAAACGGTGTGCGTCTGATCGTTGTACGCCGGAACTTGATCAAGCTTGGCCTCGAGGTAGCCGCGATGGGCATATTCTTCGCGAGCGCGATCCCAGCCGCCTTCGATCCGCATACCATCCGCGATATCCCCTGGCTTGAGTCCGAGGAGACCGCTCAGCGTGAACTCCGACACAAGAGTGTTCCCAGACCAATGGACTTCCTTCCAGCGATAGACATCGCCGGGCGCCACGGGAACATAAATCGGAATCTGCGATGGCAGTTTCTGATTGGGATCGCCGGTTAGCTGCACTTCCGGAGGCCCGAGCTTCACGCGCAAGTACCCCTGCTGCAAGTAAATGGGCCTTATCGCTTCTGAAAGGAAAAGATCGATGGTCAATCGCGAATAAGGCTTTCCAATTACTTCGGATAGATGCTGCTGGACGGCTTTGGAGTTCAGAAGGGCCGGATCGCTGAATTCCAGCTTTGCGATTTGGAGTGCGCCGCCTTCGACATGAAATTCCTGGACGTTGCCTTCACCGCTCGGGTTGGCGATAACGGTGTGTTCAAGCGACCCTTGCACTCCGCGCGAGGTGAGCAATTCCTTCACGGCCTCAACGGCCTGGTCCACGGCGGCGCCGGCTTCCGGAAGCGTTCCATCGAAGAACGGAAGCTTGCCACGAATGGCATCGCCGAGGGCCGAATCCGCAAGCCACGGAATATTGTCGAAGTAGACGGGGATTCGAGGCGATTCCTCCACGTGATAAGTCACCAGAACACTGGCGAGCTTCGTCTGAAAGTTGTAACTCACTTTAGCGAAGAGCCCGCTTTGGACGAGTTTGTCGGCAGCGGTCTGCAAATCATCACGGCCGATCTGAGAACCAGGAACTAGGCCGGTTATGGCGATGATTTGAGTTTCGGTAAGGTGTTTTTCGCCGTCGACGTGGACTTCGCGCAACGGAGCACTGACAGGATCCGGAGACTGCGCCCATGCAGGGAATTCGACCGGCAGCAGAAGTAGAGAGAGAGCGCAGAGACATGCGCGAAAATAGCGAACCATAGTTTCTATATTAACGGAAACGGGGTGGGCTACTCCACGGTGACGGACTTAGCCAGATTGCGCGGCTGGTCGACATCGCAACCGCGGCGCACGGCGATGTGATAGGCCAGCAGTTGCAGAGGAATGATTTCCAGCAGCGGGACCAGCAACTCCGGCGCGGGCGGAAGCTCGATAATGTGATCGGAGGCTTCGCGGGCAAGATGATCTCCCGTGGTGACGATGGAAATGACGATGCCGTCGCGGGCCTTGACTTCCTTGATGTTCGAAACACTTTTTTCGTAGCGGGTCATGGCTTCGGGGTCGGAATCGTCGCGTGTCGCCAAAACAACGACCGGCAGGTTTTCGTCAATCAATGCGTTCGGACCGTGCTTCATTTCGCCCGCCGGATAACCTTCCGCATGAATGTAGGAAATTTCCTTGAGCTTCAGCGCCCCTTCAAGCGCGATAGGATAGTGGATGCCCCTGCCCAGATAGAGAAAATCGGTGTAGCGAAAGAACTGCCGCGCCAGATTTTCGTAGAAACCCGATTCATCCGCTTGGAGAACGGTTTCGATCTTGTGAGGGATGCGGGTGAATTCCTGCATCAAGGTTCTGGCGGCTTCTTCGCTGAGCTTGCCGCGAACCTGGCCGAGATAGGAAGCGAGCAGAAGCAGAGCAGTTAATTGTGACGTGAAAGCCTTGGTGGAGGCCACGCCTATTTCCGGCCCAGCGTGCGTGGGAATTGTGCCGTTTGCTTCGCGCGTGATCATCGAGCCGATCACATTGCAGATGGCCAGCGAGGGCGAACCTTTCTGTTTTGCTTCGCGCTGCGCGGCAAGGGTGTCCGCCGTTTCGCCGGACTGGCTGATGCAGACGGTCAACGTTTTCGCGTCCACAATGGGATCGCGATAACGGAATTCGCTCCCGTAATCGACTTCGACTTGAAGACGCGCAAGGCGCTCAATCATGAATTTTGCGGCCAGCCCGGCGTGCCAGCTCGTGCCGCAGGCGACGATGCGCACGTGTTGAAATTCACGGAATTGCTTTTCCGTAATGGCCATCTCATCCAGAAAGACTTTTCCAGTGTCCTGTGAGATGCGGCCGAGCAGGGTATCGCGAACGGCGCGCGGCTGCTCAAAAATCTCCTTCTGCATGAAGTGCTTGTAGCCGCCCTTTTCCGCCATGATGGGGTCCCAGGCGACGTGCTGCGCGGGGCGCTCGACGGGACAGCCGTCGTGATCCATTACCCGCACACCTTTCGCGGTGAGAACGGCAATGTCGCCATCCGCCAGGAAAAACATTTCGCGCGTGTGCTGGAGCAGTGCGGGGATGTCGCTAGCGACAAAATATTCTCCTTCTCCGAGACCAATCACGGACGGCGGGCCAAGGCGCGCCGCAACAATCTTCTGAGGATCATTTGCAGAGAGAAAGACCAGCGCGTAGATGCCGCGCAATTCCTTTAGGGAGCGGCGAACCGCTTCTTCAAGCGGAACGCCGCCTTGCGAATTCTTTTCCACCAGGTGCGCCACAATCTCGGTGTCGGTTTCCGTGGCGAACTTGTGGCCTTCTTTTTGCAGCTTTTTCTTCAGTTCGAGGTAATTCTCGATAATTCCATTGTGGACGACGACGATTTGGCCGGTGCAATCGCGATGCGGATGGGCGTTCTCTTCTGTGGGGCGGCCGTGCGTGGCCCAGCGTGTATGGCCGATTCCGTAGGTGCCTTCGAGCGGAGACTTGGTGATGGCCTCTTCGAGATTACGAAGTTTTCCCGGAGCGCGGCGGATTTCCAGCTTCCCGGACTGCGGCACAACGGCGATGCCGGCAGAATCATAGCCGCGGTACTCGAGCTTGCGCAGGCCTTCGATGATGACAGGCACGACTTTCTTGGGCCCGATATAGCCGACTATTCCGCACATACGCGGCGTCTCCTTAGAAAGCTTCCAGCAGCGTAGCAAAGCTCATTGGACTTGAGATTGCCGCCGGCAGGGCAGGCGGCAGCTCATTCCACGATCTCAAAACGGTATTCTTCGATGACCGTGTTGGTGAGCACTTCTTTCGAAATGTGCTCCAGCTGTTTCTGAGCCTCGTCGCGGCTCCAGCCATCGAGATTCAGAACGAAAAACTTTCCCTGGCGGACATCGCGCACGGCGGAGTAGCCGAGTCCCGCGAGGGCGTGCTGAATCGTTTGCCCCTGGGGATCGAGCACCGTGCGCTTTGGCATAACCCAGACGTGTGCTTTCATGGCGTCAGTATAACATTGCCGCAGACCGCTTCATGCTCCGCGCCCTTCGCCGGCCGGTGAAAAGGCGTATTCGAAGCCCATCTCGGCGATGCGAGCCAGCTCTTCTTCCTGTAGCCCCATGCGCGCGGCGTTGGCGTACTCTTCGTTGAGCGTGGTGTGAAACATGGCTGGATCATCCGTGGAGAGCACCACCGGTATCCCGTCGCGCAGGAATTTGGGAAGTGGATGATCCTCGATTGTGGCTTTCTCGCGTTGGAGTTGACGGGCTAGCACACCGGTTTTCATATTGCTCGCGGGGCAAATCTCAAGCGGGATCTTTCGTTCCGCTAGCAAATCCATCAGTTCAGGATCGTTGATTGCGGCAATCCCGTGGCCGATGCGCTCCGCACCGAGCAATTCGATGGCTTCGCGAATTTTTTCCGGGCCGCCGACTTCGCCTGCATGCATTAGCCGGTGCAGGCCCAGTTGCGCAGCGCGGTCGTAAACGCGACGAAATTCCTTGGTGGGAACGCTGAGCTCGTCGCCGCCGATCCCGAAAGCCACGATCGCTGCCGAATTGCAGCGCTTTGCGGATTCAACCACCTCCATGGCGGCGTCCGCACCGAATTGGCGCGCGGCATCAAACACCCATCGAAACCGGAGCCCACGTTTCTCGAACGGCTCGGTGGCGCGAAGGAGGGCTTCGAAATTTGCTTCCGGCTGCTGTTTTCTGAGGAGCATGACGCCGATGGAAACAGTGACTTCCGTATAGACCACGCGTTGCGTAAGCAAATGTTCAGCAAGATCGGTGGCGATGAGCGCGTAGTCCTGAGGCTCGCGCAAGAACGAAGTGACCCATTTGAAAGCTTCGATGAATTCGGGAAAATCGCGATAGGCGTAACGTCGCCTTACTTCCTCCTCGATTGTGACGGTGGCGTGATGAGCCGTCAGCGCGCAGACCGTTGCGGGCTGGATGGAGCCTTCAAGATGGAGGTGCAGCTCGGCTTTTGGGAGGGAAGCAATCCGGTCGGAGAGCAAGGGAGGCGTCATCCGCGAAAGATCAGTGCGGCAATTGCGGGCTGCCGGCGTTTTTCCATGCCGTGTACCAGAAAGAGCCGACATCCGTGGCCGCATCGGAAAGCTGGCGAATCAAGATTGCCGCGGCCTGGTTGTAAAAGCGGTCGTAGTATTCGTCGTTGAAGGAGCTCTCGCCTCGACGTGCGTTGCGGTCGGCCAGAAGGATGGTCTCGAGCCAGCTATGCGAGCTGAGGCAAGCTTCGAACGCGCGATCGGTGGGATCGCTGACAAAGACGGCATCGTTCGGGCGCATGGGAAAAAAAGAAGAATAACGGTCAATCAGCGCGGTCCCGAAACGCTCGTTGATTCCCGGCTGGGCACTCAGACGTCCGTCGAAGTTATCGGTCGTGTTGAATGGATCGTGCGCTTCGGCCACGTAATTCGCGAGGATGGCGGCGTCCAGTCTCGCTTCGTCCCATTTTCCGGCCTTCATCGCTTCGGTCAATTTTTCGCTGTACACGCCAATCTGCCAGGGAAGAAGGCCATTGGCATCCAGTCTCGGTTTACCGAATTTGGTTACTGCGGCTCTATAGCTGCGCGGCAGGGCTTCGAATGGGAATCGCCCGTACTTGTCGAGAAGAATGAAATGATTGCGGCGCTCCGTGGGAGACTTGGCGATGGCATCGAGCGGATCGGTAACGTGTTGCGCCAGCACCGCGCGGCTGGATTCGAAGAACCCGCGAAACTCCGGCGGAAGAGCTTCGAGCGTGTCTATGGCTTTATTGACGACCAGCCTCTGACCGTTCCTTCCCCAGGCGAAGGAATGATCGGGGAACAGGAGGCAGAGCACAGTAGAGAAAACGATGGCTCCGGTCCGTCGCCCCGCCTGTGTTATGAACCTTCTCCCCATCACGAGATTCCTCTATGCCTGGTTGGCGGCGCGCAAAGTGCTGCGCTTGCGCCCGTAGTTGTAATAAATCACGAGACCAATGGCCATCCACACGAAAAAGCGGATCCAATTCATGATGGGGAGGCCGGCCATCAGAAGGAGGCAAGTAAGAATCGTCAGAACCGGAGCAATAGGCCCTCCGGGCGCGCGAAAGGCTCGATGGCGATCGGGTTCGCGGTAGCGGAGAATCAGCACGCCTCCGGCCACCAGAGCGAAAGCAAACAACGTTCCAATGTTCGAGAGATCGGCGAAGGTTCCGATGTCAAGGAGACCCGCGGGAATGCCTACGACGAAGCCGGCCATCCAGGTGGAGAAATCCGGCGTTTGAAAGCGCGGATGGACGCGGCCAAAAATCCGGGGGAAAAGACCGTCGCGAGACATAGCGAACCAAACACGCGCCTGGCCGATCTGGAAGACCAGCAGGGAAGAGATCATCCCCATGAGCGCGCCAATCAGAACCACCAGCCGCACGCTGGAGATGTGCAGCCTCTTGAGTGTGTTGACGACCGGTGCAGCATCATCGACAAGCGTGTCCCAGCGGACAAGTCCGGTGAGCACGACGACGACTGAGATATACAGCAGGGTACAGACAACAAGAGTCGCGATGATGCCGATGGGCAAATCACGCTGCGGACGTTTGCATTCCTCGGCAGCGGTCGAAACAGAATCGAAACCGATGTAGGTGAAAAAGACGATTGAACCACCCGTGAGAATGCCCGGCCAGCCGTTGGGAGCGAAGGGGAGCCAATTGGAGGGGTGAATGAAGCGCGAGGCGAAGGAAATGAACACCAGGATGGCGATGATTTTCAACAGCACCATCACGTTATTGGTCTCCGCCGACTCGCGGATTCCACGAACCAGAATGACCGTCAGAAGCATCACGATGATGAACGCGGGCCAGTTGAAGCCGAAATGCCAACCGGGACCGTAAAGCATGTTGCCTTCAAGGTCGGAAAGTCCGCTGGGGAGATAGGCAGGAGAAATCCAGCGAGGATTCGGATGGACGCCGAACCAGTCCAACAGGTTGACCAGGTGCTGCGAAAACCCGACACTTACGGCCATATTGCTGACGGCGTATTCCAGGATCAAGTCCCAACCGATGATCCAAGCGACGAGTTCTCCCATTGTGGCGTAGGTATAGGTGTACGCGCTGCCCGCAATCGGAATCATCGCGGCGAGTTCGGCATAGCACACCGACGCGAATCCACAAGCAATGGCGACGAGAATAAAGGAGAGGGCAATCGCGGGGCCGGCGCCGGGGCGTCCAAACGAAGCCGAATGATGAATCAGATATTCGAGGAGCGGTGCGTTCAGGATGGAAGAGGCTTGAAATTTTTGTCCGGCGATCGCCGTGCCGATGATGGTAAAGATGCCCGAACCGATGACCGCGCCGATGCCGAGCGACGTCAGGCTCAGCCACCCAAGGGATTTTTTTAATCGGACTTCCGCATTTTCCGAATCCGAGATCAGTTGATCGATACCCTTGCAGCGGAAGAGATGTAACGCCACTCATGCGCTCCGATCGCATCCGGGCAAACCGGAAGCCTGAAATGATCCAGCACGCTTTTGAGGAATGAACGCGCCTCAATGTACCCCGAGAAGCCCCCTCACGCAACCGCTCGGCGAAGCCGGCCGACGCGGTCGCGTTCTAAGCGGTATCCCCTTTACGCTTGTTCGAGCTGCGCGTAGCGCTCGATAAATTTTTTGGTGCCGCGTCCCGGGAAGCTCACGGAGAGGCGGCGGTCTTCATCGTCGCCCTCGACCCCCACGATGGTTCCCACGCCGAAGCTGGGATGACGAACTTTGCGACCGAGCATGGGATTGGCATCGCCGCCGCGTTTTGCAGCGGGGCGCGAGAAGGAACCTTGAGCTGCCTGGCGGCGCGGAGTTACCTGTGTTTGCCTTGGTCCGCCACGCACACGGCGCAGGAATTCTTCCGGTGAATACGAGTATTCGGGGTCGGGCTCGTAACGGCGCGTTTGGCCAATTTCCGCCATCGACCCGCGAACCGTTTCCACCAACTCGCTGGGAATTTCCGCAAGGAAGCGCGAGGGCAGGGAAGCACGGAGTTGTTGCTCATTCCCGAAGATGCGCCGGTAAACAGCGCGCGTCAGCATAAGGGACTGACGCGCGCGGGTCATTCCAACATAAACGAGACGCCGTTCCTCTTCAATTCCCTTATCTTCATCGATCGCCCGGCTGTGGGGGCAAATTCCTTCTTCCATGCCGGTGAGGAACACGTGATCGAATTCCAGGCCCTTGGTGCTGTGCAAGGTGATGAGCGTCACGCCGGGCTTGCCTTCAAATTGATCGGCGTCGCTTACCAGAGCAGCGGCATCCAGGAAATCGGTAAAGGTCTCGCCGGCTTCTATGCTTTCCGCGACGGCCCGCGTAAGCTCTTCGAGATTCTCCATTCGGGCGACATCCTCGGGGGTGTTGCGGTCCTTGAGCATGTCCATGTAACCGGATTCCTCAAGCACCACATGCAGGAAATCCGCGGGCTCTTTGGCGGCAAGAGCATCTTGCAATTTGCGGATGAGCTCCTGGAATGCCCGCAAAGGAGTTACCGCACGGCCGCCTGCCGATGTGCCGGAGACAAATTTCTCAATGGCCGTCCAGAGCGGCGTTCCGTCAACGCGCGCGGATTCGCGAATTGCGTCCACAGTGGTCTTGCCGATGCCGCGCGGAGGCAGGTTCAATACGCGCAGCAACGAAATGTCATCCTCCGGATGCATGGCGAGGCGCACATAGGCGAGCGCATCCTTCACTTCCGCCCGATTGTAAAAGCTGAATCCGCCGACGAGTTTGTAACGCAAGCCTCGCCTGCGAAAAACCTCTTCGAAGGCGCGCGACTGGAAATTGGTGCGGTACTCCACGGCGCAGGTCTGGTCCGAATCGTCGTTGAGGATGCGCTCGAGTTCGCCGGCGACGAATTCCGCTTCGGCTTGCGCATCCCGCCCTTCGAAATATTTCAGGTTTCCACCTGAGCCTTTTTCCGCGCTCAGTGACTTGCCTAGCCGCTCCGGATTGTTGGCGACGACCGCGCCGGCGGCGTCCAGAATGTTCTGGGTGGACCGGTAATTCCGCTCCAGCTTGACGATCCGCGCCGCGGGGAAATCCTTCGCGAAACTGAGCAGGATAGAAACGTCGGCGCCGCGCCAGCGATAGATAGATTGATCTTCGTCGCCCACGACGCAAACATTTTGTTTGGGTCCGGTCAGCGAGCGCATCAGTTCATACTGCACGCGGTTGGTATCCTGATATTCATCCACGTGAATATATTGAAAACGTGATTGCCATTTTTCTCGCGTAGCCGTCGATTCGCGCAGCAAGCGAGCGGAGCGAAGGAGGAGATCGTCAAAATCCAGGGCTTTGCTATCGTGAAGCAGCTTCTCGTACCCCGCGAAAATATCGGCAATGCGACGTCCATTTTGATCGAACGCTTCTGCGCGCAGTTGCCCAGCAGTCTGGCCATGATTTTTTGCGTAGCTGATCCGGCTCAAGATATTTCTTGGTGTCAGGCTATCGTCCTCGATTTGCAGCCTGGCCATTGCCAATTTGACGGCCGCGAGCTGGTCGTCGTCATCGTAAATAGCAAAATCCCTCGGCAGACCGGCAGCCGCTGCTTCGCGCCGCAGAAGGCGCGCGCAGAGCGAATGAAACGTGGAAAGCCAGGGCTGCGCTGGTGGAACACCGGCGCGCAATAGCAAGCTCGAAACACGGTTGCGCATCTCTTCCGCAGCCTTGTTTGTGAACGTCACAGCCAGTATGGATTCAGCCGGAACTCCCTTCGCGATCAGGTTCGCCATGCGAAAGGTGATTGCTCGCGTCTTGCCGGTTCCCGCGCCCGCCAGGATAAGGACCGGCCCCTCCGTGGTTTCCACGGCAAGCCGTTGTTGCGGGTTTAATTCGTCGAGTAGAGTGAGCATTTGTCCGGAATGTTGGGAAGAAGTGAGCACACGTCATGTTAGCTGACGGCGGCGATGTGCGCAAACAGACGGTTTCCAGGTCCACTTAAATGATCTAATTTCCCGCAGACCTGCTCAAATCAATTTCAAAATACATCAGGCCATGATTTTTCTCGATAGCCACAATTTCCGGCACATACAGATGCGCCGCATTCAAGAGATCGAATTGGCTTCGAAGATCAAAATACAGGAGCCCCTCCACGGTGCCATGGGGTGCCACAATGCTGGCTTGAATGCCGGCGTCACTCAGGCCTTTCTCTACTTCCACCCATTTCTTGTCGTGCCCGACCTTTGGTCCGCCGAGAGGAATAGGAAGCCTCTTCATGGTTACGTTTTTCGATCCCGGATGCGTGATGACATCGGCCGCCTCTTCGGATGACAGAGGATAGAGCGCTTGGTGATCTTCCTCCGAAAGCGTGATGTTCAGGCGAATGCGCTCCAGATTGACCTTCATGCTGTCATCCGAATCATTTCGGAAAATCACCTGGATGGCCACGATGCCCGCCGCGAAGGGGGACTTCTTCGGGAATTTGGTCTTGTAGAGCGCTGGATCCGTCCATGGCCGCGCGGTGATCGTCATGCCTTCGTGAGATTCGAGCGATGCGGTCTTGAGCGAACCGGGCTGTTGCGGGGTACCGTTTTGAGGGAGTAACAACGGCGCCGCGAGAAAGGCAAGGATGAGGGTTAGCATTTGCACCGGGTTATAATAGACTTTTCTCATCTCGACGCCTTCGATTCCTGGGGGTTGCGCAGGGTTGCCCTGCGTCGCGCGCCGCCTGCACCCGGCGGTGTGACGACAGACCGGAGCCACGCTTAGTGTATTTCATTTATAGCTTTCTCATGGGCCTTGCGGCCCTTTTGCTGATGCCTTACTGGCTCGTGAAGGGGTTGCGCCACGGAAAGTATCTCTCGAACATCGGGGAGCGGCTGGGGTTTTCCTTTCCTGCGCTTGCCAAACTGCCTGCGAATTCGTCGGGCGCGATCTGGATTCATGCCGTGAGTGTCGGCGAAGCGCTTTCAGGCGTTACACTCGCCCGGCGTTTGAAGGAAGCTTATCCGGAGCGGCCCTTGATCGTCTCCACGACCACGATGACGGGCCAGGCCCTGGCGCGCGAACGCATTCCGTTTGCCGACGCCATCGTCTATTTCCCATTGGATTGGGCCTTCTGCGTGCGGCGTGCGCTTACTGCTGTGCGACCTTCGCTCGTGCTGGTGCTTGAGACGGAAATCTGGCCCAACTTTCTTCGGGAAGCGGGACGGCGCAAGATTCCCGTCGTTTTCGTCAGCGGGCGGATTTCGGATCGCTCCTTCGCGCGCTATCAGAGTTATCTCGGCGTCTTTGGTTTTTTCCTGCGCCCTTTCCTGAGAAACGCACTGTCGAATGCCAGCGCCTTCCTGATGCAGAGCGAGAAGGATGCGGAGCGTGTGCGCGCGTTAGGCGCACCTGCCGATCGCGTGCAGGTCAGCGGCAATTTGAAGTACGACTTGGAGCTACCCTCGCCCACGCCGCTGTCGAATTGGTTCGCCGCCGAAATCAAACGCAGCGGCCGCTCACCGGTTATCGTTGCGGGGAGCGTCGTTGCGACGGAAGAGCCTCACGCGCTCATCGCGTTTGGAACCCTGCAAGGCGAGTATCCGAAGTCGCTGCTCGTGCTTGCGCCGCGCAAGCCGGAGTGCTTTGATGCCGCCGCGGAATTCATCGATGAGTCGCACCGCAAGTTCATTCGGCGTTCGCGATTGCCGATTCCAGGACCAGCCTCGAAGCAATCGGACGGCAACTCTAACGCTGCAACCATACCCGATGACATCACAGTTCTATTGCTCGATAGCATCGGTGAACTGGCGTCACTCTATGGACTAGCGGACGGCGCGTTCGTGGGAGGCTCGCTGGTTTCGTCTGGTGGTCATAATATTCTTGAGCCCGCGGCCTTCGGTAAGATTCCCGTGTTTGGTCCGTCCATGGAGAACTTTGCAGAAATCGCGTCGCGCTTCGTAACTGCAGGGGCCGCGATTCAAGTGGAAAGCCCGGAAGACGTCGGTGTCGCGTGGATCGAATTGTTTCGTGACCCGGAACGCATGAAAAGAATGAGTGAGACAGCGCGGCAGTTGGTGGCGAACTCCCGCGGGGCGGCGGACCGTGCGATGGTGGAGATTGCAAAGCGCCTGGACGGCGCTGCGCGATGAGCTTTTCACCGTTAATGCGGACGCTGCTCTGGCCGCTGTCAGTGGCGTACGCGGCTGTCGTGCGCGTGCGGGCTTGGCTCTACGCGCAAGGTTGGCTGAGACAAAGGCGGCTGAAAGGAACGGTCATCAGCGTGGGCAATCTTACCGTCGGCGGCACCGGCAAGACGCCAATGGTCATCTGGCTCGCTGAGAAATTTCTTGCGGAAGGGAAGCGTGTGGCGATTCTGAGCCGTGGCTACCGCGGTGCAAATGGGACCAGCGACGAAATTGAATTGATGAAGTTCCGCCTTCAGGGCCGTGTTTCTTTCGGCGTTGGCAAGGACCGCTTTGCCGAAGGCCATCGCCTAGAATCGCAGCAGCCCATCGACGTTTTTATTTTGGACGATGGTTTTCAGCATCTTCAGCTTGCACGCGATCTGGACATTCTCTTGATGGATGTTTCGCGGCCGCTCGCCCGTGAATCCTTGCTACCGGCTGGCCGGCTTCGGGAACCACTGGCGGCTATGAGCCGCGCAAACCTGATTGTTTTTACGCGCGCCGAATCGGCGTCCGGGACGCTTGAGGCGATCGGGAAGCTCAACCAGTATCCGGTTTTCGCTGCGTCGACTCGACTGCTTGGGTTCCGCCGCTTTGCACGAGAGATCACGCTTCTGTCCGCCAAAGAAATCGGAGCCGGCCCATTCTTTGCTTTTTGCGGGCTTGGCAATCCGGATGCATTCTTCCGCGACCTCGGACACTGGGGCGTTGCGATTTGCGGCCAAGCTACCTTTTCCGATCACCATCGCTACACACAGCGGGACATCTTGGCGATCAAGCAGGCTGGAAAACGCGCGGGCACCGTCGCATTTGTGACGACGGAAAAAGATGCACAGAATCTGGGCAGTGCCATGTTCGAAGACGCTCAACTCTATGTCGCGGTAATCGATCTGGCAGTGGCGCCGGAGATTGATTTCCGAAATATCCTTGAACAAACGCTGGCAACCGGCGCGGGGGCTGCCGCGTGAGGATTCTTATTCGCGCTACGAACTGGGTGGGGGACGCCATTATGGCCCTGCCTGCGCTGCGCGCGGTGCGCAAACGTTTTGCTGACGCACAGGTCGCGATTGTGGCACGGCCCTACGTCGCGGATATTTACCGCGATCAAGAGGTTTGTAATCAGCTTATCCCGTACGATCCGGCGGGCTCGCACACGGGATTTTCTGGCCGTGAACGGTTGGCGACGGAGCTTCGCGCGCAGAAGTTTGACGTGGCCTTGCTGCTGCAAAACGCGTTCGATGCCGCTTGGCTGGCCTGGCGCGCAAGTATTCCCGAACGCATTGGTTACGGACGAGACGGCCGTAGCTTCCTTCTGACCAAGGCTGTGCCTCTTCCCCGGCAGGGGGAAATTCCTGCGCATGAGAAGTTTTATTATCTAGAGCTTCTGCGCCGCGCGGGCTGGCTGGATTCCTTGCAGGACGAATCGTTCATTGGCCTTCACGTTCCAAAAGAAAAGCGGCGGAGCGCCGAGGAATTTCTGCGCAAATCCGGCGTACGCCAGGGCGCACTGCGGATTGCCATTGGCGCGGGCGCATCGTATGGATCGGCAAAATGCTGGCCGCCTTCGCGTTTTGCGGACGTGGCGAATCGCCTACAGTCAGAAATGGATGCTGACGTAATCCTATTTGGGACCGCTGCTGAGGCCGCCGTTACGACGGCGATCTCTGCCGAAATGAGCAGGCCTCCGATTGACCTCACGGGGAAAACCGCGATTGCCGATCTGCCTGGCCTTCTATCGCAATGTCATCTTTTTATCGGCAACGACTCCGGCGCGATGCATGTTGGTGCCGCTGTGGGCTTGCCTATCGTTGCAGTATTTGGTCCCACGGATCCGTTCGGCACAGCTCCAGTCACGCCGCGCTGCATCATCGTCCAGCAAAAGCCTTACTGCAGCCCGTGCTTTCTCCGCCGCTGTCCGACCGATCACCGGTGTATGAGCGCAGTCACAGCCGATATGGTGGAGGCTGCTGCTAGACCCTGGCTATCCTCGGCCCAGGTGCAGCGTGCCTGAGCAATCGGCCTTACGCCCCGCCGTTTTCCTCGATCGTGACGGAACAATTGCCGAAGAAGTGGGTTACTTGAATCACGCCAGACGATTTCGTATGTTTCCTTTCGTCGCAGCTGCCATTCGCCGGCTCAACGAGGCGGGCTTGCCTGTTATCATCGTCACGAATCAGTCCGGTGTCGGCCGCGGTTACTTTCCGGAGTCGCTCGTACACACCGTGAACGAGCTAATGACCGAGCAACTCTCTATGGGACGCGCCAAAATCGACGCAATTTATTATTGCCCGCACACATCCGCTGAAGACTGTAACTGCCGCAAGCCCAAAACCGGCATGCTGGACCGTGCAGCTCAAGAGCACGCGCTCGATCTGCGACGCTCCTTTGTGGTCGGGGATCGTTATGGGGACGTGGAACTCGCGCGAAACGCGAGTGCGCGCAGCATTCTCGTCCGCACCGGTTATGGTGAAGGTGAACTTGCCTGGCACGCGGCAAAGTGGCCTGTGCAGCCGGATTTTGTCGCTGAAGATCTCGCGCAAGCGGCGGATTGGATCCTGAGGCAGCACAAATGAAACGTCCACGCACGAAAGAGCCAGCGTCAACGTCGGTCGATCTTCTCGCCCTCCGCGATTGCGTTGAACAATTCACCACGAAAACGATTGTCCTTCTTGGCGATTTCGTTGCCGACGAATTCCAATATGGCGAAATCTCGCGCGTTTCGCGCGAAGCTCCGGTGCTGATCCTCAAGCATCGGGAATCCCACATTGTTCCTGGCGGTGGCGCCAACG
This sequence comes from Acidobacteriota bacterium, assembly GCA_003225315.1. GTDB lineage: Bacteria > Acidobacteriota > Terriglobia > Acidiferrales > UBA7541 > Acidiferrum. Next base: position 50,773 of record QHZD01000034.1, read on the forward strand.
CTGCCAACAACCTCGCGTCTCTCGGGGCGCGTATCCTGCCTGTTACGGCCGTCGGCGATGACGCGGCAGGGGACGCGTTGGTCGCTCATTTCCGCCGCATGCGCGTCAATGTTTCCGGCATTTTCCGTGCGAAGGGCTGGACGACGCCGACGAAAAGCCGCTTTCTTGCCGGGTGGGCGCACACCGTGGGACAGCAGGTTCTGCGCGTCGACTACGAACCGAAATCACCTCTGCCGGATGCCGTTCGAAAAAAACTCCAACAACGCCTTACTGCGGATCTGCGCAAAGCACACGCTCTCGCTGTTTCGGACTACGGCTTTGGCATTGCGACTCCGGAATTAGTACAGCAGGCCTCCAGCAAGCGCAAGAATGAACTGCTTGTCACGCTCGACGCGCGATACCATCTGCCTTGCTATGCGAAGGCGGGCATCACGGCCGCTACGCCCAACGAGGCCGAGCTTGAGGCAGCGCATCACGCCTCAATCGGTCAAGATACCGATGAGCTTGCGCGTGCAGGCCGCGCAACTCTTGCGGAGATGAAGTTGCAATCGCTGCTAGTTACCCGCGGACGCCACGGTGCAGCCTTGTTCGAGACAGGCGATCGCCTCACGCAAATCCCCGTTCACGGCAGCGATCAGGCTGTCGACGTAACCGGCGCCGGCGACACCGTTCTTGCCGCATATACTCTGGCCCTCGCCTGCGGGGCATCTGCGCTTGAAGCCGCGCACATTGCAAATATTGCCGGAGGCCTCGTCGTGATGAAACGCGGCACAGCCACGATTTCGCGCCCGGAACTTCTCGATGCCATCCGCGGCGAGGCATCCGGAGCCGCCTCTTAATTTATGCGCGAAGCTGTTTCCAAAATTGTTCCTCGAGCAGTACTGCGAGAGAAGGTCGCGGAACATAAGAGCCACGGTCGGCGCGTCGTTTTTGCCAACGGCTGCTTTGACACTCTGCACGTCGGACATATTCGCTATCTCGAAGGCGCACGGCGCGAAGGCGACATTCTCGTTGTCGGAGTGAATGCGGACTCGAGCGTCTGCAATCTCAAAGGGCCGGGCCGCCCCATCCTTGATGAAAACGCGCGTGCGCACCTCGTCGCCGCGTTGCGATGCGTGGATTATGTAGTTCTCTTTGGCGAACCGAACGTCGAAGCTCTTCTCGAAGAGCTGCGCCCGGACGTTCACGCCAAAGGAACCGATTACACTATCGAGACCGTGCCGGAACGTGCTGTCGCCAAGCGGCTTGGCATCCGCGTGGCCATCGTGGGCGACCCCAAGGATCACTCTACTAAAGGACTTCTGGATTCCATTCGCAAGGCGCCGCATGCCTGAGCCGCGTTTTCTGGTTGTGCGTCTCGGTTCCCTCGGTGACATCGTCCACACGTTTCCCGCCGTCGCCGGCCTTCGTGAATCGTTCCCGAAAGCTGAAATTGTTTGGCTGACGCATCCGCGCTGGAAAGCGCTGGTCGAGAGCAGTGAGCTGGCAACGGAAATCTGGGAGACGGAAACTCGCTCGTACAAATCCTTGGGCGAAATCATCAGACGAATCCGCAGGAAAAAGTTCACTGGTGCAATCGACTATCAAGGGTTGTGGAAGTCCGCCTCGCTTCCCTTCCTAGGCGGCGTTCCGCTCAGGATTGGGTTTTCCTCGCAAACGATTCGCGAGTTCGGCGTGCCGGTTCTTTACACCGATCGCGTTCACAGCACGCAAGCCCACATCGCCGACCAGAATGGAGAATTGTCGCAGCGCGCGGGCGCTCGCAACGGCGTTGCGCCGGTTTTGCTCTCGGTGCCCTCGATTCAAGAAGTCTTCGTACTGCAACTCCTGCGAGGGTTTGGCATTGACCGGCACGTCGTATTGAGCCCTGCGGGCGGCTGGCGCTCGAAATGCTGGCCGCCGGATCGCTACGGCGCGCTCTGCCAGAGAATAGCTGACACGTTGGGCCTGCGCTGCGTGGTGAATTATGGCCCTGGCGAAGAGGATCTGTTCTCAACGATCAAGACGGCCAGTGGAGAAGCGGACCCTATCGCTTACAATGGGTCGCTCACTCAGCTCATGGCCCTTCTTCGCACTGCGGTCTGCATCGTCGGTGGTGACACGGGGCCGCTGCATCTCGCCGTCGCTCTTGGAACACCTGCAGTGGCCATTTTTGGCCCGACGGATCCAGAGCGAAACGGTCCCCATCGCCCGGGCAACTCCTCCGACAAAGCTCTTCCGCTTGATATCGTCTTGCGCAGTCCGCATGCGGTGACCACCTATAAGCGAGGCGATCAAGCTGATCCTTCGATTTTGGAAATTGACGTCGACGCCGTTTTTGAAGCTGTTCGCCGTCAAGTTGAGATTCGCCGATGAGCGCAGCCGGCAATTTTTTTGTGCGTTGGCGCGTCCGCCTGGGTTATCCGCTCGCGATAGCGGTTCTTTATCTTTCGCGGCCCACGCCTCGCAGCATTTTCCTCGGCGCAATGGTTGGAGTCATTGGCCTGTGGTTGCGCGCGTACGCAGCGGGCTATCTTCATAAGCAGGAAGTCCTCACCGTCACCGGTCCTTACGCTTACACCAGAAATCCACTCTATCTCGGCAGCGCTATCCTCGCTCTGGGAGCCGGAATTGCCACGCGTTCGTGGCTCTCCGGTTTAATCCTGATTGTCTATTTCGCCGTATTCTATTCCATCGTAATGCGGCGAGAAGCGAGTGAGCTTCGCCTCCGCCACGGCACATCTTTCGATGAGTATGCTCGCACTGTCCCGCTATTTATTCCGCGCCTGACCGCCGCGAAATTGCCGGGAGACTCCGCCGGTTCCTTCTCTTTTGCCCAGTACAAGAAAAATCATGAGTGGCAGGCCGCCGTTGGATTTCTGTTTCTTCTCCTAGTCCTGCTTGCGATCTGGCGCTTTCCCCTGCACTGAGGCAGCCGCGTTTCCGCCGTTTGGACATGCGACAAAGCAGCTAATCTCCAGTTGTCGGCCATCTGTCATGACTTGCACCGCCCCGTTCTGATCCGTCCTCAAGATTCGTATGCCCGCATTCTCCAACCGTTCCAGGAGCTCTGGGCTGGGGTGCCCGTACGGGTTGTCTTCACCAGCGGATATGATCCCAACGCGTGGCTGGACAGCCGCGAGGAATTCCGGCGTCGTCGAATTCTTGCTTCCGTGATGGCCGATCTTCAGAACGTCGGCACGCATTGCCTCCGGGTCATTCTCAGAAAGAATTTCGCGTTCCACCTGTTTTTCAGCGTCGCCAGGCAGCAATAGTGTTTCATTACCGTAGCGCAACCGAAGCACCAGGGAATCGTTGTTCTTTGCGGAAGGGGCCAACTCCTCCGGAACAATCTCCGGCCACAAGAATTCACCGTCGACGCTATCCCAGCGGAAAGACTTGCCGCGCAGCTCATGTTCGATGGAGATTTTCCGCTCGCGTGCCAGTTCCTCCAGCCTCACAAGCGCCGGAACGGACACTTCGTGTCCGATCCAAAGTTGCGCGACACGAAAATTCTCCAGGATTGCAGTCAGGCCGCCTAGATGGTCTTGGTGCGCGTGTGTCAGCGCGACAACATCCAGCTTCTGAAAACCCCGCGACCACAAATACGGTGAAACGGCTTCTTCACCCGGATCGACGCCGTTGTGTTCTTCGTGTCCGGGAAACCCGCCGAACGCTCCGCCTCCATCGATTAACAGAGTTTTTCCACCAGGAGTAACGACGAGCAGCGAGTCACCCTGCCCCACATCAAGGACCGTCAATTCCAGTTTGCCTTTCGTCAACCTTTCTCCAAAGGGATAGATGGCGATCGTCAACGCGCAAGCGACGAACGCACTGCGCAATCCCCAGACCATAGTTTTGTGCAAGGGATGCTTCAATCGCATTTCGGCGGCCAGCAGAATCCCCACAGCAAAAAACAACACAATCAGCCAGAACGGTGGCCCGGGAATCCGGTAACTCCACCGCGGAAAATGCGCGAACCACTGGACAATGTGCAAAAGCAGTGCGGTTAGCCACGCAAGCGGAACAGCAAGGAGTTTTCCAGCAGCCGTGAAAACCAGTCCGCAAGCCAAAGTCAGGAAGCCTAGCGGAACGACGATGCCGGTTAGCGGGACGGCTGCAAGGTTCACCAGCGGCGCCGACAAGGGGATACGATGAAAATCGCGCGCCATCAACGGCAACATTCCTGCTTGCAGAGCCAATGTGAGAACCAACAGCTCCCACACACGAAAAGTCAGGGACAATCCGCCGGCTATAAGATCGCCGGTCGGTTTGCTCAGCCGTTGCGGCAACCGTGAAGTAAGCCACAGCGCCAGCGAACGCAGATCGATTCGGAATTGAATTGCGCGCGGCTCGTGAGCGGCATCTCGCGTTACGTCACGCCAGCCGCGCAGCGCGCGTACATAAGGTTGTGCCGTTTTCTCCAGCCACGGAAGCGCCAGTCCCCCAATGCAGCCTATGGCCACGAACGTCAATTGGAAGCGCGAGTCCCGCAGGGCGACCGGTTTTGCCAAAAGCAGAATTACAGCCGCAACTGCTGCTGAATTGAGCAGCTCCAGTCGGCGAAAGAAAAATCCGCCAAGCACAACGATCGCCGCCATCATTGCAGCGCGCAAAACGGGAGTGCGCTGCTCGACCATGCCCACGTAAGCTCCGAGCATCGTAAGCGTGAACAGCGTCGTCCACATCCGCGACAATCGCAGCTTCCTTCCTACCCAGTAGAGCGCGAAAGCGAGAGCCCCGACGTGCAAACCTGCCACGACCAGCACGTGAAAAACGCCCGTCTTCTGAAAATCCAACGCTTCCGCTCGGTTAACAAAATTCCGGTCGCCCAAAAGCATCGCCCGCAAAACTCCTGCGACTTGCGGAGCGGCTGCGAAGAGCACATCAATCTCGTCGCGCAATGTCCTCCGCGCCCGCGCGAGAACCGTTCCGATAGTTGGAGTCGACGAGCTGATTCGTTCGATTAGCTGCGGCGCTCGCAAAGTGGCTACGAGGTCGATGTTCTGTTGCGCCAGATAAGCACGCCGATCGAACGCGCCTTCATCCTTGAAAATCTGCGGCCGCTTGGCCTCCGCCAAAACCGCCACTTCGTCTCCCGCATGAAGTTCCGGCGGCACCGGACCCTCCGGATGCGCTGTGAAGCTCAGGCGCAAGCCTCCTCGCGCCGGATGAAAGGCCCCTTCGAACTCAACACGAGTAAGCTCAATTTCGTATCCGTAGCCCCATGGCAGGCGGGTCGGTTCATCACGCAGATGACCGCGCCATCGCAGGGGCGTTTTCAGCGAGATGCGGCTTTGTTCAACGAGCGAGATCACATGATTCGCATCCCGCGGTTGTTCTGCAATGCAAACGCCTAGAAATCCAAGCAGAATCCAGCCAAACAGGGAAGCGATGGTTGCAACAAGAAGATGAGCGATTCTTACAAAAAAGATTCCAGCGAGGACGAAGAAAGCAACTAACAGGAAAAGGGAAGAAAGGAGAATGTGAGAAGAAGCGTTTCTTGCAACCGTAGGATGCAAGCCGAGCACGATGCCGCTGGCAAATGCCGCGACAATCGCTACGGCGGGCAGCCTCATGGCGCTCGTCGCAACCTGACCAGCGTTTCGATGTGAAATGTTTGTGGGAACAGGTCGAACAGGTGCATCTCCGCGATTTCATATCGGACGCTTGGCCCGATGAGTTCCTTTGGTTTCCGAGGTGAACTCGTCAAAACCGCCAAATCGCGGGCCAGCGTGGATGGATCGCAAGAAAGGTATACAATTTTTTTGGCGCCAAGTTCCGCGAGCTTGCCCGCAGCTTCTGCGCCCAATCCGGCTCTCGGCGGATCAAGGATCACAAAGTCTGGCCGTTCCTCCGTTTTTTTCAGAAACTCTTCTGCATGTTCGTTGTGCGACACGATCGTGACGCCCGCCATCTCCGCATTAGCGTAAAGGTCCCGCGTAGCAGCAAGATTGGCATCCACGCTCACCACTTTTCGGAATGTCTTCGCCAGCGGCAACGTGAAGAACCCCACGCCCGAATACAGATCCAGCGCCAGCTCGCCATGCGCATCGGCTGTCACGGTCTTCAGCAAATCCTCGATCAGGAAGCGGTTCACTTGAAAGAACGAAAGATGGCTGACCCGGTATTTGAATCCGCCGGCTTCATGCGTCAAATAGCCCGGCCCCGTCAATTCAAAGCGATTTTTCTTTTGGTCTAGCAGCAGCAAACTTTCGATCTCCGGCAAAGCCTCGCGGAAAGTGGCCGCCAGTTCCGCGGCTGGCTTCGAGAATTTCTCAAACGCCACATTCAGCGCAATTTTTTCATCCGCCGAATCGGCAAACGCTTCAATCTCCTGGATTCCTGGTGGCAATGTGCTGGAGCGCGCCATGTCTTGAAGCTTGGCGAAGGTGCGCGCAAGGCGCGGAGAAAGCACGGGGCATTCATCGATCGGTACGATCACGGAGCTTTCCGGCAGAAAATATCCCAGCGCGCGAGGCATCCCGCTCCTCACGGCCCACTGGGCGCGGTTACGATAGCCGTAAGACACCGCGGAATGCTCGACGATTGTCCTATCCCAAGTGATTCCGCCGAGACGCGAAAGCGTCTCCCGCAAAATCTCTTTCTTGAGTCTTAACTGTTCCTCCGCCGGAATGTGTTGGTAATGGCAGCCGCCGCATTTTTGAAAATGCGAGCACCTCGCTTTTCCGCGCTCCTTTGCGGGTGACGTTACCTCCAGAAGTTCCGCCCAGACCAATTTCTTCTTTCGTGACTTGGCGTTTGCGCGTACTTCTTCGCCTGGCAAAACATACGGCACAAAAACGGTATCTGCATCGGCGTGCGCCAAGCCGTCACCACCGTAAATGAGCTTCTCAATCGATAAGCGTAACTCATCAGGCATACTGTTGTCCTATTCTAAGATAACTGTGGCTCAGGTGTGAGATCAAATCGTTCTTGTTTGCGAATGACCGGTCATCTTGCTGACTAACGCTACGTCAAGTAGAAAAGGCTCAGACGCGGGATCCCGAATTCTTCCAACAGCCGCTTCTGCGTGTACTGTTTTTCGACCATTGCCAGTTGCTCAGCTTTCATCTTCCGCCGGTACATTGCCAGCTGCCCATCCACTTCGCGGCGGACCTTCAGCATCAGCTCTTCCGGCGCGTGGCTGGTCAACAGTGTCTGTATCTTCTCATCCAGAACCGTCAAACGCCGCTCCAAGTCTTCCAAGTCCAGTGTCGCCGGTGTATCAAGAATCTCGGCGCTGGACTCCAGCGATTCCACAATCCCTGTCAAACGCTTAACCATCTCCGGGTGTCTTTGCAAACTCTTTTCCGCCGCCTGTTTCAATCGCTCCACATTCTTCGCAAAATATTTCCTCAATTCGTCTCGCGAAAACGCTTCGCTTTCAGTCGTTCGAGCGGCTCTTGGCGAGCTTCCCGCAGCCGCTTCCTGCTGTTCTTCTGCGGCTTCCAGCACCGCGTCGGTGCAATACGCCAGGTTCTTCAGCGGCTTGCCCGCTCCGCGCCGCGACCTCTGGTAGCTCTCAAACGCCTTGTCAATCCCTTTCAGAGCGGCTTCCAGCGGCACCCCCGCTTTCTGCCACGCCTCCATTATGGCCCAGTCCAACGGCGACACCAGCAGATGCGCCCCGCGTTTCTTCCAAAAATATTCTTCGATTTCCGTGAAGTAATTGAAGTAGTTCCAGCCGTCCATTTCGTTAGCGCTGCTTAGCCTTGCGCCTTCTTTGCTGGCACGGCCGCCGCGCTCTTGCCGCGTTCGACAGGCTGGTTTTTTTCCCAGATCAATCGCAGGCCGGTCAGAGTAAGGAATTCGTCGGTGTGTTGGATGTGCTTCGACCCTTTTGACACCAGCCTGGCCTGTCCGCCGGTCGCAACAACCTTCGCATCCTCGCCCAACTCTTTCTTTATGCGCGCAAGCATGCCATCCACCATGTCCACCGCGCCGTAATACAAACCCGCCTGCATGTGCGTGACAGTGTTGGTTCCGATCACTTTCCCAGGATCCTTGATCTCCACCCGTGGCAGCCGTGCGGCGCGCGCGAACAGAGCCTCCGCTGAAATCCCGAGCCCCGGCGCGATGACGCCGCCGAGGTATTCACCTTTTGCCGAAATTACGTCAAACGTAATCGCCGTCCCAAAATCCACGACGATGCACGGCCCGCCGTATTGATGAAATGCCGCCACGCCGTTCACAATCCGGTCCGCGCCCACTTCCGACGGATTGTCCACTAGGACAGCCATCCCGGTCTTCACGCCCATTTCCACGAATAGCGCCTTCTTTCCAAAATAGACTCTCGACATTTCCGCGAGTGTCCGATTCACCGGCGGCACCACCGAGCTGATGATCACTCCCGTGATAGCGTCTCGGTCTAGCTCCGCCAGCGTAAACAGATTCCTCGTCAGCACGCCATATTCGTCAACCGTCTGCTCCCGCGCCGTAGTCAAACGCCAGTTCGCAACCAGCTCTTCGCCCCGAAAAACGCCCAGCACCGAGTTGGTATTTCCCACGTCAATGGTCAGCAGCATCTAGCGTGCCTCCGTGACGTCTCCTGAAATCACCGCCGTAATTCGCCCATCTTCCCGCTCCACTTGCAGCAATCCTTCCGGCCCAAGCCCGGCCGTCGTACCGCAATAGCTCTCGGTTCCGTTTGTTACGCGCACGCGCTTGCCCTTCGCATAGCTCGACACCGACTCGAAGCGCGCAATCACGCTGCCCACCCCTTCCCGCACAAATCGATTGTAATCGCTCTCGAATTCGCGCAGCAACCGCACCAGCAGCTCCATGCGCGACTGCGGTTTGCCTGTTTCCGCGCGCAGGGAAGTCGCTACATTGGAAAGCTCCCCGGGGAACCTTTCTTGATTCACGTTCAAGCCGATTCCCACAATCACGAATCGCACTTGATTCGGTTCCGCGTGCATCTCCGTCAGGATGCCCCCGACTTTTTTCCCGCGAATAAGCAAGTCGTTCGGCCATTTCAGGTCCACCGTTAGTCCGGTCACAGCCTGGACCGCGGAATGCGCGGAGAGCCCCGCCATCATCGTTAGCAGCGGAGCTTGCACCGGCGCCAATTTTGGCCGAAGAAGCAACGTCACATAAATTCCAGCCGCACGTTCGGAATGCCACTTGCGTCCTGCTCGTCCACGTCCTGCGGTTTGTTCTTCCGCCAGCACGACCGCACCTTCCGGCTTCCCGGCATGACCCAATTCCAGTGCCACGCGATTCGTCGAATCCGTCTTGAAAAAATGAAAGATGCGTTTCCCGAAGAGGCCGCCTTTCAGCCGTTGCTTTAGCATGTCCGGGGTCAGAATGTCGGGCACTTGCTCCAGGAAGTATCCGGTTGCAGGCTGGCCTTTTGCTTTGACGCCCAGTCCGCGCAGGCGTTCTACCCATCGCCAGACTGTTGACCGCGAGACGCCAATCTCTTTCGCGATTCGGGCGCCGCTGATTACGATGGTGGCGTTCTCCGACAGCAACGTAAGCAACCCCGCCAGCCGCCGGTCGGTCGTGCCCGGCATGGATTCTTGAGTCATCGGGATTTTGCCGCGCCCCTTCGCGCCGCCTAAGCTTACGTTCCCTCGATGCTGTCCACAAGGAGGCTGAGGTTCGCGGCAGGCGCCGAGTGCGTCAGCATCCCCGAAGAAAGAAAGTCGGCGCCTGTCTCCGCGTATGCTCGCGCGTTGTCGAGCGTGATTCCTCCGGAAATCTCTATCACGCATTCCGCGCGAATCCCCCGCGCGATCTTCACGCATTCCGCGGCGCGTTCCAGTGTCATATTGTCCAGCAGCACTGCCTCTGCTCCGGCCCCAAGCGCTTCAAGAAGTTCTTTTTGGTTGCGAACCTCAATTTGCACGGGCAATGGTCCTGGGCCGACGACTTCCGGGTCCAGCCCCGCCGCATCATAAGCGCTCGCGGCCCGGGGCGGCTGCGACTTTGGCGACACATAGGTATGCGCTTTGTCTACCGCTTCCTTCATTCCTCCCGCCAGCGCGACGTGGTTCTCTTTCAATAGGATGGCGTCATAGAGACCGAAGCGGTGGTTGCTACCACCGCCCGTCTTCACCGCGTACTTTTCAAGCGCGCGCAATCCCGGCGTGGTTTTCCTCGTATCCCGGATGCGCGTTCTCGTGCCCGCTAGTTGCTCCACAAAGCGCCGCGTCAGCGTGGCAACTCCGCAAAGATGCGCCAGAAAATTCAGCGCCGTTCGCTCGCCCGTAAGGATCGCGCGGGCATTTCCCTTGACCTGCACAATCTCCGCGCCGGGCTCTACGAACGACCCGTCGTTGTGCGGAAAGGTGACTCGGACTTCAGGATCCAGAGCCCGGAACACCTTTTCAGCAATCGACAAGCCCGCACAAACGAGCGTCTGCCTGGCCAGAATTTTAGCCCGAGCCGTTGTTCGTGGCGGTACCACTGCCGCAGTCGTCGCGTCACCCGTACCGATATCCTCTTCTAGCGCGCGCCGCACAACGTCAGCAATGTAACGAGAGTTCCAATCCATAAGACCCCGAAGAACTATGAACCTTTTTCAAGCTGAGCCAGGCGATCCTTCAGTTTTTGCAGCTCAATGCGCTGCCCGGCAAGCGTAGCTTCCAGCCCCTTAATGATTTTCTCCGGTGCACGGCTGCGAAATGTCTCATCCCCGAGCTGTCGTTCCTTTGACGCGATAGCCTTCTCCAGACCCTCGATTTCTTTCTTCAGCCGCACCTTCTCCGCCGTTGCGTCCACCGTGTCGGAGTACGCGATGCGCACGTCAAACTGCGCCGTCGAGCGTACTGACCCGCCAACTTGCCCCAGCGCCGCCGGCGAAACCTTCAACTCGCTTAGAACCGCTAGTCGCGTAATTGCGTCAGACTCGATGTGTACTCTATTGCGTATGAACTCAGCAGTGCTCCAAAATTGGGCCGGCACTTTTTTCTTCGCGTCAAGTCTCATCTCCGCTCGAATATTTCGCAGCGCGGTAATAACACCTTGTATTTGAGTGAAGATGTCCACCGCGCCCACAATCTTCTCTTGTGCCCACGCTTTCCGCGCCGTGGGGAATGTGTCCAGCGCAATCGACTTCCCTCCGCTCCTCTGCGGCAACTGGTGCCAAAGCTCCTCCGTCAGAAACGGCATGAAAGGATGCAGCAACCGCAGCGCGTCATCGAATGCGGCAAAAAGATTCTTCCACACGATAGTAGCCTGTTCACGGTCTGCGCTCTGGAGATCCGGCTTGACCCACTCGATATACCAGTCGCAGAAATCTCCCCAAAAAAATTGGTACACGCCCTGCGCGGCCTCGTGAAACCGATAGTTCGTCAGCGCATCGTTCACCAACTCGATCGTGCTGGCCAGCCGCGAATAAAGCCACTGATCCACCAACGGAACGCTTCCCTGATAAGCATACGGCGCCTTTGCTCGCACTTCCGGGGCCGCCAACTCCTCCAATTTCGCTCCGCCCTCTTCAAACTTGTCCAAGTTCAAAAACAAAAATCGTGCTGCGTTCCAGATTTTGTTCGCGAAATTCCGCGCGCTTGCCAGTTTGTCCTCGGACAACACGATGTCCGTCCCCGGCGCCGCCATCGACGCCAGGCAAAACCGCATCGCGTCGGTTCCGTACTGTTGATTCAGCGCCACCGGATCGAGTCCCGTCCCTTTGGACTTGGACATTTTCTCGCCGCTCCCAGTGCGCACCAGCGAGTGCAGATATACCGCGCGGAAAGGAACTTTGCCCGTGAAGTGAATCCCCATCATGATCATCCGAGCCACCCAGAAAAACAGGATGTCGTATCCAGTGATCAGCAGGCTCGTCGGATAATATTTCTTGAAATCGGCCGTTTCTTCCGGCCACCCGAGCGTTGAAAACGGCCAAAGCCCTGAACTGAACCAGGTGTCCAACACATCGGGATCCTGTTCAAGATTCACTGACCCGCACGTCGCGCACTTCGCCGGCTTCTCCCTCGCCACGGTGACGTGCTTGTTCTCTTTGCAGTACCACGCTGGAATCCGGTGTCCCCACCACAGTTGGCGCGATAGCGTCCAGTCGCGGATGTTTCTCATCCAATTGAAATATTCCTCGCGCCGGTTATCCGGCACGATTTGGATTTCGCCGCGCTCCACCGCCGCAATGGCGGGCTCCGCCAGAGGCTTCATCTTGCAGAACCATTGCGTCGAAGCTCGCGGTTCGACAATCGTCTTGCTTCGTTCGCACAAACCGACGGCATTTGTGTGCTCGGTGATTTTTTCCAAAAGGCCCAGCGCTTTCAAATCTTCAACGATCTTTTTCCGCGCCTCGAAGCGGTCCATCCCCGCGTACGCGCCTGCCGGCGCACCCATTTTGCCGTCGTCCGTCATAACGTCGATTTCCGGAAGTTTGTGGCGGCGGCCCACTTCGAAGTCATTTGGATCGTGCGCCGGGGTAATCTTCACCGCGCCCGTTCCAAACTCGCGGTCTACCATCGCATCCGCGATAATCGGAATTTCGCGATTCATCAATGGCAGCAACGCTTTCTTGCCAACAAGATGCCAGCATCGTTTCCGGCCGCGTCGTGGCCACCACGAGAAACTCTTTCGTCCCAACCACGGGATATTTGATGTACCACAAATGCCCCTGCCGCTCCTCGTGGACGACTTCCAGGTCGCTCAGCACCGTCAGACACACGGGGCACCAATTCACTAGCCTCTTCTCGCGGTAAATCAATCCTTCTTCATACAGCCGCACGAACACTTCGCGTACCACGCGCGACATTTCCGGCGACAGCGTGAACCTCTCCCGCGACCAGTCGCAGCTCTCCCCAATGCCCTTCATCTGGCGCGTAATCTCGCTGCCTGCTTCCGCTTTCCACTTCCATACCTGCTTTTCAAACTCTTCCCGCCCCAGCGTGTGGTAGTCAATGCCGCGATCCATCAGGTGCTTCACCACCACGCGTTGCGTCGAAATTCCCGCGTGGTCGGTGCCAGGCAAATACAACGTGTTGTAACCAAGCATCCGGTGCCACCGCGTGAGGATGTCGATCTCCGTGTGCTCCAGCATGTGCCCGATGTGCAGTGAGCCCGTTATGTTGGGAGGGGGAATCACGATCGAAAACACCAGCCCGGGCGCATTCGGGTCCGCTTTGAACAATTCTTCCTTTACCCAGAAGTCTGCCCACCGCGGTTCGATCTGCTGCGGTTCATATGCTTTTGCTATTTCGCGACCCATTTGGTGCGTTTCTCCCATGCACTGGCGGGCCTTGGCCCGTCCGTTCTAGACGCGTCTAAATGGTTCAGAGTAATCTTCGACTATACGAGGGGCAAAGCAGCGGCGTCAATTCGGCCGGACGCAGTCCTAGGAAAAGAATTCATTTTCGCAAATGCAAAGTAGGGCGGATTTTTCGACTCGACAGGGCGGGGAATTACGACTTCTTCGACTTCATCTCTTCCTGGACCATCGCTTCCACAACGGGCTTCAGAATCTCACGCGTAACCGCCTGCAAAACCTCGGGATTCAACTTTGCCAGTACCTTAGCGACGAGATCATCCATGCTCGGGGTCGGAGCGGGGGTAGTTGCCGGAGCTGGAGTCTCTAGGATTTCCTCCGTCGCGTAGAAGCCCGCTCCGTCGTAGGTTTGTTGCTCCGGAATAAGCGTCGCGTCTTCGGTAACTTGAGCGGCTTCCTCGCGGATGACCTCCACGGTTTCCGCAGGCAAGGCCGCTTCCTCGATCACCTTCTGAGCCGTTTCGCTGATGGCCTCAGTAGCCTTTTCCGTTCCGTTGCTGGACGCGGGAGGAGCGGCCACCGGCGCACCAGAATCCCACGTCGAAGCCAGCCGGTTAGCCTTCTCCAGTTCGGCATTCCAGGGGTTTGACGGCACAGAAAACCACGAGTCTTTCGATGTTTTCGTTTGCGGCTCGGCTTGGCTCGCTTCGGGTGTGCTCGTAACCGCTGTCTCCGGTGACGGTCGTTCGCGTTCCTTCACGGGAGTTACTTCTTCCACAGCCGTGGGTGTCTTTGTCGAGATCTTTTCCTGTGAAGCCGGCGAGCTCACGCCCGCCCACGCGTCCGTCACAAATGGCGTACTCGGAATCGCTCCAGTGGTGACCGCTGGCAGTTCCGGAATGCTCGGGGGAGGAGCGGGCGCTTCCGCGACGTAGTTACTTGCCGCAGGGGCCTTCTCCACTACTTCCGGCTTTTCTTCAACAGGTTCCCAGGACTCCCCGTGAGCTTTCCGGGCAAGAATCTGCTCGAAACTTCCCGAACGCCAATCCTTAGATCCACCGCTCGTTCCGGAATCGGCGGAACTCTCCGCTTCTTCACGCCGCCAAGGAGCAGGAGGTTTTTCTTCTTCCGCTTCCTCGTCAAGTTCCTCTGTATCCGTATCGCGCCAATCGCGCTCCGGCGCCAAATCAGGATGCGCCTGCGGCAGAAAGCCCAGTTCGTCATCCTTTTCATCCGTTGGCGTCTCCAACAGGCTCCCGAATGCCACGGGTTGCGAGCTGCTGTCAATTTGCACTGGCTCAAGACGCGCCGGCACCGGCACTTCATCCACAAAACTCTCTTGCTCCAAGGCCGCAATCACTGGTTCATGAGACGCAGTGTGCACCGGGATGCTGCTCACCATGGGTATAGGCGCAACACTCGGAGTAAGCAGATCGCTGGCCCTTAAAACCTCCGGTTCCGGAACCTTCACGGTGGCAGCGCCTCCGTGACCGACTCCTGCGCGTTGCAGCGCTGATTTCACCATCGAAATCAAGGGATCCGGCGGAACAAACGGTTTCTTCAATACGCCGTCCGCTCCCACTCGCTGTGCTTCTTGCTCATCCAGTGGATCAAACGCGCCCACTAGCAGGATGACGGGGATATGCGCAAGCGAAGCATCCATCTTCACGTACTGGCAAACTTCATACCCGTTTCGCACCGGCATGAATACGTCCGCAAGCACCAGGTCAGGGCGCAAATCGGAGATTTTCCGCACGGCTGCTTCACCGTTGCCAACGGCAACGACGTCGATGCCCTGATCTTTCAGGGCCAGCCCCACCATCTTCTGGATGTTGCTGTTATCGTCCGCGACCAGAATCTTTGCCACCGAGCGTCCTCCGCCGATACGCTGCCTATGCTGGCCACACCCGTGCGTGGCCGTACAAATGACCTACTCCAACCTATTGGAGCACCCGTTCCAGTTTGCGTCAATCTCAAGAGGGCAGCCGTGTGTCGGAAGTGAATACTGCACTCATGGCCCGTCCAGAGGCGTCGTTTTTGGCCCAAAAACACACGGGATACGGTCCTCTATGACCGTACCCCGCAGTGTTTCTCCTGATCTTCGCCCTGCCGCAAAACCTTACCAGGGCAAGATTTTTTTCAGGCCCTTCTTTTTCTTGCTAGTCGATTCTTTCTTATTATCACTCTTAGATTTTCCGTCCTGCGCTGCCGCGTCCGTCTTAGCTGCATCGCTGGTTTGCCCTGCGGCCACCGGAGTCTCACCCGTCTTGCTTGGGTCACCCGGCTGGCCCGTTGCCGCTGGTGTGGCATCGGTCTTGGGTGTTGTCTCGGCCGTTCCATTTGCGGAATTCTCTGTCGTTGGAGGTGCGTTTGGATCCCCTGTCGCCACAGGGCCCGCTTCGCCGCCGTCTGTGGCTGGCGTAACACTCTCTGCACTGCTCGTTGTTCCGCTCGTGCTTCCCGGTGTTACCGTCGCAACGATTCCGGTTGTAGTCGCTCCTTGCGACGGACTCCCGCCCCTCAATATATCAATTCCCGTTTCGCTTTCTGAATCGGGCGTCATCGTCGGTTTTCCGGTTGTGGCCGCCGCCCGCAACTCCTGCCCCGGACCGGTACGAATCAGACTCAGCGGTTTCTTAATCAATGCTTCGCGCTGCCGCGGTGCATTCTGCTCCGCCGTCATCCAGGCCACGGCTTTGGGATCCGGCTGCGGGATCGGCGCCCCGAGGGCCTTCAACCGGCTCTTGGCATTGGGGACGAGCGGCGACAAAGGATAATTGCGCACGATCCGTGCGTAATACGGGATTGCAATCTCCTTCTTTTCCGTGCCTTGCCATATGTTCCCGAGCATCCACAGCGCCTGGTCGGATTTGCTGTAAAGAGGGTAACGATTTACCAATCCTCTTAGCCGCGATTCCGCCGCCTTCTTGTCTTCCTTCACGTAGTAGTAGTAACCAATGCGGAAGTCGCCTTCCGCCAGCAGTTCCTGCACTTCGCGCAAGCGTTGTTCGGCCTTGGGAGCCAGCGGATCATTCGGGTACTTTGTCAGGAATATTTGGAACTCATCCTCGGCTGCGCGAGCCTGTGTGCGGTCGCGGTCCGGTTTTTCCATCTGCTTGTAGTGCGTCATCGCCACTTGCAATTGCGCGTAGGCCGCTTCCGGCAGCATAGGGAATAAAATCCCGAAATCCTTGTACGCTTGCACAGACTGCGTCAGATTCGCCGTCCCACCCTCTTTGTAAAATGAATCGGCGATTGCCAGCTTGGCCTTGGCAAGATACTCGCTGTCCGGATAGGTGTTGATGAGAGTCTGCAAGTTCAGTCGGCCGACCTCATGCCGCCCGTGCTTGATATCATCCATTGCCTTGTCATACAGAATCTTGTCGGGCTCCGCGGTATTCTCCGCACTCGTCGACTTATTGACCCTTTTCTTCTTATGAAAGATTTGCGCGTCGCACCGCGTCGCGCTCAACAGAAACAGTCCTGTCATCGCGAATAAAGCGCAGCGCTTTACGGTCGCTAGGAACGAATTAAAGAGCAAACTTCACCTCTCTCAAATCGGCGCTTCCCCGCAGCGGTCCGTCGAAAGCCTCGGGCGCTTCCCGGCTCATGCTGTAAGGAACGTACAATTATACCCTGAACGAATGGCCAGCCCGAACAACTACTTTGCACCGTTCCGCCGGCCAACCCGAACTACCCTCCCTGTGATGCCGCCAAGCCGCGCAATGGGTTGCCTAGAGGCCGCTCCGGTCAGCGGTCATGGCGTTTTCTTTACGTCCTCCAGGATCGGGCGTAACATGGGGTAGATTCCTCGGGAGACTCAGATGCGTTACACAGTTATCCTTCAGCGAGAAAGCGACGGAGGCTACGTCGCCGTCGTTCCTAGCCTGCCGGGTTGCGTTTCGCAGGGTGACACACGCGAGGAAGCGCTCAAGAATATTGAGGAAGCTGCTGAGCTCTATATTGAGGACGTTCGGGCTACCGGCGACCCACTTCCTATCGAAGACCAAAGACAGTTCATCGAGCTGAATACTTCTACTCGATGACTAAGCTTCCTACCGACCTCTCCGGTCAGGAACTCATTCGTATCCTTACGAGAATTGGTTTCGTCTTTCAACGGCAGCGCGGCAGCCACATCATTCTGCGGCGTGAATCCCCCTTTGCGCGTGTGTCTGTGCCGACCATAAAGTCCTTCGTGTGGGGACGCTTCGTACGATTCTTCGCGAAGCAGGGCTATCAGTTGAGCAGTTAGCCGCTCTTCGCTAGACTTCCGGCTTGGGCAAAAAATCATGGAATATTTCCCCCATCCCAGTGGTATTACACAAATGGCAGGGTGTAAGCTCCTGTTGCCACTGAATCCCAACTCCGAGGGGAGATTCTCTATGAAGCGCAAGATCGCTTTGGGGCTACTGGTTGCGGCTGTCCTCGCGGCGGCCCCGGCCGTTCCGCAGCCCGGGAAATCCGAAGTCGCCAAGATGACCCTCAAGGTCGGCGACGCCGCCCCCGATTTCACCCTACTTAGCGACCAGTGGAAAGCCGTGAAGCTCAGCGACTATCGCGGCAAGAAGAACGTCTTTCTCGCCGTCTACGTCCTGGCCTTCACCGGTGGTTGAACGAAGCAACTTCAGGCGGTCCAGGCTGGAATCGCCTCCGGTAAGATTGACACCTCGGATACGGAAGTCTTCGGTGTCAGTGTGGATAGTCCCGCTGCCAACGCCGCATTCGCCAAACAGATCGGCATCAGATTTCCTCTCCTTAGCGACATGAACCGCAAGATGCTCAAGGCCTACGGCATCCTCAAGGAGTACAACCAGCACGATGAAACCTATGAATGGGCCTTGCGGGCTAACATCGTCATCGATAAGCAGGGCGTCATTCAATTTGTCGAGGAAGGTGATAGTGCCGTCGATCCCAACACTGCCCTGACCATGTGCACCACTCTGCACAAAAAGGACGCCACTAAATAGATTCCGGTCTGGGCGGAACCTGGCCATCTTTGCCTTGTCGAACCGATTAAGCTGAGGGCTCAGTTTGCCACTGTCAATTCAATGGTCGAACTCGCCGGAACCCGCGTCCCGCTCATCGGTGACTGGTCAATCACCGCTCCGTGCGGCCACTGTGGTGCCGTCACATAGTTAACTCTGCGCCGCATCTGCGCGATATCCAGACGGTGCTGCGCTTCGATCTCATTCAGACCGGTTAGGTGTGGCATTACGTAAGCCGTCTCGCGCGTCCCTTGCGAAACCAGCACGTCCACTCGCGGCGTTGCCGCTCCCGCTCCGGGCTTGGGGTTCTGGATCACGACCGTATCGACCGGCGCCGTCGGCATGGTTACGCCTGAGACTTCTCCTACTTGCAATCCTGCCCGAAGAAGTTCGATTCGCGAAGCCCTCAAAGAATTCCCTTCCAATAGTGGAATCTGCAATTGCCGTTGTCCCAGGCTCAAGACCACGTGCGCCTGCTGCGACACTTTCATCAGGAGTCCGGACGGGGGTGTCTGCCGCACGACGGCGTTAATCGGCTGGTCGCTGTAGATACGGTCAGCCACGCGCAGCACCAGCCCGCGCGGCTGCAGTATCCGGCTCGCTTCGGAAACATTTAAACCCACTAGATTCGGCATCGTCACTTCGCGCCCGTGAATCGCAATGCGCATTGCCGTAATCGCGCTTAGAAACGCCGCCGACGCCAGAATGAACACCAGCAGTGTCAGCCGCCCCAGCCATTCCAGTCTTTCTCCAAGAGTCATACGATAAAGTCTCGAATCTCAGCCCCGATTCGTCAACGGTTTTCCCCCGAGGATTGCGTTGCTTCGCTTCCTTGCGAACCAGCCCCAACTTCTCGGCGGGCGTTTTATTTTGAAGCGCCACCGGCCGCCGGCCCGGGTTGGCCAGCCACATTTCTTACATCATTCACAAGGGCCGCCATCGCGTGATCAAAGTTTTTATCGCGGTTCATTTGCAGCAATGCCGGTTGCACGTGCTCGGTAAACGTCCACAGCAAAACTTGCGTCTTAAGGTCTACAATGGCCAGCCGGAATTGCGGATCTTTCACCGGACTGCTTGACACCGTAGTTCCGTTTCCGCCTGAGACGTTTTCCCCCACAATGGGCATTGCAAAGCTTATTTCAAACACCAACTCAGCGTCGCCGGGGGCGGCCACCAGTTCATATCGCCCCCAACCTTTCAGGGCCCCGTAGAATTGGTTGTATGCTCGGTCGGGGCCTCCACTGTAGTCACCGAGAGTGTCTCCCCCGGCGTTGGAAACAAATACCTTGTGGGCAGTGAAGATTTGCCTGGGCAACGGTGCAGGGAGAAGCTCCTTCTGGTTTTGCGCTCTCAAACCCACAACTGGCACGCACGCCATCGCAAAAGCCGCACATACGAAAACTCGTTTCATGATCTTTGACATGGTCCCTCCAATCTCCATGTTGTTGAGACGTGCGTGTGCGATCCGCAGTTACTAGGGGGCCAAGCTGCTCATGGTTTCGGAGCCGGTGTCTTGCTTGCTTTCAAGGGCAGTTACCGCCGCCCTTCCGCTAGCGGCGAGGTTTGGCCCGCACCAGTATCGCGCACGGCCTTTAGCCCCTTCTACTAAGAACGGAAAAAACCGGTCACTTCTTCAGCGGCGGCGCCGGATAATCCGGCAGCTTGTCCTTACTCGTGTCCGCCCGCTTCACTTCCAGCTCATCAAACAGCAGCGACGGACTGATAATCGTCGTCGGCGCGCCACCGGCCCGGTTGCTTACCAGAGGATCGTTGCCTACGGCGATCAAATCGCTCCTCAGCGCGCGAATGTCGAGCTCGTTGAACACCGCTCCACGCACCAATTCTTCGTGCCCATCCTTTGCGTAAACTCGATAGAGCAGCCGCGGAGAATTGCCCGGCCCCAGCGTCTCCACTCGATAACCGTACGGCCTCCCCTGGTCCGTCACCATCTGCATCACTTTTTTCTTAAGTTCCTCGGGCGATTGTGCCTCGGAGCTCTTTACCAGCAGAACGCCCAGGCTCGGCGCGGGGAAAGATCCCGGCCCGGCTCGTCCGTGTCCGTTCGAGGCAGGGAAGTCGCGAATCGGCTGCCGCCCGATCAAATAATTCGACAGCGTGCCGTTCTCAATCGCGTTCACGGCGTGAGCCTTCACGCCTTCGCTATCTACCATGTAGCTTCCGACCAGGCTCTTCCCCTTGAAATCCTTCAAAGTTGGATCGTCCACGATTGACAAGAAGTTCGGGAGCACGCGCGTCTTGTAGCTCGTCGCGAACGCCCCAGTCGTTCGGTTCGGTTTCCCAAGTTGCGGCTTCTGTCCCAGGACGTTTTGCCCAATCAGTGAGGCCACAATGTCGTCCGCGGCATCCGGTGCGAACAGCACCGGCCCGCGATATTCCTCCTCAACGATCGGCGCTTGCCGTAACGCCACCACCGTATCCAACATTTTTTTCGCTTCACCCATCAGTGCGTCGTGGGTCGGCAATTCTTCCGCACGCGCTACCATGAACGCCGGGCTCCGGCTCAGCCTCATTCCGTCCGCCGCTTGCGCCGAGCCGTTCAATTGCACGCTGTACGTCGTCCTTCCGCAGCGCGTGACCGTGCCTTCGGAATTCACCAAATATTCATTGATTGCCGAAAACCTCGCCGACGCCGTCACCGATTGCACATCCGGATATTGCCTGTACAAACCCGTCAAATCCTCCAGCGTCTTCTTCCACGCCCTTTCATCGACTCTCAGCGATACCGTGGGCTCGACCGCAACCATTTGCGGCGCCTTCGCGAAGTCGTCCACGGGATTCGGGTCCGCGCTGAACTGCTTCATCGCGGCCTGCTTCTCCGCCAGCGCCTGTCCGGCGGCCTTGTACGCCTCGTCCGTCGTCAGCCATATCTGGTGGCGTAGCGCGATCGAGTCATTGTCCAGCGGCAAAATGTTCGATTCGCCCTGGCCTCTTCCGAAATAGCTGTCTTGCTTGTAATCCCCGATGCGCACAACCACGCGCAGCACGCGAACATGAATGTGCTGGTTCTCGCGCAATGCCCCGAACGCGGCCTCCGCGCCAAAATCCTCCACCTCATTCACGCGGTATTCCACATAATATGGTGCCTGCACCTGATCCATCTTGAGCTGCGCCTTGGAGCGGTCCAGTTCCGTCAGTAGCGCCTCTAGCAAACCGTCGCCCCTCGCCGCCGCGTGGGCCGCTACCATTGCCGCGTCCAGCGCCGGTTTCGATTTCGCGGAATCCGCGCGTCCGGGCGCGGCGTTCAGCGCCAGCAGCGCGGCAATTGCCATCCCTGTCCATGGTCTGAATCCGCGCAAGGCTGCCGGCCGGTGAAGAATCTTCATGGCTTCACCTCGGCCTTCATCTGCGCATCTTTGCCAGCGCCACCATCTTCAAATCCCGGCGGCGGCAACAGTGGCGGACGTTCATGCTCGTGCGCGCGCTTCTGCACTTCCATCTCGGAGAACAGCATCGCCGGAGCCACCGCTGCAACCGGTACCTGCCCGCTCTCCGCGCCGCACACGCCGTTGAACACGTGCTGCTGGTCCCCCGTAGTCATAATCCGCGTCAACGCCGCCAGCGGTGTCCCCACAATATCCACGCCGCGCACCAATTCATCGGGCTTCCCGTCCGCGTACACTTTGTACACAAGCACCGGCAGCACCTGGAACGCCTGCGGCAACGACCTCGTCGTCAGCGTGAATCCGCCCTGAATGTCGTCGAAGTACAGTCCATAAGGTTTGCCCTGCTTCTTCACTTCTTCAATCAGCTTCTGCCGCATTTCCGCTTCCGGCACGGTCTTTGTCGATGTGACGATCAAGTTTCCCTGGCGCCCCGTTGGCATCCGTCCCGGCTGGTTTCGTCCATGTCCGTTCGATTGTGCGAAATTCCTCACTGGCATTCGCGACATCAGAAAATTTTCCAGCACGCCGTCTTTGATCATTTCCACTCGCCGCGCCGGCTCTCCTTCATTGTCAAAGTCATACGAGCCCGCCAGTTTCATACCGGCCATCTCGCGCGTCGTCGGGTCGTCAATCACGCTCAGAAATTTTGGCAGCACTTCCTGCCCGACCTTCTTCGTGAACGTCTGCCCTTCTTCCTCATCTCGTTGCCGGTGGCCTTCCAATCTGTGCCCCAGCACTTCATGGAAAAACACGGCTGCCGCGCGTCCGCTCAATACCGCCGGTCCGTCGTACGGTTCCGCCACAGGAGCCTTGCGCAATGCGCTCAAGTCCGCGGCCATTTCTTCAATCTTGCCTGCCAGTTCCGCTTCGCTCGGCAAGCCGCTCGCCGCTGGCGCCTGGAAAGTTTCCACGCGCAGCAAATCCATTCCGTCTTCGGCGCGCGTCTGCGCCTCCATAATCAGCCGCGCCGAGGCGCTCGGCGACACGATGGCGCTCCCTTCGCTCGAAACCATCCGCGAATTCGATCGCTGCACTTGAATCATCACCGACGCGAAGTACACTTCCGGATATTTCCGGAACGCCCCGGACAATCTCTTGATCTCGCCTTCCCATGCCGCGCGATCGAACGGTCCTGCCGTCGGCGCTTCCTCGATGTGCGTCTGCGGTTTCTCCTTCGAAAAGTCCGGCGACTTGTCCTCTTCTTCCGCGCGAACCGCTGTGTTCGTCCGCACGTTCAACAGTGTCGGCACCGCGCGCTTGTACTCGCGATCCGTCAGTTCCCACAGCACCCGCGCGATGGCATCCGCATCGTTTCCCAGCGGCAAGCTGCCCGAATTCACTCCGCTTGGCCGGCTCTGTCCGTGGGTATTGTCCAATTCCGGCGTGCCCACTCGCATGGTCACGTCCGCGAACCGCCTCTGCGCCGCGCTGTTGGTTAGCAAACTTCCGTAAGCCCCCACCAGCACCACGTAGTCTTGGTCGTACACCGTGTAGCTGAGGTAGTAAGGCGCCTGTTCGGCTTTGCCAAGCTCCGCCGTCGCGCGCGCCATCTCGTTTTGCATCGCTTTTAATACGGGATCACTCGCCGCGCTCGCAGCCGCTGGCTTCGCGGTAGTCTTGTCGCCTCCCGCCGACGCGATCGGCAATCCCGCAAGTTGCGCAGCGAGCATCCAGCATGCCGCCGCCCGCGCGAAGTCCTTCCCGCGAAAACGCGCATTTCGGCGTTTGGCTGAAAATTCACAGATTTTCATGGATGGTGAGCTCCCGTTACCACGCCCAGTCAAAGAATGTTTTCTTCCGAGTGCATGGGGTAAAACTGAAGTATGTCCTACTGCTTTGCTCCGCGCAAACTAGCTGTCACCAAAGCGTTCACTGCTTTTCAATCGCGCGCCGTTCGCAAAATCCCCTGCCTTTACCGGCTTGCGACCTTCCAATTTGACTGCGCTGAGCGATAAAACGGTTGTGTCTCCGCAGCAAACAAACAATTCATTCTTTTCGGCATATAGAGTTCCCGGCGCCGCCTCGCCACGGCCCCTCGGTGAGCCAGCGCCTTCTCCTTTAGACGCCGGTTCGCCCCAAACGTGGCAACTCTGCCCTCGGAACGTCGTATAAGCCCCCGGCCAAGGCGCGAACCCGCGCATCCGGTTGTAAATCTCTGTCGCTGGCCGCTTCCAATCAATGCGTCCGTCTTCTTTCTTCAGCATTGGCGCGTAGCTGGCTTCTGTATGATTCTGGGCTCGAGGAACAATGGTTCCAGCGGCCAACCCTCGCAGCGTTTCCGCCATCAGCGGCGCGCCAATCTCCGACAATCGAGCGGCAAGCTCCGGGGCCGTCTCCTTCGCGCCAATTTCAATTTCGCGTTGCACCAGCATGTCCCCGGTATCCATGCCTGCGTCGATCCGCATCGTCGTCACGCCGGTTCGCGTTTCGCCGTTCACGATGGCCCAATTGATAGGCGCCGCCCCTCGATACTTGGGCAGCAGGGAAGCGTGCAGGTTGATCCAGCCCAGTTTCGGAATTGGCAGCAATTTCGCCGGGATAATTTGTCCGTACGCGATGATCACGACGCCATCGGGAGCCAGATTGCGCAGCAGCGTCTCCGTTTCTGGGTCTCGAATCTTTTCCGGCTGATGCACCGCCAGCTTCGCCGCCAGCGCCGCTCCCTTCACCGCCGAAAACGAAACGCTCTGCCCCCGCCCCCGCGGACGATCCGGCTGCGTAATCACGCCAACAATTTGAATGTCCGGTTGTGCCAGCAGATGTTTGAGCGTGGGAACCGCAAACGAGGGTGTGCCGCAGAAAACGATTCGCATCCGCAGGGGCACTTACCACTCGCCTTGTTTCCTGAGCTTCTTGATTTTTCGTTTGATCAGGTCGCGTTTCAACATGCTGAGGTGCTGCAAAAAGAGAATTCCATTCAGGTGATCGATCTCATGGCAAAAAGCCCGCGCCAGCAGGTTTTCGCCGCGAATTTCAAACGCCTCGCCCTTGGCGTTCTGCGCCTTGATCGTCACAAACTGCGGACGCAGCACATAACCTCGAAATCCTGGAATCGACAGGCAGCCTTCTTCTTCGCGAACTTCGCCTTCCGCGTGAATGATTTCCGGGTTCGCCAGCACGATCTTCGCTTCCGGATTCTTTCCTCCGGTCACGTCCACCACCGCAAGCCGCAGGCTCTTTCCGATTTGCGGCGCCGCCAGTCCCACTCCCTGCGCCGCGTACATCGAAGCAAACATATCTTCGGCAAGCTCCTCCAGTTCCGCGTCGAATTTTTTAACCGGCGCACCCGGCTTCTCCAGGATAGGATCGCCATACTTGACGATCGGATAGATCTTGCCCGCGGCGGACGTTGCCTGCGGCGTCTCCGTGGCTGCGGCGCTGGCAGGCTCAGAACTCGTCAATTTGTCGGGCATAGTTGTCAAAGTTCCGCCGCATCTCCGCCAGCGAGTCTCCTCCAAATTTTTGCAGAAAAGCATCCGCCAGCACAAGTGCGACCATGGCTTCCCCGGCCACCGCACCTGCTGGCACCACGCACCAATCCGACCGCTCGTAAGCGGCCTTTACCGGCTCCTTGGTGACCATGTCCGTCGTGTGCAGCGGCTGTCGCAACGTCGAAATCGGTTTCAAGTACCCGCGCACCACCACGTCTTCGCCGTTCGTGATCCCGCCTTCGAGTCCCCCCGCGCGGTTCGTCGCCCGCCGGAACCGCCGCGCCGATTTTTCATAAAAAATCTCGTCCTGCACTTCGCTCCCAAACGACCCCGCCACCCTCACGCCGTTGCCGATCTCCACCGCTTTCACCGCCTGCACGCTCATCACCGCCTGCGCCAGCCGCCCGTCCAATTTTTCGTCCCACTGCGCGTGACTCCCCAGCCCCACGGGAACATTGTGCGCCACAATTTCAAAAATTCCCCCGACCGTGTCTCCGGCTTTCAGAACCGCGTCAACTTCCGCCTTCATTTTCTCCTGCACCTCGGCGTCAATGCATCGCAGCGGAGAGTCCAGGTCCGCGCTCACCGCGTGAATCTTTTTCCAACTGGCCGGTTTTTCCAGCCGCACGTGCCCCACCTGAATCGTATGGCTCGCGATCTCCGTGCCGAATTCGCGCAGCAGCAGCTTTGCGAATGCCCCTGCCGCCACTCGTGCTGCCGTCTCCCGCGCAGACGCCCGCTCCAGTATGTACCGCGCATCGTGGTAATCGAATTTCTGCGATCCCGCCAAATCCGCATGCCCCGGCCGCGGCGCCACAAGTTTTCGCGAGTCAGAATCTTCTTTCCCTTCTTCCACTGGCAGGACTTTTTCCCAATTCGCCCAGTCACGATTCTCGATTCGCAAAGCAATCGGCGCCCCGATGGTTTTCCCGTGGCGCACTCCCGCAAAAATTTCCGCCGTATCCTTTTCAATCTTCTGCCGCCCGCCGCGGCCATAACCAAGCTGCCGCCGCCGTAGCTCGTGGTTGATGAACCGAATATCCACAGGCATCTGCGCGGGCAGCCCGGAAATAAACGCCAGCAGAGCCTGTCCGTGCGATTCACCAGCGGTGTAAAAGCGAAGCATCCCCGATTATTCCTCGCACGATTTTGCGCGCAATCGATTCAAATCAAGTGGAATACAAACAGTGTAGCCGCCGTAGTGCTCTCCGTCCAGCACGCCGCGCCCTCCGCCGCTATGCGGCGAGAATTTTGGGTGGTCATCAGGAAGAGGAAATAACCCGCCGCCAGGCCGCTACTTCATGGTTTCTTTTCCGCCGATGTAGACGGGCATCAAAATCTCCACCGCAATGCCGCGTCGGCCGTGCCCGAGATCGTCGATGCGCACTACTTTTCCGAGAGACTCCCGGTTGAGCGAGCCTGGTTTGTCCGAATAGGGATAGGTGACAAACACGCGCATGCCTTCCGTATAGAACTCATTCTTCGACGCGAAGTAAATGCTGTCCCGCGAACTGTTCAGCGTCGGCAGGATTTCGTCGAGGTCAAGCCCGTGAGTGTCGGAAGGCCTTACCCGGACTGTTTGTGGAAGCTTGAGCCGCCCTTTGCGCCGTCGCTCCGGGCCCGTCAATCGCGCCATAGTCGAGTGTGAGCATACCTTACTTGGTCCATTTGCTTCCAACTCTCGAACATTGGCCGGTTCTATCAGGGCTGGATCGTCGCGGTACTGCGGCGCCCTCTCCCAAACTTCCCCGAAATCCAAATTCCCTGAAACTGTCCAGAACCGCATGGAAGAAACCTGGTGCATCGAGCGGATCGCGCCCCGATGTCTTCATTACCCTTCGGTGGTCCATGTGACCCACATGTCTGGTAAGGCGACAAATCAGGACCTATCGCCTTGTAAGGGCCGATTGCAGCGCCCATTCACAGGTTTTTGCGGATATCCCGCAACAGAAGTTCGTATGAACGTGTGGATGGCACGCTCTCAATGAGGAACCACAAACCACAATACGGAGTGAAGCCAAGGCACTGCGGAGGTCCGGTTACAATCCAGCCGTCTGCGCGACTATTGAAGACAATATAAGCGAGGATTTCCCGAACAGTTCGGTTATGCAGGACCGCCGGTTTTACTGTGGAGGCCTCTGCACCTTCCATGATATCTCCGCCGTAGCCCTTCAACTTTGGGTCTAGCGTGAGTTGGAGATTCCACCACAGCGTAACAGACGCCATTTTTGCGGTCTCGCCGTCCGCGACCTTGAAAACTGGGATGACCATGTTTAACTGTTTGTCGGCGCGTTTTGAACCGCGACTGTTCGTGATTTCGACGATTCCATTTCGCAATCGCCAACTGTATCCGTGGCCGTTGCTCAAAATGATATCGAGACCTTGTCGAACCGTTTTGTTTTGTAGGTTCACGATCATAGGCTGGTCCGTCGATTCTCGGTCAACGTATTCGACGGCAATTCGCAGGTGCTGCTGGTGCGAGAACTTGAGGAGTGCTTCTGTCAGGCCGACGCCCTTTGAGTCGAAGTCAGAAGCGGGTCGCTCAAGAGAATTGTCTTGCCCATACAGGCAGGAAGCAAAGAACAGAAAGCCGCACGCGATTGCTCGACTCACCATAAACATTTGGACACGACAGAATCATAAGCAGTTCCCAAAGACAATCGGAGAAGTAAAGTTTTACATCTCCGGTAAGGCTAATCGGGACTTACGCTATTCAGGACCGGCGTAAGTGGGCGAATCGCTGTGGTGAAGTGGTGACATGGCGACCTATTTCTCAAGTGCTTCGAAAAGTTTGATTATCGACCCGAGGGTAGCCGCTCGGGGGCATCCTTAACAGGATATCGGCAGCGGCAAGGAATGCGACTGCCGTGACCATGGCTTGTACGTAATCAATGGCGGTAGCCGCAGACGCTGAAATTAGAAATTGGATTAAACCAAGGAAGATAACTGCGGCCCAGCCAACTACTAAAACGCGCTCCTTGCCCTGGGCAATCCGGTAAAGCAGCACCCCGCCCCAGAGTAGGCCTGCGTAAAACGCCAGATTAACTCCCGCTACGATCCAGGCTGGCAGCGAAATATGCCATAAAACGAGCCAATCAAAGTCGAGAAGCCAATGGTGTTGGCGATGGGAATGCCAGAGCACATCCCGAACACTCAAGGTCGCGACATAGCCGGTACAGCAGAGTGCAAATACCGCTCCGCGCTTGGTGTGGATGAGTCGAGGCTTGAATTCTGGTTGCCGCATTTGAGCGGATTATACAATGACGAAGTTCCATAGACTATTGGGGGCAACTGTTCACGAGCGAACTTCCCCGCGTCCCAATGCGGCGTAGGTCCTGGTTAACGCGGTGCATTTAATAGATCGATGCAACACCATCTAACTGTTGTGTTGAAGGGTGGTGTGTATGATCGAACGGAAACGAACGAGACTTTCTCCCACGAAGAAGAACGAGATTTGGGGGCGCTGGAAGGCCGGGCAGTCCATGCATGAGATTGGGCGCGCTTATGGCAGGCCACATCCCACGATTCGCAAGCTGTTGTTGCCACGTGGGGGCATCGCTCCCATTGCGCGTCGTCGTTCGCGGGTAGCACTCACCCTCGCTGAGCGAGAAGATATTTCGCGAGGGATCGCTTCCGACTCGTCGATTCGCGAGATCGCCCGTGGTCTGAGTCGTGCCACCTCGACAGTGAGCCGAGAGATCGTACGCCATGGCGGCCGTCCTGCCTATCGTGCCCATGATGCGGACGGACAAGCTTGGCAATCGGCTTTGCGACCCAAGCGCTGCTTGCTGGCCATGGACCGCAAGTTGCGAGATATCGTTGCGAGTAAACTGATTTTGGACTGGTCGCCCGAGCAGATTTCCGGGTGGTTGAAGAATCGGTATCCCAACGACGAGAGCATGTACGTGTCTCACGAGACGATCTACCGTAGTCTGTTGTTCAAGCACGTGGCGTATTGAAAAAAGAGCTGATGGACCACCTGAGGTCGAAGCGGCGTATGCGTCGCTCGCGCCATTTCAGCGAGCATGGACATTCACGGAAGCAGATCGTCGATGCCATCTCGATCCGCGAACGGCCAGCGGATGCGGAAGACCGAGCGATCCCTGGCCACTGGGAAGGCGATCTGCTGGCCGGAGGAAAGAACAGCTATATTGCAACGCTAGTGGAGCGGCATTCACGCTTTCTCATGCTGATCAAAGTGCCGAGCAAAAACACGGCGGTGGTCGTGGCGGCGTTGAGCAAACACGTTCGTAAACTTCCGGCGACCTTGCGCCGCTCGCTGACCTGGGATCGCGGGTTGGAGATGGCCAAGCACAAGGAGTTTACGGTAGCCACGAATGTGCAGGTCTACTTCTGCGATCCACAAAGTCCCTGGCAACGTGGAACGAATGAAAATACAAATCTGCTCCTGCGACAATACTTCCCACGAGGAACCGACCTGTCCGCCATCTCTCAAGAGCAGCTCGATCAGGTCGAGCTGCTCTTGAACCAACGCCCAAGAAAAATCCTAGGATTCCAAACTCCGGCGAGTAAACTCCAAGCAAGTGTTGCGTCGACCATCTGAGGCGGCAGCGGAAACCGGTAAAGTGGGTTTTGTTACGATGCATGTAGAGCTGCCGGACAAGATTTATGGGAACGGAGACTCTTTTCTCGTCTTTGGAGTTAACAACACTACAACGTTAGCCCGGGTCTTCTGAATATTGGAAATAGCTTCTGTTGCGACCGCGTAAGGAAGTGCAGGGTCGACATCGAGATATACAGCGCAGTTCGTCTTATCTCTCAGCCGTTGACTCAAAACTCCTGCCAATTCATTTTGTGAAGTTTTTGTCGCGTTCAAATACCAATGTTCTCTAGCGTCGATTCGGACCGTCCACGATTCGCCGCACATGAGGTTCTTCAACATCGACGACAGGCCGACCGCGACGTACAGGCCCTGGGAACGATGGTCGGGTCCCCACGCGTAGTGGAAAACGACGACCCCGGGGATAACCATCAGAACCAAGATTTGTGAATACAGGAGAGCAATTTGAGGAAAAAAAGAAATCCGCGGTGATTGTGGACTCGTGAGAACCCCCATATCTATTCAGACCCCAAATCCGATAGAAATGTTCCTGGGTCATCGGCGTTTGTTGCGGCGACAACATGCCCAGTGCCTGGTTAACGCGGTTACCTGAAAAGTGGAATTGCACCGTGCTAGCCACAATCATGCCGAAATGGCTAGAACCGTCGTCATCGAACTGGTGCCCCTGCCGAACGTTCTCCAGATCTCAATCCCCCCTCATAAACTATTTGCGCGGATGCACAGTGAGCTCTACCCCTTTGTTTTCTTCTCTTTGCAAAATCATTCGAACAAATGATGTCAATTCGCTAAATACTAGTACTATAATTGTATTTGACAAATAGTGTAATTCATGCTACTATTTTGTGTGAATCAGCAATTCCATGCCCGGCTGCTCCGTAAGTCCAACGCTATCCGTCTTTTCCGCTCCGTTCCTTTAACTGCTTTACTTCCTCAACCTCCTTTATTTCCCTTGTCTTCCATGT
Organism: Acidobacteriota bacterium; assembly: GCA_003225315.1. Taxonomy (GTDB): domain Bacteria; phylum Acidobacteriota; class Terriglobia; order Acidiferrales; family UBA7541; genus Acidiferrum. Next base: position 81,296 of record QHZD01000034.1, read on the forward strand.
TCCGTATCTTCTTCCAAGTTCCGTATCCTGCAACTCCTTTGTTTGCCACTCTTACGAAAACTGCCGGGGTGTGTACCAACAATTCCCACAATGGAACCTCCCCGCTCACCACCGAAAGGAACTCCCATGAACTCGCAATCCGAAACAATCACCATCAATTCCAATTCTGTCCTGCTCCATTGCCAGCAGCGCACTCCCAGCGGGCGCCGCTGCCGCCTGGCCGTCTCTGATCCGGACTCCGGCCTCTGCTCCAAGCATTTCGCCGACCGCCAGAAAGAATTAGATCAGGCCGATCTCGCTCCCGTTCTCATCGGCGACGTTCAGGAATTCCGCGACGCTGTCGCTATCAACCACTCTCTCGGCGAACTCTATAAGCTCCAGGCCCGCAACAAAATCACTCCTCGCCGCGCTGCCGTCATGGCTTACACCGCCAGCCTCCTCCTCCGCACCCTTCCCGCCATCGCCCAAGGCAACTCCGTCAAGCCCGGGCAAGAGCGCATCGAGCTCGACTTCAGCGACTGGAGCGACCCGGTGGACGGCTCCGGCATTCGGGGCCCCGCCTGTTATCGCCGCGCTGTCGGGGCCGGAAGACTCCCCGACCCAAGGAAAGCATCGTCATGACGGAACATCTTCGCTTTCAGGAACAAAAGGCGCCGCACTCTCGTTTCTTCTTCCAGACGCCCTGCACCGCCCTGGGTGTGTTATCTGAGGAGAGAGTCCAATGATGAGTTTCTGGCAAGATGTCCGCTACGGATTGCGCGTGTTGGGAAAGAATCCCGGCTTCACGGCGATCGCTGTTCTGACGCTGGCCTTGGGCATCGGCGCGAACACCGCGCTCTTCTCCGTCGTCAACGGTGTGCTCCTCAATCCGCTGCCGTTCCCGAATCCCGACCAACTCCTCGCTGTCTACTCGAAGACGGGGACGTTCCAGGAAAGCTCCATCTCTTATCCCAATTTCCTCGACTGGCAGAAAGACAATCACTCTTTCGCGGCCTTAAGCGCTTTTCGCTCCGACGACTACAACATGGTCGGCGCCGGCGAGCCCGAGCGCGTTCATATTCACATGATTTCCGCGGAGTTCTTTCCCGCCCTCGGCTTGCCGCCGCTGCTCGGCCGCACGTTTCGTTCCGAAGAAGATCAGGCGGGCGCCGGTCCGGTCACCATCCTCGGTGACGGCCTTTGGAAGCGCAAATTTGGATTGTCGCTGGACGTCTTGGGGAAGAGCATCACGTTGAACGGCAAGTCGTACACAATCATTGGAGTGGCTCAGGGCCGTATCACCGGGCTCAGTTCCACCGACCTGTACGTCCCCATCGGCCAGTGGACCGATCCTACTTTCCGCGACCGCCGCATCAGCATGGGCATGAACTCCATCGGCCGCCTGAAGACCGGCGTCACCATCGAACGGGCCCGCGCGGACATGAATCGCATCGCGGAAAATCTTGCCGCTGCGTATCCCGAAGCCGACAAAGGCACTGGCGTTTCGCTGATTCCCCTCAAAGCGGATGTCGTCGGCAATGTAAAAGGAATTCTGCTCGTGCTGCTCGGAGCCGTCAGCTTCGTTCTCTTGATCGCCTGCGCCAACGTCGCCAATCTCCTTCTCGCACGCTCTACCGGACGCACTCGCGAATTTGCGATTCGCGCCGCTCTCGGAGCCAGCCCCGCGCGCGTGATTCGTCAGTTGCTCACAGAAAGCGTCTTGCTTGGTATCGCCGGCGGCTGCATTGGCCTCCTTCTGGCGAAGTTAGGCGTCCGCGTTCTCCTCGCGACTCTGGCTACGAATGTGCCGCGTTCAGAGGAGATTGCTCTCGACAGCCACGTGCTCTTTTACACGCTAGGCATCTCCGTGTTGACCGGCATCGTGTTCGGATTGATTCCCGCGCTTAAGACGCTGCGGCCTGATACTCACGAAACATTGAAAGAAGGCGGACGCGGTTCGAGCGGCGCACGCCATCGCGCGCAAAGTGTTTTTATCGTTGTCGAAATGGCCATGGCCGTGGTTCTTCTCATCGGTGCGGGACTGATGATTCGCACGCTATCCGCGCTTGGCAACGTGAATCCCGGTTTCGATCCGCGCAACGTTCTAACATTCGCGATCTCCTCAACTTCCAATTCAGCTGCCACAGCGGATCAGCTTCGTGCCATGTACCGAGAGACCTTGCGGCAACTCGAGAGCGTTCGCGGCGTGGAGACCGTTTCCATGATGGGCGGTTCGTTACCAATGACCGGAGATTCCGAAGTTCCTTTCTGGCTCGAAGGCCAGCCCAAGCCGGCGAACGATAACGACATGCCTTTTGCGCTGTTTTATCTTGTGAATCCGGGCTACCACCAGGCCATGCGCATTCCTGTCAAGCGCGGCCGTTCCTTCACCGATCGTGACGACGAGCACAGCCCCTCCGTCGCGCTCATCGACGCTACTTTCGCCCGCAAGTATTTTCCCAATCAGGATCCCATCGGCAAACACCTCAACGTCGGTTTGCTCGATATGCAGCCAGAGATCGTCGGCGTTGTGGGTCACGTCGAGCACTGGGGTTTGGGTTCGCGGCAACATCAGGATTTGCAAGCCCAGCTTTATCTTCCGGTTTGGCAAGTCCCTGACAGGTTTTGGACGCTTTTGGCCAATGGCAGCGGGTATGTCGCGCGGACCACAGGCACTACGGGAGACATCACCGGCGCCATTCGGCATGCCGCCGAAAAAGTCGTGAGCAGCGCGGCCCTCTATGATGTCCGGCCCATGGAAGAAATTGTTTCTCGCTCAATCTCGACGCAACGGCTGACCATGTTTCTCCTCAGCGTGTTCTCGGCGCTTGCTCTTATTCTTTCCGCGGTCGGAATCTACGGCGTGATTTCCTATCTGACCGGCCAGCGCACGCACGAAATTGGAGTTCGCGTGGCGCTTGGTGCTTCCAGAAGAGACGTCCTGCGGATGGTGTTGGGACAGGGATTGAAGATCACGCTGATCGGCGTCGGCATCGGAGTCGCCGCTGCGGTTGGCTTCACCCGCCTCATAACCACTTTGATTTACGGAGTTGGCGCGTCCGATCCGCTCACGTTTGGAGCCGTCGCGATTTTGCTTTCCGGTGTCGCATTGTTCGCCTGCTACATCCCCGCCCGCCGCGCCATGCGCGTCGATCCGATCGTAGCTTTACGTTATGAATGAAATTAGGGCCACCGGTGCTACTCAGAATGCAGGGCGAGACGACGGGCTTATGTTACTGATATTGTTTGGAATAGAGGGAATTTCCAATCGCTGACTTGACGAGTTGTTGCCACACAGTTAGGCTTTCGATGATGTAGTTGTCCGAGCAGTTCGTCGCGGAAAACCAACGCGAACAGGTACTCGTGGCAGATACTCATCTTCAGGTCACCGGCCGCCAGACAAAAGAGGAAGAAGCCGTCTCCGTGGTTGAAGTATTAGGAGATGCCGCGAAGCGGGTGGTGGCCGCCGTTCAGGACTATGCGCTGCTCTCCGGCCGCGCCGTCAGCAACATCTTCACCAGCCCCCACTACTTCCAAGACACGCTGGAGCAGATGGATTTTATTGGGGCGGGGTCGCTGCCGATCATCCTGTTGTCGGGATTTTTCATCGGCGGAGTCATGGTGCTGCAGACGGGGGCGCAATTTATTCGCTTTGGGCAGACTTCGCTGACAGGAGACGTGGTGGCGATTGCCCTGGTGCGCGAGCTGGGACCGGCGTTCACCGGTTTGCTGGTGACCGGGCGTTGCGCCACGGGAATCGCATCCGAGCTGGGGTCGATGCTGGTGACCGAACAAGTCGACGCGATGCGCGCGATGGGAACGGACCCTAGCCGCAAACTCGTAGCGCCGCGGCTGCTTGCCGCGCTGCTGATGGTTCCGTTGCTGACAGCGATCATGGATTTCATCGGCCTGTTGGGGGGATGCGCCGCTTCGGTATTTACCCTGCGCCTGGACGCTGTTTCATTTTGGCGGCGCGCGATCGATGCGCTGGATTTCGCGGACTTGATGCAAGGATTTACGAAGCCGCTGGTATTTGGGTTTATTCTCGCCACGATTGGGTGTTACAAGGGGCTAACCGTGCGCGGAGGCACGCAGGGAGTAGGGCGCGCCACGACATCGGCGGCCGTGGTGAGTTCGGTACTGATTATCGTGGCCGACACGTTTATGACGAAACTTTCACTATATCTGTCCGATAAGATTTTCTGATGCTGGAGGCCGTCCACGCAAAACTCCAGGCAGGTTTCCTTTCCGACGCATACCGCATTTGCCGCTATAATTACGAATTAGCTTGATGAGCGCACTGACAAAAGAGGGGCTGGCGTTCGAACCAGCCATCACGTTCCAGGACGTATGGGTGGGATTCGACGAGGGCCAAGTGCTGCGCGGAGTGACGTTTCAAGTGCAGGAGCGGGAGACGCTGATCCTGCTGGGAGAAACAGGAACGGGAAAAACACTGACATTGAAAATGGCCGCAGGGTTGCTGGCGCCCAACAGCGGAAGCGTCGTCGTGCTAGGGAATGAGATCTCGGAGATGAGCGAAGTAGAGTTGCTGCCGTTCCGCCGGAAGATTGGATTTGTGTTTCAGGAGGGGGCGCTTTTCGATTCGATGACGGTTGGGGAGAACGTGGCGTACCGGCTTCGCGAGGACCGCGTGGCCGAAGAAGAGATCGAATCCAGAGTTTTGGAAGTCCTAAGATTCGTAGAGCTGGAACACACAGTCGATATGCTTCCTTCGGAGCTTTCCGGGGGCATGAAGCGGCGCGTTTCGATTGCCAGGGCGCTGATCAACCAGCCACCCATCGTACTATACGATTCGCCGACCGCAGGGCTCGACCCGGTGACGTCGCAAACGATTATCAGGCTGATTCTGCGGCTTCGCGATGTATACGGAGTGACGGCGCTGCTGGCCACACATCGCTTGCAGGATGGCTTTGCGCTGGCGAATTTTCATTTCGATCCGGAGACAAAACGAGTGGTGCCCAACTCGCAGAATGGCAATGACGCGGCAGCCACGAACGCGGCGAGAACTCGGTTTCTAGTCTACCGCGACGGCGGAATTTATTTCGAAGGGGAACCCGGAGAGATTGCCTGCTCCGAAGACCCGTATCTAAAGCGCTTTCTGACGTAATTCTAGAGTAATCTGTTTCACGATAGCGAAGGAGGGAAGCAGCGATGGCGCATAGAAAACAACTGACGTGGACGGAATTGCGGGTTGGCCTCTTCGTGCTGGTCGGCCTCTTCGTGCTTGCGGCGGGGATTTTCTACGTGACAGGCGGTGGAATTCTGGGGCCGAAATACCGGCTGAAGACCTATCTGCCGGAAGCATCACTCTTGTCGAATGGGGCGCCGGTGCGCCTTGACGGCGTGGAAGTGGGAAACGTGGAGTCGATCCGGCTGTTGCCGCGAACGCCGGGCAAGAGCTTAGAGAAGAACAAGAACATTGAAGTAGTGATGCGCGTGGACAAGCGATATCAGAGTGACATTCTGACGGATTCAATCGCGAGCCTGGTGACGGAAGGGCTCTTGGGCAACCGTTACGTGAACATCACGCGAGGCATTACGGGGACTCCCATTGGTGACAACGGCGTGATTCCCGGCACAGAAGAGAAGGCGATGAAAGAAGTGGTGGAGAGGAGCGCGGAGGTGCTGGGAAACCTTAACGCGCTTTCAGAAGAGGTACGGGACCTAATTCAAGGCGTGCAAGAAGGGAAGGGCTCGCTGGGAAAATTGTTGACAGATCAGCAGGCGTACAACCACCTGAACAACATGCTTGCGAAGGGCGAAGCGATGATGGCAAACATTCAAGCAGGGCAGGGAACGCTTGGAAGGCTGGTAGCGTCGGACGAAATGTACACGAAAGTGGACAAAGGATTGGACAACGTGAACGTGATCCTGGCGGACGTGCGCGCGCAAAAGGGGACGATCGGGAAACTGATGTATGACCCCACGCTGTACGATCAGGCGAAGGAGGCGGTGACCCACGGGAATGTCATGCTGCGCGACGCGCGGGCGGGAAAGGGCTCGCTAGGCAAGCTGGTGACGGACGACACCCTGTACAACAGGTTGCGCGAAACAAGCACGAACCTGGCTACGGCTTCCGCGAAACTGAATGACAATACCACGACGGCGGGGAAACTTTTCTCCGACCCGAAATTGTACGACAACCTGGCGGGCCTGACCGGGGACATGCGGCTGCTCGTCGGCGATTTCCGGCAGAATCCGAAGAAATTCCTGCACATCAAGGTCACGATTTTCTAATCGACGGGCCGCCGCTTTGCCGGAAGCGGGACGTGTGTTGTAATGCCACAGTAACAATGAAGGATTACTGTCCCAAGCAGACGAGCTTCTCGCGGATAAGATGACCGAAACACAAGACGTCGTACAAAAGCCGCCGCGGACCGAGCCGGCGAAATCCACACTTCCGCAGCCAGGCAAGCCTGTTCCCAGCCGCGCGTATCCGGGCGCATTGATCGTGGTGGAAGGAACGGATGGGTCGGGCAAGAGCACGCAGCTTTATTTGCTGAAGCGGTGGCTGGAGATCGGCGGATACCGGCTGCATTTTACGGAGTGGAATTCCTCGCCGCTGGTGAAATCTGCGACGCGGCGCGGGAAACAGCGGCGTTTGCTGACGCCAACGACGTTTTCGCTGCTGCATGCCGCGGATTTTGCCGACCGCTGCGAGCGGCAGATCATGCCGTTGTTGCAGGGCGATTACCTGGTGCTTGCGGATCGTTACATTTACACGGCATTTGCGCGGGATGCGGCGCGAGGCTGCCCGGCGCGCTGGCTGCGAAACCTGTACCGGTTCGCGCCGGTTCCAGACATCACGTTTTATTTTCGCGCGCCGCTGGACGTGGCGGTGCATCGCATCCTGAGCGGGCGTCCAAAGCTGAAATACTACGAAGCGGGCATGGATTTGGGGATGTCGTATGACCGGGCGGAGAGTTTCCGGCTGTTCCAGGCACGAATCTTGGAGGAGTACGACAAGATGGTGGACACCGACAATTTCGTGGTGCTGGACGGCACGCTGCCGGTGAACAAACTGCAAAAACAGATGCGCGACATCGTGGCCTCCAAAATTGAACTCAAACGGTTTGCTCCCCGTCTTCCAGAACCGGAGTGACCATGCCGGACCAAGAAAAAGAGAAAACGCCGGCAGCTGTTCCGACGGAAACACCCTCGGCTACCGCTGCCTCAACCGCGCCGCCAGCGGCTGGGGCGAAAACTGCAGCAGCTGCGGAAGATGCTTCGTCGCAGTATTTTTTTGGCGAGCCACTCGTCGGAGTCGATCCAAGCGAAATTACCGGCAACCTGGTCGTCATTGAAGGCATGGACGGGTCAGGGCGGTCGACACAGATTGCTTTGCTGCAAGAATGGCTGGAGTCGGAAGGCTTTGCCGTGCAGACAAGCGGCCTGCGCCGTTCGAATCTGGTGGGGCGTGACATCGATGAACTGCTGGCCAAGAATGCCGCGACGCGATTGACGCTGGCGCTGATGTACGCAACGGACTTTTTCGATCAAGTGGAACACCGCATCCTGCCGGCGCTGCGATCCGGCACGGTGGTGCTGGCGGATCGATTTATCTTCACGCTGATTGCGCGAGGTGTGGTGCGGGGTATCAATCGCGATTACATGAGCGGGCTTTACGCGATGGCGCTGCGGCCGCATCTCACTTTCTGGTTGAACGTGCGGCCGGAGACGGCCTTCGGGCGCGAGTTCAAGAAAGCGCAGGCGATCAGTTATTGGGAAGCCGGCCGGGACATGTCGCTTTCGCATGACCTGTACTGGTCGTTCATCCGCTATCAGACGATGATCAAGCGCGAATTCGAAGTGATGGCCAAGAAACATAGTTTCCTCGAGCTGGACGGCGAGGCCAACGTTCCAGCAGTAAACAAGCAACTGCGACAGCGCATTGGCGAACAATTGGGAATTCGCGCCACCAAGTACATGCCTTCCTCCGCGCTGGCGCACCTTTGGCGGTAGATCCAGAAATGTCCGAACCGGTTCATATCGCGGCCATCGACGCCGGTTCCAACGCGGTGCGCTTGTCCGTAGCGCGGGCGTATTCTGCGCTGGATATCGAACCTCTGCAAACCGAACGCTATCCTCTGCGATTGGGGGAGGGCGTTTTCGTACGACACCGCTTCAGCGAAGAGATTTTTAAGAAAGCCGCGAAGGCGTTCCGGCATTTCCGCGAAGTGATGGATGAATTTGGGGTGACGCGATACCGAGCGGTGGCCACCAGCGCCACGCGCGAAGCACGGAACCGTAAAGCGTTTGTGCGGCGCATCAAGCAGAAATCGGGAATCGTGCTGGAGGTAATTAATGCTACCGAGGAAGCGCGCTTAGGCAGGGAGGCAGTGCTGTCTGCGCTGGGGCCGGAAGCGCCGCCGCGATGCATCGCGGATCTCGGCGGTGGAAGCCTGGAGATCAGCATCTTGAGGGAGCACGCTGTGGAGCAAGGCGCGCAATTGCCGGTGGGCACGGTGCGGTTGATGACCACGCTGGAGCTCCCCGGAGTGATTCGCCCGGTGGAAGCAGAGCAAGTGCGGCGCTACGTGCGCGCGCTGCTGGAGTCGAAATTGGTACCGCGACCGAATCTGGGAGAGAGCATCGCGGTGGCCCTCGGTGGGAATGCGGAAACGCTTGCAAATGTGGCGCCGGGACCGCGGCAGCATGGCTTGCAGACGATGGACTTGTCGCTCTTGCGGGCGAGGCTGCCGGACATTCTCAGGCGCGACGTTCGCGAGCGCATGAAGGCCTATGCAGTGCGGCGCGACCGTGCCGATGTGATGGCCGTTGCGGCCGTCACGTTTCTTACGCTGGGGCGTTATCTGAACCTGCGCACATTTGCGCTTCCTGGAGTGGGCGTGCGCGAAGGGTTGCTGCAAGAAATCGCGCGGGAAGCGTTCTCGCGAACAGAGCCGCACCGGTACAACGCGGCGGCGCGGCAGTTGCTGGTGGGCACGCGCAGTTTTGCGCGGCGGCTTGGATATGAACA
>QHZD01000034.1:90381-90780 GCA_003225315.1 Acidobacteriota bacterium
TGAACGGCGATATCCCCGGTCTGGAAGGCCGTGACCGCGCCGTGGCGGCGGCGCTGGTGCGCTACCACAATCGAAAGTCGGAGCCCGCGGGGCATCACACGGCCTACTCTTCGCTAAACAACGCAGACAAACGTGTCACGAGGAGACTAGCGGCGATCTTGCGAATCGCCGAGGCGCTGGATCACTCACACCGACAGAGGGTGATGAAGATTCGCGCTTCGTTTCAACGCGGCGCCGTGGATTTGCAGGTGCACGCCCGGGGCGATGCCGCGGAAGACTTGAGGGACGCGAATCGCAGCGCGGAGCTGTTTGAAAAGGAATTTCACGTGAGGCTTTATTTCCGGCAGGCGCTGGCGTAGTGGGTTGTTTCGATTTGCCTGACCTCAGATTGCCGGGGAT
>QHZD01000009.1 GCA_003225315.1 Acidobacteriota bacterium
CCTCTTTTTCGGCGCCGCCAACAACTTCTCCTACTCCGATCCTTCCCAGTTCCTCCAGGCCGATCCCCTGTTCCTCAATCCCCCCAGCCTGGCTGCCGGCGGCTATGCCAATGCTCTCGTGCCTTCCCTGTTGAGCACTGGACTGACCCTGCTCCCGCTCAGCCCGGCTTACAACCGCGGCATCGATCCCAGCACCCTATCCGGGTTGCCGGCCAACATCGTCAGCGACCTCAAAAAGTACATCTACACCGACATCACCGGCAAAGCTCGCCCCCAAGGCGGCGGCGTCGACCTCGGAGCCTATCAACACTAGGCTAAATTAGACTAGTCCGTGTTAAAGTAATTTTACGAGTAGAGTAAGTAGAAAGCCAGTATAAACACTAGCGAAGGAACACCTTCAGCGGGCCACGGGCGCGGCGCTCGCGGACCTCTTGCTCAAACCCCGCAAGATCTCCGGAATCCTCTCAAACTCGGCTGATTTATCAAGAAAATAGTCCGCACCGGCGGCGATGCATTCATCGCGATACCGGGGATAAGGATAATTTGTGCAGATCAATATCCAAGTGCCGGAGTGGTTCTGACGAACGCTGCGCAAGACGTCCAAGCCAGTGCCTCCGGGCATCTGGAGGTCGAGGATGACCACGTCCGGATTCGCCTTAGGAATCGAACGGATCGCTCCGGGAACATCGCCGGCGTTTCCCACCAGCTGAACGCCAGGAACCTCCTTCAGCAAGTCGGCCAGCCGCTCGACGATCACGCGCGAATCATCGGCGATAAAAACTCTCATCTTCCTTCTCCTCGAGGATCGCCCGCCCATAGATAAGATAATGCCGAATTGATTGTTAAAAACATCCGGTGAATATAGGAATCTTGTGTAAGACAAAGTGAAGCGGCGGGGACGGTGTTCGTCCCACACTCGGAAAGTAGGCACTGAACAGAGAAGATCATGAACCCACCACGTTTCCAAATGGAGTTTCCGTTCCTCCATCTAGTCCACAAGTTGCGCCTGGAAGGCGTAACGAATGAGCTCGGCCGTAGTATTCAGCCCTGTTTTTTCGAGAATACGCGCGCGGTAAGTACTGACCGTCTTCACACTTAATCCGATCTCGTCAGCAATTTGTTTGACGGTCTTACCTGAGGCAATCATTCTCAGAACTTGAAATTCGCGATCTGACAAAAGCTCGTGGACCGGCGCGTCGACACCGCTCCTTAGGTCATAAGCGAGCCTCTCAGCAAGAGTCGCGCTAACGTAGCGGCCGCCAGCCACGATTTTTCTTACGGCGAGCTTTAGCTCGTCAGGCACGCTCTCTTTGGTCAGATACCCGGACGCACCTGCCTTGAGCGCCCGCCGAGCGTATTGCTCTTCGGGATGCATGCTCAGCAGCAGGATCGGCAATTTTGGCCGAAGACGTTTCAAATCATCCAAAATATCGAGCCCGCTTTTTCCCGGCATACTGATGTCGAGAATGACGATATCCCAATTCTGGAGGCGCACACTCTCGACGGCCTCCACGGCCGACTTTGCTTCGCCGAAAGTGACTTTAGGAAACGCTTCGCTGATCGTTTCCTTGAGCCCACGCCGGAAGACAGCGTGATCGTCAGCAATTAAGACTCTCATCTCAAATCCTGTTTGGGCAGGGTCGATGGGGGCAGCGGGATCCGCAGAGTCAAGGTTGTCCCAGTTCCAGGGACACTTTCGACGTTAAGTTCGCCATTGAGTAAGAAGGCGCGTTCGTGCATTCCAACCAGACCCAAGGATCTGCGCGATTTAGCTGCTTCCAAATCGAAGCCCGCGCCGTTGTCACGAACCCGAAAAATGATCTGATTTACTTCTCTTTCCAGCCGGGCCTCGACGCGCGTAGCGCGGGCGTGGCGCGCGACGTTGGTAAGTGATTCTTGAAAAATCCGGAAAATAGCCGTGGAGCGCTCAGAATCGAGAACCAGAGATTCTTCCGGTAACGCGACACGACAACGTATTCCAGTGCGTGTTTCGAATTCCTGGGCTTGCCCTTCCAAGGCGGCTGCCAAGCCCAGATCGTCCAAGGTTCTCGGCCGGAGTTCGGAAGCGATTCTTCGCAGCGTGACAATCATTCCATCCACCAACTGAGTGGCGGAGTCCACCTTTGTCAGTAGACGGGTTTGTCTCTTGGTTGCTTTGCGGCTAATCAGGGCCAGGTCCATCTTAATCGCCGTGCAAGCCTGTCCGAGTTCGTCATGGATTTCGCGTGCAATTGATTTGCGCTCTTCTTCGCGCACACTCTGAAGACGACCGGCGAGAGCACGGAGTTGGTCGAGCGAGGCTCGTAATTGCTCTTCGGCGCGTACGCGTTCGGCAATTTCAGTTCGTAATTCGTGATTCACTCGTGCCAACACTGTCGTTCGCTGCTCGACGCGGAGTTCCAACAAGTCCTTGGCCTTTGCCAGCGACTCTTCTTTTCCATGCCTTTCGGTCATGTCGCGTGTGATCTTGGCGAACCCCTGCAAACTTCCTTTATCGTTCCGCAGCGCGGTGACAACGACGTTGGCCCAGAATCGGGAACCGTCCTTGCGGACTCTCAATCCCTCATCCTCGCTGTGGCCACGCTGCGCGGCTTCTTCCAGGATTTGCTGGGGCTTTCCATCCGCCACGTCTTCAGGAGGATAAAACGCGGAAAAGTGTTTCCCAATGATTTCTTCGGCCCGGTAGCCTTTTAACCTTTCGGCTCCCTTGTTCCAGCTAACTACATTTCCGGCCGGGTCCAGGTTAATGATGGCGTATTCTTGAACGCTTTGAACAAGCAACCGGAATCGTTCCTCGCTTTGATGCAGAGACTGTTCCGCTTGTCTGCGCTCCGTAACATTCTCGAAAGCAACGCCGATGAAATTGTCCAACAAAGGAAAAACCTGGACAGCATAGATACCCTCGCGGATCCGTTCGTCACCGTAGGAAATTTCTCCCAAGTTTCTTGGCTCTCGTGACTGAAATGCATCAAGACACCTTAATGGCAGCCGGGTCTTGAGGAGCTTTGGGAACTCCGCCAGGGTTCTGCCGCGTAGATCCTCCAGGGTTGCCCCGGTGAGGAGCGCTCCCGCAGGGTTAACATCAGTAATTCTAAAGGATTTGACGTCTCGCGGATTTTCAAGATGCAAGACTACAATTCCCACAGGAAGACCCCTTAGAATCTCCTGATACAGGGGGAGTGTCGTTTCTAGTTGCTGCGTAAGGGCCGACTTCGTTCCATGGGCCTGCGGCCCGGAAGTTCGGTGAGTGGTCATAGTTCCCCTATACCCTGAAGCGAATTTACTCTGCTGGGCAATCGGGAAAAGACCCGCAACGGGTTGCTGGGTTTCACCTAATTGTAATTCAGATTTTTCTATTTCACACGCAAAGGTGGGATGACGAAGGACAGCGAAAAGCTGTACTTCTGTAGGACGCTGGCAGACAGACTTAGGCCGCAAGGTCTGACGACAGAATCATTTCCCTGCCGACAGCTTCAAAAACACGCCTCAATTACTGTCACTCCTGTGGGCGGAATGTTAAGAAGTGAATAGGGATCTCGCCGGGGCGCACCGATCCGCAATAGTTACCAGGCACCCCTTAAACGAAGACCCTGTCCTTCAGATTTGTCGCCACTACTCCCAGCCTGAGCGACCCGGCTATTCACGATAGCCCCCACAAATAACCTTTTTGAGAGGTGTAGTGGTGCGATCTTTAAGAGACCTATTCTTGTTTTTGTGCCCTGCGCGGCTGCAATTCTGTCTCGCCAGCGCAAGCACGCCGATTTCAAGGCCTAAATACTTCAGATACACCAAAGGGTCTCTGGCAATATTGACCTTTCTTTTGGCTTGCACTGGAAAGCTGGCAGCACAAACACCAGCCACCATCTGGGCGAGCACGGCAACGCCTACCACGCCTGATGTCGGTTCCGACTCCCCTGTTGAGCTAGGCGTCCGGTTTTATTCAGACACGCCTGGCTATGTTACCGGCATTCGCTTCTACAAGAGCGCTGCGAACACCGGGGCGCATATCGGCAATCTTTGGAGCAGCAGCGGCACCCTTCTGGCTAGCGCAAGCTTCACGTCAGAAACCGCTTCCGGCTGGCAGCAGGTCTATTTTTCGAGTCCCGTGGCCATTACCGCCAACACTGCGTACGTAGCCTCTTACCACACGACCATTGGGCACTACGCGGGCGACGCAAGCTACTTTGCGACGGCTGGAGTCAACAGGTCACCGTTACACACCTATGCCAACAGCAGTGCAACTCCTGAAGGGCCATATACCTACGGGGGCACCAGTCAATTCCCCGCAAGCACTTACAACTCCGCCAACTACTGGGTGGACGTAGCCTTCGCACCGGCTACCCCGGCGCAAAAAACAATTTGGCCGAGCACAGCAAGGCCTACCACGCCTGACGTTGGCTCCGACTCGCCTGTTGAACTAGGCATCCGCTTTTATTCCGATACACCGGGCTACATCACCGGGATTCGCTTCTACAAGAGTGCCGCCAACACGGGCACGCATATCGGCAATCTCTGGAGCAGCAGCGGCACCCTTCTGGCTAGCGCAACCTTTACACCGGAAACCGCTTCCGGCTGGCAGCAGGTCTATTTTTCGAGTCCCGTGGCCATTACCGCCAACACTGCGTACGTAGCCTCTTACCACACGACCATCGGCCACTACGCGGGCGACGCAAGCTACTTTGCAACCGCCGGAGTCAATAATGCACCGTTGCACACTTACGCGAACACGAGTACAACTCCCGAGGGTCCATATACTTACGGCAGCACGAGTCAATTTCCCACAAGCACATACAACTCTGCCAATTATTGGGTGGACGTCGCGTTTTCCGCTTCCGCTAGCGGTGGGGGAGGCGGAACTGCCTTAAAGGTGGGCACTGCTTCTCTGCCAAACGCCAGTCAGTCAGTTGCGTATAGCCAGGCCCTAACGGCCACTGGTGGAACGTCGCCTTATTCGTGGTCGGTTTCGAGCGGTACGCTTCCTACCGGCCTGAGCCTGTCTTCGTCTGGCACTCTTTCTGGCACTCCGACAGTCGCCGGGGCATTTCCCTTTACTGTGGCGGTCAAGGATGCTGCCAGTGCTTCGGCCTCCGCCAGTCTCAGTATTAACGTCGTGACCGCTGCGGCTCCCTCGGTCTCTATCAGCAGCCCCGCGAATGGCGCAACTGTCTCCGGTACCACCACCGTCTCCGGCGTGGCCTCCGACGGTCTGGCCATCACTTCCGTGCAAGTCTCCGTCGATGGCGGGGCCTTCGCCAATGCCTCCGGCACCTCCAACTGGTCCTTCTCCCTCAACACCAACTCTCTCTCCAATGGACCACACACCCTGTCCGCCAAAGTTAACGACTCCACTGGCTCCGCCACCAGTCCCCTCGTCAACTTCTCTGTCAACAATGCCTCCACTGCTTCCGACTGCACCCTCTTCGCTTCCCCCTCCGGCTCCAGCTCTAACTCCGGC
>QHZD01000020.1 GCA_003225315.1 Acidobacteriota bacterium
AAAACCTTTTCGCGCACTCCGAAAAGGCCGGCATCAAACACTACTTCGTTGAAAACGATGAACCGAAATCGGCGTTCGACGACATCAAGGTCAGCTACGACTATCTTCACGCGTTGAATTTCTAGCAGTGGGACAGGCATTCTTGCCTGTCCTTTTCAGCCGGAGGAATCATCGGCATGCGCAAGCCACTCACAGTCACACCTCTGTTTGCGATTGCAGCTCTTTTATTCATCTCCGCCGCCCAGCCGCAAACTCCAGCTTGGAAACCGCTCTTCAACGGCAAGGATCTCACCGGCTGGAAACACGTCGGCCCGGGCAACATGACCGTCGAAGACGGCCTCATTCGAACGCACGGCGGCATGGGCCTTCTTTATTGGACCGGCGGCAAGCTCTCCAATTGCCGCATCCGCGTGGTCTACAAGATGCGCGACTTAAACGATAATTCCGGAGTCTTCATTCGCATTCCCATCGAGCCGCGCGAGGAATGGATGCCCGTTCATTACGGTTACGAAGTCCAAATCGACAATCATCCCGAAACTTCGAACGAAGACGAATATCACGTTACCGGCACGCTTTATTCCCTGACCAAGCCGCTCGCCAAGCCTGGTAAGCCCGGCCCCGAGTGGAACACCATGGTCATCACGCTCGACGGCCCGCGCACCATCGTTGTTCTTAACGATGTCACCGTCACGGACTACACCGAAGGCCAGCCCGTTCCCGAGCGCAAATTCAATTTCGAACCGCAGCGCGGCTCTCGGCCCAATGAGGGCTACATCGGCCTCCAGAATCACAGCGACAACGACATTGTCTTTTTCAAGGAAGTCAGCGTCCAGCCGCTGCATTAGATTTTCGTTGTTGTAGCTCAAGCCTTTAGGCCTGAGGCTTTTTCTTTGACTTTCGGCTTCAATTTTTTTCAGGAGAACGCTATGACCAAGGATCTCTCCCGCCGTCAATTTCTCCATCGCACCGCTGGGGCCGCTGGCGCGCTCGCGGCTTCGCCCGCCATTTTTCTTGAGCCGGAGCACATTCCTCTGCCCTTGCAATCGACGCCGCCGAGCGACCGCCTGCGCTTCGGCATCATCGGCATCGGCATGCAGGGTTCCGGCTTGCTTCGCGACGCCATCCAGCTCCCCGGAGTCGAATGCGTTGCTGCTTGCGATCTTTACGATGGCCGCCACACGCTCGCGCAGGAAATTGTCGGCAAGAAAATTCCCACTACGCGCCGCTACAAGGATCTTCTCGACAACAAGGAAATTGATTGCCTCATCGCCGCTGTCCCTGACCATTGGCACAAGCAAGTCGTGGTCGACGCCGTCAGCGCCGGAAAAGATATTTACTGCGAAAAACCCATGTCCCATTCCCCCGCCGACGGGGTCGCCATGGTCGCCGCAGCGAAGAAAACCGGCCGCGTCGTGCAAATTGGTTCGCAGCGCGTCAGCTCCGTGATCTGTGCAAAAGCCAAAGAGCTTCTCGCCAACGGCATCGTCGGCACGCTCACTCTCGTTGAAGGTTCGCTGGGCCGCAACGATCCCACCGGCGCGTGGGTGTATCCTCCTCCTCCCGATCTTTCCCTCGGCAATTTCGATTGGGACACCTGGCAGGGCGACGCCACCAAGCGCGCTTGGGATCCGGACATGTCGCCCAAGTATTTCGCGCGCTGGCGCTGCTGGAAGGAATATGGCACCGGGCTCGCCGGCGATCTTCTCGTCCATCTCGTCAGCGGCATGAACTTTATGCTCGGCTGGAACGAGCCTCCTAAGCGCGCCATGGCTCTCGGCGATATCCTGCGCTTCAAAGACGGCCGCAACATGCCCGATGTTCACGCCACGCTGTTCGATTACGGGCGTGCTCCCATTTATCTGCGCCTCAATCTCGGATGTGATACGCCGGAGATTTACCGCTTCCAGGGCTCTAAAGGCATTCTCGAAGTCACCGAATACGCCATCACTTATTTCCCGCAATCCGGCGAAGACGAATCTCCCAGCTATTACACTTCCGGCTATCCGCAAGCGATGCGCGAAGCCTATCTCAAAAAGTGGCACGAGGAGCACGACCCCAAGCCCGGCAAGGAACCCATCAGGGAGGGATTCAGCTATCGTGGCGAATCCTGGGACGCTGAAAAGCCCCACCTCTGGAGATTTTTCCAGGGCGCGCGCAACCATCAGCAAGTTACGGAAGACACCGTCTTCGGCCACAACGCCGCGCTCGCTTGCCACATGGCAAATCAATCCTATTTCCGCGGAGCCGCCGTCACCTGGGACGCCGCCTCCAACCAAATCAAATCCTAACGCCAGGTTCACCTCGCCCTGCTTAATTATGTGTAGGGGCGCAGCATGCTGCGCCCCTCTCGGCAAACTCGTCGCCAAAATTTTCCTTGACTTTTCTCGATTTCATACTATACTTAACGGTGTAGATAACTACGTGTGGGGCGCGGGAGCTTGCTCCCGCTTTTCTTTTCAAGGCCGCCATTTCCGCCTTGCCGGCCCAGACCAACCAAAATCGCGCCCTTTAGAATCAAACGGTTACGAAATGCTTTTTTTGTAACTCCTTTGTTTTGACACTCATGCATTTTCATGTGGGGGGTACCCCCTCACCGAGGAAAAAATGAACACAAACTCTCACAGTTCCACGCTCTTGCCTCTTGTCAGAACCGGCGCCGAACCGGGCCGCTGCAACCATCGCTTCCCCAACGGTAAGCGCTGCCGCCTTCCTGGCTCGGATTCTCAACTCGGGCTTTGTCTCCGTCACTTCACCATGAGTGCCGCGGCCGAGCTCTCCCGCAGGCACGCTCATGATGACGCTGAAGATTTCTCCGCAGAACTCCTTGGCCAACCTTCCGAGCTGACGTCTACTGTACAGGTGAAGCAGTTTCTGTCTCGCCTTCTTCTGCTTGTTACTAGCGGGCGCATCTCCCCGCGTCGCGCCGCCGTTCTTGTCTACATTACCAATCAGCTCCATTTCTCACATACCAGCCCTCGCCGCTAACAGGAAGCGCACTCCCGCCGACCGCCAGGCTCGAAGTGACGGGTGCCGGACATGGCCGCTGGGAGAAGCCTCCTATTGTGCGGCGAAGGGCAAGGGCTGATAATCGGAACAGGAGTACGGCTATGAAACAGACCCAGGAACATTCACCTCTAAAGGAAGTTCAGGCGCCTCTCGAAGAAGACCAAGCGCCGCTGAAGGAGCTGGATGAGTGGGACGATTTTGTCGCCACCCGCTACCGGCAGGGCAAATCGGAAGAAGAGTTCCGGAACTATAAAGCCGACGCCAATCCCACGGTGACGGAGTTCTACCGGCAAAACCACAAATACCAGACGCTGGATTTCGTCCTGAAGAAGAAAGCCGAATACTGCGGCCTGAAGCGCGGGAAAAAGAGCATCTGGGAAATGGCCGAGTACCTGAACACTTTAGTGGACGACAGCGATCCCGATACCGATGTGACGCAGATCGAGCACCTGCTGCAGACCGCGGAAGCGATTCGCAAGGACGGCCATCCGCGGTGGTTCATACTCGCCGGCTTTGTGCACGATCTTGGAAAGGTTCTCTGCCTCTATGGCGAGCCGCAGTGGGCCGTCGTCGGCGATACGTTTCCCGTGGGCTGCGCATACTCAGATCAGGTGGTTTTTCCGGAGTTCTTTGCCGCCAATCCAGACAGCGGCAAGCCCGAGTACCAGACGCAATATGGAGTCTACGAGCCGCACTGCGGCTTGGATAACGCGCACCTCTCGTTTGGACACGACGAATACATTTTTCGCGTGACGCAGAAATACCTGCCCGAAGAAGCGCAGTACATGCTCCGGTATCATTCGTTCTACGCGGCGCACAAGCATGGCGCTTACCGCCACCTGATGAATGACCACGACGAACCGATGTTCGAGTGGGTGCGCAAGTTCAATCCCTACGACCTCTACTCGAAAGGCCGCGAGCGCCCCAACGTGAAGGAAATCCTGCCTTACTATCAAGAGCTCGTCTCTGAATTCTTCCCGGATAAAATCGACTGGTAAGCGGTCTTGAGGGCAATTGGGTGAACGCGCTCATCCTCAAAGGCCGAGGGTGGTGCCAGGAAATGGCAGGAGGAGCGAGCCGCGATGCAGTATCTGGCAAGAGTGATCAAGCAGCACGAAGAAAAGCGGAAGGGGGAGAGGCTGTACACGACGGCAGAGGCGGCCAAGCGAGCCGGAGTATCGCGGCAAACGCTGCAGACGTGGATGGCAGTGGGAAAAATCAAAGGGCCGGAGCTGATCCGGCCGGTGCACATACGGCTGTGGAGCAAAGAAGATATCGCCCAGCTGAAGAAGGTGGGGAAACGGCCGGGAAGGCCCAGGCGAGAAGACGCAGGCAAAAAGAAGGCGCCTCCCCCAGTGTTGGGCGAATGGCTGAAGTGAAGTGCGGCCCGCCTGCGAAGGCGGACGCTGCAACGACTGCTCAGAATTCCGGCGGCGGCGGGCAGCCGAGGAACTCGCGCTGCGGGACATTCCCCATATATTGCAGGTCAGCGATGCCGATCTTGCTGGTGTAGAAGCCATCGCAGGTCATATTGCGCAGGAAAGAAAAGAAAGCCACTCCCTGGCTGAGCGAGGGATCCTTCTTGCCGTTTTTGCGAAACGCAATCAAGTCCAGAATTTCCTTCTTCTGTTCCGGCGTGCATTCCATAAAGACTTTGCCGTAGCGGTCGCTGCAAGCGGCGTCCAGCCAGAAGAAACCGCCGCCGAGCCTTAGTTGATATTCGGGATTCTCGCTGGTGAGCAGATCGATGAACTCCGGCGCTCCCGCTTCCACAGCGCCGCCGGATTTTTCGTCCTTGGGGATGATGGTGTCGCAAAGAAATGTCAGCGTGGCGTACTGCGACGCCGAAAAATATTTCGGCGTGTACGCTCCCGCGGGAGCGGCAGCCTTTTCTTTGTGCACCATCTGGTGGACGTACTCAGCGGCCTCGGCGGGAATGACTTTCAGGACCGAGCCGGCGGCGGTGACAGCCAAAGTGCGCAGGATGTCGCGGCGAGAGATAGATTCGTTATGCATGTGCGTTCCTCATTTGAAAGAGCAGGGTTGAAGCCCTGTCTCTACAAATTCCCTTTCTTGGCTTCGTCGAGGAGATACTCGGACGCGCGCCAGGAGAGCGCCATGATGGTCAGCGTCGGATTCTTATCCGGGTTAGTGACCAGCGACGCGCCATCGGTGACAAACAAATTTTTCACGTCGTGCGCCTGGCAGAAGCCATTGAGCACGGACGTTTTCGGGTCGGCGCCCATGCGCGCGGTGCCCACTTCGTGAATAATCTTTCCGCCCGGCTCAATCCCGAAGGGATACTCGCCGTGAATAGTAGTTTTGGTGCGGTATTCGCCGCCCATGGTTTCCACGATGGCGCGAAACGTTTCTTGCATGTCCTTGGCCTGGAGCAATTCGTAGTCCGAGAACTTGAAGTGGAAGCGCAGCGCGGGAATGCCCCATTGATCGACAACGTCGGGATCGATCTCGCAGTACGTGTCCGGATTGGGCAGCATTTCGCCGCGGCCCGCGAACCCGATGTGCGTGCCGTAAACCTGGCGAGCGCGCTGCTTTAATGTGGCGCCGTAGCCTTCTTCATCGCGGCACAGGCCGTAGAACATGCCAACACCGGGCATCTCGCGTCCGCCGCCAAATTCGATGTGATAGCCGCGCGGAAAATCATTCTTGCGGTCGAATTTCCACCAGGGCATGTACATGTGCATGCCGCCAACCCCGTCGTGATTGTGCGGCGGCATCTTCTCGAGCTGCGGGAAGTAGCCGGAACCGCTGCTGCCGACCGAATCGGTGAGATACCTGCCGACGGTTCCAGAAGAATTGGCGATGCCGGTTGGAAATACTGTGGACTTGGAATTCAGCAACAGACGCGCGGATTCGCAGGCGCTGGCGGCCACCACGATGGCGCGCGCGTTGATGCGCTTTTCCGTGCGCGTGGCTTTGTCCACGTACGAGACGCCTTCGGCTTTGCCTTCTTTGTTGACGATAATTTCGCGGGCCATCGCGCCGGTAATCAGGGTGAGCTTTCCCGTTTTCATCGCGGGCGGCAGCAGAACCTGGCTGGAGCTGAAATTGGAAGCCGTGATGCAGCCGCGGCCGCACTGGCCGCAATAATGGCAAGGCAGGCGGCCGTTGACCGAACGCGTGAGGATCGCGAGGCGCGACGGAATGCAAATAATGTTGAGCTTGTCGCACGCTTTCTTGACCATCAATTCCGTGCAACGCGGCTTGGGTGGAGGCAGAAAGACGCCGTCGGGCGCGCTGGAAACATTCTCTTTCGTTCCGAAAACACCGATGTAGCCTTCCACTTTGTCGTAATACGGCGCGAGATCTTGGTAAGTGATGGGCCAATCGTCGCCGAGACCGTCGCGCGTTGCCGACTTGAAATCAATGGGGGCAAAGCGCAGCGCGATGCGTCCCCAGTGATTGGTGCGGCCCCCCACGATACGGGAACGAAACCACTCAAAGCGCGAGCCGGGAGCGGAAGTGTACGGCTCACCTTCGATTTTCCACGCGCCATTCGGAGCAAGGAACTCGCCGAAATTTTCGCGCGCATGGCCGCCGACGCCGGCGCCGCGATGCGGCGCTTCGTACGGCCACATCAGCATCTTGAAATCTTTTTCAGGATTTACGTTCGGCCCGGCTTCCAGCAGCGCGCAGTTCAGGCCACCCTCGGTGAGAATCTTGGCAGCCATGCCTCCGCCCGCGCCGGAGCCGATGATGCAAACGTCATATTGCTTTGGGGAACGGATTACTTGAGGCATGGGACGCTATCTCCCTACAGATTATTTTTCTTGAGTTCAGAAACCGCAAAGTCGCAGGCGCGCGCCGTCAGCGCCATATACGTGAGCGAAGGGTTGACGCATGCCGCAGAAGTCATGCACGCGCCGTCGGTCATGAAAAGATTTTTCGCATCATGCGTCTGATTGTGTTCGTTCAAGACGGAAGTTTTGGGATCGCGACCCATGCGCGCCGTGCCCATTTCGTGAATGCCCAGACCGGGCGAGGAAATGTCTTGGTAGACATAAATATCCTTGGCGCCGGCTGCGGCGAGCATTTCCGCGGCCTGGACGGCAATGTCTCTCGACATCGCGTGCTCGTTGTCGCCCCAGGCGCAGTTAATTTTCAACGTGGGGATGCCCCAAGCGTCCAGCTTCTCCTTGTCCAGTTCGACGTAGTTATTGTGATAGGGCAGGCACTCGCCGAAGCCGCCCAATCCCAAGCGCCACGGGCCGGGCATTTTGATGGAGTTCTTGAATTCCACGCCGATACCGGCCTTCGCGGCGTTGGCCGACCAGCCGTCGCGGCTTCCTCCGCCCTGGTAGCCGTAACCGCGGAGAAATTCTTTCTGCTTGGTCTTCACGTTTCGAAAACGCGGGACGTAAATACCATTTGGGCGGTTGCCAAAAGGCATTTTGTCTTCGTGGCCCGGCATTTCGCCGCCGGCTCCCGCGCCCATGTGATGGTCCATGAGATTGTGGCCGAGCTCGCCGCTGGAATTGGCGAGACCGTTGGGAAATTCTGGCGTGGCAGAATTCAGGAGAATGCGTGTGGATTCCAGCGTGGAAGCGCAAAGGAAAAACACGCGGGCCTTGAATTCGAGAGGGCCCTTGGTTTGCGCATCGATCACGCGAACACCGCTTACACGGCGGGTTTTTGGATCAAAGATGAGGCTGTGGACGACGCTGTACGGCCGAATCGTGAAGCGCCCGGTTTTTTGCGCCGCAGGAAGCGTGGAACTGAGACTGCTGAAATAGGAACCGGTGATGCAGCCGCGATGGCAAACGCCGCAATAGTGACAGGCAGCGCGCCCTTTGTGAACGCGCGTGAGCACGGCCGCGCGGCCGATGGTCATCATGCGATCATCAAAATGTTTGGCGAGCGCGTCGCGAAAATCCTGCTCGACACAGGTCATTTCCATCGGAGGCAGAAATTTTCCGTCGGGCAATTGCGGCAAGCCTTCGGACTGGCCGCTGATGCCGGCGAACTCTTCCACATAGTCATACCAGGGTGCGATGTCGGCGTAGCGGATCGGCCAATCGACCGCGACTCCGTCCTTCAAATTCGCTTCAAAGTCGAGATCGCTCCAGCGATAGCTCTGGCGCCCCCAAGTGAGCGATTTTCCGCCCACCTGGCGGCCGCGAATCCAGGAAAAATGCTTGCCGGGAGCGGAGGTGTAAGGATTTTCTAGGTCATTGACGAAAAACTTGCTGGAGTATTCGTCGCAAGCGTAATAAACCTCGCGCTGAATGGGTTGCGTCCGCTGGCGTTCCGCGCGATTGTCCCATCCGCGATATTTCAAGTCGTACACCGGAACGTGCTCGACGTAGTCCTTCTCAGGAACGATGGTGCGGCCAGCTTCCAGAATCAGCGTGTTCAGTCCTTTTTCGGTAAGCTCTTTGGCCGCCCAGCCGCCGGTGATGCCCGAGCCGACAATGATCGCGTCGTACGTATTGGTGGCCATGTGAGTCTCCCCCTACGCTTTCTTTTCCGCGGGCAAAGACACACAGCCGTGATGAGCGCCCGGAATAATTTCCAGTTTCAATTCTTGCGTGAAGCCGATCTCAGAAGTGTAGTAGCCGTGAAGCGTGATGCCTTTGAAGACGTTGAAGAAATCCCCTCGAAGCTGCTTGTCACGGTCCTCCGGAATGGTATTTCCGTGTCGTCGCCGTCGGCGAGCGCTTTGTGCGGCAATGGATTCGTCCATGGAGCGAAGCAGTGTGACTTGTTGCGCGTGCGAAGCATCGACGAAATTCTTTCCGAACAGTTCGTTGCTTTGTTTGTCGACGCCGGCAAGACCGTCGAGAAAGTTCTTCCGTTCTTCTTCATCGGCCCATTCGGTGAGGATGACGTCGATGAATTCATTGACGCGCGCGGCCTTGGCGCCGGGCGTATCCGTTTCAGGAATAATTTGATCGATCATCGCGACGACTGTGTCATTCTGATGCGGGTTGAGCGTACGCAGCGTGTAGCCGGACGCCGGGTGGGCATCGCGGAAAAATCCCAATAAATCAGTCGGTACTGCTGGTAAAACACCGCCAGCCAAAAGTAGTTTTAAAGCTTCACGCCTTTGCATTGATCCTCCCCCGGCCCGATCACACGCAGAATATTGTCGCTCCCCGCGGCGCAAAATCAAGCCCCGCGCGGAAGAGCGTGCTATTCGCCCAAAAGCTCCTTGCGCACGTTTTTCAAAACGTAAGCGGCCCGCTCGACTCCCACTTCCCCCGCGAGAATGGGGTCTTCGTTCTCGATGCTGAGAATGCCTTCGAAACCAATGTCCATGTAGGCTTTGACGATCGACTTCCAAAGACCGGCGCCGTGGCCGTAGCCCACGGCTCGAAAAGTTTCCGAGGCCAGGTCCAGTTCGTTGGTCTCGAACGCAAAGTTCAGCACTCCGTACTTATTGACATTCTCGGGAAAAAAAACGGTGTCTTTCATGTGCGCGTGGAAAAGTGCGCCCTGTTTCCCCAGAAAGTGGATGACTTCAACAGGATCGCAACCCTGCCAGAAGAGATGGCTTAGATCGCAATTCGCGCCGATCTCTTCGCCGACGGCTTCGCGGAGTTTCATTAGCGTGCGCGGGTTATAAACGGCGAAATTCGGATGCATCTCAAATGCGAGACGCTTGACGCCGTGTTCGCGCGCGTATTTCGCTGCATCCTTCCAATACGGAATGATTTTTTCTTTCCACTGCCAGTCCTGCATCTTGGCGTACTCGGGAGGCCAGCGATAGGTAATCCAGTTCGGCTGGGTATCCTGTGGAGTGCCGCCCGGACAGCCGGAAAAACCGACGATCACTTTCACTCCCAACATTTCAGCAAGGAGAACGGTCTTGCGGAACGTATCGATATCTTTCTGGGCGTGCTGGGGATCGGGATGAATGGGATTGCCGTGGCAACTAAGAGTGGCGACACGAATCCCGCGGTCCTCAAACTTTTTCAGCCAGGCTTTGGCCTGAGCGCGATCCTTGACGAGGTCGTCGAGCGGGCAATGCCGATTATTGGGATAGCCGCCGGTGCCAATCTCCATGGCTTCCAGACCTAGGGCCGTGACTTTGTCCAACATAGCATCCAAGGAGAGATGGTCGTAAACGGGATCGAACACGCCGATAGGGATTTTGCGCAAGTTGCCGGCTGGCTTTGCCGCAGGAGCGCCGGAAATTGGATCCTCGGAATTTGCCGCGTGTGCCAGCATCTCACCGCCGGGAACCGCAGCCGCCAGCAAACCACTCGTGGCAGCCAAAAACTCCCGCCGGCCGATGGCGGAGTTCTCAGATTGCTTCTTCATGCGTCTCCTCGACGAGCGCAGTAGTGGAGTGAGCACCAATGTTTCCGCCGCATTATACGTCAATGTGACGCGTAAACAAGCGTCGAAAATCGTTTTTCTAAAGGGTTCAGACCGACGGGGAGAACCAGCAAAGAACACTTTGACTCTGGACTATACTCCAGGGTGTAGGTTCTGGAGAGGAGCAAGAGCAATGCAGATTGGCATGGTCGCTAAAAGAATTGGGCTCAGCGTTGATGCGATTCGCTTCTACGAGCGCAACGGTTTGCTTCCAGCGCCTCCCAGGACGCCTGGAGGTTTCCGGAGATACGGTGAAAACGAGGTGGAGACGCTGGCCTTTATCCGTCGCGTCCAGGGCCTGGGCTTCAGGCTCAGCGAGATTCGAGCGCTCTTGAGACTGCGGGCAAATCGCTTGCAGCCTTGTGCGCCGGTGCAGCGTCGATTGCAAGAAAAGCTCACGGATGTCCGGCAGAAACTTGCCGACCTTCATGGGCTCGAGAACGAATTGCGATTGGCTCTGCGCAGTTGCAAGCGAGAGCTGCACAAGCGGCACGCTCATTGCCCGATTTTAAGGGAAAGAAATCTGCGGAAGGCGGAGAGCAAAAGTGAAAGTTGAGGTTTTATATGTCGCGGAATGCCCTTCTCATCCAGCGGCTGTGCGCTTGGTCAAAGATATCCTGCTGGCAGAAGGTCTCGCGGAAAAAGTCCAAGAAGTGCTCGTCAAGGACGAAAGAATGGCTGGCGAGCTCAAATTCCCTGGCTCCCCGACCATCCGAATCAATGGACGAGACGTGGCGGGAGAGACGCAGAAGACAAGAAATTTCGCGCTTAGTTGCCGTTTGTATCCCGGATCGAAACAAGCCGGTCTTCCGCCGGAGGAAATGATTCACCGGGCAGTGATCGAGGCCCTGCAAGAGGACAGAGCGTGAAACAAGGAACGGGAATCTCGGCTTCACTGGCGGCGATCTTGAGTTCCGTCGCGACGATTAGTTGCTGCCTTCCGCTGGGATTCGCCGCCGCTCTCGGAGCTGGCGCAGCGAGCGCTTTCTTCACCACGCTGCGTCCGTGGCTTCTGGGACTCTCCGTTGTGCTGCTGGGCCTCGGATTCTGGCAGCAGCATCGCGCTAAACAGTGCGCGCTCCGGGGCAGATGGATTGGCAACGTGTTGCTTTGGGCCGCAGTGATTGTCGTCGTGGGGATGATTCTGTTCCCACAGGAAATCGCCGGCATCATTGCGAATCGGTTCTAGAAATGAAGAAGCGAGCAATCATTATCGCGGTGATGGTGTTCGTTTTGCTCCTTACGGTTGTGTATCTTTGGGGGCCATCCTCGGTGCCCGCCGGCCAGGAACCTCTCGCGGTGCTCTCGAACGCAGATTTGCACGAGTTCGCCACTGCCTTTGACCGCGATACCGATGCTCTCCGGATCGTGCTGCTGTTGTCCCCAACTTGACCTGCCTGTTTGCGGGGGGCTTCCGCAGCCGAGCAAGTCCTTGCTCGGTACCCGAACCGGAAGGCGCGCGTGCTGGTTGTTTGGGAGCCGATCCTTGCGACCGATTGGAGGCCGCCAAGCGGCAGCACGCTGGCCCGGATTCCGGACCAGCGCGCGCGACAGTTTTGGGATCCGAAACATCTTGTCGCTGCAGAACTAGCTCGAATCGCGGAGCAGAAGCCGGGACAGTCGCACCCGGACTGCTGCGTAAGCAAAGGGTTTCATTGGGATGAGGCTTTGCTCTTCGCACCGCACTCACTCTGGAAAAGCGGACCAACTCCCGTGTTCTGGAACGGACCTGTTTATAGAATTGCTCCACCGCTGGAGAGGGCCGTGAACGAACAGCCGTGACGGACGTTAGGGCAGAATTTTGAACGAGTCTAACAATTAGCGTGGTTTCAGCTGTTCTAGGGCTGGAATGGAGACCGGGACAGTAAGGGCACGCTCGGCGGCGGGTTTGCGGTTCTGAATGGCTTGGAAGAGCATATCGATCGCCATGCCCGTGTTGGGAGGAACAAAAACAGTCGCCGCCAGCAGCCCGCTGCGCACCCATGCCTCGCCAGTTTTCGGCAAGCCATCGCAGCCGGTAAAGGGAAGTTTCAGCCAGCGCTCCTGTTCCGATTCGTTCGGCAATTCTTCAAACGCTTTTCTGGCGCCGATGGCCATCGAATCATCCTGCGCGCCAATCACGTCAATGGTCGCTTTTTGCGAAGTGCTCAATTTGAGCCAGGAGCGCACTGATCGCTGGGCGCTTTCCTCGGTCCACTGCGCTCTCAGCAATGTGAAGTGAATATTTGAAGGTTTAGTCTCCTGCATTCCCGTAGTGCGTTCCTTGGCTGCCGAGTTTTCCGCCGGTCCCTGAATATAAAGGATGGAACCGCCCTTAGGCAGAAGCGCGGCAAATTGGCGGCCCTGAATACGGCCGATTTCCAGATGGTCGGAACTTACACCGAAAACGGGAGCGGAAGACGACCGGCGCAGTTCCGGGATGTAACTGGCGTCGCGATTCAACACCGCCCACCCGACGCCCGCGGCCACAGCCGCCCGGGCGACCTGCGGCAACGCAGTGCCGCCGACAGGTTCAAAGACAACGGCATCAGGACGCTGAGTCTCGTCAGCCTGAATTGCTTTCAGGATCTGCGTGCTCTGCGTAATGGCGTCGTTATCCGCATAGACGGTCTGGATGTCCACGCCCAATTGGCGGGCCATCTGCTCGGCCGACTTCGCCTGTTCGACTTGATAGTCGTTGTCGTCCGTCGTGAGCGAAACTAAGAAGCGCAACTTTTTCATGGCAGTTTGAAGGCCCTTCGCTTGGGCACCATGTTAACAATACATCGAGCGGAATCGCAGTTACGGAAAAGTTGCGAGCAGCGTTTCTCCATTGAAAACGGCTTCCCGGCGGATGGATTCGAGCGCATCAGGGCCAGTGCGCATCAAGGTTTGTCCGCTTCGAGACTCTCACGTTTCTTCAACCTGTTCGTCTCAATGAGTTTTTGATACGCCTCGAGGGCCTGCTGCGCCTCGTCCAACCGGCCGACTCGGCGATAAGCCTGGCTCAATTGAAAATAAGTAGCGTCACGATCCGGGGAAAGTTTTTTTGCAGCTTCCAGACTTTCGATGGCGCCAGCGGCGTCGCCTTGCTGCAGGAGCGCGCGGCCAAGTTCGAACCGCGCCATTTCATAATCGGGCTTGGCCTGAACCACTTCGCGCAAAAGCGCCGCCGCCTGGTCCGCGTGGCCCTGCATGAGAAGCGTGTAGCCAAGGTGATAGCTGGTGACGGGATCGCCGGGGCGAATCTCCAGTTCGGAACGGAATTCCGCGGCTGCCGATTCGAAATCACTCTGACGAAGATGCACCAGCCCCATGAAATAGTGCGCTTCGGGAAGCCGTGCGTCGATTTGCAGCGCCGTCTTGAATTCACTTAACGCGTTTGAATAATCTTTTTCTTGAGCATAAGCCTGACCGAGAAAAAAATGAACCGTCGGATTGTTGGCGTTTTGCTCGATCAATAGTCGGAAGATCCGCGTGGCCTGCTCGGGAGAGCGTGTTCGAACGAGGGCCGTGCCCCACGCAAGAAGCAATCCCGCGTCGTCCGGTGGCGCATTAACGAAAGGCTGGAGCACTTCGGCGGTCTTCACAAAGTTGTCCGTCAGGAAATAGCTCATGCCGAGAAGCTGTCGGACAAGACGGTCATCTGGATGAGCCGCCAGCTGGCGCCCAAGGGGAGGCACCGCATCGGAATAAAGCTCGGCGCGATAAGCGGCGAGACCCCAGTTGCGGTCGAGCCCGGGAAGATCGGGCTTCCAGGCAGCGGCTTGCTTCAAGAATTCGGAAGCCTCCTTGAAGTTGGAAGCTTTGGCACGCATTACGCCCAGGTCGTTGTAGGAACTGGCGAGGATTTCTGAGGCGAAGGTACGGTATTGCTTGGCCTCCTTGGGTTCCACCACTGCTTGCTGAGGTGCGCGAGTCTGCTGGACGGCGGGATTTTCCTTCACGCCCCTCAGCGCCATCGCTTCCGCGGATTTTTTCTGGTCCTGGGAGCCAGATTCGAGCAGGCCAGCAATGCGGTCGGAAGTGTGGCTATCGCCATCTGCAGGGGCCGCGGGTTCGTCGAAAATGTGCTGCACGTCGTATCGGAAATTCGCTTCGCGAGAGTGCTGAGATTTCGCAAGAGCGCCCTGGGCCTCCGCTAAACGCCCCAGCCGGCGCAAATTCTGCCCAAGCAAAAAGTAGGCGCGGCTGACGTCTCGAGGAGCTTCTTCGGGGTTGTGCAACAGTCGGACATAGTTTTCAAGGGCCTCGACGGCGAGTTGAAATCGCTTGGTTTCGCTGTAGGTTTCCCCAAGGTAGAGATACGCAGACGATTCCTCGGGATGTAGCCGCTTGGCATGCAGCAGAGCGGCCTCCGCGGCAGGAAAATCGCGCAGGGCCACGGTACAGATCCCGAGAAGGAAAAGCGAATAGTAATCGTCGGGGCGAAGCTTCAATTCGCGTTCAAATTCCCCCCGTGCTTGCGGATAGGCTTCCTCGCCGCGAAACTCAAGAATGGAGTAGCCGAGCAGGGCATGCGCGTTGGGGTATTTTGGATCAAGCTGGACAGCTTTGCGAAACTCGACGACTGCCGGTTCAGGAAAATGCGCGATGTTGTACGCGCGCCCAAACAAGACGTGAAGGGCAGCGGAATCTCCCATGGTTTCCTGTAAGTGCTTAAACCATTGCTGGGCGTCAGCCAAACGCTTGGCCTTGAGGTAGGCAATGCCGAGAAAGTACGAACTCTCAAAATCTGCCTCGAGTGCAACCGAGGCCTGCAGATCGCGCACAGCGGCGTCAAAATCTCCGCGGTAGAGGTCGATTCGCCCAAGCACATTCTGCGCGCGCGCGTGACGCGGATAATCCGCTGCGACTGTCTGCGCAAGTTGACGTGCTTTCTTGACATCACCAGCACGAAACCATGCCACGGCGGCATCCACGGCAACGTCCGGATCGCTGGGAGCAAATTTCATAGCCTGATCCAACTCACGGGCTGCTTGGTCAAAACTGGATTCGGAGAGGGAAAGATTCGCTAGCTGCCGCAGGCCGAGGGCGATCACCTGGTTGTAGTGGCGCTCCGCTTCTGAGAGGTCTCCGGCGGAGAGGGCGGACTTAGCCGACTCGAAATTACGCTTAAGCTGAGTCGCGGGATCGTCGGCGGGGCGAGTCGTTACGACGAAAGCCGCAGAAAAAACAAATAGCAACACGGCCTTCGAAAAACGATGCAGCATCGTAGAGCCGAAATGGGACTTAACGGGCACCATTCGTCGCTCCACCTACCGGTGGCGGCAAGTTTTTGGTATCGCGGATGCCTGCACCCCCCACGATGGTGTAAATACAGTCGGCGGCCACGTTCTGGAGCGTTTCAACTGTACCGTTGGGCCAGCGAATCTCCACGGATTCCATTTTTTTCGCGGTGCCAAGGCCAAAGTGTAGACGCAAATCGTTTTGCGAGAGATAACTTCCTCCGCCGTGGACTTCATGGAACTGCTTGATACCTGCCGCGCGAATCGTCACGCGCGCGCCGATCGCCGCGCGGTTGCTTTTGGTGCCGATGAGCTTGAACAAAACGCGATGAAATCCGCTGGCGTTCATGTTCTTCAGGAGTGAAGGCGCCTCGCCAACATTTAGAAGCAGAACATCGATGTTGCCGGTGTTGAAGACGTCGCCAAAGGCCGCGCCGCGACGCGAATGGAGAGGAAGAGCGGAGAGGCCGGACTCCTTGGAGACTTCATCAAAAGTACCGTCGCGATTGTTGCGATGCAGCAGCAGCGGTTCTCGAAAGCGTGGACCAGTCTCCAAGGTGTCGATCTGTGGATAGACGTGGCCGTTAGCGACGAGAATATCGAGCCAGGTGTCATTGTCCATATCAAAAAAGCCGGTGCCCCAGCCTACATACGGGTAGCTGGGCTGTCCGACGCCGGAAGTCCAGCTCACGTCGTCGAATCCTTGCTGACCCACATTGTGATAGAGCGAGTTGGGCTGCTCCTCAAAATGGGTGACAAAGAAGCTCAGGCGGCCGCTGTGGTCATAATCGCCCCAGTCCACTCCCATGTTGCCAAGCTCCATCCCTTCGCCGCTGAGAGCCACGCCCGTAAGCATGCCCACGTCCGTAAAGGTCCCGTTGTGGTTGTTGTGGTAGAGGTAGTTGGGAACGGAATCGTTGGCGACCAGGAGATCGGGCCAGCCATCGTCGTCGTAATCAACCCACATGACGCCGAGACCGTAGTAGCCGATTTCATCATGGACGCCGGCTTTGACGGAAACTTCTTCAAACGTGCCGTCGCCGCGATTGTGATAGAGGAAATCGCTTTCGCCTTCGAGGCCCCAGGGGCCGCACTGCACAAGGATGCCTTTGAAGCGGCAGAATTTGTTGCTACCGAATTGGGGAAGATTGTTCATGTCCAAATGGGAATAGCGAGAGACGAAGAGGTCGACGAAACCGTCGCGGTCGTAGTCGCCCCAGGCTGCGCCAGTCATGAAGCCACTGCCGCCGACTCCCGCCTTATCAGTGACGTCCTCGAATTTGCAGTTGCCAAGGCCGTGATAGAGTGCGCTGCCGCCGAAGCCAGTCACAAATAGATCGAGCTTGCCGTCATTATCATAGTCGGCGACAGCCACACCCATGCCCCAGCCGCGGTGCGTCAGCCCTGCTTCCTTGGTGATGTCTTTGAAGGTGCCGTCGGGCTCCTGGTGGTAGAGAGTGACCAGGGGGTCGCCGCCGGTGCGCATGCGTTCAACGGTGGAACCGTTCACGAGTACGATGTCGAGGCGGCCATCGTCATCGCAATCGAATAGGCCGGCGCCGCCGCTGGTGGAGTCGATCACGTAGTGTGCTTCCGGCGCAGCGATATGGACGGCTGTAAGGCCGACGTCTTTGGCGACGTCCTTGAAGGTGGGGACGGGCGGCAAGGCGCTGCGGTCTTTCTTGTCTTGCAGAGAGCGCTTCGCTGGCGGCGGGACAGGCACCGGAACACGCTGCGGGCCCTGGGGATGTGCCGTCAAAACCATGGGGATCAGCGGCGCCAGAATCGACAAGAAAATCAGGAAACCAATTGATCGAGGCGGGTAACCAGTCATGAGCAACATTATACCGAAACGGGTTTTGTCCCCCGTGCAGTTCACCTGGAAAACTCGTACGAGTCACGAGGAATCGTCCAGCCGCGGGAGACTAGAGGCCTCTACTGGGGCAAGGCAGGCAACGGACCGGACATTTTCGGCGCCATGTCCTCGGCCTTTTCATTCAGCTCGCCAACCCTGGCAAACTCCCGCTCTGCCGCTGCCACGTTTCCCATAGCGCGGTAGAGGCGCGCCAGCCGGTAATGGGCGTCGGGCTGAGCGGGATCCAACTTCTCCGCGCGCAGCAACGCAACCAGGGCCTCCTGGTATCTCTTTTGCTCCGAAAGAATGGCGCCGATGTCCAGATAGGCTATGCGAATGTCGTTCTTCAAGTGGATCGCCTTGTTGAGCAGGGGTAGCGCTTTTTCTGGAGCG
Source organism: Acidobacteriota bacterium (assembly GCA_003225315.1). Taxonomy (GTDB): domain Bacteria; phylum Acidobacteriota; class Terriglobia; order Acidiferrales; family UBA7541; genus Acidiferrum. Next base: position 17,803 of record QHZD01000020.1, read on the forward strand.
TTTCTTTTCAGCTCGATGTCCCCCAGATAGGCCAAGGCTTGTGCGTTGGCAGGGTCAATGCTCAATTCAGCCTCTAAGGCGGCCTTGGCCTCGTCATACTTGTGCTGCTTCCAATACAGGTAGCCGAGGCCGAAATGGACGTTAGGTTCGCGAGGGGCGGCCTTTGCGGCTGCTTCAAACTCGGGTATGGCCTCCACCGTTCGGCCCAAACCATCCAGTGCTTCGCCGCTCAGCATATGCACGGCTGCCGAGTCAGGATCTTGCTCTAGAATTTGGCGGAACTCATCCAACGCGCAGGAGTATTTCTTCGCCAACAAACAGCTTTGCGCCAATACGCGGTGCAGTTCTATATTTGTTGGATCAGATTTGGCGGGTAACTCGAGGTACTTCGCGGCGTCCGCAAAGCGATTAGCTCCATAGCAGCTTAGGCCCAGCAGCGTGAGCACTTGCAGGTTCTTAGAGTCATCCGCGAGGGCCGCGCTCAGCGGAGCGATTGCCGCATCGAAATGCTGCTGTTTGAATTCAGCCAGTCCCCAATTCAGGTGAACTCCCGGCAGCTTCGGATTCAGAGCGATCGCTTTTCTGTAGGCTGGAACCGCTTGCCCGTACTTTCCTTGCTTTGAGAGAACCAGGCCTAAGCTCGCGAACGCGGCCGCATCCCGTGGGTCCGCTTGCGTAATCTGACGCCAGCTCTTCTCCGCTTCGGCGAGTTTTCCCTGTTGTTCCAGCGCCAGCGCCTGGGTTGGAGTTGCTGTCTGGGCATTCGCGAGGGGGCCTGAGAACAATACGAAGGTGACACAGCCTAGCTTCCACATCTTCATAAGAGTATAAAAGTGAACTCAGCAGAGCCAGCGTATCCTTATATCATCTCCGGGGACAGTCCACCGTCAAGACGGATCGAAAAGGCCTCCGGCCCCAAAGCCTAGGCTACAAAAACTTGCCGCGGCGGGGGTTCTACTCTCGCCGAATTTTCCCGTTCTTCACGAGGCCATCCAGCCAGCGTCGCGCGGTCGCGGCTTCCGGGCGATCGCTGTGGCTCTTCAGAAAATCACGCAGAGTCTGCGCCGCATCGTCGTAACGTCCTACAGCGGTGAGTGACTGCGCAACAAGGAGCTCGATTTGGGGGGCCTTCCCGTTCGACTCGGCCAGCGCCTGCTGCGACGTTTTCAGCGCCTGATCATATTGCTGGCGATAGTAATACGATTTGCCGAGCGCCCAATGCGTCTCCCACCCGCCAGTTTGCATCTGCAACGATTTCTCGAGCGGGGGAATGGCTTCGTCGTATTTCCCCTGGTCCGTGAGAGCCATTCCCAGTGCTCCCAGAACGCGCGCATTATTTGGTTCCAGCTGCGAGGCCTTTTCCAGAACACTTTGCGCTTGACTCCAGTTGCGCAGGCTGAGGTACAGCACGCCTTGCACAAACAGCACGTCGGGGTGTCCAGGCGCCAGCTTCGCCGCTTCATCAACGAACTTCTCGGCTTCCTTCGGCTTGTTGTCGCCTAACGCTTGCAATCCCTTGTCGAGAGCTTCCCTAACTTTTGGAGCGAGGAGCGGCTTACCGGGGACGCCGGCGCTTTCGTTTGAAGACGGCTCTCGTTGCAGGTAAACGTCGACTTCGGCTCTCACGGCGACGGGCACGGACACCTCTTTTTGCACGGTCTTGTATCCGGTCGCGCTGACAACGACCGTGTAATCGCCCAACGATCGCAGAATGAAGAACGCGCGCCCGTGTGAGATTGCGCCCTGGTCCGCTGGCACTCCTTCTCGGTAGAGTTTTACAGTCGCTGGAGCGGAGATGGCCTCCCCGGAACTGTCGCGCACGGTTACTGCGATTTCAGCTCTGTTGCCACGCAGAACAGTGCCCTCGGCGCCGCTGTCCTGGCATCGAGCGGGAAGACGCAGCACAATAAGGCAAACAGCTAGAGTCAGCAGGAATCGGGCAAGCCGAAGAGGCCCGCGTTGCTTCGCAAGAGGCATAAATAACTGAGAAGAGCCGATTAAAGAGTAGTCTCGCGCTTGGAGCGCGTCAAGGAACAAGGCCACCCCTGCGACATTTCCACGGGCATCTATGCAAAACAAAAGCCCCGCTCGCATTTTGTGCGAGCGAGGCGAATTTGCAACCCTCCAATGGAAGTTTCAAAAGTACAGCTTCGCTCCAAGCTGGAAGATTCTTGGGTCGAAGGCAGAAGTAAGTTGGCCGAATTTGCTGTCTCCGAGGTTTGCGCTGACGTTGTTGAACTGCGTGTGGTTCCAAGTGTTGAAGCTCTCCACGCGGAACTCCAGCCGGCTGCCACGTGTTTCACTGAAAGTGAAGCTCTTGAAGAGCGACATGTTCCAGTTATCGCGGCCCGGTCCCCGAAGGGCGTTGTGGCCAAGCGTACCGAAGGCGCCGACCGCCGGAAGTGTAAAGGCCGTCGTATCGAACCACTGACCGATCGTGTGTGGATAGGAGATACTTCCAGTCAGGTTTGGCCTGTTCGTGGCATTTGGCAGGCCGTTGCCGCTCTGGTTGCCGCTGATTCCGACGTTGATTGGCAGGCCAGACTCGACGACCACGATGCCCGAAACCTGCCAGCCACCGACTGTGGACCGCAGTAACCGGCTGGAACTGCGCCGGAAAACCGGGATGTCATAGATGAAGTTAAACGCCGCATTGTGCGTGCGATCATAACCGCTCGGTCCCACGTCGTATACCCACCCGGCGTAGGGATTCGACACATTGGCGAGGTCACCCCCGCCGTTGCCACCTGTGCTCGGGTCGATCGCACGCGAAAGTGTGTAATAGGCGCGAAGCTGAAGGTCACGGCCTATCTGAGAGTTGAGGTCGACCTGCAACGCATTGTAATGCGAGTTGGCCTCATTGCCTGCCAGCCGAATGGAGTGGAAGCCGGGAAATGGCAGGCCCGGCGCCAAATTGTATTTGGTCGTACCGCCGATGAGTCCCGGCAGCGCACTGGCGCTCGGCAGATTGTATTCGCTGTAGTCGTTCTGATGGCGGTTCTGGTTTCCGACATAGGAAACCGACAGAACAGACTTAGCATTTAGCGCATGCTGCACACCGAAGCTGTACTGGTAACTCGCCGGAAGCTTGTAGTTGTTTACGCCGAGCCCAGTTATATCCGCGGCGTTAATCGGCTTGGCTGCCGCCGAACCGCTGGCAAGCGAAATACCCGGGTTCGTCATCTCCACGTTGTTGAGGGTGACGCCCAGGCTGAACGGAATATTGGGGCCGGCGTTGTACATGTCGTTGCCCTGGATGCGCTCGTACATTATGCCGAAGCCGCCGCGGACCACGGTCTTGCCGTTGCCGGTGAGGTCGTATGCGAAGCCAATGCGTGGACCAAAGGCGGCCCAGTGATTGTTCACCAGACCTTTGGGAACGCCGTTCTGGCCAGGGATGCCAATACCGTTCAAGTACAGAGGAACGCCAGCCAGAATCGAGTTTGGGCTGGTTCCGAGGCCGGGACTGATGGCCGAACAGCCGGGATCCGTAGCCGGATTGCCCGAACTGCAGATGGTACCGTTCGTGTTGAACGTGGCCTTATTAGCTGTGTTATAGAGGCTGGGATAGAAGTTCCCCATGCGGTTATTCGCTTCGTAAGTGTGCGGCACACCGTCCCAGCGCAAGCCGAGGTTGAGGGTCAGCCGGTGGTTCACGCGCCAGTTGTCCTGGACGTACATTGCCCAGGAAACGTTGTTCCAGAGGCCCTTGTCCTGCACCGCCAATTCGTTGTAGCTCTTGGCATCGCCGAGCAGAAAATCGGCCAGGTCGTTGCCTGGTTTACTCTTGGAACCGCTGGGAGTGGTAAACGTCCCGTCAAAGTTAAACGAGCCCTGCGTGGTGCCGAACAAATCCTGTACTTTTTTGTAGATGGCCCAGCTTCCGCCGAACTTGAGCTGATGAGCTCCCTTGGTCAGCGAAATATCATCGCGGATTTGGTAATCGTCAGCCTTGTTGCGCCACGGCCAACTGGCGATTTCGAAATGTGAGTTAATCCCGCCGTTCAAATCAATATTCGGGATGCGGCTGAGGTTGTTAGGACCGGTGAATAGTCTCGAATTCGTACTAACATAGCCAGTGGGAAGAGCCAAGCTGGCCAAGCCGGAACCCGCAAAAGGAATAATGTTGATACGGTTGCCGTTGTAGTTGAAAGAGGCCTCATTCAGCAGCGTCGGGCTGATCGCGTACGTCGTGTGGATTACGCCGCTATACGACGGATTGCCGAAGGTATCGCCAACAGTAGGGACGTTGGCGCCACTCCACTGGCTGATCCCGAAGCCCTGAGACACCTGTTCGTCAACAAAGTGTCCAAAGACCGAAAACTTGCTACTGAAGTTGTGGTCGATTCGAACGATCTCTTCCCTGAGGTTCGTCGGGGAATTGTTTCCACCGATGAAGGTAGGATTTCCGTTGGCATCAACGGCATTGCTCTTCGGGAAAATTCCAGCGGTAAGCAGAGCCGACGCGTTTGCATTGATCATGCAGGAAGGAATCTTGTTGCCCGGGAACTGTGATCCTTGGACGACTCCCGCGGGAGCAACGCCACCCGGGCAATTGGCAAAGAGAACGCCAGGGGCAACTTGTGCAGTGGTCGGAACATTGATGACGGCGGGGTTGGAGCTGAAATCACCACCGTAGGAAAGGGGGTTGGGAACGGTCTGGTTGGTGAGGCCGCCATTAATATACTTGCGCCACTCCATGTTGTAGAAGAAGAAGGTCTTCTTTCTGTCTGGATTGTAAAGTTTACCAAAAGTGACGGGTCCGCCAACGTTGAAGCCGAATACATTCACCCGTAGTTCTGCTACCTTTTGCGGCGGAGGATTAAAGAAGTTGCGGGCGTCCAAAGCGTCGTTGCGGTTGAACTCCCACGCCGAAGCATGAAGCGTGTTGGTCCCAGACTTAAGGACCAGGGTCATCGTCCCTCCAGAGGACAGCCCATAATCCGCGCTGTAGTTCGAAGTGAGGGCCCGGAATTCTGCGATTGCGTCGGAAGAAGGCGCGATGCTCATGCCGCCAGCACCACCGCGGTCATCATCTTCGCCACCGTCGAGCAAATAGATGTTGTGGTTCTGACGCATGCCGTTAAATTCCACGCCGGCGTCTCCACCGACCGGTGTGTTGGGGGCGGAGGGATTGATCTGACTCGACGCTCCAGGCGCCAGAGCAGCAAGCTGGTAAATGCCTCGCCCGTTCACCGCGAGCTGCGCCAACTGCTGACCGGTGATGAGGTTGCTAACCTCGCCGGAGTCCGCTTGCACCCGGACGGCATTCGCTTCGACAGTGATCGTTTCCTGCGACGCGCCCAAGGCCATCTGGAAATCCACACGGGTACGATCGCCGACGTTCAACACCAAGCCCTTTTGCTCTGCAACCTTGAATCCCGTGGCTTCGGCCTTAATGTTGTAGTGGCCGACTGGCAGGTCGACCGCCACATACTGGCCCGCATCGTTTGTGGTAAACGTGTGCGTCAGATTGGTCTCCACGTGCGTAGCCGTAATTTTCACATTAGCGATTATAGAGCCCGATGGATCTGTAACCGTTCCAACGATGGTGGCGTTCTGACCAAACGCCTGGGCCGCCGTACCTAAGACAAGCATGCACAGAAGCAATGCGTGAGATAGACGGAATTGTTTCGCGGCAAAGGAACTTACCCGGGAAAACTGAGAAATAAGGAACGTCATTCTTTTCCTCCACACCCGTATCTATATTAATGAGGCTGACATTGCAGAACGGACCCCAACCCCTAACCACCACACAGCAACCACGCAATTACGCGCGGAGCGGTTTTCAACTACCGTCTATATAGTCTTGCGGCAGACGCATGTCAAGCGAAAATAATGATATTCCAAAGAAAAATAATGATATTCTACGGCCACGAAAAACCGGAGGGCGTGGAGCCCTCCGGTCGAGGGACTGTTTTCAACAGTGGTGCTTTATCCATATAAATGTAGGACTATGCCGACTCTTAGGCGAAACTTCGCGCCAGGAGCTTGCATCCAAGCCTTGCTTGGCAACTGCCAAGTGGCGCTAGAATCTCGGCTTATTGGGAATCGGGCGCGCTTGCCGCGACACAATTCCCAATTCTGCGCCCCGTTTCGAATATCCCATTTTTAGAAGATGTGCGGAGAACCAAATAAAAATGATGCTTCCGCCGAAAAAGAAGCCAGCGCATCGCGGCGAACCCAAGGTTACGCTCAAGACCATTGCGCAGCATCTCGGGCTGACTCCAGGGACGGTATCAGCTGCTTTGAACAACTCCGCTGCGGCACGTTCCATTCCCCAGCACACCAAAAATCGCATCATTGAAGCCGCGAAAACGCTCAACTATCGGCCTAACTTTTTTGCGCGCACCTTGCGCTTAAAGAGAACTTACACGATCGGCGTGATCGCTGAGGAAATTGGCGACGCCTACGGCTCGATGGTGATCAGCGGTATCGAAGAGTATTTGCGCAAGAACAATTATTTCTTCCTCACCGTGATTCACCGGCATGATCCGAAGCTCCTGCAAACCTACGCGCAAATGCTGCTGACGCGTGGCGTCGAGGGTTTCATCACTACGGACACCTCGATCACTGAGAAGATTGCCCTGCCTACCGTTGCCGTGGCGGGACATCAGCCCGTCGATGGCGTAACCAACATCATCCTGGATCACACGCGGGCCGCGAGGCTGGCACTGGAACATCTTCGCGATCTGGGCCACGAGGAGATCGCCTTCATTAGAGGGCAGACGATGAGTTCGGATTCCACGGTGCGTTGGAGCGCGATTTGCGAAGTGGCCCAGGAAGTCGGCATTCGCATTCGTCCCGAACTGACCATCCAACTGGAGGGCTTCGATTCGACGCCCGGCATTGGATATACTTTCTGCAAGCAACTCTTGGCCAGGAAGCATCCTTTCACTGCGCTTTTTGCTTACAACGACATTGCAGCCATTGGCTCAATTTGGGCGATCCGCGAAGCAGGCTTGCGCGTACCGGAAGACGTTTCGATTGTAGGCTTCGACGATATCGCGGGCGCGGCCTACGCCAATCCGGGTCTTACCACGGTACGACAGCCACTCGTAAAGATGGGCCAAATCGCAGCGCAAACCGTCGTCGACCTCATTGAAGGGCGCGGCGAATACGTGCCGGAAATCGCCATCGAACCGGAATTTGTGGTTCGCCAGTCTACTGGGCCCGCCACTGTCCGCCAGCTTCGAAGCGTTAAAGCTGCCTCGCCACATCTGCAAACGGGCTATTTAGCCAAATAAAGGGCAAGTTCAGTTCCCTGCCGCTTTGCAAACCGCCGCGCTTCCACGATGCCCAAGCTCGACCGGGCCCCGCGAAATCGCCTGCCGTTTCCACAAAACAAGTACCGGAACGTTCATTGCAAAAAACCTGGCCGCAAGGTCAGTGTGACCGATTGGGGGAGTACTGTACTTCCAAATCCTCGAAGCGAAGCCGGGAGCGTGGCTTACTGAAGCCAGTGCCATGCCCGGCCCTCGAAAGAGGTCTGTATGAAAAACAGATGGATCGTCGTTGGAGTTGCCGGAGTCAGCGTTTTGCTTGGCGGCGCCACGGCAGCGGCGCATTCCTATAATCCAATCAAATGGATCAGGAAAGGTCCAAGCCCCACGGCCAGCGAACAGCTCGCCGGGAACAAAGAGCAGGAGAAAAAGTTGTCGCTGCAATTGCAGGCGGTTCTGCCTCCGCGCACCAGCCTGAAGGATGCTTGCGCGGGATTCAGAACCCTCAGCGATTGCGTCGCATCGCTCCACGTCAGCCGCAATCTCTCAATCAAATTCAATTGCCTGAAGTGGGATGTGACCGGCGCGAAACCTGCCGGGGATGTCAAATCGTGCGCGGCTCCGTCGAATGACAAGGGCATGGACCTCAGCAAAGCAATCCGTGTGCTGAAGCCCGACGCCAATTTCCGGACCGAAGCCAAGAACGCCGAGAGGCGCGCGCGCGAGGACATCAAGGACGCTTCGTAGTCAGAGTTAGCCATCGCTTCCCTCTGTGTAAGGGCGGGCTTCAGTCCGCCCCTTTCTTTTTCCAGTCCCCCGCTTTTGCATTTGTAGAGGCGCGGCCCGCTGTGGCGCCTTGCGCTGTTCTTGGCATTGAATGAGCGCCCGGTGCGTTGTGTAACCCATGTCTCCGGGCCGGACCCGGAAACAAGTGGCGCGCCAGGAGGGATTCGAACCCCCGACCCTTAGCTCCGGAGGCTAATGCTCTATCCATCTGAGCTACTGGCGCGCAGCAGACCCTCTTGAATTGTTTCGAGAGGGGGCGACACGGAGGAACTTCAATCAACATTAACATTCTATCCGGTATGAATGGCGGGCGCTAGCGGGCATTCACGAGGGGCGAGCCGGTTCAACCTTTGGCGCGGGACCGGATTTCCTTCGCCAGTCTTTCGATTTCATCGGTTTTGCGCAGCATGGCAACGGAAAGCACATGGACTGAATCGGTCTTTTCGACTTCGGCCTTCAGTTCGCTCGCCAGATCGTAAAGTTTCTCGACATTTTTCTTAATTTCCTTTTGATTGGCCTCGAGTATCAGCTTGGGATCGGGCTTCGGGGCGCTCGGATCTTCTTCCTTTGGCAGCTGTGGGTTCTGCGGGGGCTTGGGGCGAGCCTGCGCGCTGGGCAGAAAAGCCACGACGCCGGCAGGCACGACGACGGAAACAATTCTTGTTAGAAAATCGCGTCTCGCTTCCATGGTCGAAACTCCTTGCTTAAGCTCATCCTCCCGCCACACGGGGGGAATACTTCCTTGTAGCTCTTCCAATGTTATACTCCCTCTCTCGTCAAGAAATGCCTAGTTCCTTCAATCGCTGGCTGGAATTGACTCTTCCAAACGCGCTCCATCTTCTGGGGATTCTGGTCATCGCGCTGGTGGTGAACCGGCTGCTGCGCGCGGTGACGAACCTGGTGATCAAGCAGGCGTCGCCGCCAGGGCGCTCGGCGCAATTGCGCGAACAACAGACGCGCACGCTCGCTGGAGTGCTTTACGGCGCAGCCAGCAAAGTCGTCTGGGGAGTGGCGTTATTAACGGCCTTGCCGGAGTTTGGCATCAATGTTACGCCAGTGGCGGCCCTGGCCGGCCTGGCCAGCGTGGCTCTCGGGTTCGGCGCGCAGAACCTGGTGCGCGACATCATCACCGGTTTCTACATCGTCCTTGAGGATCAATACGCGGTTGGAGACACGATTCAATTCGCCGACTACGCCGGGCGAGTGGAACACCTCACGCTGCGGCGCACGGTGATCCGCGACGCGCGAGGCGCATTGGTAACCATCGCCAATGGAGAGATTCGCACGGTGAGCAACCTCAGCCGCGACTGGTCGCAGGCATTCGTGGACGTCTCGCTCGCACCGGAAAGTCCGGTCGAGAAAACATTGCAGGCGCTGGAAACCGCTGCGGCCGCGTTGCGGGGCGACCCGGCATGGTCGCAAGCGCTGGTAGACGGGCCGCGGATCCTTGGCGTGCAGAGCTTTGACCGGACTTCGACGACCGTGCGATTGCAGGTTCGCACGGCGCCGACGCGACAGGATGAAGTAGCACGCGAACTGCGGCGGCGCATCCAGATCGAATTCCAAAAACACGGTATACCCATCTCGAGCGTGTATCGCATCGAATTGGCGGGCGTTTCCCACTCCTCGCCGGAAGCCGCCCAAGCGGGCGGTGCGAGTTAGAGCAAGGAGAATCGGCCATGGCCCAGATTACGTATGACGAAGTAAACTTGATGCTGCGCTTGTACGACATGAGGCGGGAGCCGCGGCTGCGCCAGGCGCGCGCCTGGTTCGTGGAACACTTTCATCCGCAATCTCCGGAAGAGATGATGAAGAGTTATCCGCAAGGGAGCGAGGAAAACACGTACATCCGCATGGTGATCAGCTATTGGGACATGGTGGCGGGCATCGTCAACCGCGGGCTGATCAATGACGAATTATTTTTCGACAGTAACGGCGAGATTTGGGTGGTGTGGGACCGCATGCGATCGATCGTTCCGACATGGCGAGCAGCCTTCAAGAATCCGCTTCTTTTCCACCACATAGAAGAAACTTGCAAACGATTGGAAGCGTGGCGGGAAAAGCGGGCGCCAGGATCCACCGCGGCCATGCGGCAAATGATGGCGCAGTCAAAATCCGGAGCAAAGATTGCGTAGAACACCGGAAGAAGAAAAGTTTTCCGGAGCGAGCCATGTCTGACGATCAGCGGCGCATCCGGATATGCTCCTGTTCCTGCGGCTCTGGAGCAAGTGAGGGCATGGTGGGGCTAGCGAGTTTCACGCAATTACGTCCAGCCGCCTTGGCAGCATAAAGAGCTACGTCAGCCTCGTGGAGAAGCTCTTCCACGGGGCGGAAGCCCCACTCCTGGCTCAGCAATAGCCCGAGACTCATGGTAATGGGAATCGGACCACTGGACGACGGCATTGGTTTTTGGGAGATGGCTTTGCAAATCTCCTCGGCGCGGGCAAAGGCGAAGGCCGGTTTGCAGTTGTTAAGGACTATCAGGAACTCCTCGCCGCCATACCTTCCGACGAAATCGTAAGACCGCACGGAAGCCAGCAGCCGCTTGGCCGTTTCTTTCAGGACGTCGTCACCGGTGACGTGGCCGTAGGTATCGTTCACGCTTTTGAAGTGATCCAGGTCGCACATCAAGATGGCCGTGGAGACATGTTCGCGCCTGGAACGGGCAAGTTCGCGGCCCAGCAGATCCATAATCACGCCGCGATTCCAGAGCGAGGTCAGCCCGTCATGGGTGGCCTGGAATCGCATCTCCTCGCGGGCCTCGATCAAGCGGTCTTCAAGATTGAGGATTCGCAAGCCGGTGCGGAGGCGCGCTTTCAGCTCTTCCGGGTCAAACGGTTTGATCAGATAATCATCGGCCCCAGATTCGAGCCCTGCGACGACGTCTTCTTTCGATTCCTTTGATGTAAGCAACACCATATAGACGTAGGACTGGTGTTTCGTTTTCCGCACTTCGCGGCAAACGCCCGGACCATCCAGCTCTGGCATTACCCAGTCCAGCAGCGCGAGCCTTGGCCCATCTGGCAGACACAACTGCTCCGCCGCCAGGCGGCCATTCTCCACGGCGGTCACTTCGTAACCCGCACGCTCCAGCGTTTTCAGGAGCAATTTCCGCGACATCATTTCATCATCGGCGACCAGAATCCTCATCCATGCACCTCTGCCATGCATGCGTCCAATTGCAGCAGGAGATCTTTGCTTACGCTCTCGAACACGGAGCAAGCTTCCTGGAACTTGGAAATCTCTCGATTCTGGCCCAACTGCTCGAGACGGGCGGCGGCATCCGCGGCGGAAGTTGCCGCCAGGTTGGAAAGCATTCCTTTCAAGGTATGGGCCTCGGCAGTGACACGATCCCCATCCATGGAATCGACGGCATCGCGCAGAGCCTGGAGATGTCCGGGAAACTCATCCTTGAAAATCAATAAGAGTTCACGCATGAGTCCGTGGTCATTTTCGACGCGCGCCAATAGTTCAGCGAGATCAATGATTGCGTTGGGCATGTACGCTTTCCCCCTCCCGGCTAAATCTTGAAAGCCGGCGCGGATTGGCATGTCAGCTCTTCGCAGCTTCCGCCTGATTCACAATGCGTCGCGCCAAGGCGAGCAGGCGCGAACTGATTTTCAAGTGGGCCTTGTTGGCAGCCTCCAGATTCACGTCAAATTGAATCGCGCCTGGCTGGCTGGAGAAACTTACGATTCCGCCAGCGTCAAGAAACTCTGGTGTTTCCCCGACGGTAAGCACCATTCGGCCGCGCACCGCGTCCAGCGACTGGTTGTATCTCTTCCGCTCCGAGCGGCTTACGAACAAAATCTGGCAAGCGGACAGTTCCTGTAGCTTTCGTACCCAGCGAATTTCGATACGCCGCCCCTGTACGGCTGTGCCCCGGGTTATCTCTGCCAGCGAAGTTCCAAAGGTAAACTCGCCAAAAACACAAACCAGAAAGGGTGCTGTCACCGGTGGCAGCGCTTCCGAGGACCATTCTACAAAGCTGGGAAAATTTGCCAGATAGTTGGCCTTGGCACGGTATTCGATGGCGGAGGAGTCCTGCGCACGGAGCGGCGCTGAAACCAACGGGAGTGAGAACGCTAAGCTGACGGACAGTAGTGACCTGATGGTTGGCCTAAGGGTGCTGATCGGATTTCGATTTCTGCGCTGAAGGTTAGACACAAGAATCCCCCCGAAAACAAAGGCACGCTTATGTCCAAGCCTAAACGCATCCGTCGAGCTAAACGATTGATAAGAATTAAGTTCGGCGAAGGGTTTCTTGCACCGCTTTGGGGCAGGATGCCCGCGATGGAACGAACTCCAGAAAATGGTTCAATTTGAAACTGGCGGTCAAATTGGTAGGCTTTGCGGGTTGAATGCCGCATCAGAGTGCGCGCCTGTACACATTCGCGCGGCATGAAAGAAGAGGACGTGCGCGCGCTGGTGCAGAGACATACCAGGGGGCGCGACCTGGGATTTCTTGGCGAACCCCGCGTGAATGTTTTGGAACTGAATCTGGAGATGGACAGCCTTCATGCCGCGCGATAACCCGATGCCCGCAAGCAAATTAATGGGTGCCTTCCGAGTCGTGATTCGAAGAGAAAGGCATGGAGGCGCGGGTGGGATTCGAACCCACGAATGGAGGTTTTGCAGACCTCTCCCTTGGGCCACTTGGGTACCGCGCCGAATCTTTAAGTATAGCAAATCTGAAAGAACTCTCCGGACATCCCAAACAAGGCCGCATTCGACAACGCCTATTTTTTCTCCGCAACAGCCTGAATTTTTGCTTCGCGCAAAAATCGCGCCGATTCTTCGGGAGGCGTTGGGTTGATGTAAAACCCCGTACCCCATTCAAAGCCCGCGACCTTGGTTAGCTTGGGAATGATTTCGATGTGCCAGTGGTAGTGGTCGTTGATCTCTTCGCTGATCGGAGACGTGTGGATCATGAAATTTAGCGCAGGACGGTCGAGCACCTGGTCAAGACGCATCAGCGTATCCTTCAGCATCCGCGCCAGGCTTGCATACATGGAGCTCTGATTATTCTCATACGACGACCCATGGACCTTCGGCAGCAGCCACATCTCAAACGGAAAGCGCGGCGCATAAGGGGCAAGCGTGATGAAATGTTCGTTCTCACCGATGACGCGTTCGCCGGTATCGCGCTCCTGACGGATGATGTCGCAGAAAATGCAGCGTTCCTTCTCATCGTAATAGTGCCAACAGCTGTCGATTTCTTCGCGCACACGCCGCGGAACGATGGGCAGGGCAATTAACTGTGAGTGCGGGTGGTCGATGGTTGCACCGGCGGCTTCTCCGTGATTCTTGAAAATGAGAATGTAGCGGAAGCGCTTATCATTCTTCAGGTCCAGCATGCGGTCGCGATAGCCCCAGAGCACGTCCTCCACGGCACGTTCCGGCAGGGTTGCAAGAGTTGCAACATGGTTCGGTGACTCGATCACCACTTCGTGCGCGCCGATTCCGTTCATCTTGTCAAAGAGACCTTCGCCCTCGCGGTCCAGCTCACCCTCAATGCCCAGCGCAGGAAATTTGTTGGGCACGACGCGGATGCTCCAGCCCGGAGTGTTTGGGCCGCCGCCGTTCCGGCCGTAGACGAGAATTTCCGGCGGAGTTCGAGATTCGTTGCCTGCGCAAAAGGGGCAGTTTTTCTCTTCTCTTGGGATGACGCTCTCACGGAGAAAATCGTTTGGCCGCTTCCCCCGTTCCGTTGAAATAATCACCCACCGGCCCGTGATCGGGTCCTTACGCAACTCCGGCAAAGCAATCCTCCTCGATGATGTTCTGGTTCACCCGCGCAAGGCGAGCGACCAGGAGACTTTGGATTGTACCGCGTCTAGCAATTCCACGAAGACACTCCGCTCAGGCCGCTACATTTGAGGGCTGAACGCATCCTTGTGCAACCGCACTACCGGCGGCTGTCCTGGGCAGTTATCAATCGCCATGACATCAAACCGGCAAGGACATTCGCCGACGTGACGCTCCGCCAGAAATCGCTGCGCGGTGCGAACTACAAGGTGCTGTTTCTCCCGCGTAACACTTAGTTCAGGCAGCGCCGGCAAGTCTTCGCGGATAGTGCGCGTTCTGACTTCCACAAAGGCGAGCGTCTTGCCATCGTAACCCACGAGATCGATTTCGCCCTTGATGCTGCGCGGAGTGTAATTCCGGGCAACGAATATGTACCCCTGTCTTCGCAAATACCAGTAAGCGTAGGTTTCTCCGCGAATGCCGGTGCGCCGGGCTTCCAGCTTTTTTGCATCGCTGGAAAAACTCTCCTCTTCGCGCAGACCTCGCCGAGCGGCCCAGTGCACCGCTTGAAACATCAGATTTGAGAATATCGGCATGGTCCCGTCACCGATTCTTGAGCCCCGCGCAGTATAAACAATAATCCCATGGCTGCCATAGTGCTTCTGGAACAGTTACGGGGCTCTATTCGGCCTCTCGCAGATTTAAGTGGGCATGAGGTTGTTTGCCCTGCCCCGCTGCTAGGATTGTCGGCCCGCGTACTTCCGGAGCACGTTGATTACTGCTCCTGATAAAAAATAAATGAAGCTTGTCCACCCGACAATCAGGATCCATGCAAAAACAATGTTGGCCGTTCCCGAAAGAGGACTATGGAACAGAATTTTCCAGATCGGAAAGCCTACGTAGAGTCCTATTCTCGCTGCTTGGTAATTCTGCCACCAGTACAGCTCAGTTCCAGGCTTATTGATCAGCGGCCAATATAACGCCTGGATAGTCACGAATAACGATATCCCCGCTATCGTCAAACGAAGTATGAGTTTTCCCATTGATCTTCAGCCGACCCTGGCTAGATCTTCTCCGCCTCGCGAAAACAATCTTCCAGTGTCCGCGCCGCAAAGTCGGCGTGTTCCTGATCGATCAGCAGTGGCGGTGAGAGGCGAATGGTGTTCTCACCGGCACCGAGCACCAGCAGGCCCTTGTGAAACGCCAGATCGACAATGGCATTGCGCAAGTCGGCAGCCTTTTCTTTCGTGCGCTGATCCCGCACAATTTCAATGCCGATCATCAATCCACGTCCGCGCACGTCGCCGACGATCTTGAAGTTCTTTGTCCAATCGGCCAGTCGTCCGAAGAGGTAATCTCCCATGCGTCGCGCGTTTTCCTTGTACTCGCCCTCGATCAGTTCCATGGTGGCCAGCGCCGCCGCAATACACACCGGGTTTCCGCCGAACGTCGTTCCGTGCGAGCCTGGCCCCCAGCGCATCACGCTTTCTCTTGCGATGATCGCGCCAAGTGGCATGCCGCTCGCAATGCCCTTCGCGGAACAGAGAATGTCAGGTTCGATCCCGGCGTGTTCACTGGCCCACCACTTTCCTGTGCGGCCCATTCCCGACTGCACTTCGTCCACGATGAACATTATTCCGTGCTGGCGGCAGATCCGCTGCAATTCCTGCAGGAAGAACTTCGGCGCCGGCACGTATCCACCTTCGCCCTGAATGGGCTCGATGATGATGCCAGCGACGTCTTCGGGATCGAACAACCGCTTGAAAATCTGTCCTTCGAGTTGCTCGAGTATCTCCGCGCCGCAGGTCTCCGCAGTGTGGCCGTGCGCGCAGCGATAAGCGTACGGGTAGGGAATGTGCTCGATGCCGCTGAGCAACGCGCCAAAGCCTTTGCGCTGCGTCGATTTCGATGCCGTCAACGACAGCGCGCCCATGGACCGGCCATGGAAGCAACCGTAAAACGCAATCAGCTTGTCGCGCTTTGTGGCGTGTCTCGCCAGCTTGATGGCACCTTCAATCGCCTCGGTGCCCGAATTGGTGAAAAAGACTTTCTTGCTTTCCGCGCCCGGCATCGTCCGGCCCAGGCGCTCGGCCAGTTGCGGCATGCTCTCGTAATAAAAATCAGTGCCGGACATGTGAATGAGCTCGGCCGCCTGCTTCTGAATCGCGGCGACAACCTTCGGATGGCAGTGTCCAGTCGAGCAAACGGCAATCCCCGCCGCGAAGTCGAGGAAATTGTTACCGTCCACGTCTTCCACGATAGCGCCATGACCACGCTTGGCCACCAGCGGATAGTCGCGCGTGTACGACGGCGACATGAATCTCGCATCTTGCTCCAGAACCCGCTTGGCGTTCGGCCCGGGCAGCGCCGTCACGAGCCGGGGCGTTTTTACCTCTAATGTCGTTGGCATTTCTTCCTCCAGTGAAGAAACAAAGGTTGAGGTGAATCAACAACTTCGGGCAAGCGCAGGCCTCCAAGCGGATTTATCCGCCGGTGGCCTGTAGGAGAAAGAAAATTAGACTAAGTCTACGCCGTAGAGTTCTGGCCGCTGGGCGGCCGGCGGGAGGAACCCCGGGACATGCGAAGGGCGAATTTGAAGGTTAAGGCTCACTTGCGTTTCCAGCGGACGCTGCCATCTTTGGCGTCCTCAATCATTATACCATGATCCGCGAGTTCTTTGCGGATGCGGTCGGCGGTGGCGAAATCCCGCCTTTTCTTTGCGGCGTTGCGCTCCGCGACAAGCCGGTCGACTTCTGCATCCTCCGGTCCGCTCTCCGGGCCGCCGTATCCGAGCGCGCGAAGCTTTTCGCTGTCATTGTCTTCCACGACGGCGAAGACTTTGTCGAATGTGGCGAGAAACTCCAGGACCGCCGGAACGTCAGCCTGCCGGAATTCGCCCTTATCGATAGCGATATTCGCTTCGCGCACCAGGTCGAACATTGCTGCCAGCGCCCGCGCGGTATTCAAGTCGTCT
Organism: Acidobacteriota bacterium; assembly: GCA_003225315.1. Classification (GTDB taxonomy): domain Bacteria; phylum Acidobacteriota; class Terriglobia; order Acidiferrales; family UBA7541; genus Acidiferrum. Next base: position 34,534 of record QHZD01000020.1, read on the forward strand.
GAAAGTCCGGCGTCAAACTCTTCCGCGGCCTTTACAATGCGCGCGGCCATTCCGTCTCGCTTGCCATTGGGAAATTTTGCGCGCCTCAGTCTGTCGGCGAAATTCCGCAGCCGTTCCACAGAGCTGGCTGCCTGCTGCAGGCCATCGAAAGTGAAATTGAGCTGCTTGCGGTAAGGAACGCCGGCCAAGGCAAACCGCAAAGCCGAAGGCTTGTAACCCTTCGCGAACAAATCGCGCAGCGTGAAGAAGTTCCCCGCCGACTTGGACATCTTCTCGCCTTCGACAAGTAAATGTTCCGCATGCAGCCAGTAGCGCACGAAGGGCTTGCCCGTCGCGCCTTCGCTCTGCGCGATTTCGTTTTCGTGATGCGGAAATGCCAGATCGATTCCGCCGGTATGAATATCCAGTGTGTCACCGAGATATTTCATGGCCATCGCGGAGCATTCAATGTGCCAGCCGGGACGCCCGCGGCCAATCGAGGTTTCCCAGAAGTGTTCTCCCGGTTTTGGCGCTTTCCACAACGCAAAATCCCGCGCGCTCTCTTTTTCGTAGCGATCGTTATCAACGCGTGCACCTGCTTGGATGCCGGTCAAATCGATCTTTGAAAGTTTTCCGTACTCGGGGAATTTCGCGATGCGGTAATAGATTGATCCGTCGCCGGGGTACGTGAATGACTTTTCCTGCAACCACTGGATTAACTTAACCATCTCATCAATATGGTCCGTCGCGCGAATCCAGTGCTCGGGCGCTTCGATGCTGAGCGCTTTGCAATCGTCGAAAAAAGCCTGCACGAATTTCGCGGTGTAGTCGCGGATACCTACGCCGGCAGCAGCGGCATTGGCGATGATGCGGTCATCCACATCGGTCAGGTTCATCACGTGGTTCAGCTTGAATCCGCGCAGCTTCAGAAACCGCCGCAAAATATCTTGAAAAACGAAGGTGCGGTAATTCCCGATGTGCGCGTAGTCGTAGACCGTCGGCCCGCACGTGTACATGCGCACTTCGCCCGCTTTTTGCGGAACGAAATTCTCAATTTTCCCGCTCAGTGTGTTGTGCAGCTGAATATCGGCCATGGGCTGTAAATGGTCTCTTTCCGCATACGAATAAGCGTTCGATTGTAGCCGAGGCGTTTGAAGCGTAGCAATGTCGAAGCGGCGCGATGTTGCGCGGAGGGGACTCAATGAGACTTGTTTAGTCCTAATTGACGTTGGCCGCTCCCGCGGTTAAAGTCCTCCTTCTCTTACGTGAAGGAGTTATCGATGAATCGTTTTTTTTCGGCTGGCGCTCTGCCTGTTCTCATGGCCATCGCCTTGCCAATACTTGCTCAGGAGCCGCCCAAGAGCGCAGGGCCAAAGTTGCTAACGCCCGAAGCCTCCCTGAACCTGCGGAACATTTCTGACCTGCAATTCTCTCCGGACGGCAGCCGGCTTGCGTTTGTGGTCACGGAGCCTGCGAGGGGAGAGCGCCGCGCGCGTCACATTTGGATTTATGAGAAACAGTCCGGCACAATCCGGCAGTTCACCTCTTCCGCCAAGTCCGAATTCTTGCCGCGCTGGTCGCCTGACGGAAAACAACTCGCTTTTCTTTCCGACCGCGACGAACAGCAGCAGGTCTACGCGATGCGTGGGGACGGCGGCGAAGCCAGCCCCCTGACGAAAGGAAAGCGTGGCGTGAAGAATTTTGCTTGGTCGCCCAACGGCAAGCAAATCGCCTTCCTTGCTCCCGACGCAAAAACAGAAGCAGAAGAAAAAAAGGAAAAAGACAAAGACGACGCTCACGTAGTGGATAAAGAAGATAAACATGCCCGGCTCTGGCTGCTCACTCTCGACACCGGAGAAGCAAAAGCACTTACCGAACCTAAATGGGATATCCGCGAAGTTGTGTGGTATCCCTCTGGAACCAGCCTGATCCTTAGCGCCACGGATCACCCTGAGTCGGACCAGAACACCGAGCGCATTTTTTCCTTTCGCCTCTCGGATACTTCCACTGGCGACCGCAAAGCGGCCGAACCTATGACTTTGGCACTTGCTCCTCGCGGCCCCTTCGGCAATATCCGCATCGCGGCGGATGGCAAAAGGATGGCATTTGTCGGTTGCCGCGAAGACGGTCCCTCGCCGCACGACTTGATCCTCGCTCGGCCTGGCGAAAAAGCCACTCAGAATCTCAGCGGCGCCAGTGTGGACCGGCCGGTCTTTGACTTTCGTTGGACCAGGGACGGCAGTCTGCTCGCTCTTGCGGAAGATGGCTTCCATACAAAATTCATCGCTTTCAGTGCGGAAGGCGCTCTCAAAGATGCCCCTGCGATGCCTGCCAATCCAAACGCTTTCAGCGTTTCCGAAACCGGCGAAGTTGCTTTTGCGGGGCAGACTGCGACGACTCCCCAAGAATTATGGCTTTGGGACCAAAAGGGCGCGCCCAAGCAAATCTCTCACCTGAACGATTCCTGGAAGCAATACACGCTCAGCGCCCTAGAATTCTATAAATACAAATCCTTCGACGGCCAGGAAATCGAAGCGGCGCTCTTGAAACCACCTGGCTCTGGCGGCAAATCCAAGCTGCCGCTCATCACCCTGATTCATGGCGGGCCTACGGGCGCATGGCAGGACTCCATCGAAACCTGGGGACAGCTCCTTGCGGCACGCGGTTACGCCGTTTTTTATCCGAATATTCGAGGATCGAGCGGTTACGGCGAGAAGTTTATTGAAATGAATCGCGGCGATTGGGGCGGCGGCGATTACCGGGACGTTATAGCGGGCGTCGATGATCTCGTTGCGCGGGGCATCGCCGATCCCGACAAGCTGGCCATCGGCGGCTGGTCTTACGGCGGCTACATGTCCGAGTGGGCGATTACGCAAACGACGCGATTCAAAGCTGCCGTCTCCGGCGCCGGCCTCTCCAATCTCATTTCCGAATACGGTACCGAGCAGGGCCCTTCCTACGACGAGTGGTTCTACGGCCTACCGTACGAGCCGGAAAAGATCGCTGGATTTCTGAACAGCTCCCCCTTCGTTCATCTCAAGAATGTGAAAACGCCTACGCTAATTCTTCAGGGCGACGCCGATCCCGTCGATCCGCCCGGCCAGAGCCAGGAACTGTACCGCGGCCTCAAACGTTACGGCGTCGAGACCGAACTCGTTATGTACCCGCGGGAGCCGCATGGCTTTCACGAAGAAAAACACCTTCTGGACCGCTTGAACCGCATCCTCGCCTGGTACGACAAGCTCCTAAAGCAAGGGACGACCGCCAGCAAGTAGTCACGACACATCTGGAATTCCGCCGCGCGCTTGTGGCGGTGCCAAACCAGCCACAAATTGTAGGGTAAGGCTTTACACGCACTTCACACCGTGTTACTGTTTTTTTCCGTACCGCCATCCTTGCGCCAGGCGGCTGGGCCTCTGACTGAGAACCTGCCAAACGTTTTGACAGGCAACCTGAGAAAGGTTGACTTGTCGCTCGAAAGACCCTCCCCTCGAGGAATACAACGTCGTCTCTCCTCGCGTTCAATTGCCACGGCCCCCTGGGTGGACAGAGTAACTGTTGTTGGCATCAAACTTGGTTTAGCGCGATCTGAGGGACAAAGGGGACATCTTGCTGAAGCTGCGAAAAGTCGAAATCGTTGGCTTTAAGTCGTTCTGCGAGCGCACCGTAGTCACGTTCAGCGGGTCCGGCACAACGTGCATCGTCGGGCCGAACGGCTGCGGCAAATCCAACGTCGTGGATGCCATCTCCTGGGTTCTCGGCGAGCAGAGCCACAAATCGCTGCGCGCCGAACGCATGGCCGATTGCATTTTTAATGGCACCACCAAGCGCCCGCCGCTCGGACTCGCCGAAGTCACAATCACCATGGAAGATCCCGAGCTGGCTGAAGCTGCCCGCTTCGTGATCGAAAGCGCCGGGTCAGACTCAGCGACGGATTCCGCAACCGCCACCAACGAAAGTGGCGAAAACTCAGGTTTGACCGACAAAGCCGAAACTCTCTCGCTCGACCGCGCGCAGGCCCCTGAAACGCAAGAAGCCGCCGCTGACGGTTCAGCTCCCTCGGCTGAACCCGGTGGCAAGTTCAAGCGGAAGAAAAAGCAGGCGGACAAGCCGGTTCTAGCCACGAAACCGGGCGAAGTCGTTGTCAGCCGCCGCCTCTATCGCTCCGGCCAAAGCGAGTACTTGATCAATGGGCGCGTGGGAAGGCTTCGCGACATTCAGGAAATGTTCATGGGCGTCGGCCTGGGCCCGGACTCCTACGCCATCATCGAGCAGGGCCGCATCGGCTTGATTCTCTCCACCAAGCCCATGGAGCGCCGCGCCATCATCGAGGAAGCCGCTGGCGTCACGAAATTCAAGACTAAGAAGCGTCTCGCGGAAGCCAAGCTCGAATCTTCGAAGGTCAATCTCTCGCGCGTCAACGACATCGTGGTGGAAGTCGAAAAGCAGCTTGGCTCGTTGAAGCGCCAGGCCGCCAAAGCACGCCGTTATTCCGAAATTCGCGATCAGATGCGCAGCATCGTTCGCCAGATGCTGGCGGGAAAAGCGCGCGAACTGGACGCCGAAGCCGAACGCGTCTCCAAGCAGCTGAAAGAGCTAAACACCGCGGAATTGCAGCGCGCCGCCGCCATCCAACAGCAGGAAAGCGAACAGGATCGGTTGAATCAACGGATTTACGAGCTAGACGCGGAAATTCGGCAGAACCAGAATGTTTTGAATCTTACGGCGCTCGAGGCCGACCGCAGCGAGAATCGCATCGCCTTCAACCGGCAGCGCGCCGAGGAACTCGTCGGGCGTCATGCACAGGTGAATGCGGAACTGGCGCAAGCCACTGCCCAGGCTGTGGAATGGGAATCTCGCAGCACGTCGCAGGTGCAAGCGGTCACATTGCTGCGCGAGGAATCGGGTGTTCTGACCGCTCGCGTGGAAGAACTCGCGAAACGCGCCGAGTCTCGTGCCACGCAGATCGCCGAATCTGAAGCGAAAATTGAGGCATTGCGCCGCTCCTCATCGGAAGCCGGGGAAAGCCTGCTGCGTCTGCATGGGGAGCAGAAGCAAGCCGAAGAGGCGCTCGTGCACCAGACCGAAGCGCTCCGAAAGCTCGAAGCGAGCGAGCACGACTTTCTGGAAACTTCCATGCGCGCGCGCGATGACGCCGAGCGTGCAGCTTTCGACCATGAATCCGCCACCGGTCAGCTCAACGCGCTAAAACAAAGTGCAGCCTACCTTCAGGCCAAGATCGCAGGATTTCGCGAGGAAGGCGACGCTCTGTCGAAAGAAGCGAGCGCGCTCCGCGATTCTTTGGCGGGCGTTCGCGCGCGGCATTCCACGCTGACACAAATCTTGAATGACCGCTCCTACACAGCGGACGCCGTGCAGAAACTCTTTGCAGCTAACGAGCGCGGCGGCAGCAAGGCTTTTCGCGCCGTCGGCGTGCTGGCCGATTACGCGGAGGTCGAGGAGAAGCACGAGGCCGCCATCGAGCAATACCTGCGCGACGAGCTGGAATATGTCGTCGTCGAAACTTACGACCACGCGCGCGCAGGCGTTTCGATGCTGCGTGATGAAGTGGGTGGCCAGGCTACCTTTTTCGTGGACTCGCTCCGCAACCTGCGCCTTTCTTCCGAATACGAACCGATCGTGAATTTCCGCGCGGAAGACGGCATCATCTCGCGTCTCGACAAGCTCGTGGAGTTCCGCGACCCCCTCGGCGCAGTTGCAAAACAGTTCCTGCCGCGGCTGCGCTCCGCGTATTTGACGGACAGCACGGCAGCAGCAGAAAAACTGGCGCGCGAAAACTCACAATACGCTTTCGTTACGCCTGACGGCACGTGCTACCAGGGCCGCACGGTCACGGGTGGCCGCCCGGACGAAGTGGGGCCGCTCGGCATGAAGCGCGAATTGCGCGCGCTGGACGCGGAAGTGATGCAGCTCGAACATCAGATGAGTGAAAAGCAAGCCGCACTTGAAACCACCGCTGCCGAGTTACACTCAACGGAGCAGTCGCTCACGGAAATCGACGAAAAGCAGCGCGAAGCAGAACGCGAAGCCATCTCCGCCATGCATCGCCATAGCCAGATGCAGGGCGAACTGGCCCGCCTCGGCCTGGAACTCACCATTTGCCAGAATGAACTGGCGCGCGTTCGCCAGGAAGCGAAGAGCGCCCAGGAGCGGGCCGAGCGCGCGAAGAACCAGCATGCCGCCGCCGCGCTGAGCCGTGCCGAAGCCGATGCCGAAAGCTTCCGGCTTGCGGAGTCGCTCGTGCAGCTTCGCGGGTCCGTCCAAACGGAACAGAATGAGCTTGCCGCCGGCCGCGCCGCATTTGCTGCGCTAAACGAGCGCCTCATGGCCGCCGAAGCGCTCGCCGCCCGGCTGAACGAAGAACGCGCCGAACTCGAACGCCGCGAAGCCGCGCTTCAGCAACAGATGGCTTCCATCGGCGACGAAACATCAGCCCTCGTCAAGCAAAGCGAGGAGCTTTCCCTCCAGCTCGAAGGCCTGCGTGGTGAAAAGCTGCGCCTGGAAGTCCGCCAGCGGGAGCTCGAGCAGGAATGGGACGCCGCCCGCACGCGCGTTACACAGATGGAAGACCATCTCCGCATGGGACGCCAGTCGCTTCAGGAACTCCGCGAGCAGCGCAGCCAGGCGGAAGTCGAGCGCGCCAAGAATGACTCCGATCGCCAGCACTTGCGCGAGACGTGCATGACCGAAGTGAACACGCAGCCCGAGGATTTGATCGCCACCGAAGCCGCTTTCATGTCCGGCGAAGAGCTGGCCATTGCCGAAACAAATTACCGTGAAATGAAGCAGCGCATAGAGTCCATGGGTCCGGTCAACATGATGGCCCTCGAAGAGTTCAACGAGTGCGAGCAGCGCTTCACGTTCCTCACGCGCGAACGAGACGATCTGTTGCAGTCGATTGCGGATACGCAACAAGCCATCACCGAGCTCGACCTGGCCACCAAGGAAAAGTTCGAGCACGCGTTCTACGCCATCAACAAGAGCTTTTCCGAAGCCTTCCACACGATTTTCGGCGGTGGCATGGCGGAGATGCGCTTGACCGAGCCGGACAGCTCCGGCGACGCGGGCATCGACATTGTTGCTTCACCTCCCGGAAAGCGCTTGCAAAACGTGTTGCTCCTCTCCGGCGGCGAAAAGGCCATGACCGCGCTGGCGCTGCTCATCGCCATCTTCCGCTATCAGCCTAGCCCGTTCTGCATCCTGGACGAAGTCGACGCACCGCTCGATGAAGCCAATGTCGGGCGCTTTACGCGCCTGATCGCGGAGATGAGCGGCCAGACACAGTTCATCATCGTGACCCACAACCGCAAAACGATGGAGATGGGCAGCGTTCTTTATGGCGTGACGATGCAAGAGCCAGGCGTCTCCAAGTTGGTCAGCGTTCGCTGGGAAGAATCCGAGATTACCTCGCCGAAACAGAAAGCCACAGCCGCTTCCGCGGCGTGAAATCATGCTGTATCGAACTTGCGGCTCCGTTCGTTCCGAGCTACCGAGGATTTGTCCAGTTTTTGTTACGCACAAGTGAGCCCATGAGGCATTCTCGACAAGCCGCATAATTTTTTCTTATTTTGTTTTCCAGAAATTTTCCTCAGCACGCCTTTGACTTCGCGTTGCGCTGCGCTAGAATGCTTCACACTTCGTCGGGGGAACTTTTTCTGTGCCGTCTGCTCCTGCCATGAGAGTTTTAAGGGAAACCCAATTCACCGGCCTGACGCCGGCCGCGCGTGGCAAAGTCCGTGACATCTACGATCTCGGCGATAAACTGCTCATTGTCGCTACCGACCGGCTTTCGGCATTCGACATAATCCTTCCGACTCCTATTCCCGACAAAGGCCGCGTCCTGACACAGCTTTCGCTCTTCTGGTTCCGTTTACTGGAAGATGCCATTCCAAACCACGTCCTCAGCGCCACGGATTTCCCTCCGCCTTTCGACAAGTTCAAGGACGAACTCGCAGGCCGTTCCATGGTCGTGCGAAAGACCCAGCCGCTGCCGATCGAATGTGTCGTGCGCGGTTATGTCTCCGGCTCGGGCTGGAAAGACTATCGAACCACTGGAAAAATCTGCGGCATTCCCCTGCCTACAGGTTTGAGCGAATCAGACCGCTTGCCGGAGCCCATCTTCACACCCGCAACAAAAGCCTTGTCCGGCCATGACGAAAACATTTCTTTTGAACGGGCGGCGTCTCTAGTGGGCAAGGAACTTGCCGAAAAAGTACGCGCCGTAAGCCTGGAAATCTACCGCCGCGCCGCCGCTTATGCCGAGCCACGCGGCATCATCCTTGCCGACACGAAATTCGAGTTCGGCTTGCTCCACAACGAATTGATCTGGATCGACGAAGCCCTCACGCCTGATTCATCCCGCTTCTGGCCCGCCGCGCACTACAGTCCCGGCGGTCCTCAGGCTTCTTTCGACAAACAGTTTGTCCGCGACTATCTCGAGCGAATGCAGTGGCCGAAAACCCTGCCCGGCCCTGAACTTCCTCCTGAAGTCGTCGAGGCCACTCGTGCCAAGTACCGGGAAGCCTATCGCATCCTGGCTGGGCGCGACCTGGATTAGTAACCGGGCCCTCACACCGTGAATTTATGAGCGGAGCGTGCTGTCGTGAAAGACCAATTGGAAGGGCTTGTCAGTCAGATGGTAGAGCGGGGAATTCTTTTTGACGAAGCGGTCGGCGAATTCGAAAAACGCTTTATCAAGCGCGTTCTGGACCGCGCCAATGGTAACCAGTCCCGAGCGGCTGAAGTTTTGGGCATTCACCGCAATACGTTGAGCCGCAAAATCGATGAGTACAAGCTCGACTCCAACGGCCACCGCCGGCATCCGCGCTGACTAATCTCCGGCTTCTCTTAAACGAAAACGGCTCCCTGACGATCACGGGGAGCCGTTTCACTTTTCGACTCTGAACTCAATACGACTAGCTTGGTTTTGCAGCCGGCTTTCTCGCTGCTGGTTTCCGTACCGGCGGCTTCTTCGGCGTGCCCTTCTCCTTCGGAATGTCCTCCGCCTTTACTTTAGCCTTGTCCCAATGCAAGAAGAATGCCGGTTCGGGATCGTAGGAAACAAGTGTGGCGGTAAAGTGAACGGCGCTGTCTTTTTCCACGCGCGCCGCTTCCGGCTGACCCACCACTTTTACTTCCATGTTGGGGGTTGTGGCGGCGTCGAACTCCGCATCACTCGTGACGAAGGCGATCTTCAGAACGATAGCGTCCGTGCCAGGCACGACTTCGATCACTTTGCCCGGCACTTCGGGAAATTCCAGGCCGCAGGCCGCCAGCCAGGTCAATTTAGCCTTGTCACTACCCGCTTTCAGATCGTTCACCACGGAAGCAATCGTCATGTCCTTTTGCGCGGCGGAGAGGTCTGCTGCGCTAGCCAGCGAATAGCTGCTCGGACGCTCTGCCGAACTTGAGGCGAGTTGTAGGAGTTCATTCAGCTCCGCATCGGTCAGGCTGTCGCATACAGTTCCGCCCTGATAGTTCACAATGAGCTTCCGCAAGTAGTCCTTCACCTTGGCAGCTTGTGCCTGCGTTGCGCCCTTGGCCGTCACAGCGCGTGCGATCGACCAGAATGCATCCATCTGTTGTGGCGGGTTCATGCACAGGTAAGCCTGCCCCAGACGATAGTTGAAGGTCAGATCATCCGGATTGAGCCCCAGCGCCGCCTTGTACCCTTTCACTGCTGAAGAACAATCTTTGGCATTCATTGCCGCCTGAGCCGCGATGCCGTTCAGCGTGAGTTGGGAGACCGTCTTCTGTTTCGCCCAAGCGTCGTCCGTCACGTTATCCGGCTTCTTGACTTCTTCGAAGGTCTTCAATGCGGCAGCCGCAGCATCCTCTGCCGCCTTTGCGAGCGCGGTATCCTTGGAGGCGTTGGGGCCCACGGTACTATCCGAAATCATCGCGTAGTACGCCGTGGCATGCGAGTAGTACGCATTGAATCGCGTAAGCGCGTCCACCTTGTCACCGAGAGCAGCCAGCTTGTCGGCGATTTCGATCATTTTCAGGTAGTTCTTCTGCGCGCTGTAGGCCTGGTAGTAGAGCGGATAGATATAGACAAGCAGGTCGGAATTCGGATACTTGGAGACAAAATCGTCAGCGCATTTGACAATTGCGGCAGGAACTTTTTCCGCGGCGCAAGCTTGCTCGGCGTTGTACTCCGCCTGCGTATACTTTGGCCCCTTGGCCGCTGCGGCGTCTTGGCCTGCTGCCGGAGCTTGCGCGAGAGCTCTCACGCCGTTAAGAACCAAGCAAAGGGCAGCGACTATCGCGAGTCCCGTCAACCTTCGTGTTGCGTTCATTCCCATGTCTCCTCGCTCCACTCCGAGCTTGAGTTTCTGCTTCCGGTGCACCCCGGAATGCTTCTGCCGGGAATCGCATTGTTTCGGAAAACCTTGGGATTATAGGGAAACCCGCACCTTATCTGCAAGACGTTCCCATTTGCTGACTTGATGACTTGAGGAAAATTTTCATTCAATGAAGGTAGCGTCCCTTGTTTCCCTCAAGGCCACCAGGTGGCTCCCAAGTATTGCGGAAAACTCTAATGATAGGATGAGTGTCGCACAGAAAGAGTGGCCCGTACGAGGAAGAATTCTGATGGTTCGGACAAGCAAACCAAATCAAGACCCGGGCGAAAAGAAATCTCTGTCAGGCGCCGTGGCGCTCATCACCGGCGGAAGCCGCGGCATTGGCAGGGCCATCGCCCGCCAGCTTGCGATACTGGGAGCGTCCGTCGCGATTTGCGGCCGGGACATAGCCGCGCTCGAGGAAGCCGCGCTAGACGTGGCGAAACTTGGTGTCCCCGTTCATTCGCAAGTGGCCGACATTGCCAAATCGGGGGACATTGCTGATTTTGTCGCCAAAACGGAAACCGAGCTAGGGCCCATTACGATTCTCGTCAACAACGCCGGGATTGGCCTCTTCGGCCCAGCCCACGAGAAGACCGAAGCCGATTGGGATCGCGTGCTGACCACCAATCTTAAGAGCGTATTTCTCGTTTCCCGCGCTGTGGCGCCTTCCATGATCCGCCGCGGCTCGGGGGACATTATCAACATCAGCTCGCTGGCCGGAAAAAACACCTTTGCCGGCGGCGGAATCTATTGCGCGTCCAAGTGGGGCGTCGTCGGGCTTTCCGGCTGCATGGCGGAAGATCTCCGCGAGCACGGCATTCGCGTCAGCGTGATTTGCCCGGGAAGCGTCGCCACGGAATTCTCGACGCGCGGCGCAAAGGACACCTCTAAGGCGTTGTCCCCGGAGGACGTCGCTCACGCCGTGGAAGCCATCGTTACGCAAGGCCCGAGAAGCTTCCTGAGTGAGGTTCACCTTCGGCCTCTGCGGAAACCCTAAATGTAAATACAGCGAAGCCGGTGTTTTCCTCTTGACAATAATCGTTATAACGACTATTATTGCGAGGTGCGTTCGCACTCCAAATCCTCCAGGCCGCCCATCTCGCTGGAAAACCGCGTTTTCATCGCCCTTTTGCAATCCGCCGACGCCCTGACCCAGGAGGCGGAACATCTCGTCAAAGCCGCCGCTCTAACGGGCGCGCAATACAATGTTTTGCGTATTCTTCGCGGCGCCGAGCCTGAAGGCTTGGCCTGCAAGGGCATCGGCGACCGCATGATTTCCCACGACCCGGACATGACGCGCCTCCTCGATCGCATGGAAAAGCGCGGCCTGATCACCAGGGAGCGCCAGACGGACGACCGCCGCGTCGTGAAGACGCGCATCACGCCGCAAGGACTCAACCTACTAAAAATCCTTGACCAACCGGTTCGCGACCTTCATAAACGCCAGTTCCGCCACATGTCCGCCGCGCGCCTGAAGATTCTTTTTGATCTGCTGGAAGAAGTCCGCAACCGCAAGGCTGCGTAGCAGGCCTTTCGGAGCAAGTTCCGATCACCAATCAAATACAAAGAGGAGAAAAACATGGGCCACTATCTATCTCGAATCGCAGTAACCGCCGGACTCGTAGCCGCTCTTTCGCTGCCCGCCGGAGCAGCCACTGCCGAATGGAAGATTGATTCGCAGCATTCGTCCGCGCAATTTTCCGTCCGCCATTTGGCCATTTCTACCGTGCGCGGAGCTTTCAGCAAGGTTACCGGCACGGTCGTGCTGGACGATAAGGACATCACCAAGTCCACCGTCGACGTGACCATTGACGTATCCACCGTGGATACTCGCGAGCCTAACCGCGACAACGACCTGCGCAGCGACAAGTTCTTTGACGTCGCGCACTACCCCACCATGACTTTCAAGTCCAAGAAGGTCGAGCAAGTCGCTCCCGGTAAGCTCAAAGTCACCGGCGATCTCACCATTCGCGGCACTACAAAGGAAGTCGTGCTCGACGTGGACGGCCCGACACCTCCCGTGAAAGATCCCTGGGGCAATCAAAGGATTGCTGTAAACGCTTCGTCAAAAGTCAATCGCCAGGACTTTGGCGTGAAGTGGAACGCCACAATGGACAACGGCGGCGTGGTCGTCGGCGATGACGTCAATATCAACATCGACGCGGAAATGATCAAGCAAGCGCCAAAGCCGGGCAATTGACGGGCGCCACCACTAAGGTTTGGGGCGGAGCGTTCTGTAACATGCACCGATCGCTCCCCCTGACTCATCAAATTAGAACGCTTCAAACGGAAGGAACCAACACATGAAGAAGCCGGCGCCAAGCGATTTCCCGGTTCACGAACTAATCCGCGAGCGTTGGAGTCCCCGGGCTTTCGCTGACAAGCCTGTTCCTAAAGACGTTCTGCGCAGCATTTTCGAGGCTGCCCGCTGGGCGCCGTCCAGCTTCAACGAACAGCCCTGGGCGTTTATCGTGGCCACGAAAGACGGCAAAGAAAATTTTGAGAAAATGCTGAGCGTCCTCGTAGACTTCAACGTCCAGTGGGCTAAGAGCGCTCCTGTACTGGCGCTTGCCGTCGCGAAACTGGCATTTGCTAATAACAACGCACTCAACCGCAACGCCCAATATGACACCGGCGCGGCAACAGCTCTTCTCTCCGTGGAAGCCACCGCGCGCGGCTTGGCCGTCCATCAGATGGCCGGATTTGATGCGGAAAAAGCGCGCCAGGTCTTTGAGATTCCCAAGGGATGGGAACCCCTCGCCGCGCTCGCCATCGGTTACCCGGGCGATCCGGCTTCTTTGCCTGCGCCCTTAAAAGACCGGGAGATGGCGCCCAGAACACGCAAACCGATTGCCGAATTTGTTATGTCCGGTCAGTGGGGGCATACTGCTCCTTTCGCAGCGAAATGAAGGAGATCATCGGCCCAGCCCAGCCATGCACCGTACGCTCGAATTCCTTCTCCATCACGGATACGTTCTGTTGCTCGGATGGGTTTTCGCCGAACAAATAGGACTTCCGCTTCCTTCGATGCCGCTGTTGCTCGCTGCAGGGGCTCTCGCCGGCACTGGCCACTTGAATTTTCTAGCCTCACTCTTTTACGTCATCCTCGCTGCCGTAACGGCGGACTCCATCTGGTACCAGCTTGGCCGCAGCAAGGGCATCCGGATCCTCCAGCTTCTCTGCAAGATTTCGCTGGAGCCGGATTCCTGCGTCCGCCGCACCGAAGGCGTTTTTTCGAAGCAAGGCGCTCGGTCGCTTCTGCTTGCAAAGTTTTTGCCGGGCCTGAGCACCGTCGCCCCTCCGCTGGCGGGCATTTTTCACATGCGTCCGCGTCGTTTCCTGCTTTTTGACGCCGCGGGATCGCTCCTCTGGGCCGGCTCTTTCCTCGGCCTCGGCTACATTTTCAGCGGGGGGATTGAGCGCATAGCGGAGCATCTCGCCGCTCTTGGCGGCTGGCTTCTGGTGCTTCTGCTCGGCATCCTTGGCGCGTACATCACCTATAAGTTTGTCGCTCGCCAGCGTTTTCTGCGCGATCTGCGCATTTCTCGCATTACCGCGGATGAGCTGAAACAAAAACTCGACGCCGGCGAAGAGCTGGTCATCGTTGACCTGCGCCACTCGGTTGACTTTGAAGCTGACCCGGAAACCATTCCCGGAGCCTTCCACATGGACTCCAAGGACTTGGAGGGGGACAACGATCGTTTGCCGCGCGACCGCGAAATCATTCTCTACTGTACTTGACCAAACGAAGCCACCAGCGCCCGTGTGGCGCTGCTCCTCAGAAAGAAAGGCATCACGCGGATTCGGCCGCTGCAGGGCGGTCTGGACGCCTGGCGCGAACGCGGCTACCCGCTCGAAACCCCCACGGTCACTGCAGATACAAAATAAGGCCTATTTGTATCCTCTACAGCCGCGGCAACACAATCCCGCTCTGCGCCTGATACTTCCCTTTCTTGTCCTTGTAACTCACTTCGCAATCTTCATCCGACTCGAAGAAAATCACTTGGCACAGCCCTTCATTCGCATAAATCTTCGCAGGCAGCGGCGTGGTGTTGCTGATTTCCAGCGTCACAAATCCTTCCCACTCCGGCTCGAACGGCGTCACGTTCACGATAATCCCGCACCGCGCGTAGGTCGATTTCCCCACGCAGATCGTCAGCACGTTCCGTGGAATGCTTGAACTCCACAAACGATTTCGGATCGAACCGCTTCGGATCCACGATCGTCGAATTCACGTTCGTGAAAATCCGGAACTCGTCCGCCACGCGGATATCGTAGCCGTACGATGATACTCCGTAACTGATCACTCCCTCTCGCACCTGCCGGTCCGTAAACGGCTCGATCATCTTTTGCTCCAGCGCTTTGCGCCGGATCCAGCGGTCTGGCTTGACGGCCATCCATTCCTCCCTAGGAAGTGTAGCTTCGATTTGTCTTTTCGATTTGTTGCTGCGCCAAATTGTTTGGGTCGCGCGCGGCAAAAGATGTTCAGTGTAGATTACCCCTCCCGTCTTGACAACCTAGGCCACACCCTCTAGCATCTGCCTCGGAAGCGCGGGAGGATTGCGTGATCAAGCTGGACATCGTAAATGCCGTCGTGGCCACGACGAACATCAGCCGCACCAAAGCCGAGCAGGCGGTCGAAACCGTTTTCGAATCGTTGAAGCAGGCTCTTGGGCGTGGTCAGCGCATCGAACTCCGTCGCTTCGGTGTCTTCAGCGTGAAGCCGCGCAAGACCGGCATCGGCCGCAATCCCCGCACCGGCGAAGAAGTCAACATTCCGCCAGGCAAAGCTGTTCGCTTCAAACCCGGCAAAGAGCTTCAAGGTATCGACGAAAACAAGAAATAGGAATAGCCACTCTGCAGCCTCGCCCCCGCTATTTCAAGCGGACAACCTTCTCCACATTCGAAACTGGCGCGAACCCGCGCAGTTGTGCTGTACTGATGAAAGTGTCTGTCTATAAATCAGGGGTCGGAACTCTAGCCCCGACATTAAAAGCGCATTGCAATTGGGCTTTAGCCTCTGAGGAAAATCTCTTAGCTCCGCAAACGAATTGTGAGATCGTTTCTGGTGCGGATTTAATTACACTCGCAAACACTTCGTGAGTACGCCACCTCAAGAGAGTCCTCCACCATCCATTCCTATCAACTTGGATTGGCGCCCCATTCCCTATGGCCCATCAGGCTATACGATTGTTCCCCCCCGGCCCTCGCTAAAGTCGCTTTATCTTGCCGGCGTTCTCTTTCTCTTCACTCTTTGCACCTGCCTCGTTGCCGGCACCCAATTCGCCTTCGCCTACGCGCAAAATCAGGCCGTTTCTTTCGATGAGTTTCTCAACGCCTTCACCCTTTTTTACAAACACCCAGCAGCTCTTGCCGCCGGCCTGCCTTTCGCCCTCACTTTGCTCACCATCCTGCTCGCGCATGAGCTCGGCCATTTCTTTGCCTGCCGTCATCATCACATTCGCGCCAGCTACCCTTTTTTCATTCCCTTTCCTTCGCTCATGGGCACCTTTGGCGCATTCATTTTGATTCGCTCCCCGATCCGCAGCACTCGCGCACTCTTTGACGTCGGTGCCTCCGGTCCGCTCGTGGGATTCATTCTGGCTGTTCCCGCGTTAGCGTACGGCGTGCTCCACGCAAAAATTGTCCTCGGCCTGGATAACCTGCAAAAGGTCGACTTAGCCTTCGGAACCCCACTCCTGTTGCGACTCTTCGCTTCCGCCCTGCATCCCGGGGTTCGCCCAGGCATGCTCTTGCTGCATCCCGTTGGCCGCGCCGCATGGGTTGGGCTCTTCGCCACGTCGCTCAACCTCCTGCCCGTCGCCCAGTTGGATGGCGGCCACATTCTGCGCTCTCTCAGTGCGCGGCTCCACCATCACATTTCCATGCTTCTTCCTCTGGCTCTCCTCTCGCTCGGGCTATTTCGTTTCTGGGAAGGCTGGTACGTTTGGGGACTGCTCCTTCTCGGAATGCGTTTCCTTCGCGTCGCGCCCATTTACGATCCCACTCCGCTCGATCCGCTTCGCCGCTGGGGAGCATTTCTTGCGCTACTTGTCTTCCTCCTTTGTTTCATGCCCGCGCCCCTCTACTTTTCTCCAAATCCTCATTGACCGCTTCGAATCTCCGGTTATGATGCCTTCGTTCTGAGCGCGCACCTACGCCGACAAACTCATGCCCAAACTCGTCCGCACACTTCGCCTTCGCGATCTTCTTCTTCTTTTCATAGGCTCTGTCATTGGCTCCGGCATTTTTCGGACGCCCGGCCCCATTCTTCGCCAGGTTAACGGCTCCGTTGGCCTGTCCCTCCTGGTTTGGGTTGCCGGAGGAGTCCTCTCCCTGCTCGGCGCGCTCACCTATGCGGAGCTTGCCGCTGCCAATCCCGAAGCCGGCGGCCTCTACTGCTACATTCGCGACGGCTTCGGCCGTCTTGCGGCCTTCCTTTATGGCTGGTGTCTTTTCTTGGTGATCGCCAGCGGTTCGGTCGCCGCCTTGGCGCGTGCCTTCAGCGAATACCTCGCAAGAGTGATTCCGATTTCTCCCGTAGAGCAGACCATCGCAGCCGTCCTCATGATCGGAGTCGTAACCGTCATAAACGTCTGGGGCACGCGTAAGAGTTCGGACCTGCAGAACTGGACCACCCTCGTCAAGATGGCCATCATCGTCATCCTTAGTGCCCTGCTGCTTGCTTTTGGCCACCATGCCCGCGACATTCCTTCCGCGTTCGGCGTCGTCCACCCAGGACTGGGCCTCTGGTCCAATTTCGGTCTGGCGATGATCGCGGTTCTTTGGGCTTATGAAGGCTGGCAATTCGGCACGTACAGCGCCGGCGAAGTCATTGATCCCCAGAAAGCCTTTCCGCGCGCTTTTCTAATGGGCTCCCTGATTCTCGTCGGGCTTTATCTCATCGCAGTTGTCGCTTACCTGTTCGCCCTCGGCCCCGACGAAATGGCCATGAGCGAAACCATCGCCGCAACTTCTGTCACCGCTGTCCTCGGCTCATGGGCAGGTAAAATTGTGGCGCTCACCATTCTGATTTCCACTTTCAGCGCCGCCAATAGCGTGATCCTTACAGCTCCTCGCGTTTTCTACGCCATGGCCAACGACAAACTCTTTTTCAAAAAACTCGCCGAAGTTCATCCGCGGTTCTTGACGCCGGCAGCGGCTATCATCGGACTCGGCATATGGTCGGCAGTTCTGGTGTGTGCAGGTGAGTTGGGCAGTTTCAGCGCGTTGATCGGTGGGGTGATCTTTATCGGCTGGATCTTCTACGGCCTTGGTGCCGCCGCCATTTTCCCCTTTCGCCGCGCTTCGGCGGGCCGGCCAATTCCCTATCGCGTTCCCGGTTATCCCTGGACGCCTATGCTCTTCGTTCTCGCCGCTGCCGCCATCGTCGGTAATGCCATCTATCTCGCCTTCCGCGATCCTTCCCAATTCATGAACCTCGCCGCCGCCATCCTTCTGTTTCTTATTGGCCTTCCCGCCTACTTCTTCTGGCGCAAACGCGCCGCTGTTTGATTCACTCTTGCGGGTAAACCTTGGCCGCCATTTTCTGAACCGCTTCCCGCACTTGGCGGACGTGTTCGGCGCCTGAAGTGTTTGGCTCGAGTTTCAGATACGTATCCAGGCCTTGCAGTTGCGCACGATACTCGTGCTTTCGTCCATAAGCATCCGACAGCACTAAATAGGCTGGCCCAAAATTGGGATTTCGCAGGAGAGCTTCACGCGCGCTTCTTTCCGCTTCGTCCGCGCGATCGAGACGCAGTTGCGCCATCCCCAGGATGACGTACCCGTCGGGCGAACTGTTGTCCAACTCCAATCCTCTGCGAACCGCCGTTTCCGCGTCCTCTGGTTTTCCCTGCAGGAAGAGTAGATACCCAATGCCAAAATCCGCCCAGGCGTACCTCCCGCCGCTCAAGTCAATGGCCTTCAGGAAAGCCTGCATGGCATCATCGAAGTGGCCTAGCGTGGTCTGTACCACACCCACGTGATAATAGGCCTCGTAGTATTCGGGGAACGCCTGAGCGGCCTTCGTGAAGTGGCCCAGACTCCCAGCCAAGTCTCTCTTTCTCAGCCTTTCTACTCCCTTTTCATACTCGCTCTGCGCTTTTCCGGGAATGCTCAGCTCGCGTGCCGAGATCGTGTAACGGTTCCTCTCGGCAGGTGGCAAGCTCGACGAATTCAGGTAGAGCACCAGCTTCGCGGCGGTGCCGTCTACCTGCGTGCTTGTTTGCGCTGACTCGTAGCCTGGTTCATCAACGACGATCTCGTACGTGCTGGGAGGGAGGTTTCGCACTTCAAAGTGGCCTTCATAGTCCGTCAGGATGCTGCGGAAGATTCCCGCGGCGTGCGATTTCAGTTTCACCGCGATCTGGCTCGCGGGCCGATTGCCCGCTTTCAGGAGCACGGTGCCGGAAATGATTCCCTCTGTCCGCTCAGAGGTGGAGGCTTGCGCCTTCGCCGTTGGCGCCCACGCAAACGCAGCCATGGTGACGAAAAGGTTGGAAAGAAATCCAGCTGCAAGACACAACTTCTTTATGTTCTGCAATTTGCACAGCATCTCGACCTGCTGCGCACTTTTGAGGCGTTCCCTCAGGAGACTTGGCGGTTGGTGGAGTCAATCCGTACGGCCGCGAACAGCCACTTCCAACAGTCATTTCGGGCTGCGGTTGTGGTCTCGCCAGCGCGCATTGCACCATTTCCCCTGGTACCAACCGTCGCGTGCGCGGACCTATGCCCTAATTCGTGCATTGTGCGTGCCACAATGCCCATCATTTCATCCGCTGTCGTTCGCGCCACCTAAAAATGCCCCGGCACACAGTTGTAGCGATAGTCTTACGCCGCCATCTTCTTTTTTTTCATCGCCGTGTCTCCGGTCACTTTTCCTCAGAACATTTTTCTTGTAGCCATCTGAGCACTAGCCCACGGTCTGGGTTTCTGTGAAACACCGCTTGAAAACCGTCTCAACACTGACACCGGCCCGCCACTTTGACTCACTTTGAGATTGAAACACCCTCGCCGCGTGTCGCGTTTTCTTTCGGGGCCCACCTGTGCCTCAAGCGAAGTCGGATTTCCACCGTTAGGTCTATTCCAGCATGCGCAACTTTGCAGTAGAGTTACGGGCCTTAACCCGAGGCTCTCGCCTCGTACAGGAGGTCCCCGAATGAAAATCCGTCATGTCACGCTTCAAGACAAGTCTTCGATGAAACTCTCCCTCGATCAGCTCGATCAAGTAGTACAGGCTCTGCAAATCCAACTTGACCGTGATTTCACTCCCGTCTGGGGAGTTCACGCTCAGGTGCAGGCGCTTGATACGGGAGAAACTGTCCCGGCTCGCGCCTGGCCAATGACCATTCTCGATCAATCCAGCGCCGGTTTGGGCGTGCATCTGGACAATAACGGCAAGCCTTTCGCCGAAATTCAGCGTGGCAACGATTGGAGCATCACCGCCAGCCACGAGCTTCTTGAAATGCTCGTCGACCCGCTGGGCCACAAACTCATCCGTGATCCGGACATCGATACGTCAGCCGGCGAACATCAAGTCGAGTACCTGGTGGAAGTCGGCGACCCCTGCGAAGTCTTCGCCTATCAAATCAATGGCATTTCCGTCTCGGATTTTATCACCCGGGATTTTTACAACACCAAAGCCCACGCGGGAACTCAGTTTGATTTCCTGGGCCGCCTGAACAAAGCGTTGGAGGTTCCGGCGGGCTGCTACATCTCCTGGTTCGACCCGCAGGACGGCAAGTGGCACCAGAAGCAGACCGACGGGAGCTTTATCACCGCACGGCAGAAGGCGAACCTGGACAAGGGTCCGCGGGACGAGCGCGATGCCGCCTTCGGCGACGAAGACAATAAGCTGCGCCACGACCTGCAACGCATCCGCGCCAAGTATCGGCCTGGCGCAACCGCCAAGAAAACGGCTGGCACAACTTGATCCATCCTTAGGCGATGAGCCAACCATTTCGCGCCGTTGTTCTGCGGTGCGCGAGGCGGCAAGTTCTCCAGAGCATCCGGCGCTGGCACACCCCAGCGCCGGCCCGCTCATCTTACTTTCTGGCGGTTGGTCAGTTTGAATTTTCTGAATCGTGACAACGGGGGTCAATATTCAAACTGACCATTACCTACTTTCTGCTTGACTTTTCCTTCATCTATGTTATAATTTACTTGTAGATATCTACGCCTTCCCAATAGAGAGCATCAACCCCCGTTTTCATCCCGATAACCGCCCTTTTCGGGTTTAACTCTTTTCTTTTGATGAAGTTAACATGTTGCTCCTCTGGGTAGTGGAATCTGCGGCCCTTTAGAATCAATCATTTAAGTGGAACCCATTTTGTAAGTCCTTTGTTTTGATATTCATCCATGTAATGGGGGGTGGGGGGTCACAACAGGCTTAAAGGGTCCATATCAACCAATACCGCCGTATCGGGGATTTCCTTCGCTTCGCAATACGCTAACGCGCCGCTCAGCAACTTCGTCAGAACCGAGCGCTTCGGCGACTTCAGCAAAAACTGGAACCGGTGTTCTTTCTTCAATCGCGCCAGCGGCGCCGTGGCCGGTCCCAAAATGCGCACGCCCTTATCGTCGTGCGGTGAAAAATATTCCGAGAGTTGCCGCGACCAGCGGATGGTCTTCTCCAGGCTGGTATCGCGCACGATCACATTGGCCAGCGAAGTGAACGGCGGATACGCCATCATTCTCCGGAAGTGCAATTCGCGCTCGAAGAACGCGCTGTAATCCTGTCTCACGGCGTCCTGGATCGCGTAATGCTCGGGATAAAAGGTCTGAATCAGCACGCGCCCCTTCGATTCGCCGCGCCCCGCGCGCCCCGCCACTTGCGTCAGCAATTGAAACGTCCGCTCCGCCGCGCGAAAATCCGGCAGGCTCAGCGATGAATCGGCGCTGATGACGCCAACCAGAGTGACCCGCTGAAAGTCGTGGCCTTTGGCAAGCATTTGCGTGCCGACAAGAATGTCCAGCGCCCCGCCCGCAAACGCGCCCAGCGTCTCTTGGTACTGCCGTTTCGTGCGCGCCGTGTCCCGGTCCAGCCGAGCGATGCGCGCGCCGGGGAATTCCTTGCGCAGCCGTTCTTCCAGGTGCTCCGAGCCCTCTCCAAAAAAATAAACGTACTTCGATTGGCACTTCGGACAAACCTTTGGAATTGCTTGAATCGATCCGCAATAATGACATTCCAGCCGGTTGCGCTGCTTGTGATGCGTCATCGAGATGCTGCAGTTCACGCACTGCACGGAAGCGCCGCAGCTCCGGCACAGCACTGACCACGAATATCCGCGCCGGTTGATCAAAACGAGTGTTTGCGTTCCGTTCGCAAGGCACTCCTGAATTCCCGCGTGCAGAGCCGCGGAAATTGGGCTTGTCTGGTGCGTCTGCTGAAAATCTTCGCGCAGGTCAACAATTTCCACGGTCGCCAGCGATCGGTCCGCAACGCGCGAAGCGAGTGTCAGCAATTCGTATTTTCCTTCCCGCGCGTGATGATACGTTTCCATCGAAGGCGTCGCGGAACCCAGCAGCGCCATCGCGCCTTCCATCTTCGCGCGCACGATGGCCACGTCGCGGCCGTGGTAGCGCGGCGTCTCTTCCTGCTTGTAACTGTTTTCTTGTTCTTCATCGACGATGACAAGCCCGATATTTTCCAGCGGCGCAAATACCGCCGAGCGCGTCCCGACCACGACGCGCGCCTCGCCGTTGCGCACGCGCCACCACTCACGCGCCCGTTCCACGTCGCTCAGCGCCGAATGCAGCACCGCGACGCCCTCGAACCGCGCGCCAAACCATGACCGGCACTGCCGCCCAATCCACAATGTCAGCGCAATTTCCGGCACCAAAACGAGCGCCGTTTTTCCGCGCGCCAGAGCGTCCTGCACGGCTCGCAAATACACTTCAGTCTTCCCGCTGCCGGTCACGCCGTGGAGCAACTGCACACCGAATTCGCCAAGTTCGAACCGCGCGCGAATCGCTTTCAGCGCGCTCTCCTGCTCTGCATTCAGTTCATGCGCGGGAGGTGTGAACATCGCATCAAACGGATCTTCCGCTGGATCAATGGGCTCCTCCCAACTTTCCAGCAATCCGTCGCGCAGCATTCGCTCAATGACCGCCCGCGTCACCTGCGCCAGTTTCATCAACTGCGCCAGTGGCAAGGGCCCTCGCTCCGTCTCCAGCAATTCGCGGATCCTTTCTTCTCTGCGATTCCTCTGCGTGCGGCGTTCATCCCGACCCTGTCGGGACGTCTCTGCGTTGTCATTTTGTTTCTTGTCCGACAAATTCTCGGCTGCAGCACCCTTCCAAGCGATCACGCGCTGCGTCCTTCGGCTTCTTCCCTGCACCGTCTCTCGAATTTCAATGAGGCCGAGCCGTTGCAGTCGTTGCAACGCGGAAGCCTCAACACCGAGCTTTGCCGCCGGGCCGAGAGGCATCGTTCCTTTCCTTGCTTTCAACTTCGCGAGAAACGCCGCCTCAGCAGACGTAAGCCCATGCGACAATTCACCGCCGCTCAAGCTGTCCGCCGCGTCGCGTCCCGCCTCCGTCAAAATGATTTGCCGCTGCGATTTCAATTCTGTTACCGGCGGCAGCATTGCGCGGAATACTTCGCCGACCGGCGCCAGGTAATACGCCGCGATCCAGTGGGCCAGTTCGATCAGCTTCGGCGTCAGCGCGGGAACAAAATCCAGCACGCTGGTGATTTCGCGGATTTTCGTTTCTGGCGGCGCGGTCTCCGCAAGTTCGACAACAACTCCGACCATTGATTTTTTGCGGAAAGGCACGAGCACTCGGCTGCCAGGTTGCACCGTTCCTTGCAGCGATTCCGCCGCTGCATACGTGAATGTTGTGCGCAGCGGAACCGGCAGCGCGACGTTCCAAAATGGAGGAGTCATCCCGCCGTGTAGTGTATCAGCACGACGAAATCCCGAAGAAAGCGCGGGACAGTTGAAAGCTCGTTGAAGAAAGAAATTTAGCGGCTGATGAGAAAGATTCCAAAGAAAATCGTGACGATTCCCAGCCACTGCCAGCGCGAAACGTGTTCCTTGAGAAAAATCGCCGCAAGCCCGACGGTGACCGCTCCGTACAGCGAGCCAAGAACGCTAATAACGGCAACCTGCTCCATCTTCATTCCGAGATTGCTGAGAACAAACGCGCCGGTGTCAAAGACGCCCATGCCGAGGACCATCCAGCGCACCCCGCCGCGCGGAACACGCACGGGCTGCTTGGAAACAAGAATCACGGCCGCAATGAGCAGCGTGCTGGTCAGGCGGATCATCCACACCGTTTGCACCGCGCCGACTCGGTCGATGATGCGAATTCCCAGCAGCCAAAACAGCATGGCAAAACCAACCGACGCGAAGATGGCCCAGCCTATTCCATGGCCGCTCCTGCGCATGGCCTCGGCGTCGTTTTCGTCCGGTGTTTTTTCTCCGCCCGCAACAATCGCGACACCGGCCAAGGTGCAAATGATCCCCGCGATTCGCACTCCACTCACGCGCTCGCCCGTCATCCAGGAAAGCAGCATCGTCAGAGCCGGATAGCTGGCCGAGAGCGGCGCCACCACGGCCATTTTTCCAATCTCAAACGCGCGGTAGAACCCGATCCCAGCCATGGCGTTGAAAAATCCAGCCAGAAAACCCCAGGCCCAAGGCTGCCATCCGGAGCCGTCCGCGAGATGCCCCCAGCCGCCGAGAAGGGGCAAGGAAATAGTCAGCGTTACAAACCCAATCAGCTGCATGTAAAGCATGGAACGGAGCGTGCCAATACGATGCGTGGCAAAACGCGCGATGAAATCCGCGCCGCCCCAGGTCAGCGCCGTCAGCAAGCCCAGCAGAATTCCCATGATGAGTTAGGAGGACTTGCCTTTCTTCACTTCGAGGCCGAGGACGGCCATCACTTTTTGAAGATCTTTCCAGACTTCGCTCTTTGCGGGCGGATTGCGCAGCAAATACGCGGGATGGTAGGTCGCCAGCAATTTCCTGCCGCGAAATTCCAGCCACTCTCCGCGAAACTGAGAAATTCCGCGGTTGGTCTGCAGCAATGTTTTTGCGGCGACGGCACCCAGGCAGACAATTACTTTGGGAGCGATGACATCGATCTGGCGAAAAAGAAATGGCGAGCAGGTGCTGACTTCGTCTTCTTCCGGCTGGCGATTTTCCGGCGGCCGGCACTTCACCACGTTGCAGATGTACACGTCTTTGCGCTGCAAGCCCATGGCTTCGATCATCTGGGTCAACAGTTTTCCGGCGCGCCCGACGAACGGCAAGCCTTGCGCGTCTTCATCGGCGCCCGGCCCTTCGCCGACGAAAACGAGTTGCGCCTTGGGACTTCCGTCGCCAAAAACAATTTTGTGCCGCGTGCTGTGAAGCTTGCAGCGCGTGCATTCGCCCAAATCTTCGCGAACCTTCAGCAACGTGTCATCCGCAATTTTGTCCACGGCTTCGAAAAGCGATGGCCCTGCAGCAACCGGCAGGGACGCGATCTTCGGACTCAGCGGCGTCGCGACTGCCGCGGTCACTCGCATTGTGGGTTTTCCAGCAGGCTTGGGCAAGGTCTGTTCCTTCTGAAGCTCTGGAGTTGAGAATTGGGCCATCGCGGAAGGCTCCAACCGCGGCTCGCTATCCGGTACCGCGACGGCGCCGCGGTCACGATAGAAGAGTTGGATTCCGAGGTCGTCGTAGAAAGCCAGCCGGTCGGATAGTTTTTTCTGGAAAGTTTCGGAAATACGCTCGGCCATGGCGGGTCAATCGCCGGAGCGCTTCGACGCAACCGTTCCGTGCAAAACGCTTCGCAGGCGAACGATTTCGTCCAAGATTCGCTGCGCCACTTCGCTCTTGCTCATTTTCGGAAGCGCGAGGTCGCGGCCGTCGCGGGAAAACAGCGTAACGATATTTGTGTCTTGATCGAATCCCGCGCCTTCGGCGGTGACGTCATTGGCGACGATGAGGTCGGCATTCTTGGCCGAAAGTTTCTTGCGAGCGTTCTCCGCTACATGATCCGTCTCCGCCGCAAAACCCACTACGATTCTCTGGCCTTTGTTTTTCGCCACTTCTGCCAGAATGTCCGTGGTCGGCTCGAGAGAAATCGTCAGCGGCGCGTTACCCTTCTTGATTTTTTCTGCGTGCTGTTCCACGGGGCGGTAATCCGCCACCGCCGCCGCAAGAATCGCGATGGAACTATCGGCAATACGCTCCGAGACGGCCTGATGCATTTTTTTCGCCGTGCGTACGTCAACGCGCTCCACACCAGCGGGAACTTCCAAATTCACCGGGCCGCTGACCAGAATGACTTTGGCGCCGCGCAGCGCCGCCGCTTCGGCGACCGCATATCCCATCTTCCCGGAGGAGCGATTCGTGATGTAGCGGACCGGATCGAGGTCTTCGCAAGTCGGACCCGCGGTAATCAGGACTGTCTCTCCGTCCAAATCGCGCTGCGTCTTCAACACTTCGCGCACGGCAGCGACAATGTCATCTTGTCCTGCGAGCCGTCCCGCGCCAATCATGCCGCAAGCGAGGTAGCCCTCAGCGGGGTCTACGACTCTTACGCCACGCGCGCGCAGCATCTCGACATTTTCCTGCGTGGCCGCGTGATTCCACATGTTCACGTTCATCGCCGGAGCAACCACGACCGGCGCTGTCGATGCCAGGTACAACGTCGTCAAAAAATCATCCGCGATGCCGCGCGCAAATTTAGCGATGATATCCGCCGTGGCCGGCGCGACGAGCAGCAGGTCCGTACGCTGCGCCACCGCGATGTGTTCGATGGCGCTTTCGAGATTGGCTTCCCCGCCGGAAGAATCGCCAAACAAATCAGTGATGACCTTCTGCCCGCTCAGCGCCGCGAACGTCAGTGGCGTGACGAACTCCCGCGCCCCGCGCGTCATCACCACTTGCACGCTGAATCCGTCCTGCTGCAAGCGGCGCACGAGTTCCGCGGCTTTGTAAGCCGCCACTCCGCCGGTCACACCAAGCGTGATTCGCATCACTGCCTCTCGCGGCCCGCTACTTCCGCCGCTTGTTTCCTTCCTTGTCCACGTCGATCGAGGACGGCTCGGTGAAGTCGTACTCGATCAGGCTGTGCTCGAGCTCTTCGCACGCGATCCGCGTGGCCTTCAGTGTTCTGGGGTTTTCGATCAGCGGTGGCGCGCCTGCCATAATCTGCCGCGCGCGCCTGGCCGCCAGCACTACGTACGCAAACTGGCTCTCCGGAGCTTTCGTCTGCACAGTCATCTCTATCATTCCCTCCCAAACGATGCCAGAAGTTGTTCCACTCTCGCCCTCCGCCGCGCGCTCGTGCAGCGCAGGGCGATCACAATCGCCTGCACTTCGCGGCCCGCGCGTTCCACATCCTCATTTACCACGCAAAAATCGTAATACTTGCCAAACTGAGCGATTTCGTCGCGCGCCTTGGCAAGCCGCCGCGCAATTTCTTCCTCCGAATCCTGGCCGCGGTCGCGCAGCCTGCGCTCCAGCTCCTGGCGCGACGGCGGCAAAATAAAAATCGCGACGGACTCCGGGAGCTTTTGCTTTACCTGCGCCGCGCCCTGGACGTCGATCTCCAGCACCAGATCGAGCCCTTTCCTCCGCGATTCCTCCAGCCATTTCAATGGCGTGCCGTAAGAGTGTTTTCCGAAAACCCGCGCGTACTCGAGAAATTCGCCGCGCGCGACCATGGCGTCGAATTCCGCTTCCGTCACAAAATCATAGCATTTCCCGCTGGCCTCGGTCGCGCGGCGCGCCCGTGTAGTACACGAGATCGAAGGCATGGTGTTGGGCAGCCCCAGGATTCGCTGCACCAAAGTCGATTTCCCCGATCCCGACGGCCCCGACACGATCAACACCAGTGGCGCGATCTCAGTCTGCGTGCTCATTCGATGTTCTGCACCTGCTCGCGCAGTTTTTCGATCTCCGCTTTGATTTCCAGCGCCACTCCCGTGATCGCCAGCGCTTCGCTTTCCACGCCGGGCGTCTTGGAGAGCATGGTGTTGGCCTCGCGATGCATCTCCTGCAAAAGAAAGTCGAGTTTCTTTCCCAGCTCTCCGGCTCCATCCAGCAACTTGGTGAACTGCTGCAGGTGACTCTTCAGCCGGTCTAATTCTTCACTGATATCGCTGCGTTCCGCAAGCAGCGCCGCTTCCTGCGCGAGCCGCGCGGGCTCGATGCCGATTCCGCCGAGCAGCTCCTTCAGCCTGGTTTCCAGTCGACGCGCGAAAGCTGGACGCAACGTCGCTGCGAGCCCGCGCACCTGGTCCACATAACCGCCGATACGCGCCAGCCGGTCGCGCAACTCCTCGACCAGATGACGGCCTTCCGTCCGGCGCATGTCATCCAGCTTCGCCAGGGCATCACGCAAGCCGCTGTCCAGGAGTTTTCCAAGCCGCTCCTGCTCTTCTTCCGTCTCCGGCAAGGAGGCGGCCACACCGGTAATTACTCCGGGCAATCGCAAGAGCGCGACGACGTCCATGTCCGTAGCAGCGCGCGTCTCCTGCCGCAGCGCTTCGGCGGCTTTCAGATAGGATTGCACCAATTCTTTGTTCACCTGAACCGGCGCGGCTTTTCCGGGCTCGACTCCGATGGTTACTTCCACATGCCCGCGATGAATTTTTTCGCGCACGATCTGCCGCAGCCGCAAATCGTAGAGATCAAACCCTTCCGGCATGCGCAGCTTGAGGTCCAGGAACCTGTGGTTCACGCTTTTGACGCTGACGCGCACGGCCCAGCCGTCCTGCTCCGCTCGCGCTTGCGCGTAGCCGGTCATGGAGAAACATTCGATTTTTTTCGTTGCCGGGGTCGTTTGGCTCATAAAGAGTTCGATGCGTCATTCAACTTTGCCGGTGCGGCCTGCGCGAGCATGTCGTCATCGGCAAATTGCAAATCGTGGAGACGCGCATACGTTCCGCCGCGGGCCATCAATTCCGTGTGCGTTCCACTCTCGCGGATTTCTCCATCTTCCAAAACGAGAATCTTGTCTGCGCGGCGAATGGTGGCGAGACGGTGCGCGATAACGAAAGTAGTTCGCCCAACCATCAGGTTGGCGAGCGCCTTCTGCACGAACATCTCGGACTCCGCGTCGAGTTCGGAAGTGGCTTCATCGAGAATGAGAATGGGCGAATCCTTCAAAATCGCGCGCGCGATGGCGATGCGCTGCCGCTGTCCGCCACTTAAACGTGTGCCGCGTTCGCCGATCACGGTGTCATAGCCTTGCGGCAGCTCGATGATGAAATCGTGCGCCAGCGCTGCTTGCGCCGCAGCGACGATTTTTTCCTTGGGAATATTGGCCAGCCCATAACAGATGTTGTTCCGAACGGTGTCATGGAACAGGATGTTTTCCTGCGTCACCATGGCGATCTGCCCGCGCAAAGAACGAAGCTGGGCTTCCCGGACGTCGCGGCCATCCATGCGAATGGCGCCGGAAGTGACGTCATAAAAACGAGGCAAGAGATTGACGAGCGTGGTCTTGCCCGCGCCGCTTGAACCGACAAAGGCGACCAGCTCGCCTTTGCTGGCGCTGAATCGAACGTTGCGCAGGACGGGAGTGGAATCGTAAGAGAAACCGACGTCTTCAAAGCGAATCTCGCGGGAGAAAGCGGGAAGTTCGACGGCGCCGGGAGCGTCCTGCCGTTCTTCAGCGAGATCGAGGTAGGAAAAGACCTGGGCCGTAGCTCCCTGGGCTTGCTGGAACTGCTGATACACGGCGCCAATTCGTTTGACGGGTTCGTAGGATTTGAATAGCGCGTAAACGAAGGTGATGAACATCCCCGTGGTCATCAAGTTCAGTTTGATCCTGTCGCGAGCGTACAGCAGCAGCAAGGAGATGATGATGGGTTGAAGCAGATCCATCAGCGGTGAAGTGGCCACTTGCGCTCGGACCCAGCGCATGGTCTCGCGCAAAAGCCGCCTGGAAGCTGCCTGGAAATTCGCGATTTCGAAATCTTCCATGCCAAAGGCTTTTACGATGCGGTTGCCGCCGACGGTCTCCTGAAGAATCTGCGTGAGTTCGCCAAGGCGGGTTTGGCTGGTCTCCACCGAGTGGCGAATGCGGCGGCCTAGTTTGCCGATAGGCCAGATCGTCAAAGGAAGAAAGACAGCGCAAGCGAGCGTCATCCTCCAATCGATGTACAGCAAGATGAACAAAAAGACGGGGAACAGGAAGGTCTGGCGAAACAATTCCGCAAGATACTCGGAAATCGCCAGGCGGGCGCGCTCCACATCGTTGATGACTGCGGAGAATATTCTCCCCGCGGATTGCTGCTGAAAAAATCCAATCGGCTGGCGGATGATCTTTGCGTAGACGCTGTTCCGCAAATCGGTGATGGCGCGGTGTCCCACGTATTGAATCAACCCCACGCCGCCAAACTCGCACAAAGACTTGAACGCGAAGAGCACGAGCAGGGAAATGGAAACCACGGGCCAGACGTTGTGAATCCGGTGCGGGAAAAGATGGTTCACGTAAAGCGGCGGTCCACCGAAGGGCACCTTGAATAGCAAGACGTTGGAGTCACTGCTGGTGGGATTGAGAACGCGATCAAAAATGGGCACGATCAGCAGAGTCACGGCGCCTTCGGCAAGCGCGACAAACGCCAGCAACACCACGCCCGCTGAAAGCCGGAGCGAGTACGGCCGCACGTAACTGAGCAATCGCTTCCATTGTGGTGTTAACAACAAGGCCACGCTACAGGCTCCCTGATTTGTCCACTTGGTACGCTATTCGCCGCGTTGCGGCGTGTCAAGTTTCCGCGGCCCCAATAGCGGGCTAATTTCCGGT
This sequence comes from Acidobacteriota bacterium, assembly GCA_003225315.1. GTDB lineage: Bacteria > Acidobacteriota > Terriglobia > Acidiferrales > UBA7541 > Acidiferrum. The sequence goes on from QHZD01000020.1 coordinate 64,641, forward strand.
CCGACTAATCAAAATTCTATGCGCACTGTTTTGTTTCTTACTTAGTCGGCTATTTTTGCCCGGCCATCAACGTTCATATCGAAGGAGATTGCATTGCTCGCTACAGATTTTTCATCGGCCTGAGGGCTGCCCCCGTACGCAAACATGAATTGATATTGTCCGGGGTAAAGTTTGAATCTAATGCGAATTCTCACGAATCGGCCCGGCGCAACTACGAAATGTGCAGGAGGTTGGGTTTTCATATCGACGGTGTAACCCCAAGAACTTCTCCGGTTTGCGGTTTTCTCATATGCCATGGAAGAGCTCTGGTCGACGCCGGTTCGAGCAATTAATGCGACCGAAATGTCATCCGACGTAGATAATTCAGGTCTCTCAGCCTTGAATAGCAATATTCCAATTTCAGAGCGGTCTACTTTGATGGAGGATTTTCCTATATTTCGAATCTCGATCACAAACTCAGGGCGATTGCTTGGACCAAAATCGTTAACGGCGACCAATTGCAATCCGTCGATTGTGAGCCACTTTGGTTCGGGAGCGTGGCCAATAATTTTATATTTGTGAATCATCGGGTCCTCATAGCGCAATCCGGCGGGACTGACGTCGGAGGCATCAACCTGAACGGCAGTGTTTTTGTACGAGAGTAAATCGCCCTTCACATCCCCAGCAACATAGGCGATTAGGGTTCCATTAATGAGAAAACATGTATCCCAACGATTGAATACAACGACGCCGCAGTATTTTCCGGGACCGAAGAGGTAAGGCGAAGCATTAAGGGCAAGAACGCTTGCAAGTGTAGAGAGCGTTAGAAGAGAAAACGCAAGAATAGTCGATTTACGACGCTGGGCTGGACGCATAATGCTCCTCACGCTTACTTTTCGATATCGCGGTGAATAACTTTGGCGGAAAACCCGCGCTTCACGAGCGATTCCTTCACCGACTCCGCGAGCATGACGGAGCGATGCTTCCCGCCGGTGCAGCCAAACGCGATGGTCAGATAGCTTTTCCCCTCGCGGATGTAATGAGGGATCAAGTAGGTGAGCAGGCCTTCGATGCGCCGCAGGAATTCACCGGTCTGGGGAAACGAGCGGATATATTTGCGCACTTTCGCGTCCTGGCCCGTGAAAGGCCGCAAGCGCGGAACGAAATGGGGGTTGGGGAGGAACCGGACGTCGAGAACGAGGTCGGCATCCGACGGCACTCCATAGCGATAGCCGAAGCTCACGACCGAAACCAGCATCGGCCTTTTATCCGGATTCTTGAAACGCTCGGTGACGAAGTGGCGCAACTCATGCACGTTGAATTGCGTGGTATCAATGGCCACATCCGCCAGCTTGCGGATGGGCGCCATCAGCGCGCGTTCGTGCAATAGGCTTTCGCGGACGGAAAAGTTCTTTCCCAAAGGATGCGGGCGGCGCGTTTCGCTGTAACGGCGCAGGAGCGCATCTTCGTTCGCTTCAATGAAAACAAGCGTGATGGGATGATTTTTTTTTAGGTGTTTCAAAAGCGGCGGCAATTTCTGAAGTTGCAGGCCCTCGCGCGCATCCACCAGTAAGGCAGCGCGAGCGAAGTCCCCTTCACCGGCGGCGTGCAACTCCGCAAAAATCGGGATGAGCTCTACGGGAAGATTGTCCACGCAATAGAAGCCCATGTCTTCGAAAGCGTGGAGGACGGTGCTTTTTCCGGAACCGGAAAGGCCCGTGAGGATAACGAGTTGCCTGGTGTCGTGTCGCGCTTGCGGCTTCACGTGCGAGCCGCTCAGCTCTTTTCCCGGCGTTGGTGGGTGCTGGGAATTCTCATGTCTTCGCGGTATTTCGCGACGGTGCGGCGGGTGACGTGAATGCCGGCGTCATCCAGCTTCTTGGCAATCTGTTCGTCGGTCAGCGGATGCGCGGCGTCTTCCTCTTCAATCATTTTCTTGACGAGGCGCTTGAGCGTCAGCAGCGACATGCCACTGCCTTCCGGCCCGTTCACGGACTCGCTGAAGAATGAGCGCAACTCCAACACGCCCTGCGACGTGTGCGCGTACTTGCTGGCCACCGCACGGCTTACCGTAGAGGGATGCACGCCAACTTCTTCGGCGACTTCCTTGATCATCATGGGCTTTAGCGCATCCTGGCCGTGATCGAGGAATTCTCCCTGGCGCGCGATGATGGACTGGCAAACGCGCAAGATGGTGTGCTTGCGCTGTTCGATGTTCTTCATCAACTGCACGGCGGCGGTGAAACGTTCCTTCACGTAGTTGCGCACGTCGCGGTCGGCGGCATCTTTAACGAGCAGGCGGCGGTAAGTAGGACTTAGCCGGAGTTGCGGCATGTCGTCTTCATTCAGGAAGGCCTGCCACTGGTCATCCACTTTGCGGAAGTAGACATCGGGCTCGACGAGGCGTGGCTCCGTCTTGTTGTACCGCAGGCCGGGCCGGGGATCGAGCTTCTTGATCACGTCCAGCGCCCGCTTCACAACCTCCAGTGGCCGGTTCAGCGCACGCGCCACTTCCTTCAGTTGATTGGACTGCACCTGCTTCAAGTGTTCGGAAACGATCTGCTGAGCCAGGGTGTTCTGCGGATCAAACGCTTTCAATTGCCGGAGCAAGCATTCGCGCAAATCCCGGGTGCCCACTCCGATGGGGTCGAAGTCCTGCACCACCGCCAGCGCGTCGTCCAGATCGTCCGCCGAATATTTTCCGTTCTGGGTCAGCTCTTCCGTAGAAGCTGTCAGGTAGCCGTTCTCATCAAGATTACCGATGATGCTGTCAGCGATCTCTTTTACAGCGTCCGAGCAGATCGTCACACTCAATTGCCATTGGAGATGATCGGTCAAGCCGCTCGGGGAAGAGAGGAACTTTTCGAAGGAAGGCCGTTCGGATACTTCGCGCTCTTGCGATTGTCCGCCGTCGCCGCCGGTATCCAGGTACTGGTTGAAGAAGGTTCCGACATCGAATTCGTCAAAGGGATTCGCTTCAGGTTTCTCCGGAACTTTTTCGGTTTCTGCTTTCAGGAAGGTTTCGTCGCTGTAGTTATCGGTTTGCGTGGGTTCTTCGCTCTGCTCTTCAAGGACGGGATTGGCAATCATCTCCTGGTTGATCATTTCGCGCAGCTCAAGGCGATTCAGCGCGAGGACGCTCACCATCTGTACGAGGCCGGGCGTCAGAATCTGCTTCTGCGCCACGCGGAGATTGAGTTTGAGTCCTTGCCAGGCCATGGATGGTCCCGTGTTCCTTGTTCTAATCCTAGTTTAGGCGGAAATGATCGCCCAGATAGACGCGCCGGACTTCCGCATCGTTGCTTAATTCATCCGGGCGGCCCTTCCTGAATATTCTGCCACTTTTCAGGATGTATGCGCGATCCGTGACGCTGAGAGTTTCCCGGACGTTATGATCCGTAATTAGCACGCCAATTCCCGATGTCGCTAGTTCGCGAATAATTTCCTGCAGATCCTTGACGGTTAGAGGGTCGATTCCCGAAAAAGGTTCGTCGAGAAGAATAAACGAAGGCTGCAGCGTAAGAGAGCGAGCGATTTCCAGCCGGCGGCGCTCTCCGCCGGAGAGCGTGTACGCCTTGCTGGTCCTCACGGTTTCCAAGCCCATTTGCACCAGGAGCTCCTCGAGCCGGTCGCGCTGCTGTTCAGGGGTCAGGGGAAGCGTTTCCAGCACCGCGAGCAGATTCGCTTCGCTGGTCAATTGGCGAAAGACCGAGGGTTCCTGAGGAAGGTAACTGATCCCACTGCGGGCCCGGAGGTACATGGGGAGGTCCGTGATTTCGTCGTCGTTCAGGAGCACGCGGCCGGAGTCGGGCCGGGCGAGACCTACCAGTATGTAAAACGTCGTCGTCTTGCCTGCGCCATTGGGGCCGAGCAGCCCGACGACTTCACCCTGTCCAATCTCCAGTTCAACGTCATCAACAACCTTACGGCCACGGTACGACTTGCTTAGATCGACGGCCTCGAGCTTCAGCATACCTCTCACGGGCGGCCGCGGAGCAGTGGCGTCACTTCTCGACTCGATGCTTCGTCAACGTCCGCGATCCATTTTCTGAGTCGACGATGATCGTATCATCCGCTAAAAAGAAGGTCAATTGACGGCCGGTGGTGGTTCCTTCCGCAGCGTCATAAATCGTGGGATTTCCGCCACTCATTATGAATTTTCCGTCTGTGGCGCCGTACTCGCCGCGTTCCGCTGTGGCTTTCCTCGACCCTTGTTCCACGATCACTCCGCCCGTGCCGATGGCCCGGGCAATCTGCTGGGCTCCGGCCGCGGGATTTGCCGACGTAGAGCCGCTCGTTGCGTTCGAATTGGGCTTCTCGGCGCGCGTAAAATATAGATCTACGACGGCGGCGCGCATTTTTTGCTCGGCCGATTGCGCCACTACGTTTTTTTCCAGGTGCGCGCGGCTCTCCGCGTCATGGTACGACAGCGTCCCCGCCGCGACATGCCACAGTCTCGCCTTCCTCGGCCCGGCTTGCACGGCAATCGCTTGCGGCGTTGATTGACCAGGAGCCTGCGGAAAAACGGCGCGGACATTTCCGGTGGCATTCATGACCCGCGCTTCACGCAATAGCTCGATGGAATCTGCTTCCATCACCGAATCGCCCTGCCACAAACGCGCATGCCCGGTGTACACTGCTCTGCCTGCCTTCGAATTGGCCTGCATTGTGTCCGCTGAGATATTTGCCGGGGCCGGGGCAAGCTCTGCGCCGCTTCCCTTAGCCGAAAAGTCCGTCGAGCGGACGCCTCCCTCGGCACGAATCTCCCCAGTAGTTTGCGCAAAGGTGATTCGCGGCGCTTGCGTCTCTATATTTGCGTCGCGCGCCAGCGCTTTTCCGGTGAGCAAAGCCGTTTGCGTTGTCCGAACAAACGTCGCGTGATCGGCTTGTCCGCTCCGGTCAGCTTCTTTAAGTCTCACACTTCCTTGGAGATCCATCTGCGACCACGCACCGCTTGCCAGTAGTTGCGCCACTCCGGACTGCGCCATCGCTGTTTGCACGGGTTTGCTGCTCACGGCTCGTTCCGTCAAAACATTGCCGGTGGCTACCAACCGCCTGGCCTTGCCCTCATCCCCGAATTCCATTTCGAGCTTATCCGCTTGCAGTTTTGTGCGCGCAACATCGTTGCTCGTAGCAGGTCCGGACGCCCCGCGCTGCGCCGCCGCATCCGTCCATTCGATACTTCCCGCCCCTAAAGTCTCCGCTCGCTTGAGCCTGCTGCCCTCGCCTTTTTTACCATCGGCGAATTCCACGAGCAATTCGCTCGTTTGCAGCATTCTCGATTCCCCAATCGAGCCGGCCTGCGTCTTCAACTCGACGCCGCCTTTCATATTCATTTTTTTCGGCTGGTTTATCGTTGGCCACAGCTCCATCGCGCCGTACTCCGCGCGAAAATCGTCTGTCTCCTTTCCGGTGCGCCGCGAACCGCAAACGTTCCCTGCTCCCTCGATTTTCGTCAGCCACCCTTGGGGTGCGAATTGTGCCGTGATTGTCTCCGCACCCAAGTTTGTCGAGCCATCCGCGCCCCGAAATTCCAATTCCGGGTTTTTCTTATCCGGCCCCGGCGTAACTATCAGTTTCTCGGCACGAAACGCAGCGTCCAGGGTGAGCGTCAGCTTTCCTGCGCGCAAATGCGCCGAGCGAGTTTCTGCTTCCACCGGTCCGTACAGCTGCATCGTCCGAGATTCCCGGTCAAAATCGAGGCTCTTCCCTTTCACGCGAACAGGATCTTTCGCACCTCCGCTCGCCGTCTTTTCCCCCGCGGCAGGTTTTCCCGGCGCCATCAGGGAGAACTGCACGTTTCCCAGCAGCCGCACCGTCCCTTCTTCGGACTGATACTCAACTCCCAGGGCTTCACCCGTCCCATTCGGAAAGACAAACTTTACCGGTTGGCCCGTTCGCGCCATTCCATTGGTCCGGTTAAACACCACGCCGCGGGTTTCCACGTGTACGTTCTGCGCCGCTCTTACATTCGGATTCTTTGCCGCCCGCTCGGATTCCGCCTGGCTTTCCAGTTCAAACTGGACTTCGCCGCTGCATGTGATGCTTCCGCCCTCCTTCTCGTATTGGCAGCTTTGCGTATGAATCGTGTCGTGCCGCTCTCCCTTTTTCCCGAAGATGGTGATCTTCACATCCTCCAGCAAACTGGCCCCTTTGTCCTTGAAATCGGTGGCCTTCGAGGCTTCCACCGTGAAAATCTTTTGATTTCCGTCCATCTTGGAAAAAGTGAGGCCGTTCGAGCTGCGCGTTACATCCTTAGGAGCCGGCGGCGGCGCTTTTTGCTGCTCCCGGTAAGCGACCCACTTGCGTTCGAGATACACGCCTATTGTCAGGCTTGCCAGCAGAAATGCTGCCAACGCCGACCAGCGCGCGTACTTCGCCGCTTCGCTTCTCTTCATGTCTTCAGTTAAGCAAAATTTCGATGGAGTGTATAGAAGAGGGAATATTCGTTTAGAGGTTCGTTAGCGGAAGGCAGAGATTACCCGGCGGATTCAGCGGTCGCCACGTTCGGCAAAATTCCGATATTCGCCGCAGCGACGCTGTCGCGCTTCGTATTCTTGACTAGGTACATGGCCTCGTCGGCGAGGTGCAGCAAGCCCTCCTTGGTCCGGGAGTCTACGGGGTACGATGCCACACCCACGCTGGGCGTCAGCTTGATGTTCAATCCTTCCGGCACCAGCCAGGTGCCCTCGCGCACCAATTTGTGCAAACGTCGCGCCACGTTCAACGCGTTTTCCTTCGAAGTTTGCGGCAGCAGGATCACAAACTCATCTCCGCCATAACGGAACGCGAAATCGATCAGCCGGCAGTGCTCCTTCAGGGCATTTCCGATTTCGGCCAGCAGCCGCGAGCCGACCAAGTGTCCATGCGTATCGTTCACCTGTTTAAAATGGTCCAGGTCGATGAAAACGATCGAGAATTCGTAGTTGTAGCGCTGCGAGCGGTAAATCTCCGTCTCAAGAATAAAGCCCATGTGTCGCGCGTTATAGAGCGACGTGCAATCGTCGGTGATGGTCAGCTCGTGAATCTTCTTAACGTGCCGCGCATTTTCCAGCGCAATCGCCGCAAAATCCGAAAGCGCTTCAAGCAGCTTCAGGTCGCGCGGATCGAATCCATCCGGACCCATGCAATTAATCAGCTCGATAACCCCGAGGCAAGTGTCGCGGAATCTCACCGGCACAGCGACGATCGACTGCGTCTCGGTCTTGGTTTTCTCGTCCACCTTTGCAAAAAAGCGCGTGTCCTTCGTTGTATCGGGCACCACCACGGTCTCGCCGTGTTGCGCCACCCAGCCCGCTATGCCCTGCCCCATCTTGATGCGTACGTCTTTTAGCGCCTGTGAAGCTTTTCCTACTGCCAGCTCAAAGTACAATTCCTGCTTGGCCTCATCCAGCAGAAGTAGGGACCAGTTGTCTGGGCGCAGGAATTCGTCGATCTTCTCCATAATCGTGCGGAGAACCTGGTCGAGCTGCAGGGAAGACGTCAGCGCCTTCCCCAACTCCTGGAAGACGGCAATCTCTCCCTTTACGCGTTGGTCGGAAGGCACCGCAGGATTGCGGCGCCGTTCGACGGCCGGAAACTGATTCACATCCTCCACTCGGTCTTTTCCTCTCGCTTACGAATAAGCCCGCTAAATGCTCGCGCCGCGTCACTAGGCATCGTACAGGCGCGAAGAAACACAAATCCGCGGGATTCTCGCGCACGTCCGCGAACCTCTGCCAGTATAGGCCCGCTGCAAAAAGGTACGCAACTCGGTCGTGGTACAGGTGTGGCTACGTCGCCATCCTGACCTGGTACGGCAGACAATGCTGAGTTCAGACAGAATAATGGAGGGTCTACTTGGCTGGCCACTGGAAGCACACGCTATATCCGTCAGGATCGTAGAGATACAGCTGCTTCATGCCATAGTGCGCGATCTCGGGCTCTTTCAAAGCAAGGCCGCGCCCGGACAGGTAAACGTACGCCGCAGCTACATCCGGACATCCGAAGTAGAGGCAAGTATCGTGGTGCGCAGCAATGCGAGCCGGATCAGGAGCCGGGGGTCGCTCGTCTTTTTCGTAGGCCGTGTTCAGCATCAACTCCACGCCTTTGAGCCGCAGCAACGCCCAATCGAAGTGTTCTCCCTGAGGCTTGGACGTAGTCACCACGTCGAACCCCAGCAGATCGCGGTAGAATGCAATGGACGCAGGCAGGTCAAACACTTGCAGTAGCGGCGCCATCCCTCGTATCTCAATGCCCATATCATCCTCCGGTCGCATTCTAACGCCGTCGTTGCGCTTTCCTCGCTGTTTGACAGCGTTGGATTGCTCCGCCTATAGTGCGGTTCAGGGACCTCGAGTTCTTTTTTTTCGCGAGCGCCCGCCGTGTCAACCGCTGCGCGGTTGCTCTTGAAATTGACCTCTTTGCGGTTGCACGTGGAATTGTCCGCTCTGCTTGGATCGTCAAGGATTGGTTCTGGCTCATGGCCAAGGGAAATTTTGGTGAACGTCTGAAGCGCGAGCGCGAACTGCGCGAAGTTTCGATGGAGGAACTCACCAAGGCCACGCGCATCAGCACTCGTTTTGTCCAGGCCCTCGAAAACGAAGATTGGGCCAAGCTGCCCGGCGGCGTCTTTGGCCACGGCTTTGTGCGCACCATCGCTCGCTATCTGGGCCTCAATGAGGAAGCGCTCCTGGGCGAGTATGATTCGGCACGCGCGGAGCACTTGCCCCCGCCCGCTTCCAAGGCCGAGGAACGTATTCCCTCGCCGCCGAAGTGGCTTCCAGCGGCGGTCGCTCTTGTCGCGCTTCTCCTGGTCGTCGGATTCTTCCTCACGATCCGTTACGTCTGGCACCGCTACGGGGCGCATCACGCCGAAAAAGAATCCACCGCCGCTTCCCTGTCGTCAGCGCAGCCGAAGCCTCAATCAGGCTCCCCTTCGCCTGGCCCAGCGGAGCAGTCTTCCACTCCAGCCCTTCTCGATCTTTCTGTCTCTACTTTTGCCGCCACTCACATCCGCATAGTCGCCGATAACAAACTTGTTTTCGACGCTGAGTTGTCTGCCTGGAAGAATCGCCACTTTTCAGCCCATCAACAATTCGAAGTGACTGCCGGGGACTCCACGGCGGTGTTGCTGCAATTGAACGGCAAGGCCATGCCGCCGCTTGGCGCGCCCGGTGCGTCCGGTACAATAGTGCTAAGCCAGAAGGATTTGAGGCCGTAAATCCAGTGGAAGCTCTGAGCCCTGAAGTTCTCGAAGATCTGCGCCACGGCCGCGCGACGCGCGAACGAAAAATGGCCGTGTGCACCGGAGGCGCCCATCTCTCGCCCGCGGATCGCGCGGAGATTCTTGCGGTTCTCGCAGGTGACGCCGACGAAATGGTCGCCTCTCGCGCGCAGGATGCGATTCTCTCGCAACCCATCGAATCCTTCGTGGAGGCACTGAAACGGGAGCAGGCTATCCCCCCGCTTTTCTCTTACGCGGCAAGGAATCTCGCGGACAAGCCCGGCGTCTGTGACGCCATGGTGCAGAACAAAAACTGTTCGGCAGAATACCTCGTGCCTATTGTTCGCCACCTGTCGACGCTGGGCATCCAGGCGCTAATGGAGGAGCTCGAGAGGGTAAGCGAATCTCCCGCACTGGCCGCCGCTCTCGAGCATTCCACTTCGCTGACTGTCGATCAAAAAAATCAGCTCCATGAACTTCACGGCCCGGGCAATCCTATCGATGAAGCCGCGCTTGCCGAGGCCGCGGCCGCAATTGAACCAGATGCTGTCAGGCGCCAGACGCTGATTCAGCGGCTGGCGAAAATGAGCGTCGCGCAGCGCGTGCAGTTCGCCATAAAGGGCGGCTCAGAAGCGCGCCGCACGCTGATCCGCGACAGCAACAAAGTTGTGCAGCGCGCCGTGCTGCAATCTCCACGCCTCACCGACCAGGAAGTCGAGGCCTTTGCTGCGATGTCCAGCCTTACCGATGAAATCCTTCGCCTCATCGCCGGCAACCGCAATTTCCGCAAGAACTATACCGTGGTACGCAATCTCATCAACAATCCCAAGTCGCCGCTGGACGTCACCCTTCACATGCTCCCCATGCTCAACGCCGTCGACCTCAAGCGCCTCACGTCTAATAAAAACGTTCCTGAAACTCTCCGCACTACGGCCATGAAACTCCAGCGCACGCGGGCCGACCTCAAGAAATAGGCGGCAATTTCTTTGAATCCACAAATCCACTCGTCCAAGAATCGAGGCGTCTCTTGAGTAATTCTTTGGCGCCGGAGACAAACTGTCTCCAAGCTGTTTTTTTGGTTTCAGCCGTTGCTATTCTGTTTGCTGCATCCGGTGCCCTGGTCTCTGCTCCAGCCATCCGAGGACAGGAAAACCCACCGTCGGATCCATGGGCTGCGGCGCAAACCATCCAGCCGGCCGATCTTGCCCGTGAACTCGGGGAAAAGAACGGAACGCCGCCGCCCACCATCGTCTATGTCGGGTTCCGCGCGCTTTTCGCTGGCGGTCATATACCGGGAGCTACATTCCATGGCTCCGCTTCCACAGAGCAAGGTCTTTCCGATTTGAAAAAATGGGCGGCAGAAATTCCGCGAACAACGAGTCTGGTCATTTACTGCAGTTGTTGTCCGTTCGAAAAAGTGTCCCAACATTCGGCCTTCGTTCATCGCACTCGACAAAATGGGATTCAAGAAATTGCGGGTCCTCGTTCTTCACAAATTTTGCGACGGACTGGGCTGACAAGGGCTATCCCATTCAGAAAGGGATGTAGTCCGCCGCGGCCACGATCCGTTCGATAGGATCACGACGCTGGCATCAGCTTGGGATGCTGGAGATGGAAGCCCGTGGCCTCCTGGTAGGCGCGGGCAAACGCGAGCAATTTCGCCTCGCCGTACAATTTCCCGAGAAAAGTCAGGCTGGTCGGTGTCCCCGGGCCGCCCGCGTTCTGGAAATCGTTCGGGTCGTCTGAAGGATATTTCGGCGCGTCGCTTCCGCGTAGGCCGTTCGGCAAGATTACCGCCGGGTGGCCGGTTAGATTTGTGATTACCAATTGTTGGCCGCTCGTAGGGGCCACGATCACGTCGAAATCGTCGAACACTTTAGCGACGGCATCCATGGCCATCCTGCGCGCTCGCGCGGCCTGGATGTATTCGACGGCAGGGATGAACCGCGCCGTTCGAAAAGTATTCGGCCAATCGTTGTCTTTCTGCGAAGTCAACAGTTTGTCTTTTCCGGTGCGCGTTAGCTCATCAAAGGCCGCGGCGGATTCCGCCGTCAGCATTGTCACCATGGCATCGTAAGGAAATTTTGGCATTTCGGCGGGCACAAGATTTGCTCCCATTTCGCGTAGTTTCGCGAGGGCCGCTTCGTTGTATCTTTTGTCGTACTCGGCCCGTATGCGTGCCGCCTCCTGCCGCTTCTTTCGCTCTTCGCGCTTCTTTTGCTCTTCCGGAGTCGCGGGCGGCTCTTCCTTTTCGGCTTCTTGTTGCTCGTCCGGTTTGCGTTCGAACGCGGATTTCAAATAACCCACACGCAGTTTTCGCCAATCCAGATTCGCGTCCCAATTAAAAGCCGCTGGTTGTACGGTTCGATCTTTGCCGTCGCGCCCATGAATTGCGTCCAAAACGAGCGCACAATCTTCCACGGTTCGGCAAATCGGCCCCAGCTTGTCCATGCTCCAGGACAGCGCCATCGCGCCCGTCCGCGGCACCAGACCGAACGACGGGCGGAGTCCCGTGCATCCGCAGCGCGTCGATGGCGAGGAAATCGATCCGAGCGTTTCGGATCCGATGCTGAACGCCACGCAGCCCGCAGCAGTGGCAGACGCTGGACCTGCGGAGGAACCGCTCGATCCCTGATTTGTGTTCCAAGGGTTCCGTGTCACCCCGCCGAACCACACGTCGCCTAGAGCGAGCGCACCCAGAGTCAGCTTTGCGACCAGCACGGCGCCCGCTTCGTCGAGCCGCTTCACGACGGTCGCATCTTCATCGATCATCTGGCCTTCGAATCCGCCGGCGCCCCACGTCGTTCGATAACCCTTCGTGGCCAGCAAATCCTTCGCGCCCCACGGCAAACCGTGCAGGGGCCCTCGGTATTTTCCCGCTGAAATTTCGGCATCGGCTTTCTTGGCCTGCGCAAGCGCCCGATCTTCCGTCAGCGTCACAACAAACTTCAGCGTCGGGTCATACTTCTTTAGCCGCCCCACATACATTTCGGTAAGCGCGAGCGAGGAAACTTTTTTTGTTCGAACGAGCTCACTCAATTCGCGCGCACTCGCAAATGCCAAGTCCTCGAGATTCTTGGGCGCGCTTGCGGTCGCGGAATTTCCGGCTTTGGAAATCTTCATGGGCTTCCGCGCGGTTTCGAATTTCATCCCGGGGAGCACGGGATCAAAAATCAGCGCAGGATCAACAGAATTGGGAATGTGCAGCTTGTAAATCTCCTCGTAGCCTTTCCCATGATCGTTCAGGTTTTCGAGCATCATCTCTTTGTACTCTTCAGAAATCGGCACATCCGCGATCGCAGCAGCACTTTCAATCATTTGCTTGGTGATTTTCTTCGCGCCTTCGGCTCTTGCTTGCGCCCACAACACTCCCGGAAAGAGTGTTCCGGCCAAACCCATTCCCGAGCACGTCTTCATGAAATTTCGCCGATCCAGCATTCCCATCCTCCCCATTAAGCAATCCCGCAAGCGCGCGTAAGATACCACAACACTCCCTCGGCCGGTCGCGGCTCTGCTGTTCTCTTAAATGCAAGAAATCCCGATCGTTTCCTTATTCTGGGGCGAAAAGAAATGTTGTACGATGCACGCATCCCGAAAGGAGTTTCTATGGCGCGCTTCGCAAAATCCTTTGTTGTGCTGTCTATATTGCTTCTGACGTTTTCCATCCGGCACCTGCAAACGGCGATGGCCGGCGATCCTTCAGCTGAAGGGAAGGAAGTTATTCTCAAGGCGGCGGATATCACTCCAAAAATTTTCCCGGAACGAGTTTTCTTCCGCGGCCAGAGCGCTCCAGTCCAGTTCCGCAACAGCGGTGGCGTGCACTTTGCCGACGATCTCTTTGTTCTCGCGGGCATGGTTGACAGTTCCGGTTACTCCACGGCCATCAAGGAGAAATACCAAGCCTATCTCCTCAACGAAGTCACGCTCGAAATCGGCGGTCAAACCTTGAAGCCCGGTGCGTACGGCATAGGTTTCCTCAACTGCGGAAAATTTGTGGTGATGGACCTCGGAGCCAACGACGTATTACAAGCCACTTCGCAGCACGATGCTGAGATGAAGCGGCCCGTACCGCTGCAAGTCGTTGCCTCCCCAACCGCGGGAAGCTACCGGCTGTACGCGGGGCGCGATTACGTGGAGTTTCGGCGGACCCACTAGTCCGAACATTCGTCCCTGAAAAGCTCGGGCTGAATCAGTTCAGCCCGAGCTTTTTTGTTCCCTCGACGCCGATGTACTGCTGATCGCGCCGCAGGAACAGCGCTCACCGCTGGCCTCGGTAAGCCATAAGAATTCTTCCTCGCCTATTTCCTTTGCATCCCAGCTGAGTGCGTCATAGGATAGCGCCCACCGTTTCCCTCATTGCTGACTGGAGAAAACATTCATGCACCTGCAAATGCACCATTTGAATTGGATCGCGATCTTGGTAGCGGCGGTTTCCACCGTGGTAGTGGGATTTCTGTGGTATTCACCCCTGCTCTTCGCCAAAGCCTGGATGCGCGAAATGGGCTACGACGCGAATGACAAAGCTCGCATGGAAGAAATGAAGAAGAGCGCTGGCCCGGCCTACGGCGGCTCCTTCGTTGCCAGTCTGTTGTCCGCCTTTACGCTGGCGCTGATCCTTCACGGGCTTCGCGCAGAGGATCTGCACCTCGGTCTGATGACCAGCTTCCATGTGTGGCTCGGATTTGTGGCCACTGTGCAGTTTACCGGAGCGCTCTTCAGCAAGCAGACCATGAAGCTCTTCGGCATCAACACCGGCTACCAACTCGTTTGCTATCTCCTGATGGGCGTCATCCTAACCCTGTGGCGATAGCCCCGCGGCGTATATTGTTGCCAGAGTTCACTTGCTAGTAGGACGGGTGCGCCAGCCGGGGACAGGGCGCATGAGTAAGCTTGGCTCGAACACGGGCTTGCCTCCGTACCGCCGCTGGCGCACCATCCACCCCCGGCGGCATGCCAGCCTTCACTTCCGCCTTCTTTTCACTCGCACAGTTCAAATCCACCTGCGGGGATGGGGATCCAAGCCTGTTTTTCCGGCCCTGCGTGGTGAACTTCCTGGTCCAAGGGGACCTGTTGCCAAATAGGGAACACGGCCAGGTACGGCCTTGCGGCGGACAGTCCGACTCAGGATGATGGAGGTAGGCCCAGCATAACCATTTCAGGAGGGAAGATGCGTAAACTACTGATTCTTGGAGTATTTATCCTCGCTGTGGGGGTAGTACCAGTCAGGGCTCAGGAGTACCCCAAGGCCGAGGTATTCGGCGGCTATCAGTACATCCGGCTTAATCCCGGTGGCGCGAACTGCCAGGGCTTTGGCGGCGCGGTTACCGGCAACGTAAACAACTGGTTCGGGGCGGTCGGGGATTTTGGGTATTGTAGAGTAAGCGGCGTGAACGCGGTCAACTATCTGTTCGGGCCACGGGTTACGTACCGTTCGTATGGTTCATTGACCCCGTTCGCCCATGTGCTTTTCGGCGGACAGCACGGTGGCAGCGCAAACTCCTTTGCGATGGCGTTGGGAGGCGGCGCTGACTACAAGCTGACGGAGCATGTTGGCCTGCGATTGATTCAAGTCGAGTATCTCTATACTCATTTTGCAGGCACCAGACAGAATAATGCCCGGATCGAGTCGGGCATCGTCTACCGTTGGGGCGGCAGGTAACCTCGTTAACTTGGTGAAGGGCCCGGCTTTAGCAGCTGGGCCTTTCGCTAGCATTGCTCCCACGACTTCCCTTCCTCGCCTTGCCATTTCGGAAAACCAGAGCCACTACGCGAAGAAGCCGCTTGCAACATCCCATGTCGGCATGGAGAATGTCCGCCAACCACACTTGTCCTCCCCAATTGACAACGAGAGCACCCCAGCTTCGCGCACCGCCAACCGCGTGATCGCGTTGCTGGCGCTGGCCGCTCTGATCAACTACATAGATCGCGGCAATCTCTCTATCGCGTCGTCTTTGCTGAAGGACGAACTGAACTTGTCCGCCTCGCAGCTCGGCATCCTCTTGTCTTCGTTTTTCTGGACCTACTCCCTCTTCCTCCCCGTTTCCGGATGGCTGGCGGATCGCTTTGATGCCAAATGGGTGATGGCCTTTGGCTTTTTCCTCTGGTCCGGCGCAACGGCCATGACCGGCAGTTTGCACGCGTTCGTGGCATTGCTTGCCGCGCGGCTTATTCTGGGCATGGGGGAGTCCGTCGCCTACCCTTGCTACGCAAGGACTTTGGTGCGCCACGTTCCGGAAGTGGGCCGCGGATTCGCAAACGCGCTCATCGCCGCCGGAGTGGGATGTGGCCCGGCTCTGGGAACGTTTTTCGGCGGAACTCTGATGGCGCGTTACGGCTGGCGCCCCTTCTTCATTGTCCTGGGCCTTGCCAGCATGGCCTGGCTGATTCCCTGGTTTGCTTGGATGCCGGGGGGCAAGGCGACAACTGTCTCGCCTGTGAAGGAAAGCGGCGCAGGGTTTCTCCGACTCCTGAAGCAGCGTTCCATGTGGGGAACCTGCGGTGGCCTGTTTGGCGCAAACTATGTTCTCTATTTCGAGATTACCTGGCTGCCCTACTACCTCGAGCGAGAGCGGCACTTTCCAGTGGCTACCATGGTTAAAATCGTTGGCGTCGGATATTTGTGCTATTCAGCAGGCGCCGCGATCTTCGGCTGGGTTTCCGACCGCTGGATCGCCGCCGGTGGAACGCCTACGCTGGTTCGCAAAACAATTGCTGGTGTGGGGGCGGGAAGCGCGGGACTGCTCCTCCTCGGCTGTGCTCTGGCGGGCCCAGCGACTGCCGTCATTCTGCTATTGCTGGCGTTCCTAACAGGCGGCATGTGTGGTTCGAATATCTGGGCCATCACCCAAACGATTGCGGGACCGCGAATGGCCGGCCGTTGGACTGGTTTCCAGAATTTTCTCGGCAATCTTGCGGGCATCATTGCGCCGACCATAACCGGATTCGTGGTCGACTTCACGGGACGTTTCTTCATGGCCTTTGTGATTATGGCCATCGTCGCGATGCTCGCCGCCCTCTCTTATTTCTTTGTGATCGGTCCGGTGAAGGAAATCGCCTGGGATGGATGACTCGTGCGCAAGGCCGCTTAACCTGCTATCTCATTCATTGAGACCGGCGTCCTCTTCGTCCTAGAATTGTGCTCATGAACGTCGATCGGCTGCGTGAGGTTTGCCTTTCGTTTCCCGGTGCCACGGAACAGATCCAGTGGGGCTACGACTTGCTCTTCAAAGTCGGAGGCAAAATGTTCGCCGTGACGCCGCTGGAGCCGGCTCCAGTATGCCTATCCTTCAAAGCCTCGCCGGAAAATTTTGCTGAACTCACGGAGCGGCCCAACATCATTCCTGCTCCTTACCTGGCTCGCGCACAATGGGTGGCTCTCGAAACCAGGGATGCCTTGTCGCCGCACGAACTCGCGCGCTTGTTGCGCGAATCGTATGACATGGTGTTCGCGAAACTTCCCAAGAAAACACGTGACGCAGTTTCCGGCGCAAAGCCGGCTAAGGCTCGCGGCAAAAATGCGGCGAAGAAGAAACGCAGAGGTAGCCGCTAACTCTGGGAGAAGTTATACTGCGCTAAGTTTCGGCGCGTTGGAAAGATATGTTTCGTCGAGGTGAATCATGCTCGCACGATTGTTACTGCTTTTTGCTTTCGCGATGTTCCTGACTTCAGGGGTGCTCCGCGTCGCAAAGCCTGCGCCGCCCGCTGGCGGTCTGTTGGTCGTTGCAAATCAAAAAGAGCACACGCTGCTCCTCGTCGATCCTGAGAATCGGCGCGAACTCGCAAAAATAGTCGTCGGAGTGAACGGCCATGAAGTCATGGCCTCGAAAGACGGCCGCTTCGCCTACGTTCCGATTTACGGAAACTCCGGCGTCGGAAGGCCTGGAACAGATGGCAGCACGATTGACGTCATCGATTTGCAAGCGCGCAAGCTCACCGCCACGATCGATTTGGGCAAACCCCTCCGGCCGCATCGCGCGGAATTCGGGCCGGACGGGCTGCTCTACGTCACGGCGGAGCTGGCGAACGCCGTCGACGTCATCGATCCTTCCACACGCAGGATCCTTGCGGAAATTCCTACTGGCGAGCCGCAGTCTCACATGCTGGTTCTATCAAGCGACGGCAAGCGCGGTTACACCGCTAACGTCAGCGCGGGAAGCGTAAGCGTGCTGGACTTGGCCAAGCGCAGTCTCGTCACCACGATTCCCGTGGCCAGGGTCGTTCAGCGGATTTCCATTTCGCCGGATGGCCGCCGCGTTTTTACTCATGACCAAAACGAACCTCGCATCGCCGTCATCGACGCGGCCACAAATAAAATTACGAATTGGATCGAATTGCCAGCCGTCGCCTATGCGTCGGAGTCTACTCCTGACGGTCGCGGGCTTCTGGCAGTCAGTATGACTGCGAACAAACTCTTCGTGGTCGATTTGCAATCGCTGAAAGTAACGCGTTCCTTCGAGGCTCCGGAGAGGTCGTCGGAAATCCTGATTCGTCCGGACGGAAACATTGCCTACGTCAGTGGTACCGGCGCAGGAAAGATCGGCGTGCTCGACCTGCTCTCCTGGAAATTGGAACCGCCGATCGACCTCACTCCTGGCGTCGACGGCATGGTCTGGGTCAGCGCTTCTCGCTAAATATCGTGGAAAGCGGCACTAGGTATTACGCGCCTCAAGGCCCACGAACTCTACCTCAGGCGCGGTTCGCCCCAACTGAAGACGCGCCACCGTTACGGGCAATTGGAATCTTCGTGGCCCGGCGCTTCCCGGATTGATGTACAGCACTCCATCGCGCTCTAGCCTTCCCGCTTTGTGGGTATGGCCGCTAACGACAATGCGAAAACCGGATGCGGCGGGATTCAAATCCAGTGCCGTCACGTCGTGAATCATATAAATCATCACTCCATTCGCTTCCGTGACCGCCGTCACCGGGAGCACGTTCGCCCATGGCTCGGCATCCACGTTGCCCCGCACCGCTACGACCGGCGCGATCTTTCTTAATTCCTCCAAAATCTCCGGCTTGCCCACGTCTCCGGCATGCAGGATCAGCTCCGACCCGCGCAAAGCTTCCACGGCCTCTTTACGCAGCAAGCCATGAGTATCCGAAATCAGTCCGATTCGTTTTACCCCACTTGGCATAGGCAAATCCTATCGCGGAGAAGAAAGTGGAGCGGGAGAAATACTGCGGTGGGTTTTATGCGCTGACTTTGTTGGGAAATATCCGGCGCAGTGGTTTTGCACCCGGAGTCGGGAACTGCATGTGCCAGAAATTCATTTCGGGTGAATTAAACTCGACTCCGACATACTGTTTGCCATCGCGAGCCCGGTGAATCGACACAACGCGGCACTCTGTCGATTGCGAAGTGTGGTCGTTCATCAATACGACGGTCTGCCCCATCTTTACGATCTCTTCCAGTTGAAACAATGCTCCATGCCGGTTCACGGATTGCGAAACCGTCTGCGCGCTGAACTTTTCGCCCGAGTCCGTCTTCCCATGGATCGTCAGCGGCACGGTCAGTGCTACTCGTAGCGTGCGCCGGCGCTCTTTGCAACGAAAATGAAGCAGGGACATTTCGGCTTCGACCTCAAACTCTAATTTGGGAATGCGCGGCGCTTTCGACTAGTTTCGATCGAGGAGTGTCCGCTTACTGAGTCGTGTCAGCAGGGTGCTAAAGCGAAAGAACAGGAGAACGGAAGTGACTAGCACGAACCTTGCCCACACAGCCCCATACTGCCGTCATACTTCTCCCGGGACAATGGCAGAACGGTACCACAAAATCCTATTCCAAAACAGTACCCTCGTACTTCCCCAGCGCCCCACCATCCAGGCTACCGAACCCGGCATCCCTCGTAATTCGGCTATCTTAAACAGCTGCAAGGACATAGCACTCTTGGCAGCTACGCCCTTCCGGCCCCAGCCAACCTGTTCCTTCTTAGTGTCCCAGCCGACGCATTCGTTTCATCTTGTTCTTCGCTTGGAGGACTTTTTCCTTGGCGGGACCTCCAGGGAGTTCACCAACAGTTTCACAAGAATCATCGGGTTCACCCGCGCTCGTTCCACCGTCAGTCCCCAGTGCAAGTGCGGTCCCGTGACGCGCCCGGTAGCCCCAACTTTTCCCAGCAGCCCGCCCGCTTCCAGAACGTCGCCCACTTTTACGTCGATCTCCGAAAGGTGGCCGTAGAAAGTGTAAATCCCCAGTCCGTGATCCAGCACGACGGTGTTCCCTGAAAAAAACAATTCCTCCGCCAGCGCGACCTTCCCGCGCTGCGCTGCGTGCACCGTCGTTCCGGTTACGCCCGGCAGATCCGCGCCGCCATGGGGCGACCCAGGATTCCCGTTCAGAATCCGCCGCTTCCCAAAATTCGAGCCAGTCGTCACGCCGTCCAGCGGTATGCGAAATGGCCCGTCCCACAACCGCTCTGGCGTCACACTGTCAAAAATGTCGCGCAACTTCTGGCGCTCTTCATTGGCGCGCTTGACTTGTTCAGGGCTGGGCTCGACGAACTCCTTGCCCACCTGCAATCGCTCCGTCGCAAACCGGCCTTGCCTCACTGCCACCTTGACGCTGCAACTCATTTTCTCGCCGCTCGCCGTCTCTCCCGTTATCTTTAGCTCGTATTCGCCGGGTGCCTTTTCGAGATCGACCCCAACCAAGCCTCTTCGCTGCGCTTCATCTGCGCCCTCTCGCCACATCGGGACAGTCCGACCGCCCCACTCGCCCTGCACTCCCGCCAGTGGCTTTGTACTCTTCAATGCGATCAGCAGCAAACTTCCTTGGCTCGCTTCGGGTGCGCTCAAGCGCAACGTCGTTCCCCCAGTGCAAGTTCTCGCGTTGTCCGCCAACACTTCCGCGGGAGCCATCGCGGCGCCTGCTGCCAAAATCACGATGGCAAGTCTCATCCGCCGAAGTCGAATTTCCCGCCAGCCCCGCAATTTCATTTCTGCTGCCGCATCGCCGCCACACGAGCCTCCACTTTTTCAAACTGCGCCCGCGCTAGCTTCGATCCCATGATGGCTTTCTCAATCGTCAGAAACATCTCGGGGTTCTTCATCTTCTCGCGGAGCTCCGGCAAGAACGGCGTCACCTTTGCAAAAATGAAGTACATTTCGCCGCAAAATGACACTTGAAAGAACAGCTTTTCACTCAGCACGCCATTCAAGACAAAGGACACGGCGATTCCCCAGTACCCGCCCACTTGCCTCAGCCAGTTATTCTCTTCCGTCCCCATGGCCGTTGCCACTTTCACGAAGTCGTCCGCGCATTTGGGCCAGAACGTGGCCACCCACCAATGCCGTGCCTTGCGCATTTCCGCCTCGCGCCGCAGGTCGTAGAGTTCCAGGATCAGCCTCGCATCATCAATCGTCGGTTTTTTCGGCATTTTTCCCCCGCAGGAATACTTGCTTTGTGATTCTACCTTCTGTGCAGGCCCTTTCGTTCCCACTTTTTTGGTCGGCCGGGCCGCCTTCCTCGCGTCTCCCGAAGTGTCCGGCAACGCGACACTTTCATCCCGCCAGTGGACGCCCCCAAGCGGGCCAACCCTCAGTCCGTCGCAAGAAGTCTTTTTGAATCTATAGTTTCCGTACTTCCTTCACACGGCATGAAGATTGCCCCATTCTTCAGCGGGAAATCACGTCCCGGGGATCCAACCAACACTCATCTTGGAGGCTTCCGTGAAAAAGATTGATCGCATGCGTGAACGAGTCAGCATCCTCCCCACTTCCACTTATCTTTCCAAGATGCACGACGCTGGCTGGACCCTGATCGCCCTTGAATGGGAGCGCGAAGTGGAATCCTCGTCGGCCCCCGAGCCGGAACAGCTTCCCGCCGCCTCCGAGGAAATTCCCTTTGGCTTGCGCATTGGCTCCGACTGCCGTCACCTGGAAGATGATCCGCTCGAAATGCAAACGCTCCGCTTCGTCGCCGAAATGATCGTCCAGGACATTTCCTTCAACAGCATGGCCGACGCGCTCAACGTCCGTGAATATCGCACCCGCGACGGCCGCCCCTGGAACGCCGCCGCAGTCTTTAAGCTCACTCCTCGCCTCATCGAAGTCGCCCCGCGCATCCTTTCCGGCGCCGAGTGGGAATCGCGTAAAAAACAGCTCACCCGCGTCACCTGGAACTCTTAACGCCCCCGGTTCCGATATCTGGGGCCGAGCGGTGTTGTTTACGGGGCATCTGCCACTATTTTAGGAATCTGCGTTATTCTCAGCAAACGCTTGACGCTGCAAGCTGACGAGCGCACGTCATGCAGGTAATGCGCTCTTTCGCGCCAACGATGGGCTGAACTTCTCTTCCCAGCGAATTCGTCCCGTCATCTGCATCACCACGAACAGCGTGAGGATCGAGCCAATCGTCACCGTCAATCCCGTGAACCCTTCAAAGAAAAACGCATACGAGAACAACACAAGGTAGATCAGTTGCGTCAGTCCAGCCTCCACCATGGCAAATCGCAGGTCCACTACCAGGCGCAAATAGCTGATCACCAGCACCACGGAAACTATTGACGAAATCAGGAACGCCGCATGGATCGAAATGTGGTCCGCCAGGTACGCCAGCAGCAGATGGAACGCAAAGAACGCGCACGCCAGGAAAAAATAGTTCATCGGGTGCAGATCGTTGCCGCGCAGCGTGGACAATATGAACACCAGGAAGAAAAAGAAGAACAGCGACACGGGAGCGAAATAGCTGATTCGTCCCGCCAGCGGTCCAGGCTGCAGCTTCTGCGGCATCTTCAACGCGATGTCGAATCCAGAAACCAAATTCTGATAATTCCACTCCAGTTCCCAGCCGTTTGCCGCCTGCCGCTTTTCCGTCGGCGAAAGCGAATTGTCCGGGAAATCGAAACCCGAAAAATCCGTTTTCACTACCAGATGGAAATCGTGCGCTTGCGAAATTTCCTTGCCGCCGCCGTCCGCATTCTCGCGCGCGGTTGAACCTTCCGCATTACCGCGTGAAAACGAATATCGCCAGCTATCCAGTCCCTGCGAACGATACGCCGCGTGCAGCACGGACTTCGCGCTCGCCGCCAGGCGGGTCCGCGCCACCGCCTGCGATCCGTTGAACGTCACCGCCAGCGGCTTGTCATCCAGAAGCAGTTGCACGTTGTCGTACACCGCCTGCTGCGCGGGAAATGGCAGTTGAATCACAAACTCCGCTTCCCGCGGCATGGGATTCTGGAACGTGTACGCTCCGTCGAAATCCACTGTGTAGGTGCTGAACCACAGCAGCCCTTTTTGCCGGTAGTCGATGTGCAAGCTCGCCGCAACCCGGCTCGCGTCAATCTTCACCGCTTCCGAATGAGTCTGCCGCTCCGTCCGCGTGGTTTTCTTTCCCTTTTCTTCCACTTCGACTGTTTTTTCTTCTTTCCATTCGCGCGCGATCGCCGGCGGCGCCTGCGCTTGCGCCGCTCCCCACGTCGAAGCCACGCGCCCGGATAGCCCGGACTCCGCGTTATACGTCCTGTAGAAAATGGTGGACCCCAGAATGGCCCACGCAACCGCCGTACATCCAAAGATGAACGCAATCGCCGCAATCCGGTTGAACATGGTGGTTTGTGCCCCGTCTCTCTCCGCCGCTACCGCCAATCTAGCTCGGCCACTTGGCGTTGTCAAGTACTTTTTGTTACAAAGTAAAAGTTTCCTTCATGTGGGCTCCGGGCTTCTTTTGCCTCCGTAGCGCCGTCCCTTCAGGGCGGCATCCTTCTTTCTTCTGTCATCCCGGTCTGTCTTATCTGTCATCCCGAGCGAAGCCGAGGGACTTGCTTTGCTCCGGTAGGGGCACGATACATCGTGCCCTCTCTTCGCTTCTTGTCTTTGTCTTGCAGCGCCGATTCCTTTAGGGCGGCATCCCTGCGGTTGTAGTAGCAGGTCTTCAGACCCGTTCTTGTAGCGGAACTTATGCCTCTCTGTCCTTCAGTTCCAAGTCGAGCTTAAGAGATAAACCAAGGCCATCGAGCCCGGGGAACAGCGAAGCCCGGTGGATGTTCATTGCGCGCAGATGCCTTAGGAATTTGATTCTCAGATTGCTCTCAATTTCAAGTTTTCGTATAACAGGCCGGTGTGTCGGTTCAGGGTGCATCATCATCGTCATCAGAATCTGTCCAAACGACGCCTTATGATAGAGTTTGCAGAGGAAGATTCCTTGTTGCGCAAACAACCGTGGATGTTGCGACACTGCGCTTTTCAGGGCGCTTTTTTTGCATTTACAGATCGCCAACCCGGTATACCTTCAACAGTTTCCCCATTCATTCGAATTACCCACTAAATAAACATTGACAACCAGTACCTTTTTTGCTATACTGCTTTGGTTGTTCACCATGGCGGAGAAAGGAGTGACTTCTTTTGTCCGCTACCCCTCCATCTTCCCTACCCAATCACGACTCGCTCCGGCCCTCCGTGTCCTCTGTGTTGAATCCGATCCCGCTTTCCTATGGCGCTAACTCCTTTCCTCTCAATCCTTTTGCCGACCCCTACCACCTAAACTCAGTCGTGTCAATCTCTTACAAGAATAGGGTGGGGGAGGGGTATTCTCGCCGTTCCCCGGATTCTAAGTCCTTTCCTTGCCGCACTTCCGACACGCTCCAGCGGCCTTCTCTGCGATCCTCCGCGGACCCAGCGCCTCTGCGTTATCCTTTTCTCTTCTTCTGCTATTCTCTTCGCAGCGGGCTGCCATCACCGCCGATCCGCCTTTTATCCCAAGACCCGAGGAGCCCCATGCAGTCGTTGCGCCTGAACCCCATCCTCAACACGGACTCCTACAAGCTCACCCACTGGTGGCAATGTCCTCCGGAGACGCGCCACATCTATTCCTACCTCGAATCGCGCGGCGGCATGTTTGAAGAGACCATGCTCGCCATGCTCCAGTACATCGTCAAATCCAACTTCGCCGGCCAGGTCTTCACGCTCGACGACGTCGAAGAAGCTCGCCGTATCGCTCATGCGCACTTCTCCGGCCATCCCAAATCGTTCAACTACGAGGGCTTCAAATCGCTTTACGCGAAACACAGGGGGCGATTGCCGCTGCGGATCCGTGCCGTCAAGGAAGGCACCGTCGTCAAGACGCACAACGCCCTCATCACTATCGAAAACACCGATCCGGAATTCTACTGGCTCACCAACTGGGCGGAAACACTCCTCGTTCAGGTCTGGTATCCCATCACTGTCGCCACTCTGTCGCGCGCCATCAAGCAAATTATCGGCAAAGCCCTCGTGCGCACCGGCGATCCTTCGCTTCTTCCTTTCAAGCTGCACGACTTCGGGTTCCGCGGCGTCTCTTCCAAGGAATCCGCCGCCATCGGTGGCGCCGCGCACTTGTTGAATTTTCTCGGCACGGACACGCTTGCGGCGATTCAACTCCTCAATCAATTTTATTCCGCCGATCTCACCGCGCGGAATCCTCTCGACTGCGCCGCCTACAGCATCCCTGCATCCGAGCATTCCACCATCACCGCGTGGGGCGAAGCGCACGAACTCGACGCCTACGCCAACATCCTCGCAAACTGCCCGGAAGGAATCGTCGCCTGTGTCAGCGATTCCTACGATATCTACAATGCCGTGCGCAATCTCTGGGGCGGTGCGCTGCGCGATAAAGTTCTTCAACGCAAAGGCGTGCTCGTGATTCGCCCGGATTCCGGCGACGCTGTCAGCGTCCTCGAGGAACTCTTCAAAATTGTCAGCGAGAAATTCGGTTACGAAGTAAACCGCAAAGGCTGGAAGACTACCGTTCCGTGCGTGCGTTTCATCCAGGGCGACGGCGTGAACTTCTACACCATTCAAAATATTACCGCGCAGCTCACCCGTAAAGGCTGGTCACAGGATATTTGGAGCTACGGCATGGGCGGCGCGCTGCTGCAGCAAATCAACCGCGACACGCTGAAATTCGCGCTGAAATGTTCCGCCATCGACCGCAACGGCCAATGGCACAACGTTTACAAAAACCCGAAAACCGATCCGTCCAAAGCCAGCAAGGGCGGCCGCTTCAACCTCATTCAAGACGGCAAGGAATTCGCGACCGTCGAAGTCGTGGAAGGAGCCCCCAGCCCATCCAACAATGCTCTCGAAACCATTCTCGAAGACGGCAAACTTCTGCGCGACCAGACTCTCGCCGAAGTCCGCGCCATCGCCTCTTCATACGACACCTACAATGATTCTCCGTGAAGCATTTTCCGAAAGCGTACCGGCGGGCTTAAGCCCGGCGGCATTCTAGCGTGGGCATGTCTATGGACAAATTCATTCACGCGCCGCGCAATTTGAAGCGCTGGATTTTTCCCGTCACGGTTTTCGGCAACTCACTGCAGAATCGCACTTCTCGCGGCACTTTGTACGATACCAGTCGTGCCTTGACATGCTCGCAAATTTCCGCCGCCAGCTTTTCCGATCCTTGCGCATTCCCGCGCAACACCACATGCGCCACGGAATACGACAGTCCCCGCTCGTCGGTCGCTCCCACAACCGCTGCTTCGGCAACATGCGGATGCCCGAGCAGCGCGTTCTCCACTTCCATCGGAGAAACCCACATGCCCGCGACTTTCAGCATGTCGTCTGCGCGCCCGCAATAATGGTAGTAGCCCTCGGAATCGCAAAAGAATTTGTCGCCCGTTACCACCCAATCATCGCGTTTCGTACGCGCCGTCAGTTCGGGAATCCGCCAATATTCAGCGAATGCGCTCGCGCCGCGCACCCACAAAGTGCCAATCTCGCCGTCACGCACCGATTCTCCCGCGTCATCCACGATTTTGACTTCGTACCCAGGCACGGGGAAACCGCAGCTACCCGGCTTGCATTTTCCGGGAACGCTCGATATGAAAATATGCAGCATTTCCGTGGAGCCGATCCCGTCGAGGATCTCGATTCCAAATTGCCGCTTCCAGGCATTGAAAATTTCCGCGGGCAATGTCTCGCCGGCGGAAACGCACTTGCGCACCGAAGAAAAATCCACGCGGCGCTCCGGCCGCTCCGCCTCCCGCAACACTGCGGCATAAAAAGTCGGCACCGCGAAAAAAATAGTCGGCCGGTAACGCGCCACCAGGTCAATCACATGCGGCACGCTGGTGCGCTCCGGATTCAGCATCATCCGGGCGCCGGCGGAAAGCGGGAAATACATTCCGTTTCCCAAACCGTACGCAAAGAATAATTTGGAAACGGAAAATGTCAGATCGTCCGCGCGCAAGCCAAGAACGGATTGCGCATAATTTCTGCTGGCAACCAGCGAATCCGCATGACGATGCACCGCTGCTTTCGGCGCGCCGCCGCTGCCAGAGGTGTAGAGCATGAACGCGGCGTCGCGAGGCGAAGTGTCCGCCGCAGCGAGTTGCTCGCTGGCCGCTGCTATCCAATCGTTCCACTTGGCGCAGGACACGCCGTGCGAATCGATTGTTTCCTCGCCTACGACGACAATCGGAATTTGCGGGCGAACGCTCGAAGCCGGCAAGAATTCCGCAAGCGATTCGGAATGGACAATCGCCGCCTGCGGCTCGCTATTTTCGAGGTAATGAATGTAATCGGAGGATCGCGCGAAAGGATTTACGGGCACAGCCACTGCGCCGATTTTTGCGGCGCCAAAAAATGCGGCTATAAATTCCGCTGAATCCGGCTGCGCGATCAGGACGCGGTCGCCGTGAGAAACGCCTTGCGCGCACAGCGCGTTCCCGGCGCGATTCGCGAGCGCGGCGAGTTCGCTGTAAGTTATTTCCCGCGGTTCGCCAATGATGGCGACGCGTCCAGGGTGCAGCGCAGCCGGGGCATCCAAAAAATGAGACGCCAAATTGAAATGTTCAGGCAATTTTCCATGCATACATTTCTGATAGCCGCTGTGTCAAATTTTCAGTCCACACCGATGTCTTCGTTCCAAATTTCAGGATGGTCGGCAATATATTTTCCAAGCATCTGGATGCATTCTTCCGAATGGGCGTCAAAGACCTCGGTGTCGTTTTCGCGGAGCCAGTCAATTCCGCCAGGGAAATTCACGGATTCGCCGACGACTACCGTGCCGATGCCGAACTGGCGTATCAGGCCGCTGCAATACCAGCAAGGTGCCAGCGTGGTCACCATGATTTTGTCGCGGTAACTTCGCTGCCGACCTGCTTTGCGAAATGCGTCTGTTTCACCGTGCGCGGAGGGATCGCCTTCCTGGACTCTGCGGTTGTGGCCGCGTCCTAAGAGCTTTCCGTCGCGATCGAATAGCGCCGCGCCGATGGGAATTCCTCCTTCTTTGAGGCCGAGACGTGCCTCTTCGATGGCAGTTTGCAGCATGGCGAGATATTTCTCGCGATTTTTTTGTTTCTCCCTTGCCATTTCCTCCGGCTCCAGGCTTCTTTGCTCCCTCAAATTACCTGGCAACACTGGCCACTGGGAACAGCCAGCCCAGGACAAGATGAGTCGGCCAGTACAGCAGCACGACTGCCGTAACAAAAATCACCGCGAGGTGCGCAGGAGCGGGTCCCCAGGAGCGATGAAAGAGAGGATCTTGATAGACATAGTTCATGTTGAAGCCGGCGGGCAAAAAGCGCGAGGCGATCAAAAGTCCCGCGGCAATCGCGGCCTGCAATGCGAGGGCACGATGGTCGTATCCAATTTTGCGCATGGCCCAGAGCAAGGCCAGTGGGAGAGCGAGGTGAAAGGTAGAAAGCAGCCGGACCCAGACCGGTACACGCGCATCCCACATGTATTCGGTTCCGCCGACGAGAAAGCGTCCGGTAACGAAGCGCCACCCAACATCGATGGACCAGAGGATTCCCGCCGCCACTGAGCTGACCGCCTGGCTGGAAATCAGCAAGGAACTCCCCCACCACAATCCCGCGCATCCCAGAAGCACCGCGACATCGCACAAATGCAACAGATTGGCCCAGCCCCAAAATCGAATGTAAGCGGGCAACCACACAATGGTCCACAGCAGCCCGACCCAGCGTAGTACCGGGAACGTGTTGGCAGCGGTGATCACGCATCTTCTCCGCTTGAGAGTTGCATTGCGGCAAAGCCTACCACAGGCGCTGAATCCTAACGCAACGATTGATGCCTCGCGTGGCACCAAAATGGAGCTTGGCGTTATCCGTTTGAATTCTTAACATGCTGCGGCATGACCAAACCAATGCTTAGTGCTGAGGCAAGAGGCAGCCTGCTGATGGAATGGCTCCGGCAGCGGGAGGAGGAGATGGCCGCGCTGCTGAGCGAGTTGGTCGCGATACCAACGGAGAATCCACCGGGGAAGAATTATCGCGCTTGCGCTGATTTTCTTGAAAAGACATTGCAGCGAGTGGGCCTGGAATGCGAGCGGCTGGAGGCGGATCAGCCAAGAGAAGGTTCCCGCGAGAAGCCCAACTGCTTGATTGCCAGCCACGGGCGGGGAGAGAGCGTTCTCTATTTTCATGGGCATTACGATGTAGTTCCGGCGCAATCTAGGGAGCAATTCCAGCCTTCGAGGAAAGACCATTTCTTGTTTGGCCGGGGATCCTGCGACATGAAGGGCGGGATTGCGGCCATGCTGTACGCCATTCTCGCGCTTAAAGAATGCGGCGCCGAACTGAACGGGCGAATTGCTTTAACGCTGGTTCCCAATGAAGAGACGGGAGGCGAGGGCGGCTCGGCGTGGCTGGCGGCGCAGGGAAGATTGGGCCGTGGCGGGATTGGGATGCTTTTGGCGGAGCCGACCAGCGGTGTGGTGTGGAACGCGAACCGCGGTGCGATTTCGCTTCACGTCCGAGTGCTGGGGAAATCCGCGCATGTTGGTTTGCAGCACCAAGGAGAAAACTCTTTCGAAAAGATGGTTCAGGTCGTTCAGGGGTTACAGGAACTGAAGCAACAAGTGGAGCAGAAAACTACAGGCTATAACATCGGGGCGGATCAAGCACGGCATTCCATCCTGATGCTTGGAGGACAGAGCGGCGGGGGCGCAAACTTCAACGTGGTGCCGGAGGAGTGCTGGTTCACCATCGACCGGCGAATCAATCCGGAGGAAGACATGGAGGAGGAAAAGTCAAAGATAGTCGCCGCGCTGGAAAGCTGCAAGCGCGAAGGTATTCGACTCGAATGGGAAGTCTTCCAGGAAGGACGATCCTCGGCATGCTCTGAGGAAGAGCCGCTCGGCAAAGTGCTAGCCCAAAGTGTGCAAGCCGTTACAGGCGAAGTGCCGCGGTTTGAGTTGTGTCCCGGGCTGCTGGAGACTCGTTTCTACGCCGCAGAGGGCGTGGCGGCCTATGCTTATGGTCCCGGGATGCTGTCGGTCGCACACGGCCCGAACGAATACGTCGATCTGAGAAAGATAATCGACTGCGCAGCGATCTATGCGCTAACGGCCGCGGAAATGATGCATCCTTGAGCCCAGCTTATTCTTTTGGAACCATTGCACAGAATCAGAGTCTCGAAAATCACCGGTCACGAATTAAGGAACACTATGGAGCATAACCTGGCGCACACAATATCGCTTCTCACTCGCACCCCCGCTGCACTCAATGCGCTTCTGCGTGACCTGCCGGAAGCGTGGACGTACCGAAATGAAGGTGAAAACACGTGGAGCGCGTTCGATGTCGTGGGCCATCTGATCCACGGCGAACGCACCGACTGGATGCCACGGGCGAGGATGGTGCTGCAATTCGGCGAGGCTCAGACGTTTGAGCCTTTTGACCGCTGGGGACAAGAACGGGAGAGTCTAGGTAAGTCGCTAGGGCAGTCATTGGATGAATTTGCGCGATTGCGGTCAGAGAACCTCGGCGAACTGCGGGCGTTGAACCTGCGGAAAGAGGACCTTGCGCGGCGTGGACGGCATCCATCCCTAGGGGTAGTTACGCTGTCAGAGCTGCTGGCGACCTGGGCAGCTCATGACTTAACTCATCTGCACCAAATCTCAAGGATTATGGCTCATCAATATAGGGAAACTGTCGGGCCGTGGAGTGCATACCTGGGCGTGCTGCAGTGCGCGGGCCACAGCTCTCCTTAGATGAACTCTCCAGAACCGACAAACACTTGGTTTAGCCCGACAAAAACGTACGTTTCACAATTTCCGTTTGACATAAGCGCAGTTACGGCATAAATAGGGCATGAAAGGACGAGTTTACCCTGTGTGCGCTTGATGCCGAGGAATGTCACCGTCCCCCCTGCGCGGTGCATGGCTCCCATGAGTTCACTCACTTCGTTGTGAACTTCGTCGTGAAAAGCGATCAGTCGTCGCGGGTTCGCATTTTAGATTTGGTTTCGTTTGGGTCAAAATCTGCTTTCTCTGCGCCTCAACTGTGTCGTTTAGGCTCGTTCCCGCTTCGGGGAGGAAATCTTGAAGGCCTGCACACTCCTCTTAACCCGTTTACTGGCAGAGCGATGCGCTAAGTCTTTCTTCCGCCTTACCTGCATTTTGGGCGTCACTCTTTCCCTTGGTTGGTGCCTCGCTCCCGCCGCTCGGTGCACCGTTCCCTCAGATTCTTTGCCATCCGAGGACGCCAAGGCCTGGTCACCCGAATCGGCGAATCTTACGATCCCAGGCCCGTTGCGCTCCTTTTTACGGATGGCAGGGATCAGCCAGAAGGTTTTGCCTGAAGAAGTTATGCCTTTGCTGGCTCGCAACGTATTCATATTGGGCTATCAGGGGCAGTTTCCTAAGGGCCGGCCCTCGGAATTTCTTATTCTCTTGACCCGCTATGTGCAGCAGGCGCGAGAATTGGCAGCTATGGCAGGTCCCGATGGGGTCATTCATGTTTCTACTTGCGATGAGGCGAAACCTCTGCTGAAAATCCTGGGTTATCGAACCCGGGCCGACTGCGGGCAGCGGAGCACTTTTTTGGAAACCGCCGACCCCCAGAGAGCGTTTCTCACCATCGACTCTGGATTCCCTCTGCCGGACCTTGAAAAGAGTCTCCAAGAGGGCCGGGCTTTCACGTATTCCTTCTCGATGTCGTACGTGCCTGCGCCGCCCGTAGGGATGGACTGGACCAAGGAAGGAAAAAAAGTTGACGCAGTTGACCTGCTCTTACGCGATCCGGAGTTGGCGCGCTTTTACTGGGCGCTGGCGCGAATGGATGCCGAGACTTTATCTGCGTTGCAGCAATCGCACGTGCTAAAAAAAATGGTTCCACTAGCCGCAGCCTTGGATTTCTTCGGCAGCCACATCTGCGTGCGATCTGGGCGAGTGGTTGTGCCTGGAGGATCTGCTGCGGGGCCCGATTGGAAAGAATTGGTCGGAGCGAGTCCTGACTCTCCGGGAGACTTCATCCCCAAATTGTTCGCGAAGGACACCGGCTGGCTTGCGGCGTATTTTGACGACCTGTCGAGTGTACCCCCATCACAGCAAGCTCATTTCGCCGAACCTGGCCGGCTGCGTCATTTATATGAGGTGTTCCACGGAAAAGACTCTTCCGATGC
Organism: Acidobacteriota bacterium; assembly: GCA_003225315.1. Taxonomy (GTDB): domain Bacteria; phylum Acidobacteriota; class Terriglobia; order Acidiferrales; family UBA7541; genus Acidiferrum. The sequence goes on from QHZD01000020.1 coordinate 96,163, forward strand.
TGGAAGGGGCGTGTTTCGGCGGGACGCAGGTCTGTTTCTTCTGGTGACCCATCTGCGGTGGGGGCCAAGCGGCGACCTATACATTCCTGGAAATCTCGACGTATGGAAGAAAGTCTTTCGTCAGAAGACGGATTCCAAAATTATCCGCGACTGGGGCCGCAGGGCCGCACACTGGGACAACCCAGTTCAATTGTTGGAAGCCCTGTTCGCGATTTCTCGCGAGCCCACCTACACAGGCCCTTTGCAAAGTTATTTGATGCTTAATGAACTCGACGGCAGGCGCTCTCCGGGGCATCGCCTTAGGCCTGAAACGGTGGCCCTGCTAGCCGATAAGTTCTCTGAGTTCAGCGACCAATATGTGCTCTTTTCAGAATTTCCAGATTTGGACGATGCTTCCATCGCCACCTTCCTCCAGGTTATGACTAGCCTCAACGGTATTCCCAAGAACACTCTACGGGGCAATGCCTTCGGAACCTTTCAGGCTAGCGTGGGACTCTGGCAGATATTGGCGCGTCAATGTGAAATACCTGGCGCCGCCTTAAACGATTCTTGGCAAAAGTTGATCGGGCCATTTGGCAAGATCGGCTCTTCAACGCAGCTTTTCGAGGCAGGCCGCACCGCCCTGAAAGAGCTGCTGCTCGCGGCAACCGGCAAAGCCGATGTTTCTCAAGACAAAATCGTCAATCTGCTTGCGGGCCCACAACAGTCAGCTACGGAAGCGCAGCGCATACAGGAACGGATCGCCAACAGAATCCGGTCCGTTTTGGATGGGCAGCGCTTGGTTTCTCTCGACACGCTCTTGGCCCTGGGTGACGGCCTGCGTGAGGTCGCCCAAGGAACCCTCTCAAACAATAGCTTACTTCCTTTGGCCGGGGAACTCAGGGAATTCGAGATGCCCCAGCCAATTTTCCGAAATAGCGAAAGAGAGGAGTGGGCCTCGGGAATTTACAATAACCGTCACACGGAATTGCAGATGCACACGAGCCTGGCGAAGATAATTAAGTCGCCGAGTTCTTCCCAACAACTGATGGAAGCCCGCGGCCAACTCGCTCCCTTTTTGCGAGACACACTCGTAGGGCTCAATTACGCCTACTATGAACCTCCCGGCGCCCAGATTCTCCACCATAATCCTCTTTTCGTTCGCTCACATGATTTTGCTGGAGAAAGCGTCATTGGCCTGGAACGACTTTGGCAAGCGCCTCAGTTGTTCGGCGCAGGCTCCCCGGCGGGCGGTGGCGCCCACCTGGTCGGATCGCTTGCCGATTTACCTTTCCTCCTTGCAACCGCGGAGCAGGACTTCATCGCGCCACAAAATGTGCAGGCGCTGATCTGGCGAGAGTTGGTACCTGGCCTTATGACCAACGCCGTCGTGCCCCGATGGTGGAACGTGAACCAAAATGAGCTTCACGCTGTCAGCCTGTATCAACAGTGCGGCGAGGAACTTTTGGCCGCTTCCGCTGACAATGACGAAGTGCGGAATAAGGTCATGAGTATTCTGTCCGATCGTATGATTCCGCAGCGCTCCGAAAGAGTGGAGCGGGGTCTGCGTTCAGGGCACTTACCCGAAGTGCTTTTGCGGCTAATGCCTGCGGACACTTTCTATCTGACGGCTGAATATCAACGAAGATTTCCGCAAGAGCCCAATTCCTTCGGACCAGCCGGTAACGAGCTGGCAACCCTCTCTAAGCGCTATCCCGACGAAGTCAGCTGGGAACGACTGTCGCGAGACTTTGGAGTGCCACACCGCGTATTGGCGCAGAGTTACGCGCGTGAGCTGCTGAATCTGCCGCCTTCCCCGGTTTTCATGGGCTACTCCAGCCGCTTGTTGGCTGAGACCTGGGAGTCCAACAACCTATACTGGGCCCGGCTGGCCGACGAAAAAGGTTATTCACCGGTGATGCTAAACCGCCTGGTTCCCGAACTCACGCGTCGCATGGTCGAGAAGATTTTTGCCACTGATTTTGCGGATTGGCCGGCACTGCTGCGCGCCGCTCGAGAAACCGGCGAAGAGTTCCGGCAGGGCAAAATCGTTGCCTTGTCGAGAGATGACAGTTTTTCCCAGCCCTAGACGAGCTCGGCTGGCTCAATTTTCACCGGACCGTTACTGCCGGCAAAAAACAATACGGTGCGATATGGCATACAAACCTATGGAAAAACGATATCTCTTGATCTTGACAGTTCTTTTGGGACTGGTGCCTCTTTCCACGTTTCGGACCGGTGCGCAACAAGACACGACGCGCCTTCGTGTTGTGGTCAACCTGGTGCAGTTGAATGTGGCCGTGACCAACAATAAGGGCGACTATGTAAGCGGTCTTCATCCTCAGGATTTCGCGATCACCGAAGATGGCATTCCGCAGAACATTGCCACATTTGAAGAAGGGAATGGTCCCACAACCAGATTGTTGGACGTTGCTGCGGACGTTGGCAAGAACGGTGGGGACGAGTCTGCTTTGGCGCAAGGGAGTGCTCGCATGCAAGAAAGCCCTCCCGAAACGCTCAGTTCGGCCATCGCGGGCGCCAATGTCTTCATTTTGTTCGATACCAGCAATTACATGTACCGGGGCTTCGTCTTCGCGCAAGATGCCATCGCCGATTTTGTTCGCTCCCTGGAAAGAGTGGACAGAATAGCTTTCTATTCATACAGCCGTGACCTTTACCGGGCCGCGGCTTTAACCTCCGATCGGTCGGAGGTGGTGCGCGGCGTGCGCACGAGCGTGGCTGGGGACGATGCGGCGCTTTATAACTCGTTGTTGTTGACGGTGCAGGACGCCGGCCAGCATCCGGGAAGAAAGGTGATTGTGGTGTTCTCGAACGGCCCAGACAATTCCAGCATGGTGCCCCCTGAGGATGTCGCCGAGCTGGCCCAATCAGCAGGCATACCTATCTACATGATTAGCACGACTGAGGCCCAGCTTGAGCCAGTTTCTACCGCTGTTTTTGACCGTATGAGCGCGGCCACCGGTGGTAAGGCCTATTTTGCCAAGAGTTGGCGGGATGAAAAGAAAGCATTTGCCTCCATCCGAGACGATTTAGCGCATCTTTATTCGTTCAGCTATTATCCCAAGCCGAATCCCAATCGTGGATGGCGCTCGATCAAAGTACAGCTAATAGGCGAGCGCTTGAAGAAGTATCGCGTCCGGACGCGCAACGGATATCGTCCCAGACCAAGTCGGTATTCGGCAGGCAATGCGTCGGCGTCTACTTCGGAGTCCGTTCCGAACTGATGCAATAGAATTACACATTGTTGGGATTGGAAGCCACCGCTTCAATATGCTATTAATGCGCACTTAATTGCACGCGTCTCAATTCTCGTTCCTGCCCCAGCCTTACCAAACAAGCCTAAGTTCCGAGCTTGGCAACATTGCCCCAAGCGCTTTGCGCCGTAAGCGGGAGTTGGAGATTGGCTTTGATATGGTTCATTTTGGGAAGCGTTCTTTTTAGTTACCTTGTGCGGAGTGCAAGGAGGAAAAAATAATTCCTTAAGTCTTTGAAAACATAGTTCCTTACTATGGGCAAGGGAACGTTTTTGAGCATCTAGTGCGAAAGCTGGACGGTGGGCCGAAAGTACTATTCCTGTTTTTCACAGATTGGCCGATGATTCCCGTGTATGCCGACTCTCTACTTCTGTCAACCTCACGCCAAGAACCAAGGCATGCTTCGCGCCGTCCTGTCCATCAACGAGTGCGAGAGAGTTGTTAGCCAACACCCTGCCACATACGTAGGAGAACAGTTCCCGAAGCTGGGGAGCGAGCAAGCGGCGGCAAACGATTTTGCCGTGCTGAACCTTCCTCCCAATGAAGCTCCCGCAGGCTGGAAACCCGGCTACTACCGACTCGATTCTGACCTGACCAAGCTCAACGAATCGCTATTGGCGCTATCGCGCTAATTTCAAAGGATCTCTTCCAAGGCAGGAACCATCGGAAGCTCGTCTAAGGGCTATTTCCAATCACCAGTAGTTGCGAGCAGTTGCAAACCGATGGCGAACGAATTGTTGCCGACGGGCTCGCAATAAACGACTCGCGCCCGAGCCCGGAAGTCCCCCGGTAGCGACCACAGGTTCAGCCGCTCATTGAGTCTCAAAGGATCGCTTGAAACCACGCGTGCGCCGTGGGTGCTTATGTTATCCGTCAGGCCCTCGTGCGTACGATGGCGAATGTCGAGGCTGCATAGATCCACTCGAACTGTAAGGGGAGTGCGTTCTTCCAGCCGCCGCGAAACCGCTTCCATGGGACACCCGGGGGACCGTGCGCGCAAACTGAGTGACTGGGCGTCGGGGCAGGAACGACAAGGACATTGTAGCTCCAAGGGACCGGTATGGCTAGCGATTCTATATCCCTCCCATTTCGCCCGGTTCTTGATATTGGCGAACCGGATACACGATGGTACTCCCGGTCTATCGACGCGACCAAAGGCGGACGAGAGAATCAGCTCAATTCAGAGAATATGGTCCTAAGGCTCCCCCTCTCTGGAATGCTGACCCCTGGGTTTCCGGGAGCAAGATGAATCGGAGGCACCTGTGAAATCATTTAGTTTGTTGAGGTTACCGGTATTGTTGGCTGGATTTGGGGCCTTGCTGCTCTTCTCACCCGCCTGCAAGGCGCAATCGGAAGTGAATCCCGACCACTTCGATGGGACGGACACTTGGGAAGTCGCAGCGCGAAAACCGGTGACTGCGCAAGGCAAAGTTGCGCAGAAATCAGGAGCTCTTCAAGCGCAGAGCCAAAAGGCCAGCGCCAGCACGAACGTTCAGCTTGCTGCTGTACGGGGTGTGTCGAATTCCGTGCCGCGAACCGCGGTGGCTATCCAGGACAAACGCAAGCCGAGAGACCGTAAGTCCGACGAGAAATAACTGCCGCGACTCTTTTCGACGGCCGGGAAGTCGTCTGGGAAAGTTGCAGACGGAAATGAATAGTCGCTGGTCTTAGCTTGCGGCGGGAAGCCAGTTTTGCAGGACATCCTGAGATTTTGCCAGGACCTGTCCAAACACCAATCCCATCCCAAGATGGGTATGTGAATAGACGACAGTCGCGCGCGCTTCGATGACCCGTGTTTCGGTAAGAATCTTCAAGCGGACTGGTGTTCCGTCCGTCAAAGGATTGATCGTATCGACGTAACAGCCGCTGACACTAATGTCGCTGATGCGCGCGACTAACCGCGTGCCAGCGCTTTCCGAGAGTACTTCCGCGGAAGCAACAAATTCGAATCTTGGCTCCCGCCGGCGCTCCTGTTCCATGGCTTCTTCCTTGGACAAAATGGAGACACATTCTACCTCAAGGCGTTTTCTCGGGCTTAAAAAATTCTTCATTTTTCGCACGCTTCCCGATATCCGTCCAGCTCCGGGCTGCACAATCGATCTAGCCGGCCTCACCTGTTGAGCAAATGAGCAGGGCGTCTTTGAAAACCAGTGCCTTCGCCGCAAAATTCCAAGTACCATCGTGCAGCGTGGGGTGGAAATGCCTCCAGAAAGCGTCCGTCGCAGCAGCCGAATTGCAAAAGAGATCGCAATTCTGCTGGTGGGCAGCGACATGGAAGGCAAGATGTTCTCCGAGCAAACCAAGACGGTCCTGCTCAGCCGCCACGGCGCCGGCATCGTTTCGCAATATGCACTCTCCGCAGAACAAGAGCTAATCCTCCGCAGGCTCGACACCAACAGAGAGGCTGAGGTTCGCGTAGTGGGCAATCTCGGCGCGCAAGGCAAAACCTACACTTACGGCGTGGCCTTCCTGAACCCTGAGACGGACCTGTGGGACATCCCGTTCCCCAGCATGACGGACTTTGAAAAAAAGGCCAGCCTGGTGATGCTCCAGTGCAGCGGCTGCAAGACACGCGAGATGGTGCAACAAAGCGATCTCGAATCGGATGTATACCGGGTCAACGAAGCCATCGTTCGCGCTTGCAAAAACTGCGGGACATCCACGTATTGGAGGCGGCCGATTGACGGCGCCGAGAGTGGACCGGTTGGGTTGGAAACGGCCGCACCGGAATCTGAAGAAAGAGAGGAGTCCGTCGAGATTCCCCCGCCCGCTCCAGCGCATCCGGGGCCAGCGTTGCAAGCGGCGCCGCACGTCGAAAACAGACGCAAACATGTGCGCACGAAGGTGAATTTCAAGGCATGCGTCCGGAGTTATACGTTCGGCGAAGATGTCGTGACATGCGAGGACATGTCTCGCGGCGGACTGTGCTTTAAGAGCCGGAAGGAATATCCCGCGAAAACGGACATCGAAGTGGCCGCGCCGTATTCGCCGGGTACACACGCCATATTTGTGCGCGGACAGATTGTCCACGTCGAGGAACTAAAGAAGGAAAGACGATTCCGCTGCGGAGTTTGCTACTCGAAGTCCTGAGAGCCCGGACTTCTTATCTCAAGAAGTTCATTGCTGTTTGGCTTACTTCAACGAGGCCTCGACTCTGTACTTGAACTCCCTGGCCTTGGCAATCGCCGCCGGTTCGTCCACGGTGAGGAGTTTCTTATCGCGCATCACGACCCGACCGCCGATGATTACCGTCTCGACGTCGCTTCCCTTCAACGCATAGGCCAATTGCGCATAGACATCGAACATCGGCACGGCATTGGGAGCATCGAGACCAAGTAAGACAATGTCTGCTTTCTTCCCTGCCTCGAGCGAGCCGATTTCTTTGTCCATGTGAAGCGCGCGCGCACCTTCGATAGTAGCCATGTCAACGACGGCTTTCGCGCTCAGCGCTCGCGGGTCCATTTTGGTGATTTTCTGGAGCTTCGCGGCCAGGTCCATCTCTTCCATCAAGTTCAGGTCATTGTTGCTGCCAGCCGGGCCGTCGGTGCCGAGGCCGACGGCGATGCCCGCAGCGCGCTCCTCGATTACCGGAGCGACGCCGCTCGCCAGCATCATGTTGCTGGAGGGATTGTGCACGCACCCCACGTGCCGCTGCGCCAGGATCTTGCGGTCGGTGTCGTCAACGAAAATGCAGTGTGCTGCGAGCACTTCCGGCCCGAGAATTCCGAGTTTGTCGAGATACTGCACCGGCGTGGTGCCGTGTTTCTCACGGCTATCGTTTAGTTCTTTCCTTGTTTCCCCGACGTGAATCAGGAGGGGGGCGTTGTACTTTCTTGCCAGCGCTGCGGTATCTTGAAGCGTCTTCTCCGAGCAGGTGTACATAGAATGGGGCGCAGCGGCGGCGTGAATCAGCGCGTCACCCTGCCAGCGCTTCAGGAATTTTTCCGTGTACTCGAGCATGGCGTCATTGTTTTTGTTATCCGGAGCGGGAAAGTCGAGGATGGTTTCGCCCAGCACGCCTCGCACACCGGCGGCTTTCGTTTCTTCGGCGACGGCATCCTCAAAATAATACATGTCCGCAAAAGTGGTGACGCCGCCGCGGATTTGCTCCGCCAAGGCGAGGCGCGTGCCCCAACGCACAAATTCCTCATTCACGTTCTTGGCTTCGGCGGGAAAAATGGATTTCGTAAGCCATTCTTCCAGAGTCACGTCATCTTTCAGGCCCCGGAGCAAAGTCATGGGGGCGTGGTTGTGGCCATTGATGAACCCCGGAAGCACCAACTTGTCCTTCGCGTCGATTAGCTGCTTTGCCCCATGCACATATTTATTGACCGCTGCGGGAGTGGAGGCCTCGACGGCAAAGATCGTGTCTCCCTGCTTCACAACTACAATTCCGTTTTCGAGGATACGATTCGAAGGATCCATGGTTACGACCGTACCGCCCGCGATCACCAAATCCCACATGGGTTCCGGCGCTGACTTCTGTTTCGTGGGTTTCTGAGCTTGTTTATGCTTCGCCGGCGCCTGCGCCGTAACAAGGTGTTGAAACGAAAGCAACTGCAGGACAAGAATCGTGAGAACAACCAAACTTCGCTGGCATAAGTTCTGGGACTTCATCTTAGAGTTTCCTCGTCCTACAGGTTGGAGCAATCGAAGGGTTTGGGGAAGAGATCTTTCATCCGTATGGTCTCGGTCTTGCCCTTGAGGTTGGCGAGGATTACAGGAACGTCGCCGCAGAATTCCCAGATGAGCTGGCGGCACGCGCCGCATGGAGGTGTCAAGGCGTCAGTGTCCGTCACCACGGCAATGGCGTCGAAGCCGCGCTCGCCTTCGCTGATTGCTTTGAAGATGGCAACGCGCTCGGCGCAGACGGTGAGGCCGTACGTGGCGTTCTCAACGTTGCAACCGCCGAAGATTCTTCCAGAAGTCGCGCGAAGCGCAGCGCCCACGCGGAAATTCGAGTACGGGGCATGAGCATTTTCTCTCGCCTGGTTGGCGGCAGAAATCAAAGTTTCATTTTCGCTCACGCAAACGCCTCCCGGTATGCCGCGGAGAATTCTATGCCATGGCCTCGGCAATTCGTGGAATGACTGCTTTCAGCAAGCCAATGAATTGGCCCTTGACGCGCTCGGCAGTCTCCAAGACTTCTAGATGATTGAGCGGTTGATCTAGGATTCCCGCCGCGGCATTCGTTACGCAGGAGATACCCAGCACGCGAATGCCGCTGTGCCGCGCGGCGATTACTTCCGGAACCGTGGACATGCCGACGAGGTCTGCGCCAATCGTGTGCAAGTAGCGTATCTCCGCGGGCGTCTCGTAGCTCGGCCCAAGGAGCGCTGCGTACACTCCTTCGTACATCCCAATGCCCAGGCGGTTTGATTCGCCGAAGGTCATTTCCCGGAAGCGTTTGTCGTAGGCTGCGGTCATGTCGTGGAAGCGCAGGCCGAAGCGTTCATCGTTCGATCCCGTGAGCGGATTAACGCCCTGCAAATTGATGTGATCGCTGATGACCACGAGACGGCCCTGAGAGAATTCGCGTTTGATGCCACCGGCGGCGTTGGTGAGGATCACCGCCTTCACACCCATACGCGCGAAGACGCGGATGGGAAACGCAACCTCCTTCGCAGAATAGCCTTCGTAAAGATGTACGCGGCCCTGCATGCCCGCGACGGGAATAGCTCCGACTTTACCGATTACGAGCTTTCCAGCGTGCCCGATGGCCGTCGACTGGGGAAAATGAGGAATCTTCGAGTACGGAATTTTCGTGGCGCCCGCAAATTCATCGGCGAATGCGCCAAGCCCGGAGCCAAGAACGAGCGCAATCCGAGGCCGAAGAGATGTTTGAGAAAAAATGAAGTCAGCGGCTTTACTCGCGCGTTCGAACTCGCCATCCGCGCTGTTGGCGGAGGCCTTAGCCGCGATTTTCCCCGGCGACGCGGTTTTCGAAGTTTTCCTCTTGGAGCTTTTCTTTGCGCTCACGAAAGAATCCCCACGATGGAAGCGGACATCAGGTTTGCCATGGTGCCAGCGAGCATGGCGCGGATGCCGAATCTTGTGAGCTGGCTACGCTGTTCCGGCGCAAGCGCTCCGATGCCGCCGATTTGGATACCGATGGAGCTAAAGTTGGCGAAGCCGCAGAGAGCGAAGGTAGCAATGGCAAAAGTGCGCGGATCCAGCGTGCCTTTCATGGGACCAAGCTGGCCAAACGCGACAAATTCATTGATCACCATGCGCGTCCCGAGCAGGTTGCCGATCTTTGCCGCGTCATGCCAGGGCACACCGATCAGCCACGCTACCGGCGCGAAGATCCAGCCGAAAACAGTTTGCAGGCTTTCCGGGAACCAGGCCATGTGAGGCCAATTGTGAATGCCCCCCATCATGGCATTGAGGAGCGCCAGCAAGGCGATGAAAGTGATCAGCATCGCGCCGACGTTGAGCGCGAGATGCAAACCGTCGATGGTGCCGCGAGCAATCGCGCCTAGAAGATTGGTTTCTTTTTCCATGGGCGGCATTTCGACGCGGCCAGCCGTGAGTGGCTGCTCCGTTTCCGGCACAAGCATCTTGGCCATGAGCAACGTTCCGGGCGCCGTCATGATCACCGCGGTCAAAAGATTCTTGGGATCGGCCCCGCCAACCTGGATGTAACCGGCCATCATGCCGCCGGAAATGTGCGCCATCCCGCTGGTCATGACGACCATGAGCTCGGATTTGGTGAGTTTGGGAAGGAAGGGGCGAATGGTGAGCGGCGCTTCCGTCTGGCCCATGAAGATACTTGCAGCGACGTTGAGGGATTCGGCGCCGCTGGCGCCCATGACGCGAGTCATGATCCACGCTGCTGCACGAATGATGAGTTGCATCACGCCGAGGTGATAGAGAACCGCAAAGAACGCGGCGATAAAAATGATCGTAGGAAGGACCTGGAAAGCAAACGAAAAGCCGAGGCGAGAGAGTTCTTTCGGTAGACCCAAGTCGCCGAAAACAAATGTGGAGCCCGCGTAGGAAAAGCTCAACAGCTTGTTCGCGCCGGCGCCGAGGAATCCAAATACCGAACTGCCCACACTGGAACGTAGAACGAAAAACCCCAGCGCCAATTGGAGCCCGAGTCCCCAAGCGATGGTCTTGAGCTTAATCGCGCTGCGATTGGTGGAGAACAGCCATGCCAACCCGAGAATCACGGCCATGCCGAGCACGCCCGTCCATCTTCCCATGAGCCATCCTCCCGCAATCGTTCTACGCGCCAATGATCCGGCGCACCAGTGGTGGTTTTTCCTGCGGAGCCTTTTCGCCAATGAAATAGCTGCTGGCAACGAGTGCTTTCGCTTCGGCAAGTTTTGCGTCGCTATTGTAGTGAATCGTGGCCAACGGTTCGCCGATTTCCACGCGATCTCCGATTCGTTTGTGGAATTCCAGGCCGACGCCATGATCGATCTTGTCTTCCTTCTTCTCGCGGCCACCGCCAAGCATGGCGAGCGCAATGCCGAATCCCTCGCAGTTGGTGCCGGTGATAAAACCACTGGCAGAACTCGTTACGTGAAAATTCAAGCACGCGATGGGCAGGCGTTCCGGCTCGTCAATGACGCGTTCATCGCCGCCCTGCAGGCGAATCCCTTGACGGAATTTTTCGAGCGCCTGGCCGGAGGCGATCATGGTCTCGGCGAGGCGGCGGCCTTCTTCGACGGTCTTCGTTCTCTCACCGAGATAAAACATCCACGCAGAGAGGTCGAGGCTCAAGTCGCGCAGATCGGTCGGCCCGCGGCCTCTGAGGATTTCGATGGATTCAGCGACTTCGTTCGAATGCCCGGCCATGCGGCCCAGCGTCTGATCCATGCCGGTGATCAGGGCGACGACTTTTTTGCCCATGCGCTGGCCGGTTTCAACCATGACTTCCGCGAGGCGAATCGAATCTTCCTCTTTCTTCATGAACGCGCCGGAACCTGTCTTGACGTCCAGAACCAGTGCGTCAATACCTTCGGCGAGTTTCTTGCTCATAATTGAGGCGCAGATTAGGCCGATATTCTCTACCGTCGAAGTAACGTCGCGAAGCGCGTAAATTTTCTTGTCCGCGGGAGCAATCTCCGCAGTCTGCCCGATCAGGCCCATGCCGCATTGGCGGAGAACGCGGCGAAACTCACCGAGAGACAGGTTCACGTTGAAGCCGGGAATCGCTTCCAGTTTGTCGAGGGTGCCGCCGGTGTGGCCGAGGCCGCGGCCGCTGATCATCGGAACGGTAAGCCCACCCGCCGCTACAACCGGCGCAAGAATAAGAGACGTTTTGTCGCCGATTCCACCCGTGGAGTGCTTGTCCACTTTTTTCCCGGGGATTTCGGAATGGTTGAGGACTTCTCCGGAGTGAAGCATCACTTCGGTGAGCGCCGCCAGCTCGGAACGGTTCATACCGCGGATCCACACAGCCATCAACCATGCGGCCATCTGATAATCAGGTATGTCGCCGCGCGTATAGCCGGAAACCAGAAAATTGATTTCTTCACGGGAGAGTTCCCCGGAATCGCGTTTTTTGCGGATCAGGTCGACGGCGCGCATGCGTTTGAAAAGCGAACGGCGAGCGTAACATCCGCTTCAGAGGGCGTCAACGCAACGCGATGCGCGTGCAGGAATCCTACAGCACCTGCTGCACGTCCGGAGGCAGGTTGGTTGTGTGACCAGAAACCACATGCCAGCCCCTGGGCGTGTTGACATAAACATGTATCGCGCGAAACTGGGTGCTGAGGTGCTGTCCTTTGAGAGTGAAGCGTGTCGACCACAGGCAAGTCGCGACCGCGGTCTCCTGAAAAATCCGAACCTTGATGTCCGAGACAATGAACGATTCCCGCTTGACGCTGGGAGACTCGACTGCCGCTATCCACTGGTCCTTGTTGACCAGCTGACCATGCGAAAGCGCGCCCGTGAAGTCATCACTGTAAATGCGATGAAAGAAAGTACCGCTGCCTAGTTGGATGGCGTGCCCGGCTTCTCTCTCGAGGCTGACAATCTCCTGCCTCTCTCCTTCCGGATCTCCTTGCATCGGTTGAGTGACACACCGGCGAATGCAGTCATTCCGCCAGTTCTCCTGGGCCTGCCAGGATGGGGCAAGAAACAGCCCGATTGCCAATGCCACCGTACCCCTCGTTTTGATCATGTTGACGCACCTCCTTCAAGGAGCGATGGACTCTGGAGGAGCTATCGCTGACATGCTCCATGGTACGGAAAGAAGAATGCCTATATCCAATACATACATGACCGGCGTGTTGTGAATGACACGCGCTTCGTTCTGTGCGTAGATCACGGATTACTTACCGCTCTGTTACAATAATCTACTTTCAAAGAGAGTCATCACGAATGCAGCTCAATTCGATTGGAGGAGTCATGCTCGACTCTACCAGAAAAGGTGATCACCAAGCGGTGAGCTTGCTGCCGCTCTCGCGGCGGAGGTTTCTCGCTAAGACCTCTTATTTCGGTGCGTTTTATGCCGCGGCGAAGCTGATTCCCTTGCCCGCGCTGGCAGCCCAGATGACGGCCGGCTCGCGCGTATCGCAGACTCCGATTGTGGACAAAGGCTTCGCCTCAGTCAGAAAAGTGGGTGAAGGACTGTACGCAACGATATCCGATCCCTCGAAGGGCTTCCAGACACTCTGCAACGGAGGGTTCCTGGTAGGCAAGGATGGCGCACTGATGATCGAAGGGTTCGGCAGTGCGACGGGCGCCACTTTCCAGATGGACGCACTGCGGATGGTTAGCCAGGTTCCCATAAAGGCCGCGCTTGACACCCACTACCACTTCGATCATTCCATGGGAAACGGGTTTTATGCCGGCAACGGGATTCCTCTGTGGGCCCACGCGAACACGCCGAAGCGCATCGTGGAGAGCTACGGCGCAATGCAGGGAGCTGACAAGGCGGTCGCGCTGGCCCCGCTCGAAAAGGCGATCAAAGATTCCAAAACGGAGCTGGCTCGAAAACATCGCGAGGAAAATCTCGGCATGGTAACGAACATTTTCAACATTGTGAACGGCACCGTGCTGGCCTTGCCAAATCATCCGATTGATCCGGCGAAGTTACCGATGAAAATGGATTTGGGCGGATTGACAGCGGTGATCGAGAGCTACCCGGGACATTCCGGGACGGACATCATCGTGCGCGTTCCGGAACAGAGCGTGGTGTACACAGGGGATCTGCTCTTTTCTGGATTGTATCCAGTTTGCTTCGACCCACAAGCCACGGTGTCCGGCTGGAGGCAAACTCTAAAGACGTTCGCGTCCTGGGACAAGGACTCGGTCTTTGTCCCTGGACATGGGCCTGTCTGTGGCCAAGAAGGAATCGCGCTGTTCCGTGCGCTTTTCGACGACATTGAAGAGCAGGCGCAGAAAATGCACAAAGCGGGGGTGCCTGCGACAGAGGCTGCTGATCTTTATGTTGTTCCGGAAAAACACAAGAACGTCGGCATTTTTGTCTGGGACTTTTCCATTGCGCCCGCGATTAGCAAGCTGTATGCGGAATGGGGAGCTAAGTAGGGCTCCGGCGGCGACGCGGCAAGCAGCACTTCGGCGGCTTGGGACTCTAGTCCGGAATAAGGCCGTCGAAACTGTGGATGGCATCGCTCTGGCAGCGAGAGGAAGAAGATTCCGGATCCCGTTCGCAGAGGATAGCTTGCATTCCCGCGGATCGCGCCGCTTCGACTTCTTTCGGGGCATCGGAAATGAACAGGAATTGCTTAGGCTCATACGAAAGTGAAGCGGCGATTTTCTTGTAGCTTTCTACTTCGGACTTGGCCCCCACGCGGGTGTCGAAGAAAGCGGTGATGTACGGCGTCAGATCGCCTGACGCGGTCGTGCGAAACAGGTTTTGCTGCGCGAGGACGCTTCCCGACGAGTAAATGCAGATCATTCTCTTTTGCCGTCGCCACCGTTCGAAGGCAATCGGGACATCCGGATACACCTCTCCGGACAATTCTCCGCCCGTGAATCCGTGCTGCCAGATTTTCCCTTGAAGCGTCTTGAGAGGCGTGCACTTGCTGTCCCGCGCGATCAGCCATTGGCCGAAGGCGACGCTCGAACGCAGCCGCGCTTCTTCGGGATGGTCCTGCCAAGCAGGCGGCTCAAGGCCATTGCGTTCATCCGCCTCGCGCTGCCCGCGTAGCTCCTGGATCGAAGACTGAATTTCAGGATCTTGGGCGTGTTCTTGAAGAAAAGATTTCAGCTTGCGACTCGCGTAGGGGAAGAGCGTCTGATAAACGAAATTGATAGGCGTCGTTGTGCCTTCGATATCGAGGAGAATAATGCGAATCTGGGATTCGTCGATCGGCGGCACGCCAGCTACTTCGCAGCCGTTTGCGGCGGAATGTACCTGGGACCCAGGCAAACGGGCTCGTAATTCCGATCCACGCCGCTGCTGGTGTAGTGCGGGGTCCAGCCGGACTTGTCCTGGAACAAACGGATGGCGCGAATGCAGCGGTTTCCGCACAGATCGAACCAGTGCAGCGTCCCGCGCGGAACGCGAATCAAGTCGCCGGCTTCCACTTCGATCGCGACAACGGGACCGCGTTGCGGGTGGATATGGAATAGCCCGCGCCCTGAAACGATGTAGCGGACTTCGTCCTCGTCGTGCGTATGTTCAATATTGAACTTGGCGAGCATGGCATCGAGCCCGGGAGTATCTGCGTTGACGTCGATCACATCTGCGGTGACGTAGCCACCCTCGCGCTTGAGCTTTTCGACTTGCTCGCTGTAGGCGCTCAGAACTTGCTCGGCGGAAGCATCCACAGGTAGGTCTGCTGGAGACTCCCAGCGTTCGTAGTCAATGCCAATCCCGGCGAGGTAATTGCGCACCTCGCCTTGTTCGCGGAGCGAACGGTTTTCATCAGGGACTCGAAGGACAGCCACGGCAATCAACTCCTAAGTTCGGCCGGCGCGGAATCACGCGCTCTGCGCGGCGCCAGAGCGAACCAGCACTTCCATCAGGAATTCCAGAATTTCAACATGGCGCTTGGCTTCCTGCAAGCCCGCTCCCCAAGTATAAAGCCCATGCTCCCTCAGAAGGAAACCGTGAATACCCGGAGTATCGCGCAGCGTTTTGGAGACGCGTTCGCCCAGCTCGATCATGTCCTGCGAATTCTCCAGAATCGGCAACCACTCGCGGTGCTTGTGGGTTCGAACGCCTTCAAGCCCTTTGAGCATTTCAAATCCTTCCAGCGCGATACCGCCCTGTGATGCATGCGAGCCCGAAAGGACCGTGCTCCAAACGGAATGCGTGTGCAGGACAGCGCCGGCATCCACGCCTCGCGCGATAGCGAGATGCAGCAGGGCCTCTGCGGAAGGGCGCCCTTCGCCACGCACGACGTTGGCCGCCTCGTCCATCTCGAGAAACTGCTGCGGCGCAAGGCCCCCCTTGTCCAATCCCGTTGAAGTAATCGCCAGGCGCAGCGGCTCGCGGGAAATCACCGCGCTGAAGTTTCCGCTCGTGCCCAAGACCCAGCCTCGCGCGTAGAAGCCCTTTCCCATCTCCACCAAGTCTGCAACAGCGTCCGAGTAAGTGCGACTATCCGTCCTCGCCGTACGAATGCCTCGTCTGGCGGACAATGGCCGGGATCTGGCTTTAGCAGTCTTCATGTTCGTGATTATAGTAAGCCCGGTTTGTGGTCTGCCGTCAGCTTCCTTTTGATCGGCGTGAATCGAAAGTGAATATCACACCGAAAGCGAGCAGGTGTTGGGACGGTGTCAAGCTATCGATTCCAGGGGAAACCTCAGCGCCACGAAAGAACCCTCCTCCCTTTCCCCGCGAATCATCGAAGCGGTATTCCAGCCTTGCAATCGTATTCGTCCACCGGTATGGGACGCGATATTCGAGCGTGGTCGTGACCGCCTTGATGGTCTGCGCGGATCCCGTCCATCGGCCATCGCGATCCCACGCAAATTCAGGACGAAGCGTCACGCTCCATGGCCCGCGGACGGTCAAGTGAATAGGCATCTGCGCAGACATCCACAAGGCACGCAGGTTTCCAACCGTGGCTAATTTTTCTGTTCCGGCTTGGTATTCGAAAGCGACCGTCACCGGGTTTCGTTTCCATTCTGCAATGCTGTCGCAAAAGAACCGCCAGAATTCGAGCGAAGTGTCCGACTGGTGTGGTCCGTAGAGGACTGTCTCTTTGAACGTGAGATGCTGTGTCGCGGTATAGGCGATCTGCCCTCCCCAGCTTGGAACATTGTTGGGATGCGCCAAATGAAAATAATCATTGATCACAAACACGGTTGCTGTGACTTTCTTGGAGAATGGATAACTGGCGTTCACGCCAAACATCAGGTATGGCGTGTAGTCGGCTCCCCAGGGGCGCGTGTAGGTGAAATTATCCTTGGCATGCAGAGAGTCGTACCCTATCAGGCTGCTGAAGACTCCGCCTTGCACCGTAAGCCCTTTCCCGACCGGCACGAGATAGGACACATCCGCCTTGCCAATCTGTCGCAGCCAGCTAGCTCCGCCGAGATTCGGCGCCGTGGCGGAAAACCCGAAGATTTTAGAGTCCTCGCCGGCCTGCGCTTCCAATTCCATGCCCCAGCGTGAATTCGCAGTGGCATCTTTGGTGAGGTAAGCGGCCGCCATGTTCAAATCCAATTCATTTACCCGCGGCGTGGTGCCGCGATTCCGGAATAGATGACTCGAAGGGTGGTTGAAATCCAAAAGATAACCCAAATCAAAGAAGCCACCGTAATGCCATTCCGACTTTGGTTGCGGGCTTGCCGCCTGCGACTGTGGTTCTTGAGGGGAGTCGCCGGACTGTTCGTCGTGATCGACGATCAGGCGTCCGCTCCCAATTAATTCGGAAGCCGAAGAATCGCTCTCGGCTGCCGCAGACTTTGCGGGAGAATGGTTCTTCTCTTTGTTGTCGGCTACAATGCGGGTCGGAAATATGCCAGCAAAGAGCAACCCCACAAAGAGAATCCTCAGAGGTCTTCTATTCTTTTCGAACGCAGGCATTCCTGTCTCCCCACAAAGTTCATTGCAACGGGATTGCTGCTGGATCAAGGTGCGTCTTTCGTAGGCGCAGAATGCTCCTTCGTTGCCTCGGAATGCTAACGTCTCAAACGTAAGGAAGTCGTAAGCGGAGGATAAGGATGAGATTAGTGCGCGAACCGGAACCTGTTCAAACACCGGCCGGGGACCTGCAGGAGATCTCCAGCGCGACGGTCCGCATTTCTTCGTGGATCAGCCCGTTGGTGGCGAGAATGACCGGGCCGCCAAGCTGATAAGGATTTCCGGCAAAATCCGTGACTTTGCCACCGGCTTCTTCGACCAGCAGAACGCCCGCGGCGGTATCCCATTTTGCGAGGCCAAATTCCCAGAAGCCGTCGAAGCGACCCGCCGCGACAGAGGCAAGGTCGAGCGCGGCGGAGCCATCGCGGCGTACGCCGTGAGAGCGTTGCGTGAAATCGCCGTAGTATTGAAGATTGGCGCTGGCTTTGCGGTTTCGCACGGGAAAACCAGTGCAGAGGAGGCTGGTCGAAAGCGTGGCGACCTTGGAGACACGAATCTTTTTGCCGTTAAACGCGGCGCCTTCGCCCCGGGCGGCTGTGAAAAGTTCGTTGTAAAAAGGATTGAAAACGACCGCGGCGAACAGCGTGTCTCGCTTCGCGAGAGCAATGGAAACGCTGAAGCAGGGATAGCCGTGCGCATAGTTGGTGGTGCCGTCAAGTGGATCAACGTGCCAGCGGAATTCCGAAGCCGAAGCGCTCTCGTGCCCCGTTCCCTCTTCCGCCGCGACGGCATGGTCGGGAAAGTATTTTGCCAGGCGTTCAACGATAAACCGTTCCGAGCGCTTGTCCGCCTGCGTGACGAGATCGACTTCGTCTCCTTTGTAGCGAATGTCGAGCGGGCGCGACAATTCTTCGATAAGTATTTTGCCCGCCTCCTGGGCGATTTCGATCGCGGCGCTAAGATAGGAGTCGTTCATCCCAACAATATTACTGTGGTGGATGAAAAAAGCCGAGACAACAAACGGAATCACCGTTATTGCAGCCGATGATTACTGTGGGCCAGTGAGATAGGACCTGCGGTGGCGGACTTGATAATTCGTAGGCGTGACGGTAACCACGATGGAACGGTAGGTATTCGCGGGGCCGCGCGGGGTGGGATAGTAGGCCAGCAAATACTGAGTGCGCAGTTCGCGGTCGATGCGATCGAAGATGGCTCCCAGTTCCTGTGGCGTGTCGGGATAAAACATGGCGCCGCCGGTAGTGTCGGTCATGGTTTCCAGGGCGTGCTCCCCGGCGGTGTTCCGGCCGCTTTCGTTTTTCACCGGGCGAATGACGATGGTGTAAAGGAGCGCGTTGGAGAGGACCGCCTCCTTGCGAGCTGCGTCGAAATCGGCGCGGCTGGTGGTTTCACCCGCGTCGGTCACCAGGATGATCACGCGGCGGCGGTCATCCCCGCGGCGCCCAAGCGCGCGCGAACCGAGAAGCACGGCGTCGTAAATCGAAGTGCCAGCGCCCGGCGGAATCCTGCGGACGGCCGACTGCAGCTCGGCGACGTTGTCTGAAAACGATGCGACTTGCGTCACGTTTTCATCGAACGAAAAAACAGCCAGCCGGTCACCCGCGCGCAAAACCTGCCGAATAAAGTGGGCAGCGGCTTCTTGTTCGAAGGTGATTTCCTTGTGAGCGCTCATGCTGGAGTCGATCATGATCGCCAGGTCCAGCGGCTGCGAAGTTTCCGGCTCGAACCTGTCAATTTTCTGCTCAACGCCTTCCTCGAAAAGTTGGAAAGCCTCTCTGGGCAGGTCCGGGGCCGGGCGGTTTTTTTCGTCGAGCACGCTGACCAGCACATTGACCAGGTTTACGTTGACCCGGATGCGGCCGCGCTGTGAGGCGGCATCCTGAGATTCGTCCTTTGGAGCGCCTGGCGTGGGCTGCACGGTTTTTCCTGGCTCGCCATCCGGAGCCGGGGAGGGAGGCGTCGTAGACGTGGAAGTGCTGCTTGGCTTGGAGGTTGGGTCGCCACTCGCCGTGGACTTGCGCTTCTGCGCCCACGGAGGACGGTCCGGCTTGTCCTGGCTAAACGCTACACCGGCGAGGAGCAACGCAGAAACGACGAACAGAGTGGACTGGGGGCGAAGGGGTGTCATCGGCATTGGGGGTTAAGATGCGGGTTTCGCGCGCGGCGTCGCCGCAGGCACGGGAGGGAGTTCGCCATCGGCCCAGACTGCGCCGTCTTCAAAACACTCCTTCTTCCAGATCGGCACAGTCCTCTTGAGCGTGTCTATAGCAAACCGGCAAGCGTCAAAGGCCGCGGCACGGTGTGGCGCGCTAACGGCAATAAATACGCTAGTTTCGCCGATTTCGAGGCGCCCGAGCCGGTGGACTATGGCAACGCGATGAATGCTGTATTTCTCATGAATCTGAAGGCCGATTTCGCGCATTTTGGCGAGGGCCATGGACTCATAGGCCTCGTAATCGAGATAGAGAGTCGCGCGGTTGTGGGATTGATTACGCACGAAGCCGTCGAAGGTGACAATGGCGCCGTCCTCTGGGCCACGGACAAGCCGGATCTGCGCAGCCATATCGATGGGTTCGCGCACCAACTGGTAGATGTCATCGTGGGGGAGTGTCACCATGTGGATGTTTCAGCCGCCGCTCACGGGCGGGAGAAATGCAACCTCGTCGCCGGAACGGAGTGGCGTATCCCAGGCGGCAAATTCCTGGTTGCGCGACGCAACCACCGACGAGCGGTATTTTGCGAGCTCTGGATAACGCGCCGCATAGAGAGCGAAGAGTTGCTCGATCGTCGCCGCATCGGAGAACTCGGCGGAATCCTCAGCATGGCCGGCGACGTCCTTGAGGCGGCCGAAAAAGAGGACCGTCACGCGAATCGTTTGTGAGACAGGTGGCACAGGGGAATTGTAACGCGCAGTGTGTGAAGGGGCTAGTAGTTGGGCTTTGCCGCGTGCGATCAAGGAACATTGCAGGACTCGATCCCTGTCAGACGGCGAATGATTCGAGCGTTCCGTACGAAAAGCAGTATTTGAAAAATTCAATCGCTTGACCGCGAAGTGTGGGATGCGTAGCGTGCAAGTGACTCGTATTTTGTCAGCGGCGGACAAAGAAGAGCGAAGAGGAACGTGATGAAGATTCTGGTGACCGGCTCCTCGGGACTGGTTGGTACAGCGCTGACAAGAGCTTTGGCCTCAGCTGGGCATACCGTGTGCCGCTTGGTTCGGCCGCAGAGCGCAGGCGGTGAGGGCGCGAAAGAAGGCTTCGCTGTGGCTTGGAATCCAGCAAGCGGAGAATTGGGCGGCGCGGGCGTTGGCGCCGATGCGGTTGTGAATCTCGCCGGCGCTTCGATTGCAGGCGGGCGGTGGACCGCGGAGCGGAAAGCGCTACTGCGCTCTAGCCGAATCGATACGACCCGCGCGCTGGTGAACGCGCTCGCGAGAATGAATGCGCGGCCGAGTGTTCTGATCTCAGCGTCCGCGATTGGGATTTACGGCAACCGCGGCGACGAAACTCTGACCGAGGAGAGCAAGCCTGGAACGGATTTCCTCGCCAGCCTGGCAAAAGAGTGGGAAGCAGAAGCATTAAAGGCCGAGGCGCTGGGAATCCGCGTGGCGCTCGCACGGTTTGGGATTATTTTGGCTCGCGAAGGTGGCGCGCTGCCGAAGATGATGTTGCCTTTCAGGTTTGGGGCGGGTGGCCGCCTAGGCAGCGCAAAACAATGGATGTCGTGGGTGACGCTCGAAGATGTCGTGGGAATCTTGCGATTCGCCATCGAAAACGCTTCTGTGAGGGGCGCCGGAAATGTCGCCTCGGTAACGAGCGCTATTAACGCCGCCCCGGTAAGGGGCGCCATTAATATTGTCTCGCCGCAACCGCTGCAAAACGCCGAGTTCACAAGAGTGCTTGCGAAGAAGATGCACCGCCCCGCGCTCTTCCCTGCTCCCGCGTTTGCGCTGCGCCTCGCGCTGGGTGAAATGGCCGACGCGCTGCTGTTATCCAGCCAGCGCGTCGCACCGCAAGCGTTGGAAAAACTAGGCTACCGGTTTTTGCATCCGGATTTAAGTTCGGCTCTGTCAGCAATTCTTGCGAAGACTTAGGCGGAATCCTGCCCTACTTTTGCACGTTAATCGTGACGGACACGCGAAACGTATGGCCATTGAGTGGATCCGTGGACAACAGATTCTCCGAAGTTTGCCCATCCTTCAGGATCAGGTTTTCGTCAGTTCTGAATTGGCGAACCACCGGCTGGCCACCGGGATTGGCTACGAGTCTCTCGCCCTCGGTGGACTTGTTGGGATAGAGCGCCGAACGATCGAAGATCAAGTAAAGATGAAAGCGCCCATCGTCTTCAGTCTTTATGCCACAGTCAATATTTGAGCCGATATCCATGTAAGTCATCTTCTGGTCCTTACCCTCCGTCTCGATGGGAACGCGGATGCCCGTACGAAGCCTCGTTGAGTAATTGCCGCCAACCTTTTCATCGCTGATAACTGTAAAAGTGTAGGGCATGCTGGAGACTTTCTTGTCGCCGTCATACTCGGTAAAAATGATTTGCACCTTGATGGGAGTAGGGACTTTGGCGCGCTCCTCGCTCTTGGGCTTTTCCTGAGCGCACAGTTGGACCACTGGATGGCAGAGTGCGCCGAGCAGAATCAAATGGAACAATTTCTTCATGGCATTTCCTCCCGGGCGATGCGAACGGTGTCTAAGCCGAATTGTCTCTACGGAAGTCACTGCGACTTCTCTTCCGCTAAGAGCTTGACGTCAAGCTCTTCAATTTGGATCGGAGCAACTTGCAGAGGCGTCAAAGTTGTAGCGTCGAACTCCTGAGCGAGAAGCAGAGGGTGCTTGTGAGCACGCCACTGCTCGGCGTATTCCGTGAGTAAGACTTCCTGATCTCTGGGGACCAGCACTTCGGGAAACGCATTGTGAGCGGACTGCACGCCCTGTTGCGGGGAGTTCGTCGACATGGAGAAACGCGGGGACGGAAGCGAACTGTCTTTTGCGGACTGCCCGGGTCCTTGTGCAGGGGGAATCACCGGACCCGATGGATCTTCTTGCGTGGAGTTGGTCTGTGGATTTTGTGGCGCATCCGGCCGCCACACGACGCGTGCCACAAAGAACGCGGCAATAACAGCCGCGGCGCTCGCCAAAACCAGCCAGTTCGTAAGCCAAGTACGAGTGGGCGCGGCCTCTGCATGGAGGCGAGCGCGAACGCGTGGCAAAAGTGAAGCAGGCACGTCCGCGTTCGCCGTCACGCGCAGGCCACCATCAATGGAGGCGAAAAGCGCTTGTTCCTGCTCGAATGCAGCGCGGCAGGCCGCGCAACCATCGAGATGCGCGCGCAGATCCCCGTGCGGCTCGGCACCGCTTGCTGCGGCTTCGATCAACGCTTCTTTATAGTGTTCGCATAGCATCGCAACTTCTCCGCTAACTGCTTTCGCGCATAAAAAATTCTGGACTTCACCGTGCCCGTGGAGATGCCCAACATTCCGGCAATTTCCTCAATCGTGTGGCCTTCCATGGCCGCAAGCAAAAGGACCAGCCGAAACTTCTCCGGCAATTCCGCGAGGGCATTTTCGAGACGCGCCTGGAATTCATTCGAAGCGGCTAGGTCTTCGGCGGTCGCCGTTGGAAGTTGCTGCTCCGGCTGCGACCAAAGCGTGTCGCGCAGTTCGCGCCGTTTCCCAGAACGCAAACGGTCCAGCGCCAAACGAAACGCGATTCGCACCAGCCAGGCGCGGAAGCGGCTGCGGTCGCGAAGTCGGTCGAACCGCCGATACGCTCGCAACAGAGCTTCCTGAGCTACGTCTTCTGCATCCGCGGTGTTGCGCAAGACGCCGCGGGCCACGCGGTAAGCAAGGGGGCCGCACTCGGCAAGGCGCTCCTCGAACTCGCGCCGGGTGTCAGCCTGGGCTGCCTCGTGCGCCAGCTCCCCCTCCTTGTCATGCGCGGCCGCAAGGCCGCCGGACGTGCTACCTGGTTGGACCAGAACCAGCTCCTGCATTTGCCATCCTGCGCGAGATTCGAACGTCCGCCTTCTGCCTGTAACTAGCCAGACGCCGCCGTCTGAAAATTGGTTCACTACGGAAAGGCCTTTCCAGCCATCGAAATATTCCGGGTCAGATCCCCAGCCGCCCGAGCAGTTCTTCCAGGTTGGATTCGTCGACAATCACTTCCCGGGCTGGCTGGCCCGCCGCCGGAGCCTGGACGGCTCCCTCATCGAAAGCCTGAAAGAGGCGCATTTTCGCGACGGCGTATTCCTCACTGCTCGATAGCGGGCGGCCGTTCAGTTTTGCCCAGGAATCCAGCGCGGATTGCATGACGAAGATTTTGAAGGGAAACGCCGTGTGCCGGTCGGCGGTGACCACGTAAGTAAACTCGCCGCCGTGATTGCCACCCCGCTGCGCACGGTTTCCCTCGAAAAAATAATACTGATAGACGTAGCCGTCGCCTGCAGAGTAGCTCTTGACGCGGCGTACGGCATCAGGACGAGGCATGCGCGAATTATTGAAGGGTAAGCGAGGGAAGTCAACGCTGGAATTTGCGCTCGCGCAATCCCGATTTGAAACAACGCTGGGCCTCTTCGGTTCCAAATCAGCACGAAACGGAACCAAACCGGTTCACTCGGAAAGGTCAAGCATCACGAAATGCGGCGCAATCGTCCGTTCCTATTCTGCGACAACATACTGATTCAAGACAGTTTCTTTGTCAGAGTTGCCGCGCACCTATTCACTAATACCTGAGCCCTCTTCCCTTCTCTCTTCGCTGGCCCTTCGGCTGCTTTTGCGAGGGCATGCGGTCCCTCTCGCCAAGCAACGAAAAAAGATCCACGACCAGGACGCTTGTGTTTATCGCCCTTCTTGCGAAGGCAGCGTGGACGCTCGGTTGCACTGCAGGAAGTATTTCGCCTTCGCCGCCATCACAGTCGCCACCCCCAACGATAGCGGTCACCGTAAATCCTACGAACGCATCAGTTTTATTAGGAAACCAGGTGACATTCACAGCCACCGTTACAAACACATCGGACACCGCCGTCAGTTGGAGCATCAATGGCGTGCCGGGCGGGAACGCCACGCTGGGAACGATCACTTCTGCCGGCGTGTACACAGCTCCCGTTGACATGCCATCTCCCGCGACCGTGCAAGTCACGGCTACGAGCCACGCCGATGCGACAAAATCCGCCGCGGCCACCCTGGCGATTACAAGCGACATCGCGTTGACCTTGACGCCGAATCCCGCAAGCGTCGAACTCGGCGCGACGCAAGCGTTTCAAGCCGCACTAACAACCAGCGCGCACCCCGATACTTCAATCCGCTGGAGCCTTTCGGGACCTGCGTGCGCCAGCGGATGCGGTTCAGTGGACGCGACGGGAACCTACACCGCGCCGCGCATCCTCCCTTCGCCAGCAATCGCGACGATGACGGCGCAAAGCGTGGCGGACCCTTCGAAGCAGATTTCGGTGACGGTGGCCATCACCAGCAATTTTTCGTTGCAGCTTTCCGCACCATCCAGCATGCCAACCGGAGGTACCGCAACGATTGTCGCGACTCTGACGCCGGTTCCCGGTTCGAACCCAAGCACAGCACTATCTTGGGCTCTAAGTGGTCCAGGCTGCAGCGGGAACTCTTGCGGAATCTTGAGCGCGGTGACGACGCAATCAGCAAGCGGAAATTCCGTCGCCGCTTCGGTGACGTACACGGCGCCAAGCGCGGCTCCGGGTCCGAACACGGTTACCGTGACCGTAACGCCGCAAGCGGACCCGTCGAAAACTGCCCAAGCGACATTCGCAATTCAGTCTGGAGTCGGCGTAAGCGTCTCGCCCTCAACGGCGACGCTGGCGGCGAATCATCGCGTGGTGCTGAACGCACAGGTGAATAGCACTTCGAATACCGGGGTGATGTGGAGCGTCAATGGAATCGCAGGGGGAAACACAGCGTTCGGTCAGACTTGCGCCGTGGGTTCGAATCCTTGTCAGCCGGTGACCACCGCCACAGCTTCGCAAGTGGAGTATCTTGCGCCGGGTGCAATTCCCTCAGCGAATCCGGTAAGCGCGACCGCAGTGAGCGCGGCCGATTCCACGAAAAGCGCGAGCGCGCAGATCACGGTGATCAATCACGTGCTGGTGTCTGTGCTGCCCGGGAGCGCCACGCTGGCCCCGCTGGCGGTGCAGGGCTTCACCGCATCGGTGTTGGGAACCAGTAACCAGAATGTTGTTTGGCAGGTGCAAGGTGCGGCGTGTTCGACCGTGGGCGTCTGCGGCACGATCGACACTAGCGGGACTTACACCGCGCCCAGCGCCGCGCCCGTTCCCAGCACGATTCAAGTTGTGGCCATCAGCAGCGACGATACTTCGCAATCCGGAATCGCGAACTTGACCATTTCCGGAGGCGCCAACATTCTCACGTTGCATCCCTCCAGCGTATACGCCGGTGCGGCGCAGGGCTTTACGCTGCGCGTGGATGGAAGTGGTTTTGTGCCATCGAGCACAGGACAGGGCTCCGCAATGCTGATCGGCGGCACAGCGCGGGTCACGACATGCATTTCTCCGTTGGAGTGCACAGCGCCTGTAACGGCGCCGGACGTTGCCGCGGCGGCCAGCGTGTCCATACAAATTCAGAATCCGAATGGGACGAAATCGAATGCCGTAGCGCTGATTGTTGCGACGCCAAACGTATCTGACGAAATCATTTCGCTCAGCGGCAGCGCCCCTGCCGCCACCGGGAAAGACATCGTCGTGGTTGATCCAACCACCGCAGGAGTCTCCGTGCCCGGCAATGACCTCGATCTGAACGTCGCGGCGCTGGGGCTATTTATCACGGCAAGCAATACGTGCACGCTGGGCGGCAGCGCTATTCCGCTGCAACGGCCCGCAAGCGGCACCTCGACTGCCGACATCTGCCTATTTTCTCAGAGCGGACTGGACACCAGCATGACCTACACGGTTTCAGGGCCTGGCGACGTCGCGGTGATTTCCAAACAACCTGCGGGTCTCGGAATCATCCATCTCACGTTACAAATTCCGGCCAGCGCTGCCTTCGGGGCGCGCACGCTTTCCGTACAGAACACCAATCTTGACAAGACCGCCGCGAGCGGCGTGCTGGAGGTGTATTGAAATGAGCTTTGTGCAACGCCGGCGGTTCTTGTGGATTTTGTTTTTGGCGGGGCTTGCGTTGCTCGCGATTGCTGCGAACGCCACAACTCTTTCGCGGGTGCGCTTCGAAGAGCTTGCGAATCAGGCGACAGCGATCGCGCGCCTCCGGTGCATCGGAGTGGAAAGCCACTGGCAAGGCGGCGAAATCTGGACGGAAACATGCTTTGAAGTTGTGGAACTGAACAAAGGGCTGCTCCCGGACGTGATCAGCATTCGAATGCTTGGCGGGAGCATCGGCAGCCTGCACTCACGAATCGAGGGTGTGCCGGCGTTTCGCGCAGGCGAAGAAGCCTACGTATTTCTCTGGGCGCGCGAAGGCGAACCGTTTCGCGTGCTGGGATGGTCGCAAGGAACGTTTCGAATCATGAAGGATTCACGAGGAATCGAGCGAGTAACCCAGGATTCGGCAGCGGCGCCGCTCTTTGATCCTCGAACACGCCGGTTTCAGCATGGCGGAATTCGCAATCTGCCGGTGGCGATTTTTCAACTGAAACTTCGGAAGGCGCTGGAAGAAAAAATGCCGTGAATATTTGGGATCGGAGTGAAACAACAAATGAAATCCAAAGCTGTGCAAATTCTCGCGAGCGCCCTTGCGCTTTTCCACGGCGGATGGTTCGCACCCGCCGTGCTGGCCTATTCGTTCGGGATGATCGTGCCGGACATCCGCCTGCCAGCGTCGATTTCAGGCGGCTCGGCTTGCCCGGTGCGGACGCACCAATTGATTTCACCTGGGAGCATCGCCGTTCGATGGAGCACTGCGCTGAATACAAATCCCGTAACTATCTTGACGCAGAACCAAACTGCCGGCGGCCGATTAACGGAAATCGAACAGGTAATTGCGCAGTCGCTGGCGGCGTGGACTGGCGTGAATGGCACGACTGTGGTTCCCGCAACACTCACTCCGTTGACGCGTACTGCGACGCAAAATGCTTGTGGCTCGGATGCCGTGAATTCCATCTGTTTCGATCAGGCGGACATGGCCTTTACGCCCGGCGTGCTGGCTTTCACCCGAGTGATTTCGACAGACCGCCTTGGAGTTCAAGTCGGCAGTAGCGCTGTTGCAACGCAGTTTGGGCAAATTCTCGACGCGGACATTTATTTCAATCCTAGCGATTCGAGTACTACGTACGCGACCCCCCAAGCATTGGCGGCAAATCCAAAAGCCTACGATCTGGAATCGTTGCTGACGCACGAGTTCGGACACTTTCTCGGCTTCAGCCATTCGGCAGTTTGGAGCGCGATCATGTTTCCCTTTGCGCCCGCGCCCGGCACATTCAGCGGAGCGCGGCCAACATTGCAGCAGCCCGATGCGCCGCTAGGCGACGATGACCGGACTGGATTACGCGTTCTCTATTCTGATCCCGCGGACACCGTACACCTGGGATCAATCAGCGGACGAATTTTACCGGCAAATCCGCTGGCGCTTGCGGCTTCGCCTCCGGGCGTAACGGGAGTTTTCGGCGCGCAGGTGGTCGCCGTGGACGCGGCCGGCGGAGCGGTTGTGGGAGCGACAATTGGCGGGTGGAGCTGCGCCGCTCCGGGTCCCGCGCAATTTGACGGCACGTACGAAATCGATGGTCTGGCTGTGGGCCACAGCTACACGGTATATGCGGAAGCGCTGAATGGAGCGGTAGATCCTTCGCAGTTCGACAACGCGATTGTCTCGCTATGCCGCAACGTCGTCCCCGACGCGGGCTGGCCGCCGTTGCAAGGTTGCGTTGTCCCTGCAGTGGACGTCAGCTTCACGGCTCGGACGCGGCCCGGACCTTGAAGAGAGTTCCGAGTTTCAAATTTCGAGTTTCCATTTTCTATTTTCCATTTTCGTGAGGGGTGAGCCAGCCACCGCCGAAGAGAAGGCCAGGGCCAAGCGAAGCCAGGAAAATCGGCCTGCGATCGTCGCGCGGTTGCTTCTCAGCGATCCGCAAAGCTTCATGCAGTGCTGCGCCGCAGGTGGATGAGCCCAGATTCCCGGAAACCCGCGCGATCGGCGGAAAAGTGCTCGGGGAAACTCCGCACTGCTTCGCGATCAGAGCAACAAGGCGGGGATTCGGTTGGTGCGTGGCAAACCCTCCGACGGAGCCGCGCGGGATGCCGCTGCGCAGCTCGACGGAAGCAAGGACCTTTTCCATGCGCGTGATCGCCGCGCGCGAAAGTGTTTCTCCGTCGAACTGCACTTCGAGGGTGCCGTCCTTCGTATCGCTGACCTGGATGGCCGCGGCGTACTGGCCCGCGCAGCCAAAGAGAAATTCGCCGAGGCGATAGGAGTTCTTGGAATCTTTATGAGCGGTGCTTCGCAAAATAAAAGCGCTGGCGCCGTCGCCGAAGAGTCCGCCGAATTCGCCCGCGACGCGGCCCGGAGTGAGCGTTCGGCTGTGCACATCGGCGGTGACGACCGCGACGGTCTTGGCCTGTCCCGATCCAATCATCGATTGCGCGACGGCAAGGGCGTTGAGCAAACCAAGACAAGCGCCTCCGGTGTCCAGCGCGACGCAATTTTCACGGACAAGCAACCGGGAATGCAGCTGGGCCGAGAGCGAAGGATAATTGTGATGCGTTTCACTGGTCGCGACGATCCAATCCAGATGTTGCGGTCCGCAGGAGGCACCGCGCAACGCTTCCTGCGCCGCTTTCGCCGCAAGCGTCAGCTCATTTTCGTCTTCGGCAACGTAGGCGAGCGATTCGATGCCGGCGCGCTTGCGAAGTTTCCCTACCGGCATCCCAAACGCGCGATCAACTTCCTCTGACGGAATGACCCGCGAACCTACCGCAGAAGACGAGGCCGCAAGGATGGCTGTAGCGGAAGAATAATCGAGCCCGCGAGGCGAGACTGGCGGCCTGAGTGCGGCGGGGGTGGATTTTGAATCGCGCAACGCCTTCAAGAGAGCGGCGAAGCTTGCCGAGCGTTCATTCAGGTCCGAAGCCAGGTCGGGCGCGCCATTGGCTGTCTCGACGGCGCGAAGAAAACTCACCCAGCCCATGGAATCCAAGATTCCGGCCTCCACTAGATCCACGTCATCGCCGGGAATCGGAACCGCAGAACCTGCCTCGCGGCGAAAACAATCCTCCAGGAGTCGGCGGCGCTTATCTTCAAACTGTGGGATGGAAGACCGTGGCATCAGAACTCACCGAGCCATTCAGGCCGTGGCAAGGGAAATAGCGTATCCAGCATCAGCCAGCAATAATCATGATACGGGCGAGTGAGGCCGAGACGTACGAAATGATGCGGGCAGGACATGATCTTGTAATGAAAATGGGAATTCAGGAAGCGTTCGAGGCGAGCAACTTGGTTGGCGCCGCGGCTGGGAGCGAGGGCGGCATCCACAAAGCCGCGCCAATCGTGATCCACCACGGGAAGGTCGCGCAGAACCTCTCCCGAAGGCAGAGCCAGAGTGGCACGAAGCTCATTGGCGCAAAGTTCCAGACGCAAATTTTGTGTTTCGCATCCGCAAATCGAACGCTTGGCTTCGCCCGGAATCGCAAAGAGACCGCTGCCGGTCTTGTTTTCGTAAACCCGGCACCCGAACAGATCGGGCAGGGAGCGCGAGACCTCCGCCTTGCGGAGGTAGGTGACAACTTCGGTTTCGGGAATCGTCGTGGACTTCTGAAAACCGGAAGTGGCCACGCGGTCCTCAACATGGGGGCAGGGCGCGGGAAACGGCGTAAGCGCGCAATCCAAAATATCGCAGCGCCGATGCGGGAAACGCAGCCAGCCATGGCCGCAGGAGGGGATGGGGCGGATAGACTGAATGCGATCCTTTTCGCGCTGGAGCCCGATGACGCAGAAGGCCGGGCCCATGCGCGTAATTTCGGTGATGAGCAATCTGCTCACGTGACGACCCCGGCCGGCTTGCGCCGGGGCTTTGCGGGCTTTTGGGGTGACACAATGAGATGACGAATTTCGACGTCGTTGCCCTGCGCGCGCCAGTAGCCGGCGAGGAGATCGGCGACTAGGCGGCGATGGCACTTCTCCGGGCCAGGCTCGGAACAAAGAAGAGAGATACTTGGCGGCCACAAAGACGTGTCCAAGCTTGCCGGGATGCCGCGCTCTTTCATCACCGCGAGAAAATCTGTTTCATACGAAGGCCAATCTTTCGTGCGGCGATAATTCTTGAGAAGTTCCGGAGGCGGAGCAAGAAGGGGATCATGGAGATACTCGATTCCGGCGATTTCTTTCAAAAAGAAAGAGAGGTCCGGGTGCTTGGAGAAACCCGAAAGCTGCCCGCCGCGGTTCTGGCGGATGTCGATGACTTGGCGGACGCGGGCATTCGTGAGCAAAGTGAAAAACTCTTCTGCGGTCTTTCCGGTGAAGCCGATGGTGCAGAGGAGCCGGTGCATAATTTTCAGAAATATTCGGCCGCTTCGGGAGAAGCGCGGAAGGCGAAGTCCTTCGACTGGAGCGCCAGGGCGTCCCGCAGGGCCGCTTCGCGGCCGGCTACGAAGAGCGAAGTGCTGGTGACGTCGTCGAAGCCGCGGAGAACGAGGAGGCGGTCCTCGGCGTCGCTTTGGGATTCGAGCGCACCGCCGCGACGGATGTGGACGGGACTGACTCCCTGTTCCAGGAGCGCCGGGCAGATCATCAAGAAGCGATGGCATTGCAGGGGATCTTCTTCGGCGCACATCAGGGCAGCGACGCTGGTCCTGGCGAGGGCAAGTGAACGCTCGACGCCTACGACGAAATCAGGCGCGCGACGGCGCGCGGCGTAATCCACGAGGCCGTCTTCGCGATAGACGCGCGGATCAGCAGGCCTCCCACCTAGACTCTCACCGAAGAATTCGTAGCGAATTCCTGCAGAAGCAAGCGCAGCCTCGAGCGGCTCACGATTGAACTGTGGAAAGCGGAAACTAGCGGGCCGGCTGCGGACGTCGCATAGCGTCTCGATACGATGCTGGGTAAGAACTGCAAGAAAAGGCTCGATTTCAAGATTCGAGTGGCCGATGGTGAAGAGAGGATTCATTGGGACGAGCGGGTGTTCATGGAGGTTAGATAGCGGTCAAGTGTATTCTGCCGGAAGGCCGAAGCGACGGCAAGCGCATTGGCCTGAACTGCTGTTGCATTTTGCGGGCGAAGGCGGCCGGGAGCCGCAGAAATGAAACGAACTCCGTGCTAACGTGAATCAAGGCGCCGAACGGAGCGCTTCAAAGGAAAGATGCACAAACAGCAGCTTGAGATGGCCGCTGCGAGCGGCCAATAACTATGGGTCCATCGCAAATAACGCGGACGATCGGAATTCTCGCACTTCTCGTTTTGTACGGCGGGAGCGCGCGGGCGCAGCGCCTGCGGGGCGAACTGCGGCTGGAAGTGCATGACCCCCACGGGGCCGCGGTGTCGCCTGCTGGCGAATTGGTCAGCGAAGCCAACGGAGTTCGGCGAGCGTTTGTCGCCGGGCCGGAAGGGCGCTACGTTGCGCAGGATCTTCCGTTTGGAGTTTACCGGCTGAGTTTGCTGGCGGAAGGATTCGCGCCGTGGAGCGATCTATTTGAAATTCGCTCCGAAGTTCCGGTGCGCGTCACGGTGACGCTGGGCGTCGCGCCGGTGACAACACAAGTGCAGGTAAATGATTCAGCGACGCTGGTGGATCCTTATGCAACCGGATCGCTGTACTCTATCGGGCGGCAGGCGATCGAAGAACACGACGCCGCGCAGCCGGGACGCGAGTTGCTGGACCTAGTAGCCGAACAACCCGGCTGGGTGTACGAAGCCAACGGCGTGCTTCATCCGCGCGGCTCGGAGTACGACGTGCAGTTCGTGGTCGACGGGCTGCCGCTGACGCAGAACCGCTCGCCAGCGTTTGCGCCGTCGTTCGACGCGGGCGACGTGGAATCCTTGCGTGTATTGACCGCAAGTTTTCCCGCCGAATACGGACGGAAACTCGGCGGCATCGTCGAGGTCATGACGAAGAAAGATGTCCCGGCAGGATGGCACGGACGGTTCGATGCGGGCGGAGGTAGTTTTTCCACGACGAACGGCGCAGCGGGAATTTCCTACGCGCAAGGAGCGAACAGGTTTTTGGCGAGTGGAGAGGGACTTCACACCGAGCGCTACCTCGATCCTCCGGTGCTTGCAAATTACACGAACCGGGGAAATGCCGCGGGATTCGCGGCTTCCTATGAACGGGGTTTTTCGGCGAGCGATCGCTTGCGGGTGAGCGTGACGCACAATGCGGTCCGCTTTCTCGTGCCCAACGAACTCGTGCAGCAGCAGGCCGGCCAGCGGCAGGACATCCGGAATTTGGAAACGAGCGGGCAGATTTTCTTCCAGCACACGATTTCTCCTGATTTGTTTTTGAGCTTCTCGGGAAGCGTACGGGATTCGAGCGCATCGCTGAAATCGAACTCGTTTGCAACGCCCGTGATCGTTTCGCAAGATCGCGGCTACCGCGAGGGATATGCGCGAGCCGACCTCGCCGGGCATCGCGGACACCACGATTGGAAAACGGGAGTGGACAGTATCTTCAGTCCGGTGCATGAGGCGCTGCAGTATGCGATCACCGATTCGACTCAATTCGATTCCGGGACGCAGTTGAATTTTACTTTTCCTTATCAGCGAAAATGGGATGTGGAACCTTCGATCTACGCGCAAGACCAGATGCGTCTAGGCCAGTGGAACATCAGCGCAGGTCTCAGATTCGATCATTATGGATTCATCTTGCACGAGTCGGCATGGAGTCCGAGAATCGGCGTATCGAGATTCGTTCCGGCGCTCAATCTGTTGCTCCGCATTTCCTACGATCGTGTTTTTCAAACTCCCGCTGTCGAGAATCTCCTTCTCGCGAGCTCACCTCTGCTCGATGCCATCAGCCTTTCGGTGTTGCGATTGCCGGTGCGGCCGGGCCGCGGAAATTTTTACGAGGGCGGAATAACGAAAGCATTCCTTGGCAAGCTGCGGCTGGATGCCAATGTTTTCAGGCGAGATTTTCGCCAGTATTCCGATGACGACGTCTTGTTAGATACGGGAGTGAGTTTCCCGATTGCGTTCGCGAAGGCCCGGATTTTCGGAGAAGAAATCCGCTTGGACGTTCCCCAGTGGGGGCGCTTCTCCGGCTACTTGAGCTACGCGAACCAGTCCGGCTACGGCCAAGGGGCCATCACCGGCGGATTGTTCCTTGGAAGCGATGCCGCCAATGCGCTTACCGATACGAGCAAATTCGCGGTCACGCAAGATCAGCGGAATTCGCTGCATGCTCGAGTGCGTTTTCAAGCGCCGCGGCGCGCGTGGCTGGCGATGGGCGCGCAGTACGGCAGCGGCTTGCCGGCAGATATTGGCAACGCAAACGTCAGTGATCTGTTGGCGGCGTTTGGACAGCAGATTTTAGATCGCGTCGATTTGGTTCGCGGGCGCGTGCGGCCGAATTTTTCTCTTGACCTCGCGGCGGGAGCGGAGATTTATCACAGCGAGTCGAGGAGCGCTGCGCTGCAGATTCAAGTAGTGAATCTGGCGAACCGGCTCAACGTAATCAATTTTGCGAGTTTGTTTTCCGGGACCGCGCTCGGAGAACCCAGAAGCGTTTCAGCAAGCCTGCGGCTGACATTCTAAGCCGGATATGCGCGACGCGGTGAGTAGGGCTAAAGCTGCTGCGCGCTTACTTGGCCAGATGTTCGAGTTCGGTCACAACGCGGTCGAGTTCGTCGATGAGCGGGCTTGAGCCCGCCTTGCGAAATACATTGACCAGAGTTCTGTAGTACCAAAGCGTGCCGTCCTTGCGTCCGGTGAAGCGGTTGAAAACGGCATCGCCTTCCACGCGATAGTCGGAGAGAATCTCGCGGGCGTTGGCCAGTTTGTCCGCGGCAGAAACAAGCCGAACATCTTCGGGTTCGTGCGCGACCTTCTCGATGTAGGCGCGCTTCCTTTCGCCCCATTCGCGTTTTTCACCGGAGACTTCGTAGGAATCCGTGCAGCCATCGACGATGCGCGCGACGCGCTCGCCGAATTTGTCGCGGATTTCGTCGAGGCGCGGGAGGCCGCCCTGGTCTTCGACCGCGTCATGCAACAGCGCGGCGATGACTTCGTCTTCGCCGCCGCCATGTTGAATGACGATAGCCGCAACACTAAGCAAGTGGCCGACGTAGGGCTGGCCTTTGCCTTTTCGGCGCTGGTGCAGATGGAGTTCCGCCGCGTAACCAAGCGCTTCCACAAAACGGTTGGTGAGCACGGGCGCTTCGATGATGGATTGCGCGCGCGTCAAGTGTTTCGTTATCTGCGGCGAGCCTTGGCCAGCAAGCGAAGGATTTCCAGATAGAGCCAAATGAGCGTGACCATGAGGCCGAATGCGCCGTACCACTCCATGTACTTCGGCGCCCCGCCCTGGACGCCACTTTCGATCATGTCAAAATCGAGAACCAAATTCAGGGCCGCGAGGACCACCACAAAGAGGCTGAAGCCGATTCCCACGGCGCCGCTGCCGTTGATCGCCGGGACCTGAATGTGAAAGAAGCCGCCAAGAACCATCTCCACGAGATAGAGGAGCGCGATACCGCCCGTGGCGGCAATCACGCCGAGCTTGAAGCCCTGCGTGGCACGAATCATGCCGGTCTTGTAAGCGAGCAGCATTACGAAGAGCGTGCCGAAAGTGAGGCCAACGGCTTGAATCGCGACGCCTGGATATCGCAGCTCGAAAATGGCGGAGATGCCGCCGAGCGCCAGGCCTTCGAGGAGCGCATAGATTGGCGCGGTGAGCGGAGCCCAATTGGGCTTGAAGATCGTAACCAGCGCGACGATGAAGCCGCCGAAAACACCACCCATCATCCACGGGATGGCCGCTCCCGGGACTGGAGAGTGCGACAAACCCCAGGTCCATGCTGCCGTGGCCACAACGCAGAGCAGGAGAAAGCCCGTCTTGTTGACAGTGCCCTGCAACGTCATCGCTTCGCCAAAAGCGACCTGGCCCTTGAAGGCTTTCTCATTAAGCGCCGGGTTGGAGGTGCGCATTAGATTCGCCATTTGGTGTCTCCCTGTTAGATTGCAAATATCAGTTTACGCTGGCTTGAACCCAAGTTCAAAGTTGGCCGCAGCTCGAATGGGCGGCGCGCTCAATTTGCTCTGTCACCGGCGATTTGGCTTTGGACTTGTTCCCTGAACTTCAGGGGATTCTGGATTTTTTGGAACACTTCGGGCGTCCCGCCGGTGCCGCGCACAATTACCGTTCCGTAGCCTAGGATTCTTCCCATGGCGGGCTCGTCCACCACGACACTTTCGATTCTGGAGAGGAGGATTTCCGTGGTGCGGCGTTCCGCAAGGCCGGTCTTTACGATGACTCTCTTGTTGGTGACAGCCATCTCCGTGATACTGCGCTTCAGCAGACCGATGCAAAAGAGGGTGGCTCCGATGAGGAAACAAATGAGAGCCCCGACATACATGGCGTCGCGCGAGGGCGCGGCTTTGGCTCCTGCCGGCTTGGAAAACGCCGCGACGAGAAATGTTATTGCGAGCAACTCGAAAACCGCGGCGATGGCAACGTGCCCCAACATGACAATCCAATGCAGCTTGGTTTGGTATTGGATGGATTCACCCGGAATGAGATGCTTTTCGACGTAGCCCAAGTGCGCTCCTTACACGCGGTAGCAACGACGATCCGCGAGTCTAAGCGAATCACGACTCCGAGTGGTTCAGGTCCATGATAAACGGGAAAACTAGGAATTCAGCCAGCGATCTTTGGTAGCGCTAACGGGAATCGAACCCGTATTTTAGCCTTGAAAGGGCTACGTGCTAACCGTTGCACCATAGCGCCACCGGGGTGAGAAACGGAACCGTTCTAGAATACGAGAAATAGCGCGCGCGAACAAGCGCGGCGCGTGCATGGCAGCGAAAACGCCCGCACTATGTGGCGAGAGTTGCGGGCACGTGCATCCACCGGAGTTTTTAATTGCCCCCCACCCCCCATCATTTTGTATGAATGTCAAAAGAAAGGGTTTACAAAATTTGCATTTCGTAAGTCGCTGATTCTAAAGGATGGGATTTTGACTGTTTGGACTAGCAAATGGCTGCCGGAAAAAGAAAAAACGGGAGCAAACTCCCGCACTCCAAACGCAGTTTCCTATGCAATTAATTATACCGGGGAATAAGAAAAAGTCAAGGAAAACTTTCGGAAGTTTTTGGTGACGCGGCCGCTGCGGACAAAACTCTACTGCCGAGAACCCTGGGCGCGATAACGGGATTCGGAGCGATCAATTGGGTGTTGCCGATGCTGAAGGTGAAGAGAGCTCAGGCGGCTTTCGCAAGTCCCGAATCTTGAAGCCGCCCGGTACTTCAAAGAGCTTGGCGTCCGGCTCGCCCAAAGTGATGTCTGAAACTTCGAAGTTTTGCGTGCCGGAGAACGGATCCTGCAGCTTGCTGATGAGGTTTACGCCAAGCCGGGGCGAAAACCAAAACTCCCGCTTGGACAAGAGAGGACTGTTGTTTCCGATGGTGCCAGCGGGAATGATAGTCGTCTCCCGCATGCCGACCGTCTCGAGCCCGCCGATGGATTGCTTGCCAAGGTCCTCCGATTCCGAGGTTGAACCCTGCGCCATGTGCGCCTTGGCAGGCGGCGTGTACGGCAAAGACTCTGGCGGAGAAAATATTTCTACCTGACAAGTGCGCCCGTGGGGCATACAAATGTAAAGTTCGCGCGTGACAGGGTCGCTGATCTCGATTTGGGTGACGCCCGACTGGGCCTTGCCATCGTCCGGAACGAGCGCACGGCGTTCCTGGAAGATACGACCCGCCGCATCGCGCGCGATGGCGCGGCGGTTCTTGAGGGTGATGGTGCTGCCGTCCGGCAATTGGCGAATCCATTCCGTGTTTACTGTGGCGGTGAACGGCGCATTCGGCAAGGACGGAATGAGAATGCTGAGCAACACCTCGCGCGTGCCTCCATCCGGGATGCGTTGAGGTTGCTGCGGCGCTTGAGCCTGAGAAAAGGAGTTTGGCAGGATGAGGAAACAGGCAAGCGAAAGGATCGGGATGCTCTTCATGATACAGCCTCCCAAGTGCACGCGGATTATGACAGATTTTTCCGGGCTGCGCGACCCGGCGGACGACGGGGTTCGCTAGGCTTGGCGGTCCTGGAATTCCTCGTGCCAAGCCATTTGGATGGCTTCGAGTTTGGTTTCGTTGGAGGCCGCGGGATCGCCGGAGAAGCCCGGGAGCTCGGTGATCCATTTGTGCATGTCCGTGAAGCGAACGGTGAGCGGATCGACGTCAGGGAATTTGTCGGCCAAGCCGATGGCGATATCTTCGAAATTGTCCCAGCCGAAGGTTGGCGGCATATGGGCTCCTGAAGGAAGTTTTCAGTTGTTAGTTGTAAGTTGTTAGTATGAAAAAAAAGAAGATATAGGTTGTTTCAGCCTGCGTACTGGGAACAAATAAGATCACTCAATGGTCGAGTTCCTTGGCGTAATTTTTGTTCCAGTCGGGAATTTCGACGACGATGTCGGTAGTGCCGTCGGGAACGGTCTGGCAGCCGAGGCGCGACTTCGGCGTGATGCCAGGTGCTTCATCGAGCTCGTCGAGCTCGGCGTCGGTGGCTTCGTTGCAGGATTCGAGGCCTTCGCGCACGATGACGTGGCACGTGGAGCAGGCGCAGACGCCGCCGCACGCGTGGTCGAGGCCGGCTTTGATGCCTTCGGAGATGTCGAGAATGCTGCCCGGGAGGCCGTTGTGGCCGTAGGGAATCTTTTCCGGGTCAACTTCGATGGTCTTGCCGCTGGGAAGAAATGTGACTTTGTATTTCTTCGTGGCGGGTTTGTATCTGACTTCTTCGATGTATGGGTTGCTGCCGCCCATGTTGTCCCCCAAAAAACCAAAGATGGCGGCGTAAGGCCGCCGCTACAATTCGCGATGCTCAATCTACCTGCGGCGGATCGCGCCGCGATTTACGATGGTAGAACAGGCTGAAGGCTATCCTACCAAACCTAGACTTCGGCCAGCTTGCGGCCTTCGAGCGCCGTGGATACGGCTGAATTCATCAGCAATTCCGCGAGGTGCTCGGTGGCGTGATTCAGTTCGTCGATGCGCTTGCGGATTAATTTGTAATCGCTGCCAGCGACGGATTCCCGCAATGCAGAGACGCTGGCTTCGATTTTAGCGCGTTCTTCGGCGGACAAAGCAGCTGACTGCGGATTTGCCAGCGCTTTTGCCGTGGCCGCCAGGATCGATTCGGATTCCGTGCGCGCCTCGATGACCTGGCGCTCGGCAAAATCCTGCTCCGCGTACTCGATGGATTCCTCGAGCATGCGCTCGATTTCGGAATCGTTGATGCCGTAGCTGGGCTGGACTTCGATGGAATGCTGGTCGCCTGTGCGAAGGTCTTTCGCGGCTACTTGCAAGATGCCGTTGGCGTCGATCAAGAATTTTACCTCGATGCGCGGAAGGCCGGCAGGTGCCGGGGGCACGCGAAGGGTGAAGCGCGCGAGCGAACGACAATCTTTGGCCAGTTCGCGTTCGCCCTGGAGAACGTGGATGTCAATGCCGGTCTGATTGTCGACGCCGGTGGTGTAGAGCTCCTGGGCGCTCGCGGGGATCGTGGAGTTGCGCGGGATGATCTTTGCAACCGCTCCGCCGTAAGTCTCGATGCCGAGTGAAAGTGGCGTGACGTCGAGCAACAGCATGGTTTTGACGCCCTGGTCCAGAATGCTGGCTTGCACAGCCGCGCCGAGCGCCACGACTTCGTCAGGATTCAGTTCGATGTGCGGCTGCCGGCCGAAAAATTCCTGCACGGTGCGACGGATCAAGGGAGTGCGCGTGGCGCCGCCGACGAGAACGACTTCGTCCATGTCGGTGGGCTTGAGGTGCGCGTCGGCAAGAGCCTGCTTGACAGGCCCCATCGTGCGGTCAACCACGGGGCGAATAAGGGCTTCGAGCGCGCCGCGCGTGACCTCGTGAACGAACACCTTACCGTTCGGCAGGGCAAATCGAAGCGTGGCGGTCTCCGTCTCGGAGAGCTGATGCTTGACGTCGATCAGCGCTTTGCGAAGCTCCTGTGCGAGTTCGCCATGCGGCGAAAAATCAATTTCATCGTCGTGGAGAATCAGTTCGTGGACAAAGGCCTGCAAAAGATTGTCAATATCGTCGCCGCCGAGATGGGTGTCGCCATTGGTGGAGAGAACTTGATAGATGTCGCCATCGCTGGTGGAAATGAGCTTGAGAACGGAGATGTCAAAGGTGCCACCACCGAGATCGTAGACGGCGACTTTGCCGCGCTGCTTCTCGTGAAGACCGTAGGCGAGCGCGGCAGCAGTGGGCTCGTTGACAAGGCGAAGAACTTCGAGGCCGGCGATTTTGCCAGCGTCCTTGGTGGCCTGGCGCTGGGCGTCGTTGAAATGCGCGGGGACGGTGATGACGGCGCGGTCGACGGTTTCGCCGAAGTGCGCTTCTGCCCAATTCTTTAGTTCGCGCAGGATGAAAGCGGAAATTTCCGGCGGCGTGAAAACTTTGCCGCCGAGTTTGACGCGGATGACATTTTTGCTCGATGGATCGATGCGGAACGGAAACAGCTTCAGTTCATCCTGGACGTCGGCGGGACCTCGGCCCATGAGCCGTTTGACGGAATAGATGGTGCGCTCGGGCTGCGTGAGAAGCCTTCTTCGTGCCGCCTCGCCCACAACTATGGTTCCGTCCGCATCCAGGCTAACTACTGAGGGACAAAGGGCGCTGCCATAGGGACCGGGGATACACTTCGGCTGGCCCGTCTGCGGATCAAGATAGGCGACGAGGCTGTTGGTGGTGCCGAGATCGATGCCGACGATACGTCCCATGATTGCCAAGTACTTTCGAAAAGCCTCAGGCCTGAAGGCCTGAGCTACAGCAACTCCTTTTGAACGTTGGCGACCAGATTTCTTATGTAGGAGCGGCGGTTCAGCAATTCATTCAGCTTGGCCATGATTTTTTTCCGCGTGCCAGAGTCTGCTTGCAGGGCTGTGTCCCATTCTCGCGCCACCGTTTGAAGTTGCGCGTCGACTTCGCCGAGTTTTTGCTGAAAATTTTTCTCGGCGACTTCGAGGCGGGACTTCAATGCGGCCAGGTCGTTTCCCGCAGCTTTTGCCTCACGCAGTTCGTCGAGCGATTCG
Organism: Acidobacteriota bacterium; assembly: GCA_003225315.1. Lineage (GTDB taxonomy): Bacteria > Acidobacteriota > Terriglobia > Acidiferrales > UBA7541 > Acidiferrum. The sequence continues at coordinate 136,588 of QHZD01000020.1, forward strand.
TTGAGCTCGAAAACTTCTTCGAGCAGCTCCGGCGGAGCCTGCTGCTTGTGTTCGCCTTCCTTGCGCGCGCCTTCGATGCCGAGGAGATATTCGACGCGGCCGACGGGATCGCGCAACGTGCGGTAGGCGTCGTTCAATTCCGAGCTGCGCTTAAGGGAGAGGTCGCGCTCTTCCTCTGACGCGTTTACAAAATTATCAGGGTGCAGCTTCCAGCTCATTTGCAAGAATTTCTGCTCGAGCGTGCTCATCTCAATCCAAAGCTTGCGCGGCAATCCGAAAATAGCAAAGTAATCCATGGTCTTGGATTGGGTCGTTGATGTCGGCGCCGTAGTCATGAAATGGTCTTCAAAAATCCCTAGAAGGCACAAAAAAAGTGGCTGGCGGGTGCGGCTGCCAACCACTTGTTAGACTTGCTTGGTTGTTTCCCCCGCCGAAACCAATTTCAACGAAAAACCAAACCAATCAAAGACAAAAGAAGGCAGGCTCAAGCCTGTCCTACTCCTAGGCCGTAAAGGAGCTGCCGCAGCCGCAGTTGCGCACCGCATTGGGATTCTGGAAGACGAATCCCTGGCGCATCAGCGTCTCTTCGTATTCGAGCGTCGTACCGTTCAGGTACAGAAAGCTTTTGGGGTCGACGAAGAGGCGCGCGCCAAATTCCTCGAAGATCTTGTCGCGGTCGCGAGCTCGCGTGTCCAGCCTCATGGCATAGGAAAGACCGGAGCAGCCCCCGCCCTGCACGCCCACGCGCAGGCCGCCGACTTCGGGAGACACGCCTTCCTTTTCAAGCAGCGCGCGGATTTTGAGAGCGGCGCGCTCGGTGAGGTGGATCTTCGCGATGTTCGGGCTTGCGACTTCTGTTGCCATTTTCAATTCCCCAAATGCCTTACGACGTTAATCGCGCCAGGCAAGGGCGCAGCATGCTGCGTCCCTACAACTGAGGCGCAAACAACTGCCACCTTACGAGGCTTAGTGCGACGCCTTTTCGTGGACCGGGACTTCGACGCCGTGCTTCTTCTTCCAGTCGCCGATGGCGGCCTTGATGGCGTCTTCGGCGAGCACGGAACAGTGAATCTTTACCGGCGGGAGCGAAAGCTCGCGCACGATGTCCGTGTTCTTGATCGAAAGCGCCTCTTCGACCGTCTTGCCCTTCACCCACTCGGTAGCGAGCGAGGAGCTGGCGATGGCCGATCCGCAACCGAAGGTCTTGAACTTGGCTTCTTCAATGACCTGGGTATTGGGATTGATTTTCATCTGCAGCTTCATCACGTCGCCGCACTCCGGCGCTCCGACGAGACCCGTGCCCACGTTGGGGTCTTCCTTCGAGAGGCTGCCGACGTTGCGGGGATTATTGTAGTGATCAACCACTTTATCGCTGTATGCCATTAGCCGTTGCTCCTTGCCAGATTCACGAGATTACCGAAACCCGCGCTCTTGACTACCTTGTCCGTGAGCGAAACGTTCGGTACGGAAGCCGAACGGCCCGCGGTCAATTGACGAAGAGCGTCTTTGATGAATTCCGCGCCAAGCCCAAGCATCTTCAGAAAGGCGCGCACCTGCTGAAGCTCATGGAAAGAGCGCTCGCCGGCGACGGCGGCCTCTTCTCCCTCTCCACCATAGGGCACGAACGTCACGCGGAAAGCCGCGCCGGTGCCACCGATGGAGCGATGAATGCGAATTGTCCCTTCATTTGCCATGTTTCTTCCAGTCCTTTAGGCTGTTTGCCATTTCACCTTAGAAATATCGATTCCCTCTTTGGCCATTTCGTAAAGCGGGGAGAGCTCGCGCAGCTTGGTGACGACTTGAACCATCTTGTCGATGACGTAGTCGACCTCTTCCTGCGTGTTGAAACGGCCGAGGCCGAATCGGATCGAGGTGTGCGCGAGGTCTTCGCCAACACCTAATGCTTTGAGTACATAGCTTGGCTCCAGGGTTGCCGAAGTGCAGGCAGAACCGCTTGAAACCGCGATATCGTTGATGCCCATGAGGAGCGATTCGCCTTCCACATAAGCAAAGCTCATGTTCAGGTTGTTCGGCAAGCGGTGCTCCATCGAGCCGTTGATGAACACCTCGTCCAGCTTGGCTTCCAGGCCCTTGCGGAGCCGTTCGCGTAAGCCGAGCAAACGCGCCGCTTCTTCGGGCATCTCTTTCTGAGCGATTTCGCAGGCCTTGCCAAGGCCGACGATCCCAGGCACGTTCAGCGTGCCGGAGCGCATGCCGCGCTCATGCCCGCCTCCGTCGATGATGGCGGAAAGCTGGACGCGCGGATTGCGGCGGCGAACGTACAATGCGCCGACGCCCTTTGGCCCATAAACCTTGTGGCCGCTGATGGCTAGCAGATCGATGTTGTCCTTCTGCACGTCGACGGGGACTTTGCCCACGGCCTGAACACCATCCACGGCGAAGAAGATGCCGTGTTCCTTGGCGATCTTGCCGATTTCCGCGATGGGATTGATCACGCCAATTTCGTTGTTGGCGTACATGATGGTAATCAGAATCGTCGAGGGCTTAATCGCCGCCTTCAAATCGTCCAAACTTACGCGGCCGTCGCGCTGGACAGGCAGATAGGTAACTTCAAAGCCGTGCTTTTCCAGGTTCTTGCAGGTATCGAGCACGGCCTTGTGCTCGATGGCCTGGGTGATAATGTGGTTGCCCTTTTCGCGGAACATTTCCGCGATGCCCTTGATCATCAGGTTATCGGATTCGGTAGCGCCGCTGGTGAAGATGATTTCCTTCGGCGTGGCATTGATCAGCGAAGCAATCTGCTGCCGCGCGGTTTCCACGGCCTCTTCGCCCGCCCAGCCGAACGAATGGTTACGGCTGGCGGCGTTGCCGAACTTCTCGGTGAAATACGGCAGCATGGCATCGACGACGCGCGGATCGACCGGGGTGGTCGCGTGATTGTCCATGTAAATCGGTAGCTTGACGGCCATATTCCTCTTCTCCTAATCCTAAGTCGAACTCATCTGCGGCCCCGACCGAGTCGAGGCCGACAACGCCACGAGCGAAGGCTCGTGCGGCTCTTCACTCAACTGCGAGATCGTTACCGCGCCTAACACTTCTAAAATGCTTTCGTTCACACGGCGCAACGGCTCTTTGACGGAACAACGCTCGGTGGCGTCGCAATTCCCGTGATTGGTCACGCACGAAGTAATCAGCACGGGACCATCAATGGCCGAAATCACATCGAGGGCGCTAATCTGCGCTGGATCCTTAGCCAATTGGTAGCCCCCGCTGGAACCATGCTTTGCAGCCACGAGCGAATGATGCGCCAGTTTTTGCAGCACTTTGGCCATCAGCGTCGCGGAAATGCCATACTCCTCGGCAATCTCATTGGCACTACAAGCATGTTGCTGGCGATGCATCGCCAAGTGCTTGACGGCAATCAGGCCGTAGTCGGCTTTCTTGGAAAGCTTGAACATCGTTCGATAGACCTTAGACCTTCCGGACGCTCGGAATATGCGACTGATTCAGTCGCAGATGAAGTATATCCCTGGATTCTCGGAAAGTCAACCCAAAGTGATTCCATACTTCCATACAAGCCCTGTATTTCTAACAACTTATAATAAGACCGAATCAGTCTTATATCAACCATTTTTCAGCGAACGGTCTCCTATGATATTGAACGGCCGGAAACCCAAGCAGAATTGCGATTAGCTCAGTTAGCTGGCCCAGCATGGTAGCCTACACGTTCGATGGAGGGGCTGGATGCCCGGATACATTCGGAAACGAAAAGAAATTGGGGGATCATGCTTCTGGGGGCTGATCCTGATGACCGTACTCGTTCCGACGCATGCACTCGCGCAAACGCGAGCGGCTCCGCCAGGCGACCATCCCAAGACCGGCAAGGTCGGGGCGATAAAAAAGCACACGCCGGAGCAGACCTTTGTTCTCGTTGGTGCGGGCGACATCGCTGGCTGCAAGAATCTGGAAGGCGCCAAAGCAACCGCCAAGCTGATCGAGCAAATTCCCGGCACAGTTTTTGCCGCAGGGGACCTGGCTTACGAAAGAGGGAGTGCGGAAAACTTCAAGAATTGCTACGACCCGACCTGGGGACGCTTCAAAGATCGGACGAAACCGGCCCTGGGTAATCATGAGTACGCAAATCGTACGGCGTCGGGCTATTTCCAATATTGGGGAGCACAGGCGGGGCCAGCGGGCAAAGGCTACTATAGCTACGACCTGGGTGACTGGCACATTGTGGCACTGAATACGAATTGTGACGCGAAGTCCTTGGGAGGCTGCGCGGCTGGCTCGCCGGAAGAAACCTGGCTGAAGGGGGATCTTGCGAAACATCCTAACGCTTGCATTCTGGCCTATGGCCATCACGCGCTGTTCAGCAGCGGCGTGTTCAAAAGCCACGCCGTACATCCCAAATTGAAGCAGCTATGGGAAGACCTGTACGCCGCACACGCCGACCTGGTTCTTGCCGGACACGAACACTCCTACGAACGATTTGCGCCGCAGGATCCCGAGGGCAAACCAGATCCGGCAAATGGAATACGGGAGATTGTTGTTGGGACTGGAGGACGCAGCCACGATCTTCTCGGCTTCGCCACGCCGAATAGCGAAGCCCGCGAATGGGAAACTTACGGCGTGTTGAAGCTCACGCTCTCGCCGGGAAAATACACTTGGGAGTTTATCCCCGAAGAGGGCAAGACCTTTCATGATTCCGGCAGCGGCGTCTGCCACAACCATCCCACAGAATCGAACTGAGCAGCCTTTGCGCCGGCGCAATTCGCGCTATGGCTTCGAGCCAGAGCAAGGCCCGCCTCCGGCGGCAGCCTCGATCAATTTCTGAACTGCAGGCGCGGGAATCATCAGTAACTGTGCTTTCGGTTTTTTCATCTGTTCCAGGGTCGCAAGCTGCTGCGCTTTCCACGTGTCGGGGGCTGGCTGGCCCTTTGCGATAGCGTCGAGAGCGGCAAGCGCTGCTGTGCCCAACGCGGAGAGATCCTGGGAGTTGGCCGCTACTTCTTTGACCAGGAAAGAGCGCTGCGCGAGGGGCTGGAGGATGGCGTCGTTGTCGCGCCAAGCAGTGAGTTGCGCGCGGAGCCGTGCCTCCGCCGCCGCGTCATGGCAAGATGATGAGAGAAATTGATCGACCAACTCGCCAAAACGGCGGGCTGCATCGCTCTCAAGCGGAACCGCGTCTACGAGGCGATTCATGGGTGTGGCGCTTGTCGGTTCCGCAGGCGCGGTTCGTTCGCGAGTGTACTCTTTCACCGGTTCGACGGCGTCGGCAAGAGTGCGAAGAGCGGCAAATTCCGCGCGTGAAGGGGAGCCAGCGAGGCGCTGCAACATGTGCCGCATGACGGTCCGGTGCGTAAGACCCAGCCATTCCAGCCGGGCGCTGACGAAATCCAAGCGCGTATACATGGAAGCGGGGTCGCGGACTTCCCGCGGAGACCACAGACGCTCGGCAATCGCGGCGTTCCTGGGCCAGATACGCGAATCCAAGTTCTCAGGGCTGACGTATTCGGCCCACATGCACGATTCACCCCCCAGAATTCGTTGCTTTTCTTCGGCAGAAAGATTGGCAGTGTCGCCGCTCATCGGGTCGACAGCATAGTGCCGCGCCGCAGGCCAACCCAAGTCCAGGTAATACCCGTTCGACAAAATCCCGCGATAGCCCTGCTTTGCGGCTTGCGCCAGCGATGCTTGCCCGCGCCAGGATTGAATCACAATGTCTTTCGGCACGCCCGGCACCAGCACTTCATCCCAGCCAATCACCACCTTGCCATGCTTCACCACCAGCTTCTGGACGCGCCCGCTGAAATACGCCTGTAGCGCTTCATTGTTTTTGATCCCCTGCGCCTTCATAAACGCCTGAATTTTCGGGTTGGCGTCCCACTCCTTGCCGTTCACCTCGTCGCCGCCAATGTGGAAATAGTGGTCCGGAAAAATCCTTGCCATTTCACCGATGAATTCATCGAGAAACTTGTAGACTCTCTCGTTCGTGGGGTCCATTGCCGGATCGAAGACGCCCCATCTCCGCTCGATTTCGTAGGGTCCTTTTCCGCTGGCCAGCTCGGGGTGCCCCACGAACCAGGCGGTGCTATGGCCGGGCATATCGAATTCCGGCACCACCCGAATGCCGCGATCGCGCGCGTAGGCGATCAGGTCGCGGATTTCATCCTGCGCGTAATAAAGGGAGTCGGAGCCCAATTCGTGAAGTTTCGGAAATTTCCTGCTCTCCGCGCGAAAGCCCTGGTTCTCCGAGAGGTGCCAGTGGAAAACGTTCATCTTCACGGCTTCCATGGCGTCGAGATTCCGGTGAATCACGTCGAGCGGAATAAAATGGCGGGCGGAATCGATCATCAAGCCACGCCACGGGAAACGCGGCTTGTCTTGGATCGTGGCTGCGGGTACGGCAAATCCGTCGGACGACACATCCACGAGTTGCAGAAATGTTTGCAGCCCGTGCATCGTTCCGAGCGGCGTAGTGGCCCGGAGCCTTGCACTCGCGGTGCTCACATCAAGGATGTAGGATTCATCCTCGCCGACTTCCTGAATCTCTTTGCTCGCGTGATCGGTCTGAATCACGAGCGTGGCTTTTCCGGTCTTCGAGGGCTTCAACGCGAGCGGGAGACCTGTTTGGCGCGCGAGTTGACGCAAGAATCGCTCACTGGCGCGCTCCAGGCGGGGCTCGATATATCCCGTGAACGCCACGGAAAACGCGGAGTCCACGCGCAGGCTGCCTGTTCCCGGCTGCACGTTCGCGGGAAGGGGCATGAGATTCAATGCAGGCTGTTGAGCTATAGTCATTGCCGGGTGCAACAAACTGCAAAGAATGAGTATGCCAAGTCCTTGCAAACGCGCATTCTGAGCCATGGTCCCGAGAATCCTCCCTCGCAGGGTAGCAAATCTCTGCTGACTGCTATGTAGCACGAGCCTTGGCATACTGTCATATCTTCATCATCCTGCGAAGAGGATTTCGCGTGGGACAGACATTCCTGTCTGTCTGCCGCTGAGTAGCAACCACTTACAAAGAGGACAGGCAGGAATGCCTGTCCCACAAAAGGCGGCTGGGTTAGAATAAACCGAGACGTGCGGCACCGATGACTCCACGATGAAAACTTCAATTGCCATCTACCCGGGTTCGTTTGACCCGGTCACCAACGGACACCTCGACCTCATCGAGCGTGGGGAGAAGATGTTCGATTTGCTGATTGTCGCGGTGCTGCGAAACGCCGAGAAAGAGCCTTTGTTTTCCGTGAAGGAACGCGTCGAAATGCTGCGCGAAGTGACCAAACAGTGGACGAGCGTGGAGATCGACGTTTTCGATGGCCTCCTGGTGGACTACGCGCGGAAGCGCGGCGCCGGCGTCATCCTGCGGGGAATCCGCGCCGTTTCCGACTACGAATATGAATTGCAGATGGCGCTGATGAACCGGAAACTTGAGCCGCGGCTTGAGACAGTTTTTATGCTGCCGGGCTTGTCGTACAGCTACTTGAGCTCGAAGCTGGTGCGCGAAATTGCGCAGCTTGGCGCATCGCTCAAGGGCCTGGTGCCGGAAGTGGTGGAGCAGCGCTTGCGCGCGAAAGTTTCGTAAACGAATTTGACGTGTGCTTTAGACAGTGAACTCTTTTCAAGGAGCGAAGGTGCAATTTACGGACCGTATCAATCGCATACAAATTTCGCCGACCGCGGCGGTGATCTCCGAAGCGGAGAAGCTGAAGTCGCGTGGAGTGGATATCGCGGACTTCGGCCCCGGCGAGCCGGACTTCCCCACGCCGGACCACATCAAGAAAGCCGCGATCAAGGCGATCGAGGAAAACAAATCTAAATATACGCCGACGGGCGGAATCATGCCGCTGCGCGAAGCGATTTGCGCGTGGCACAAGCGCGAACTGGGCTCTTCCTATGACGCAAAAGAATGCGTGGTCAGCGTTGGCGGCAAACATTCCATCTTTAATGTGATGAGCGTGCTGGTCCAGCAAGGCGACGAAATCATTATCCCCGCGCCATACTGGGTGAGCTTTCCGGACATCGTGAAATATGCGGGCGGGACACCGGTCTTTGTTGAGACGAAACCGGAAGAGGGCTTCAGCGTGAAGGCTTCGGCCATCGAAAAAGCCGTCACTCCTCGGACAAAGTTGCTCATCCTTAATTCGCCCAGCAATCCAACGGGAGGCGTTGTTCCGCCGGATGAGTACGAGCGCATCCTCGCCGTTTGCAGGAAGCACAAAGTTTGGCTGATGGGCGACGAGTGCTATTCGCATTTCACGTACGAACCGCACAAGCCGTATTCGATCGCGAGCGCCGCGGGCTCCAAGGAAAACGTCGTCATCATCGGCTCGGTTTCGAAAACGTTCGCGATGACCGGCTGGCGTATCGGTTACACGCTTGGGCCGGAGGTGTTGATCCAAGCGCTCATCAAGCTGCAGAGCCAGTCCACGTCCAATGCGACCTCCATCGCGCAGTATGCGGCACTCGAAGCGATGCGCGGGACGATGGAAACGGTTCCCGTGATGCTGGCCGAATATGAAAAGCGCCGCAAACGCATCGTCGAGGGACTGCGCGCGATTCCTGGAATTACTTGCGAATGGCCGGGCGGCGCGTTTTACGCTTTTCCCAATGTGTCGGCGCATCTCGGGGAAGGCAGGCATGCACACGCCAAAACTTGCACCGCGCTTGCCAAGTTAGTCCTGGAGAAAGCGCACGTTGCGTTGGTGCCCGGAGAAGCTTTCGGCGCGCCCGGCTATCTGCGCCTTTCTTACGCCACTTCCATCGAACGCATCGAGGAAGGACTGCGCCGCCTCGAACGTTTTTTCTCTCGCGCTGAAGCCGCCGCCTGAAACGTGAGTGCCTGGCCAATAGCGCCTGAGCCGTTTCGCATTAAACCCACGTTCTCCGAGCGTCTGTGGGGCAGCCGTTCACTGGCCCCTCTTTTCCCGGAAATGCATGATCTCAAGTCGCCAATTGGCGAGGCTTGGTTGACTGGTCTTGATTGCCGCATAGCCAATGGCCCATTTGTCGACAAAACACTGGGCGAAGCTTGGAAAGAAATGACTACAGCTTGGCGCGGCCTGAAATTCCGAGATGAAACTGACTTTCCTCTTCTCTTAAAATTCATCTTTCCTACCGACAAGCTCTCCATTCAAGTTCATCCAGATGACGCCTACGCAGCTGTGCACGAAGCAGCTGCAGGTGGTCGCGGCAAGACGGAGATGTGGCACGTCGTTTCTGCGGAACCTGGGGCTCGATTGCTCGCGGGCCTCAAACCGGGCGCGACAAAGGAGCGAGTGCTCGCGGCGCTTAGCGATCACACTTTGGAAGACCTCTTTCAATCCTACGAGGTTCAGGCAGGTGATACCTTCTTCATTCCTGCCGGGACACCGCACACCATTGGCCCCGGTATGATTATTTGCGAGGTACAGGAATACTCTGACCTCACCTATCGCCTCTATGACTATGAGCGGGTCGACGCCAAAGGAAAAGCGCGCGAGCTCCACGTTGAAAAGGCTATGGAGGTCCTGAATTTCAACTCCAACGCTGGCGGGAAGGTAGCGACTCGCCCGCGACTAATCCGGAATAAGAAGTTTTGGGAAGATTTGGTTGACTGCCCCTACTTCTCAACGTCGAAACGCGAAATTGACGAGCCAACCCACCTGAAGTCGATCGGCAAACCCAGCCATGAATTTAGTTTGTGGGTTTTTCTGGAAGGCGAAGGGAAAATTGGCTGGTCTAGCAATCCACAGGATATGACCAGAAGCAATTTTGGCGAGTTTTCTTATACGCAAGGAGAGTGCTGGTTTATTCCTGCGGTGTTTGGGAGCCATGGCTACTATCCGAAGAAGAAAACTAACGTGCTTATGGCTTCTCCTCTTAATCAGAAGAATGAGCTAAAGAAGAACGGTGATGCGGACTGAAAAGCTTACAATCCACGCCGTGATCCTTGCCGGGGGCCGCGGCACACGCTTTTGGCCGCGCAGCCGCACACGCACACCAAAGCAACTGTTGAACATCATCGGCAAGGACACCATGCTGCAGCAGACCGCCGCGCGTCTGAAGCCGCTGATTTCCGCCGAACGCATCTGGACGGTCACGAATGCGGAGCAGGCCTCGGCCGTCCGCAAACAGGTTCCCACAGCTGCTCGCAAGCGCGTGCTGATCGAGCCCATGGGAATGAATACTGCGGTGGCAATCGGCCTGGCGGCCATTCATGTGCGCCATGTGGCGCGGGGCGACTCGTTGATGGCGGTGCTCCCAGCTGACCATTACATCGAGCAACCGCAAAAGTTCCGGGAGATTGTGACTGCCGCACTCGATGCAGCACGCGAACCGAGACGAATGGTGGTACTTGGTATACCCCCAACCCGACCGGAGACTGGTTTCGGCTATATCGAGCGGATGGGTGAACCTGTCACTTCGCGCAACTTCCCGGTTTTTGCCGTCTGCCGCTTCACGGAGAAACCCGAACTGAAACTCGCGCAAGAGTATGTCGCTTCAGGCAACTATCATTGGAACGCCGGCATGTTTTTCTGGCGGATATCCGCGTTCCTGGAGAATCTGAAGAGCTTTCTGCCGAAGACGCATGCCGCGCTGGAAAAGCTAGCAGAATTCATTGGGACACGTACCTACGAGCGCAGATTGCGCTCGATTTATCCGAAGCTCGAAAATATTTCAGTGGACTACGCCGTGCTCGAACCCGCGACTCGCGTCGAGGGACCGCCGCGCGTTTTTGTGATTCCGGCAGAAGTGGGCTGGAGCGATATTGGCTCCTGGGCGGCCGTTTATGAACTGCTGGCAAAGAAAACCGGCGAGAACGTCCTTGCCGGACAAGGCCACACGCTTGATGCGGAAGGCAATTTTTTCTGGAGCCCGTCCAAATTCGTTGCCGCCATCGGCGTCCGTGATCTGGTGGTGGTTGAGACACCGGATGCGCTGCTTATCTGCCCGCGCGACCGCGCCCAAGATGTGGGAAAAATCGTGAAATGGCTCGAAGCGCAGCGCCGGAAGGAACTTCTCTAGCAGGCCAATCCGGCTGTTTTGGGAAAATATCGCTTCGCGTATACTTTTCCCGGCACACATGTCCTCAATCAAGTTTGGAACCGACGGCTGGCGCGGTGTTATCGCGGAAGATTTCACTTTTGCGAACGCCCGCATCGTCGCGCATGCCATCGCGCGCTACGTGGTGCGAAATGAGGACGCGCGTAAAGGCGTGCTCGTCGGCTACGACCATCGTTACGCCGCGGATCGCGTGGCCGCAGCGGTCGCGGAAGTAATCAGCGCCAGCGGCACTCCCGTATGGCTGGCGGATAAGCCCTGCCCGACGCCGGCGATTTCCTATCTGGTGAGGCACCGCGGCGCGGCCGGCGGCATCGTCATCACCGCCAGCCACAATCCTTATCGCTGGAACGGCATCAAGTACAAAGCCAGCTACGGCAGCAGCGCTCTCCCTTCCATCGTCGCTCAGATCGAACAGGAACTCGACGCAGTGTTGCAGAAGGGCGTGCCACCCCTGCCGCCCCGCCAGAATCTGATACACCCTCTCGAGCCACGCGCGCCATATCTCGATGCGCTCGAAAAACTGGTGGATTGGAAACGCCTGCGCGATGCGAAGTTCCGTTTTGTCTTTGATCCTATGCACGGATCAGCAGCGGGGCTGCTGCCGGAGCTTTTCCGCCGCAACAGGATCTCCTGCGAGGAAATTCGCGGCACACGCGATCCGCGTTTCGGCGGCGTGCATCCGGAGCCGATCGAACCGCACATTGAAGCGCTGCGCCAGGCGGTGTGCGCGGGAAAATGCGACGCCGGATTCTGCGCTGACGGGGATGGCGACCGCATCGGTGCCATCGACCGCGACGGCGCGTTCATCAATCCTCACCAGATTTTTTCGCTGCTCGTCTGGCACCTCGCAGGAACCCGCGACCTGCCCGGCGATATCGCAAAAACATTTTCCGTCACGAAGCTCATCGACAAACTCGCCACAAAATTCGGGCGCAAACTCCACGAAGTGCCCATTGGCTTCAAATATATTTGCGAACTAATGCTGGAACAGAACATTTTGATTGGCGGCGAAGAAAGCGGCGGCATCGGCACGAGCCTGTATCTGCCGGAACGCGACGCCACGGTTTCCGCGCTTTTCCTCGCGGAATTGATGGCCTGGCACGGCAAGTCTCTAGGAGAGCTGCTGACCGCGCTGCATGCGGAATTCGGCGAGTATCATTACGGCCGCGTCGATCTCGATTTGAAACCTGGGCAAAAAGAAAAAGCTATCGCTCACTTTTCGAATGGAAAACTGGACCGACTCCTTGGTTTGCCGGTCGTACGCCGCGAGGACATGGACGGCATCAAGGTCTATCTCGGCGAGGCCGGATGGGTAATGGTGCGCGCCTCAGGAACAGAAAATCTTTTGCGGGTGTATTCAGAAACGTCAAAGCCTGAAACCACGCACCGCGTTCTCAATGCTGTAACACAAATCGTTCACGAGCTATAGGTGCCCCATGAACACGATAAATCTGAAAGAAAAATTCAACCTCATTTCCGAGCACTACAAACCCTGCATCATCGGTGAAGTCAATAATTGCCTGGTGAAAGCCGTCAAGTTCAAAGGAGAATTCCTCTGGCATCATCACGACAGCGAAGATGAACTTTTTCTCGTAGTGAAAGGCTCTTTCCGCATGAAATTCCGCGATCGTGAACGTGTCGTGCGCGAGGGCGAATTCATTGTCGTCCCGCACGGCGTCGAGCACTGTCCCGTGGCGGACGAAGAGGTCCACGTTATCCTGATCGAGCCGAATTCGACGTTGAACACCGGGAACGTCACCAACGAAAGGACCATCGCCCAGCTCGAGCGCATCTGACATTTGCTCCCGCGGCGAATCTACGACCAGTCATGGAACATCGCTTCTACACGCTCGATGTTTTCACCAACAACCGTTTCGAGGGCAACCCGCTCGCGGTATTTACTGACGGGGACGGCCTCACCGACGATCAAATGCTCGCTATCGCGCGCGAAATGAATCTTTCGGAAACGGTTTTTGTACAAAAGCCCACGGACGAAGAAGCCCTCGCGCGCCTGCGCATCTTCACGACCAAGGAAGAACTCAAACTCGCCGGTCATCCTGTAATTGGAACTTGGTTCCTACTCGCGGAACTGGGCGTGGTTCCCGCGCAGGACGGCGGCGTGCACATCCTGCAAGAAACCGGAGCCGGTGTGTTGCCGGTGGAAATCCGTTTTAAGGATGGCCGCCCGCAGCGCGTCACCATGACGCAAAAGGAAGCGATCTTCAAGCCTGCGAAAATCAACAAGAAGAAACTCGCTACAGCGCTGGGACTCTCGCCCAAGGATTTTGACACGAACCTGCAACCTGAATTTGTGTCCACCGGGATCTTCAACCTGATGGTGCCGCTGCGCAATCGCGCCGCACTTGGCAAGATTGTCATGAACATGGCCGAACTCCGCCGCCTTCAGGGAAAGAATGCGACGATGGCTTACTGCTTCGCTCTCAGTGGAAATGACAAGGCATTTTCGCGCGGCATGCTGCCGTGGGAACTTTATGAGGATGCCGCGACGGGGTCCGCCGCCGGATCGCTGGGCGCATATCTTGTGCGAAACGGAAGACTGGCGCCCGGCCACACGCTGACCATTCTCCAAGGCCAGGAAATGGGCCGCCCAAGCCACCTCGAAGTGGAGGTCACGCAAAGCGGAAAGAAACTCGTGCCGCGCGTCAGCGGGGCCGCCGTGAGAGTATTTGAAGGAACGATTCGCGCCTGACGCAGATTCGCGCTAACAAATGAAAAGGCCGCGCGTCTTCTTGCGCGCGGCCCTTCACTTCTGCAAAACAAATACTTACTTGTGGCCCTTGCGGTCCTGCCTCAGATCCTTGCGATCCTTGTGCAGGTCTTTCTTGTCTTTGTTGATGTCTTTCTGGTCCTTGTTGCGGTCTTTGCGATCCTTGGCCAGGTCCTTCTTGTCGTGGTTGATATCGCGCTGATCGGCATTGCGGTCCGCGCGGTCCTTGTTCAAATCACGCCGGTCATGATTAATGTCCCGCTGGTCTTTGTTGCGGTCAACGCGATCCGCACGAAGATCCTTGCGATCAGCCTGCGCCTGCGCGCTGTTGGCGCCGAACTTCTGGTCGTCGCGGGCAAGCTTCGTCTTGTCGTGATTGATGTCGCGCTGATCGGCATTGCGGTCCGCGCGGTCCTTGTTCAAATCGCGCCTATCGTGATTGATGTCCCGTTGGTCGGCGTTGCGGTCGGCGCGATCCTTCGCCAGATCCCTCTTATCATGATTGATATCGCGCTGATCGCCGTTGCGATCCGCACGATCCTTTGCCAGATCTTTCCTATCGCTTCGAATGTCTTTCTTGTCACTCTGGATGTCCTGCGGCTGCGGAGCCGGATCCTGGCTCTTCGCATACGCACCGCCGGCCAGCAAACCGGCAAAAGCAATCGCGAGCACCCCTCGACGGACCACATGTTCTGCGTTCATGGTTGTCTCCTATTGAATTGAATACTTCCTGGCGTTACCACCACACTTACAGAGTCAAACACCGTTGGCGAAGCAAAGTTTCGCCATCGGACGCGCAAAATGTATTGACGAAGAACTAAAAGCAAGTGAAGTGGACGTAACTAATTTAGGTTCAATGACTTATGGACGGAGTCAAGGATGCCATTCACAAACGACCCGGACTCTTCCGAGGAGAACTTTTTCGCCAATTCAACGGCCTCATTCAGGATGACCTTGGGGGGCGTGTCCGTATCGTTCAATTCATGAATTGCAAGGCGCAAGATCGCGCGATCGATGGCGGCGAGCCGTTCGAACCGCCAGTTGTCCGCGTGTTTTACGATGATCGCGTCTAGCGCGGTAACGTCTTTCGCTGCGCCTTCAAAGAGTTTGTTCGCAAACGCCCGCGTATTGTCCGCCGCCTTCGCACTTTTCCAGAACTTCACCTCCAGTTTGGTGAAATCCTGCTGGCTCATGTCCCACTGGAACAACATCTGCATCGCAAATTCGCGGGATTTTGTGCGGAGAGACACGTTACTTGCGCCGAGGCTTTCCAGAGGCATCCGGTATGGAACCAGCAGTGCGAAGCTTGCGTGACAGTTGTGCCATTTCGATGGCGGCGAGCCCCGCTTCGAATCCCTTGTTCCCGCCCTTCACCCCGGCGCGGTCAATGGCTTGCTCCAGCGTTTCGCACGTCAGCACGCAAAATATGATGGGCAAGCTGCTGTCCATCTGCGCGAGCTGCAATCCTCGTGCCGTCTCCGAGCAAACGTAATCATAGTGCGTCGTTTCGCCGCGAAGCACGCATCCGATGGCGATCAGTGCGTCGTACTTTCCGGTCGCCGCCAGTTTTTTTGCCGCCAGCGGCAATTCGAACGCTCCCGGAACGTGCACAACATCAACCTCTTTGCTGGTAGCGCCCGCGCGATCCAGCACATCTACAGCCGCCGCAAGAAGCCGCTCAGTGATAAAACTATTGAACCGGCTCACGATAATTCCAAAGCGAAGACCCACGGCGCTCAATGCGCCACTAATCTTCCCAGGCTGTAATTTTTCCGCCATCGCCGGTCTATGCTGTTCCTTCCCGCATCCCTTACTTCCCTTTGAATTGCGGCACCCTCTTCTCCAGAAACGCTTTGGTTCCCTCGCGCATATCTTCGGTCGCGCAAGCTACGCCAAACAGCGTCGCCTCCAGGAACAATCCTTCTTCCTGCGGCATTTCCATTCCACGCTCGATCGCTTCCATGGTGAATTTCACCGCAAGCGGCCCGTTCGCGATGATTTTCTTCGCGATCGCTTCTGCGGCGGGAATCAACTCCGCCGGCTCATGGACGTGATTGACCAGCCCGATGCGCTGTGCTTCTTCCGCCGTAATCATTTCGCCGGTCAAGCACAGTTCGTGCGCCACGCCTTTGCCGCACAATCGCGCCAGGCGCTGCGATCCGCCGTATCCCGGCAAAATCCCCAGCTTTACTTCCGGCTGCCCGAGCTTCGCGGTCTTGCTTGCGATTCTGATGGTGCACGAAAGCGCCAGCTCGCACCCGCCGCCCAGCGCAAATCCATTGATCGCGCAGATCGACGGCTTCCCCATCGTCTCCAGCAAATGAAAAACACTCTGCCCGAAAAGCGAAAATTCCTTGCCATTGACCGGTGTTTGCAGGGCCAGTTCGCTGATGTCCGCACCAGCCACAAACGCCTTTTCTCCTGCGCCCGTGAGGATCAGCACGCGCACCGCTGAGTCATCGCGCGCGTCGAGCAGCGCATGCCGCAGTTCTTCGACGGTCTTGCGGTTCAGCGCATTCTGCACCTTCGGCCGGTTGAAGGTGATGTAGGCAATCCCGTCTTTCTTTTCGTACAAAATGTTCTCGTAGCCCATTTCTTCCCTCTTCTCGGCCTAGCGCTCCTCAGCGTTTCTTCCGCGAGTTCTTTGTCCTCAGCGCCCTCTGTGTTAATTCTTTTTTCTTTCAGAATTTCAGCGCCTTCGGATTCGCCGGATCGGAATAATCGTAAAACCCGCGTCCCGACTTCCTACCATTCCATCCCGCCAGGACCATGCGTTTCAACAGCGGCGGCGCCCCAAATCGTCGTTCCTTGAATTCCTCAAACATAATCTGCGAAATGTAATACGTCGTGTCCAGCCCCACAAAATCCAGCAATGTCAGGGGTCCCATCGGATGCCCGCACCCCAGCTTCATCGAATTATCGATGTCCTCGATGGAACCGACGCCCTCTTCCAGCGCGCGAATCGCATCCAGCAGATACGGCACCAGCAGCCGATTCACGATAAAACCCGTGCTGTCATTCGCGCGCACCGCCGTTTTGCCCAGTTTCACGCCGAACGCCACCATCTCTTCATACACCGCAGGATCCGTCGCAATCGTTCGAACCACCTCGACCAGCTTCATCACCGGCACAGGGTTAAAGAAGTGCAGCCCCACAAAACGTTGCGGCCGCTTGGTCGCCGTCGCAATTTCCGTGATCGTCAGCGAAGAGGTGTTGCTGGCAAAAATTGTCGATGCCGGACAGATTTTATCCAGTGCGCTGAATAGTTCTCGCTTCGGGGGCAGTTGCTCGATGATCGCTTCCACGATGACGTCGCAACTCTTCAGGTCGTCAATGGAAGTCGTACCCTTCAGCCGGCTCCGGATTTGCCCCTTTACCGCGTCGGTGATCGTCCCCTTCTCCACCAATCGATTCAGATTCTTCTCGATGCCCTTGAGCCCTTTTTCCACCAGCTCCGCGTTCACTTCACGCACCGTGGTCTCGAATCCTGCCACAGCCACCACCTGCGCGATTCCTGAGCCCATCAGCCCACACCCCACGACTCCCACTCTCTGAATCGCCATTTTTTCCTCTTAGATGATTTCGCCGCCCAATCGGCAATATGGCCGGGAGGGAACCGCGTATCCCGAATGCGAAAGTGTAACAGAAATAGTGTGGCTAGTTGTTCAGGGCCTCAACAATCATCGCGATTCCCTGCCCGCCGCCGATGCATGCCGTCGCCAACCCGTACCGCAATCCATTTCGCCGCAACTCATTCAGAATTGTAATCACTAGCCGCGTCCCCGAAGCCCCCAGCGGATGCCCGAGCGCTATCGCTCCGCCGTTCACATTTGTCTTATCACGCTTCAATCCCAGCACCTTTTCCACGGCAAGGTATTGCGCCGCGAACGCCTCGTTCACTTCCACGCGATCCATCTGCTCCAGCGTGAGTCCCGCGAGCTTCAACGCCTTCTGCGAAGACGGCACGGGACCGATCCCCATGATGCTGGGATCGACTCCCGCCACTGCCCACGAAACAATGCGACCCACCGGCTTCAGCCCGCGCTCCTTCGCGGTTTTCTCTCGCGTCACCACTACCGCCGCTCCGCCGTCAACAATCCCGCTGGCGTTCCCCGCTGTCACAATCCCGTCTTTCTTGAACGACGGCGGCAATTTTTCCAGCGTCTCCATCGTCGTTTCCGGCCGCCGGTGATCGTCTTCGCTCACGACTGTAGTTTTCTTTCCCTGCTTCACTTCGACCGGTACCAGCTCTTCCTTGATGCGGCACGCCTTGTAAGCCGCATCCGCTGCCTGCTGGCTGCGCAGCGCATACGCGTCCGCATCTTTTCGCGTGATGCCCTGTTGCTCGGCCAGTTTTTCGGCTGTCAGCGCCATCGGCAATCCGCAATACGTATCCGTCAGCCCGGCCATCAACGAATCTTCCAGCGTCCCGCCGCCGAGTTTCAAGCCAGTCCGCGCCCCGCGAATCACGAACGGCGCTTGCGTCATGTTTTCCATGCCGCCCGCCAGCACCATGTTCGCTTCGCCAAGCAGCAACCGCTGCGCTGCCTGCGCAATCGCCTCAATCCCCGATCCGCATAGCCGGTTCACCGTCACCGCCGGAGTTTCGATTTTCAGCCCCGCCTTCAATCCCACGTGCCGCGCACCGTACAGCGCGTCCGCACTCGTCTGCATCACGTTGCCCAAAATCGCATGGTCAAACTCGCTTGGGTCTACTCCAGAACGTCGAATCGCCTCTTTCGAGGCGTGCGCGGCCAAATCAATCGCGCTTACGTCCGAAAACGCCCCGTTGTACCGCGCCATTGGCGTGCGCGCTCCGGCCACAATCACCACATCTGTCGGAAACATAAGTTCCTCAATTCTTCAAAATCGCCATCCCTAGTCTACTGCTTTACTCCAAAACGCAGAAACGCACGTTCATCTCTGCTCCGGCGTAAAACCTCACGAGGTTTCCCCTTACCAGATGGTCTTGAGCTGTTTGGAACTGCGGATATTCCGGTCTTTCGTCACAAGCGCGATGCCCTCGGCCAGGGCCGTGGCTCCAATGAGTCGGTCGCATGGATCGCTTGGATAACTAGGTGGAAACTGAGTTGCAAGCACAGCAATCTTCGGAGTGATGAGGCGAACTGCTGTCCGCGCCGCAATTTCTTCCACAAATGCCTCTGCGGTTCCGCTGATATCCAATCGTCCATTGGTCATCAGCCACGCCAATTCCCACAGCGTGATCGCAGAGATTCCAATTCCCCCTTCGCGGCCTGCTTTACGAATCGCGTCACCGGCTGTCCTCGAGAGCCTTCCGGGATCGCTTGCCATCCAGACCACTACGTGCGTGTCCAGAAGAATCACTTCTTCAAGACCTTCCACTCTTTCAGCCGCACGACTGGCGACTCGATGTCGCCGACAATCTTCATCCGGCCAACCATGAATCCGAAGAGATCGCCGTTATCCCTCGCCATGGGCACTACTTTCACAACCGGTTTCCCGCGCTTCGTCACGACTACCGGCTCTCCCGTAGCTTGTACGTCGTCCATTACCGCCAGGCAGCGTGCCTTGAAAACGCTTGCTCGCATCTGTTTCATGGTGTCCTCTTCACGTCCATAGTCATTTTACCATGACCTATTGAGCTTAGCCACCTCCCTTGCCATTGGCTATTGCGAAATTGTGAGGCTCGACTACGGAATCGCTTGGCCGCGAAACACTCTGAATCTTAAGAAAATTAAGAAAGACTTAGGAAAGAAAACCGGAGTTTATGTCCTCACTCATGGGGCGATGCCCATGTACGTTGGGAAAGGCCAGATCGCAAAACGAGTTAAGGGGCACGCGAGACCAGGCTCCTCGAAGACTAAATACTGGGACCACTTTTCTTGGTTTGTCATCGATAATTCTCGATTTGAGAGTCAGCTAGAAGTCATACTCTTGAGGACTCTTCCTTTCTACGTCCGTAGTCTAAATCGGCAGACAGGATCATTGGGCAAGAAGAATCGAATCGAGCCAGTACCTAAGAGTAGGCCCGATTGGATCAAGCTTCCTCGATTGGGTCATAAGAGAAAAAATAAGAAAAAGAAATAAGGAAATCTTGCGCTCCGGATTTCAGGATTTCGCAAGAAGAGCGGCTAAGAGCGCGGCGCGTTGGGGCATGGTGTTGATGAGCACGTGCTCGTGCGAAGAATGAGCGCCGTCGCCGACGGCTCCTAGGCCGTCCAGCGTGGGGATCCCGAGCGCGGCCGTGAAATTTCCGTCCGAGCCTCCGCCGGCGGTGCATTCGCCCAGCGAGACATTCATTTGCTTGGCGAGCAATTGGGCGCGGGCGAAGAGACTCGCGCTCATTTTGCGCTCGAGCGGAGGGCGGTCGAAGCCGCCGGTGATTTCAAGCCGAGCGCCAGCTTGAACCGCGCGCAAGCCGCGCAGACGAACTTCGAGGTTGCGCATGTCGGAAACACGAAGCGCACGCAGATCGAGGACAGCGCGAGCGCGTTCCGGAATTACGTTGGTGCGCGTACCGCCTTCGATGATCCCGGCGTTGATGGTGACTCCGCGGTGAAGATCATTCCATTTTTCAATGCGCGTGATTTGCCGCGCCAGTTCGTGAATGGCGTTGACGCCTTCTTGTGGTGCAAGGCCTGCATGCGAAGCGCGGCCATGCACGATCAATGCGGCTTCGCCAACTCCTTTGCGCGCCGTCTTCAGCAGCCCGTGCTGGCCAAAGGAAGGTTCCAGGACAAAAACAGCGTCACTGCGGCGCGCCTCCGCTTCGAAATGCTTGCGAGAAGATTCGCTCCCGATCTCCTCATCGGAAGTCCAAAGGAAGACGATGCGTTTCTGAAGTTGCACTCGCAAGTGTTGAAGTGCCCGCAGCGCGAATAGCGCCTGCACGATTCCGGCCTTCATGTCGAAAGTTCCCGGGCCGTAAGCTTTACCGCCCTTTACATGAAACGGCATTTTGGCGAGTGTTCCGGTTGAATAGACCGTATCGTAGTGGCCCAGGACCAGGAGTTGGCCCGAGGTACGAGACTTGGCGCCCGCATAGGTGATGCGTAGAAGGTCCCCACGATGCTTCTGCGCTATGCGGTCGACGCGCACAGCGTGCTTGCTCCATTCTTGGGCGATGACGCCACAGCAGCGATCGGCCGCGCCTTTTTCCAGGCTGGGGGATTCCGCCGTCACGAACCGGCGCAGCGTCGCAAGCATCTCCGGCAAACGCGGCTTCAAGAAACGAAGGAATTCCTTGGGCGAATGGAAATCTGGCATGGTGCGGAGATGCTATCAACGCGACGCACCCAGAGCAATGTCGCAATCAGGCGCGCAGGAAGAAATTCTCGCAATCGACCAGGCATTCGCGTTCAGAGCCAGAGACGTTGACTTTACCGGAGAGCGCGTATCGCGCAGGGCAGGGCTTCGCATATAATTAAAGGTTTACCGGGGAAGAGCGCCGCCGAACGGGTGTGCGGCGGGACGGGGAAACACGAATGATACTGGACGCTGTGGGAATTCAGAAAATTCTGCCGCACCGCTATCCCTTTTTGATGGTGGACGCCATCCTGGAAATCGATCGGCTGAAGCGCATCGTAGGCGTGAAAAACGTCACGATCAACGAATCCCACTTTCAAGGACACTTTCCGGGAGCGCCGGTGATGCCTGGCGTGTTGATTATCGAATCCATGGCGCAAACCGGCGGTTTGCTGTTGCTGCAGGAAGTTCCCGATCGGGAAAAGAAGCTGCTCTACTTTGTAGCAGTGGATGGCGCGCGGTTCCGTCGGCCGGTCGTGCCCGGCGACCAATTGAGAGTGGAGATGAAAGTGCTCTCATGGCGCGGCGACTTCTGCAAACTCGAAGGCAAAGCGACCGTGAACGGGCAATTGGCCGCGGAAGCGACGCTGATGTGCAAGATGGTGGACCGCGAGGTCGTAGCCAAGGCGGAAAAATCCGCGAAATGAAAAAGCAAGAGATTCACCCGCAAGCCATCGTGGCGCCCGGCGCGAAACTTGGCAAAGGCGTCAAAGTTGGCGCTTATGCGATGGTTGGCGAGGATGTGGAATTGGGCGAAGGTTGTACGCTGCACTCGCACGCTGTGGTGCAGGGACCATCCAAGTTCGGAAAGAACAATGTTTTTCACCCCTTCAGCGTGATCGGCGGCGACCCGCAGGACTACACCTTTCGTGGCGAGCGCGTGCAACTGGTTGCAGGTGACGGCAACATTTTCCGCGAATACGTGACGGTGAGCCGCGGAACGAAAAAGGGCGGAGGCCGGACCTCCCTGGGCAACGAGAACTTTTTTCTTTCCTACGCACACGTGGGACACGATTGCCAGGTAGGCAGCAACACGCTGTTCGTGAACGGTGCAACCCTCGCGGGGCACGTCACCGTGGAAGATTTCGTGACCATAGGCGCGTTTTGTCCGGTGCACCAATTCTGCCGCATCGGCCGGTACGCCTACATCGGTGCGTCTACCGTGATTACGCAGGACGTTCCGCCATTTTCCAAAATCGTCACCGAGCGCGAGACAAAAAGTTTTGGCATCAACACCATCGGCCTGGAACGCAAAGGATTTTCTCCCGAGCGCCTGCAAACTCTAAAGCGCGCCTATCGTTTGCTGCTGCGCGCGAAGTTGAATACCACGCAGGCGCTTGCCGAGATGCGGGAATCGCTGGGCGATTCCGCGGACGTGCGGGAATTGATCAAGTTTATCGAAAGCGCCGAGCGCGGCATTGTGAAGTGACGCCTGAACGCTGATTTCATGCCGGACCCAAATACCAATACGACAGGCTGGGGACTCATCGCGGGAAACGGACGCTTTCCCTTCCTGGTGCTGGAGGGCGCTCGCAGCCAGGGAATCGACATGGCAGTGATCGCGTTGAAGGAAGAGGCGTCTCAAGAGCTGGAAAAAATCGCCAAGCGGCTGCATTGGGTGAGCCTCGGCGAGCTGAGCAAGACGATTGACCTGATGCATCAGGAAGGCGTGAAGCAGGCGGTCATGGCCGGCCAAGTGAAGCACAACAAAATCTTCAGCGCCATCCGGCCGGATTGGAAACTGGCGAAGCTGCTTTTCTCGCTGCCGCGCAAAAATACGGATGCGCTGATCGGTGCTGTCGCCCGCGTGCTGGAGGACGAAGGGATTCGCCTGGTGGATTCGACGTTGTTCCTGAAGCCTTTGGTGCCCGATCCCGGCGTGCTGACGCGGCGGGCCCCGAACGACCATGAAGCGGAGGATATTGCTTACGGACTCGGAGTGGCCAGGCACATTGCGAGCATGGACATCGGCCAGACAGTTGTCATTGCGGATCACGCTTGCGTGGCGGTGGAAGCCATGGAAGGCACCGATGAGACTATCGCGCGCGCGGCCCGCATTGCGGATGGCAAGCCTCTGGTTGTCGTTAAAGTCAGCAAGCCCGGCCAGGATATGCGTTTTGACGTACCCGTTGTTGGTTTGCCCACCATCGAACAGATGAGGGGTGCGGGTGCGACTGCTCTTGCCATAGACGCCGGGCGGACGCTTCTTTTTGACCGGGAAAAACTGATCGAGCTGGCGGATGGAGCGGGAATAGCGATTCAAGCTTTCAGTCCGCTCGCTACGCCGGAACCTATCGCAGCTTTGAAGGGAATGAAGAAAGAATGACTCCGGCGGCGGGAGATTCGAAGAAGATCCGTGTCGCCGTCGTGGGCACAGGGGAATTTGGGCGCAACCACGCTCGCGTGTATCGCGAACTCGATGGCGCGGAACTCGTGGGAGTCTTCGACGAGAATCCCCAGCGTGCCGCTGCTGTCGCCGCAGAATTCCAGACTCTAGTCTTAACGAGAATAGAGGAATTGCCCGGACGCGCGGAAGCCGCAAGCGTCGCTGTCCCGACGGTCGCGCATGCGGAGGTGGGCTGTCGCCTTCTGGGAATGGGGCTCGACGTCCTGGTTGAGAAGCCCATGGCCGTGAATCTTGCCGAGGCCGACGCTCTGCTCCATGCCGCGAAAAAAAACGGGCGGATTCTGCAGGTAGGCCACGTCGAGCGCTTCAATCCTGCGGTGACTGCCGTTGAGCCGATCCTGAACCGGCCGCTGTTCTTCGAAGTACACCGATTAGGCGTCTTTACGCCGCGCAGCCTCGACGTGGACGTAATCTACGATTTGATGATTCACGATCTGGACATTTTGCTGGCGATGGTCAATGAACCTGTGGTCGAAGTCAAAGCCGTTGGAATCCCGGTCCTTACAGAAAAAGTTGACATTGCGCACGCGCGCCTGGAATTTGCCGGAGGAGCGGTAGCCAATATCACCGCCAGCCGGGTTTCTACCGAACGCGTGCGTAAAATGCGCTTCTTCCAGCAGCATGAGTACATTTCGCTGGATTATGCCCGGCGCGATGCGCTGCGCATCGGCGTAAAGAAGCCCGGTCCGCAGCCTGAGTTTGGGTTTGAGAAGCTGAATGCGCCGGCAGTCGAGCCGTTACATGCGGAGCTCGAAGCGTTCGTCAACTCCTCGCGCTCGCGCAAGGAGCCGCGCACAAACGGGACAGCGGGACGTGCGGCGCTCGAATTGGCCACTCGTGTAATGGCAAGCATCCAAGAGCACGCCGCGCGCGTCCAAATAGGCTCATTCGCTACACAAGACAAAACAAGATGATTTCACGGATTCTGGTCCCGTTCGATGCCCGTCCATCTGCGACCGTGGATGCACCAACACAGCGCCGCCGTCCCACTACAATGGACGAGCGCACGCTGGTCCCGGCGATGCTGCCCATCGTGCACTTGAACGGGAACTCAACGATCCCCTCGAATCTGCCTCTTGAATCCATTGCAGCGCGCGTTGTTGTGCCCCGCGACGTGAATCGTGAAGCCTATGGCGTCAGGGAGGATTATTCGACGCCGCTGCAGCCCACAGACCTGGACTCGCGTATTGCCGTGCCTGCTGGCTCCGCGCCGCCGGAAATGAGCGAGCATCCGCTGCACGTTCCGGAAGACCTGGTCGATCCGGACATATTCAGTACCGGGGAAGTTCAGCTAATCGTTCCGGAGCAGCGGGAGGAAAAGACCAGGTGGCAACTCGCTACGCGTTTGATTTCGATCACGTTTCACACTCTCCTGTTTATCTTCCTGATTTTCCAGTCAAGGCTTTTTCCACCACACCAGCCGACGCAAGCCGAAATAGAACTCGCGCAAAGGCAATTGACGCCGTTGCTCCCGCCATGGAGGCTGGAATCGTTAAAGCCATCGACTCGTCCGGTGCAACCTCCGCCCAAAGTGCATGTCAATCCGCGCGTGTTGCGCGAAGTTGCGCCGCCCAGCATTCCAGCGCCCCAGCCGGAACGTCCGGTGAAAGAATTGCCAAGCGCGCCCGAGCCCAAGCCAAACGTTGCGCAAGCTTCTCCGCAGACGCAAGATGATGCACCAGTAGCGAAAGCTCCGCTAAAGCTTGAAGCCCCCGATGCTCCGCAGCCTCGACCGAACCTGGTCCTGCCAAAAGAAACTTCACCGAGCCAAAGCATTCAAGACTCTTTGAGAGCCACTCGCCCTTCCGGTCCCCGGCCCATCGGAGGGGGCGGCCAGCTTCCCGGCGGTGGTGCACGCGGGGGCGGAGGCGGGGGAGGGACGGCCTACGGGGGCCTGGAGATGCTCACGCCTGATCAAGGCGTGGATTTCAACAGCTATCTCCAGCGCGTTTATGTTACGGTGAAGCGCAATTGGTTTGCAGTCATGCCCGGGTCCGTCGAGCTTGGTGAGAGAGGCATAGTTGTGCTCACGTTTAGAATCATGCAGAACGGCAGCGTGCCTTCCGACGAGCCGGTGATCCAGCGCAACTCGGGGAAGGAGCCGCTGGACCGCGCCGCGTTCTCTTCCGTGCGCGCGTCGAATCCCTTCGAGCCGCTGCCCGCGCAGTTCAAGGGGCCTTATATCGAGCTGCGCTACACCTATCTCTACAACATTCCCCTAGAGTCTTATTACCAGCAAAAGTGAAAGTCCCGCGCCAACAGGTTTTGGGTAGTCTTCTCCTCGCGCTTTTTGTGCTGATCTTTCTTTTTGTTCGCGCGCGGCATCTTCTCTTTCGATGAACGAAAGCAACACGCTCTTGCCTCTCGTGGCCATCGTCGGCCCCACGGCTTCGGGAAAGTCGGCGCTCGCCGTGAAGCTTGCGGAGCGGCTCGGCGGGGAAGTGGTGGCCTGCGATTCGACGCAGCTCTACCGCGGCTTTGATATTGGTACTGCAAAGCCCGCCCTCGACGAACGCCGCGGCATACCGCATCACTTGGTTAACGTTCTCGATCCGCAGGACGACGCAACAGCAGGCGGGTACCGTCAAATGGCTTTGCAAATTCTGCAAGGCCTGAGAAAGCGGGGACGTCTGCCGATCTTCACAGTCGGCACCGGATTGTATTTGCGCGCGCTGCTCGAAGGTCTTGCGGATGTTCCACAACGTTCAGAAGAGTTGCGCGAACGGCTCCGTTCCACTATTGATGAGCATCCCCCGGGCCATCTCCATCGCATTTTGAAACGGCTCGACCCGCAAGCAGCCAGGAAAATCGCGCCTGCGGACGAACAGAAGCTCATCCGCGCGGTCGAAGTATGTATCCTTGCGCGCAAGCCGATATCGGCCGTGCACAGTTCCGGACGCGTCCCGCTCGAAGGCTGGCACGTTCTGAAAGTTGGATTGATGCCCTTGCGCGAAAAACTCAATGAACGCATTCACTCCAGAACGGACGCTATGCTCGAACAGGGCTGGATGCGCGAAGTGCAGGCGCTGCTTGATAGCGGGCTGAATGAGAATGCGAAACCGTTCGATTTTATCGGCTACCGGGAATTGCGCGCAGTACTGCGAGGCGAGACGACTCTGAAGGAAGCCACAGAAGCAATTCAGCAGGCCACGCGCCGCTACGCCAAACGCCAGCTCACGTGGTTTCGCAAGGAGCCGGGCGTCCACTGGTTTTCAGGATTTGGCGATGATGCCGCCGTGCAGGTCAGCGTACTCGAATGGCTTCAGGCAGAAGAACTGAAGCAGCACAAGCTTTTCAGCTAAGCCGAGTTTCCGAGGCCGGCGACGGCAAACTTGCTCATTTGTCCGGCGATTTCGGTGCTACTTCTGTTTTTGCCTTTTCTTGGATGGAAAGCAGCTCCACTTCGAAGACGAGGGTTGCGCCGGGGCCAATGCCCGAGCGCGGGTCCGCTCCGCGATCGCCGTAAGCCAGGTCCGAGGGAATGAAAAGCTGCCACTTCGATCCCACAGGCATGAGTTGCAGAGCTTCCGTCCAGCCCTTGATGACGCCAGTCACAGGAAATGACGCCGGCTGCCCGCGCTTGTAGGAGCTATCGAATTCCGTGCCGTCCAGAAGTGTGCCCCTGTAGTTGCAAGAGACCGTGTCGGCCGCTGTAGGCTTTGGTCCCGTACCTTCGGTCAAGATCTTGTATTGCAAGCCGCTCGGGAGCGTGACGACGCCTTCCTTGGCTTTGTTCGCCTCCAGAAATTCTGTGCCTGCTTTCTTATTCAGATCCATCGCCTCTTTCATTTTTTCCATCTGTTTGTTGCGCAAGTCCGTTTGTAGTTGTGTGAGCGCGGCTTTGGCTTCATCATCCGTCAACAGCAACTTGCCTCCTGCGAGCGCGTCTTTTAGACCCCGCAACACAATGGTGGTGTCTACTTCCACGGACTGTTTGTGCAGGTTCATCCCCAGGTTGGCTCCCAGAGCGTAGCTGACTTTGTCTTTCTGCGTCTTCAGACTTAGAACGGGCTGCGTTCTTGGCTTGGCTGCCTGTCCCGTCTTTGCTGCAGGCGTCTTTTGAGCGCCAGGAGCGGGCGCTGGCGCAGCCTTCGCGGGAGCTTGTTGCGCGCTTGCCGCCGGTGTCTGCTGAGCCTGAATGTCCTCGATCAGCATCATTCCTGCCGACAAAAATAACAAAACATTGAGAGTTAGTTTTCGCATGAATCATCTTCCCACGGGTCCGCAGGCTTCGCAAACCGCCGTTTTTCCGACCAAGATTCACGCAGTGAGAGACGGATCGCCGGGCCGGGAAGAGAGGCGTATAATTGCTTCCGGGATGATCCCGGCAAGAAATGCGACAATCCGCACGATGATTCCCGGCCGAACTCAGTGACGAAAACACAGCATCAGGTTTCGAACGCAGAGCGCGCTTTGCTCGTAGGGGTGGGATGGAAACGTGCACCGCGCTTTCCTGGCATGCCCGCTGGCGAACAAGGCCGCGAGTCGCTCGCAGAACTCGTTGAACTGGCGCGTAGCGCGGGCGCGGAGATCGCCGGAACCGTCTTCCAGATGCGCGATGCCGCCGATCCTGCCACGCTCGTCGGCCGCGGTAAGCTGGATGAAATTCGCGCCGAAGCCACGGCACACCGTGCGCCGCTGATCATTTTCGACACCAATCTTTCGCCCGTGCAGCAGCGCAACATTGAAGAAACCACGGAACGCCGTGTGATCGACCGCACACAGTTGATTCTCGACATTTTCGCGCGGCATGCGCGGAGCCGTGAAGGCCAACTGCAAGTCGAGCTGGCGCAATTGAATTACATGCTTCCCCGCCTGACGGGAAAGGGAACCGCGATGTCGCGCCTCGGCGGTAAGAGCGGTGGAGGTGGCGCTGGGGGAGCGGGCGGCGGAGCCGGACGCATCGGCGTGCGAGGCCCTGGCGAAAAGAAACTGGAGACCGACCGGCGCCGGATTCGCGACCGCGTCCGCAAAATCGAGATCAGCATTGATGAAGTTCGCAAGCAGCGGGCGTTGCGCCGTGAAGCCCGCAATGCTGTCCCTCTCGGCGCCATCGCGCTGGTGGGCTACACCAACGCGGGCAAGTCCACGTTGTTCAATGC
This sequence comes from Acidobacteriota bacterium, assembly GCA_003225315.1. GTDB lineage: Bacteria > Acidobacteriota > Terriglobia > Acidiferrales > UBA7541 > Acidiferrum. Next base: position 165,125 of record QHZD01000020.1, read on the forward strand.
CCTGAGCCGCGCGGAGGTGCTGGTTTCGTCTCGGATGTTTGCCACGCTTGATCCCACGATCCGCGCGCTGCGTCTTCCCTCGAACCGTCGTGTGTTGGTTTCCGATACCGTAGGGTTTATCCGCGACTTGCCCAAAGGGTTGCTTACAGCGTTTCGCGCCACTCTCGAAGAAGTGCAGGAAGCTGCCTTGATCCTGCACGTGAGTGACGTCTCGAATCCGCACCACGATGAGCTTGACGAGGAAGTCGACAAGATCTTGCGTGAATTGCATGTCGACAGCCGTCCCAGGCTGCGTGTGCTCAACAAGATGGATCGGCTTTCACCCGAAGAGCAAAAAGTAGCCACGAATGGCGCAGGGAGATGTGCTGGTACCGGTAGCACGCCAGTGCTTATGTCCGCTCTGACCGGCGAAGGAATCGAGGAATTGCTGCGACGCATGGATGCCGAGATGCCCACAGATCCCGTTGTAACCCTCTCAATCCGCTTACCGCTTGCGGAGGGCCGCACGTTGGCCATGATTCACGCTCTTGGCCGCGTCCTTCATTCGGAAATTGACGATTCGCACATGCGGCTCGACGCGGAAGTACCCGCGTCCATCGCCACGCGCCTGCGGCTCAAAGAGTATGCCGTCGAGGAAACATTTCCGCGGGTACTTTCGTAAGATAGAATTGAGAGTGGCGGATCTGCGGTCGTGTTCTGGATTCGATTTAGCAGTCGCCACAAACGAGGTTGCCATGGCTGCTTTCTTCTTGTGGATCATTCTTTTCATTTTGTGCTGGCCGATTGCGTTGCTCGCTCTCGTGCTGTATCCAATCGTCTGGCTGTTGACGCTGCCTTTCCGCATTGTGGGAATTGCTGTTCACGGCATTCTCGGTCTTTTTAGCGCCATGTTTATGCTTCCAATAAGACTTCTCCGCGGTCAGCGCGCCATTTGAAAGAGCAGGCCTGCTAACTATAGAGTAAGATTGCGCAAAACCCGTGTTTTTATTCACTTGCAGCATTTTGTGAGGGGTTTTTCTTACTAAAATGCAGTGCCGCTCCTCTGTGGAAAACGTTGTGGAAACCGTAGTCACGAGACAGAGGTTTTTCTTGGCGTCTTACTGCGTTCACGCGCGAACTCAATAGATATCTTCTTGTATTTAATTGAAAACAAAATAGTTATCTATAGCCCAGAGGCCTTCATGAGAGTCGTTTTGACTCCTGAGTCACAGAGGCGTTCGTTTCACATTTGCACAGATCTGCAGCAGCCGCATTACGAATGAGTATAGGTTTCTTTGCCAGTCTGCCTGTAGGGCTGTTAATCCCGAAGTTACTAAAAAACGCCAAACGTCCAGCGCATTCGCTCTCCTGTGTTGAACGCGAACCCGCCTTTGGTGTGTTGACGCCTCCTCACTCCAAGTCTATAGTGAAACTGCGGTGGCTGATGCCACGGGGCGGCACCCCCGCCGTCATTCGCCATGAATCTTCCTAACTCACTGACGCTATTGCGGATCTTTTTCGTTCCCGTCCTCATCGTGATTCTCCTTACCCGCAGCCCCAACTTCGAATTCTGGGGTTTTTCCGTGCACTTCGAGGTCTGGGGCGTCCTGATCTTGCTTTTGGCGGCAGCGACGGATTGGGCGGATGGGTACTTGGCCCGGCGGCGCCTCCAGATAACGACTCTTGGCATTCTTCTCGACCCTATTGCCGACAAGCTTTTGATCTCCGCTGCGTTCGTTTCGCTCGTGGACATGCACCTTGTTCCTGCTTGGATGGTGGTCATCATCATTGGCAGGGAATTCACCGTTCTCGGTCTGCGCAACATCGCTTCCGCCGAAGGTTTCACGATTGAAGCCTCCACTCTTGGAAAGACGAAGATGGTTTTGCAGGTGTGCGCCGTTGCAGTGCTGATTGTCGGAGCACGTCATCCGTCTTTCAAGCCTCTCGCGCGAATTTTGTTGTGGCTTGTTGTCATCAGCGCGCTAGTCTCCGCCGCCCAGTATTTCCGGCGGTTTTGGAGCCACGTGGACGACAGTATCAAGCAACGCCGCCGGCTCCGCATGCTAGAAGCCCGCAAGAAGCCCGAGGATGCCGTCCCTCTCTGAAGCGGACCAGCGCGCCGCCCTGCAACTGGCCAGGACGGCTGTGGTCGATGCTGTCTCCCACCGCAAGCTTCCGGATGTGTTCCCTCGCGAGGGAGTCTTCGCGGAGTGCCGCGGCGTCTTCGTGACACTTCACGTGCGCAATCGCTTGCAAGGTTGCATCGGTGTCATTGAAGCGAAAGAGCCGCTGGGAGAAGCCATTATTCGTTGTGCTGCCAGTGCGGCGCTGGAAGATCCGCGCTTCGCTCCCATGAAGCCGGACCAGCTTGCTGACCTGAGCATTGAAATCTCACTCCTGTCAGCTATGGAACCAATCTTCCCGGAATCCATCGAAATCGGGCGTCATGGACTCCTCGTCCGCCTCCACGCGCAGCGCGGGCTTCTTCTTCCCCAAGTGGCGATCGAACACCGGCTGACGCGCGAACAATTTCTCGAGGAGACCTGCCACAAGGCCGGGCTGCCTCGCGAAGCTTGGCGCGATCCCGAAGCCCATCTCTTCGGATTCACCTGCGAAGTATTTTCCGAAAGTTCTTATCGCGGAGGTGTCTGAAGTATTTGGCCATTCGTGAAGATTGCCATCGAGCGACAATGCAAAAACAAAGGCCCGCGCGGGGAACCGCAACGGGCCTGACAATTTAATAATGAGCTGGACTTCTATTCGATTTCGACGTAGTCCCCAGCGAACACTTCGGATGAACAAAAGGTGACAAACATCGTTGACGAGTTCCGGCTGACATTGATGACTATTCCCTCGCCCAGAACTTCACGCGGCAGGTCGTTCCATTCGTACCGCGCCGGGGCGCTCCCGAAACCGTACGTCGCATACTGATAACCTCTTTCTTGCGCCACTGTCTCCGCCCTCGAGCCTTGATAGCGGAAGATTCGGAAGTAATCGCCGACCTTGACTCCTTGATTGGTCCCAAGGTTTACATAGGCTGTGTTGAGTCTGCCGAAAACCTGTCCGTAATCTTTTCCGGCCACTACCATGGCCACCGGCTTGCCGCTTACAGGCGCGAAGTGATCGAAGTTGGAAGCATCCTTATACGGCGGCGTTGGGCGATCCGAATAAGGCACGACGATATCCCCGCGCTGCACGTAATCGCATGAGAAGATGACCTGCGCCACGGAAACCTTGGGCTGGACGTTGACTACTTTTATCTGCCCCGCGTCCATATACGACGTACCCATGGCTCTCAGAAGCTTCTCCTGCCACGTGAACCAATGTACCTCCGTCGGATCTTTGACAGGGCGCACCACGGAGAACCTGTCGCCTACGCGCACACCTTTGTCTTGGCCTCGATTGATGTGCACATAGTCGCCGCGGCCAAAAACGATCTTGTAGTTCGATTGCTCCCCGGAGACTAGCCGAGTTTCGTCCGGCACTCTCTGGTCCGTAACGAATCCTGAGCAATTCACCGCGCTGTAGTCGACCGGACGGTTTTGCGGAGCAGCCTGGGGCGCGTCCTGCGCCGAGGCTAATGTCGCTCCCAGGAAAACCGATAGAGACAAGACAACGATTTTAGCGCGCATCCCGTAACTCCTTCGAAAACACGCCCGATGGGCCGTGTATGGACTTTATCTTAGCGAAAGTATCAGGGCCTGCCCCACGCGTCAACCACATGGCCGAGGTTGCTTTACACTTTTGATACGGCATACTACTAGCTGCATTTTCAATGGCTTGGCGGCACAGGGCGGGATATGAGCCTCTTCGGCACGGGCTTACAGCGGATTTGTGCGGTCGTGGCTGCCTCCAAGGCGGCGGAAATGGCCAAGCTGCTGCGCTTCGCGCTACAGGAAACCAGCACCGTCGAATTGCGTCTCGACTGGCTCAGCAGTGACGCAGAACGCGCTCAATTCCTCCGCTGGCTGCGCAAAAGCCATCCTCGGAACGCCGCCTTTCTCGCTACCTGCCGCCGCCGTGAGGGCGGAGGCAAGCTCACCGGTGGTGTTGACCGTGAACTCTACTGGTTGACTCAGGCCTGCGAAGCCGGATGCCAATGGTGCGACCTTGAAGTGGAGACCTTGCGCAAGCTTCCCGGCCAGTCCGTGCGGGAATATGCCGTGCCGCGGCGCGTCATGCTTTCCATGCACGACTTTGAGCGCACGCCGGATTTACCTCGAAGCGTGAGTCCGCCGGCGCATGGCGGAGTCGACGCCGTGAAGATCGCCGCTGAGGCGCGGACCATCCGCGACAGCGTCCGGCTCCTCCACTTGGCTCGTAATTCCAAAAGTTTCGTTGCCGTTCCGATGGGAGAAGCCGGCCTGCCCGCCAGAATTCTCGCCCTGCGCGAGGGAAGTGCGTTGGCTTATGCGCCCGTTGCCAGCGCGACCGCTCCGGGCCAGGTTTCTCTGCATGACATGAAGTATCTCTACCGCGCGCACGCCCTCACGCGCCGCACGCAAGTCTACGGAGTGATTGGCGATCCCGTCGGCCATTCCCTTTCCCCGTTGCTCCACAACACGGGATTCATAGCGCGTCGCATCGATGCCGTCTATCTCCCTTTCCTTGTGCATGACCTTCGCGATTTTCTGGCGGCTGTCCCCGAATTTGGCCTCCGTGGATTCAGCGTCACTCATCCGCACAAGCAGGCCATTCTCAAGTATCTGAAGGAGTGCGATCCTCTCGCAGCGGAAATTGGCGCTGTTAACACCGTAGTCGTTCGCCGCAACGGGTCTCTCTACGGCGGCAACACGGACTGCCTCGGCTTGCTCCGTGCGCTCGAGAAGAAACTCCGCATCAAAGGCAGCCGCGTCCTGGTCTTCGGCGCGGGCGGTGCTGCGCGAGCAGCCGTTTTTGCGCTGGCTCGTTCCGGAGCAAGCGTCGCTATTTGCGCCCGCCGTGAGGAAGCTGCACGGCAACTCGCCCGCGCCTTCGGCGCAGAGTCTTTGCCCCGCGCTGCTTTGCGCACGGAGTCCTTTGACGCCATTTTGAACGCCACCCCGGTCGGGATGCATCCCCACGACGGCGTTTCTCCGCTCGCTCCCAGCGAGTTGCATTGCCGGCTCGTCATGGACATGATCAATCGTCCTCGGGAGACACAGCTTTTGAAGATTGCCGCTCGGAAGGGCATCGCCACGGTCCCAGGCATCGAAATGCTGATCGCTCAAGGTGTCGCCCAGTGGCAAATCTGGATGGGAAAGCGCGCGCCCGAAGCGCGCATGCGCCGCGCCGTTCTCGCCGCCCTCCGCGCCGAAGAGAACTCCCGCCCTCGTTAGCCGCGCAAGCGCGGTACCATAGGCAGTATCATGAAGGATTATCTGCGTCTCTGGGCTGAAGGGTTGCCGAATCAACCCTCTCGACTTTTGTCTATACCAATTACTGTTCTCGGTAAATGCATAAGACAAATTGGTCCTAGAGGTGAGTTTGCAAAGGTCAAATTGACGGTCCACCCTTCCGACTCGTTTGAAGTTACGGATCGTGTTGCAGAAAGGAGCGAGCTTGTGAAATTAGGGGTAGGATGGCCAGACTGTGCCATTTTTGGATTACTCGATGTGTTGATGTTCGCGGAATTTGGGCCGCTCTTCAAGGTATGCGTCGTCTTAGAAGAGGTGTGGTATCACGAAGTTGACTCGTCCTGGCAGGCGTTCCGGTACGCGGGGCGTGATGCCGGGCGGAAAATCATTGAAGCCATCGGGGATGATGCATCTGGCTCCCAAGTGGACGGAGTGGCTGTTTAACGCGCCCGTACCGGGAGAAGACCGTTACGTTGATTTTCTAGCTGACACAGCGGTCAGTAATCTGGTATATTATCTTTGTGAAGCAGTTCGCCTTTCCGTAGGGAACTCCGGTTACAACCTGAACGGCTCTTTTTGCGGATTTGGGCGTTTGCTCAGCGCCCGAGGCACAGACTTTGGCATTCCTTTGCCTCTCGGTTCACTGCCGGACTAACCCATTTAGAATCAACATTTATGGGAAGTGTCCGCAAGTGTTGATTCTAAACCACTTACGAAGATTCCAAGTCCTTTAGATGCAACACTTATGAAAAACACAGGGAGGGGGTACGAGTTATGGTTAACCAGAAATCCTTTCGGAGTGCGGCGGCTTGCCGCTTTTCCTCCTGCTCCTTCCTAAATACTGTCGGGCTGCTGAATAATCCGGGCCAACTGGAAGTAATGTAATAATAGGTCTCTTTTTTTGTGAACTGAAAACGATCGATCGAAGATTCCGACTCGGTCGGGACTGTCAGCTTATTCCTATGATCCAGCCGGACTTCCGCGAATTTCAGCGTCTCGCGAAACAGGGCAACCTTATCCCTGTCTATGACGTTTTTTCCGCGGATTTGCTGACTCCTGTCAGCGCCTATCTGCGCATCGCCCAGGGTGCGCGGTATTCGTTCCTTCTCGAAAGCGTCGAGGGCGGCGAAAAAATTGCGCGCTACACCTTTGCTGGAGCGCACCCCGAGGAAATCTTCCGCTACGCCAACAGCGCCTGCGTTCTCGAAAGCCGCGACCGTGTCCTCTGGGAAGAGCGCGATCCCATCTCGTTCCTGCGCGAGCGTATCGAGCGTTTTCGTCCCGTGCGGCTTCCCGGATTGCCGCCGCTGGTTGCCGGCGCCATCGGCTATTTCAGCTATGACATGGTGCGGCTGATCGAGCGCATCCCCAAGCGCCTTCGCGATGAAATCGGCCTGTATGACGCCATGCTGATGTTCTACCACGGCCTCATCGCGTTCGATCACGTGCAGCATCGCTTGTGGGTCGTTCGCAACGTTTTCACCGAGGGCAGCGGCAGCCTCCGCGCGAAATACGATGACGCCGTGCGCGAAATCAAGAAGACACGCCGGTTGCTTGATGTACCTGTAGCCGCCGAACGCCCGAAGAAGCCGTCGAAGTCAAAGAAACGTGGACCCCTGAAAGTGACTTCCAATTTTCGCCGGCCCGAATATCTCGCTGCCGTGCAAAAAGCGAAGCAGTACATTCGCGCCGGCGACATCTTTCAAGTCGTGTTGAGCCAGCGCTTTTCCGCGAAGACGAAAGCGGAACCATTTGAGATCTATCGCGAGCTCCGCGCGTTGAATCCGTCGCCCTATCTTTTCTACCTGCAGCTGAACGATGTCGCTGTCGTGGGCAGTTCGCCGGAAATGCTCGTCAAAGTCCAGGGACGCGACGTCTTTTACCGCCCGATCGCGGGCACGCGTTGGCGCGGCAAGGATGAAGCCGAGGACCAGCGCCTCGAACAGGAAATGCTGGCCAGCGAAAAGGAGCGCGCCGAGCACATCATGCTCGTCGATCTTGGACGCAACGATCTCGGGCGCGTCTGCGATTACGGCACGGTGAAGCCCGAAAAGTTGCTCACCGTCGAGCGCTACTCCCATGTGATGCATTTGGTTTCCAGCCTCCGCGGCCGCTTGCGAGAAGACGTGGATTGTTTTGACGCCCTGATGGCTTGTTTTCCAGCCGGCACCGTTTCCGGCGCGCCAAAAGTTCGCGCCATGGAAATCATCGAGGAGTTGGAGCGCACGCGCCGCGGAATTTATGCCGGCGGCATTCTGTACCTCGATTTCGCGGGCAATCTTGATTCCTGCATCGCGCTTCGCACCATGTTGGTGAAAAACGGTGTGGCCTACGTTCAAGCCGGCGGCGGCATAGTTGCGGATTCCACGCCGGAGGGGGAATATCAGGAGAGCGTGAATAAGTCGAAAGCGTTGCTTACAGCGCTGGAGAAGGCGCATGGGAGAGGAGGATAAATGGAAACAGCTCTCTTAGTAGCTGCTTTCGGGATTGCAGCTCTATGTGCTTTCCTTCTTCTCTTCGGGATTATCAACTCATTGCGTGGCAGGCGTTCGACTGCAGGTCGTATTGCCGTCACAACTGTCGGCATGTCATGGGCTGTATGGCAAGTTTACGTTTTGAATCCGGTTGCCGGCAAGAACTTGACCTACCTGCTGGCGCCGATAGCTTTCGCGAGCGTGTTGCTGATTCTGTCCTGGGCAGTTAAAGATGCCATGAGCAGGCCACCATCGGAAGGGCCTAACGTAAAAGTCCCTGCAATGACAATGCGCAAGCCCGCAGGGTTGTCCCACGAATCTGAAGATGAGCAGGGAAGGATTGCAGTAGGAGAATGAACTTAGAGTGGATAAGAGTATCCGTATAGCAAATTAGGAACCAATCGCCATGATTCTCTTGTTGGACAACTACGATTCCTTTACCTACAACCTCGCGCAGTATCTTGGCGAGCTGGGTTGTCAGGTCGAAGTCCATCGCAACGACAAAATTACCGTGGAAGAAATCATACGTCGCAAGCCCGAACGCATCGTGATTTCTCCCGGCCCTTGCACGCCGCAGGAGGCGGGCATTTCCGTGGAACTGGTCGAGCGACTGGCAGGAAAATTTCCTATTCTCGGTGTATGCCTAGGCCATCAAGCCATTGGCGCCGCGTTCGGCGGGAAAATCGTCCGCGCTCCGAAACTCTTTCACGGCAAGACCAGCCAGATCCATCACGACGGCAAAAACATTTTCCGCAAGCTGCCGGATCCCTTCACCGCCACACGCTATCATTCGTTGATCGTCGAGAAAAAATCCCTGCCGCGCGAATTGGCGATCACGGCGGAGACCGACGACGGCATCATCATGGGCTTCCGTCACCGCCGCCACAAAATCGAAGGCGTCCAATTCCATCCCGAGTCCGTTCTTACCGATTCCGGCAAGCAGCTCTTGCAGAATTTTTTGTCCCTCTGACTTTAGTGCGAGGTTCCTCTCGGCGTTTCTCTGTGGTCTCTGTGCCCTCTGTGTTAAGTTTTCTGTTTTTCACCAATTTAGATCCGCCAGGATCGCGCCATAGATCTCCATCCCGCGCCAGAAATGGCCGAGCTGCAAATTCTCATCCGAACTGTGCTGATGATTGTCGGCATTGACGATGGGCACTCCAATCACTGGAAGGCCCAGCTCTTCAAATATGTACATGGGAGCTGTTCCGCCGAGGGTTGGCATTTTCACAGCGGGGCCTGCGGCTCCTTCGACGACCTCGACCACTTTCTTAGAAACTGGAAGGTCCATCGGCGTCCGCGAAGCGCGATAACCTCCTTCATTGATGACTTTTGCGATGCGCGGATACGTCCGCCTTTCTTCCATCGTGGGCTCGCGATCGATGACGTAGAAGCCTTGCTTTCGTATAAACAAGGCGATCTGATCGAATTTCTGCTGAGGGTCCTCTCCTCTTACAAGACGAGCATCGAGCGAAGCCTCCGCACGATCGGGAACAATGTTCTGCGCCTGTTCGCCCACGTACGCGCTGCGCAGTCCGCGGATATTCAGCGAAGGCTGCATAATGAGTTCAACAAGCTTTTTCCCGCCGCCTTCCGGTTTGGCAATGCCCAGCTCCCGTTCTAAATCGGCGTCGTTGATGGGCAATTCCGCAAGGGCCTTTTTCTCCGCGTCGCCCAGCGGCGTGACGTCGTCGTAATAGCCATCAATCAGCACGCGCCCATCCGCATCCTTCATCGATGCCAGCAGCCGCGACAACTCCATCGCCGGATTCGGCGCCCAGTTTCCATAATGCCCGCTGTGCAGCGCTCGCACCGGACCGAATACAGTGATGCCGATCCCGATGTCTCCGCGGTTGCCAAAGAAAACCAACGGCCGTCCGCTCTGGTGCACCGGGCCATCGGCGGTGATCAGCAAGTCCGCTCCCAGCAAATTCTTGTGCAGCTCCAGCGTTCGCTGCAGATTCGACGAGCCCGCCTCTTCTTCTCCCTCAAAGATGACCTTCAAGTTCACAGCCAACGGAATCTTCTTCGTTCGCAGCGCATCGATCGCTGCCAGCAGCGCCACGATTGGCGATTTATCATCCGAGGACGAACGCGCGTAAATCCGCCAATTGTCGTTATAGACCGCACGGCGTTGCGCGCTATTTGGTGGAAACGGAATGCGCTTCCCGCCGGCTTCGATAGCTGCATCGCGAAGCACCGGCTCGAATGGTTTCCCATCCGTCCAGGCTGTTGGGTCGACGGGCTGCCCGTCGTAATGCGCGTAGAAAATCACAGTGCGCTTCGCTTCGGGCGAAATCAATTTGCCGTAGACGACCGGCCCGCGCCCGGTGATCGGCAGCAAATGCGCTTCGACCCCGCGCGCCTCCAACATCTCCACTAGGTGCGCTGCATTTTTCTGGATGTTCGACGTGTCGCTCGCAATGTTGGGGATCGCAAGGAATTCGCTCAGCTCGCGCATAATGCGTTCCTCGTTGTCCATCCGGTATTCGCGAATTTCCTGCGCGACCTGTGCCGGCGCCGGAGGAGTTTGCTTCTGCGCGAACGCCTTAGTCGCCAGAAACGCAATCAACAGCGTGGCCACGATATTTCTCAAAGTTCTCTCCTCTAACTGTTTCGTACCGGCGGCTCGTAATTCCGACTCTGTTCTTGAAACGCAATCGATTGCGAATCTACTTCTCGCTGGTGAACGCGGCCAAAGCCGCTAGTTTCTCACTTGCCGCCCCTGACGAAATCACAAAACTCGCCAGTCCCGCTCCTTCGCGAAAATCAGCCGCGGCGCCTGCTGCAACCAGCGCCGCCGCCGCGTTAACCACCACAATGTCGCGCGCCGGCCCGTCTTCGCCGTCCAGCACTCGCCGAATGAGCACTGCATTTTCGGCCGGCGTACCGCCACGAATGGATTCGAGCGGCGCACGCGCCAGGCCAAAATCCTCCGGCGTCACCGTAAATCGCCGGCCGCCGCCGCCCCGCACCTCAGCCACTAGCGTCTCTCCTGAGAGCGAGATTTCATCCAATCCGCCCGCGCCGTGAACTACAAACGCGCGGTTGACACCCAGCTCGGCAAGCGTTGCTGCCACCACATCAATCACATCTCTTGAAAACACGCCCAGCAACTGCGCTTGAGCCCCCGCTGGATTTGTCAGCGGTCCAAGCAGATTAAACACAGTGCGCACGCCAATTTGTTTTCGCGCCGGAGCCGCATGCCGCGTCGCTGTATGCGCGGCCTGCGCGAACAGAAATCCAATGCCAATCTCCCTAATCGCCCGTCCATACCGTTCGAACGGCAGGTCGATTCGCACCCCCAGTTCTTCCAATACGTCTGCCGAACCGCTCCGCGAACTTGCCGCGCGATTCCCATGCTTGGCCACGCGCGCGCCTGCCGCCGCCGCAACAATCGCCGCCGCCGTCGAAATATTAAACGTGTTCGCGCCGTCCCCGCCCGTTCCGCAAGTGTCCACCATGTTTGTGGGACGCGCTTCGCCGTCCGCAAACACGCGCGTCGCGTGCTTCCGCATCACGCGCGCAAATCCCGCGAGCTCTTGCGCTTCAACGGGCCGTCGGTTCAGCGCTTCCAGCAAGCGCACAATCTTCGGCGTCTTGACGCGTCCCGAAAGCAGCTCCTCCATCGTCGCTTCCGCTTCCGCGCGCTCCAGGACGTGCCCGGCCTCGACTCTTTCGATCAGCGATTTCGTCATCGCAATGCCACCGCTCGATGGCATCTTGATTCGCGACGACACGCGTAAGCGTAACTATTCATCAATTCTTGCGCCATTTCGCGCGTCCTTGCTCCGTTTTCGCCTTCCGGGTAAACTTCTATGTTTCCATTGCCGTCAAAATTCTAACACTAGCAGACTGCTTCAATCTCAAACGGAAAACGGAACCGCGATGAAGATTCACGAGTATCAAGCAAAGGCGATTCTGTCTCGCTACGGCGTCACCACTCCCCGCGGCGAAGTCGCTTTCACCAAGGAAGAGGCGCGCGAGGCCGCGCACCGTCTGCGATCGCACGCCAACGTCGTCGTCGTTAAAGCGCAAATTCACGCCGGTGGCCGCGGCAAAGCAGGCGGCGTCAAGCTGGCCCACTCCTCCGACGAAGCTGCCGACATCGCCAGCCACATTCTCGGCATGAAGCTCGTCACTCCGCAAACCGGCCCCGCGGGCCGCATCGTCAAGCGCCTGCTTGTCGAAGAAGGCCTCGACATCAAGCGCGAACTTTATCTTGGCCTGCTTGTCGATCGTGGCACCGGCTGCGTCGTCTTCATGGCCAGCGCCGCAGGCGGCATGGAAATTGAGGAAGTCGCAAAAGATGACCCTGGTGCCATTTTGCGCGAATCGATTCATCCGGCCGTGGGATTGCAGCCTTACCAGGCCCGCAAAATCGCCTTTGGCCTGGGATTGCCGAGCGAAGTAGCGAATTCTGCAATCCCGTTCCTCCAGTCGCTCCACCGCGCTTTCATTGACACTGATGCCTCCATGCTCGAAATCAATCCTTGCGTGCTCACCGGCGACGGCAAACTTGTCGCGCTGGACGCCAAAATGACTTTTGACGACAACGCGCTCTTCCGCCACAAGGATCTTCGCGAACTCCGCGACCTCGATGAAGAGGACCCCCTCGAAGTCGAAGCTTCCAAGTACGGGCTCAATTACATCAAGCTCGATGGCAGCGTCGCCTGCATGGTCAATGGCGCCGGTCTCGCCATGGCTACCATGGACATCATCAAGTACGCTGGCGGCTCTCCCGCGAACTTTCTCGATGTCGGCGGCGGCGCCTCTGCTGAACAAGTCAAGAATGCTTTCCGCATTCTCATGAGCGATCCGGAAGTCAAAGCCGTGTTCATCAATATTTTTGGCGGCATCTTACGCTGCGATGTTCTCGCTACCGGTGTCGTCTCCGCCGCGAAAGAATTGCATTTGCAAGTCCCTGTCGTCATTCGCATGGAAGGAACCAACGTCGAAGCGGGGCAGAAAATTCTCCGCGAAAGCGGCTTGAATTTCACTATCGCTGACGGCATGAAAGACGGCGCCCAAAAAGTCGTTGCTCTTGCCGGAGGTGCGCGATGAGCGTCCTCGTCAACGAAAAAACTCGCCTCATCGTCCAGGGTTTCACCGGCCGCGAAGGTACTTTTCACGCGCAACAAATGATCGAATACGGCACCAACGTTGTCGGCGGCGTCACGCCCGGCAAAGGTGGCACCAAGCATCTTGAACGCCCGGTCTTCAACACTGTCGCCGAGGCCGCCAAAGCCACTGGCGCAAACGCCTCGGTCATTTTCGTTCCGCCTCCGTACGCCGCCGATGCCATCCTCGAGGCCGACGACGCCAAAATTCCCCTCGTCGTCTGCATCACCGAAGGCATTCCCGCCCTTGACATGGTGCGTGTCGCCTCCGTCGTCGATTTCAAGAAAACGCGTCTCATCGGTCCGAACTGCCCGGGCATCATCTCCCCTGGGAAATGCAAAATCGGCATCATGCCCGGCCGCATCCACAAGCAGGGCAACGTCGGCGTCGTCAGCCGCAGCGGCACGCTCACCTACGAAGCCGTCCATCAATTGACGCAACTTGGCATCGGCCAATCCACCTGCATCGGCATCGGTGGCGATCCCATCATCGGCACCACGTTTCTCGACGCCATCCAGTTTTTCAACGACGATCCGGACACGCACGCCATTATTTTGATCGGCGAAATCGGCGGCAACGCCGAAGAGCGCGCCGCCGAATGGATCAAGGCCAACGTGAAGAAGCCGGTCGTCGGCTTCATCGCCGGACAGACCGCTCCGCCGGGACGCCGCATGGGCCATGCTGGCGCGATCATCAGCGGCGGCCAGGGCACTGCCAAGGACAAGTACGCCGCGATGGCCGCAGCCGGTATCCGCACCGTCGAAACTCCCGCGGATCTCGGCTCGACTCTTGCCGCGACATTGAAATGAAGAATCTGTAGCTCGGGCCTTCAGGCCCGAGGCTTTTTCCTGATCGCGTACCGCCGGGCTTCAGCCCGGCATCTTGGATTTGATACTTCGGAGGAATTTCTTCGTGGCAATCGAACGCACATTCGCAATCATCAAGCCCGACGCCGTCAGTCGCGGCCAGCAAGGCGAGATCCTCGCCCGCATTCATAAGGCCGGTTTTAGAATCGTTGCCATTAAATCCATGCGCCTCACAAAAGAAGAAGCCGGCGGCTTCTACGCCGTCCACAAAGCGCGCCCCTTCTTCGGCGAGCTTACGGACTTCATGAGTTCCGGCAAAATCTTCGCCATGGTTCTCGAAGCCGAAGGCGCCATTCTCAAGTGGCGCGACACCATGGGCGCCACCGATCCGAAAAAAGCTGCCCCCGGCACGATTCGCCACGACCTTGGCACTAGCATTGGCAACAATTGCACTCACGGCTCCGACGCACCGGAAACCGCCGCCTTCGAAATCGGTTATTTCTTCTCCGGCCTCGAACTTATTTAGCCGCGAGCGATTGGACGTAAGTAGGGTTACGATACATCGTGCCCCTCTTTCTTTCGCTCCCTCATTACTTCTTTACTTCATTTCTTCTAGAATCTCTCTCGTGGACCCCCTCCGCGAACTTGGCCGCATGCTCCTCGTTCTCGGCGTCTTCCTGGTCATTCTCGGCGCTCTCTTTTACTTCGGCGGCAAGCTCCCGTTGCGCCTCGGCCGCCTGCCTGGCGACATTGTCCACCGCGGCGAGCACACTACGTTCTATTTCCCCATCGTTACCTGTCTCGTCCTCAGCGCCGCTTTCTCTCTGCTCCTTTGGCTCTTTGGACATCTCCGCAAGTAACTCCGTCTTTTCCTTAACTTCCTTTACCTCATTTTTCTATCTTGAACTCCGCCCGTATGAACGCCTTGATCCCTTCTTCTCCCGTCAATCGTAAACACGCCAGTTTCCCTTCGCGTTCCAAATCAATGTGAAAATCAAAAAACGGGCAGCACTTGCTCTCCGCCACCACCCACTCCGCCAATTCCGCAAGTGTCGCGTCACCTGGACTGAATTGAAACTCATACCCTTTTTCCGTCTCCACGATCTCTTTCCTTGCCGCCATCAATTTCTCGCTCAATTGCTTGTGCCGCGCCCGCTCTTCGGGCGTCAGCGCTTTGATGTTGCAATAGAATTTGCTTTGCACCGTGGCCACCTGCCTCTCGGGTTTTACGACGAACGTCGAGCCTTGCGCCGCAAGCCCCATCGCTCCGCCGCTTCCCATCAAAAGCGCCAGCGTCACGCCTGCCAAGCTCTTCTTACTCATTCTCACAAACTGCTCTTTCCCGTTCTTCATGGCTTTCCTCCAATTAGGATTTGCCACGTCCCATCCCCGGATGCTAAAACTTAAAGTCAGCTTTAAGTCAAGCCCCATTTTCAAAGAGAAAGATCAGGAAGGACCAATATGAAAATCGGCCAACTCGCTCGCAGCGCCGGCCTCAACGCCTCCGCCATCCGCTACTACGAAAAACGCGGCCTGCTCGCCGCGCCCCAGCGCACGGGCGGCCAGCGCCGTTACGCAAGCGATGCCCTTTCGCGCGTGCTCTTGATCCGCTTCGCCACCGACATGGGTTTTACCCTCAGCGAAATCAAGCTTTTCCTCAGCGGCCTCCGCGACAATACTCCCGTCGGCCCGCGTTGGAAAAAGCTCGCCACTCGCAAGCTCATCGAAGTCGAGCAAAACATCGCGCGCTCCCTCAAGCTCAAATCCCTTCTCCAGGGCCTCCTCCACTGCCACTGCCCCTCACTCCAGTTCTGCGTCAATTGCCTCCGCCTCAGCCCCAAACTGTGTCGCTTTGACAGCATCCGGCTGAAGCGCCGTTAATCCACAAAAGGAGCGAAGTTGCAAAGGCGCAAGCGCAACCTGCAAGCTGATAAGCATGCCGGAACTGCCGGATATCGCCGCGTACATTACTGCGCTCGAACCACGCATCGTCGCGCAGCCGCTCATTCGAGTACGGCTGGCAAGCCCCTTTTTGCTTCGAACCGCACAACCGCCCATCAAGAGTGTGGAGGGCCGCGTCGTGCGCGAACTGCGGCGAGTCGGCAAGCGCATCGCGATTGGAGTAGAAGGCAATCTTTGGCTGGTGCTGCACTTGATGATTGCAGGCCGGTTGCATTGGCGGCTGCCGGGGGCAAAGCTGGCGGGCCGCAACAGTCTGGCAGCCTTCGATTTTCCCAACGGTTCTCTCGTTCTGACCGAAGCCGGCACAAAGCACCGCGCATCGTTACATGTGCTCACTGGCGAGGAAGGCTTGCGTTCCATTGACCCGGGAGGAATCGACATCTTTGCGAGCGATCTCAGCTCGTTTCGCGACGCACTTACGTTCGAAAACCGCACACTCAAGAGAGCTCTCACCGATCCGCGCGTGGTCAGCGGGATCGGCAACGCGTATTCGGATGAAATCCTGCACGCGGCGCAACTGTCGCCCATCGCCCTCACGCGCAAGCTGGAAGCGCACGAGTGGGAAAGGCTGTTCGCTGCGGCGCGCAATACACTCAAAGTCTGGATAGACCGGCTGCGCACGGAAGCCGAAGCTGGCTTTCCCGAAAAGGTGACCGCGTTTCGCAAGGAAATGGCGGTTCACGGCCGCTATGGACAGCCTTGTCCGAAGTGTGGAGCGAAGATCCAGCGCATTCGTTACGCGGACAACGAAACGAACTACTGTGCGCGGTGCCAAACGGGTGGAAAAGTTCTCGCGGACCGCGCTTTGTCGCGGCTGTTGGGATCGGACTGGCCGCGCACGCTCGAGGAACTCGAAGTCCTCAAACGCCGCTAATTCGTGTGCCTTTCTGAATGTCATGGATCGCGCCGTCCGCTCGCCGTCATGGACATGTTCATGGCGGCCTCTACCCTCATCCTCGTTACAAGCGGCCGCTCCTTCCGTTCCCTCCGTCCCCGCCTTCGTCTGGCTGATGGGTCAAGCTCCCTCTAATTGAGTTCGGGCTTCATCCCAAGCTTCTCTTGCGAAAACTTTGCGTCTAGAATCGCTAGATGGCTCAACTTTTCAACCAGAGAGAACAAGGACTTACGATGGACGGTTTATGGACGACCGAGTTCGGCAGCAGCACAGGAATATTCGGCGGTGGCGTGGCAGTTTTCCGGGATGGGAAAATATTGGGCGGCGACGCGACCTACTACTACATCGGAGAATACACCCTGACAGGGAACGCCTTCAAAGCCACGCTAAGGATTTCTCCCTTTATCGAAGGCGCGGAAAGTGTATTCAAGACCGTGGGCAGAGACCTTACGTTAGATTTGGAGGGGTCCCTGACAAGTAAGGACCAAGCGATTGCTCAGGGGCATCCCAGAGGGACGCCAGGTCTCAATTTTGGAGCAAAGCTAACCAGGCGCGCGTAAAGCCGTGGGCGAAAGATGACGGGTTCAGAAAGCCGAGCAAGCATCGAAGATGTTCTTGCCGAATTCGACCGCAGGCAGGAGATGCTTGCGGCACTTTGCGCCAAGACAAAGAGTCTGATCGAGGCGAGTTTACAAGACGCCAACATCCGGTACCAATCTGTGCAGGCTCGCGTCAAAACGAGGAAAAAACTTAAGGAAAAGTATCTCGATCCGTCAAAGAATTATCGGCAACTGGAGGACATAACGGATTTGGCTGGGTTGCGGATCATTACATACTACGAAAATGATGTGGACCGCGTAGCCGAGGTGATTAAGAGAGAATTTGATCTTGACGCGAAAAATTCTGTCGACAAAAGAGACACCGAACCGGACAGGTTCGGATACAGTGCGTTGAACTACGTATGCCGGCACTTGCAAAAGCGGACATCTGATGTCGAATATAAGAGGTTCGCCGGGTCCTGCTGCGAGATACAAATTACGTCGATCCTGAGCCACGCTTGGTCTGAAATGGAACATGAGTGGTACGACCTGAAGGACGCCTACCCGAACGAAATCAAAAGGAAATTCTCTCGACTAGCCGCGCTGTTGGAGCTTGCTGAATCGGAGTTCCTCGGCATCAGGACAAGCCGGACCCAATTCGAGCGATCTGTCGCCGTGCGTGTTGAGGCGAGAGTCCCAAATCTTCCCGCTGATGCCGTCTCATTAAGGTCATTTATTGAACAGGAGCCTATTGTCGCCGAACTTGATAAATCTCTTGCACAGATCATGGGAGCAAGCCTAAGAGAAAACCTCCCCGATAGTGTCGTAGAGGAGAGGGCGAGGGCCGCAACGCTAGCTGGGATGGCGAAATTGCAAGACGTTCGGGACTCCCTGGCGAAATACAGAACGGCGCTTCCCGAGTTCGTGCGTCGATGCTATGGAGAATTGTGGCCCAAGCCACCACAAGGCTTTGAAGCATCTAAGGGCATATCCATTTTTCACTTAGGTTTGATGCTCGTCGGCGCTAAGGGAGCGGATGCAACTACCGAATATTTGAAGAGATTTCGGTTGAATCCTGGCTGGGACGTAGAGCGTCAGGTGGCCATCGCCAGTGAGGCCGCTGGCAAGTATCCAAAATAAGATCAGTTTCAATGGACTTTGGAAAACGAATTCGGCAACAGAGTCGCACGCATGCTAAGGACCGTTTTTTCCTTTGGGCTGGTCTCAATTCAAACCGACACCTCTGCCATCCCTCAGCAAACAAACCACTTACCAGTAATTCCTTGACAAACAGTAACGATATGCTATAATAGTCTTTGAGTTTCACGCTGCAAACTCGTCTTGCCTTCCAACCGTTTTCTGAAGTTCGTCCGCTCAGAAAACCCCCACGTTCCACTAACTCTTTTGGAATCACATCGTTTGCAGACCCCCACCCGTTAACCCCAATCGAATCATATCGTTTAAAGAATCCGGAGGAGGGGCAGGCCCGAATCACTCTCTCTTCATCAACGGCAATGGCTGCCCTTTCTTTTCATACACTTACGAATTGCAATTCTAGCAACTCCTTTGTTTTGATATTCATGCAAATTGATGGGGGGGTAGGGGGGTACCTTCGCCTTTCTTCGACCAACGTCGTTCATTCCCCTCTCGCAACTCTCAACTTTCAATCGAAGATCCCGAGCGGCTCGGGGCTTTCAACTTTTAACTTTAGATCGCTTGTCGACCGCATATTTGCATCCTTACTTCCTTACTTCATTATTTCGTCTTTTCGGGGTCTCTCCTCATGACCCAGCAACTCACCTTCAACCTCATGCCCACGCGCCACACCTTCACCGTCAGCGAGCTGACCGGGAAAATTCGCGACCTCCTCGCAAAAAACTTCACCGACATCAGCGTGCAAGGCGAAATCTCCAACTGCCGCGCAGCGCAGTCCGGCCATATCTATTTCACTTTGAAAGACGATCGCGCCCAGGTCCGCTGCGTTTATTTCAAGCAGCAGCAGCGCGGCATCAAATTCCATCCCGAAGACGGATTGCAAATCACCGTGCGCGGCTCCATCAGCGTCTACGAGCAGCGCGGCGAATATCAGATTTACGTCGAGAAAATCGACCTGGTGGGGCAAGGCGCTCTGCAGCTCGCCTTCGAGCAATTGAAAAAGCGCCTCGAAGCCGAGGGACTCTTCGATGCCGCGCGCAAAAAACCGCTGCCGCTTCTTCCCAGCCGCATCGGCATCATCACTTCGCCAAAGGGCGCCGCTGTCCGCGACGTCGCGCGCATCCTCACGCGCCGCTTTCCCAATGTCCATCTCATGCTTTATCCCGTGCGCGTGCAGGGAGAAGGCTCGGCCGAAGAAATTGTCAAGGCCCTGAAGTTTTTCAATAAAGCGAAACTCGTTGACGTGCTCATTCTCACGCGCGGCGGCGGCTCCATGGAAGATTTGTGGTCCTTCAACGAGGAAATCGTCGCGCGCGCTATCTTCGCTTCCGAGATTCCTGTCATCTCCGGGGTCGGCCACGAAACTGATTTTACCATCGCCGATTTTGTCGCCGATGTCCGCGCTTCCACGCCTTCCGCCGCCGCTGAACTCGTGGTTCAGACCCGGCGCGAATTTGACAAGCACATCGCCGAACTTCGCGGCGCTCTCGCCGAACAAATGCGCTATCGCATCTTGGTTCTCAGCCGCCGCATTCACGAGCTTGCCGCCCGCCGCGGATTCCGCCGTCCGCTCGATCTGCTCCGCCAGCAGCGCCAGCGCGCCGACGAAATGACTTCGCGCCTCGCGCTCGGCCTGCGCGCGCGCCTTGAGCAAGCGCGCAAGCGCTTCACCGCTGCGCACCTGCGCATCGCCACTTTCGATTTTCGCGTGAAGATCGCCGCATTCCGTCTGCGTCTCGAAAAGCGCACCGCCGAACTCGGCCTCCGCATCGAGCGATTGCTCCGCGCCAAGCGCGAACGCTGGCAGCGCCTCGCATTGCAGCTCCAGGAACGCGGCCCCTTGAAAGTCCTCGAACGCGGCTACGCCATCGCCACCGACGCCGGCGGCAACCTCCTCCGCTCCGCGGATCAAGTTCAGGTCGGCGACGACGTCGCCATCCAGCTCCACCGCGGCCGCTTGTCCACTGAAGTTAAGAGGAAGGAAGAGCAGAGGTGATCTATGCCAGCCAGTCCCACAAGGTTTATTGAGAAATGCGCACAATGGCTTCCGAAAGAACAATGTTCCCTCGTACCCAGGGGTACGAGGGGCGTCTACGCACTGCTTCAGTCTCAACCACGCAGAGACAAGTACGACGTAGTCTACATTGGCATGTCTGCAAGCGGCATCCGGGGTCGCCTGATGGGACATAAGAAGAGCGAGATAAAGATCTGGGATCACTTCTCCATATTCAAAGTGTGGGACAACATTAGCGATAGCGAAGTCGAAGAGTTGGAGGGGCTGTTCCGAGAAATCTACAGGAAAGACACGACAGCCAATCGATTCAACAAGCAAAAGAAATATAAGAAACTCCAAGACGTGCAGGTAAATAAGCTTTCGAAATGGAAAAGAATAAAATAGCTCCGGCAGCTAATCGAAGCCTATTCTTCGTCGGAGGAGGAAACTTTGAGGACGGCGAGGAAGGCTTCTTGCGGGATGTCCACCTGGCCGACGCGCTTCATGCGGCGCTTGCCTTCTTTTTGTTTTTCGAGGAGTTTGCGTTTGCGCGAAATGTCGCCGCCGTAGCACTTGGCGAGAACGTTTTTGCGAATTGCTGCGACCGTTTCGCGCGCAATCACGCGGCTGCCAATCGCAGCCTGAATCGGCACTTCAAACATTTGGCGCGGAATCAGTTTTCGCAAACGCGTTACCAATTCACGTCCGCGCTCGGCCGCAAAGTCGCGGTGAATAATCAGCGCGAGCGCATCGACAGGTTCACCCGCAACCAGCACGTCCAGCTTAATCAGGTCGGACTCGCTGTAACCCGCGAGGTGGTAATCGAGCGAGGCGTAGCCGCGTGAAGTGGATTTCAGGCGGTCGTAAAAGTCGAGCACGATTTCGTTGAGCGGCAATTCGTAGGTGAGCATGACGCGCGTTGGCGAAAGGTACTCGAACTTTTTTTGGGTGCCGCGCTTTTCTTGGCAGAGATGCAAGATTCCGCCGATGGAGTCTTCGTTGGTGATGATCATCGCGGTGATGATGGGTTCTTCGATTTTTTCGATGTCGCTGGGATTCGGGAATTTCGCCGGGCTGTCGACTTCGATCGCTTCGCCGGTCACGCGCGTGATGCGGTAGCGCACGCTCGGCGCCGTAGTAATTAAATTGAGGCCGAATTCGCGCTCCAGCCGCTCCTGCACGATTTCCATGTGCAGCAAGCCGAGGAAGCCGCAGCGAAAACCGAAGCCGAGCGCCACGGAATTTTCCGGCTCGTAAAAGAACGCCGCGTCGTTCAATTGCAGTTTTCCGAGCGCGTCGCGCAATGGTTCGTAGTCGTCGGCAAGCACCGGAAACAGTCCGGCGAAAACCATCGGCTTGATGGCTTCGAATCCCGGCAACGCGGGAGCAGGACGCGCCACTTCGATCACCGTGTCGCCCATGCGCGCATCGGCCACGCGTTTGATGTTCGCCACGATGAAGCCAACGTCGCCGGCTTCGAGTTCCTCGAGCGCGACAGGTTTTGGAGTCAGCGTGCCGAGCTGCTCGACTTCGTAGGTTTCGTTACCGGCGACCAGCTTGATTTTCTGGTGGTTCGAAACGCGGCCTTCCATCACGCGCACCAGCACGACCGCCCCGCGATAAATGTCGAACCACGAATCGAAAATCAGCGCTTGCAACGGATTTTCCGCGCTGCCTTTGGGCGGCGGGACGCGAGCAACAATCGCTTCCAGAACTTCTTCGACGCCGAGCCCGCTTTTTGCGCTGATCAGCAGCGCGTCTTCCGCGGGAATCGCCAGCACGCTTTCGATTTGTTCCTTGGCGAAATCCGGTTGCGCGGCAGGCAAATCAATTTTGTTGATCAACGGAATAATCGCGAGGTTGTGTCCGGCGGCAAGAAAAGTATTCGCGACGGTTTGCGCTTCGACGCCCTGCGAAGCGTCCACGACGAGGAGAGCGCCCTCGCAAGCGGAAAGCGCGCGCGAAACCTCGTAGGAGAAATCCACATGACCCGGAGTGTCGATCAAATTCAACCGGTACGTGTTTCCGTCTTTTGCTTTGTAGTGCAGGCGGATACTCTTTGCCTTGATGGTGATGCCGCGCTCGCGCTCGAGGTCCATGGAGTCGAGAACCTGTTCGTGCATTTCGCGCTGCGAGAGCGCACCGGTCATTTCGAGGAGACGGTCCGCAAGCGTGGATTTGCCGTGGTCAATGTGCGCGATGATGCAGAAATTTCGGATGAACTTCGGGTCCATTGTTCTCGCTTAGAAAATGCTCTCGCTTACCAATTTTCTCAATTGCAGGCAGGATTCGGATGGCCCAGCCGATTTTCCGGAGGGCCTGCTGCAATCAAACGAGCGACACACGCAGCGCTAAGACCGTGCCATGTAAACAGTCAGTTTGCCACAATTCGAATGGCGCGTCAGCTTGCCGCCTGATCCAAGCAAAACGCAAAGTTGCGAAGCGCGACCAGGAAGAGCGGCCCGCTTCTCCCGACGAAGAGCCGGGGGAAGACGCCCGGAGGGCGCCACTGAGTAACCGCGGGCGTGCTCATCCTTGCGGGAATTTGAGGAGGCAAGAGCGGAGTTTTGCTTCACTGGAACGGGGGGTAGACGGTCAGTTTCCGAATAGCCGACCACCTGGAAGGTGGCCAGGCCAGTCAATGCACGGCGTTGTCTGGAGCAATCCGCCGATGCAGCCGTAAGCTGCCCGAGGACAACCTTCGACCGCCGATTGATCTCGATTCGCCGGTCGCGCTTTCCCCGGTTCTTTGTTTTGCAGCTTCAGAACTTCTTGCGTGCCGACTAGCACTGACATCGGTCTGCGCTGAGTTGCACTTACTTAGTCGTGCCCTGGGTTATTTTGGAGCATCCGCCATTGTCCGGGTGAAGTCCCTTCCCACTGGTGGAACGCCCGGAAGAAGGAATTGGCGTCCTCGTAGCCTAAGAGATACGCCGTTTCATTCAACTCACGCGACGAGTGGAGCAGGTAGTGATGGGCCAATTCACGACGGGCCTCTTCCAGCAAACGCTGAAATGATATGCCCTGCTCTGTCAGTCGCCGCTGCAATGTTCGAATGCTCATGTGTAACTCTCTTGCGAGATCGTCTATGCCTGGACGCTGCCCCGCAAGTAGCTGTTTCAGAATGCCTTTTGCTTGTTCACTGAAATTTCTCTGCGCAAGCTGCTCGGCTAGCTCCGCTTCAAGCTGGGGCGCCACAGTTGCCAGCAAATCAGAGTTGTAGGTGATAAACGGCAGCTCCATATCCGCTTTGCTGAATATCAAGGCGTTCTGGTTGGACTTGAATTTTACGGGGCAGTGGAAATGCGCTTCATACATTTCTCGGTGTACCGGAGTTCGTTGAAACTCCACGCGCTTCGGATTCAGCGGCCGCCCAGTGCCTCGGCGTGCGATACCAACAATCCACGCGAAACACACATCCACCAACAACGGAGGCTCTTTCTCGTGTGCGAGGAGCCAGACAAACTGGACTGCGCGTTCATTGCCCCGACCGACTACACGGATTTCCTCTGGACAGGTGAGTTGTTTGTAGCGCGACAGCCGCTCGACAGCGTCACCAAACGACCGCGCGGAGAGTGCGGCGATTTTAATCGGGTCATAGCGCTCGAAGCGCTCCTCGGTTCCCAGCTTCAGGCCAAAGCCGGCATCGTTGGTGGCTTCAGCAATTCCCCGGTGAAGCGCGAAGAACTCCTGGGTGCTCACTAGAATCTTGTCCTGGTTGAATAACCCCTTCGGCAAACCAGCTTGTCGCAGCGCTGTATCCGGCGAAAGGCCCAGTTCTTCCAGCTTTCGCGGCAGCGTGCTCGAAATTCGAAATCGGTTAGTCATGGCTCACCAAGAGCGCAATTTTACTTCAGAGGAGTCAAATGGAACTCTCGCTCTCCGCGTGATCGTTCCAGTCAGACTCACACATAAACCGCGACACCCGAGTCACAGGTCATTTCCATCGTATCCTGGCTTCTTATAAAGCGTATCCCACTTGTTCTTAACGTCAGGTTTGTACACCTTCTCTAGCCAATCCTCAGGCTTGACCTCTTCCATTGCTACCGAAACCGACTCCTCTCCATAATGCAGAATTTCCATGACGTCCTTGGTGATTGCTTCAGCTAGACGAGTTTTTTGTTGTTCGGATTTCCCAGGCCAGAGCTTGACGATAACGTGAGGCATTGTTCCTTCCTTCGCTTGTTGAAGATCGTCACCGAATCACTTGCCGTATTGCTCGTTGGTAACCTGCTCCATCCAGTCGACCACCTTCCCATCCTTCTTTTCCTGAATGGCTATGTGTGTCATGGCAGTAGTGTGAGTGGCGCCATGCCAGTGTTTCTCGCCGGGCGAGAACCACACCACGTCACCCGGTCTGATCTCCTCGATCGGTCCACCTTCGCGCTGAGCCCAGCCGCAGCCCGCCGTGACGATCAGAGTCTGGCCGAGCGGATGAGTGTGCCATGCAGTTCTCGCGCCCGGCTCGAAAGTAACGCTAGCCCCTTGAACAAGGGCGGGATCGGGTGCCTGAAAAAGCGGATCGATTCGAACCGTCCCAATGAACCACTCTGACGGACCCTTCGCAGAAGGTTGCGAGCCAACTCTTTTGATCTCCATTCTTCTGAACTCCTTGCATTGACTTGATGTTTTGATATCCCAGACCGCCTCGACAGCGAAGCAACTACGGAGACAGCAACGTTTTAATCGCACGGCGCTCGTCCATCTCTCGGTAGCCCTCCGCCACTTGATCGAGAGGCAGCTTCAGGTCGAATACTTTGCCCGGGTCGATCTTCCTGTCCCAAACCAGCTTGATCAGGTCAGGCAAGTAGCGGCGCACCGGAGCAGGTCCACCGTGCAAATGAACGTGGGAGAAAAACAGCTCCTCACCGTTGAGTTCGACACCGTGTGGAACGCCAACATAACTCACATATCCACCTTTGCGGCTGGAATTGATCGCCTGCATCATTGACTCCTGTGTTCCGACGCACTCCAGCACTGAATCCGCGCCCACTCCGTTGGTCAGCTCCACGATGCGTGCCACGCCTTCATCGCCGCGTTCGGTCACGATGTCGGTCGCGCCGAATTCTCGGGCGAGCTTCTGCCGCGACGCGTGACGGCTCATCGCAATGATTCGCTTCGCACCCATCTGTTTAGCGGACAGCACACCAAGTAATCCGACCGCGCCATCACCGACCACCGCAACCGTTGAGCCAGGTTTCACGTTTGCCGCATCCGCGGCGAACCAACCTGTACCCATGACGTCAGAGAGCGTCAACAAGCTCGGGATCAAGTCCTCCGAAGGAATGTCAGGTGTCGCGACCAAGGTGCCGTCCGCGAGCGGGACACGCAGTACGGGAGCCTGTGCGCCGCCGACGAGTTCGCGATGCTGGCAGGACGACTGGTATCCGATATGGCAGTTGGGACAGGTATTGTCGGAAGCGAAGAACGAACCGATGACGAACTGACCGGGCTTAATCGATTTGACCGCACGCCCCACTTCCTCCACGATGCCGCAATATTCGTGCCCCATCGGCGTGGGTTGAGCAGTCGGCTGAATGCCACGATACGGCCACAAATCTGACCCGCACACGCACGCGGACGAGATTCTGATGACGGCGTCCGTCGGTTTGACGATTTTCGGAACCTCGCGTTCCTCGAAGCGCACATCGCGCGGTCCGTACAAGACAGCTCCTCGCATGATTCATCTCCTTATTTCGATTTCTCTCTGTTCCGACGTTAGCGTACGGTGTACCCACCATCTACCGCGAGTGCCTGACCAATGACAAAGCTTGCGCTCGGACTGCAAAGCCAAAGCACGGCAGCAGCGATTTCGTCAGCTCTGCCTAACCTCCCAATCGGTACATCTCTCATCATTTCTTTCATGGCTTCTGCTTGACTGGCCAACATGCCTGCGACCATCGGCGTGTCAATGATTCCCGGACACACCGCGTTGATGCGGATGCCCCTGGAGGCATATTCGAGAGCCGCGCTTTTAGTGAGTCCAAGCACCCCGTGCTTGCCGGCGTGGTATATCGCCCGGCCCGCTATGCCTACGAGTCCGCCGAGCGAGGAATTATTGACGATGGCGCCGCTCCCTTGTTTGCGCATCTGCAGCAGTTCATACTTCATGCAACTGAAGACGGCGCGGAGATTGACGGCATTCACGCGGTCGAATTCTTCTACGCTTGCATCGGCGACTTCCGAAACGGCACTTTGGATACCCGCATTGTTAAACGCGGCATCGAGACGGCCAAACGTGGCGACCGTTTGCTCGACCATGGCCTTCACCTGCGCTTCGTCAGACACATCGCAGCGTACGGCGATGGCTTTATGTCCCGAAGCCGCCAGTTTCTCGGCGGCTGTCCGCACTGCCGATTCATTGGTGTCAACAAGCGCGACCGCAGCACCCTCTGCTGCAAATGCCTGCGCCGCAGACAGGCCCATACCGGACCCTGCCCCGGTGACTAGCGCGACTTTCTTTTCAAAAGACAAATTCATTGACCGGTTCCTCCTTCACTTGATGCATGCCTGCGCGTTCTCCTGCTCTTGGCTGAGAGCGACCTTTTGAGTGCGTTCACCCATTTCCGAATGCCCTTGTCATCCACACTTTAGATGTCCATACCGGTGCTGTGCACTAGCCAAACGCGCCAATCTACTTGCAATATACGCCACGCGATAGGCTTGAACGGGCCTGGGTCGAGGGAATTCCGCTGATGAACTGCTCTCTATCTTTGATGTGCAAATGTGGCGGCCATCTTGGACGGATTACGCTAGTGCTTAATCGGACGCGCGTTTTGGCGAAGTTGTTGGCGCTGGCGCGGTGTTCTGCGCGCGTTCGATTAAGCCGTTAGAAGGAAGCCGCCCGTGGTTGCGGCGGACGCGGGCCTTATGCAAATTCAATAGTGGGAAGGAGCGGAGTGGAGGACCGCGGAGGCGGTGCTGCGAGTGCAAAAACACGACACG
>QHZD01000010.1 GCA_003225315.1 Acidobacteriota bacterium
CTTCCCCTGGTTTCGATTGCGTAAGGAGTTCCCGGAGAAATACGAGAGCTATGCAGACGTCGTCCCGGGAGAATGGACCAAGCTGAAGATCGAAGTGCATGGTGACAAGGCGCGCTTGTACGTGCAGGGCGCGCCGCAACCCGCCCTAGTCGTCAACGACCTCAAGCAAGCGCAAGGCAAGATTGCCTTATGGGTTGGAACCGAAACGATCGCGCACTTCGCCAATCTACGCGTATCACAGTGATTTCTGGAATCAGCGGTGCGATTGCCATCGTTAGTGGTTACAACAACGATAAGACTTAGCGC
The DNA here is from genome assembly GCA_003225315.1 of Acidobacteriota bacterium. Taxonomy (GTDB): domain Bacteria; phylum Acidobacteriota; class Terriglobia; order Acidiferrales; family UBA7541; genus Acidiferrum. Next base: position 307 of record QHZD01000010.1, read on the forward strand.
CCACCGGCGCCAGCATCCTCCTAGAAAAACCGTGCGACGCAACTCTAGGTGTAAGTTCCCCAGCAGGTCAATTCCGCGAGTTGTCGGCAACCCTTACCTAATCTGGTTACGTCAGAGTTGTCCGTCACTAGGGCAAAATTGGTCAAGGCGCTGATGCTCCCCCGCAGTAGTATGATCGACAGCACCATGGGGGCGATAATCTTGGCCTGAATCCTTTCCTCCGGAACTTATGAAACGGCAAGTGCTGATATACGGGTTAATCGGTGGGCTCTTGATTACCGTGCTGAAGTGGACGGAGTACCGGTTCCTGGTAATCGAGCATTCCATCGAAATCTACGGCGCGCTGGTCGCGGCGCTGTTTGCGGGACTGGGCATCTGGCTCGGGCAGACACTCACCAGAAGGAAGCCGGCGGTGATCCTCAAGGAAGTCCCGACGGCGGCCGCGGGTCCATTCGCCGCCGACGAGATGCGCGTGAGCGAGCTCGGCATCACCGCGCGCGAGCTGGAGATTCTCGGGCTCATCGCCAGCGGGTTGAGCAATCGGGAGATTGCCGGGCGGCTGTTCGTCAGCGAAAACACGGTGAAGACGCATTCGAGCCGGCTGTTTGATAAGCTCGGCGCCAAGCGGCGAACGCAGGCCGTGCAGATCGGCAAGACCGCCCGGCTGATCCCGTGAGGCGTTTGCCTGCCCGGAGGCGCCCCACCCGAAAAGGTGATTTTTCGCGCTCCCATGCAAAATCACCCAAAAGGGTGACGACAACGTTTAATCCCCCCGCTACACTTCGGCCCGTGAAATCAGGTAAAGGAGGCTCATGAAGCGCGTAACCGGTATTGGCGGGATTTTCTTCAAATCAGAGAACCCGCCGCAGCTCTATGACTGGTATGAGAAGCATCTCGGCATCCAGCGCGAACCGCACGGCCAGGGAGCATCGTTTCACTGGCGCGAACCGCAGGCAGCAGATGGCACCGAGCCCGGTCCCAAAGCCGTGACTGCGTGGTGCATCTTCCCACAGACGACGAAATATTTCGGCGCGAGCAAAGCCAGCTTCATGGTCAACTACCGCGTCGACAATCTCGACGCGCTGCTCGAAGACCTGAAGAAATCGGGAATCGAAATCGATCCCCACCGGGAAGACTACGACTACGGCCGTTTCGCCTGGATCACCGACCCAGACGGCAACCGCATTGAGTTATGGGAACCGCCCAAGCCAAAGGAAGACTGAGCGTGGGGCCGGCGAACCCCACTACATTTCGGGCGCGTTAAACCAGGTTTCACGGAATTGAGGCAATAGGAGACTTAAATCTATGAAAAAGACGGTGCTTACTTTCGGACTGATTTCGGGCGCAATTTCCTCGCTGCTGATGGTGGCCACGCTGCCGTTCGCGCACAGGATAGGCTTTAACAAGGCCTTGATCGTCGGTTACACCACCATCGTGCTCTCGTTCTTGCTGGTGTTCTTCGGCATCCGCTCGTACCGCGACAACATCGGCCACGGCCAGATCACGTTCAAGAAAGCTTTTGCCGTCGGGATCTCCATTACCTTGATTTCATGCATCTTCTACGTCGCGACATGGGAAATTCTCTACTTCAACTTCATGCACGACTTCATGGACAACTACGGCACTGATACGATCGAGAAGCTCAAGGCCTCGGGTGCGAGTCCTGCAGCCGTGCAGGTGCAAGTTCAGCACCTGAAGAGACTCAAGGAGCAGTACGAAAACCCGCTCTTCAACTCACTGATGACGTTCATCGAGCCCTTCCCGATTGGGCTTGCCATCACGCTGATTTCCGCGGCGGTCCTGAGGAAAAAGGCGCAATCGCAACCGGCACAATCGCCCTTGCCGGCATCTTAATTGAACCTGTTCCCGCGAATCTGCTCCTTCTTCTCTTAGCGTTGGCGTTCGTGAACAAGCCGCGGATACGGCGATTCTGTCCGGTTTGTCGGGAAACCGGAGGTAATCCGGATGGTTGCCATACTTCTGGGGGGCGGTTTTCGGCGGTCCGGACTTTTGTCCGTGACTGTGAAGACAATCCAGCAGCATCAAGCAGTCAGGCAGCCCGCAAAGAGAATTAGTGAGAAAAAACTATAGAAGTTATCTCATAAACACTTTCAACGCACTGAGCGGTTGAAACTTATGGTGAATGACGTAAATCAGGAGCATGGACCTCACCGACGCCCAATGGGCGTTGCTCGAACCGTTGTTTCGTCCCAAACGTCGAAAGGATGGGCGGGGCCGACCGTGGCAGGATACGCGAGCGGTGCTCAACGGTGTCTTTTGGGTTTTGCGCACCGGCGCTCCTTGGCACGATCTGCCCCGTCGTTATCCTCCCTATCCGACCTGTCATCGCCGCTTCCCGCAGTGGCAGCGCTCGGGGTTGCTCACCCGACTGCTCCAGAAACTGGCCGAAGACTTACGCGACCGCGGGAAGCTGGATTTGAGCGAATCCTTCATCGACGCCAGCTTCAGTTCGGCGAAAAAAGGGGCTCTGCTGTCGGCCCTACTCGCCGCGGCAAAGGCAAAATCATGGCGATCAGCGACGGCCATGGTCTTCCTCTCGCCGTACACGTGGCCAGCGCTTCGCCTCATGAAACAAAACTCGTGGAGCCCACCATCGAGCGGTGCTTCCTCCCCGAAACTCCCGAACGGTTGATCGGTGATCGCGCTTACGACAGCGACCCCCTGGACACACAGATTCGCGAACGCTTCGGCGTGGAACTGGTTGCTCCACACAACTGCGCACGAAGCCGGAAAGCAACACAAGATGGCCGCGTGCTGCGCCGCTACCGGCGTCGCTGGAAAATCGAGCGCTTGTTCGCGTGGCTTCATAATTTTCGTCGCGTCGTCATTCGCTGGGAATACTACCCGGAGAATTTCCTCGGAATGGTGCAGCTCGCTTGTGCTGTAATCCTCCTGAGGTATTTATGAGATGGCTTCTAGTGTCATCACGTTTTATTTTTATTTACTTTCGCTTGAGTACCCGCGGACGCTTTCCTCTTCAATTTGATCTGATTGTACTCAACGGCAGCACGGATGAGATTTTTTAGAGCGCGCTCATTAATCTTATCACCCTCGAACAAATCGATTGCTCGCCAGGCGTTGCCTCCGAGGCCCGCGTTGAAAAGCCTGTCAGGATCCGGGAGGCTCGCCCCGTGGGAAAAGGTAAGCTTCACCTTATCTTTGTGGGCGTTGCCGACCGCGATTATTCCGTCGCGAGACCACACTGGGCTCCCCATCCACTTCCATTCCTCGATGATCTTCCGGTCGGCCTCAAGGATGCTCTTCCGGATGTTGGCCAACGTTTTGCCACGCCAGTCCGTCAGTTTTGCGATCAGTTCGTCGATTCGTTCCGATGGATTCATTGGATTTTATGCCTTCAATTCTGTTCTCTTTGAAAAAAGCCGTCGAAGGACATGGCCTTTCCACATCCAAAGTCCCGAAAGGAGCAATACAGGAAGAAAGACATACCGAACAGTGGGGGCGTAATTTGGAGTGTCCGAAGGTGAATCATAAATGTAACCGAGTATCGGAATGCCACAGACGATGTGAATCCAGCGAACAATCGAACGTTTGGTGGCCTCTTTCATGATTAATTTGTCCTCCATTTATCAGCGATACCGCGTCATTTACTCTGGCCTATCGGCCGAAGATACGCGGTTTGTCTAGGAAACAGCAATGACCAGGACAGTGGCGTCGTCCTCAAACTCGCCGCCGCAGAAATCGGTGACGCGGTCCAGCAAACAATGGTGGAGCGCCTCCGCCGACAGTTGACGGTTGCAGAAGGATGCCTCGGTCAAGCGCTTTTCGCCAAACTCCTCGCCGTTTCCATCCGCCGCCTCGCTCAGGCCATCCGTAAACATCACCAGGCGGTCTCCGGGCCGCAAGGCGATTTCGCCCTGATCGTAAACGCTCTCCTGGAAAGCACCCACGATCAGGCCGCCTTGCTCCAGGCGTACCTGAACCCCGTCTTCGCGAGTCAGAATCGGTGCGTTGTGGCCGGCGTTGGCGTACTGCAGGGTTTTGCGGTCGATATCCAGCAGGCCGTAAAACAGGGTGATGAACTTGTCCTCCTTGGTGTTGTGCCACATCACGCGGTTGACCTTTTCCACCAGTTCCTTGGGCGATGTGTTCTCGGCCGCTAGCGCCTTGACAACTGCCTGGAGGTTGGACATCAGCAGAGCGGCTGGCATTCCCTTGCCGGACACGTCGGCGATGCAGAGCCCCAGCCGGCTGGCGCCAAATTTGATAACGTCAAAATAGTCGCCTCCGACGATGCGCGCCGGCCGGCAACTTCCCGAAATCTCCAGACCGGGCATCCGCGGAATTTCCTTGGGCATGAGCGCCTGCTGGATTTCCCTGGCTTCCGCATACTCCTGGGCCTGTTTTTGAAGACGCAAGCTGGGCGTTTCAATACCGAACTGCCTGGCGTACTCAGAGTTGAGGCGAGGCCAACCGAATTTCATTGCCTCACCAGCAACAATGCGGCCGATGGGAGTTCCAATGAGAAGCCGATCCAGAACATCGAAACAAATGTGCCACCCGGCGGCACTCATTGAGATGAAGCGGCGATCGATGGTGTGCCACAGCGTCAGGCGCGTGCCGCCATCGAAGGCTTCGAGTTCCCACCGCATATCGCCGTACTCAAGCACCTTGGGGGCGTCGGCCCGCGTCACCCTTGTCTCGATGGGCGTGGGCGTTCCCGCCCAGGTGAGCTTCACCGTAGTTCCAGCCGTACCCAGGCTCCCCTCGGTGTCGAAGGGCGCCCACTCGAGCAGATGCGCCGGGTCGGTAAGGGCCTGCCAGACTTTTTCGGGCGAGTGGCGCAGTTCCCTGACGAGAATGAGCGTCCACTTCTTCTCTCCATCCTTTCGTATCTGTGCCGCGTTGGCCGGACCCGGTGTGTACTGCTCGCGCTCCAGCATCTATCCTCCCCTTAGCCTCAATAGCGTGCCAGCTGCGTCAGCTGAATCAGGTTGCCGCAGGTGTCGTTCAGCATAGTAATGGTTGAGCCGGTCACGTCCTTGGGCGGCATCGTGAACTCCGCCCCGCGCGCCTTGATCCGCTTGTAGTCGCCCTTGACGTCGTCGGTGAAGAACATCGCCGCCGGCTGGCCCTGTTGAAACATCGCCTGCTGATACGCTTTGGCCGCGGGGTTGTTGTTCAGCGCCAACTGCAACTCTGTGCCGTTCGGCTCCTCGGCCGACGCCACCGTCAGCCAGCGATAAGGGCCCTGGCTGAAATCGGTCTTCTTGGCAAAGCCCAGTACCTCCGTATAGAAGCGCAGGGCCTTGCTCTGGTCGTCCACGTATACGCTGGTCACTTTGATTTTCATTTCTCTTCTCCTATGTCACGACCGCGGTTTGGGCCGCGTGGTCTTTTTTTTGTCTTCCTTTTCGCCGGTGCTGATTGATCCATGCGGTCGAGGTGGCGTTCAAGAGCATCCACATGATCGGACCAGAACCTTCGGAACCGATCGAGCCAGGCATTCACCTCCTGAAATGGTTCAGGTTTCAGCCGGTAGAGACGGCGCTGTGCGTCCACCGTGGATTCCACGAAACCGGCCTCGCGCAGCACTCGCAGGTGCTTTGACACGGTCGGCTGTGGCATACGAAGTTGACGCTCGATCTCTCCAACCGACTGTTGTGACGAGACCAGGAGGCTCAATATAGCGCGGCGGTTCGGCTCTGCAATGATTTCGAACACAGATTCCATGCTTTTAGTATACGCCATAGAGCATATACGTGTCAAGGTATATTAAGGCAGGGCCCCAGGCAAACGGTTTCAGCCGGTGTGCGGGGATGCACCGTCCTATGTGTTTTTAGTGGGAGCGATTCAGAGCGCTGCGTGCTCCGACCGCCGTGGGGATGAACGCAACAGTGCAGTAGCTTTTGTACGTTGAGTTGTGGGTTTAAGCTGTATGAGCCAATCATTCCTAAATGGTTTGGAAGGGATGGCGGGGACGACGGGACTCGAACCCGCTGCCTCTGCCGTGACAGAGGCGCATCGTACCTGGGCCCAATGCATAAGGAAACGAATTCGTAAGGAGGAGCAATGAAAAAACGCAAACTCGGAAAAAGCAATCTGGAAATCCCGGCTATCGGGCTCGGGTGCATGGGAATGAGCTTTGGATACGGCCCCGCGGTGGACAAGCAGGAAGGGATTTCGCTGATTCGGGCGGCCGTCGAACGCGGCGTCACGTTTTTCGATACGGCAGAGGTGTATGGCCCGTACACAAACGAAGAACTCGTGGGCGAAGCGCTCGCTCCACTTCGCGAGCAAGTGGTGATCGCAACGAAGTTCGGCTTTGCACCGGATCCCAACGGTGGACCAAGGTGGAGCGCTCTAAACAGCCGGCCAGAGCACATCAAGGAAGCCGCCGAGGGCTCGCTCAAGCGACTCAAGACCGATGTCATCGATTTGTTCTATCAGCACCGCGTTGACCCCAATGTGCCGATCGAAGACGTTGCAGGAGCGGTGAAAGAGCTGATTCAGCAAGGCAAAGTGAAGTACTTCGGACTTTCTGAAGCGGGGATAAAGACGATCCGCCGCGCACACAAAGTTCAACCCGTTACTGCGCTGCAAAGCGAATACTCGCTGTGGTTCAGAGAACCTGAAGCGGAAGTGATACCGACCCTCGAGGAACTCGGGATCGGGTTCGTTCCATTCAGTCCTCTTGGTAAAGGTTTCCTTACCGGAAAAATCAGCGAAGATACGCAATTCGATAAAAGTGATTTCCGCAACATCGTCCCACGCTTTACGCCAGAGAACCGGAAAGCGAATCAGGCGTTGGTGGATCTGATTGGCACATTCGCGCAACAGAAAAAGGCGACGCCTGCCCAGATTGCTCTCGCATGGCTGCTTGCGCAGAAACCGTGGATCGTGCCAATCCCAGGCACGACCAAGCTGCATCGGCTCGAAGAAAACATCGGAGCCGTTGATGTGAAGCTTTCGCCCGAAGATCTTCGCGAACTGGAGACCGCAGCGTCAAAGATCGCGGTGCAAGGTGCTCGCTACCCGGAAGAGTTGCAAAAAATGGTGGGCCGCTGAGGAACAGATAACGAAAGGCGAGGTAAAACAATATGCGCCTTCTCTGCACGACCAGTTCAATGGCTCCAAGCTTTCTCTCGCGAGCCGCGCGCTTCGCGATCAATACGATCTCCCGTCTGCCCGGTTTGGCCGCTGTGTTTCTGATAGCCTACCCGGGCGCGCTCTTAGGCACCAACGATTCTTTTCCTACGAATTACGTCGCCGGAACTCTGATTCAGCTCAATGACAACGGTGCCTGGTCTTGGTTTATGGATCCGCGCGTCATCGTGGATGATGGCAAACTGATTGCGGGTTCGGTGCGCGCGATCGGCACGTTCCAATCAGGCGCTTCCGACCCGCGATGGGGCAACGTCGAAATAGCAGTCTACGACATCGCCGCAAAAAAGACCGCCACAATTGTTCTGCATCCGCATCTCGAGCAAGATGATCACGACGCGCCCGCCTTCCTTGTGCGGCCCGACGGTCGATACACGGCGATGTACTCGAAGCATGCCGCCGAGCGGAAGATGTATTACCGCATCTCCGAACCTCACAATCCGCTCGTTTGGGGCCCGACGCTGAGCGTTGAAACGCCCGGTGCCGACGCCAACTATGCCGGCAACAACGATACGTACGCCAATCCGTTTCGCCTGCCGGACGGGCGCATCGTCAATTTCTACCGCGGATTCCATCACGAGCCCAATTACATGGTCTCGAAAGATGAAGGTCAGACGTGGACCTATGGCGGCCACTGGCTCTACGGTAAAGGTGGCTATAGCCCGTACCTGAAGTATGCCGACGACGGCAAAGGTACGGTTCATTTCGTCGCCACCGAGGATCATCCTCGCAATTTTGACAATAGCGTGTACCACGCCTATTTGCGGAACGGAACCATCTACCAATCAAACGGGACGCCCGTCGGTCCGTTGAGCACATCGACCGACGCAAAAATCGCCACTTGGGAGCTCACCAAAATTTTCCAGGGAAATCCGGATAACGTGGCGTGGATGATTGATTTGGAATTGGACCGGGACGGCCATCCCTACGTCCTGTTTTCTTGCCAAATCGATGGGCGAGGCTTGCCGCGCGGTCAGGGTGGCATTGACTTGCAGTATCACTACGCGCGCTGGGACGGCGCTGCCTGGCATAGCGAGGAAATCGCTCACGCGGGCAGGCGCCTGTATCCTGGCGAAGACGATTATTCGGGTTTGGGCGCACTCGACCCCAAGAATCCGGACATCGTTTACATTTCGACCGACGCCGATCCGGTGAGCGGCGCCCCGCTCGCCAGCCAGGCGGACCACCGCAGACACTACGAACTGTTTCGTGGCACACGCGAGCAACAGTCAGGTAGCTGGAAGTGGACTCCGATCACGCGCAACTCCACCTACGACAATCTGCGCCCCGTCATTCCCAAGTGGAACGACCCCAGAACCGCGCTCGTGTGGATGCGTGGCTCCTACTCCAACAACCACGGAGAATGGACCACGGCCGTAGTCGCCGTTATCCTTCCACCCAGGTAGGAAGAAGAGCGAGGGGATGACCTTAAGTCAGATGGACGTCAAGTAGTGAAAGCCAATATTGGAGGGATTGCAGGGCAAAACCGCAAAAGATGAGTGCGATACCGAAAGCTCCAAGCCGCCTCTCCGGGAGATTGTCGGCGTAATATTCGATATAAGGATTGAAGGTCACTCCCACGCCGGTGACGATGCCGGTCACCAGCCCCACGCGAATCGCAAAAGACCAGGCGTGGTCCACATGATGGATGAAAGCGCTACAGATCAGGGCCGTGACCATGTAGCTGACTGTGCGGACGACAATTCCCCAAAAGTGACGACGCGTGAGCCGCGGGCGGCGCGACGCTTCATAGTCGAGGGCAGGACGCATGCCGCGAGAGTAGGCGAATACCTGGCCCACGGTAATGAGAATGGCAAAGGCGATTGCGAATCCAAAGCCCAAAATCCTGTACAGGCCAGCTCCGAAAGCTAACCCCCGTATGGCGGAAAACAGCCCTTCCCAAGGCAAAGAGTAATGATCCAGCCCACGAGCTGCCCGGCTGAGTTCAATCGCCAGGGTGATACCGGTGGCGATACCGGAAGACAGGCCAAAGAACAGCCCAAGGCCTAGGCCGTAGCCGATGCCGAAAACAACGGAGTAAGTCACCGCGCGGGTAATCAGCCGCAGCGGGCCGTGTTGCCCACCCAATAGGTCGTAGGCCAAATAAAGACTACCCAGCACATCCAAGGCAAGTACCCGTAATGCTGACGAGCGCGACAGTGTGGTGATCTACTTGAGAATTGTAGGCCTAAAACGTTACTGACTAGCGGTCTGGTCTGGCTTCGATAGACGCCCTCAGCGCTTTTGTGACTTCGCCAGCAATATTGTCCTGGACCATCAAGATGCCGGGTTCAACGCCATTCGAGTTCCCTTGCACTACAGCTTTCTTGAAAGCGACGACGCGGAGGGTTTCAAACTGCTGGACCGGCTGATCGGTTGGAGCCGCGCCGAGAGTCTATATGTGGTCCTTGACCTGCACGCCGCACCGGGCGGACAGACGGGTGCGAACATCGATGACAGCACCGGATATCCGTGGCTTTACCAGAGTCCGCAGGAGCAAGAGCACCTGATCGCGATCTGGCGGCGGCTGACGACGCACTATCGTGATGAGCCGGCCGTGCTCGGATACGACTTGCTCAATGAGCCGATTCCGCATTTCCCCAGGCTGGCGCCTTTGAATCTTTCGCTTGAACCGCTCTACAAGAAGTTGTCGGGGGAAATACGAAAGGTTGATGCCCACCACATTCTCTTTCTTAGTGGCGCGCAGTGGGACACTAACTTCTCCGTCTTCGGCAAGCCTTTCGATGCGAACACCGCATACACTTTCCACAAATATTGGACGGCGCCGGATGAGAGCGTAATACGGCAATACATTGATTTCCGCGAACGCTATGACGTGCCGATCTGGATGGGCGAGTCCGGGGAAAATACCGATGAGTGGATCGCGCAATTCGCGAAAACGCTTGAGAAAAACAACATCGGATGGGCTTTCTGGCCGTATAAGAAGATGCAAAAGCCTTCGGCGATCGTCAGCATTATCCCGCCTGCCGATTGGGAAAAGATCGTGGAGTTCGCAAAGCTTCCGCGGGGCACAGGGCACGTGGAAGAACGGCTGAAGGCCCGTCCAGAGCAGGAAACGATCAACCGTGCTTTCGCCGATCTGCTGGAGAGTGTTCGCCTGCAAAAGTGCCGCGTGAATGAGGGATATTTAAGAGCGCTGGGGATGAAGTCAGATGTTGCGCCGGTCAGTGCGGAGGGCCGGCGAACTGAACCGTGCTTCAATCTTTAATTCACTCGATGCGTGAGCCCGCTGGCCTCAGCTTCGCCTGGCGAGGACCGATTCGCTCCCTGAAATTGACATGTTTGGATGTTCCAGTGGTGGCAGGATACACTGGCGGACTGATTTTGCGAAGGAGGGCGCATGCGGGCGGTGGTGACGGGGGGAGCGGGGTTTCTGGGGTCGCATCTGTGCGAGCGCTTGCTGAATGAGGGATGGGACGTCCTGGCGCTGGATAACCTGATCACTGGCGTCGATTCCAACGTCTCGCAGCTAATGAATCATCCGAAGTTCCGCGTCGCGCGCGGAGACGTCTCTAATTACATCGATGTGGCAGGTCCAGTGGATTACGTGTTGCATTTCGCATCCCCTGCAAGCCCGGTGGACTACCTCAAGCTGCCCATCCAGACCCTGAAGGTCGGCGCACTAGGCACGCACAACGCACTGGGCCTCGCACTTGCCAAGAATGCGAAGTTCTTTCTGGCTTCGACGAGTGAATGCTACGGCGATCCGGAAATTTCACCGCAACACGAGGAATACTGGGGACGTGTGAATCCCATCGGGCCCCGTGGCGTTTACGACGAAGCGAAACGCTACGCCGAAGCGATGACCATGGCGTATCACCGGTATCACAAGGTGGACACGCGTATCGTGCGAATCTTTAATACCTATGGGCCGCGGATGCGGCTAAACGATGGCCGCGCATTGCCCAACTTTGTGTATCAGGCACTGAGCGGCAAGCCACTGACGATTTATGGAGATGGAAAACAGACGCGCAGCTTTTGCTATGTGTCCGACCTGATCGAGGGGATCTATCGACTGATGATGTCGGACGAGCATTTGCCGACAAACATCGGCAATCCGCAGGAGATTACGATTCTGGAGTTTGCCGAATGCATCCGGAAGCATTTTGACAATGCGCCGCCTCTTGTTTTTGAACCGCTGCCGCAAGACGATCCGAAGCGGCGCTGCCCGGACATCACGAAGGCGAAGCGTGTCTTGAAGTGGGAGCCCAAGATCGGCCTGGAAGAAGGACTGAAGCTAACGCTGGCATACTTCAAGGAAGCGTTTCACAAGAAATGAAGGAGTAGGGATAGAACTATCTATGGAGACTGGGGTCCGAAAGAGGGCTCTAGTCGCGGCCGAAGGAGTAATATTCGAAGCCCTTTTCGCGCATGCCCTGCGGCATATAAAGATTGCGGCCGTCGATCACCAACTTGCGGGCCATGAGTTTTCCGGCGCGATCCCAATCGAGCTTGCGGAAAACATCCCACTCAGTGCAAACCAGGGCGGCATCCGCGTCCTGCAAAGCTTGGTAAGCGTCCTCGTGATAATGGACCTGCGGGAAGAGCGCCTTGGTGCGCGGCATGCCTTCGGGGTCGGTGGCATGCACGACGGCACCTTCTTCGAGAAGGCGCTTGACAACTTCCAGCGCGGGAGCGAAGCGGATGTCGTCAGTGTTGGCCTTGAACGCCAAGCCGAGGACGGCAACGCGTTTGCCTTTCACCACCCATAGTGCCTGGCGGATTTTTTCAAAAAAACGGTCGATGCGCTGTTTGTTGACGCGCTCCGTGGCCTTCAGGATGTCGAAGTCCACGCCGACGGAGGCCGACAAGTGGATGAAAGCTTGCACATCCTTCGGGAAGCAGAAACCACCGTAGCCCAGCCCGGCCTTGAGAAATTGTCCGCCGATGCGCGCATCAAGTCCCATGGCGTGGGTGACTTCTTCCACATTCGCGCCGATTTTTTCGCAGAGATCGGCAATCACGTTGGCATAACTGATTTTTAGCGCGAGAAAAGAATTGGATGCGTGCTTGATGAGTTCAGCGCTGTTGATGGTGGTGACGAGGAACTCGGCTTTGCGGCCCGGGGGGCACGTTCCATTGTGCACCGGGCAGCGGAAACTCCGTTCGAGAATCGGACGGTAGATCTCGCGCAGTTCCGCAGCGGAGGAAGGATCCTCGACGCCGACAACAATGCGGTCGGGATGAAAAAAATCCGCGACGGCGGTGCCTTCGCGAAGAAATTCGGGATTGGAGGCGACGCGGAATTTTACATCGCTTTTTTTGGAATAGGCGGCAAGGGCGCGGCTAAGTTCGAGCCCGGTGCGCGCAGGCACAGTGCTCTTCTCGACGACGAGTTTTGGCGATTTTGCTTCCGCAGCGATTTGCCGGGCTACGTTATCAATCGCCGAAAGGTCTGCCTCGCCGGAATCTTTCGGAGGAGTGCCGACACAGATGAAGATGGCGTCCCCAGAGCGGATGGCTTGACCGGCATCGGCGGTATAGGAAATTTTTCCGGCTTTGTGAGCTGATGCGAGAATCTGATCAAGGTGATGCTCGTAGATTGGTACGCCACCGGCGTTGAGCTTTGCGATGCGCTCGCCATCGATGTCCGTGCAGACTACTTCGTGTCCGGCTTCGGCAAGACAAGCCCCGGTGACGAGACCTACGTAACCACAACCGATAACTGAAAGGCGCAAAGCGAACCCTCCAAAGCACTAGCCTATGCGAAACGGAACCCAATTGCTCATCGTGAATGATTCGAAGCTAACCTCTTTCCGCTTTTCCCATCAACAAGCCTCGCAGCCCTAGAAGCACTAGGCGCGGCTGGCGGCGGACCACATTCCACAGTAGACGAGTGGATTCGTCGCGATTGATTTCGCCGAGCGATTGCCGCGTCGAAGCGTCCAGCAAATCCACCAATTGCGAATAGTCCCTTTGCTGAAAATTATGCAGTGCGCGGCGGATGAGCCAATGCGTTCCCAGTTCACGCCGCAAGGCGGCAAGCTCGCGGCTCTTGCCATTCTGCAAAAGCGCCTGCGAGACGCCGAGCGCCCCGCGGAATCCGGTGACGATTCCCCCGACAGTTGAAACTTTGACCTGTGCCGCAGCATCACCCACAAGATAGACCTCGCCGTTTCCAATCCGGCGGCGAACCGGCACCCATCCGCGATACACGGGGATGCGCGCACCTTGCCATTCGAGCGGCTCCAGATGCTTTTTTTCCAGGAAGCGTTCGAAGCAGCTTTTGGTGTCGCTGCCGTGCTCACCGATCACGCCGACGGCGCCGCGTTCCGCCGATTCAGGAATCAGCCAGTAAAAATAAGGCGTGTCGTCCGGCACGAACCAGACGCGCGTGGTGTCGGGAGGACAATCTTTCGGCAGGCGCACGATGGCCTGAACGAGCGGCACAGTTTCAACCGGAGGCCAGCCGGAGGCGCGCGCCACGCGGCTCGCTGCGCCATCCGCACCGACGACGCTGTCCGCGTGCAATTCCCCATGTTTGCCGCCGGATTCGACGTCCAGCCGCAAGCCGCGCGCGTTCGGACCGATTCCCAAGAAACGCGTATCGAACGATAGCGTCGCGCCGGCTTGCTCGGCCTCGCGGGCCAACGCCGAAATCAAGCGTGAGCGCTCGATGATGAGATCGGGCTTGTTCAGGGCGATTTGCGCCGAGCGGCCATCGGTGAAAAGCTCGAAGCGGCGAATTTCATTGATGATGCTCTTGCAGGCGGCAGCGCCCATTTGGTGCCGGAAATGATCGGTGACAATCAGGGTGCGGGGCGCAGGCTCGAATTGCGGTTTTGATTCCAGCACGCGAACGCGCCGGCCACCGCGGGCCACGGTCGCGGCCGTGAAAAGCCCGGCAGCGGAGCCGCCGACAACGATAACTTCGCGGTCGTTTCGGCCAAGCCGGGGCTGTGCTTCTGTGTTTTCCACAGTTTCCGTGCTTTCTAAAGACGCGCGGTTCCCGAGAGTTTTGCTCATCAAGGCAACCACGCCAAAAATTTACCTTCTTCCCGCTCGACCCGTGTGGGGCTGCTCATGGCGTGAGTGAGCGGGCGCGCTGTAAGTATAACGAATCGAATATGAATGACCAACACGCGGGAGAGGCAATACTCGGAATGAAGCGTGCTTTTTGAAACGAACGGAAGTCTTACGGGGCGGGAGAAGGCTTGCCGGTCTGACGCTCGTAAGGCGCGCGCTCCAGATACACAACGCCGGCAAAAATCGTGCAGACGGCGATGGCCCCAACCAGGGAAGCCATGCGTGCCGAAAGATAACTCACGAGCACGGCCGCGCCACCGCCCATTGCGCCGAGCAGATACAGGGTAAGGACGGCGCCGCGATGCCCAAAGCCAAGATTTGAAAGCCGGTGAGCTGCGTGGTCTTTCCCGGGAGTGGCGAAGGGCAGCAGACCCCGGCGCGAGCGGGAAATCGTGACCAGCGTGGTGTCGAAAATCGTCACGCCCAGGATCAGAACCGGCGCAAGCCATGCGGAAAGATGATTGGAGTTCTCAAGCCGCAATTTTAATCCCAGCGTGGCCATCAGAAAGCCAAGAAACATGGCGCCACCGTCACCCATAAAAATTTTCGCGGGTTTGAAATTCCAGCGGAGAAACCCGGTGGCCGCGCCAAGAACTGCGGCAGCCAGCGTGGTTACAAGAGTCTGGCCGTTCAGGTAAGCAAGCATCGCGAAAAAAACCGATGCCATGGCGGCGACGCCTGCGCAGAGGCCGTCCATGTGATCGAGGATGCTGAACGATGCGGTAATTCCCACGACCCAAACAACCGTGAGCATCGCATCGAGGAAATCCCCGCTCCGTCCGCCCAGGAGCACGGTGAAAAACTGCGCGCGAATTCCGCTGACTAGGAGGATCGCCGCCGCCAGCGGCATGCCGACAAAGAGTTTAACCTGGTGATGGAGCAGCCCCCTGTCGTCGAGGATGCCAACAGTCGCAACCAGCGTCGCGCCGATGAGAATACCCACGATTTGCGCGCGTGCGGGGCCATTGAAAGCAAAGAGCACCGCAATCACCACGGCGGCGTACATTGCCAAGCCGCCAAGGAGCGGAATTGGCTTGAGATGAACTTTGCGGGGCCCCGGCAGATCGACCATTCCTACGCGTAACGCAAGCGCGCGCACGGGAACGACGAGCACCAGCGACCCAAATAGCGCGATGAAAAAAGCGAGCAAGCCTGCGGCCATGCAACCTCGTTTATCAGGTAAGCCGAACCCGGCCAGGCTGGTGCAGCCGGCATCTCACGTGATTCTCACCGGGTTGGGGGCCCGGCTCCCAAGTCGAACCAACAAATCAGCTGTCCCACGCAGCACGAACACGATACTGCGATTTTAGTTTTGCAGCAATCGCTGGAAAGACACCTAATGCGCGGTGCGTCAACGTTCAGTCAACATGCGGGTGAAAATGCGCTTCACTTCCTCTTTGTCGCGAGTGGCGTAGTACCAGTCGATGGTGCGTTTGAGGCCTTCGCGGAAGAGAACCTTTGGCTCCCAGCCGAGAAGTTTCTTGGCGAGAGAGTTGTTAGCGACGCGGTTGAGCGGGCCGGTGGGCATGTCTTTGCGGAGCTTGATCTCGGCTTTGTGTCCCGTGAATTCACAAACCATTTTGGCGCAATCGATCACCCGGATGCGTTCCATCGTTCCGAGGTTAATCGCCGTGCCATCATTGATTTTTTCCCCGGCCAGAATGGTGCCTTCGACAATGTCGTCAATGTACGTCCAATTGCGGATTTGCGTGCCGTCGCCCCAAACTTCAAATGGGTCTTGTCCCAGAAACGCGCGCGCAATCATGGCGATGACCGCGTGATTCTCAACGCCACGCGGGCCATAGACCGTGAAATAGCGGCATGAAGCGGCTCCCATTCCGTGTTCCTTCGCGTAGGCCTGCAGCGTAAATTCGCCCATCAACTTGGCCCAGCCATAAGTATTGTCGGCGTCATTCGGACCTTTGGTGAGGTCTTCCGTGAGATAGAGTTCCTTCTGCGTGTCCGACTGCAGAAAATTTGGATACACGCAGCCGGAGGAAGCGAACACCACTTTTTTCACTTTGGCCTTGAGCGCTTCGGCAAAGACCAGACCATCCAGAAAAAAGTTTGACGCAGGGCCGGCTTGATGGAGGTCCACGTAACCGCGCCCGCCGTGATCCGCGGCGAGATGGAAGACCGTGTCGACGCCCTGCATGGCGGCGCGGGCCACGCCGGGCTCCCGCAAATCGGCCTGCAAAAAATCCACTTTGCCCGTGCCGAGGTGCTGCCGAATGTTACCGAGATGGCCGCTGGTCAAGTCATCGACGATGCGAACCTTTTTCGCGCCTCGCGCCAGCAGTTGATCGGTAAGCGTCGAGCCGATGAACGACGCTCCACCAGTTACGAAAACTGTCTTTCCCGCCCAAAATCCGTCCGCCGTCGTCACGCGAGCGCAGCCTCCTTAATTCTTCTGGTCAACCGCCAGCTGATCGATGATTGTCACAAATTTTTTCAGTTCCTCGACTCTATCATAGTCGGGAGCAGCGGCTCGCGCTGCTTCACCCATGGCCTTCAGTTTCTTGGGGTCGGAAGCGAGGGCGCGCACAGCGCTCACAACTTCCGCGGGGCGGTCAGGGTCAGCAGCTACCGCAAAGCCGCGCTGAACTCCTAACGACGCTGCATCCGTTTCCTTTGGGGCCACCGCGAGAATCGGTTTTCCCGCCGCCAGAATTCCGTACATTTTGCTGGGCACCACCACGCCTTCCAGCCCCCGCTTCACTGTGATCACGTGGGCATCGGCGGCGGCAAGCACCGACGGGATTTTGCTTGCCGGGAAGAACTCTAAAAAACGGACATTGTCGGCGCCCGCGGCTGCCGCTTCGATTTGAGAGCGTTGTGCACCATCGCCTACGAACACGAGGCCCACACCCTCGTTTGCCAGATGGCGAGCCGCGGTGACCAGCGTGTTCCAAGCGCCGTAGAAACCAAGGTTGCCCGCGTGAACCAGGACAAACGAAAAATCTCCGCGAATGGCGCGAACAACGGCGGGATCGAGGACAGGAAGGGGCGCGCCCGCCGAGAGAATATCGGCTCCGTCGCGAACGATTACTACGCGAGCCGGAACCACGCCCTTGGCGATGATGCGTGCGCGCATGTCTTCACCTAGAACGATCACACGCGACGCGCGACGCAGTGCCCAGCGATGGAGCTTTTCCCAGAATCCCGCAAGCATGCCTGGTCGAACGATCGAGCCTGCCACGGCCATATCTGGGTACAAGTCACGGATGTTGTAAACATACGGTTTGCGTTTCAGCAGGGCAACGATCGCGCCAACGATGCCTTGAAAAGGTGGATCGGTCATGGCCACGATGGCATCGCAGGACACAAAGAGCGCGCGAGGAATCGCCAGTGCGACGTAGCTGAGGTAATTCAGCACGCGTTTTTTCATGCTGAAACGCGGAAAGTCGGTCGAACCGGCACGAACGATGCGCACTCGGTCCACAATTTCAGTTTGGTACGGGCGCCATGGGCGTCGCTCTGTGGGATCGTAGGATGGGCGCCCGCAGAGCACCGTCAGGCCATGCGAAGAGGAGAGAGCTTCCACGACGGTATGAGCCATCTTGGCGGTCGCGGAAGTATCCGGCGGGTAATAGAGATTCAGCAGCAGGATGCGCACGGAGAGATTGTACTGAGTTCTGCCTCTGTGCGGGGTGCGGTAGCTCAGCGATTTTAAGCGGGCTTTTTGAAGATCGGCGCAGCCGCGCGGGCTAGCTCATGAGCGGTTGGCTTTTTCTTCGGTGGTTTCTTGACTTCGCGCTTCCCTCTGTCTTTGTTTCCCATGGCGGACAGCTTGCCACACTTCGCTGCCGTTGGCTAGTAGCAGCCAAATCCGAAGCTCGAGGTTGAAGACGCTATCGTCGTGAGATGAGAAAATCGCCGATGACCAGCGCATCCATCTGCGTTCGCAGGAAGCAATCGACGGCTTCTTCGGGTCGGCAGACAATGGGCTCATTGTCGTTAAAGGAAGTGTTGAGCACTACGGGCACGCCTGTAAGATCGCGGAAGGCGGAAATGAGCGCATGATAGCGGGGATTAGCCTCGCGGGTGACGGTTTGCAGCCGGCCCGTGCCGTCCACATGCGTTGGCGCCGGAATCTTGTCGCGTTTCTCCGGGCGCACGGAGTAGGCCAGGGTCATAAACGGCGAGGCGTGCGACTTTTCAAAATACTCCGCCGTAGCTTCCGCGAGGATGGAAGGCGCAAACGGGCGAAATATTTTTCCGGACGCCGCGGGTCGGCGACGATGCTGCGATTGCCCAGCGCCCGCGGCCCCCATTCGGCGCGGCCTTGAAAGCACCCGAGTATCTTTCCATCAGCGACGATGGCGGCGCTGCGGCGCGTCAGTTCCTCTTCGGCTAGTTCGATGATGCAATAGCCATCTTGTGCTAGGCCGCTCGTGTCGATGGCACGGCGGATTTCTTCGCGCGAATGCCCAGGTCCCCAGTAGGCGTGATCCATTACAAAAGAACGAGGCTTGCCCAATTTCTGATGCCATACATAAAACGCCGCGCCCACCGCAAGCCCCGCGTCCCCCGCCGCTGGATGGACGTAGACCCGTTCAAACCCGGTGCGGTCGAAAATTTTGCCGTTAGCGACACAGTTGAAAGCCACTCCACCGGCCAGACATACAGCCTTAAGGGGTGTGTGCAACCTCT
>QHZD01000021.1 GCA_003225315.1 Acidobacteriota bacterium
TCCTTGTCGAAAATCGGTTTCCACACCACTCCGCCGTCCGTCGTTTTCCACACGCCTCCGCCGTCCGCCGCAAAATAATAGACCGCAGGATTTCCCGGCACGCCTGCGACGGCATTCACTTTCCCCGCGCGAAACGGCCCGATCATCCGCCACTTCATCTCCGAATAGAGCGATTCCGGGATTTGCTGCGCGCGCTCAATACCTGCCATCACAAAAACACTGCAGCAGAGAAACGTAAAACCGAGCACGATTCGAGACGTTCGCAAACTCCTCATTCCTGTCCCTTTCGAGAATCGAGTGCCCGGTAACAGATCATGGTTCATCATTCCCATCGGAATCGGCGGATGGGGCGTTATCCGGTGATTTGTTCGCATCAATCTGCGCGAGTCCGGCTTTCTTCAGCTCTGCGTTAAGCGCGGCAATGTCCTGCTGCCGGATCTTCGTCCACTGTGCAACGAGCTTCTGCAAGTCGTCTTCAAGCTCCTTGTACACGGCGGTAGCTTGCGTCGTGGGCGCGGTGTCCGCACTATCTGCAACCGTCAGGAGTCCTCCGAAATGCTGGTTCAAGGTGGAAAAATTCTCCGGCTGTTGCGCACCTGGCGGCAAGCCAAAGAAATTGCTCTGCGCGGCGCCTTCCATTTCGCCAGCCTGTTTATCCAGCGTCGCGATCGCATCCGCAACGGCGCCCTTCCCTGCTTTCGCGGCGCGCTCCTTCAATTGTGCCCGCACCGATCGAACCTGCGCGAGCGCCTCGAAGCTCTCATTCATGCCTTCAACCGCGCCGCTCTCCATTTCAAATTGTTTCCGAAGATCGGCGAGCGAAGTCTTGATGCGTGGGTCCATTTTCACAGCGAGCGGCTGAGAATAGCTCTTGCCGTCAACCGTCAATTTTGCTGTGTAGTTCCCCGGCAAAGCCCACGCTCCGAGCGGATGTTTCGGCGTGTCGTGCACAATCGCAGAGATCGGGAATTCGTGCGCGAGAGAATCCGGCGGCGGGTAATGCAGGTCCCACACGAACCGGTGCATCCCTGCAGCTCCGGAAAGAATTTGCGCCGGGCGCACCCAGTACATCGGAATGGGATGCTCACCAGCAATTTTCTCCAGAGGCTCGGCTTTGTCCGCAGTGGAATAGTGCCGCACCAGATGATTCTGTTCGTCGAAAATCTCCAGCGTAACCGGTTTGCCCGCGCTGGACGCTAGGTAGTAATCGATGGTCACACCATCTGGGGGATTTTTTCCCGCAGGGACTTCCGGCGGCAATGGCGTGTCCGGATTGCGATTCCAGCGAACGCGAATCGCTTCCTGCGGTGCAAAGAGGTGCACGCCCTCTTTGGCTATGTCTGCGTTCAGTTGACGCAAAGGCGTGATGTCATCCAAAATCCAGAACGAGCGGCCATGCGTGGCAACAATTAAATCGTCGCCATGAATCGCAAGGTCGCGCATCGACGTATGCGGTAAGTTCAACTGCAGCGGCTGCCAATCGTCTCCATCGTTGAACGAAACGTAAACGGAGCCTTCCGTACCCGCGAACAGCAATCCTTTTCGTACCGGATCTTCGCGCACTACGTTGCTGGCGCCACCATCGGGAATCCCTTTTGTAATTTCCGTCCACGTTTTTCCGTAATCGCGCGTGCGGTAAATGTGCGCGCGCAAATCATCCAGCCGGAACGAATTGATCGCCGCGTACGCCGTGCCCGCATCGAAGTGCGACGCTTCGATAATCGAAACTTTGCTCCACGGCTTCAACTGCGGCGGCGTGACGTTTTGCCACGACTTTCCACCATCGCGTGTGATGTGAATCAATCCATCGTCCGTGCCCGCCCAGATGGTGTTCGCTTCTTTGAATGAAGGCGCCACGGCATAAATAACGCCGCGATGCTTTCCTTTCTCCGGATCGCTTGCCGCAAATGCACCTAGATTCGCGGGAATTTCATAAGTCTCGCGTGTGAGGTCGTCACTGATGATCTGCCAACTGTTTCCCGCATCCGTCGTTTTGAAAAGTTTGTTGGCCGCAAAATACAGTGTGTGCGGCTCGACCGGCGAAAAAACCACCGGCAGCGTGCGCGTGTAGCGATATTCACCGCGGCGAATCGGCTCCGGCGTAACCTTGGCGTACTCGCCGGTATCCTGTTTGGTGCGAGTCAGCCAGTCGCCATAAAGAATGTTCGAATCCAGCGGGTCCACCGCGATGTAGCCGTACTCGAAAATTCCCGGCAGTCGCCAATCGCGGAACGTAATCTCGCCGTAATCGCTGCGGCTTTGCGTCGCCACGGAGCCGCTTTCCTGCTGAGCGCCGTAAACCCAGTACGGAAAACGATTGTCGGTCGTGACGTGATAGAACTGCGCCGTCGGCTGGTTGTACCAACTGCTCCACGTCGCGCCGCCGTTCACGCTGATGACCGTGCCCTGATCGGAGCTGAGCGCGATAATCTGCGGATTTTCCGGGCTGATCCAAATTCGCTGATAATCGTCGCCGCCGGGCGCGCCTTTGAATCCCACAAAAGTTTTTCCGCCGTCCGTGGATTTCCAAGTCGTCGTGTTCGCCACGTAAATCACGTCCGGATTGTCCGGCGCCACCGCGATCCCCATCGCGCCCGGGCCGCGGCCGCCAATGCGGCGGTCGCCATTCACCTGCTTCCAGGTTTCGCCGGCATCGTCCGAGCGATAAACTCCCGCGCCCTTCGTGGCCTCCGCCGAAACATAAATGCGCTTCGCATCGCTTGGCGCAGCGGCAATCCCGATTCGCCCGAGCCCTTCGCTCGCTCCCGGCAATCCCTTGGTCAAGGGCTTCCAGGTATCGCCGCCATCCGTTGATTTATACAGCCCGCTCCCCGCGATATAGATCGAGCCGCCGCTGCGCACCTCCCACGGCGCAACGCGCGCAGCCCACAGTACCGCGTAAATCGTCTGCGGATTCGTGGGATCGAATGCCAGATCGGCGGCGCCGGTGTTTTCGTCCTTGTAGAGAACTTTCTGGAAAGTCTGCCCGCCATCGGTCGAACGAAAAACGCCGCGCTCGGCGTTGGGACCGTAAGGGTGTCCTTCGGCAGCAACGAAAATGCGGTTGGGATTTTTCGGGTCGACGAGGATCGCGGTGATTTGTTGCGCGTCGCGCAGACCCCCTTTTTCCGGACCCCCTTTTTCTAAACCAACGTGCGTCCAGGTTTTTCCCGCGTCGGTGGATTTGTAGACCCCATCGCCGGTGGCCAAATCCGGGCGTTGTAAACCTTCGCCGCTGCCCACGTAAATAATGTTCGGATCGGAAGGAGCAACGGCCAGCGCGCCGACCGAGCCGGTCGGCTGATCGTCGAAAATCGGATTCCAGGTGTTTCCAAAATCCGTGGTCTTCCAGACGCCGCCATTGACGGCCGCCATATAGAAGATATTGGGTTGGTGCGGCACGCCAGAGACGGCCACGGTACGGCCTCCGCGGAACGGCCCGATGCAGCGCCAGCGCATTTCGGAATACAGTTTCTGATCAAATAGCTGGCCGACCTTCTGGTCGACTTGCTGCGCCTTCGCCGCAACACTAAATGAAAAACATAAAGCTGCGCAAAAAATACTTGCGCCGACGATTCCCGCGCTGAACCACTTCCCTGCCGCACCGATTCGCATCCGAGTCCTCCGTGAGAAAACAGAGGATACTCTGCCCGCCGAATCGGAGCAATGCGCAGCGAGCTTCAGCGCGCCGCCATTGTAGTGGCCGGTCTTCAGACCGGTTCTGTTTCCAGCTCTTTAGGGGGTCGGAGCTTCAGCTCCGACATTAAACGCAGACATCCACCGGGCTTCAGCCCCTAAAGAATGTCGCTTATCCGGTGCTATCGGGACTAGGGACACTATTCGACCATCCACCTAGTTCAGAAACCCGCCCCTCCAGACTTCTCGTGTTAAACTCCATGTTAAGGATAGAGGTCCAAATGATCTTCCATGTTTCGCTTGAAAAAGCTGAAGACGGCTGGATCGTGGCGCAATGCCCCGCACTGCCGGGGTGTGTGTCGCAGGGAAAGGACGAGCAAGAAGCTCTCGAGAACATCAAGGAAGCCATCACCGCGTGGTTATGGGCCGAAGATCAAAAAGCGGTAAAGGCCCTGGGATCTGATCGCACGCCGGTAGTCGTCGCTGTTTGACGGGACTTGATGCGGGAGCGAATGGGGCGCCTCGGCAACATATCCGGCAAGGAAGCGACGCGCGCCTTCGGCAAAGCGGGCTGGCAAGTCATGGGGCAGGTGGGAAGTCACGTGGTAATGACGAAATCCGGAGTGCGGGCGAATCTCTCGATCCCGCAGCACAAGGAGCTATCCACTGGAACGCTACGAGCGTTGATCCGCGCGGCAGGAATGACGGTTGAAGAATTTCTAGCACTTCTTTGAAGCCTCGCCGGCAAAGCCTTTCCTCATTTCTCGTCACCTGCTGCTTCAGCGCCCGTAAGAGCACGCAACGCGAACGAAAACAGTATGAAGAAGAAAACTGAGAAACGAGAACGGCGTGACGAACTGCGTCGGGAGTACGGCCTCTCTAAATTGAAAGGCGGCGTCCGCGGCAAATATACTGCGCGCTATCGCACAGGAATCCCGCCCCCGTTGCACTCAGTCGCCTTGATAGCGAAGCTACGGCGAAACGAAGCATTGAATACTACCGAAAGATTGCAACAGGGAGTAAGTTCTTCTAGAAACAAATAATCTCGTAAACAACAGAATATATTTGACTTACACTATATAGTTCATCCTGACTATAGCACCCTCTCACCTAGTAACATTCCCACTTTACATTTTGAGCTAACTCCATTACTCTTTCTGGGACTTCAGAGGGAGCAAGATATGACTGACTTTTTCGAAGAACTAAAGATCAGATTTGCAGATGCCCAGAAACGCCTCGTAGCTCAGCAGCAAGAAATGCAAGCAGTACAAGCTCGCTATCAGGCTGTTGCGCAGGAATTCAACAGCTTGCAACTTCTGTTGAATGTTGAGGCTGGCAAACCTGAAAATAACCCTGCCGCCGGTACAGCAGAGGCCGCTGCAAATGCTAACGCAATAACCGTGGGCGCGAGTACGTCTGGACGAGCTGCACCGCCGTTAGCCACTGATATCAATAAAACAGACATGGTTCGAGAGCTGCTCCGGCAGCATCCCGCTGGAATAACTCCGACTGACTTATGGAAACAGGTTAAGACTCGAATGACCCACCGAGCATATTTGTACAGCATTTTGAAACGGCTCAAAGACAAAGACGAAGTCATGGTCCGACGCGGAAAATATATCGCGAAAATGGTGCCGAAACCTGAGGAGGGGAAAGAACAACCAATTTTGCACTAAGAAAGACCAGCGGCTGGCGAACCTTAGAGGGAGCCACCAGCCGCTGATCTCCATGATCTTGGGGACGTGGCCGAGTGGTCTAAGGCACCTCACTGTTAATGAGGCGGCAGAGGTGGGGTACATCCACCAAAGCCCGTAGGTTCGAATCCTATCGTCCCCGCCAACTCGGACCGACGAGAGACCCCTATCTTGTGGAACGGAGGCTCCAAGTGTTTTTGTACTACATTCGCGAGTTACCAGCAAGTGAAAGTTGCGGGCGAGCGGCCCATCCTTGGGAGCTTGCAAGGGTGGGGCTGTCTTCGCTAGCCTCTTTGTTTCTATGAACTTTGGCTCGGCTCCCGGATTGCAATTCCCTCTTCTAGTTTCTGCCTTCGAATCTCCAGCTTTCCTTCCCTCTAACTCCTCTCTCCCGACCTTATAGGCAGTATAAATCTATTTATTGACGCGGACGTGCAGCGGATGTAGCCTAGCCGTATTTCACGGCCCCGTTACAGACTCTGGAAAACTTCCGTCATTTCACTTGTGAGCGCAGTAGTTCTCGCGCTTACCGTCAACGTCAACAAGGTGCGGTGCCCCGTGAAAACTCTCAATAGAGAGGAGACTGACATCGTGGACAAAGAGCATGAACAGCTGGACTCCGCGGCAGCCGAGACGAAGCCATCGAAGCGTGCCGAGGAAAGTGCCTCCAAGCAGCCAAAATCCCCAGATGCGCTGGACACCATCGAGAAAAGAGCCGTAGAGCAGGCAGAATCCTCGCAGGATCCGGACTTCACAGCCAAAGCCCTGGACATCGCGAAGACCGTGAGCGAAATGCGCAAGCTGAGAAGTGAGACAGAAAAGATCACTTTAGATGCTAACGAAGCCTCACGCGAACATAAGGCTGCGGCCACAAGATATTATATGACAATCCTGACGACGACTTCCGCAGTCGCGCTGGCAGCAGCAACCCTGGGTTTTCAAATCTGGCAGCAACGTTCCAACACTGAACTTCAAACAGACACGCAGAAACTTCAAATAGATGCAAATGAAGACTCGCAATGGCGCGACACAGTCAAGACCTTGAACAGCCCGGGCACAACACTCGTCAGTGCTTTTGAAATGGGCAGTTTTTTCTATTCGAAACACCATTCGATGCAAGCACGAAACATTGCCGCCACCTTGTTGCCAACCCTTGACAATCCAGACGCGTTCGACACCGTCCTTTTTGACATGCTCGATTACGATGACGCGTCGAACGGTAGGCATATCATCGCTATCTCGAGAACCGTTTTTAATTCCCAGTTGGACCTGTATGGAATCAACGTAGGGATGAAGCAGCCATTGCGACTTGATTTTCCAACTCTCAAGAAAATACTGGGCGATGATGAACCTCCCAATTTCATCAGCCAGGATGTGGCCAGCCGCAAGAGAGCGTCGGTGGCCCCCTGGATGCTCGATAGCGTCAGCGCTGCCCTGCTTGACCTTTGGCTCACGAAGAAAGCCACTCCAGGGAAAGATCTGGGCGGAATTGTCCTCGAGAACGGCAACTTTAATGGGTTGGACTTTTCGCACATCGACCTGAAAGGTGGAGCTTTCTATAACGCTACCTTCACGGGAGCAAACTTTGCGGGGACGGACTTCACAAGGAGATTGATTTCACATGCGAACGTGGCCGGGGCTGATCTCAGCGGGGTCGTGGACTTCTCGGAAAGCAAGTGGGAACTCACGAATTGGTGGGATGCAAAATGCCTCTCCGAAGTACTGCTTCACTACCTTGAGAATAATGATGCCACAGCGAGTTCGGAAAATAAGGCTAAGGCGCATGCGATCTCATGTCACTAACAACATGGTTGCGAGCAGGCTACCACTGGATTCGCGGGTGGCCTACTTTTTCGAGTTTAGCTATTGAAACGTGGGCTATTCTTCACCTAGCCTTCTCTAGCCTCTTTGTTTCTATGAACTTGACTCGGCTCCCAGGCTGCAATCTTCTCTTCTTCTAGTTTCTGCCTTCTAGTTTCCCATTTTTGCCTTGCTGTAAGTCCTTTCCTATCAGTCCTATAAAGTAATCATTGACAAAGTATATTAATATGCTATAATGGGTTTATTGAGTCCGGCACGACTCCTCCGTCTGCCCGCCACAGCCCAGGGTGCCCCACGAACCATGTGCGCCTTTTGCATCCCCGTTTCCGTACCGGGGCTCGCCCCCCAAGCCGTCCTTCTAACTGGTTCAGTGTCGTTGTGCCTCCGGCAGATCCCCTCCCCAGCAGAACGAACAAGTCGAATTTGCGTCACTTCCCACCCTCGCCTTAAGTCCTTTAGCTGCAACACTTATCAATCTCTTCGCAAAAGTACTGCAAACAAACGACTTACAGTTTTGCTAAACCTTTTAGATGCAACACTTACAAAAAACATAGGGGGTGGGGTCCAGTTATTGTTAACTAGAATCTCTAAGATCTCAGCGTGGTTGTTTTTGCTTCGAGGGGGATCGCGGCGGCTCTCCGAGATAGTACGGCGCGCTCACGGTGAAGATGCGCTCGTTGCCGCGCACCAGCAGCATCCATTCCAGCAAGCGGCCGCTTCTGCCACGGAGTTATTGGGGCGCAATCTCCTTAGGGCTGGAGAAAATGACGGCGAGCGCCCACAGATTGAGGCCGAACGTGAGGACGTGAAGGACGTCGTTGACTCCCGACCAGCGGGAGACGGTCAGAAATATTTGCTGGAGTTGAGCGGCATTGGTGCCCGCGTCCCGCAAAGCGAACATCTCCGGGAGAATGAGCGCGCGAGTGACGGTCGCCCAAACAATCGCCAGCAGGGCCGCGGCGTGGATGGGAAAGCGGCGCGAACCGCGCGCGGTACGGTCCAGGCGAAAGGCGAGCGCGGCGGAAACCGTGAAGAGCAGCGCCGCAAGGCCGAGCACAGGATAGAAAAGAGCTCCAATCCCGACATTTTCTGCGCGCGTGAAGTTTGCCCAGGGAATGACGCCGAGGCGTTCCCACGCCGGCAGCAGGACGAAGGCTCGGTTGGCGGTCACGCCCGCTTGCAAGCCGCCGAAAAGGGCGGCGCCAAGCGCAAGACCTTTGGTTGAGGAAGAAGCCATCGGGTTGACCTCCCTTGGAACGGAATGAGCGTTCTACAGGGAGTTTACGAGGCGAAGGAAGCAAGGGTTACAGCGGTAGGTTCCGGAATCGACTCAGCGGCTCCGCTTACGGGGGTTTCATTTTGGCAAACCGGCAAACATTTTGTGGACACGGATTTGGTTTTGCTCTTACTATTTTGCTGGGTGGGCGCCGTGCCCAGCGTGCGCACTTCCCGGGGAACCTCATGTTCAACCATTTCAACGCACAGGGGGGAAGCGCTGATGGCGCAGTCGCAGCACGCTACATCATCATTCCACAAGCCGCTCCCATATCTCTCACCCGGGCAAATCAAGGAAATCTGCGAAGCGGGCGAGAATTACATATCGGAGCAACGAAGCCGGTTTTTGGGGCGCGGCGCAAACTTGTCGCGCGGACAAATATCCAGGCTGTCCGCATTTTTCCGGTCCGACTTACTGAACTCGATCCGGCTGTTCGTTCTGGAAGACGATCGAGTTCCTAATCCACCGTTTTATCCCACGCTGCGCGCGATGGGCTTTGCCAGCCTGCCCGATTTTGCGCTGATGGCGGCGGCGACCTTCAGAGATGTAATCGTTTCGTACGAAGCGTGCTCCGAGGGAGTGCTTTTCCATGAGCTGGTGCATGCAGAGCAATATCGCCAGCTCGGCGTGGGCCGCTTCGCGGAACTGTACATTCGCGGATTTCTTTCCGGCGGCGGCTACGACGGGATCCCGCTGGAGGTCAACGCGTACTCGCTGGGGGCGCGCTTCGAGGATCGCCGCGAGGCGCACTTTTCCGTCGAGGCGGAAGTTTCGTCGTGGATTAGACGGCGCGCGTTCTAGTTTTGGAGGACGAATACGGACAAAGGCGCAGGCTTTAGAAATTGAGCACAAGAAGACGGAGGATCTATTTTCTTGGCCCGTGGGGTCCCTTATGTTTGAGGAGAAGGGGGATCATCCATATGTCGAACAAGATGTATGCGCTCGCGGTATGCCTGGTTTTTGCGGGTGTGTGCGCCGCCAAAGAGCACGACTACCAAAAAGGGACTTTGCTGCGAATGGACTCGACATCCTGCGGGATGCAGGAAAAGGGATCGAAGTCCTTGACTGGTGAATTGCTGGGCACGGACGCGCAAAGCAAGAAAACTCAGGAAGTGCTTTGCCAGGAATATGTGCTCCAGACCGAGCGGGTGGTCTACCGGATTCGCCCGAAGGACGACAAGCACCCGGTGCTGCTGCCGATCGGGGAGACGGCGCATTTCCGGATTCATAAGGATAAATTGATTCTGAAAGTGGCGGAAGGCGGCGACGATAAAGAGCGGGAATACATTGTGGTGTCCATGACGCCGCGACAGGATGCTCCGCAGCAGGCAGCGAGCAAAAACTAGGTCACGTTTCAAAGAGATTGAGAGAAACGGCGCTCCGACGCGGTCGGGGCGCCGTTTTGTCTTATGAGTGCAGCGGAAAAAGGCGAAGAAAAAGATTTAACGCAGAGGTCACAGAGTTTGCAGACGACACAGAGTAGAGAGATTTCTCTCCACGCAGGCCGACCGCCCCGATTCGGAATCGGGCGAGAAGAAAAAATCGGCCTGCTTCGCTCGAAATGACGGGCTTGGGAGGCACTATGGCGCGTGTGCGGCGGGGACGCCGAGGTCGGCAATGTTGTCGCCTTTTTTGAGCGAAGGAACGGCGTTGACGTGGAGGACTATCCCGGAGACGGGGGCGCGAGGCTCGGCGATAACTTTGCCGACATAGTCGGTGATGGTGCCGAGTTTCATTCCGGCGGAGACGTAGGCGCCGCGCTTGACGAGGGGATACCAGATGCCGGGGCCCTCGGCGAGAACGTCGACTAGTTTTTCAATCCAAACAGGATTTTCGATGGTGTGCGGCTCGCCTGGAAGCATTCTGAGCGCGCGCATGGTGCTGAGGGTGCCGTTGACGAGGAGAGCGACGTCATCGGACTCGACTGTGCCGGCGTGCCCGGCTTCGACAACGATGGAAGGCTTGCCGCGGATGGAAGCCGTGTTATCGAGATAACGGGTGGCGGCGGGATCGGTGGGACGTTCGCGCCAGATGATAATGTGATCGAGGCCGAAGGCGAGGACCATTTCCTTGGAGGTGCGGTCCTGGGCCTCGCGGCCAGTGGGGCCCCAGTAGGCGTAGGGGCGAAGGCTCTCGTCGAGGTCGCCGCCATGATAGTCGATGAGGTAGTCGCAGCGGTCAACGATTTCCTTGGTGATGAGGTAGGAGGCGCGCTCGGTTTGCGTGCCATCGGCTTTGCCGGGGTAAAACCGGTTCATGCTTTTGTTGTCGACGGGATTGACGTGGGGGACTTTTTGTTCGAAGGACTGAATGTTGATGAGCGGAACGAGGATGACGGTGCCCGTGACTTGCGCGGGGTCGAGAGCGGCGATGAGTTTTTCGATGGCGATGATGGAGACGTATTCGGTGCCGTGCGCGCCGGAGACGAGCGCGAGGACTTTGCCGGGCTTGGCGCCGTTTACGACGACGATGGGAATGCTGGTGGACGCATCGACGCCGGCGGGGACTTCGAGAGCGCCGGCGGATTTTTCGCCGGGAGCGGCGGAGGCGGTGCCGACTGTGAATTTAGATTGCGCCGAAACGGGCATACAACAAAACGAAACGAGAAACAGGGCGCCAAAAATCGAATCACGGAGACGCATCATTCACCTACGGCTTTCGTCGCAGTCACCGATGGCTCCGACGGGCGCGGCGGCGTGGAGTCGCCTTTGACGTAGTGGGCGTACCAGGCGAGGTAGCGCTCGAGGCGGTCCTTGATGTGAGACGGAGTGGTGAAGCCGTGAAACTCGCCCGGGTAGACGACGAGCTCGGTGGTGCGGCCCAGGCTCTTTAGCGCCTGGTACATCTGCTCGCCACCGATAATGGGAACGTTCCAGTCAACGTCGCCGCCCATGAAAAGGGTGGGCGTAGTGATGTTGTTCACGCGATAGTAGGGAGAGATTTTTTCCCACACGGTTTTGTTTTCCCAGGGACGGCCCAACTCGGAGTCGTAGTCTCGAATGTATTGGTCATGGCCGTAGCCGCTGGTCATCAGCGCAATGCCGGCGCCAGAGATGGCAGCTTTGAAGCGCGTGGTCTGGGCGATGATGAAGTCGGTGGACATGCCTCCGTAGGACCAGCCGCCCACACCGAGCTTGTCGGGATCGGCAATGCCTTGCGCAACGGCGTAATCGACCATAGCCATGTCGTCCTGAAAATCCTTGTTGCCCCAGTCGGCAAAAATGGCTTCGCAGAATTTTTGGCCGTAGCCGGAAGAGCCGCGCGGATTGGGAAGAAGAACGGCGTAACCGTTGGCCGCGTAGAGCTGCGCGAGATGGTAGAAGGAAGCGGAATATTGGCCGACCGGTCCGCCATGGGGATTGAGCAGCGTGGGGACTTTTTTGCCGGGAGTGTAGTCGACCGGTTTGTAGAGATATCCGGCGACGGAAGTGTCGTCCTTGCTTTTGAAATGAACGTAATCGGCTTGGGCGAGACGCAGTTGCGAGAAGAGCGCATCGTTCGTCTTTGTGAGTCGAGTGAGATCCTTTTCATTCGAAAGAAAGATTTCGTCCGGGCGATCGAGAGTGCTGATTTGCGCGGCGATCGCGCCGTCTTTGCTGAGCGAATAAGAGGCCACAACAAGGCGACCGCCGATGGGGCGCGTGACTTCACCACCGCTGATGGCGATGCGGCAGAGATTTTCTGTGCCGTCGTCGTCTGCAATGAAGTAGATGGAGCGGCCGTCGGCGGAGAAACACGGGCGACGGATGCTGCGGTCGAATGCCAGAGTCAGAACTTTCGCCTCGCCGCCGGAGGAAGGAGCGATGGCGAGATGATGAGTGGCGTAGATCATGGCCTTCATGTCGATTTCGCTGATGAAGGCGATCCATTTGCCGTCGGGTGACCAGGCGGGCGAACGGTCAGGACCGGGATTGGTGGTGATTTGTGTGAGGTGCGCGCCCTTGTCGGTGTTGTTGGCCGCGACGACCCAGATGTCCGAATTGTAAGTGGCGTCGGGATCGGGAGTGGAGCGATTGCTGGCGAAAGCGAGTGATTTGCCGTCCGGTGACCAGGCGGGCTCGGAATCGTCGAAGTCGCCAGAGGTCACTTGCGTACTTTTTTTCGAGGCGACGTCGAAGACGTAGAGATGGGTGCGGCGGCGGTCGAGATAGCCGACGGTGTCGCGCTTGAACTGGAGACGATCAATCACGAAGGGCGGCGGAGTTTTGGGTTTGGCAGCGGCGGTGGGCTTGTCTTTGTCCTTGTCTTTGGCAGCTTCCAAGTCCTCCGGCTTGGGATCGCGAAGAACGAGAACCAAGCGAGTGCTGTCCGGAGACCATTCGAAATCGTCAACACCTTGAGGAATATCGGTGAGGTGAGCGGCTTCGCCACCAAGGCGATTGAGAAGCCAGACCTGGGTTTTGCCATTATTTCGGGCGGAGAGGAAGGCAAGGTACTTGCCGTCAGGGCTCCAGCGAGGATGCGAGGAGGAGACGCCTTCGGCGGTCAAGGAGATGGGATCTCCGCCGTGCGTGGAAACCATCCAGAGGCGCTGCTCGTTCTTGTCTTCCTTGAGCATGCGCGTGCGCACGGCGTAAACGACCCACTGGCCATCGAGACTGATCTCGGGTTGCGAGACATCGCGAATCTGGAAGTAGTCGTCAATGGTGATGTTGCGTGGAGCGGCAGAGGCAGGCTTCGGCGCGGATTCCTGAGCGCGGATGCGTAGCCACGGAAACAAAACAAGAGACGCGAGGGCTAGACAGCGAAAGGTTTTCATGCGGCAAAACTCCTCAGAAGAAAAATGGAGTGCGATCCGGGGGCGTAGTGTAGCAGAGGGAGAGACAGAGGATGTTTGAAAAAATGCGGCGCGTTCACCTGCGAAGGCTCTGCTTGCGACGAGGAGGCGATCCGCTATTCGTAGCGCAGGGCCGTAAGGGGATCGAGTTTGGAGGCGCGACGGGCCGGCAAGAAACTCGCCAGGGAGGCTACCGCGCTCAACAGGATAACGGCCATCACGAGGGTTACGGGATCGCGCGGCTTCAAACCGTAGAGCAAGGATTTGGCAGCTTGCGCCGCGCCCAGAGCCAAGGCAGTGCCAATGACTAGGCCTGCGATTGTGAGGACGCCCGCTTCGCGCAGAATCATTTTGACGACGTCGGCACGCTTCGCGCCGATGGCCATGCGAATGCCAATTTCCCTGGTACGCTGCACCACCATGTAGGAAATGACGCCGTAGAGTCCAATAGCGGCGAGCAGCGCCGCGAGGAAGCCGAAAAAGCCCGAGAGAGTAGCCATCAGTTCATCCTGCAACAGCGAGTTGTGAATTCGCGTCTTTAAAACCCTAAAGTCCAGGTCGATACCGGGATTTACTTCGCCAATGGTTTGTTTCAGCGAGCCCATGAGGGTGGTCAAGGGGAGCGAAGAGCGGATCAGGATTTGATCGTCGGGGCTGGGCTTTTCCTGCTGTGTAGCCGGGAAATACATGAAGGGCAAGAATTCCTCATGCATGTTCTGAAACTTGTTGTCGCCCGTGACTCCCACAATCTCATAGAGAGGGCGAGGCTTTCCCGGCGGTTCGTGTATGCGGAACCTCTTGCCAAGGGGATCGGCGCCTTTGAGAATCTTGCGTACAAACGCCTGATTGACGATGGCGACTTTGACCGAAGTGGCGGTATCGCGGTCATCGAAGTCCCGGCCCGCGAGGAGCGGCGTTCCGATAGTCTGAAAATATCCAGGGCCAAGATAGTTGATCCACGCCACACCGGCGTCCTGGTCGGAACCCTCGTTGATGACGTCGTCATTCCAGGAACTGCCGCCAAACGGCACGAGCATGGCGTTGGCGGCGGATTCGACGCCGGGCATAGCCTGCACATGCTTCAAGATGTCGCGTTTGTATTCCGTAGAGCGTTCCTCGGGGATTTGCAAGCGGCGGAAATCGACGTCAGTGACTAAGATTCCGCTCTGCTGAAATCCGACATTCAGGGTGGTCAAGTTGCGCAGGCTCCGGACAAAAAGCAGCGCGCCCATCAACAGCACAACGGACAGCGCCACTTGCGAGACGACCAGAATGCGCCGGAGGCTAAAGCGCTCGCGGCCTCCCGACATTCCGCGGCTGCCGGATTGCAGCAAGGTGGCAGGCTCCGCGCGCGTGGCACGCACGGCAGGCGCCAGCCCAAAGGAGACAGTGGTCAGCACGGCGAGTGCAGTCGTGAAAGCCAGCAGGCGCCAGTCCATCCCGAGATCTAGGAAGACTTGACTTTGCGGCGTGCTGATGAAGGCGACAAGCAGCCGGCTTATCGCGAACGCCAGAAACAGCCCGCAAATCGTTCCAGCAACTGCGAGCAGGAGGCTTTCAGAGAGCAGATCGCGAATCATTCGCCAACGCGAGGCTCCAAGCGCTCGCCGGATGGTTATCTGTCGTTCGCGAGCACCGGCGCGGGCCAACATCAGGTTCGCCAGGTTCGCGCACGCGATGAGCAAGACCAATCCGGAAATTCCGAGCAGCAACCAAAGAGACGTCTCCGAATCCTCGCGCAACTCCGAAAATCCCGTGCTGGCGGAGAAGGCTCCGAGCTTGTATTCGAGATATTTCTTGACTCCCGCGGCATCGTAAACGGGCGGAATCGTCTCCTGCAGAATCGCGTGGGTCACGGCGTTGATCTGCGCGTTGGCGCGGGCGATGGTCCATCCGGGTTTCAAGCGACCAACGGAGGCGAGCCACCAGGCGTGACGAAGCGTAAGGCGGTTGTTGCGCGGGCTGAGTATGGGCTCGACGCAAATGGGCACAGCCACGTCAAAGGTATCGCCCACTGAGATGCCATTGAAACCAGGAGGCGTGACCCCGACAACTTCGAAGACATTGCCATCGAGCGTTAGGGGCTTTCCAACTATGGATGGATCGCCCGCAAAATTCCGCTGCCAGAACGAGTAGCTGACGTTTGCTCCGGAAGCGCCGCAACCGGGCCGGTCATCTTCTGGACCGAGCAGCCTTCCCAGAATCGGCTCGACACCGAGGACATGAAAGAAATCGCCGCTGACACGGATACCTTTTGCTTTGCGGACCTCCCCGCCGGTGGCCAGATTGAATCGCTGGTCGGACCAGACGGCGATTTCGGCGAACCCCTCCTGGCGCTTGCGGATCTGCTCCCACATGGGAAAGGAGAGCTGGGAATACTGGCTCGAAAACTGGCCGGAACCCCAATGACGGTCGGCAATGCGGATAGTGCCCAACTCCTGGGGATTCTTGACCGGAATGGCGCGGAGGCGAACGGAGTCAATGAGCTGGAAGATGGCAGTGTTGGCGCCGATGCCGAGGGCCAAGGTGAGGATGGAAATGATGGTAAAACCGGGACTCAGGCGAAGAAGGCGAAAGGCGTGGCGAAGGCTTTGCCAGAATGAGGCCATCGAAACCCCCTCGGGAGTATAAGACGACGGAGGGGCAGGAATGTCACGTTGCGCCAGGGAAAAAGGGGGCTGAAGCCCGCCCCTACACGGTCGGTCACTCAAGGTTGTGGGCGCGCGGGCTGCGGCTTGGGCAGGGGCTTGCGCGGGATCATTTCGTCGCGGTTGGCGGTCAGGTAGACGAAGCAAGCGACGATGACGGCCATCTGCTTCATGTCCGGCTCCTGAATGCGCTCGTAGACGTCCATGTTGGAATGGTGAGTGCGCGTGTCGTAGTCCAGAGGATCCTGGATAAATTGAAAACCGGGCAGGCCGACCGCATTGAAGGCCAGGTGATCGGTGCCGCCGGTGTTGCGGATGGTGAGCGTATTCATACCGAGGTCGTGGAACGGTTCCATCCAGGCGGAGAAGACGGGGGCCACCATTTCATTGCCCTGGAGATAGACGCCGCGGATTTTGCCGGTGCCATTGTCAACGTTGTAGTAGGCGTCGAGCTTGGCATGTTCCGGAGAAGGCTTCATTACTTCGGGATCGGCGAAATGCTGCTTGACGTAGGCGCGGGAGCCGAGCAAGCCCTGTTCTTCGCCGGTCCAGAGGCCGATGCGAACGGTGCGGCGCATCTTGAGGCCAGTGGCCTTGAGAATGCGGATGGCTTCGAGCATGACGCCGGAGCCTGCGCCATTGTCGGTGGCACCGGTGCCACCATGCCAGGAATCGAAGTGCGCGCCGAGCATGACGACTTCGTCGGCTTTGCTTTTGTCCGTGCCGGGGATTTCGCCGATGATGTTGAAGGAATTGAGGTCCTCGTCGTAGAACTTGTTTTCGATATCGAGCTGCATGGTGACTTGCACTTTCTTATCGAGCATTCGATAGATGCGGCCGTAGTTTTCGCTGGCGACGGCGACGCGCGGAGGAGCTGGCGGGTCTTTCTCCTTATCGCGGCCGCCTCCTTGCTGAACGAATACGGTTCCGTCGTCGCCGCGAGAAGGCTCGATCCAAGCGGCAACGCCTTCTTCGACGAGAAACTTCTGTATTTTCAGACTCAATTCGCGCTGGGCGCGAAATTGCGCGGCGCGATCTTCAGCAGGCGTAACGGGGACCGGCTGCGTCGCAAGCTCCGCCAACTCGGCATCGGTGTAGCGATGCGCTTGCGGCTCGAAGCGTTCGGGATTTTCGGGGATGGCGGCGGTGAGGACAAACTTGCCTTTCAGTTGGCCGCGATATTTTGCGATGTCTTCCTCTTTCAAGATTGGCGCGAGAACGGCTGCGGCGGTTACGGGACCGTTGGTGCCAGGTGTCCAAGCCTTCGGGTAGGCAATCAGAGGAAATGGGCGCGGCGACATTACCTGAGCGGAAAAGCGTTCGTTGGACCAGCCTCGGCCGAACGGCCCCCAAGGCTCGAGGTGGACGTTGGCGAGCTGCCATTCCTTCATCTTGCCGGTGGTCCAGGCCGTTGCCTCCTTGATGTCCGGGGAGTTCGTCAAGCGGGGGCCGTAGACATCAGTCAGGTAGCTCATGATTTCCATTACTTTGGAATTGTTGAAGCCTTCGTCCTTGATCTGATGAATCGCGGACAGCTCCGACTGGCTCGGGGCCTGTGCCGCCAAGGGCAAAACGATTAAAGAGACGACGAATACCGCTAACGCGCTCGCATGCTTTCGCACCATCGTCCTCCGACTGTCGTATTTACGTTTCTCGCTTGTCAGGAAATCACCCAGGGAAAGCACTCGCTTTGCATGTGACGCCGTTGATCGCAAATCGGTTTCATTACAATGAGGCTAAACTTGGAAAGGCGCGGCAAACTCCGCCCTACGGGTGGCACGGAAGCGCGCTTGGCGAAACAAAAAATATTTTGCTGAGGCGCATTTTTTCCTTGCATGCGGGGTCGGCTCTTGTATGCTGCGAATGCGAACTCGCTTTATTTTTTGAGAGTGACTGCGAGACGGTTAACGCAGCGGCAAGAGCGAGATTCCCTTAGGAGGACGAGAGTAAAAATTGAGTTCTTTAACGCTTCCCGCCCAGCTACCTGCCCGCGCAATTCCAACACCAAGAAAACCAGCCGTTAAGCTTACGCTCTGGCCGCTGGTGGCTGCCACGTTCTTTATGGTGTCCGGCGGCACTTACGGCACGGAAGAGATCATTCACGGGGCCGGGTACACCCGCGGAATACTGATCCTGCTATTCCTGCCGGTGCTGTGGTGCCTGCCGACGGCGTTCATGATCGGGGAGCTATCGAGCGCGCTGCCGCAAGAGGGCGGCTACTACGCGTGGGTGCGGCGCGGCTTGGGAAACTTCTGGGGCTTTCAGGAAGCGTGGCTATCGCTGGCCGCAAGCATTTTTGACATGGCGATTTATCCGACGCTGTTTGTTTTTTATTTGAAACAGATGTCGCCGTGGTTTGGGCTCGGGAATCATGGAGTCTACGCCGGACTTTTTGTGGTGGCTACTTGCGTGGCGTTGAATCTTGCGGGAATTCGCGTGGTGGGAATCACTTCGCTGTGGCTTTTCTTCCTGCTTTCGGCGCCGTTCGCACTGATTGTCGTGCTGTCGCCGCTCAAAATGGGTGCGCTGGCGGAAGCGGATGCCGCGCCGGCGGCTACCGGGCTGAGCTTGCTCGGGGGCGTGCTGGTAGCGATGTGGAACTACATGGGCTGGGATAACGCTTCGACGATTGCACGGGAAGTCGCGCGGCCGCAGAGAACTTATCCGAAGGCCATGATTGTGGCAGTCGCCTTGGTGGCGCTGTCCTACGTGCTGCCGTTTGCTGCGGTGTATCTGACCGGAGTTCCGTCTTCGACTTTTGGAGGCGACGGCTCGTGGGCCGCGGTGGCAGGAGCGATCGGGGGAAAGTTCCTGGGATTCGAATGGCTGAGATTCCTGATCATCCTTGGCGGAATGATGAGCTCTTTCGGGATGTTCAACGCGCTGGTGATGAGCTATTCGCGGCTACCGCTGGCGATGGCGCATGACGGAATGCTGCCGAGGATTTTTGGCAAGGTGAGCGCGCGGACTCGCGTGCCGTGGGCAGCCATTCTTTTTTGCGCGACGTGCTGGGCGCTGTGCCTGGGGCTAGGATTCAAGCGGCTCGTGACGCTGGACATTATGCTTTACGGGGTCAGCCTGATGCTGGAGTTCGTGACGCTGGTGGCGCTGCGCATCCGCGAACCGGAGTTGAAGCGCGGATTCCGCGTCCCAGGCGGCATGCCCGGCGCGATTCTCGCTGGTGTGTTTCCGTTGGCGCTGCTGAGCCTGGCGATGGTCGAGAGTAACCACGAAACCGTGCTGGGAATGAACGGGCTGCTGTTCGGAGTGCTCATTATTATGACCGGATTCTTGATTTATTTTGCCACCGGCAAATTGAAGATTCGCAAGTCGAAGCCGGTCGTGGTGAAAAGCATCGAGGAGTTGGAAACAGCCTAGGCAATTCCCCAACCTGACGATTCCCTGCCGGTTCGAAAGAGCCGGGCGGTTTTGTTGTGCGGCTGAGATATACTCAGCAATCTTTGGGAAAGGCTGCTTTTCGCCAGGAGACTGCTGACCGTGAGACTGCGCTGCTTCACTCTTGCATTTCTGGTTGTTCTGTTAGCGCTCGCTGTTTCAGTTCGGCTGTTTGCCGAGCCTGATGCGCCAAAGCAGTATGAACCGAAATTATTTCAGGAGCTGCGGTGGAGGCTCATTGGTCCATCGCGTGGAGGGCGAGCGCTGGCGGTAACGGGCGTGCGCGGGCAGCCGGAGGTTTTCTATTTTGGAAGCGTGGGCGGAGGCGTTTGGAAGACGAATGATGCGGGGCGGACGTGGAAGCCCATCTTCGATTCGCAGGCGATTGCTTCGATTGGAGCAATCGCGGTAGTGCCATCGGATTCGAACGTGATTTACGTGGGCTCGGGCGAGGCGGACATGCGCTCGTCGATTTCCTACGGGAATGGAATGTACAAGTCCACGGACGGCGGCAAAACGTGGACGCACATTGGGCTGGAGGACTCGCGGCAGATTGGGCGAATCATCGTGGACC
Organism: Acidobacteriota bacterium; assembly: GCA_003225315.1. Lineage (GTDB taxonomy): Bacteria > Acidobacteriota > Terriglobia > Acidiferrales > UBA7541 > Acidiferrum. The sequence continues at coordinate 19,823 of QHZD01000021.1, forward strand.
CGCGGGACGTAAACAAGGTTTTCGTCGCCTCGCTGGGGCATCCTTACGGGCCGAACCAGGAGCGAGGCGTGTTCCGCTCGAAAGATGGCGGAAAGAGTTGGCAGAAAATTCTGTTTCATGACGAGAACACGGGCGCGATTGATTTGGCGTTCGAGCCAGGAAATCCGAGAACGATTTACGCATCGCTGTGGCAAACGCGAAGGCCGCCGTGGAGCGTGTATCCGCCTTCGAATGGACTGGGCAGCGGGCTGTATCGCTCGATTGACGGGGGCGATCATTGGGAACGCGTGCAAGGGCAAGGATTACCGTCGGAAGGACTGGGACGAATTGGCATAGCGTTTGCGCCGAGCAATCAGCGGCGAATTTATTTGATCGTGGATGCCAAAGAAGGCGGGCTGTTTCGTTCGGATAACTCTGGGCAGAGCTGGCAACGCGTTTCGAATGACCGGCGCATCTGGCAGCGCGGCTGGTATTTTGGGGAAGTCAGCGTGGATCCCAAAGACCCCGACACGGTGTACGTTCCGAACACCACGACGTACCAATCGCGTGACGGAGGGAAAACGTTCACGGCGTTCCGAGGCGCACCGGGCGGCGATGACTATCACGAACTGTGGATTGATCCGGATGAGCCGCGACGGATGGTTTTGAGCAGTGACCAGGGCACGATCGTAACGCGCAACGGCGGTGAGACGTGGAGCTCGTGGTTCAACCAACCAACCGGGCAGTTCTATCACGTAATAACGGACAACCAGTTTCCCTACTGGGCGTATGGAGCGCAGCAGGACAGCAATGCCCTGGCAACACCAAGCCGCAGCCGGTACCGCTCGCTGAATTTTCACGATTGGCGGCCAATCGATGCTGGCGACGAAAACGGATACATCGCGCCGGACCCGCTGAATCCTGGCGTGGTTTTCGGTGGGTTTGTCGCACGACAGGATTTGAGCGATGAACAGCTCCAGCAGATGCCGCCAACGCTGGCGCATCCCGGCGAGTACCGGCGCACCTGGACCCTGCCGCTTGTTTTTTCGCCGATCGATCCGCACGTGCTGTACTTCGGCTCGCAAGTTCTTTTTCGGACGGCAGACGGAGGAAATTCGTGGCAAGTGATGAGTCCCGACCTCACACGTAAAGATGCGGGAGTCCCGGCAAACCTGGACGGCGCGACATCTGCGGATGCGCCAAAAGGGAAACGCCGAGGCGTGATTTACACCATTGGCCCATCGTATGTGCGGGCTGGAGAAATCTGGACGGGCACGGATGACGGCCAAATCCAACTGACGCAAGACGAAGGGAAAACCTGGGAGAACGTCACGCCGTCGGAATTGACGCCGTGGAGCAAGGTGACGCACATCGAGGCGTCGCATTCCGATGCAGGAACGGCATATGCCGCGGTGGACCGGCATCGTCTTGATGATTATCAGCCGTATCTCTATCGCACGCGCGATTTCGGAAAAAGCTGGCAACGCGTTTCAAGTGGAATTCCCGAAGGCAGCTTTCTGAACTGCGTGCGAGAGGATCCGGCGCGAAAAGGATTGCTGTACGCTTGCACGGAAAAGGGCGTGTATGTTTCTTTCAATGACGGCGAGGATTGGCAGTCTTTGCAACTGAATTTGCCGGTGACCTCGGTGCGTGACCTGGTGGTCCACGAAAGCGACCTGGTGATTGCTACGTTTGGCCGGTCGTTTTGGATTTTAGACAATGTGACGCCCCTGCGGCAGGTGGACGCGCACGTTGCTGCAGCCGATGCATGGTTCTTTCGACCCGAAGCCGCGATTCGCTTGCGACCACCATCGGATCAAGGGACTCCCGTCCCGATGGATGAATTCATGGCCGCGAACCCGCCCGAGGGCGCAATGCTGGATTATTACTTGAAGCAAAAAGCGTCAGCGCCCATTCAACTGGAAATTTTCGATGCCGAAGGAAAGCTCGTGCGACGATTTGCGAGCGATGACGTCTTGCACAAGACAAATCCGAACGATGTGCCAATTCAAATGGAGTGGGTGCGCGACCCGAAACCCCTTTTGGCGGACGCGGGGATGCACCGATTCGTATGGGACCTTCGTTACCCGATCCCGAAGGGCGTTCGGAGGTCGTTCTGGGGCCCGGCAGGACCATTAGCGGTGCCAGGTAACTACACAGTGAAACTTACGGCGAACGGCAAGAGCAGCACGCAGCCGCTGACTATCAAGCCAGACCCACGCGTGAAAACGCAGCCCGACGCGCTGACGCGGCAGTTCAGCCTGGCGTCGAAACTTGCAGCGCGATTGGGTGAAGTCTCGGTAGCGCTGCAACAGACCGGCGATCTGCGAAAGCAAATCGACGCGCGCAAGAAGGATGCCAGCTCCAGCCGCGAGCTTCTGACGGCATTGCAGGAACTGGAAAGGAAGGTGGAAGCGGCGGTCGAGCTCGATAGTGACGCAGATTTTGGATTGTTTGGGCAAGCTTTTCCGGGCAAGGAGCACGAGTCTCTCCCACAAGTCCAGGGGGCGCTCACGCGGCTTTTGATCATCGTAGACAGCTCCGAACTGGGGCCCACGACGGATGCCGCGACCGCCAGCGTAAAATGGGAAGAGGCTGCGCAGGATACGCTGGCGCGTTGGGCCGCGTTCCAAAAGGAAGATCTGGCAAGCGCCAATGCCTTGCTCGAAAGGGCCAAACTGAAGCCGTTGGTCCTTGCTCCGACGAACCCTTGAGAGGGCCGGATTTGGTATGCTGTCGTGGGTGAGCAAAATCCTCCGAATGAAGTTTCTCTCTTTGCTTGGGCTGTTATCCGTGGCCCTTGTGGCTGGGGTGTTGGTTTCTCCATCGCTAACTCCATCGCAAGCGCAACAACCTGCGCCCAGCAATCCGGCAGCGACAAGTCCCGCTGCGACTCCTACGCCCGGGAGAGTGGCGGGATCGGCGGCTTCCCCGTTTGGCACGCAAACCCCGCAAGGTGGACTGAACATCGTCGTGCTCGATCCGGCGCACGGCGGAACCGACCCGGGCGCGCGCGGCACAGGCGGCATCCGCGAGAGTGAGATCGTTCTGGATTTTGCGGTTCAAGTTCGGCGCGCGCTGGAGTTGCAGGGCTTTCAAGTGGTGCAGACGCGGCAGGGGAACGAGAATCCTTCGTTTGACGATCGCTCCGCAACCGCCAACGCGCAACGCGGGGCGGTGTTCGTTACGCTGCACATCTCATCGACGGGATTGCCGGGCACGGCGCGCGTTTACGTGAACTCGGATTTGCCGCCGGTTGCAAATGCGGGTGGCCTGATTCCCTGGGACCGCGCACAGGCGCCGTTTCTTGGACTCAGCAAGGCGTTTGGCGATTTGGTTCAGGGATTCCTCGCGCAGCGTTTCAAAGGTTCGCCCGACACCGCGCAGTCCGCCAGCGTGCGCCAGCTTCGAACTACGGCCGCGCCTGCGATCGCAGTGGAAGTTTCGAGTGTGACAGTGGAGGACCGCGCCGACCTGGACCGCATGGCGCCGGGCGTGGCGGACGCCATCGCGCGTGGCACAGCGGCATTCAAACCCTCCTACGTCGTTCCAAGCACGCCGGGGGCGCTGCCGTGACCCCAAGCTGGAAATATTGGCTGATTGGTGGATTAGCGGTTGCAGTGCTTGCCGCCGCGATTTATTTTCCAATTCTCCGCAGACGCGTGAAGCGCGCTGCGAGGCTCCAGCAGCAAAGCGAAGAACAGGCGCGGCGCGAATTGACGCAACCGATCCCAATCAATCCGAGCGATCCCCGCGTGAAAGCCAAAGTTTTCTGGGTTTCGGATGCGATCGATTCCACGCTGGCGCCGGTAACGGTCGAACTGCCGCTATCGAACGACCCGGCGCTGCGGTCGAAACAGGTTCTGAACACCCTGCTTGCGGGTCCCGTGGACGCGGAGTTGCGCACGTTGCCGCCGGACGCTTCGCTGCTGGCGTTCTATCTCTTGCCGGATGGAACGGCGATTGCGGATTTTTCCGAGGCGCTGGCGACTTCGATTCCTTCGGGGATTGTTAGCGAGCAGTTGGCTGTGAATTCCATCACCCGGACTCTGGAAGCCAATGTGCCGCAGGTGCAGCGGCTGAAAATCCTGATTCATGGGCAGGAAGTGGAAACGCTCGCGGGGCATTTGGACTTGGCGGGAACATTTGTAGTGAACACCAAAGTAGCGCAGGAACCGGCAAAGCCGACACCAACACCGTCCGGCACAGACAAGCCAGCATCGCCAGCGGCGGCCGCGAAGGCACGCGCTGCAGTTCCGGGCACGTTGACAGCGACTAGAGCGCCCGGCAAACTGGCTCAAGCCGAGAGCAGGCCGTAGAATTCTTAGGCGCAGAGATGACGACCGCAGGAGGAAGAGTGAGAGCCGACGGCCGGACCGCGGACCAGATGCGTCCCTTGAAAATCACGCCGGACTTTATTTCCACGGCGGAAGGCAGCGTGCTGATCGAGCTGGGAAATACGCGAGTGATTTGCACTGCCACGGTCGATGATGGCGTGCCCAGCTTTCTGAAGGGCAGCGGCAAAGGCTGGGTTACCAGCGAATATGGAATGCTGCCGCGCGCCACCGAAGAGCGCACGCCGCGCGAAGCAGCGCGTGGCAAACAATCCGGGCGCACGCTGGAGATTCAGCGATTGATTGGCCGTTCGCTGCGCGCGGTGACGGATCAGGAAGCGCTGGGCGAGCGCACCGTATGGCTCGATTGCGACGTGATTCAAGCGGATGGCGGAACTCGTACGGCATCCATCACCGGAGCGTTCGTCGCGCTGGCGCTGGCATTCGAACGACTGACCGCCGCGGGAATCTTGAAGCGGTCACCGCTGATTGACACTGTGGCGGCCACGAGCGTCGGCATTGTGGACGATCGGGCGCTGCTGGATCTCGCTTACGAAGAAGACTCGCGCGCGGAAGTGGATATGAACGTGGTCATGACCGGCGACGGACATTTTGTGGAAATCCAGGCGACGGCGGAGGGACGCGCGTTTTCCGGGAGCGAGATGCAGGACTTGCTAGCGCTCGCCGCCGCGGGGATTCGCCGGCTGACGGAAGAACAGCGCGCACTCCTGCCCCTGAAATTCAGTGCGCGGGCCCGCTAAGCTTTTTCTCGCCTCGTCTAACCCAGGGAAACTTGCTGAGTATTGTGAACTCGCATCGTCGTCCGCATCTTCGCTTACGGTTGAATTGGCATTGCTGCCGCGTTTCGAGGCGCTCCCCGCGTTTGAAGAAAGCGCTCCAACGTTTGCCGAAAACGCCGCGGGCAAGGCGCTGCACTACTCCAGGCTGCGGAGCGGGCTAGTTTTCGGCGACGATTCCGGATTGGTCGTGCCTGCGCTCGGCGGTGCGCCCGGGATTCACTCCGCAAGGTACGGGGGGCCGCAGGCGACGAACTCGCAAAGGATTGAAAAGCTGCTCGTCGAGTTGCGACGCAAGACCGGAACCGAACGCGCAGCGTATTTCGTTTGCGCGATTGCGCTGGCGCAACGCGGACGCGCCAAGGCCATCGTGACGGACCGCGTTGACGGAGAAATCCTGGAGGCTCCGCGCGGTTCAGGTGGATTCGGGTACGATTCAGTGTTCCACTTCCCTGCCCTCGGAAAAACTTTCGCGGAGATGCCCGCGGAAGAAAAAAATCAGTGCAGCCACCGGGGAAAGGCGTTTCGCCGATTGCTCGTGGCTCTTTCCTCCATGCTATAGTTTTGGCTCCTATGGCCAGGAAATCGAAGAAGAAACCGTCGAAGAAGAAACCGGCTTCAGCAAAATCGAAAACAGCGAAAGCCGCGAAATCAGCAAAGGCTGCCAAGCCGGCCCGCGCGGCGGGAACAGATCCCAAGCGCGTGGCGGCAATCCTCGCAGAGCTGGATGAAGCGTACCCGAATGCAACGTGCGAGCTGAAGCATAACAATGCATTTCAACTGCTGATCTCCACGATTCTTTCGGCACAGTGCACCGACGTGCGCGTGAATCAGGTCGCAGAAACGCTTTATAAGAAATATCCAGATGCGAAGGCATTCGCCTATGCCGCGCCGAGTGAGTTGGAACAGGACATTCGTCCAACAGGGTTCTTTCGCAACAAAACGAAGTCCGTGATGGGCGCGAGCAAAGCGATTCTTGAAAAATTTGGCGGCCAAGTGCCGCGAACAATGGAAGAAATACTCACGCTACCTGGAGTGGCGCGAAAAACTGGCAACGTCGTACTCGGCACTGCTTACGGGATTCCCAGCGGCGTGGTGGTGGATACGCACGTGCTGCGCCTCTCAAAGCGCCTGGATTTATCGCAGAATGACGATCCAAAAAAGGTCGAGCAGGATTTGATGAAGATTATCCCGCAGGAGAAATGGATCCAGTTTTCCCACCAACTGATCTGGCATGGACGCCGGGTCTGCTACGCTCGCAAACCGAAATGCATCGAGTGCAACATGGAATCGCTGTGCTACGCGAAAGACAAGACAGTCTGAAAGACGAGTCTAAATAAGACTAGATGGAACTAGTCTCAATTAGACTAGCCTAGACAAGACTCAATCTTACGCGAGCCGAAGGTCGTTGGGAACCATTGGCAAGCTATTGAGGCGAACCCCGGTAGCGTCAAAAATGGCGTTGCCGATGGCAGGCGCCACGGCCATGATCGGCGTCTCGCCCGCGCCCGCTGAAGGAATATCTTTTCGATCGAGCAGGACAGCTTCGATTTCCGGCACGTCGCGGAAGCGCGGGACTCGATAGATCGAGAAACGCGGATTCTTGATGCGCCCATTCTCAAATTCGATGGCTTCGAAGAGCGCGCCGCCCAATCCCTGAATCATCGCCCCGACCACCTGGTTGCGCAGTCCATCGGGGTTGACGATGGCGCCGCATTCGAACGCCTCGACCAACTTCACCACACGAACAGCGCCGGAGCCGCGATCCACGGAAACTTCGGCGCAGGTTGCGACATAGCTGCCCTTTTCTGCGCCGCATGCGATCCCGAAGCCTTGGCCTTCTCGCGTTTTCTTGCGCGGCCAGCCTAAAGATTTAGCTGCCGCCTCCAGCACCGCGCGCATTCGCGTGTCGGCAAGATTTTTCATACGGAAATCGATGGAGTTCATCTTGGCCGTGCTCGCCAGCGCATCCATGTGCGTTTCGCGCGCGAAGTGATTCGCTGTGGCCGCAAGCCCTCGATAGGAGCCGCTGCGCAAAATCAGCGGCACAGCATGGTATTCCGTTCGCTGGTTCGCGACGACGTAAGGGGTCTCGATTCCCGAGGCCCCGGAATGGTAGTTGTGAAATTCCCATGCCGTTAGCGCGCCATCGCTGGCGATTCCGCTCTTGATCTCAATCACGCCTGCGGGACGGAAATACGCCCATGTGAATTCTTCCTCGCGCGTCCAGACGACTTTCACGGGGCGCCCTGCAGCGCGCGCCAGTCGAGCAGCTTCCATCGCTGCGTCGCTGGTGTGCTTGCCTCCATAGGCCGAGCCGGTGTCCGGTACAATCACGCGAACACTGCTCTCTGGCAGATGGAATGCCGCAGCGAGCTCGTCGCGATTGGCGAATGGCCGCTGCGTTCCCGTCCAGACGGTGAGCTTTCCATCGGTCCACTGAGCTACGGCCGCGCGCGGTTCGAGCGGAGCATGCGCGATATACGCAACGGTGTACGTAGCGTCTAGCCGATGCGCGGCGTTCGCCAGCCCTTCCTCGATCGAACCTTTCTGTCTGCGAAAGCGGTCCTCGGTTTTCCCTACGCCGTTCTGCTTAAGGTACGCAAAGAGTTCTTTGTTGGAAATCTGCGGGACTTCTTTCCATTCCGCCTTCACGGCATCGAGCGCCTCTTGCGCCTCGCGCTCTGTTGGCGCTGCCGCGCCGACGAAATCCCCATCTCGCACAACGAAAACTCCAGGCATCGCCTTCGTTTCGTCTTGCCGGAAGGAAGTCAGTGTTGCGCCAAAGGAAGGCGGGCGCAGCACTTTGCCGTACAGCATGCCCGAGGGCCGCAAATCCGTGGTGTACTGGTGACGGCCGGTAACGAACGCGCGGCCGTCGACTTTCGGAATTGCTTTCCCCGCAATCGTCCATTCCGTTGCTGGCGTGATGGGATCCTCCGCCGGAAGATTCTGCGCGAGCGTCTTGCCGCGCGCGAGTTCCGCATATTTAATCGAGCGGCTCGATGCCGGATCAGTGACTTTCGCGTTGGCAGCCACCAGTCCGGCGGGTGCGACGTTCCACTCCTTCGCCGCCGCCTCCACGAGAATGTCCCTGGCCGCGGCCGCCACGCGGCGCAATTGCGGCGCCATTGTGGGAGTCGTCCTGCTGCCAAAAGTTCCCGCATCAAACGGGGTCAGCGCAGTATCCGCCATCACCATGCGAACACTCTCAAGCGGCACGCGCAATTCGTCCGCAATCGTCTGCGCAAGTTCCGTGCGAATGTTCTGTCCGATTTCCGCCTTACCTGTGAATCCCGTTACGCCGCCGTCTTCGCCGACGTGCAGCCACGCGCTAATGTCCTTTGGCAAGTCTTCATTGTGGAAACTCCGGTGACCTGGCGCCGTTTCCTGCGCGGCTGGCGCATCTTTCGCAACCGCGAATACGGCGATTCCAGCGCCAAGAATTTTGAAGAAGTCGCGGCGCGCCAATTCGAATTGATGGATCGAAGCGGCGGTAAATTCATAGCGCTCCGGCTCGATGAAGAGTTTTCTTTCGACGTTATTCATCGCCCGTGCTCCTGCATCATCCTGGCCGCCTGGCGGACCGCATCGATGATGCGTGGATGCGTGCCGCAGCGGCAGATATTGCCTTGCAAGGATTGATTGATGTCCATCTGGCTGGGACTCGGATTGGTTTGCAGCAGGCCCACGCTGCTCATGATCATTCCCGAGGTGCAGTACGCACACTGAAACGCGCCGGCATCGAGGAACGCCTGCTGGACAGGATGCAAGCGCCCGTCTTTTTCCAGACCCTCGATAGTCACCACGGGTTTTCCCGCAGCCGCGCTCGCAGGAATCTGGCAAGACCGCCGCGGCGCTCCACCAATCAATACGGTACAAGCGCCGCACTGCCCTTCCCCGCAGCCGTACTTGCTGCCGGTCAGTCCAAGCTCATCACGCAGAACATACAGAAGCAGCGTATCCGGAGGGTAGGTGACCGGATAGCGCTTGCCGTTAACTTCCAGTTCGGTCAGTTTCGCCATGGCTTGCCCTCGGAAAAATTTTGCTCCGAATCTGTGCTTGTGGCAAGGGTTACAAGTTCCCGCGAGGACGGATAGGCCAGGAACATTTTATTTCGGACGGTCTGGCAACTTTTTAGCTGAAACGCCGTCGAACTAATCTACGCGAGCGTGCGTAGCTATAGGGGACGTCGACGGAACTGGGGGCGAACATGGAAACGCTGGGGCAGGATGTCCGATACGCGCTGAGGAACCTTCGCAAGACGCCAGGATTTGCGGCCATCGCCGTACTTACTCTGGCGCTGGGGATTGGAGCGTCCACGGCAATTTTCAGCGTTATCGACAATATTCTGATGGAGCCCTTCCCCTACCCTGATGCCCAACGGTACTTTTCCGTCCAAATCCATGACACGGAACGGAGTGAACCAGGCGGGCGAGCGGGCTATACCGGGCCGGAGCTTTTGGATTACATGGAACAGAATCATGTGTTTGACCGAGCGATTGCGAATGACCAGACGGACGTGTTGTACCGGTCTGGAGAGGGGACAGAGCGCTTCGACGGAAACTTCGTGACGCCGGGAACTTTCGAGTTTTTGGGGATGCCGGCGCTCCTCGGGCGGGTGATGCAGCCAGCCGATTACGAGCCGGGAGCGCAACCAGTCTTTGTGCTGCGCTACAAGACGTGGGTGAAGAGCTTTGGAGCCGATCCGGGGATCGTGAATAAGACGTTTGTACTAAACGGTGTATCGAGGACGCTGATCGGGATTATGCCGCCGCGATTTGGGTGGGGGAATGCGGACATGTGGATTCCGGCCAAGCCGAGCCGGGCGGCGACGGGAAGAGTTATTGCCGGGGCGTTTCAGCAGCACTGGTGGATGCTGGGGCACCTGAAGCCGGGAGTCAGAGTGAAGGAGGCGGAAGCGGATTTTACCGTGATAGCAAAACGGCTGGCTACGGTCTATCCCACGGAATACCCGAAACATTTTACAGTACAAATGGAATCGCTAACGAATCTGGTGGTCGGGAGATTCAAAACGACGCTCTTTATTGTCTTGGCGGCGGTGGGGTTACTGCTGCTGATCGGCTGCGGAAATGTGGCGAACTTGCTGCTGGCACGGGCAACGACACGGGAGAAGGAGTTTGCCATCCGCTCGGCGCTGGGAGCAAGCCGAAGGAGATTGGTGCGGCAACTTCTAGTCGAGAGCCTGATACTGGCCACAGGTGGAGCAGCAGTGGGAACGCTGCTGGCGTGGGGAGCACTCAAGTTTCTGGTAGCGCTGATGCCGCAAGAGATTATCCCAGCCGAGTCCGTGATCCAGCTAAACACTCCAGTTCTGGCGTTCACGCTGAGTGTGGCAGTGCTGACCGCGCTGGTATTCGGGCTGGTGCCGGCGCTGAAAGCGGCGCGGAAGGACATCAACGATCCGCTGCGGGACAGTGGGAAAGGGATTAGTGGCGGATTTCGTCATGGACGCTTGCGTGATGCGGTGGTGGTGCTGGAAGTGGGGCTTTCATTGACGCTGCTGGTTGCGGCGGGATTGTTGATGAGGAGTTTCGTGGCGATCAGGGACGTGAAGCTGGGGTTGCAACCGGACCACATATTGGTGGCACGGCTTCCCTTGCCAGTGGACCGTTACAAGACCGCGGATCAGGTAGCGGGATTCTACCGCCCTCTGCTGCAAAGGCTGAAAGCTCTGCCAGGCGTCCTCGAAGCGACGGAAACGAGCACGCTGCCTCCGTATGGCGGAATCCCCAGCGACATCGAAATTCCCGGGAAGACGCACGCTGAAAAGTGGAATGCGATGTTTCAACTGGTCAGCGAGGGATATTTTCCGGTGCTGAAAATCCAGTTCGTGGATGGAAGAGGTTTCACAGAAGCGGAAGTAACTGGAGCGCGCAAGCTAGCGGTCGTGAACCAAACGTTCGTGAAAAAGTATTTAGGAAACGAGAATCCGATTGGGAGACAAGTGAGAATCGCGCAGCTAGGGGAGTTTGACGACGCGGTGAAAGAGCCCACGTTTGAAATTATCGGCCTGGTGGCTGATGCAAAGAACCGGGGATTGCAGGATCCGCCCGAGCCGGAGATTTGCGTGCCTTTTACGGTGACGGGTTCGGCGTTCCGAGGAATCCTGGTGCGGACAGCGAAAGAACCGCTAACGATGTTGAACGCGGTGGAGCATGAAATTTGGGCAACCGATAGCAACGTGGCGCTGACTTTCACGGGAACACTCGATGGCTATATCAGCCAGTTCTCCTACGCGGGGCCGCGATTTGGATTTTTTCTGATGACCATCTTTGGCGCGATCGGCCTGCTGCTTGTGACAATCGGCGTCTATAGCGTGCTGGCATACACCACAGCGCGAAGGACGCACGAGATTGGAATACGAATGGCGCTGGGGGCGGAAGGGTCGGACGTACAGGGAATGGTCATTCGAATGGGATTGCGGCTGGTGGGAATCGGCGTGGCTATTGGGCTGATTGTAAGCGTGGCGATAGGGCGAGTGATTGCGACGCAGTTGTGGGGAGTGTCGGCGTACGATCCTTGGACGCTGGTGTGCGTGCCCGCGCTGCTATTGATCACCGGGATCGTGGCGTGTTGGCTGCCTGCACGCCGAGCAGCGAGCGTGGACCCGCTCGTCGCTTTGCGGTACGAATAAGTTCCGCGATGGCCGGCTAGGCCCAGGAGTAGCCGTGCTTCAAAAGCGGTAGCGACCGAATGCGCTCACCAGTGGCGGCGAAGATGGCATTGCATAGAGCCGGGAGAACTGGCGGAAGGGCCGGCTCGCCGAGGCCCGTCGGTGAATTTTCCGTCTTGAGGAAATGAACTTCGATTTCCGCGGGAACCTGGTTCATGCGCACCGGGGGATATTCGTGGAAATTGCTCTGGACCGCGCGGCCACCGTCGATGATGATTTCGTAGGACATAACGGAACTTAGCCCCTCGATAACCGCTCCGCGAACCTGATTTTCAGCATTGATAGGATTGATGATCTGACTGCCAACGTCGCCGGCGACCCAGATTTTGTTGACCTTGATTTTCTTGTTGGCGTCTACACGAAGCTCGACAACCTCCGCAAAATAACCGCGATGCGCAAATTGGAAGGCGACGCCCATGCCGGTTCCCTTGGGGAGTTTTCTTGCGCCCCAGCCGGATTTTTCTGCGACGAGTTTCAACACTCCCTGCATGCGAGAAGCATCCAGATCGACATCGCCGGGATTCGAAGAAGGCGATGCGCTGGGCACGCGCGTAGCACTTAGAAGATCGAGGCGAAATTGCACAGGATCTTTTCCGGCGGCATGCGCGAGTTCGTCGGTGAAGGATTGAAAGACCCATGAGTAGGCATTTGTACCAGGGGCGCGCAACGCATAAGTTGGAATGCCAAGCGGCATGAGGGAGGCGCCGAAGAAAAAGTCCGTGAGAAACGTGCCTGGGAATTGATTACCAGCAATGCCCGCAGAGGGAGCGAACTTATCGCCTTCGCCGAAGCTGACGAAATGATTGCGCCAGGCTACCAGCTTGCCGGAGGAATCTAGACCGCCCTTGAGGAAATGATAGCCAGCTGGGCGATAGTGATCGTGGTGAAAATCGTCTTCACGCGTCCAGAGGAGCTTCACGGGAACGCCGACCCGTTTGGCGATGGCGCCGGCTTCGAGCATGTAGTCGTTGGTGAGGCGGCGGCCGAATCCGCCGCCCGCTCGCTTCAAGTGAACAATGATGTCGTCGTGGGGAATGTTGAGAACTTTAGAGACAAGCAGGCGGCCATTCTCCGGCGTCTGGCTGGGGGACCAAAATTCGAGCTTGCCGTCGTGGTAATGTGCAAGGCAGTTTTCAGGCTCCATCGGAGCGTGCGCGAGGAACGGATACGAATAAGCGGCCTCAACGGTCTTTGCGGCGGACTGAAGAGCTTTTTCGGCGTCTCCATCCTTGCGAAGAGTGATGGTCGGCGGTTCCTTGGAAAGTTCCTCCGCGCGGCGGGCGAAACCTTCACTGCTCTGCTGAGAAGTTGCGCCTTCGTTCCATTTTGCCTGCAACTTTTTGCGGGCGGCATTGGCCTGCCACCAAGTGTCGGCGACTACGGCGATGCCCCAATGCAGGCCAAGCAGATCCTGCGTGCCCTCCACCTCAAAGGCGTGGCGCACGCCTGGCATGGCTCTGATCTCGTCGAGGTTGGCACCAACACACTTCCCTGCATAGACGGGACACTTGTCATAGACGGCGTACAACATTCCCGGAACTTTGAAGTCAATGCTGTAAAGATTTTTGCCCGTGACAATGGAGGGGTTGTCAACGCTGTGCGTGGAGTGGCCGATGATCTTGTAATCCTTAGGATCCTTGAGCTTCACGGACTTGAGATCGGGTGCGGGTAACGCGGCTGCTCTTTCCGCGAGTGCACCATAGGTAAGAACGCGCTGAGACGGTTGATGGATGACGCGGCCTGAGGACGTCTGGCATTCGGATTCCGGGACGGACCAGGATTGCGCAGCGGCGGTAACAAACATCTGGCGGCACGCGGCGCCGACGCGGCGCAGCGGATCCCAATTGGTGGGCGTGGAAGTGCTGCCACCGGCGCGCTGCGGGCCGAATTTCGTTTCGTCGAGATCGGCTTGCTCGATGTGGACGTCTTTCCAGTCGACATCGAGTTCATCGGCGATGAGCATGGGGAGGTGCGTCTTGACGCCCTGGCCGACTTCGGGATTTTTGCTCATGATGGTCACGATGCCATCGGCAGCGACGCGCAGAAACGCCGTGGGCTCGAAAGCGGCGGGCGGCGCTTGCAGCGTTTGTCCAAAGACTTCTCCGACAGGATCGAAATGGAGAGCGACGAGAATTCCTCCTCCGGCGACGGCGGATACGCGGAGAAAACTGCGGCGATCGAGGAGTGTGGCTTGCACGGGACCTCCTTATTGTGTGCACTTGGTGCGTGCAAAATTTGTCGCGGGCGGGCGGGGTAGCCAGCATAGCCGGTATTGTAACGCCATCCGGGCCGATTTGGTTTCACCCTCCACTGGGGAACGGAATTGGGGCATGGGGCTTGCCATCCCGTACGGGTGATTCAGCGCTAGGGAAACTGCGAAGTGCTCTATAATGGGAAAGCATTTCGTGTCGGGGCGTAGCGCAGCCTGGTAGCGCGCCTGCCTTGGGCGCAGGAGGTCTCCGGTTCAAATCCGGACGCCCCGACCAAAATATCTCGCGTATTCTCTTTAGGTTAAGCAGAGACCTGTCTGCGCAATATCCAGCAATCTTACCGCCCGCATTCAACTTTTTGGCCTCCATTCTGAGATCTAACATTTACAATTCGAACCTGGGGCCTGTTGTGCAATGCACAATACCGATTCGTTCCATTTGCAATTCAGATGTCTCCATTCCTTCTCCCGGCACGCCATAAGTCCTTGAAAAAACGCGATGAGGGAGCTCTCCGCTTTGAACTCAGTAGTTTTGGAATGCGAAACGCCCAGCTCTGATAACGAAAGCTTTGACGGCGATTTTGGTCAGGAGTAGAACCAACGCTGTTCTCGGAGTGCGAGATGGCTGTTCTCGAACAAGAATTACATTGGGGGACTCCGTTGCTCCTATCAGAACGAGATCTGCGTTTTTTTGTGCGTCAGTGCGCGCACAAAGAAAAAGAGGTTAAGCACATGAAAGTGTGTCTGATTTGGGTCGCGGCCCTATTCCTTTCAGCCAGTGGCGCGGCGCAGACCAATCGCGGCGGCATCAGCGGCACCGTTACAGATAAGAGCAGTGCCGTTGTGCCGGACGTAACCGTCCAGATAACGAATGTGGGCACGAATGAGACATATCGCGTGACCACGTCAAAGCAAGGCGCTTTCAGCGTTCAGAACCTTGATCCTGTCGTTTATAGGGTTGAGGTAGATGTGCCTGGGTTTAAAAAAGCGATCGTTGAGCATGTCAAAGTCGATACCGCAACAGTTGAAACAGTAAATTTAATCCTAGAGCCAGGGGATCAAGCTACCGAGGTGCGGGTTACGGAACAGGCGCCTTTGCAAAACCTCGAAAATGGAACGCTGAGCCAGACTATTTCAGAACGTTTGCTGACGGATGTTCCTCTGTTGAACCGCAGCGTGCTCGATTTGGCAGTTGTCACTCCCAACATATCTGGAGACGTTGGAACGGAAGATCCAACGATTAATGCTAATGCCGTGCCGGTTCCCGGCTTCAATCTGAGCATCAACGGAGGCAGACCTGGTTCGACCTACATGATCGTGGATGGAGTTAGCAACACGGGCGTCGGTCTGGGACGTGAAGTGGTGTCTTTTTCTCCTGAAACCGTTCAGGAAATAACGGTCCAAACATCTTCCTATTCGGCGGCATTTGGTCACACGGGCGGCGGCATCATCAATGTAACGACCAAATCGGGCACCAACAACTATCACGGCGCGGCGACGGTGTACCATCGGAATCCGCTCACAAATGCAGCTCCTTGGACGAACGCCATTGTGAATCGTCCGCAATCAAACCTTCGCTACACGCAGATGTCGTTTGATCTCGGCGGTCCCGTGCGTATTCCCAAACTGTACAATGGGCACGACCGGACCTTTTTCTTTCTGGCCATCGAGCCGCGTTACCAGTCTGATGCCACGCAGGGATACACTCTGCTGCCCACGGACGCCATGCGGAATGGCGATTTCAGTAATCTGACGAACGTGAACAACGGGTGGGCCCCTACGAGCGTGGTAAACCAGTTTCAGGCAACTCTTCCCGCGGGACGTACGTTGCTTACCCCATTCTCCAGTACCATCTACCAGGTATACAACCCGGTAGCAGTCAACGGCCAACAACAACTACAACAGATAGCACTGGGCACCAGCACTGGCGGATGCGGCGCTGGTTTTACAACTTACTGCGCCTTTCCGGGCAACGTGCTGCCTTCCGATTTCATTGACCCGACGTCGCAAAGAATTTTGCAGTTCTTGCCCAAAGCGGGCGCTTATTTCCTCGATGGAAACGGCGATCTTCAAAACTATGTGGCGACCGGCTTTGTCCGCGATAACCAGGTGCGATACCTCGTGCGCGCTGACGAAACTATTACCCAGAAAAACCGCGCTTTCTTTCGCTACACATCCGTTCCCATCATCGGCGTCTACGGAAACAATGGCCCACTAAACACCACTGGAGCGACTTACAGCAGTTCGCGCCAATACGCAGTGGGAGACACCCAGGCCATCTCCCCCTCGATGTACAACGAGGTGCGATTTAACTATACCTACGGCAGGTTCAGCGGAACCTTCTCCCCTGAGTTCGACATCATGTCCGGGCAAAATTTGAGCACACAGTTGGGACTGCCCAGTTTGACTAAAGGTGGTCTGCCCTTATTCACTTT
Source organism: Acidobacteriota bacterium (assembly GCA_003225315.1). GTDB lineage: Bacteria > Acidobacteriota > Terriglobia > Acidiferrales > UBA7541 > Acidiferrum. The sequence continues at coordinate 36,274 of QHZD01000021.1, forward strand.
CAGCGCGACTGCCAACCGCCGCACGGTTGGCGCGGATATTGGAGCGGGAAGTTCCCAGATCAACGACAATAGCGAAAGGCAATATCAAATTGTAGACAATCTATTCGTGTCCCACGGCAGCATGACCTGGACGTTCGGATTTGAACTGAACCAGCAGAATCTAGACACTCTCCAGTACAACTTCGCCGCCGGAGGGCGGTATGGTTTCCGCTACAACCAGACCACCAGCAACGGTGGGTCCACCGGCGACGGCGGAATCGTCTGGGCGAGTTTTCTGGAGGGCGCAATCAACGACAATCTGCTCGCCACTTCCCTCGTTCCTTATGGTTATAGCTGGAGAGGCGCGGCTGGATTCATTCAAAACGACTGGAAAGTGCGCCCGAATCTGACGTTGAATCTGGGCGTGCGCTACTCGCTGCAAATCCCCCGAGCGGAGGCAAACAACCTACAGGGTTATTACGTACCGGCGAAAGCCCAAAGCATGCCCATCCTTTACGATTATTCCAAAACCACTTCCGTGGCAGCTACGTCGATATCGCAAGTCCGAGTTGTTGCTGGCGGAGGCGGAGCGGCTGCTAATGGCAGCACGCTAAACCTTCCCACGCCCATCAGTTCCGTGTCGGTTGTTCCGTTCGCCTACAGCGGCGTATCCGGAAACTCTACCTTCATGGCCCCTATCAATTGGACTGACTTCGAGCCGCGCTTTGGGCTCGCTTATGCCCCACGTCTGCGCGGCCTGAACAATTTCGTGATTCGCGGAGGCTACGGACTGTCCCATGTTCCACTGACGGGTGAGAACCGCCAGCCTCTCCCCAACTTCGGTGGCCCTCAGATTTTGCCCTCCGCAAATATCGCCTTTGCGCAGACGCTCTCCGGAAACCCGCCCAGTGTGGTGCCGCAAACTCCGCAGCAAGCAGTAGGCCTCGGCAACGCCGTTAATGGGCTTTCGTACATAAATAGCATTAATCTTCCGGGGGCCATTCTGTCCTCGAACACCAAAACGCCCTACGTTCAGAATTGGAACTTATCGCTTTCGCGAACCTTTGGGGCCAACACGGTGATCGAAGCGGCATATGTGGGCGCCAAGGGTACTCATCTGTTCCTGCCGCAAATCAACGTCAATCTGTTTGATCAGAATTGGGTTGCGTTTTTGGAGTCCAATGGCATCAGCGCTTTTAACACCAAAATCCTGGATCCGCTGGGTCGCTGTGTTGCCGGCAACGTCCCTGACATAGCGGGCTCTCGGTGCAGTGGTAGCGCTGGTCACAGCGTTATACAAGTTCCCATCGGAACGCTGTATTCCAACTTTCCGGGTTTTTCAAACGTGTTCACTTTGAATGATGCATCGGCCAACAGCATACGCCATGCCGGATACATAAGTGTGGTACGCCGTCCGGCTCATGGTCTTACCTTGAGCACAAACTACACCTACGGCAAGTCCATTGACGACGCATCGAATGCATCTCCCGACAAAAACGTGCTCACCAGCAGCAATCTGCCAGGCGGCCAGATCACCTTTGGAGGAACGCCGAGCGGCGACCGGGCTGTTTCCACCTTCGACGTTAAGCATACTCTGAACGTCTTGGCTCTATACGATCTTCCCTTCGGACACGGCCAGAGATTCATGAGGAACGTCTGGACATCTGTAGATGTGGTCCTCGGCGGATGGACCGTAGCGGGGGTCGAACGTTTTTACAGCGGATTTCCGTCCGTCGTTACCCAGGCGTTTGCCAACGATTTGGGTACCACGGTCACTCACGACATTCGTCCTAATATCCTTCCAGGCGTACCGATCGTTAACCCTTTGTTTGATCCCAAGTGCCCCGTGGGCAATCTATGCCAGCCATATATCAATCCATCTGCGTTTGAGGAAGCTCCCGTCGGCCAACTTGGCAACGCGCCACGGACATTAGACGGCGCACGAGGCCCATGGCAGCAAACCCTTGATCTTTCCGTGCAAAAGAACTTCAAGGTCACCGAAAGATGGCGCCTGCAGTTGCGTATGGACGCGCTCAATGCTCTGAACCATCCGATTTTCCGCACAGTGCCCGATAACTTTGGCGGAACCGACATTTGGGGTGGAGGCGGTGGCGGTCTGAACACAGGTCCTTTGAGCGCGGCGGACTATAACAACTGGGCCGTTGCCAACGGTCAACCGACAACCGCGCAGCCCGCGGGAACGGCACTTCTTAACCAGATCAATGCCATGATCAACAGCTACAGGCTGCCTCCGCCTGCGGGATCGAATACTGGAGCGCTCGGTCGGCTCCCAGCTGATTTCTTTACGGTTCCGGTGCCGCAGAACTTTAACTTCATAAATGTAAATTCTTTCGATATTACAACGGTGGCTGGCTACAAGCTGTTCCGCGTACGGCAAGATCTTGGAAATTCTGGAGCTGGGAGGCTTTTTGTCCCTGTCCAGAGTTCGCGTTATCTGCAGTTTGGCCTCAGAGTATTTTTCTGACGTCGCTGAGAGAACATGTCGAAGGGCCTTGCAATGCGGAATTCAGCGCGCATGTTTCTGCCGAGTGCGTTGGTGATTGTCGGATCGCTCGCTGCTCAAGAGCCACCGCCAGCGGAATGGGTTGATCCATCAACCGGTCGTCGTATTATTCGCCTGACCAACGAGCCGGGCAGCGCCAGCCTTTACTTCCATCAGAATGCCTACACCATGGATGGCGATTTGATGGTTTTCACCACCCATGAAGGCCTTTCCGTCGTTAATCTCCAGACGCACAAGATCCGGGCAATGGTTGAGGGCCGTGTCGGTCAGGTGGTTGTGGGCCGCAAGACCCGGCAAGTCTTCTACATAAGAGACGGCGCGGTCTGCGCTACGAACCTAGATACGGGAGCCACGCGCGTCATCGTCGCCAAGCTGGAGCAGCAGTCCGGATCGGGGCTGGCGGTGAACGCGGATGAAACGCTCCTAGGCGGCAGCTTTGTCGAGGATGCAAAACCTCAGCCTCCTATCCCTGAGTCCCCCGCAAAACCCGAAGAACACAGCGACAACCCACCGGGCAAAGGCCAGATGATGGAGCGGCGCCTTGCCGAACACATTCCGATGGCGCTCTATACAATCGATATCAAGACGGGAAAGATCAACACCTTCCATCACAGCACGGACTGGCTGAACCATGTGCAGTTCTCGCCGACCGACCCCACGCTGATAATGTTTTGCCACGAAGGACCCTGGCACAAGGTGGATCGCATCTGGACAATCCGCACGGATGGCACCGGCCTGCGCAAAATCCATACGCGAACCATGGATATGGAGATTGCCGGCCATGAGTTCTTCAATCCCGATGGCAAGATCATTTGGTACGACTTACAAACGCCTAAAGGAAAGGAGTTCTGGCTGGCGGGTGTCGTGCTCGCTACCGGCGAAGCCATACGCTACAAGGTGCAGCGCTCGGAATGGTCCGTACACTATAACGTCTCGCCCGACGGAAAACTCTTCGCTGGGGATGGGGGTGGTCCAACGAGCGTTGCCGCCCCCGGCAATGGCCAGTGGATTTATCTATTCACGCCGCACGATGGTGCCTTGCAGGCCGAGAAACTCGTTGACCTCTCGAAACACAATTACCGTTTGGAACCTAACGTGACATTTACTCCTGATGGCAAATGGTTGGTCTTTCGCTCCAACATGTTTGGCCCGACATACGTATTTGCGGTTGAACTGCGGAAAGCGCCGTAGCCGGTTTATGCGGTTCTTTATTCTGTGCAGATCTCGAGAAAAGGTCCGACTTACCGAGGTTCAGATTTCTGTGTCAATGAATACTAGTTCGATGATCCTATTCCTTGCGATTCTGTTAGTGGCTCCGGCGGCACGCGCCAATGTCGCCGTCCCTGACGTGATCGGCAACGCCATGGTGTTGCAGCGTGACCAAGCAGTTCCGATCTGGGGAACAGCGGACCCGGGCGAAACCGTCGTCGTGAAATTCGCCTCTCAGACCCGGAACACAAAGGCTGGGTCTGACGGCAAATGGCAGGTCACACTGAGCTCGATGCCTGCCAGCGCTACTCCCGGCACGATGACGATTTCGGGCAACAACACGATCACACTGGGCGACGTACTCGTCGGAGAAGTCTGGATCGTCTCAGGCCAGTCGAACATGCAGTTCACGCTGGCAGAGAGTGCGGATGGCGAGGCTGCGATTGCCGCCGCCAACGACACGGCCATCCGGTTATTCAACATCAATCGCAAGGTTGCTTTCCAGCACGAGTCGGGCCCGCTCGCCTTGTGGCAGCCGGTTTCGCCCTCGTCGGTACGAGGATTCTCGGCTGCGGGCTATTATTTTGCTGCCCAGTTGCGCGATGCGCTGCACATTCCCATCGGAATGATCAATTCATCTTATGGCGGGACTCAGGCCGAAGCTTGGACACCGGTGGAATACCTACTTGCTTCCCCGGATCTGCGCCCCTGCGTTGACCGTACAAAAATCTGGGACGAAGAGCGGCCTCGAGTCAAAGCGGAATACGAGCAGCGGATGCAAGATTGGCGTGAAGCTGCGGAAAAGGCGAAGGCGGAAGGGGCGCGCGCGCCGTCAGAACCACGGGTTCCCGATGCATTGCGCGAAAGCCGCATTGCCGCTTCGCTTTACGATCGGATGATCGCCCCGTTGATCCCCTATGCCATTCGGGGCGTTGTCTGGTACCAGGGCGAATCCAACGAGGGCCGCGCTCAGCAATACGAAGTGCTGCTTCCCACCTTGATCAAAGCGTGGCGCGAACGTTGGGGCGAAGGCAACTTTCCTTTCGGCATCGTGCAGCTGCCCAATTACCGCGATGTGCTACCAGAGCCGTCGGATGAACCGTGGAGCTATCTGCGGGAAGCGCAACGGCGCACCGCACTAACCACTCCAAATAGCGGTCTGATCGTAACAATTGACATCGGCGAGGCCCACGATATTCACCCGAAAGATAAACTCAACCTCGGTAAAAGAATGGCCCGCTGGGCGCTGGTCACCGCATATCATTACAAGATGACCGCGTCGGGCCCGGTGTTTCGCAACGCCAAGTTGAGGGGATCAAAACTTGTGGTGACTTTCGATGATGTTGGCAAGGGATTGCGCATCCGCAACGGCGGCAAGCTCGAGGAATTCGCAGTGGCCGGGGCCGACCACCAGTGGCACTGGGCTAGCGCCAAGAGCGAAGGCCGTAACCGTGTTGCCGTGTGGTCTGACGCCGTGCCTCGCCCGGTAGCGGTGCGATACGCGTTTAACAGCAATCCGCGAAATCCCAACCTCACCGACGACGCGGGTCTTCCCGCCGCGCCATTTCGCAGCGACAGTTGGCCCGGGCCGACGGATGGGAAACGTTGAGATCCATGCGGAATCGCTCACGGCCCGATTCCGAAGCGGATGCCGAAGGCCGAAATAGGAAGCGCAGGAGGTTTCCGGTTCAAATCCGAACGCCCCGAGCACTAACTCATTGAACTGGCTGACCTTCCGCCTATCCCCGCTCCTCAGCGGTCGCACTCCTTCACTCGCCTAAAATATCTGTTGCAACGATTATCGTGATAACGCATCTAAGATGGTGAAAGGTTGGCAAGCATGAGCGTCCCGTTCGTGAAGGCCTGAATCGTTTACCGTGCGGCACACATCGAATGTGTGTCGCAGAAAGGGAAGGGTATGTCACTCAGACCCGTAAAGCAGGTTATCCAAACACAGCCCACCATCGAGGGCGCTGGCGTTAAGCTGCAACGCGCCTTCGGTTTCGGAAAAACGAAGGAGTTCGATCCGTTTCTGCTGCTGGATGACTTTCGCAACGACAATCCAAAAGACTATCTCGCTGGATTTCCGTGGCATCCACATCGCGGGATCGAGACAATCACCTACGTTCTCGCCGGCTCCGTCGAGCATGGTGACAGCCTTGGCAACAAGGGCAAGATGACTGCCGGTGACGTGCAATGGATGACCGCTGGCAGCGGCATTCTGCACCAGGAGATGCCCAAGGGTGATACCCATGGCCGCATGCACGGCTTCCAACTCTGGGCGAACCTGCCTTCCGCGCTCAAGATGACTGACCCGCGGTATCAGGACATTCCGTCGAGCGCGATCCCCGAGATCGCCGATGACGACGGCACCCGCGTGCGCGTCATCTGTGGTGCCTTCTGGGGCAAGAAGGGGCCGGTCGAGGGCGTGGCTGCTGACCCAAATTACCTGGACATTTCAGTTCCACCAGGTCAGCGCAAGCGGCTCAAAGTCGAAACCACGCGCAACGCCTTTGCTTACGTGTTCGCGGGCTCCGGCACGTTTCGCGATTCCTCGGAACCTCGCGCGGTTCTGACTGAACAAGTCGCCAAACCCGATGCGCCGCCGGTATACGACGTCAAGAATCACTCGCTGGTGCTGTTCGACCGCGGCGATGAAATCACCGTCCAAGCGGGCGACGAAGGCATCCGCTTCCTGCTCGTCTCCGGGAAGCCTATCGAAGAGCCCGTGGCTTGGTACGGCCCCATCGTGATGAATACGCAAGCGCAGCTACGCCAGGCTATGGCCGAGCTGAATGACGGAACGTTCATCAAGCACCGCTGATAGCCTCGCTGGCCGATCAGGGCCGCCCCGCCCCACGCCCCTCTTTGCCTATGCAGAGAAAAGCTGCTTTGCATCTGTTTTCTTTACGCTAGAATCCGGCCGTTGAACCACTACCAAAGGGGGCGATCTCTCAACAAAACATCCAAGTCTTGGTATTGGTCGGTTTGAATTCTCTTAATCGTGACAATATCGTGACAATAAGGGTCAAAATGCAAATGACCCGCTACCAAAGTTTTCCTGGACTTTTCCAAAAACCGTGATACACTTACCATTGTAGATAACTGCGTTTTGGGCTGCGGGAGCTTGCTCCCGCTTTTTCTTTTCTAGGCGGCCATTCGCGCTTTGCAAACCCAAAACAACCCAAATCGTGCCCTTTAAAATCAGCCACTTACGAAATGTAAATTTTGTAAGCTCTTTGCTTTCACATTCATGCAAAATGATGGGGGGGAGGGGGTAGCATGCCCTTCACAGCAAAATACGCAACCCGACCCGGCTAGCTCAGCAGTTCTCCTGATCGCGCTTTTTTCCGTAGTAGAGCGCCAGTCCAACGCCAAGGCTCATGAAGCCCGCTGGTGGGACAAGCAGCACGAGGACGCCCTTGCTGATGGCTCTCTGGCCGTCCTTGGAGGCCGCCGCAGCCGTGCTGAAGCACATCGCGCAGCCCTGGCTGAACGCAGGCGCCGTCCACATAGAAAGCAACAAGCCGAGTATCGCAGCGCGCAGTTTCATTTCACTCCCAGCTCGATAATACGCCTGGCGTCCGGGAAAAAGAAGATGGTCATCAAGATGAGGCAGGCCACGACCGAGCACATCGTCAGCCACTTCATGCGCGAAACTTCGTACTTCAAGTGCATGAAAAATCCGATGATCAGCGCGGCCTTGATCAGCGACAAGCCCATCAGAATGGTCAACATCTTGACCGGCTCCATGTTCTGATAGGTCAGGTAAACCTCAATGGCAGTCATCACCAGCAACGCGCCCCAAACCCAGAAGAACAGCGCTTTTTTGTGATGGCGGTGCTGCTCTGCAACCCGCTCCGCAATGGCGATTTGATCTGGTTCCATAACTCTCGCGCTCCTAGAGGATCTTCGCCGACATCAGATACACCAAAGGAAAGATGAACATCCACACGAGATCCACGAAATGCCAGTACAGGCCGGCAACTTCTACGTCGGACGAGTCGTATACTTTCGGTTTTAGCCACAGGATAATTCCGCACACAATCGCCGCGATTAAGAGAACGTGCGCGCCGTAATGGAACGGGCTATAGGCCGGCGTCGCCAGCCACGCCACCAGCCACAGCACCAGCAAAATGGGGATGAACTTGCGCCGCAGCGCGACCACGCCAAGGTAAATCACACCCAGCGTCACGTGCAGCATGTGCATTCCTGTCAGCGTAAAGAATGTGGAGGCGAACTGCGGCACGGTTCGGGATACGTTGACAAACTCGCTGGCGGCTTCATGCCCGGGAACTTTGGGGAACATCGGAAGCGTCAAGCCTTCTGCGATCAAGTTGCTCCACTCGCGGCCGTGAAGGATGATGAATCCCGCACCGCACGCCATGGTGGCGAGTAACCAAAGCGTCTGCGCCTTGGCGTTGTGGTCCACCGAGGCGCGCACCGCCAATACCATGGTCAGCGAACTGGTGAGCAGGAACGCCGTCATGATAGTTGCGTTGACAATACTTTCGGAGTGGAACGGCGTCGGCCAATTCGCCGTGGAAATGCGCCCATAGCTGTACGCGTAGAGCAGCGCGCCAAACGTCAGCGAATCGGAGAGCAGGAACAGCCACATCCCGATTTTCTTCGAGTACGTGCCGAATAGCGACGGTTCGTAAACCGACGGAATGTCGTGCAACGCGGAATCAGCCATGCGTTCGACCTCCGGATCAACTCGCAGCTAACTGACGAACTTCATCAAGCCAAAAATGTAAATCCACAACAGGGCCATGAAATGCCAGTACCACGCCGTCACGTCGACAACGATGCTGCGCGTCTTCAAGGAACGGTGCAGCAGCGCAGCGACGCTCGCGATAAGCAGCGCGACAACTCCGCCGAGCAAGTGCGCCGCGTGCGCGCCGGTCAGCAAGTAAATGAAAGAACTGCTCGGCGTCGTGGAAACGTAAAATCCGTTTGCCGCCAACTGCTTCCAGGCTGTCCACTGGCCGAAAAGAAACGCGAAGCCGAGGACAAGTGTCATCCCCAGCCAGGGCATCCTTGTTGGATCGCTGCTGGAAACTCCAGTGCCCGTTGAATTCGTCTCCATCACCGCTCGCGCCCTGATTTGCCGCCGCGCTAATTCCATGCTCACGCTGCTGACGAGCAGCACAAACGTATTGAGCAGCAACAACCTCGGCAGCGCCACCGGTATCCAGTCGCGAATGAGATTATTCGTGCGCGGGTCCAGCGACGGCAAACCTTGCCGCACCACGTAAGCGCTGGTAAACGAAACAAACAGCATCAGCACCGGTATCAGCGCAACGAGCAGTCCCAGCCGCGCGCGCCGCAACCGCGTGCCGTAGTCCAGCAACCCGACACGCGAGATTTCTGGTTCCATTACTGTCGCCGTTGTAGTCAAGCTGGCCATATGTGATCAGTGTTTTGGTTTGATTTCCGGATCCGTCTGCATCACGAAATCGCGAGGCGTGCCCGGCACGCTGTATTCGTAAGGTCCATTGTTAACCACCGGCGTACGCCCGCCAAAATTGTCGTGCGGCGGCGGCGTGGCGGTGATCCATTCGAGCGTGGTTGCTTCCCACGGATTGTCGCTGGCCTTCGCTCCCTTGAACATGCTCCAGAAAAGATTAATGACAAAAATAAACTGGCTGGCGATGGTGATGAACGCGGCAATCGTTATGAATCTCTGTATCGGGAGCAATCTAAGAATGAAGGCCACTTCCGTGGATTGCGAGTAGCGCCGCAAACCCGCGCTCATGCCGTAATAGTGCATGGGCATGAAAATGGCGTACGCGCCAACGAACGTGAGCCAGAAATGCAGCTTCGCCAGCGGTTCGTTCATCATTCGCCCAAACATCTTCGGGAACCAATAATACGTTGCCGCGAATATTCCGAAGATCGACGCCACGCCCATAATCAAATGAAAGTGTGCGATCACGAAATAGGTCTCGTGCAGGTAAATGTCCAGCACAGGCTGCGCGAGGAGAGGGCCGCTGATTCACCCAGTCACAAAGAGAGACACAAAGCCGATGGCAAAAAGCATGGGCGACGTGAATCGAATCCGCCCGCGCATGAGCGTGCCCAGCCAGTTAAACGTCTTGATGGCCGACGGGACGCCAATGCCCATGGTCATGATCGAGAAAGCAAAAGCGGTGTAGGGACTCATGCCGCTCATGAACATGTGGTGGCCCCAAACCATGAACCCGAGAAAACCGATGGCCATGATCGCGTACACCATCGCCTTGTACCCGAAGATAGGTTTGCGCGAAAAAACCGAGAGCAACTGCGAACACATGCCCATGGCCGGCAAAATCGCGATGTATACCTCGGGATGGCCGAAGAACCAGAACAGGTGCTGCCAAAGGAGCGGCGAGCCGCCTTTGTGCCCTGTAAGCTGGCCGTTCACTGTAACCAGCGGAACAAAAAAACTAGTGCCCAGGTTGCGGTCCATCAACAGCAAAATGCCTGCCGAGAGCAGCACGCCGAACGCCAGCAGGCCCAGGATCGCGGTGACGAACCAAGCCCACACCGTCAGTGGCATGCGCATCATGGTCATGCCCTTGGCGCGCATATCGAGCGTCGTAGTAATGAAGTTCAGGGCTCCCATCAACGCACCGATGCAGAAAATCGCAATGCTGGTGATCCACAGGTCAGCGCCTAATCCCTCACCGGGGCCGGCGGATTGCAGCGCGCTAAGCGGCGCATAACCGGTCCACCCGTGCAGCGGAGCGCCACCGGTTACGACAAATGCCGCAAGCAGCACGATAAAGCCGAGGAAGGTGGTCCAAAACGAAAGCATGTTCAGCACCGGAAAAGCCATGTCCGGTGCGCCAATCTGAATCGGCAGGAAATAATTTCCAAAGCCGCCCTGCGGTGCAGTGGTCAGCACGAAGAAAACCATGATCGTGCCATGCATGGTCAGAAGGCTTAGGTAAGTTTCCGGCTTGATCTCGCCAAAGAACGGCAGTGTCGCCGTCGGCCAGATCAAGTGAATGCGCATCAGCAGCGAAAGGAACATGCCTACAAAGACCGCTGTGAGCGCAAGAAAGTAATACTGAAGCCCGATAACTTTGTGGTCCAGGCTGAAGATCCATTTGCGAATAAATCCCTGCGGCGCCGCGTGTGCGTGGGATGCGTGGGCAGCTGATTCGTGAGTAGCCATGTTATTGCTTCTCCGCCTCCCTCGCCGCCAGCCATTTGTCAAACTCTTCCTGACTGACCACCTTCAATATGCCGTGCATCTTGTAATGACCGAGGCCGCAGAGTTCCGCGCAAGCAATCTCGTAATCACCGGTCTGAATGGGCGTGAAGTGCATGTGAATCGCCAGGCCGGGCACGGCGTCCTGCTTGAAGCGCATGCTTGGAACAAAAAAACTGTGAATCACGTCCTGCGCACGCAAGATCACTTCGATCTCGCGGTTCACCGGCACCACCATGACTCCGCTCACCACGTCGTCCTTCGATGCCGAGTCATGCGTATCCAGCCCTAAAGCCGCTTCGCCGCCGGCGGATGCGTCTTCCAATTCAGGTTTGGTTAATCCGAATATGCTGTCCGGCCCCGGGTAACGGAAGTACCAAGCAAACTGCATTCCGGTCACTTCCACGTGCACCGCATTGGCCTCTGCCGCGCGGAATCGTTCCGCCGCCCAGATCGAACTGCTCGCCAGATTCAATCCCACGAAAAGGATCGTGGTAAGCACTGTCCAGACAACTTCCAGTGTGGTGTTGCCGTGTGAGTACGACGCTTTCTGGGAAGAACCGCCTTCGCGATATTTCCAGACCAGATAGCCAAGGGCTAATTGCGCGGCAACGAATACGAATCCCATGAGATAGAAAGAAACCGTGAAGTGATGATCGATACCAGCGGCCGCCGCGGAAGCCCCTGCTGGCAGCCACCACGTCTTCGCCACAAAAAAATAGGTGCTGACGAGGGTGATCAGCCAGATTACGACGAGCAGAACGAGGCCCATTGTGCGAGACCTCCGAAGTGGTTTCCAGAGCCTTCCCCGCGAAGCTTTCCCAATATTCCAAAAAAGAAATGCGGAGAATTCAAACCGGGGCGAATATATCACAGCTTTTTCTCAGCGCAAGCAGCTTCTTGCATCTATTATTTCTTGTTGTTGATCGTTCTTTCTAGAAAGCGCTCTAAATCATTTCCGGCCAGCGCCGCAAACACGCATTGACGAAATTTTTTGTTTTGAGTAATATCCGTTTCGTTTCTGGGGGGTCCAGCGAAATGTTGAGGACCTCGCGATGTTTTCGGATCAAACTTTCCCAATTCGTCGGGCCTCGGACGCTTCCAGCGATTGCGCCCTCCTCCCATAGTTTTTCCAGCCCATCCGAAAAAATATTCGTGTGCTGTGGACAGCCGTCTCCATCCGTCGCCGGCGAGTCGAAGTCTTTTCTGGAACGTTCCGTAATTTGTGGTGGCCCATAACCTGAGGGGGAACGGGCGGCGCTTTCGGTGGCCGCCAAATTATTTTCGAGGACCACGAATCCAGGAGGTAACGCATGGCGGGCCCGGAAACTGATTCGGCCAAACCAAAACCGGAAGCGGCGAAAACATCCGCGACCGGTAGCGGCGATGCTACCAAGTATGTTGGTACGCCTGCTGTCGGTACATCCAAGGCGGCGGCGGCTGGCGGTTTGGCAACCGTCGGTCCCGAGCCGAGCGAAATCAATCGGAAGCGGCGGCGGCTGGTGTGGGTTACTGTCACGGCATTTCTTGGCGCATGGTTCATCGCCTTCCTTCGTTTTTTTCTTCCCCGTACGCTTTTCGAACCTCCCACGGTTTTCAAAATCGGCTACGCCTCAGACTACGCCCTCGGCGTGGATACCAAGTGGCAGCAGAAATATCGTATCTGGGTGGACCGCACACCCGATCGCGTGTTTGTCATCTACGCGCGCTGCACGCACCTCGGCTGCACGCCCGACTGGAAAGCCGGCGAAAACAAATTCAAGTGTCCATGCCACGGCAGCGGCTACGACAGCGAAGGGGTCAACTTTGAAGGGCCCGCGCCGCGCCCCATGGATCGCGCGCACGTAGAGCTGGCGCCAGACGGCCAAATTATTGTGGACACCTCCCGGCTCTATCAGTGGCCCAAGGGACAACCCAGCCACTTCAGCGATCCGGGATCGTATTTGCCGGTGTAACTGGGAACGCCCCGAAAGCGTTCCACGCGCAAGGGAGAAATAGCAACAGTTCGAGCCGCTACAGAACGGGAGAGCAGACGATGCCCGAAGAGAAAACGCCGAACGGAAAAAATGGCAAATCCGCTGGCTTGGTCGAGCGTCTGAAAGCTGGCGTCAAGGAAGACCTCGAATCCCTCAAGACAGAACTGCCTGCAAAAGCCAAAGAGCAAGTTGAAATTCTGAAGAAGCCCACCAAGACCCAGGTCTACACTTCGATTTTCCGGCACAAGCACGACGACACACCGCGCAATCGCGCCCTCGGCGTGCTCTCGAACGTTTTTCTCCATCTGCATCCGGCCAAGATTAATCGTGACGCCGTTCGCTACAGCTACACCTGGGGGATGGGCGGCATCACTTTTTATTTGTTCATCGTCCTTACGCTCACTGGCGTCATGCTGATGTTTTACTACCATCCCAGTAAAGTGCAGGCTTTCCGAGATGTGCTCTATCTCGAACACGACGTGCCCTTCGGCAAATTGTTGCGCAACATGCATCGCTGGGCCGCTCACTTGATGGTCATCGCCGTCGAACTCCACATGTTCCGCGTGTTTCTCACCGGCTCGTACAAGAAGCCACGTGAGTTCAATTGGAACGTCGGCGTGATTCTTCTGGTTCTGACGCTGCTGCTCTCTTTCACCGGTTATCTGCTTCCCGACGATCAGCTCGGCTTCTGGGCCGTCACGGTCGGCACCAACATGGCCCGCGCCACTCCGCTCCTCGGCCACGAAGGTCCCTTCGGCCAACAGTTAGGCATGACGCCGTACAACGACGTGCGCTTCGGACTGCTCGGCGGCTCTATCGTGGACGCCAACGCTCTCCTCCGCTCCTACATCTGGCACTGCATCGGCATTCCCATCATCGCTTCCATTTTCATGGTCCTCCACTTCTGGCGCGTTCGTAAGGATGGCGGCATCTCCGGCCCCGCACCCGTGGTTCTCGACTCCGAAGTGAAGGAGGCGAAGAAATAGCCATGGATTGGAAACAACTGTGGGAAATCCTCTCAGCCCCGGACAACGTTCCGATCATTGCGATGATTCCGCTGCTCGCATTTTACATTTACCTCGCCTGGAAGCAGGCGCATGCCAATGACGTCCTGATCGAGCAACTGGCCGGAGATGCAGCGCTGGCCAAAACGCATCATCGCAAGGCTTGGCCCTTCAAGCCCGGATGGGCGAAAGAAGTCCACGTCTGGCCATTTCTGTTGCGCATCGAATTCCTGGCCGCCATCATCGTCACCATCATTCTGATGGTCTGGTCCATCACTCTGAACGCGCCGCTTGAAGAACCGGCCAACCCCAACCTCACCATGAACCCGGCGAAAGCGCCGTGGTATTTCCTCGGCCTGCAGGAAATGCTGGTCTACTTCGACCCGTGGATCGCCGGGGTGGTCATGCCCACGCTCATCATCTTCGGCTTGATGGTGATTCCTTATATCGACACTAATCCCTTGGGCGCGGGCTACTACACCTGGAAGCAACGCAAATTCGCCATCGGAACGTTTCTCTTCGGCTTCATCATCCTGTGGGTCTCCATGATTTTCATCGGCACGTTTATTCGTGGTCCGGGTTGGCAGTGGTTCTGGCCAGGGCAGACCTGGGACCACAACCGCCTCATTTACGAAGTCAATCGTGACTTGCCGGATCTCTTCGGAATCACTTCGAATTGGGGCAAGGGCATCTTCGGAGCAGCCGTGGTCGGCGGTTTCTTCGCCATCGGCGGCATGCTCGTTCATGCCTTTTTTCGCCGTCACAACGCGAAAGACTTCAAGCGCATGAGCCTGCTGCAGTATTCCATCATGATGACGTTTTTTCTGACCATGATCGGATTGCCCATCAAGATGCTGTTGCGGTTGCTCTTCCACATTAAATACGTGTGGATTACACCTTGGTTCAACGTTTAGTGCCGTTCCAACTGGTGAGGCTATGAATTACGTATACGTATTGCAGAGCTTGAGGGACAGTCGATGGTATACCGGGATGGCCGCGGACTTGCGAAAGCGAATTCACGACCATGAAGCGGGCCGTGTCCACTCGACACGTTTCCGGCGTCCGCTCCGATTGGTCTACTATGAGGCTGATGCAGCCCGCCGCGAACGATATCTGAAGACAGGGCGAGGAAAGAAATATCTCGGCCA
Source organism: Acidobacteriota bacterium (assembly GCA_003225315.1). Lineage (GTDB taxonomy): Bacteria > Acidobacteriota > Terriglobia > Acidiferrales > UBA7541 > Acidiferrum. The sequence goes on from QHZD01000021.1 coordinate 51,312, forward strand.
ACGACTCTGTGATTGGATCTCAGTAAATAGTCCCAGCAAGTTGGAACGGCATTAGGAGGAACTGGTGCCCGAAAAGCCCATTCCCGAAAACGATCCGGTAGTTAGCAAGTCGCTGGCTCCTCATTACGTCATCTCCATGGTCATTCTCATGGCCACTTTCTTTTGGGCAATGTGGGACGAGGATTTCGGGCAGCGCCCGTGGAAAGCTTTCCAGCATGAATGGAAGGACCGCTACTCGACATTCCTAAAGAGCGCCCGCTCGCAATCCGGCGACGCGCAAAAAGAAGTCGAGGCCAACCCCGATTACCAGAAACTCAAACAGGATTACGACAGCGCCAGCCAGAACGCCGCCCCGCGCATCCAGGAACTTAGGGAGAAGCTGCGGGATTTGGCCGCAAGAATCCTAGCTGTCCAGGACGGCACTAATCACTTCACTGACCGGCGCGCCTACGTCACCGCCGCAACGTACGCCATCGAAACTGAGACGAGCTCGTCGTCCAAACAACGCATGCAGCGCAACCTTGAAGAGTACAAAGCCAAACCCAGCACCGTTGAAATGCCCGATGGCAAGCTCCAGACCTTCAAGAATTTCGGCGAACTGGAAGAGGCCTATAACGAACTCAAGAACGAACGAACGCAATTTAGTGCGGAGCTCGGCGAACTCATCAAGCCCGTCAATGAGAAAAAGGAATTGATGGATTCCTTCCTCACCGACCACATGGTAAGCCTCACGCCCTCGCAACTGACGAACTTGCAGAACGGCGTGGAAGTCTGGACTCCGAAAATCCGCCAGATCAACGTCAACGAGCACAACGCCGATATCGTGAGGGAGGACAGTTCCCAAATCGTCGACCGCTGTGAGTCCTGTCACATGGGCATTCGCGAGCCGGTGAAGCTCACGGCCGCCGCCATGTCCTTACCAGGCAAAAAGCCTGATGTGTACGCGCGGGCCTTCACCAGCCACCCGGAGCCCGATCTCTTGAAGATTCACGATCCTGACAAGTTCGGCTGTACGCCTTGCCACCAGGGTAATGGACGCGCCACTACTAGCGTCGAAAAAGCGCACGGTAACTATGAACACTGGCTGTGGCCCGTCTTTCCTCGTGCAAATTTCGAAGCGGGCTGCCAGGTTTGCCACTCCGCCGACATGGTCGTCGTCACCAATGACGTTGGGTGGGTGGTCAGTGAAGGCAAGGATCTTTTCCGCCAGCGCGGCTGCGTCGGCTGTCACCGTTTCGAAGGCTACGACAAGGAACCCGAGGATTTGCTCTCCGTCGCCCAGCAAATCAAGCAGCTCGATCAAGAGAAGAAGGACAACTTCAAGCAAGCCGGCGACTTGATGAAGCAAGCCGACAAAGCCGAGAGTAACGAGGAAGCCAACCGCCTCAACGATCGCGCCGTCGCTCTCAAAGTCACCAACAGCAAGCTCGACCTGCGCATCGTGCAACTCGACCGCTCCACCAAGAGCCTTCTCGAGGACATGAAAAAGGTCGGTCCCAATCTCAAGGACATTCGCCTCAAGCTAAACAAAAATTGGATTCCGGTTTGGCTCAAAAAGCCCAGCGACTTCCGCGCCACCACGAAAATGCCGAATTTCCGCCTTAGCGACGACCAGATCAAGGCCATCTCCGCTTTCATCTGGCAGTCCGCGCTCAAGGATTCCTTGCACAAGCACAAACTCGGCAATGCCGCTCACGGAAAGGAATTGTTCGAATCGCGCGGCTGCCTCGCCTGCCACTCCATCGGTGAAGGCGATCAGTTGCAGGGCGGAACTTTCGCGGCCAATCTCACTCGCGTCGGCGAGAAGGCCAATTACGATTACCTGGTTCGTTGGGTCCACAACGCGCGCGAGCGCACGCGCCCTTATTGCCCTCTTGAAAAGAAAGACATCGGCCCCGAGGATTACAAAAAGAAAGGCCTGCCCTACGTTTTCGACCTCGAGCACAGCCGCTGTCCGAATGACGGCCACGAACTCCAGGTCCAGAACATGACCGTCATGCCCAGCCTCCGTCTTTCTCCACAAGACGCCGAGGACGTTGCCAGCTATCTAATTACTTTGAAAAAGCAGGATCCTTCCTCCTACGCCGATGCCTCCTTCATGGACGATCCTAATTTGAAGGACGAAGGCAAGAAGTGGGTTCGCCATTTCGGCTGCGCCGGTTGCCATGAAATTTCCGGCCTCGAGGAAGAAGGCCGCATCGGCACCGAGCTGACTATCGAGGGCAGCAAGCCAATCGAGCGTTTGGATTTCGCATTGTTCACGGAAATTGCCCAGCGCGGCGGCGTCGAGCCAATTACCGATCCAGAAGATCTTGCGCGCTTGCCCGAAGGCCCCGCGAAACAGCCTTGGTACGACCAGAAAGGCTTCTTCGAACACAAACTCGCCGAGCCCAACATTTGGGACAAGGGCAAGGACAAGCCCGAAACAGAAAAGTTGCGCATGCCGAATCTGCACCTCACCAAGGACCAGATTCGCGCGCTCACCACTTTCCTTTTGGGCAGCCAGGAAAATCCGCTTCCTCCCAACTATCAGTACCGCCCGCTCGATTATCGCCGTGACATCCAGGAAGGCTGGTGGGTGGTCAAAAAATATAACTGCATGGGCTGCCACCAGCTCATCCCCGGCCAGAAAACTTCTCTCATGGGTATGGCCCGTTACAAGGACGCGCAGGAGCAACTTCCTCCCAAGCTCCTAACCGAAGGCGCGCGTGTCGATCCCGAGTGGTTGCAGCGGTTCCTGAAGAATCCGTCTCTCAGCGCCACGGACACCAATCGCAACGGTGTGCGCTCCTACCTCCAGGTCCGCATGCCAACGTTTTCTTTCTCCGAAAACGAGCTTGGAAAATTGGTTCGATTCTTCCAGGCTCTCTCGCGCCAGCCCTTCCCTTACATTCCGGAAGAGGTTCCCGTCCTCACCGCGAAAGAGACCGAAATGGCGCGCAGCCTTTTCAGCAGCACTGCCGCTCCGTGCTTGAAGTGCCACGCCACCGGAGATCCGGCCCACGATCGCTTCGCGACTGCTCCCAACTTCCTCCAGGCCCGCGGCCGCTTGAAGCCCGATTGGATGGAACGTTGGATGCTCGACCCGCAAGCCATCGCTCCAGGCACCTCCATGCCTTCTGGCCTCTTCAAGCGCGATAACGGTCACTGGGTTTTCTCCGGACCGACGCCCGCTTCTTTCCAGGGCTATGATAAGGACCATACAAAACTTCTGGTCGACTACATTCTGCAGCTCACGCCGGAAGAGCAGCGCCGAGTTGGCGCTGCCATGGGCCGTTCGAGTGCTGGGTCCGGTAGTTCGTCCGGCTCGAAATCTTCCGGCAACGGTGGCCGCGGCGCGCCTGAATAAATTTGCGCCCGAATAATTTTTCATTGTTTTATGCTTTAAAATTTAGGAGAGGTACAGCGAAATCATGAAAACGAAAACATCCATGGCAGTTTGGAGCCTTGCCGCGTTGGTGGGATTTGTTTTCCTCGCAGGTTGCGGCAAGAAAGAAGAAGAGCAGCCCGCCGGTGCTCCCACGGCCGCGCCTGCGGCCGCTGCCACTCCAATTGATCCCGCCACGGCCGCCAGCATCAGCGGCACCGTGAAACTCGATGGCGAAGCCCCCAAGGCCGCCAAGATTGACATGAGCCAGGATCCCGCCTGCAAAGGCACGAACACGGCTGAGAACGTTGTGGCCTCCGGCGGCCACCTCGCCAACGTTTTCGTCTACGTGAAAGAAGGCCTTGGCAACCGCACCTTCGATGTTCCCAAGGTGCCCATCACGCTCGATCAGAGCGGCTGCAAATATCATCCCCACGTGATGGGCGTAGTCGCCAATCAAACCATCAAGATCGTCAACAGCGATCCAACCACGCACAACATTCATCCCACTCCGAAAGACAACCGCGAGTGGAACGAGTCGCAGCCTCCGCAGGCCGCTGCGCTCGAGAAAACTTTCGCCCGCGAAGAAATCATGCTGCCCGTGAAGTGCAACCAGCATCCCTGGATGCGCATGTTCGTCAACGTAACCAAGAACCCGTTCTTCGCGGTCACCGGCCCCGACGGCAAGTTCGAAATCAAGGGCCTGCCTCCGGGCGACTACACCATCGCGTTCGTCCAGGAAAAGCTCGGTGAACAAGACGTCAAAGTCACGCTCGCCGCAAAAGACTCAAAGACCGTGGACGCGACGTTCAAGCCCTGAGGCATTGCGTTAATGGCGATTGTCGTTCTGAGGGCATCCGATGAGGATGCCCTCAGAATCTCAACTGTAAGTGTGGCAAGCTCATTTGGTGGAGAACATCGGGCCACGATGAAACCGTCGCGATGAACGATCCTGAGGAGGTCCATTGCTTCCTGTGATGCTCTTGATTTCCATCTTGCTCGGCCTCATCCCACTAGTGGGCATCGGGTGGATTGTCGTCTCCGGAACCATCACTACCGTCGATGGACTTTTCGAGAGCATCATCATGCTCAGCATCTCCGGCGTTTTTTTCCTCAACGTTTTCTGGGAGCTTCGCGACCGCGGCCTCTTTGGCAAGAGCAAGGCAGAGCCATCCAAGACGCCGCCCGCCTCCGACGAGGGCTAGCGGCGCGAGAAACAATGGCCAGTATTCCATCCTCGCCGGAAAATGGCGACCAATCGAAATTTCCCGCGGAAGATCCTTCCGCGAAGCCTGTTTCCTCGCCGCATCACAAAATGTCTCCACGCAATCGCGCGCTGTTTTTCGTCACCGCCTGGCTGATCGTCCTGATGCCGTTCCTGTTTTGGTGGAACACCTGGTTTGGCCGCGGGCTCCCCGACAAGCAAATCACTGAATACCTCCAAGATGAAAAACATCCGCGCCACATTCAGCACGCCCTCATTCAGCTCGGCGAGCACATGAGCCACCACGACTCAGCAGCGGCGCGCTGGTATCCGGAATTGATCCGCCTGGCTTCGCATCCCGTCGAAGAGGTTCGCAATACCGATGCCTGGGTGATGGGGCAGGACACTTCCGCGCCGGGCTTTCACGAAGCGCTCCTCAAGATGCTCCAGGATTCCTCCCCGATGGTCCGCGGAAACGCCGCTCTCTCTCTCGTCCTCTTCCACGACAATTCCGGTCGTCCGCAAATCGTCGAGCTTCTCCAGCCCGCCAGAATCGTTGCTCCCTTCGCGGGCCGCGTTAGGGATTCCGATAAGGCAGGAACCGCCGTTCACCAGGGCGGCCTCATCGCAAAAATTCAAGTCGACCCCTCCGTGGAAGCCTCTCAGAACGAGCTGCGAAGTTTCGAGCTGCGCTCGCCCATCAGCGGTCGCATCCGCACACTCTTCGTGGCTCCGGGCTCGCACGTAGGCGCTGGCGCCGAAGTCGCCACTGTCGACCCCGGCGACGAACAAGTTTGGGAAGCCCTTCGCGCGCTCTACCTCATCGGTCAGGTTGACGACTTACCCGCCATCCGCCCCTATCAGCGCGAACTCCCTGAAATCTCTGATCGCGTCCGCCAGCAAGCCCTGCTCACCGAGAAATCCATCCGCGATCGCGCCGCCCATCCCTGAGACCGCGTCCTCTCTTCCGCGAAAACATCGAATGTCCTTGCAAAAGGATACCGGCAGAGCGTATATCCGTGTTCTGGCCCAACCTGGAAACTCTCCCTTCCCTGACCTGCCCGGGCGGTTCGACGGAGAGACAATCTCTCTACTCTGGAGGTGCATGAATGTTGAATGCTAGGAAGTTACCCGCAACTTGGAAACTCAGAGTGTCCCCAAGACTCTGCGTGACGGCGAGCGCGGTCATACTCGTCGTGGCAGTGGCTTGCGCACTCGCTGCAAGCAGCGCCACGCAAAACACCGATGACCAGGGCTTCTCATGCTCAAACCTTCCCAACTTTTCCGCGTTAAAGAACGCTATCGCTTCGGCCACTGCCGCGGAAACCAGCGGCCTGAACAACCAGATGTGGGCGACTCTCGTCAATCGCGACGGTGTGGTTTGTGCCGTCGCCTTCTCCGGTGTCAACCGGGGCGCCCAGTGGCCCGGCAGCCGGGTCATTTCCGCACAGAAGGCCAACACTGCCAATGCCTTCAGTCTAGACGCTTCGTCCAATAGCAATGGCTCCGGCCAGGCCGGTGGCTTGGCGCTGTCCACGGCAAACCTCTATTCTGCCGTCCAGCCTGGCGGCAGCCTCTATGGACTGCAGCACAGCAATCCTGTCGATACCGGTGTCGGCTACGCCGGACCTTCCGCCAACTACGGCACTGCTTCCGACCCCATGGTTGGACACAAAATCGGTGGCGTAAACGTCTTTGGCGGCGGCTTGGGCCTCTATGCGCACGGCCATCTGCTTATCGGCGGAGTTGGCGTAAGTGGTGACACTTCCTGCGCGGACCACAACATCGCCTGGCGCGTGCGAAATCTCCTCGGTCTTGATCATATGGCCGCCTCCGCCTCGCAGCCGGCAGTTCCGGGCCCCGCAAGCCTGTTTGCCGGCGACTCTATGCATCCGGACAACATCATTTTCGACATCACCGCAAACCCGAACGGCGGCACGGGCAATAGCAAGTCCGGGTTCGGCCATGCGACGTGCCCGAACACTTCTGGCTCGGCGACTCTTCCTGCCGTCGAACCCTGAGCGGGTTGGCAGCTTGCCATCGACCTGAGCGTTATTAATCCCGGGAGGCGCGCCTTCACCGCGCCTCCTCTTCTTGCTTTTGTGGCACAGCCTTCAGGCTGTGCGCTTCATCCGTGCGCCTAGACATGCCCTTACCGCGAACGCGCCGCCCATCCCATAGCTTCTTTCCATGAATTTGTCCTTGTAGAGGCGAGATCTCTTCGACATCCATCCCCCCCACCCCCGGTGTTTTTTGGCAAAGAGTGCGGAATCGGTTGAAAATAAAAGAGTTGAGTTTTGGTGAGTGCAAAAGAGTGCGCAACAGTGTGAAAAGAACGAACTTGAATACAGTTGTGAGTGCCTGTGACGAGTGGAGTGCTCCCCTTCGTTGTTGCAATCGGTTTGAACCAGAACAGGAATTGTTGGTATACACACCGGCAGTTTTCGTAAGAGTGGCAAGCAAAGGACTTACGGGATACGGAACTTGGAAGAGAGACGGAGAATAGAATCGTCTTGTTCGTTGTGCTGGAGAGCGAAACTGGCAGAGGCACAACGATATGGTAGGAGTTAGAAGGACTGCGTAGAGGGCGAGCCACGGTACGAAAACCGGGATGCAAAAGACGCACATGGGGTTTGCGGGCATCCTGAGCTGTGGCGGGCAGGCGGAGGAATCGTGCCGACTTAACGAACCCATTATAGCAGATTGGTACCGTTTGTCAATGATTACTTGTAAGTGCTTTGGATGCCGGGGGATAGCGGAGTGGTTGTTTCAGCTTGTAATTGGGAAGTGCGTGAGAATGCGGAGCGTCGGAGCGTGGACTCTGCGCGTAAATCAAGGCTCGGAGCCCCCATTTTCTGGGAGCGCATCTTGAGTAATTTCGTGACGGTTCAGTTTTTTGGGAGTTCCCGCATGAGCCTTTCGCCTACAGCTATTCGGATCGGCGAGTTTGGCGGCAAGATTCCAATGAGCCCCATGATAGGAACGCGTTTGCCGAGAGCAGCACTTATAGCATTCAAGGCGTTGATGCTTTCGAGCGGTCCCCCAATGCTGGTCTCGTATAAGACACGGCTAGCTTCCTGTAGCTGAACAGAGAAGCCAGCCTCTTTCAGCGCGTTGTAAATCTGTATTCCTAGGCCGCCGCTGTTTCCTAGAGATATTTCAACGGTGATGTGGATGTCTGCGTTGGCGACGGGGCGAAGCTCATCTACGATTTCCCGAATCTGTGAAATGGCAAGAGATCGGGGCGCGATTGCGGATGCCAGCTTTACTCTTGCGATGTGTTCGGCCTCGGCCTTTTGATTTGCGATAGCCGCCCGTTCCTCGGCAACAGCAGCTCGTTCGATAGCCGCGCCTGCCGCCTGCCTCGCGTCTCCAGCTTCCTTATTCAGTCTCGCTATCTCCGCCTGCCTTTTTTGGTCTTCGAAATGAACCAAACCTTGCAACCGGCGATTCAAGATCCAATGCCGGACTCCAAAGCCGACTTCGCCGACAATTCCAATAGCCACAAGGACAGCAAATACTTGAATCAAAGTGTCGAGGAGAGCAAGTGAGGATTCGAGATCGCCAATCTTCCCGGACATATTCAAGCGCTCTCCCGACACCTGCGCGAAGAAACGTAAGTCTACTATAATTTATCGAGTATATAACGCCCATCCGTTTGGACCCGGCGGCCCCGTTCATGGCAGGGGACGGGACAACTGTGGCGTGGCTTGCGGGCGAGTACGCCGTCGGCGTTACAAGAGAGGGCACGATGTATCGTGCCCCTACGGGTGCCGCGGGCGGGACACGAAGGGCAGATGCGCGCGAGTAAGCTTGCATGCCTGAAGAGAAGAAATTTCATCGCCGGTCGATCCGATTGCGAGGAGTGGACTATTCGGAACCAGGGGCGTATTTCATTACGATTTGCGCCGCGAGACACAGGGATATTTTCGGCAAAATTGAGAATGACCGAGTTGCTTTGAGTCCGCTTGGAGAAATCGTTCGAGCGTGTTGGGTCGAGATCCCCGACCATTTTGCAAGTGCATCGGTGCAGGAATTCGTGGTGATGCCCAACCATGTGCACGGAATAGTTGGGTTGACCGTAGGGGCACGATATATCGTGCTCCTCGATCCGAAGGCGAGGACTCCGGAGAAGTTTCAAAAGCCAGTGAAAGGCTCCATACCGACGATTATCCGGGCGTTTAAGGGAGCAGTTGCGCGCCGGACAAGAAGAGAATTGGGAGTCAGCGGTAATGAGATCTGGCAACGAAACTACTTCGAACGCGTATTGAGGGATGGAAAAGAATATGCGGACGCGAGCCGATACATCCTCGAAAACCGCCGGCGGTGGGAGTGGGATAGGGAAGACCTTGAGCGAAGAATGAAGCCTTTCGACGAGTAGGTGGCAAGATCAACTGATCGCGCCGCGAAGAGGGGCACGATGTATCGTGCCCCTACGGTGAAAAGCCACTACAGGAGGAAATAGTCGCTCAATACGCCATGGGGCCGACTTCTTTTTCCACTTCGGCGATATCCACCATGACGATGGCGTCCCACGGGCAGCCGTCCAGGAAGCAGCCGTCGGGGCCTTTGCTGAGGCATTTCTTGCAGCCGATGCACTGGATGGGGTCTATCTGGATGCGCCCGAACGGAGGATTGTCCTCGTCCGGCACCCAGAACATGCAGTCTTCCACCGGGCAGTACTCGACACAGGCCGGCGAGCCCGCGCAACCGGTACAGCACTCGGTAATGACGGCCAGTTCTTTGGGCTTCTTCTTGCGCGCGGTGGCGATTCCCTTGGAGCGCGGCTCGTGCTTCAGCTCGTCGGGCACCATCCCGGGCGCTTTTGCGACATCGGGTGCGTTAGCCATTTGCAGAGATTTTACCTTGAGTGTCAAGCCCTTGCCAGCGCGTTCTTGCGGCCAGTCTGCCTCTCGCCCAGTGTTTACGCGGAGATGCGGATCAGCGGATCATATGAGATCCCTCGCTCCGCTCAGGATGACGGCGGCTCCCTGCGCAATGCATTACAATGCCGGTGCGTCCGAATCCTCTTCGCCTGCACACCATGTTCCCCAAACCGTTCTACAAACACGTTTTGCCCGCGCTCCTCGCCGGACTTGCGTTGCGCCTCTTTTTCATCTGGCGCTTCCCCTTCTATTCCGGCGATACCGCCTACTACGAAGAGCTGGCGCGCAATTGGCTGTATCACGGAGTTTACGGCTTCTACTCCCACGGCCAGCTTCTTCCCTCGGATGCGCGTGTCCCCGGCTATCCGGCGTTTCTGGCCGCGATTTATTTTCTGGCTGGAACGGGCCGCAAGGCTGTCATGCTCGCGCAGGCGTTCGTCGACCTTGCGACGTGCGTTCTGGCCGCGGGCATCGCCAGCCGCCTGGCGGCCGACGCTCCCGTTGCGGCGCGCGGCCGCGTCGCAACTGTAGCGCTTTGGCTGACGGCGCTGTGCCCCTTCACAGCGAACTACGCGGCGGTGCCGCTGACGGAAGTGCTGGCGACATTTTTCAGCACGCTCGCGCTGTTGATTTTTCTGTCGCCCGCGGGAATGGAGTTCGATCGAATCTCCTCGAAGCGCGATGGGGGCCGCGCCGCAAAAAATTGGTTCGCCGGCGGACTGGTGGTTGGCCTCGGAACGCTGGTCCGGCCGGAAACGCCCCTGCTTCTTGCGTCCGTGCTGATCGCGCTGTGGCTGCGCCATCACCGTCCTGCGAATTGGAAAAAGCTCGAGGCCGCAACGTTGTGGATGGCCCTTGGCTTGCTGCTGCCGCTGGCGCCGTGGGCCGCGCGCAACGCGCTGAGTCTCGGCCGCGTGCAGTTTCTCGCGCCGCGTTACGCGGAAACGTATGGCGACGTCCTGCCGACGGGATTTTACGCCTGGACGCAAACGTGGATGTTTCGCTTTCGCGACGCCTATCTCTTCACCTGGAAATTGCCGTCGCAGCCGATCGAATTGAAAAATGTTCCTTCGTACGCCACGGATTCGCCGGAGGAATTTTCGCGCGTCGCTTCCCTGCTGGACCGCTACAACCGCGGGCACCGCATGACGCGCGAACTCGATTTCGAATTCGCGGAGCTGGCGCGGGAACGCGCGGAGCGCCATCCGATTCGCACTTACCTGTGGGTTCCCATCGAGCGCGCCGCTGCGATGTGGTTCACTCCGCGGATTACGCTGCTGCCGTACTCCGGCCGGCTGTGGCCGCTCGCGGAAAGTTACCACAGCAATCCGGCGGACTTTGAAGTTACGCTTGGCTTGGCGCTGCTCAACGTTCTATATGTTGGAATGGCACTTGCCGCCGCGTGGTTCTGGCGCGCGAATCCTGGGGTGTTACTGATCGCGACATTCATCGTTGTTCGCACGGCATTCTTCACGCAAGTGCAGACCTGTGAGCCGCGTTACATCCTGGAGTGCTTCCCCGCCGTGCTCGCTCTGGCCGCGCAACTCTTCCGGAGGTCAGTACAGGTACGGCGTGCGCAACCCGTGCTAGCAAATTCGAAGTGAATTTTTCTTATTGGACGTTCACTTTGGTGTCGGATTGTTGATGCGGCGCGATCTCGACGCTTTCTCCGCCGGCCAGATATTTTTTCAATACATCCGGATCGTCCCATTCCAAATCCCAGCCGTCTTCAATGGCCATGAGCGTATAGCGGCCGGGAACAACAGCGTTCAGCGAGAAAGTTCCATCGGAATCGGATTGGTCGCGGCGAAAAAGCGCAGGATTGCTGCGCAGATCGAGCGGCGCGAGAACGATCATTACGCCGGAGACCGGCTTGTCTTTCTTGAGCGCTGTGCCGGTGATGTGGCCGGTGCCTTTCGAAGCGTTGATGGTAACGCTCACGTCCTGCGCGCCAGCGATTTGAAAGGAACGGCCGGTGGTCTTGATGCCGGTGGAGGAGAGGCTGCGAATAAAGAGGGCTTGTGGCTCGATGATGACAAGCTCATAGCTTCCCATTTCAGAGGGATTGTTCTTGAGTGAAAACTCGCCTGTTGCGGAAACGTCCGCGGTAAAGCCCTGCCCGGTAGTGACATTTCGAAGCAGAACGCGAGCAGGCTGAGGAACAGGGGAGGCGTCGTCCAGTTTGAGAATTCCGCTGACCACAACGGAGGGGGCGCTTTGCGTCGCGTCAATCTCCGCGTCATTCGAAACCTGAAGGCTCTGGGTGCGGCGGGTCGTCGCGTTCCCGTTTGGAGTCATCACTGCGAGGCTCAAACGACCCGGAGGAACACCACCGACTTCCATCAAGCCGGGAGCCACTTGATGGAAAGAAACGGGGACGTGAATTTCGCGGCCTTCCGCAACAGACTGTGTGACTTGAATGTTTACACCTTGATTCGGGTCCGCGGCAGGCGCTCTGACCAGGAAGTGGAGAGCAGGGATAGGACGAAGGCGAAAATCGGCGATAGCCATTTCGCCAGCATGAAGCGCAAGAGGGGCGGCGCCGGAAATGTCGTTCGAATCGGGAAAGAACATCACGGGATAAACGACATCGAGAGTCTGGTCCTGCTCGGAGAAAGACGGAGGGTCGGCTTCCTGGACGTTCTGGTTATCTTGGCTCATACGATGACGAGTATTGTGCTGCGCATACCAAGGCCGGGCGGAAACAGAGACGAAGTAGATCCCGGGAGGCAGGTGGCCAAAATGATAGCGGCCCTGATCGTCGGTTGGCTTCTGGCCGAAGGAGGAGGTGCGGCGCCGGCCTCCGACGAGATTTTCGCGGAAGAGCATGACCATGGCGCGGCGGACGGGATCGTCGGATTCATCGCGGACTTCGCCCGAAATGGACGCGGAAGGCCGCAAACCGAAAGTCAGATTTTCCGATTCCAGGCCCGGACCGACGACGATCGCGGTCGTGAAGTTTTCGTGTTGCTGATACATCTGAGGGAAGTAGCCGCGGTGATGAGCAGTCAGGGAGTATTTACCGGGAAGCACGTCGGCGAAAGCGAATCGGCCTTCGGGGTCCGTGAGCTCGGTGCGGCCAGAATCGGGAGGGACACGCGCACCAGCGGACGCTGAAACATTTATGCTGACCGACGCGCGGGCGAGCGGCTGGCCGGTGATGGCGTCGATGACTCTGCCACTGATTCGAAAGGAGGAAGGAGCGGCGGGAGCTTGTGGTTGAGCTGGCTGAGGATTTTGCGCCTGCTGAAAAAATGCGAGAAGAAAGAGAATTTGCAGTAGTTTGAGTGCGAACATGAGAGTCACTCTTCCACTTTTACCGCTTCGAGCTCGATTTTTGCCTTCTGGTCAGGCGACAGCGTAATCCCGCTGGCTCGCACAAGGTATTTGCGCATGACGTCCGGATTTCTGTATTCGAGCTGCTCGGGATGGTCAACGGCAAGGAATTTGTATTCGCCGAGCGGAAGAAACGGCATCTGAAAGAATCCTTTCGGATCGGTCAGCTGAATGATTGGCGGAGTGGAAGAATGTTCGGAAAAGGCGAGAACCGTGGCGGTGAATGGATGATTGTCGAGCGCAACAGTTCCGCTGAGAGAAGCTCCGTCATCTCGGAGGGTAATCTCGATGGGTTGCGGAGCGCCGCCGGCTGGAATCGACAGATCGGATTGCAGAAGGTTGGTGGGGCCGGAAGTGGCGGACTGAACGTAAAGCAAGCCGTTGGGATTGATTTCAACTCCGTACGTTCCGGGAGGGATATTTTGAAGTTCAAGCGAGGCAGAACCGCGCTCGCCGACTTGTTGGGAGCCGTGGCGGGACTCGAACATCCCCGAGGTATGCGAGACAAGCTGAACGTAGGCGGGAAAATAGTTTTCTTGCTGGGTGAATCGTTCCGAGCCGGTTCGAGAGGAGATGACGCGCATGCGGATGGGAATGTTCGCGTTGGGTAACAGGGCGATGTGGATTCCGGAGAGATCGGCATTCACGGTTAACGGCAGGACGGCCGTCATAGAACGGCCGGGGCCGATTTGGGGGCCAGTGGGAGGCGCGTTCGCGAAAAGCGTGTAAGTCCCCGAAGGGATACAAGGGATGCGGAAGGCCCCGGTTGCGGGATCAAATCGATAGCCAGACGCTAAGTGCTTTCCCGCGGAATTGAGCACTTGAAGGTTGGCAAACTGGCCTGCAGCGTAGCCGATGATTGTGCCGGCGACGCGAAAGCAAGGTTGCGGGGACAGAGTGAAATTGATTTCAGCCCGCTTGCCCGGGACCATGGGAATTGGGGAAGCGAGAGAAATATCCGAGCCTGCCGGATAATAGACTACCGGGAAACCGAGCGCAGCGGAATTTGCAGAGCCGGAGGCAATCGGCACCGAACTCCCACTGGGTCCTGCCGACAAATAATACGTGCCGGGCTGAAGCTCGGCAATGCGGAACTCTCCGTCTTCATTCGTCGCGCCGCCTTGGCGATCTTGCCAAACCTTGCGGCCGTTCTCCAGGCGCTGGACCACCAGCTGAACGGGCAGATTTTCGATAGGTTCGCCATCGTCTCCTGTGATCCGGCCATAGATGACGCCTTCGGGAACGAGCTTGAGGATGGCGGGCGAAACGTCTGGCCCGATATCAACAACCGGCCTTCTAAATCTGGGAAGCCCGTTTTCTAGCTCTTCTTCTGAGAAAAAACCAGGCTTTCGAACGGTGATGGGGGTCTGGCCGGCGAAAAGGCCGTCAAATTGGAATCTCCCGTCGGGCCCGGTTAGCCGAGAAGACTGTCCATTCATATAGATTTGAACGAGAGCGCCGCGGATGGCTTCACCGGTGACGGAATTGACGACCGTTCCGGTCAGAGAATACTTGTCCTGGATAGAGGGCCGCAGGGATTGCGGAAACGCCAAGGAGCCCGTGGAGCAAAGAGATGCGGCAAGGAGAAATAGGAGAATGGAGCGAACAACCATATCTGGTGCCTTCGAAGCCGGTTCAGTTCGGCGATAGTTTACAACGGCTGTGATGCAGTTTGATTGGCCGGATTTGCCTGCGGCTAGGCTGTTCATGCGCCACTAACAAACAAGCGGACCAGCGGAAACAGTTAACGCTTGACAAGAACGCGGTAACGAAGTATCTCAGCGACCGAAATGCCTGGCTGCCGGGTTAGGAGGTGTGGCCCGGACAGGAATACTTATCGTTCGAACGCGGCTTGGAACGGGGCTCGTCTGAATTTCGCAAGGACAAGCATGCTGGAGGTTCACTGTGACTTGGACACAAGGGTACGATCCCCTGGGGCATTGGTGGCTTTCGACGCTCGTCGCGGCGCTGCCGGTAGTTGTGTTACTCGGAGCATTGGCGGTTTTGCGCATTAAGGCCCACTGGGCTGCCCTCCTGGGCCTAGCCGCATCACTGGTGATCGCCGTCGGGGTATTCAAAATGCCTGCGGGGATGGGGGCGCGCACGGCGGTGTACGGCGCTTGCTACGGCCTTTTCCCTATCGGCTGGATCATCCTCAACGTCATTTTTATGTACGACATGAACTGCGCCTCAGGCCGCTTCAAAGTCCTGCAAGAGAGCTTGATGGGCATCACGCAGGACCGGCGTCTGCAGCTTCTGTTGATTGCCTTTTCGTTCGGAGCGTTTTTTGAGGGAGCAGCGGGGTTTGGCACACCCGTAGCGGTTACCGCGGCCATCCTGATTGGTTTGGGCTTCAAGCCGCTGCAAGCCTCGGGGCTTTCGCTCATTGCCAATACAGCGCCGGTGGCGTATGGCGCGCTGGGTACACCCCTTATCGCTCTCCAGACGGTTACGGGACTCGACCTGTTACAGCTGAGTGGCATGGCCGGACGAATTCTTCCGTTCTTTTCCGTTCTGGTGCCGTTCTGGCTGTTGTGGGCCTTTGCCGGATTCAGCGGGATGCTTGAAATTTGGCCTGCTGTGCTCGTTGCCGGGGTCTTCTTCGCAATTCCGCAATTCCTGGTGTCCAATTTTCATGGGCCGTGGCTGGTGGACGTAGTTTCGGCGGTTTGCTCGATGGCAGCCGTAACCGTGTTGCTCTTCGTATGGCATCCCAAAAAGATTTGGGGGTTCGAGGGCCATGAAGCGGATCGCAGCGCGCGCGGCCAACACGGTCACAGCACGGGGGAGGTCATTAAAGCGTGGACACCTTGGGTCATTCTGAGCGTGCTGGTGTTTCTGTGGGGGCTCCCGAGCGTCAAAGCCTTTCTCGATAAGATCTCTATTTTCAAAATCCCCGTCGGTGGCCTGCACAACCTGATTCTGCGGGTGCCTCCGGTGGTCGCCAAGAACACGGCCGAGGCTGCGGTTTTTAATTTCAATTGGCTCTCCGCCACGGGCAGTGGGATCCTGGTCGCAGCCATCATTTCCGGATTCGTGATGGGATTCGGCCCGCTGCAGATGCTTCGCCAATACGGGAAAACCTTGTACAAGGTGCGATTTTCTCTGATTACCATCGCCGCGATGATGTCCATCGGATTCATGACGCGTTACTCCGGCCTGGACGCGACAATGGGATTGGCGTTTGCTCGTACAGGAACCTTTTATCCATTTTTCGGCACACTTCTTGGATGGCTCGGCGTTGCGCTTACTGGGTCGGACACCGCGTCTAACGTGCTGTTCGGCAGCTTACAGAAAATCTCCGCCACGCAGGTTGGCGTCTCACCGACATTGATGGCAGCCGCCAATAGCTGCGGCGGCGTGATGGGCAAAATGATCGATGCGCAAAGCATCGTCGTCGCCAGCACGGCCACGGAATGGTATGGCCATGAGGGAGACATCCTGCGTTACGTCTTCTTCCACAGCATCGCGCTGGCTTGCCTGGTAGGTGTCCTGGTATTCATGCAGGCTTACGTCTTTCCATTCACCAAATTGGTCATCCATTGAGCCCGATGGCCCGCTAGGACTAAGAGACAGGAAGGCTCTCGTATTCCGAGGCGCGAGCCGATAGACGGCGTGAATCCTTCTTCTTTCTGAGGAAGAGCCGTACTATTCTTCCTCTGGGCACAAAGATGGGCATGCAGACTTTCGATGAATTGCGAGCCATTGTGGGTAAGCGCGGATTCATCTCTTCGCCCGAAGAGCTGCACACTTACGAGTGCGATGGACTAACGTATTTTCGCGTGATGCCTCGCGCTGTGCTTCTGCCCAATTCCACGGAACAAGTTCAGGCGATCGTGCGAATCTGCCACCGCGAACGGATGCCGTTCGTTGCGCGCGGCTCGGGGACAGGCTTGAGCGGCGGGGCGCTTCCGGTGGAAAACGGAATTGTCATCAGCCTGGCGCGGATGAACCATATTCTCGAGGTGGATTTTCCGAATGCGCGCGTGGTGGTTGAACCGGGCGTCATTAATCTGGATGTTACCGGGCGCGTGTCGCCGCAGGATTATTTTTACGCGCCCGATCCTTCGTCGCAATCGATCTGCAGCATCGGCGGAAACGTAGCGGAAAATTCAGGCGGGGCGCATTGCTTGAAATACGGATTCACGACGACGCACGTGCTGGGATTGGAAGTTGTTCTTCCTGATGGGACTCTGGTTCATTTTGGCGGAAAAACACTGGATGAGCCGGGATACGATTTGGCGGGTGTTTTCGTGGGTTCGGAAGGGACGCTGGGAATTGCAACCAAAGTTATTCTGCGTATCGTGAAGAGGCCGGAGTGCGTTCGAACGCTGCTCGCGGCGTTTCCATCCACGAACGAAGCGGGCGCAGCAGTGAGCGACATCATCGCGGCAGGAATGCTGCCTGCGGCGATTGAAATGATGGATAACCTCTCGATTCAAGCGGCAGAAGCCGCGGTCCATGCGAACTATCCAAACTGTGGCGGATTGCTTCTGGTGGAGCTGGATGGTCCCGTGGCGGAAGTCGAAGCCTTGATGACGCAGGTAAACGAGATTTGCCGTTCGAATGGCGCGTCGGAAATTCGCGTGGCCCAGTCGGATGCGGAACGCGCGCTGGTTTGGAAAGGGCGCAAAGCCGCTTTTGCGGCGATGGGACGAATCTCGCCGAACTACATTGTGCAGGACGGAGTGATTCCACGCACCGCGCTTCCGCGGGTGCTGAGCGAGATTGAACGGCTCAGCAAAGAAGCGGGCGTGCGTGTGGCCAATGTGTTTCATGCGGGCGATGGAAACCTTCACCCGCTGGTTCTCTACGACCGCCGAATTTCCGGCCAGGAAAAGGCCGCCGAGGCGCTTTCGGCGCAGATTCTCGAACTGTGCATCGCTGCGGGCGGTTCGATCACCGGGGAACACGGCGTCGGCGAAGACAAGAAGAAAGCGATGGCAAAAATGTTTGCAGAGCCTGATTTGGCGACCATGCAGCGAGTGCGTTGCGCGTTCGATCCACTGCAGCTTTCGAATCCGACGAAAGTCTTTCCGACGCCGCGGCTTTGCGGCGAGAAACCCGGTGAGTACGTGCCGCATGCGAGCGAATCCGCGGGCATCGCGGAGCGCTACTGATACTTCCCGATGGATGCCGCAACCAAACACGAGGCAAGCGGCCTGCATTCGGCGCTGCGCTACAAATTCATTGCGATTGTGGGGAATGAGAATGTGCGAGCGGCAACTGCCGCGGATGCTGTGGGGGGAGTTCAGCCGAAGCTGGTGATTGAGGCGGGAACGGAAAGCGAGATTGCGGAGATTCTGCGTCTTTCGAACGCGGCGGGGCTGGCAGTGATTCCGTGGGGCGGTGGGACGAAGCTCGGCTGGGGAAACTCACCCGAGCGCGCGGATTTGGTTTTGTCAACGGCGCGGCTGAATGAAATCATCGAGCACGCCTGGGCGGACCTCACGGTGACTGTTGAAGCCGGTTGCACGATTCAGAGATTGCAGGAAACGCTTGCGGAGCACGGGCAGCGATTGGCGCTTGATCCGCTGTGGCCGGAAAAAGCCACCATTGGCGGAGTGCTTTCAGCAAATGACAGCGGAGCGCTTCGTTCGCGTTTTGGCGCGCTGCGCGACCTGATCATCGGTGCGACGATTGCGCTGCCGGACGGCACGCTGGCGAGCAGCGGCGGCAAGGTGGTGAAAAACGTCGCCGGGTATGACTTGCCGAAACTTGTCACTGGCGCTCTGGGCACTCTCGGCATCATCACGCGCGCCGTGTTTCGGCTCCATCCACTGCCGCGAAACACGCGATCTTTTTCCGTTGCGACGGCCAATGCCGAGGAAGCGCAGCGGTTCGCGCTCGCTGTGCAGGATTCGAAGCTCGCGCACACGTTTCTTCAATCGCACTTTTCCGATGACGCTTCACCGGTCTCCGACATTTTGTTTGAAGGCACGGAAGCGGGCTTAGTGGCGCAAGAAGCGCAACTGCGAAATTTTGCCGCTCCTGCAAAAGTTTTGGAGTCTTCCACGTCAAGCTGGACAGCGCGCGAGAAGCTCTGGACCCCTGCTGATCCCGAGAATACGGCGATCGCAAAAATCAGCGTCTTGCCTGCAAACGTCGCTCGCACAATGAAACTGGTGGAGCACATTGCCAACGGGCAACAGGTCCGGTGGAGAGCGCTGGTGTATGCGACGGGGCTTGGATGGCTTCGCCTGGAAGGAAAAGTGGGAGCGTTGCGCAGCGCGCTTCAAGCATTGCGCGGCGAATTGGAAAGCCAGCAAGGATCGCTTGTCGCACTCCATCATCCCGAGAAAATGCCGTCATTCGACGCCTGGGGGAACGCGGGTGATGCGCTGCCCTTGATGAAAGCGGTGAAGCAGCAGCTCGATCCAAAGAGTACGCTGAACCCTGGCCGGTTTGTGGGTGGCATCTGATGGACGAATTGACCACAAAACAGGATTGCGTCAGTGCGTTTGACGCGCATCATCCGCCTTCGAACGAGATCATTGAAAAGTGCGTGCATTGCGGATTTTGCTTGCCGGTGTGCCCCACGTATGTTTTGTGGGGCCAGGAAATGGATTCGCCACGCGGGCGAATTTACCTGATGAAGGTTGCCGGCGAGGGCACCGCGGAAATGACCTCGAATTGGGTAAGCCACTTCGACAGTTGCCTGGGCTGCATGGCATGCATCACGGCGTGCCCCTCGGGAGTGGACTATGGAAAACTCATTGAGGCGACGCGCGCGCAGATCGAACGAAACACGGAACGTTCACGGGGAGAAAAACTCCACAGACGGTTTGTATTTGAAACTTTTACGCGGCCGGATCGCTTGCGGCAAATGCGCTGGCCGCTGCTTGCGTACCAGAAAACCGGATTGCAGGCCGTCGTGCGCAGATCGGGGCTGCTGAAGCTGTTGCCGAAGAAGATTCGGGCGATGGAAGCGCTGCTCCCTAAGTTGGGACCGCGTGAGACGGTCGCGGAAGTCACGCCGCCAGCGGGAACGAAGAGGCGGCGAGTTGGCTTACTCCTGGGATGCGTGCAACGGGAGTTTTTTCCGCAGGTGAATGCGGCCACGACGCGAGTCCTGGCGGCGGAAGGTTGCGAAGTTGTGGCGCCGAGGGAACAGCCGTGTTGTGGCGCGTTGCTTGTGCACGCGGGCGAGGAAGCCGCGGCGGTGGAATTGGCGAAAAGGACGATCGAGGCGTTCGAACGCGCGAACGTCGAGACAATCGTTACGAATGCGGCGGGATGCGGGTCGAACGTGAAGGAATATGGCCATTTGCTCCGGGATGAGCCGGAGTATGCGGAACGAGCCAAAGTGTTTGCCGCGAAGTGCAAAGACGTTAGCGAAATCCTGGCTGAACTAGAACCTCGCGCCAAGCGAAGTCCATTGAAACTGAGAGTGGCGTTTCATGACTCGTGCCATTTGCAGCATGCACAGGGAGTGCGCTCGCAGCCGCGGTCATTGCTCTCCAAGATTCCAGGTCTGGAGCTTGCGGAGATTCCTGAAGCAGCGATTTGCTGCGGGTCCGCGGGGATTTACAACCTGGTGCAGCCGGATGCAGCGAACGCGCTTGGCGACCGCAAGGCGGAGCTTATCGCGCCGTTGAAAGCGGATGTGGTGGCTACGGGGAATCCTGGTTGTTTGATACAGCTTCAAGCGTCGCTGGCACGGCACGGCTGGAAGATTCCCGTGGTGCATACAATTCAGATTGTAGATACATCGATTCGGGGCGAATCGGTCGACGCTTTGGGGTAGTTCAACGCTTAGGAGTCGATCAGCCTGAGATCCTTCGCTGCGTAAACCTGTTCGGAACGCAAAAAGCGCGCCCTTCGCTCAGGATGATAATTGCGCGAGTGAACTCAGTCGAAGGGGATGCGGGTCTTTTTGGAAATGTCTCGCAGCTCTTCGAGAACCGGCAAGACCAATGGCACACCATTCTCGCGGCGCCACTTTTCGGCCTCGCGTTCCGGATCGCCGGGAATGAGAGGTCCACTCCTGCCAGGAGCGGGCTTGGTCGCGTGAAAGACGCGGATGTAATCGTCAATCTGGCGCTTGAAGGAATCGCGGTCGATGAAGCCGTCGATTTGCATGGCGCCAAAGAAATGACCGATGCCATTGCCGACGCTACGACTGGGAATTTCCTGGCGCAGGGCAAAGGGCGGCGTGAATGGCCCCCAATTCGCGCCGCTAAGAACGCCGCACAAGACGTCCACCATAATGGCGAGGCCGTAGCCTTTGTGTCCGCCGCGTTCGCGGTCGGAACCGAGCGGCAACAGCGCGCCGCCGTTGATCATGGCGTTTGGATCGGTCGTATCGCGGCCCTCGCTGTCGACGGCCCAGCCTTCGGGAATTGATTCTCCACGCCGGCGGGCTATTTCGATTTTTCCGTAGGCCACGGCGCTCGTGGCCATGTCAATCACAATGGCCGGCTCTTCCTTGCCGGGGAACCCGATGGCGATGGGATTGGTGCCTAGCATACGTTCCGCGCCCCACAACGGCGCGACGAGCTTGGTAGAATTGGTCATGGCCCAGCCGATGAGGTTGCGTTCCAATGCTTTGAGGACGTAATAACCCGCGATGCCGTAATGATTAGTGTTCTGCACGCTAACCCAGCCGGAGCCGAAGCGTTCGGCCATGTCCATGGCGAAGCGGTTGGCATGCGGGCCGACGACAAGGCCGAGGCCATTGTCGCCATCGATCGTGGCCGTGGTGGGTGTAGAGCGCAGCACTTTGATTTCCGGCCTGGGATTGATGCGGCCCAAAGTGAGCATGTCGAAATAACTGTGGAGACGAGCGACGCCGTGGGAATCGATGCCGCGCAGATCGGCAGCGGCAAGGACTTCGGCGGCCTGAGTGGCGTCGTGTTTGGGAACGCCGAAATGGAGAAACACTTGGTTGCTGAAATCGCGCAACGCTTCGATGGGGAAAAGTTTGGTCTCCACTTCGGCCATGTTCCGTTTGCCTTTCTGGGGCTACGCCGGAAGGGGTTGCCCGCGAGTTTCAGCGCCAAATGGTATGAGGAGCAAGCCAATCGCAAAAGCGATGGACGTCAGCGCGACGGGAACTCCGAGGGATCCAAAGTGCTGAACGCCCGCGCCGACGAGAAAGGTGATTGCGGCGCCGCCAAATCGGGCAAAAGAAGTGGAAAAAGCGAAGGCGCTGGCGCGGCACTCGGTTGGATACTGTTCGGGGAGCCAGAGCGTGTAGACGGCAAAATTCGCGCCGCCAAAACCAAGAAAGAAAAGACAAACAAAGAACCAGGGCAGCGCCGCAGCGCCGAGATAGAAAACCTTTCCGAAGGTGAGCGCGATGAAAGCCGCCATCAACGCAAAGAAAAATCCTAAAGCGCCGCGCCTGCCGAGCTTCTCCGCGAGCGAGGGCATAGCCAGGCAACCGAGAATAGTCGCCAAAGAGACAAGCATAGTGGCGCGCGAGGCGATTTGCGCCGCCAACGGTCCGGCCTTCCCGGCAGCTTCGGCGAGCGCCGTGACTGCGGCGGGAACGTAGACCGTTCCGGCCCAAAGGCCGCAAATGGAAGCCAGCATGAAGAGAGAGTTGAGGATCGTTCGCCGGCGCACTGCGCTCGAAAAGAGACTCGCGAATGGCTGCCAGATTTTCCACGTTCGAACGACGCCTTCTTTCTGCTTCCAGCACGCAGGCTCGGTCACGCCGTGACGTACCCAAGCCAGGAGTAGCGCCGGCAGCCCGCCAACGGCAAACATCGCGCGCCAGCCGAATTTGCTTCCGATGATAAAGTTGGCCAGCGCCGCCAGAAAAACTCCGACGTAATACCCGGTGTGCATATACCCTGCCCCGGCGCGACGGCGGTCCTCGGGCCATTCTTCGGCGACGAAGGTGCCACCCATGGCCCATTCGCCGCCTATGCCAATACCAGCGAGCAGGCGTAACACGGCGAGTTGCCACACATTCGTGACGAGTGCGCTGAGAAACGTGAACACCGAATACCAGACGATGGTTAGCATGAGCGTTCGAACGCGGCCGAATTTGTCGCTGATGGGCCCCCAGAGGAAGGCGAGGCCCCAGCCGCAGAGAAACAGGGCAAAAAGCAATCCACCGTAATAGCCGACGTTGCCTTTTGTGGCAGCGATGCCAGAACGCGGGAGCAATTCTCGCAGAGAGGGCACGAGCACCAGGGCATAAATGAACGAGTCCATGCCATCGAGCGTCCAGCCTCCCCAGGAAGCCCAGAAGCCGCGGACTTGATTTCGCGTGAGCGGCGTCGCGCTGATGTTTTTTGCTTCGGCGTGAATCCCCGCAGTGGACATGACAGCGGGGACTATATCAAAAGTGGCTAAGGGGGAAAGAGAAATCGGGGGGAAACGTGCGGCAAAGATTGGCGTGGAGAGGCTAGCGATAGCCGCGAATGAAAAAATAAATGGTCATCGCTGTTCCCACCAGGATGACGAAGGACTTGACCCAGGCTTGCGGGAGCTTTTGCGCATAGTGGGCGCTGGAATATCCGCCGAGCAGAGAACCGGCGGTCATGACAATGGCTTGCGGCCAGACGATCGCGCCCATAATGATGAAAGTGATGGTGGCAACGCCGTTGATGACGCCGCCGAGAATCACCTTGAGCTTATTCATGGCGTGAATGTCGGTCATGCCGAGCGCCGCGAGCATGGCCAGATTCATGATGCCGATACCGCCGCCGAAGTAGCCGCCGTAAACGGCGACGAGCAGCTCGAAGACGGAAGCCCCGGTGATCGCGGTGGTGGTGGCGTCATGCGAGATGCCCGCGGAAATCCGTCCGGTCAAATGTTTGCCGAAGGCAAAGAGCAATGTGGCGCCGAGCATCAGCCACGGAAGCACGCGCAAGAAGGTTTGTGCGGGCGTCTTGATGAGGAGAAATGCGCCGGCCAGGCCGCCGAGAATGCTGGTGAGGACCAGCGGCATCATCACACGCCGCCCAATATTCAGCTTCTGGGAATAAGCGCCGCCGCTCGCGGTAGTGCCCACCCAGAGCGCGAGAGTGTTAGTGGCGTTGGCAGGGATGGGCGGAACGCCGGTAAACAAGAGGGCCGGAAAAGCCACGAAACTTCCACCGCCGGCGACTGCGTTGATTCCACCGCCGAGGGCGCCGGCGAAAAAGAGGAAGATGGCGTTGTGCAGGTTCAAACGGAAGTTTTATCACGAATACGGTTCGTCCTTCAAAAGCCGCTCTTCCCCGCTCAATAGGGGCGGCATATCGTGAATCGTTTGAGGCAGTCCGCCTCCTAAGCATCCCAAATTCGCGTTAAGTCATTTCTTGACAACGCGGGCCGACCCGTATATGAACGGGAGCATTCCAGAGCCCTTCCGCCACAGAAGGCCCTGGCTCGCACTCCAAAGGTGAAGTCAGGGAGAGATTCAAGGGAAGGGCAAGAACGTCAGGTGCGCCGCGGCTTCGCTCCAGGGAGCGGTCCACCAGCGACGCACTGTCAGTACAAGGTCGGAGTTCATAGGAGGACGCATGGCCAGCCGTGCAGACACAATTCCGATGGGCGGTACCTCCCCATCCGGAATCTGGGGAGTGATTCTTGCCTCGTCCGTGGGAACGATGATCGAGTGGTATGACTTCTATATTTTCGGAAGTCTCGCCGCTGTCCTTTCCTTGAAATTCTATCCACCGGGAAACGCCACCTTTGCGTACATCGCCTATCTCGCTACCTTCGCCGTTGGATTCATGGTGCGCCCGTTTGGGGCGCTCTTCTTCGGAAGAATAGGCGACCTGGTAGGCCGCAAGTATGCCTTCCTGGTCACGCTCACGGTGATGGGCTTTGGAACGTTTCTCATCGGCCTGATGCCCACTTTCGCCACGGCCGGTTGGCTTGCTCCTATTGCTCTGATCCTTATTCGTGTCTTCCAGGGACTCGCGTTGGGCGGGGAATATGGAGGCGCCGCGATTTATGTTGCGGAGCACGTTCCCGATAACAAGAGGGGCTACTGGACCAGCTATATTCAGATCACGGCCACGCTGGGTTTGTTTCTTTCCGTTATCACGGTGATTCTCCTTCAGTTCTACATGACGCCAGCAAATTTCCAGAGCTACGGTTGGCGCATTCCCTTCCTTGTTTCTGTCATCCTGGTCATGATCTCGCTTTACATCCGTCTTAAGATGAAGGAATCGCCCATTTTCTCCCAGATCAAGTCGACGGGCATGAGCTCGGCGAAGCCGCTTAAGGAAGCCTTCACGCAATGGCCAAACTTCAGGCTCTTCCTGGTTTCACTGCTGGGGGCGACGGCGGGACAGGGCGTGGTCTGGTACACAGGCCAATACTACGCATTGTTCTATCTTCAGTCGATTTTGAGGGTGAGCCTGCGCACTGGCTTTGTCATCGTGGCACTCGCCATGCTCTTCGGCATGCCTTTCTTTACGGTTTTTGGAGCGCTTTCCGACAAAATAGGGCGCAAGAAGATCATCATGGCCGGTTGTCTGCTCGCGGTGGTCACTTATTACCCCATCTACCACGCTATGCAGAACGCTGCGGGCAATAACGTAGTAACGTTCAAGTCGCAAAGGAACGCGGTCACTGGCGCCCCGACCTTGACGCCTTTGACCATAGATGCAAGCGGGAAACAGGTTCCTGCTCCGGTTGCGCCGAATCCCAACGTGCCATTGCTGACGCTTCTGGTTTTCGTGCAGGTCCTCTACGTCACGATGGTTTACGGGCCTATCGCCGCCTATCTCGTGGAAGCATATCCGGCAAAGATTAGGTACTCGGCATTCTCGTTGCCGTATCACATAGGTAACGGAGTCTTTGGCGGGCTGGTGCCGTTGGTAGGCATCTATATGTGTGAGGCCACCGGCAATATCTATGCGGGTCTGTGGTATCCGATGACTGTGGCCGCGGTAACGTTTGTGGTCGGGTCTATCTTCTTGAAGGAAACGCACGGACACCGGATCTGGGACGAAGTCGGCGGCCACCCAGCGCCGGCTTCTGGCGATTGACTCCCGCACGTGCGCGGTAGCATCATTTTTGGCAGGCAAGCTCACGCTGAACGGGCATCTGGGCTTGCCTGCATCACGCTGTCCCTCGTTGTTGCGTAACAATCGAATTCAATCTTCGAAGGGGAGTTGCCGCCGTGGCCACCGCTCGACCAAAGCTCAATGCCAAAGAACCGAAGGGCAAGCAAAAGCTCACCGAAGCGCAAATCGCCGTCCACTGGAAGGAAGAAGAATACTTCCGCCCTCCCAAGGAGTTTGTCGCCCAGGCAAACCTTGCGGATAATGCCCTTGTCAGAAAATTTAGCGAAAAGAAATTCCCGGAATGTTTCGATCACTACGCTTCCCTGCTCGATTGGGACAAGCCCTGGCGCAAAACGCTCGACGCCAGCAAGCCGCCTTTCTGGAAATGGTTCGTGGGCGGCAAGCTCAACGCCTGCTACAACTGCGTGGACCGCCACCTCGCGAAGCACAAGAACAAAGCGGCCTTGATCTTCGTTCCGGAACCGGAGACGGAGTCTCCCGTCGTCATCACCTACCAGGAACTGTACAAGCGCGTAAACGAAGTTGCCGCGATGCTTCGCGATTTCGCCGGACTGAAAACCGGCGACCGCGTCACCATCCACATGCCGATGATTCCGGAGTTGCCCATCACCATGCTGGCCTGCGCGCGGCTTGGCGTCGTGCATTCCGTAGTCTTCGGCGGTTTCAGCGGCGAAGCCTGCGGACTGCGCGCCGCCGACTCTGGCAGCCGCGTGCTTATTTATGCCGACGGCTACAGCCGCAATGGCAAGTGGGTGGATCACAAAGCCAGCGCGGACGTCGCCGTGAAAACCGCAACGAAAGAGGGGCAGGAGATCGAAAAGGTCCTGGTGTGGAAACGATATCCGGGGAAATACTCTTCGGAAACACCCATGATCATGGGCCGCGACTATTTCGTCGATGAAGCCTTGAAAGAATATCGCAACCGCATCGTCGAGCCCGTTTCGCAGGACGCCGAAGCTCCGCTCTTCCTGATGTACACCAGCGGCACAACCGGCAAGCCCAAGGGCTGCCAGCACCGCACCGGCGGTTATCTCGCCTACGTCACCGGCACGGCCAAGTATTACCAGGACATTCATCCGGAAGACGTCTACTGGTGCATGGCGGACATCGGCTGGATCACCGGGCACTCCTACATCGTCTACGGCCCGATGGCGCTCGCTGCGACGAGCGTGCTCTACGAAGGTGTCCCGCAATATCCCGATGCCGGGCGTCCCTGGCGCATCGCCGAACGGCTGGACGTCAACATTTTTCACACTTCACCCACCGCGATCCGCATGCTGCGCAAAGCCGGCTTCCAGGAGTCGAAAAATTACAACTACAAATTCAAGCACATGACCACGGTTGGTGAGCCGATCGAGCCGGAAGTGTGGAAGTGGTATTACGACGTCGTTGGTAAAGGCAAAGCCGTCATCGTCGACACCTGGTGGCAGACGGAAACGGGCGGCTTTTTGTGCAGCACCAAGCCTGCTCTCGATGCCATGAAGCCCGGCAGCGCAGGTCCCGCAGTCCTCGGCATTTACCCGATCATTTGGGACGAAGAAGGCAATGAAGTAAAAGCCGGCTCGGGCAATGCCGGCAACATCTGCATTCGCAATCCCTGGCCGGGCATCATGCAGACCATTTGGGGCGACCCACAACGATTCGTCAATCAGTACTACAAAAAGTACAACAAGAATCCGAAGAGTAAGAACTGGCGCGATTGGCCGTACTACGCCGCGGATGGGGCCGTGCTCTCCGCCGACGGTTACTATCGCATCCTCGGCCGCGTGGATGACGTCATCAACGTTGCCGGCCACCGGCTTGGCACCAAGGAAGTCGAATCCGCTTGCCTCACGATTGGGGAAGTTTCCGAAGCCGCCGTGGTTCCTGTGGTGGACGAAGTCAAAGGCCGCGTCCCCGTCGTCTACATCTCACTGAAGCCAGGCGTTCCGACGACCAAAGCCATCCAGGACAAAGTCGTCTCCACCATTGAAACCATGATCGGCAAAATCGCGCGGCCGAAGACCGTCCACATCGTGCCGGACATGCCCAAGACGCGCTCCGGCAAAATCATGCGTCGTGTCCTCGCCGCCATCTCCAACCAGATGGACACCGGCGATATCACCACTCTAGCCAATCCCGACATCGTTGCCCAGATTCGCGAGCTCGTCCAGGGCCGCAACGTCGGCCCCCTGAAGGAAGGCCCCGAGGACATCAAGCGCTTCGGCGACGAACGGTAGAACCAGCACAGCTTTGTGAGCAAAGCGCAAAAGCGGAGGAACGGGCTGAACGCCCGCTCCCCCGCTCTTTCATTGAAGGTCGCACGTCAGAACGAAACGCGCAAACCCAGCTGGATCCAGCGGCTGCCGTCGGCAAGCGTGTTGTCCCGGCTGGTGGGCACTAACTGCGTCGAAATGACGCCGAAGCTGGCTGGCGACGTTAGGCTGAGGCTGGGATCAACAAAGTTCACGTGGTTGAAGATGTTGAAGAAGTCGGCTTGGATACTGAATGAGACCCGTTCAGTTAGTGCCGTCTTCTTGCCCAACGATGAGTCCAGGTTCCAGAAGGGAAGCCCATGGAGTGGGTTGGAGCGGCCGGTGCGCCCGTCTTTGCTGATTTGCACGTTCCGAAAGTCTGCAAATACCGCTGCGGGATCGGCGAACAGATTGAGGCCGCTGCCCTGCTTGGCGGGGTCGCCAGACGTGCCGATCCCACTAGTGCCGAACACGCCCCCGTGGACTGAGTTGCCGAAGGTGTTCGGGTTCACTGTCGGGATCATGCCCACTCCGGATCCGAAGATGCTGCCTCCCCCCCACACCTGGCTGCTTTCGGTCACGAAGAGCGGCAGGCCACTGAACGCTGAAAAGATCCCCGAGGTGTACCATCCACCGAGCAACCGCTGAGCCAAGGATCCTCTGCCGAATCGATGGCCTTTGCCCATCGGCAGGTCATACACATAGTTGAAGTTGAAGATGTGTTTGCGGTCGAAAATCGACGGCCCGTAATCCACATTCGGAAAATAGCTATTTGAGTAGACGCCCGCCTGATTTTGGTTAGAGATATTTTGGTCTAGCGTCTTCGAGAAAGTGTAGGTCGCGTCGAACGTCAACCCGTGCGAGGTTCGCTTCCTTAAGGTTGCGATCAATCCATTGTAGTTCGACTTCCCGATGTACGTCCGCATATGCAGGTCGAAGAGCTCCCGGTTTTGGAATGTCGGCAGTCCAAGGCAGGCTCGTCGTCCATCCATCACGGAGAACAGCGAACTCACGAGCCCACCAGTAAAGTTCGATGCCGCCGCATTTGTCAAGAATTGCGTGGCGGTAGTGGCTGTCGAGCTGCCCGCGCAAGGAGAGCCAATTAGACCAGCCAGTTGGTTTTCAAAGAAGGGTTGGGTTGCCGGAGTTTGCCCCGCCGCCAGCGCCGCGGCCACGGCGTCGTAGGCTTGCGCAAATGACTGTTTCGATGCCTGGTCGACAAAGAAGTACGGGGCGGAGTTGAAGTTCACCCCTTGCGGCAACCTGTCTGACCACCGTCCCGTCCAGCCGATTTCCACAATCATGTTTCCCGGGATTTCGCGCTGAATTGTTAAATCACCCGCCCGGCTTCGTCCGACCTTGGTATTCGGATCGTCCTGGAAACTGAAAAGTTCGCCAAACGGTGTGCTTGGCACAACAGGTATGCTCACCGTCGGAACGGTTGGCACGGGAAGGTTCCCATCCACACCTACGCGGAATGATGCGGCTCCCGGGCTGCCTGTACCCGCTGCCGCATTGCAGCCACTTCCTGGCGTGCCGGAGGCGTTGCATAAGGGAGCGCCAACACTGATCGTTTGCGCAAAGCCTACTCCCAACATCGGGATGATTACGCTTTGAACGGTATTGATGCGGTCGTAGACAATGCCAAATCCCCCGCGGATGACCGTCTTCCGATTTCCGGTCATGCGGTGCAAGAATCTAGAATCGAAACTCGGGGTCCAAGCCACTGACGCACGGGGAGCCACATCACCCCAATCAATATTAAACACGTTGCGTCCTGCTGACTTCACGGGATCGAAGCCGAGCGTCGGGTTGTACGTCTGTCCTTGCAGCGCCGCCGCCTGCTTCGCCGCGATATATCCCGGTCCCGTTAAGGGCTGGTTGTTATTGGTCGTGTCCACCACCAACGTCTGCCGGTCCAGCTTTTCCTTAGGTGCAGTCTGCCAGCCATAGGATAGGCCGTAGGTAAGCGTCAGGTTTGGAGTAATCCTCCACACGTCCTGGCCATAGAACTCGACGGCATTCAGGGTAGTGTCGTTCACCAATGCGGTTCCAAACGGCAAAGGTTTCAGGTTGCCGTCACGAGTGGTTAGGATGCCCACGTTGTCTAAGAGTCCTAGCGTCGACGCGTAGAGACGGTCCCACCGCTGGGTATCGCCTTTCACCAGGCAGTTTGTCGTTACCGTCGCCGAACACGTGGGTGGCCTCTCTGCTGAAGGAATCGATGACAGGAATGTGCTCACATCTGCGTCAGACAGCGCCTCCAGTGAAGCCAATGAACCTACTACCTTGTCATTCCGGGTGTGAATCGTCGGGATGTGCCTGAAGTTTGCACCGAATTGTAGAGTGTGCTTCGCCTTAATCCAGCTAACGTCATCCACATATTGGATGTTCCGGCCAGTGCTATTTTGGAATCGCGCCCTCTGCGTGTCTACTTCGATCGGTGCGTCCACCAGGTTTGTCGCCGCCTGACCCGGCGCCAGCGCAATTGGCCCCGCCGACGAACCAGTTCCAACAATATTCTCAAGGGCCGCTGCAGCCGAAGGCGCCAAACGGTTGAAAGATTGGCGTGCCCTCACCCAGCCGAAGTGGAAAGAGTTGAACACGTGAGGAGTGAGCTGCCCCGTCAACCCCGCAATAATCGCATCCCGGTCCGTTGGCGCTGTCGAGGTGGCCTTTGCCGTACCGCCACGAATGTCGTATTGCGCGTTTTGTCCGCCGGATACCTGCTTGGTCTGAAAGTAAGTGTAGCTGCCGTTGAACCGCCATTTGGAATTAATCTGGTGGTCAAAGCGCGACGTGTAGAAGTTCGTGGAAAGAGGGGCTAGAGCGGTACCGTGAAAACCTAATGTGTTCAGGCCATCGGCATTCGCCACGCTCGGGTCCGTACCCGCGGGATCCAGTGCCCAAAGCGCCGCGACCGACGGACTAATCCCAAGTCCCCGGGGATCGCACGCCGTGGTCCCACTCCCGCAAAGCGTGGAACTCGCTAAGTTGTACTGAACCGTGTTTCCCGAAGCATCTTTGAATTGCAGAATGCCCTGCTTCAGCAAACTGCTTGGCATCAGACGAGTAAACGACGACTGCTGCGGGAAACGCCGCCCTTCATAGTTGAAAAAGAAAAACGTCTTGTCCTTTCGGATCGGGGCCCCCGCCGCCCCGCCAAAGCGATTGTCATGAATAACCGGCCTGGGCAAGTTGATCCTGTTAAGTTCCCACTCATTGGCATTGAAGTCGGTGTTCTCGTGGACCCAGTAGGCCGCACCATGGAGATTGTTCGTGCCACTCTTACCGACAACAGCTATTTGCCCACCCGAAGCTCGCCCATACGATGCATTTGGGTTGTTCACCCCCACTCGGAATTCCTCCACCGACTCCACTCCCAGCGGGATGACCGCAATGTCAGCGCCAAGACCCCCAACTATATTGTCGGTAACGTCAATTCCGTCTAGCGTGAAAGTGTTCTGGTCATCGATTGCTCCGGCGACGCGCATTCCAACCCTCGGAAAAGTGCCTGTCCCCGGTGTTACGCCGGGTTGCAGCGTGAGCAGTGCTGCGGCATTTCGGCGCAGGGTCGGCAACTGAATCATCACTTCACTTGAAACTTCGCTGCCGACTTGCGCGTCGGTGGTCTGCAGTTCCACCTGCGCCGTCGCTTCTACCTGCACCACTTGGCCAACGGTCCCCAGTTCTAGCTTGAAATCCATCGTGTAGCTTTTCGCTACATCCACATGCAGGGCGGCACTCGAAGTCGTCCGGAAACCTTGTTTGTTCACTTTGAGTGTGTATTCACCCGGGGCGACATACGGCAAGATATATTGTCCCGCCGAGTTAGTCACCGCTTCCCGCTTTTCGTTAGTCGCGGTGTTGATTAGTTCGACCTTCGCATCCGGCACGCTACTTCCCCCCGGATCTGTCACGTTACCAAGAACAATTCCCGTGCTTGCGGTTTGCGCATTTGCTAGCGGTGAAATGGTCGAAAGAATCAGAAACAAACCGGTGATAAAGACAAATGTCAAATTCCTTTTCACGGGTCACCTCTTTTCATTTCGGACGTTCGAGGAGATTAGGAGAGAGAGGAGCACAGGCACACGAAAGCGGAGATACGCAAAACAGCGAGATCGCAATACCGGAGCACTCGCTATACTACCCACGACATCTCCCACACACCACTGACTCCACGACTTGCAGTGATCTCACCCTGGCAGGCGCGTTCCCACCAGAAGGCAAGAAGGATAGCGACCATATATGCCAAGCCCTTGGCCGCGTCAAGATAAATTATCCAATGGGCGAAATCGGCTTCGCTGCGCTGCCCGGCCAGTTTGCACACACGCCCTTTGTCTACGCTTGACTACCCGGCTGCTCAGTTTATTCCCGCTAATTTGGAATGATTGGAATTCCAGAATTGGAAAAACCGGACGTTGTGCCTAGGAATAAGGACCAACTTCTTGCGCTTTTCGTAGGGGCACTCGCCGCGGCGAGTACCCTTCCCGCTTAGCGCCGTCCCTTTAGGGAGGGCGGCATCTTCGTCTTCGCCGTTGTAGTGGCGGGTCATCAGACCCGTTCTTTGGGATTGTAGGTGCGGCTCGTCTTCGAATCTCCTCTCTAGCGCCGTAGGCGCGCCAGAAGTTAGCCCAGCCCGTAAGGGCTTGGGCACGATAGCAAAAAGAACGGCGAGCGCCGTAGGCGCGGCACCTAACCTGAAATCATTCATTCCCCCTATTGCCGTTCGACCGAAGATCCCGCCGCCCGAGCATTTCGGGAACCTTGTTGGGACCCTCAGTCCTTGGCTTTGAGATTTTTTTGATAGATGCCACGCAAATTTTGCGTTGGCCTCCAGCGCTCGGGAAGTGACAACATTCCACATGTTTATCGCGAGTGACAAGATGACATCGCCATCTGTCGAACAAATCCCCGCTGGCATTAACGCCGTAGAAGGCTACAAAGCCTCGATGAACGGCGACGGCCTGCGCATCCGGGAACTCCTTCCGGAAATCATAGAGCGCGGCGCCGAAGCGCTCACGCCTGCCGAAAAAGAATTGTTGAAGTGGATCGGCGTGTTTTTCCGTAAGCCGACGCCCGGCAAGTTCATGATGCGCATCCGCATGCCCAACGGTTTTGCGAGGACCGAACAGCTGCGCACCATCGCGGAGCTCTCGCGGCGGCTTGGCAACAGCGTTTTGGACATCACCACTCTCGCCAATCCTGACATCGTCGCCCACATTCGCGAACAGGTCCAAGGCCGCAACGTCGGCCCCTTGAAAGAAGGCCCCAAGGATATCAAGCGCTTCGGCGACGAACGCTAGGTCCGGTTTGCCTAAGAGCCGATTCCTTGCAAGTAGACTCTTTAGGACTCTTCCGCCATCAACTCTTTGCTATTCACTGTCAACTGCTCTGGCCAGGTAGGGTTTAGTATTCCTATTCCGCGCGCAGAGCGGCTGTGAGATCTAGCCGCGAGGCGCGCCAGGCTGGAACCAAGCATGCCGCGGCAGCCACCAATAACAGCATGACAATTACAGATACAAATACAGAGGGATCAAGCGGGCTGATTCCATACAACATGGAACGAATCAACTGCGCCGCACCGACGCTGGCAGCCACGCCAAATGCGAGTCCGAAAAAGGCAGGGCGGAGCCCATCCAATAACACTAGGCTGAGCACTGTTTCTCGCTGCGCGCCGAGCGCGATGCGGATACCAATTTCCGCGGTGCGCTGCGCAACGATATAGGAGAGTACCCCGAACAGTCCAACGGCAGCTAGCACCAGCGATAGCACCGCGAATACAAGCAAAAGCGTTGCGTCAAAACTGCTGTCCAGCGTGGATTTTCCAATGATCTGGTCCATGGTCAGGATGTCGGAGACGGGCAGCTCCCCGTCCAGCTGCTGAACGACTTGCTGGATAGGCACAGCTAGTCTGGTGACGTCTCCCATCGAGCGAACGGCGAGTGTTCCTCCGCCCTCCTTTCCCGCGTAGAGAGGAAAATACATCATGGGCTCGGGACTCTTCGCGATAAGCCAGCGCGTGTCGCCAACCACACCGATGATTTCATAGGATTTCCGGCCAAGCGTAAGCAGATGCTTGCCAATGGGATCTTCGTCAGTCAAATATCGCTGCACAAACGATTCACTGACGATGACTTTCGTGGCCTTGTCCAGCCGGTGGCTTTCATCGAAGGTTTGCCCACGCAGCAACGGAATCCCAAGAGCCGCGAAATATCCCGGATCGGCCCAGCGAACGACGGCGTATTGACTCTGGCCCGTCGGCAGTGGGGGATGCTCGGCGATCATAAAGCCGTTGTCGCCCCAGTAGCCCTGGCCTGGAACTAAAGTTACAAATCCGGCTGCTTGAACACCGGGCAGCGAGCGCACGCGGTCCAGCAGGGTCTCATAAAAAGTAACGCGCTGCGCGTCCTTGCTATAGTGCGCTTCAGGCAGGCCAAAGCGCATGGTGAGCACATTATTTGTGACACAGCCAAGATCGGACGTCCTCAACCGCTGATAGCTCTTCAGCAGCAGGCCCGCTCCGACGAGCAGGACAACCGTAAGCCCCACTTCCATGGAAAGCAGCCATTTGCGTAGACTGACTCGCACAGGTCCCGCGCTGTGTGAGCGTGAGGACTCCTGGAGCGTGGAGAGTATTTTGTCGCCGCCAGCCGAAGCCGAAGAGATCAAGCCTGCGAAAGCCGCGCAGAAAAAGACCAGGCCCAGCGTAAATGTCACAACCATTCCGTCCATGTGAATGGCTTCCACTCGGCTTATGTCCTGTCGCGTGCCTACGAGCCAATCAATCACAGCGCGAGCCAGTAGGACGCCGGCCACACCGCCAACGGCTGATAATAGGAAGCTCTCTGTCAGGTGCTCGCCAAGCAGCCGCCGGCGGCTGCCGCCCAGCGCCGCACGAATGGCAAGCTCTCTTCGCCTGGCGGTACCGCGCGCCACTAGAAGATTGGCGACATTCAGGCACGCGATCAAAAGCACGCACCCTGTTGCGGCTAGTAAAACGTACAGTGGCGTTTTGACGTCTCCCACCATATCATCCAGTAGAGGTCGACTATTTGCGGCCTTGCTTATGAATGGGTTTTCAGTGTGTTGATCGTGCAGACGACGGACGATAGTCGACAGTTCTGTGGTTGCCTTCGTCTGTGTAACTCCAGCCTTCAGGCGCCCAATCACAACGAACATGTGGCTGTCCAGTTGTTGCCACCTGTCGGGGAATTGTTCGTGGTAGACGGGAGTCCACAATTGCACGCTCTGTTCGGGATACGTGAACCACGATGGCATGACTCCGATGACAGTATAGGGTTTCGCATCCAGATGGATGGTTTGATTCAGCACCGCCGGATTGCCGCCGAAGCGTCTCTTCCATAATCCCCAACTCAACAGCACCGTTGCGTTCGCGGAGGGCTGATCGTCTGTGGCGGTGAAGCTTCGACCCATCGCCGGTTCCACGCCAAGCGTTTGGAACAAATCCCAGGAGCACTGCGAAGCCCGCACTTTTTCGGGAAGTTGCCCGCCCGCGCTGGACAAATTGTATTCGGGCCAGGTCAGGACAATCGCCAAGTCGGAGAACCCATGGTTTTCCTTCTTCCACTCCAGAAATACGCCACCCGCCGCTTCATTGTACGGAAACTTGTCATCGGCGCTGTGCTCATACAGCCGTAGCAGCCGCCCCGGTTCCTTGAAAGGCAGCGGTTTCAATAGCACTGACCGCACCACGGTAAATAGGGCGACATTGGCGCCGATGCCGATGGCAATCACCAGGATCGAGATGAACGCAAAACCCGGCGTTCTGCACAGTGTGCGGATACTGATTCGCATATTCTGAAGAGCCGTTTCAATTGTGTTCCAATTCCACGTCTCGCGCGCTTGCTCGCGCAGCAGTGTCGGATTGCCGAACGCTCGTCGTGCCGCGTAGCGAGCCTCTTCGGGACTCATTCCTTGAGCGATGTTTTCGGCGATTTGTTGCTCAAGGTGAAAGCGAAGTTCGGCATCGAGGCGTTGCACTTCCCGTCTGCGATGGAGAAGCATTTCTAATTGCACGCGGATCTTTTCCAGCCAGCGCATCGCCCCTCTTTCTCCGGTTAGGCTTTCTCAATCACCAGATTGATCGCGCCGGAGAGCCGGTTCCAGTTCGTGGTTTCCTGTTCCATCTGCTTACGGCCCGCCGTAGTCAGCGAGTAGAACTTCGCCTGCCGCCCCGTCCCACTCTCCTCCCACTTTCCGCGAATCCATCCTTGCTGCTCCAAACGGTGCAGCGCTGGATACAACGATCCCTGCTGCACCTGAAGCACTTCGCCGGAAACCTGCTGGATGCGTTTGGCAATTGCCCAACCATGCTTTGGTTCGAATGAGATTGTTTTGAGAATCAGAAGGTCCAGAGTCCCTTGCACAAGGTCGTTCGGTTTTCCCATACCATGACTATCTACACCTTGTATTGTAGATAGTCAAGGTGTAGAAACTTTTCTGCAGTTCTTCAGAATTTTGATAGATGCCACGCAAATTTTGCGTTGGCCTCCGGCGCTTGGGAAGTGACAACATTCCCCATGTTCATCGCGAGTGACAAGATGACATCGCCATCTGTCGAACAAATCCCCGCCGGCATTAACGCCGTAGAAGGCTACAAAGCCTCGATGAACGGCGACGGCCTGTGCATCCGGGAACACCTTCCGCAAATCATCGAGCGTGGCGCCGAAGCGCTCACGCCTGCCGAAAAGGAATTGTTGAAGTGGATCGGCGTGTTTTTCCGCAAACCGACGCCCGGCAAATTCATGATGCGCATCCGCATGCCCAACGGCTTTGCGAGGAGCGAACAGCTGCACACCATCGCGGAGCTCTCGCGGCGGCTTGGCAACAGCGTGTTGGATATCACCACACGGCAGCAAATTGAGCTGCGCGGTTTCACCCTCGACAGCGTTCCGGAAATCTTCGAGAAGCTCCGCGGCGTGGACCTGCGCACGCTCCAAACGGGCATTGATAATGTTCGCAACATCAACGGCTGCGCCATGGCGGGCCTGACGCCTCACGAATGGTTTGACGCTTCTCCCGTTGTCCACGAACTCGATCGCATCATCGTCGGCAACGAGGGCAATCCGGAATTCAGCAACTTGCCGCGCAAATTCAACATCGTGGTGACGGGTTGCACGGACAATTGCACGCATAGTGAGTCCCAGGACATCGCGCTCATTCCCGCGAACAAAGCTGGGCGGCTTGGCTTCAACGTGCTGGTAGGCGGGAAGATGGGCTCCGGAGGATTCACCGTCGCTTCGCCCCTGAATGTCTTTGTTGAAATCTTTCAAGCAGCGGCCGTGGTGGTCGAGCTGGTCAAAATTTACCGCGACCACGGCCCGCGCGAAGCGCGTTCGAAGTGCCGATTTGCTTTTCTGATTGAGGAGTGGGGCCTGCGCCGCTTGCGCGCCGAACTTGTGGCGCGCCTCGGCCACGAGCTGGCGTTTCAGGGCAGAGACATGCGCGGGTCCAAGCACTCTGACCATCTTGGTGTGAGCACGCAGAAACAGTCGGGACTTGTCGCGGTGGGCCTTTGCATTCCTACCGGCAGAGTCAAGCCGGATCAACTCGACGAGCTTGCGCGCTTGTCCGACACGCATGGAAACGGCGAGATTCGCCTTACAACAGGCCAAAACGCCATCATTCCCAATGTTGCGGCGGCTCGCGTGGCCAAACTCCTCGAAGAGCCTTTGCTTACGCAGCTCTCACCCCGCCCCTCTCCATTTGTGCGCGGATTGGTCGCGTGCGTCGGAACAGATTATTGCAACCTGGCTCTCATCGAGACGAAGAGCCGGGCAATAGCGCTCTCCGAAGCTCTGCACAAAAAAATGGGCGCCGGCCTGAATCCGCTCACGATTCACTGGTCCGGTTGTCCGGCGGGATGCGGTAACCATCAAGCTGCCGACGTCGGACTTCGCGGTTTTAAGACGAGAATTGACGGAAAGATTGTGGACGCGGTTGCGATCTACACGGGCGGCCGGACTGGTCCCCACGCGATTGCTGGCCAGGAGATTTTGGAGACTGTGCCGTGCGACGAATCGTTGCCCGATGTAGTCGCCAACGTCATCCAGTCGTATCGCTTCGATATGGAGGTCAGGCAGCACGCCGCTTTGAGTGATCCTTTTTTCACGGCTGCCTCAACTGCGGGATTGGCCTCGTGGCGCTTCGCGCGCGTATTGCCGCCGCCTTCGGTGCCGGCTTGAGAAGCGTCTCGCTGGCCTGAACGTTGGATGGTGTGGCCTAAGAGCGGATGAATGCTTTTTGACGGTCTGGTCCGGCAAAAAAATTGTGCGTGGGAGGAAAGAATCATGATGGATTACGTAAGCCCCAAGGACGTAATGCAAGAAGCGGTGCAATTGGCGAAGAGAAAGTCCGAGCTGCCGGCCCGTGACTTGTTGATTCGGGGAATCCTCGCAGGCGCATTTCTGGGGTACGCTACTTCGCTCGTGTTTGCGGTCGTGTCACAAGGTCTTCCTCCCATCGTCGGCGCGATTCTTTTCCCTGTCGGCTTCGTCATCCTCGTCCTTCTGGGAATGGAACTGGTTACGGGCAACTTCGCTCTGTTGCCCGCTGGAGTCATGGCCGGGACCGTCCGCGTCACAAAACTGCTTCGCAATTGGGGCTGGGTGTATCTCGGGAATTTGATCGGCAGTTTGCTCTACGCGGTGCTTTTTTATCTCGTGATTACCAATTGGCGCACCGGCAATGGCGGCGCGGTTGCGGATCTTCTGAAACAAGCCGCGCAAAAGAAGACCTTGGCTTATGCGGCGCTCGGCTACAGTGGATGGGGCACCGCGCTGATGAAGGCCGTACTCTGCAATTGGATGGTGACGATCGGGGCCGTGCTCGCTTTAGTCTCGAGGTCCACGGTTGGAAAAATCGCGGCGATGTGGCTTCCCATCATGACGTTCTTCGCGCTCGGCTTCGAGCACTCCGTTGTCAACATGTTTCTCATCCCGTCCGGGATGATCCTTGGGGCACCTATTTCCCTGGGCCAGGCGCTTTTTTGGAACCTGCTTCCGGTCACGCTCGGAAATCTTTTTGCGGGAGCACTTTTGACCGGTATGGCGCTCTATGTGACGTATCCCACGGAGAAAGCTCCTGCCGTAAGTCAGGCAGTAGTACAAGCTCCTCCGCAAGGCGAACAGCAAGCTGCGTTCGCGGCCGCCGGCGGCCTGCAGTAAAACGTGCTCGTTTCGAACGATTCTTGGACCGCTTGCTACTGAGAACTTCCACACGCGCGATTCTTGATTGCTTGCTACTGAGAACTTCCGCAGCGGAGTTGGACTTCCGTCGCCAGTTCGGGGTCCATCAGCGCCGACCGCCCATGCAACGCGGAACAAACTTGCCGCGAAGTGATTCCCAAAGCGCCGCGCAAATCCGCGCCCGCCAGGTTCGCTCCGTCCATTTCAACTTCGCGTAAGACCGCGCCCGTCAAAGAGGCCCCTCGCAAATCCGCCTTTTTCAAATCAGCATCCAACAAAATCGTACCCTTCAAACGGGCGCCGGTCAGGTCCGCTTCTGCCAGCCTGGCCGAGGACAAATCCGCTTGCTCCAAATTTGCAAAGGAGAGCACGGCATGTTCGAGTTTTGTGTCTCGCATGTCCGTTCTCGAAAGGTCCGTTCGAAGCAATTGCGCATTCCTCAAATTCACGGCGTAGAGCGAAGCTCCGGAAATTCTAGCGTTCGAAAGCACCGCATTCTCAAACGTGCCGTAAGAAAGGTCCGCGAACCTCAGGTCCGAGGCCGACAAATTGGTTCCCGTCGCGTTGGCGGAAACCAAAACCGCATGCGTCAGTTGAACGCGGTCCAAAATCGCCGACTTCAGCAAAGCCTCTCGCAAATTTGCTCCCCTCAAATCCGCTTCGGAAAGGTAAGCACCTTCCAAATTCGCACGCCACAATTTCGCATTGATCAAAAATGCGCGGTAGCCGCGCGCGAATCGTAAATTCATTTGATTCAAGTGCGCGCCGGCGATTCCCTCGACGGTTTCATCGTCCCAAACGGCGCCGCGCGGCGGAGGAGTCGAAAGCGCAGCTTCGGTCAAGTCCGCATAGGGCCGGTAGCCCACCGACTGGAAAACCAGCGCCGCCCAGCGCCGCGGATCGGATGGCGATTCTCCGGCTGAAGCGTTGCGGTCCGCGGGCAATCCTCGATTCACGCCGAGCGAAATGACGAAAAGGATGAAGCCGGTCGCCAGCGCCGCACGCGTGGTGCCCAGAATCATGCGCAGAATATTTTTCGATTTCGGGATTCGAATGTCACCCGGCCGTAGCACGCGCGACACTACAAACGGAACGCACGTCGCCGTCGCTACCGAAAGAGTCATCAGAAACACGTGCAACAGAGTCCCCCGAAAATCCTGCCTCGGCAGATACCGAAGCCAAAAAAAGAACAACGTTGCCGGGACAACCCAATAAGCCAGAACCGTTGAGAGCACCGTTTCGAACGCGATCATCGTCGAACGCGATTCACCCTGCCACCGGAAGTGTCTCCGCACGAGTCCCATCAAGTACCACGGGCCGTCCTTTTCCAGCGTTTGCCCGTCGGGGAAAACTGCTGGAAGGGCGGCCATGCTTCCCCACAATCTCAACAGCAGAAAATGAAATCGCAGCGACAGCGCCAGCAGCACTAGCGGTCCGCCAAGATAAAGCCCCGTCATGGGGAGCAGGTTCCCGAGCCGCGTAGTGTGCAGCGCGGAGGAATTTACCAACAGCCGCACGTCGCTGGTGAAGGCAATCAGCAGCAAGCAGACCGCGCTCACGCCCATCGTTAGAAAATAAAACCAGCGCGCCACTTTTGTGGCGTCGCCGATGGCTTTCGAACTGTCCACCGCGGAAATCGATTCGGGCAGCACGGAATCGAAAAGATTCGTTCCGCCCAGCCGGCCAAACCACAATCCTTCCGCGCCATACAGGTTGGCGCCCATCAAATTGGCGCCTCGGAGTTCCGTGCCCAACAAATTTGAGTTCTGCAAATTCGAACGCACCAAACTGGCGCCGCGCAAATTTGCCATCGAAAGATCCGCACCCGCCAAATTCATTCGATGTAAGTGAGCTCCCTGCAAATTGACGCCGGTCAGGTCGGCCTTCGCCAAGTTGACGCCGGTCAGGTCGGCCTTCGCTCCCGATTCTCCGCCGGATTCCGCCCAGATTTTGTGTTGATCTAGAATCTCGGCAAGTTCGATCAGGGAAATCGCAGTGGAATCTCCGCCGCTCGAAGTCTCTCCCCCGGCGGCAGTTCCTCCGGCGTCGATCTTCAGTTCTTCAATTTCTTTAAGCGCATTTATTTCCAGGCCCATTCGAGATCGTTCCCCCAGCTTTCTTTGCCCGCTCGTGGACATCCCCGTCGCTCCGCAACACAAACTCGCGCGCCGTCGCACTTCTCAATGCATTC
The DNA here is from genome assembly GCA_003225315.1 of Acidobacteriota bacterium. Taxonomy (GTDB): domain Bacteria; phylum Acidobacteriota; class Terriglobia; order Acidiferrales; family UBA7541; genus Acidiferrum. Next base: position 92,720 of record QHZD01000021.1, read on the forward strand.
GAATTCGCTGCGCGAATTTTTTCGGCACGGTTCGCGTATCACCGCGGGCCGTGCCTCGCCGGGCAGCCTCCATCCTCTAACAGTGGCGCTGTGGAAATCGCCTGTCCGAGAGTACAGGCGGCGCAGAGGTAACGGGGGGCTCCTAATCTGAAAATGGAAACTGGAAATTAGAAAAGGGACAAGAGAAAGACCCATCAGGGAGGAATTAGGGCACGGCAACCCGCGCGCAAAATTCGCGCTGCGTCGAGGGATCAGCGGCTACTTCGCCAACAGTCCTTGGTTGTGGTTGTAGCTGATCACTCGCGTCACCTTCCATGCGCCATCCTTGTTCTGCCATAGCGTCACAAACTTGGCGTCCCCCGCGCCATCCTCCGGGTGTCCGGGATGGTGGAAGCGATGTACCCCGATCTCTACCGCTCCATATCCCTTCAACGGGTACACCTCCAGTGTGTCCGGAAGCAGGGTCCGCTGCACCTTTCCGCAGATGTTCTGCTTAATGGCAGCGAGAAACGGTCCTTTGCCCACGGACAGTCCTGTCTGGTCGTGATAAAACTCCAGGTCATCCGACACCATCGCAGCCCATGGTAGTTAGATCGCAGTGGTTGTATGCATCGAAGAGTTTGGTATCTAAAGACTGTATGGTCGTAAAAAGAGGGCCAGGCTGCGCGGTGGATTGCGCGTCTGCGGACATGCTAGAAAGAACCAAGAGGACAAGCAGAAACAGGGGAAGCCATCGTTTCCAGTTCATCGAAACTCCTTCGCGAGGATGCACAGCTACCGGTCTATACGGATCGCGGCCCGCAGTTGTTCCAGGAATGGTTACGCGCACCCTCAGGTGATCCCGATAAGACTCTTCCTGTCGGTGCGCGACTTTGGGAGAAAAAACAAAACCCCCAGGTAGAAAAGCGCAACCTGGGGCACCCGGCCTGAGGAAAGCGGGTGGCGCACCGGTTATGAGGAAGTGGCCCGCTTCGGCGGGCAAGCGAGTGACGAGTCCGGTTGAATTTTGACCCAATTGTCACCAATAAGAGAATTCAAACGGACGAGAAAGGCCGAAGAGCGGCGTCAACCCCAAGCCCACAGAAGAGAGTTGTTCGCAGTGGCCGTGCCACTCTTTAGGTCCAGCCACGATCCCCCGCTGCGCTCGGGATGACAAATTGAGGAGAATGGCCGAAGAGCGGCCTCGACTGTTTCTTTCGCTATCGGGAATCCGCAGGCTATTATGGAGCCCTTCGCGAATGCGCGTAATGGATCTTGAATCGTTCTTGGGGGAGGCAAACGATGCCTTTGGAAATAACGCAGCGTGAGATGAATGGAATCTACCTTCTGGCGCTCAAAGGGCGTCTGGTGCTGGGAGAAGAGAGCAGCGGGTTGCTTGCAGTGATCGACAATCTGCTCGCCTCCGGCGCCACACGGATGGTCATTAACCTGGAGCAAGTCAATTATGTGGACAGCGCGGGCCTCGGCGCACTCATCGAAATGCATCGAAAGACAAAAGCCAAAGGCGGGGGCCTCAAGCTTTGTCATCTCCGCCCGAACTTGAAGCAAGCGCTGGAAATGGCCCGGCTGCTGCCAATCTTCGAAACGTGTCCGAGTGAAACTGCGGCGGTGGCAAGTTTCTGAGGGCGGCGGACGGCGGGCAGGGTTGGAAGATGGACAAAGGGAAGCTCCACTTTCGAGCTGAAGGAAAGTCAACACCCGCTCCCTGAGAACCGTGGGGTGCGGCACCCAGCGGGCAACGAGAAAGGTCCGTTTGAACTTTACCCCGATTGTCACGAATAAGAAATTCAAACGGACGAGAAGGGCGGACAAAGCACTGAGAAAGCCACCCCCAAGACCCAGGTTCAAAAGACGAACCTGGGGCACCCTGCGGCTCTCTGTGCTTGCCACGAGGAGCGCAGTGATACTCCCCTCCACGATCCTGATGAGCCCTGAGGTACGAAAGAAAGATGGCGAGGTAAACTCGCCGCTACAGGAAGCGGAGAAGAAAGACGCTTCGGCCCTACAACGTAGGGGATGAGCGGTGGTGAGGTTTTCGATTAGCTGCTGAAGGAAAAAAGTGCCGGGGCAGCTCCGCTGAGGGGCCGAGGCACCCCGGCTTTATCCCGCCCGCCTCCGCAGTGAGCGAGCAAGGAACTCGTCGAGAAACTTTAGCGCCGCAAGGAAGCGAGTGCTCCCCTTCCCAAAAACTTTTATTTGTCTTCGTCGCCGCGAAGAAATTCGTAGCGCTCGATGGCCGCAACCACGCCGACGGCGCCTTCATCGCGCGGCTCGGTGCGCTGCACGCGGCCAAGGCAACGGACGCGTACCGGTCCGGCCATGGTAATTTCGTTGGGAAGCGTCAGAAGAATCTCGACGGGCGAGCCTTCCTTGACATCCTTGGAAAGGAAAAAGTAGACGCCGCGCGAGCTGACGTCCCGGGACTCAGTGCTGGTCTCGCCAACGGCGGCACCCGATGTCCAGCGAACGGTCAGGGGCAGCCGCATGGAAAAACGCTGAGTGGTGCGGCGTTCGGAACCCGTCAAGGAAGTCCTCCTGATCGAAGGTAGAGTGTATCCGGGTAGGGGCCAGCTAACAATAGGACTCAAGGTACAAAATCGATTCAAAGCGGAGAAGTACCGACGTACTAGAACGAGTCCGAAAACTAGAACTGTTGATTACGTGAAATTTCGGTTTTGCGCTCCTTCTCAAGAGTCTCGCTAATCGTAACAAACGACAGGACATTACGCCCAAACTCGCTAGAATGGTCGAAGTGCAAGTGGCCGTCTCCCTTCGACGCGAGCGAAGCGAAGAAGTCGAGGTACAACCGGTGTCGCGCGGGAGATGGAGGCAGTATGGAGCAATACGTATTTGTACGTCTGCATGCACGGCAAGGGGAAGAGGGTGCCGTGGAGGAGGCTTTGCGCGAAGTGATGGGGCCTTCGCGGGAGGAGGCCGGTTGCCTGAGTTTTCACGCCTTCCGATCGATGCGGGACCCGCGGCTCTTTTTCATTCATTCCCAGTGGGCGGACGCAGACGCATTCCAGAAGCACGCGGAATTGCCGCATACCGTGCGATTCCTCGAACGCGTGGACGCGCTCCTCGATCAGCCGCGCGATGTGACCAGGACGGAGATGATCGAGTGAACTATTGCAGCGTCACGGTCACGTTGACCGAGTGGAAGAGAGTACTTGTTTGCGCGTTCACCTGCATGACGGTGCTTCCTGTAATCGCTTGACCCACGCCCGGGGACGTGGAGGCTAAGTTGCTTCCATCGCCAGCATAGTATGCTGTGACGGAATAAACGCCGGGAAAAGGAAGTGTCGCGTTCAGGTTGGCCGTGTTAGCCGTGAGTGGGGACGAGCCGATCCCTGCGCCGTTGGCGTAAAAATAGACGGCCCCTGTTGGACTACCCTGTCCCGTCACCTTGGCGGTGAGTGTGAATGGGGCATTTTGGGCAACCTTCGCCGAACCAGTCGAAACCGTTGTAGAGGTGGCGAACGGGCCGGGCGGCGGTGGAGGAGGCGGAGGAACAGCGGAGCTGCCTCCTCCGCAACCGACGATCAAGCTGATCACAAAGGCTAAGCCGAATCCCAATGATGGCCGCAAATCCCTGCGCTTGTGTGGCCAGCGAAGAGACAAGAGAGCGGCAAGGCCACTGAGCAGGCTAAGGGTCCACAACGGATTCGGTCCGAACGGAAAGACGAAATCGCCGCGCTTCGACACGAAGGAGTTATGCACCAGAGCAGCGCCCGAGGGCGGCGACAGCGTCAATGTTGCTGTTGACGTTGCCCCATTGGCGAGATTTAGAGTGGCAGGCTGCAACGAACACGAATAGCCAATCGGCAGGTTTCCATTACACGAAAGTGTTACGGGACTGGAGTTGTTCGTTGCCGGTACGACACTGATTTGCAGCGTGCCAGACTGGCCAGCCGTGATGTTGAATGGAGTGCTGGGAATGTTGAGGCTGAAATCGGGGATGATTACGTTTACAAAGACCGAATTTGATGCGTTGGCGTAATTAGGGTCGTTGGAGTATCTGGCACCAATGAGTTCGCTTGCCAGCGGAGTAGTGGAGACGGTGCCTGTAAGAACCTGGTTACCGCTGGTGTCAGTAGTAAGAGTGGTGTTAACCGTTCCATTGATTGGGGTAAAGTATCCTGTCAAGGCGAGGTTACCCACGAGGGCAGGCGTTGCATGGTTAGCGATCACCGTGGCGGTGACGTTGACTGGACTGCCGTATCGAATGTTGTTGGAATCCACTGTGACGTTGACGGTAACCGGATACTGCGCTGTTATCTGAATGGGAGCGGAGGTCGAGGGTCCGTAATTCGCATCGCCGCTATATGTCGCAGTGATGCTGTGCTGCCCGACGGTGGAAAGACTAGTTTGAAAAACACCTTGTATGGACGAAGGGTATCCTGGGTTGTCGCCATATCCGGTCACCGTCAAAGTGCCAGGTAATGACGTGCTCCCGTCGTAGAACGTGAATGTACCTGTAGGAGTCTTTCCCCCGGGCACGTTCATATTTGTTGTGGCATTGATCTGGAAGTTCTGGCCCACGAGGGGTTGAAATGCCCCGAAGATGGATGTACTCGATGGTGCCGGAGTAATGGTAAATGAGTCGGTCCCTGAACTTACGGTATAGCTGTTGTCGCCAGCGTATTGCGCAACGAGGGAGTAAGTTCCGCCCGTGAGAGTGGGAGCGATGTCGCGCGTGTAGCCCGCATTGTTCAGCTTAAACGTACCGGCGTCGACGAGTGACCCGTTCGCCGTCAAGGAAATCGTTCCTGTCGGACACGTCATAACGTTCTCGGCAAAGCACGTCGGGCTTGGGGGCCCTGTGGCGCTTGCCACACCATTTTTGTCTGTGACGTACATGCGAATGATGTAGCGGGAACCATAAGTCACTGAAGTCGCGTTGCCATTCACGAGATTGCCCTGAGAATCGAAGGAAGGTACGACGATAAACGTCTGGCTCCCTTCTTGACCAACCGTAACGGAAACCGGAGAGGAATCGCTCGGCGCATTGATGCCGTCCCCAGCGTAATGCGCAGAGACGTTGTACGTGCCGCCTGGCAAACTTTGCGTATTCACACTGCTCACGGCCCCGCTGACGAGCGTGAAGTGATCGAACCCCTGGGTCGTTCCGTCCGGGAACGTCGCGATCAGAGATACTTGCCCGGCGGGCACAGCTGTCCCTGTATTTGGTTTCACGTTAATGCCAACAGCCACATTTTCGCCCGTACCGTGAGTGATTCCCGTGGTCGGCGAGAGCGTCAATGTCGTAGTCGTTGGAATTGTTGAAACACTGCCCCAGTTCGTGGCCAGATTATTCGCGTTGACGGTTCCCAACCCCGAGGTCATGTCATAGCCTGCAGTCGCGGTCCAGGCCTCTGTCGTTGTGTGGCTGGGGTCTACCAACACGCCCGTGTTACCGGCCGTACTTACGCTACAGTTTAGGGAGCCGCCCTGGCACGGCACGCTGTTTGTTCCCACGCCAGGCAAACCCGTCGGCAAAAAGCTATTTCCCTTTGTCACGTCGTTGAAAACGCATCCCGCGGCCTCAGTCGCGCTAGAGGTGCAGCTCGCGCCCGCCTTCTTCGCCAAAGCGTACAGCACGTAATTCGCGTTGCCCTGACGATTCGAGCCACCATGGGCAGCCTGATACTGGTTCACGAGCGCCATGATTCCCGCAAAAGCCGGGGCCGAAGCGGAGGTTCCACCGACAACCCCAAAATCGAGGAATCCATTGTTGGCGTTTAGATCGCAAGTCCTTACACCGGAAATGGTCTGGTCGCTCTGGCAATAAACGTATCCCGTCCCGTCGAACCCCGCACTTGCAAACAAGGAGACATCAGGCTGATCTCTATGATTGTCATTCGGCATTCCCGCTACACCCATTTGCCATGTGGGTTTCCCATACAAACTACTTGTCCCGCCACTCCCGGCCACAATGTTCACTGATCCATTCGGCGCACCGGCTGCGCAACCGTTCAGCGCAATCTGGGCACAGTTCTCATTCCACGGGATCTCCGGTATGTAACTTCTTGCCGACGTTCCAGTAGTATCATTTGTCGGATTCCAGTATGCCGCCCAGTTGTTGACTTGATCGAAATCCGTACCGCCAACCGAAACGTTGAATGGAGTCGATGCTAAGCCGCTGACTGCCAAGCCCTGGGTGGCCACTTGCTCGGTATTGAAGTTGTCGCAACCAGCCGAGCCACCATCTCCCGACGCAAGAACTACAGTAATTCCTTGCGCGGCCGCTTGTTCCCACAAGCTGTTGTAAAAAGCGTTTCCCGTACTGCCCAGGTCTTTCTCGCAGTCTCCATAACTCACGCTCATGACCCCGGCCAAATTGTGCTCCACGATGTAGAGTGCCGAAAGATCAATCCCAGCCGAAGCCGGAGTCGAAGCCGACACCACAAGCTTTACCGTTGCTCCGGGCGCGGCTGCTCCCGACCACTCGACATCCAGATCCCCCTCTCCCTCTTCACCTATGGAAGTAATACCTGGGTCTTCTCCATTCAAAACCACATTTGTGGCATCGAAGTTTGCTGAAAGCCCAAACATCGTTCGAAACTGTTGCACGTCTTTGACACTGATATTGGTCTCGCCGACGATTGCAATGGTTTGTCCCGTGCCATCATTTCCAGTAGCGATTAGCGGCTTGGAGTTGTAAATCGTCGCGAAATCCCCCGGACCTAAACCGTAAAAATTTCGGCCATTAAATGGATTGGGAAAGGTGAACAGAGGCTCCAGCCCCGCTTTGCCGAGCGTGCGGCGAAATTGTCCAAGGATCTTCTCATAAGACTTCCGAGGAAAATTGTGCAGCGAAACCACTCCGGCAACGACCGGGGCCAAAGCCGCGGCAATCTGGAGATCCGCAGCGTTGGCGCTGTACTCCTTGCCGTCAACCACGAAACGGTGAATTTCTGTGCGGAACGCATTGCCCACGCTCGCGACATTCCCTGAAAACTCGATCACATTTCGGCCGGCTCCAACATGGATGTCTGTGAATCCTTGAGACGACAACCATTTCGTTACAGCCTGAATATCTTCATCCGCCGGGCCGAACTGTTTTCCGAATTGCTCGGGTGTTAGCCATACGTGATAGTTGGGGGATGACTTGCTCTGCTGGTCGTCGAGAAGTTGACGAAGGGCGGACTCCTGATCAGGACTTCTTTGCAAAAGCAGCAGCATGCGCTTCAACGGCTGCGCGTCGGCAACAAGTCCCTGGTCGAATTCCGGGCGGGCGAGCGGGTGGACGTTTCCGCGCAGCACCACGAGATTCTTTTCATCAATTGCCTGTGTGATACGAGCGGGGATGCTCGTCGTCTGCGCGGACGCGCGACCAAAAAGGAAAGCCAAGAAGGAAGCAAATAGCAACGCACCACGGCCCATGCTGGGTATTGGGAGTTTCATGATTCGCCTGCTCAACCAACTCCGAGTAGAAATCCTGGAGCCGGGAACGCGGAGGAGAGTAAATACCAGTCGACAGAAACGCTAGCAAGTGACTACCTTAATGAGGATTAAGGTAAGAACCTTAATCTGCAGCCGAAAGGTCGCAACCGGGCACAAAGGCATCAAGCAGCAAGCTCGATGCGCTCCGGCAGGAAGCTACGACTGGTCTATAAGCCTGTGATGTATTGCATACAATGCCAGTTCGAGGCGGTCGGAGACCCCAAGCTTATCGAAAATATTGTGTAAATGATTTTTTACGGTTTGCTCGGAGATGAAAAGTTTTTCGCCGATTTCCTTGTTGCGGAAGCCCTGCGCGACGAGCTGAACGATTTCTTTCTCGCGGTCGCTGAGCAAAGGCTTTTCGCGGCGCGGACCTGCCTCGCTGGACTTCGAAAACGCCTTCATCACTTCAGCGGTCATACGATTGTCGAGCCAGATCTCGCCGGCATGCACGCGATGAATGCTTTTCACCAGAAGATCCGTGGCGGACTGTTTCAGCACGACGCCGCGGGCGCCAAGACGCATGGCGCGAACGACGTCGCGATCGTCTTCCGCAGCGGTCAAAACGACGACACGTGTGGGCAACGTATCGAAATTGACTTCTTCGAGGACGGCTAGGCCATCTTTGTCCGGCATGCGCAGGTCGAGGAGAAGGATATCCGGTTTGAGCTTGGCGAGGAGCTTAATGCACTCCGCGCCGTTCTGCGCCTCGCCCACAATGGTAATGTCTTCGTCGGAATCGAGAAGTTTCCTTAGGCCGTCGCGAAAGATCGCGTGGTCATCGGCTAGTAGTACCCGTATCTGCTGTTTTGCTGTTTTCGCCATATTTTCTAAGACAAACCCTGAAACCCGATTAACGTCAGGGTTTGCAAGTACAAACCCTGAAACCCGTCAACCGAGCGGAACTTCTATCGTTAGACGCGCTCCATGCCCCGGGTTTGACTCCACAGTCAAAACTCCACCCACGGTACGCGCACGCTCCTTAATGGAAATGGGACCCAAGCGCAGCCGATCTAATTCGTCTCCGGTAAAGCGGCCGGCGAAGCTAAACCCCTCGCCGTTGTCATCTACTACGAGTACTAGACGGCTGTCATCCTGCGACAGTTTTACCACGACATGGGAAGCCTTGGCATGCTTTTTTATGTTGTTGAGTGCTTCTCGGTAAATCTGGAAAATCTCGCGGCAAACGCGGTCCGGAGCGCGTAATTCGGCGGAATCGATTAGCAAATCAAGGGCGACCGTGGATTCGTTGCGATAGCGCTCGGCGAAGCCACGCATCAGGTCAACCAGATCCGCGCTCTGCACGCGCAGGGGGCGGAGATCCGTGACCGTCTGGCGCAGCTCCGCACCCTCGTTCCGAACGGTTTGCTGGAGGCTGGCAAGGCCACTTACGGCCTGGTCAGGGGCGGCTGGCAGGCGGCGCCGTAGGACATCGAGCTGTATTTCGATGCTTAGGAGGGTCTGGAGAATACCATCGTGGAGGTCGCGGGCGATGCGGCTGCGCTCGGCTTCGATAGCGCGGGCCCGTAAGTGCCTCAAAAGAAAGATGTTCTCCAAGGCAGGGGAGACGTGTGCTGCGATGCTCTCGAGCCAGGCTAAGTCCTGCTTTTGGAATGGCTTGCGGCCATTTAGAAGAAAGATTCTCCCCGTTGGCTGGCCATTCTGGTCGAAAGCTACGGTCACAAAGGAGTTCACTTTCAACTCCTGCTGCGCCGGACCGGGCAGCCGAGGCAAGTTCTTGATAGCCCTTCCGTCGCGCCGGTCCCAGCCAAAACCGGAACCAGGCCCTGCTAGTGAGTTCCAGCAAATGGTGGCGTCCATATCGTCCAGGAGGAACCCGTCAGTGCGCGACAGGGGCATGCTTTCCGGAACGAGGCGCTCGCTTTCTCCCGACTTCAGGCGCCAGAGAAAAATGCGCTCAAGATCTGTATCGCGGTAAAGCAAGAGAGCCTCTTCCGCGTTAAAAGTGGTCGCCAGTTCTTCCAGGAACATGCGCAGCGATTCTGCCAATCCCTGATCCACTTGCATCGTTGCGCTGATGCTCGAGAAAAACTCAATTTGTGAAGAGAATCGGCGGTTGCGATCGCCCAGAAAAGCGAGGCCTGCCCCGACCGCAAACGTGCCCGTGGTGATGCCAAGCCAGGAGACGACCCGCATCCAATGGATGTCGCCTTTCACAGCCGTGAGCAAAACCAGAATAAGGGAGAGCGCCCCGGCAAGCGGGAGCGTCAATTCCACGCCCCAGCGAATGCCTGCGGCGTAACACAGAAACATGTACGGAAACCAAACCGGTACAGTGGATGGGCTGATGTACATGAAGAAGCCCAGAGCCAGAAGATCGCAGGCCAAGGGCAAATGCCAGGAACGTTTGCGCAATAGGCGCTCTAGTTGTGTGACCAGGAGCGCGACAATCAGATAGGCGACCAAGAATGAGGCTGCGCGGCGCCCTCCGCGCGTCGGCGGCTGTTCGAGAACCGCGAGCAGAGCCAGTAAAACAAAAATCGGGCGCGCATAAACAATCTGCCGTTCGAAATGCTGCCGGTCGGTTTGATGTGGGCTCATGCGCGGAGACAAGTATCCTGTTAAATTAGTCTAGCAATATGCGGGAAGTTCGTGGCGCAGTGGTTTCCTGGCTGCAACTGGAAAGACAAGCCTCGCGTGAGTGGATGTTTTCACGAGCCGGGCCATGTGAAATTGCTCCCCGCATGAGTTCCGATGAATGAATCCGCCACTTTTCGGCGCGCGGGAATTAGCGTAAACTAAGGAAGTTCTACGGATGGTGGGAGTAGCTCAGCTGGTAGAGCGTCGGTCTGTGGCACCGAATGTCGCGGGTTCAATCCCCGTCTCCCACCCCAGCTTCAGTTCCCGCAAAAAATTAAGTCGACCTTGTATTTCTGAAGCGTGCGATCTGCGGTGAGCAGAGTCATCTGTTCAGTAATTGCCTGAGCGATGAGCAAACGATCAAACGGGTCACGATGATGCCCAGGCAGCTCGCCTGCCAGAAATGCGTGTTCGTGGGTGATATCCAGTGCGTGTACCGCCCACAGTCGCAGCGCGTTAGGAATATATTCCGAAGGCCTCTTCGGAAGGGGCAGTGAGCCGAGCGCGAACTTGATTGCAATTTCCCAAGACGCCGCGGCAGAGAAATATAACTCCGACGAAGGGTCCTTCAGTAGCTCTCGCGCACGGGAATTGAGTTTTTCTTCGGCAGACAGGCCCCAGAGAAACACGTTCGTGTCGAGCAAGAACTTCATGCTTTCTTTTTGGCTTTTCGGGGGCGCTTCTGTTTGCGGCCTTCGAATAGATCGAGGAGTTCCTCCGGCAAAGGAGCATCAAAATCATCCGGCACGGTAAACTCCCCGCGAAGAATTCCTAGTGTCCGTTGCGCTTTTTCGGTAGGCACTGGGACCAGGCGGGCCACCGGAACGCCGCGGTTTGCGATGGTGATTTCCTCGCCAGCGGCCACGCGGCGCAGCAGCCGCGAAAGCTGCGTTTTGGCTTCGTGCGTGTTTACGGCTTTCATGCCCCTATACTAGACTAAGTCATCGGACTAAGTCAACTTGTACTCGCTCTGCCAACCCCGCGTCTCGCCGCCCGTCAACGTCGGCCTCTTGTGCCCGCCCCAAGCATCAGCAGAAACGCCAGCATGTGGATATTTCGCGATTCGCCACCTTCTGCCTATGATGAATCATGACCAGCATCCGTTGTCGCGGTATCCTTTTCGACCTGGATGGCGTCTTAGTGGATTCGACGCCTGCGGTTGCGCGTGTGTGGGCGGGCTGGGCGCGCGAGCACGGCTTCGACGCTGACCAAGTCGTAAAAGAAGCGCATGGACGGCCGAGCATCTCCACCATACGTGAACTCCTGCCGCACGCCGACCATGCCGCCGAAGACCGCGAAGTCGAACGCCGCGAGATTGCCGACATCGACGGAGTTATCCCTTTGCCCGGCGCGATGGAGTTACTTCAAGCGCTCCCTTTGCAGCGCTGGGCGATCGTCACCTCCTGCACTCGGCCGCTGGCAGGAGTGCGCATCGGAGCGGCGGGTCTGCCAAAACCCAGGAATCTGGTCACCTCAACCGATGTGAAGCATGGCAAGCCGGACCCTGAGCCCTATCTGAAAGGCGCACAATTCCTCGGTGTACCCGCAAGCGACTGCATTGTCATCGAGGATGCTCCCGCCGGAATTCGAGCCGGCAAGGCAGCAGGAGCGCGCGTTATCGCCCTGCGCACCACCGCGACCGACACCGAACTTCAGGAAGCTGGCTCCGACTGGATTGTCGATGACTGTGCTGCGCTTTTTCTGGATTCCGCGTCAGCGGACCAAGACTTCTTGCTTCTCGGCCGCCGAACAAAGTAGTGCGTGCCCTGCATAACCTACCCGTTCGTACAGTGCTTCTCAAGAAATTAAGCGTGAACCTTCACTGGTTGTGGGTGTCAGTTCGCCTACAATACAGTGTCACATTGAGAAGCGTTTTTGCTGGAGTTTGCGCGTATGGCCCTCGTTTCTCGGGCCTCGCCAGGACACAATTCAAGCCATGGAAACAGTAACCCCGACGGTGCCGCCACCGGCTGCCCCTACTCAGGCATCAGCACCCTCGTCTGCGCCTGCCGCGCAAAGGACGATTCATACAGCACAACTCGTCGCTGCCATGTTGAAGGCCAGCCCGCACGTCAGCGACCTGATTTTCTCGCCCGGCCGCGCCCCGCAAATCGAAGTCAGCGGCCAGCTCATGGAGCTCAAATATAAGGGCCTGGAGTGTCTCAGTTCGCAAGACACTCTCTCGATTGCCAACGACATCATGGGGAAGAACGAGACGCCTATCCGCAAGCTCGAGCAGGACGGCTCTGCTGACCTTTCCTATGGCATAGCCGGTGTCGCGCGTTTTCGCGTGAATATTTTTAAGCAGCGCGGAAGCTGCGCCATTGTAATGCGCGTCGTTCCGGACAAGATCCCCGGATTCGAGGAGCTGCATCTGCCTGAGGCTCTGAAGGAAATCGTCGATCTGCGCAACGGCATCGTGCTTGTGACAGGTCCAACCGGTTCCGGCAAATCTTCCACTCTCGCTGCCATCCTCGATAGAATGAACGCGGAGAAGGCTTACCACATTCTTACCATTGAAGACCCCATCGAGTTTCTTCATCGTCACAAGAAAGCGACCATCCATCAGCGCGAATTGCATTCGGACACGCCAACCTTTGCGCTGGCTTTGCGCGCGGCCCTTCGCCAAGCGCCAAAAGTCATTCTTGTCGGTGAAATGCGCGACCGGGAAACCATTGAGATCGCTCTGGAAGCCTCGGAGACAGGCCACCTGGTCATGTCCACGCTGCATACCATTGATGCGTCGAAGACCGTGGAACGCATCGTTGGAGTTTTTCCCATGGCCGATCAACAAGCCATTCGCACACGCCTCTCCAAAGCGTTCCGCTACATCGTCTCCCAGCGTCTGCTCCCGCGAAAGGAAGGCAAGGGACGTATCGCCGCGGTGGAAATCCTCAAGTCCACAATGCGTACGCGCGAGTACGTTGAGAAAGGCGAAGCCGAAGGCAAGTCGCTTCTCGATGCCATGCGCGATGGCAGCACCGAAGGCATGCAGCACTTCGATGGCGAGATTGACAGGCTCGTTCGCGCGGGAATCGTCGACTTTGAAACCGGACTGACGTATTCGACCAATGCGGGAAATCTGCGCCTGGAAATGGCCGATTACCTCGAGGATCGCCCTAAACAACAATCTGCTCGCAAACCGGCGGCTCAGGATCCCAACCACACCACCGAGATCGAAATCGAACGCTAAATCAGCCGTCCCATTCTCTTCGAGCTGACTCCCTAACTTGGTCGCTTTCTACTTTTTCGGCCGCGTGCCACAATTCAATGCTGAAATCTTGCATACTCGATGGGTGCCTTCATTGGTATTCTGTTGATGCGCGTACCTCCTGCGCTCGGCGCGACTCTGGGCATCGCCTTTTTTTGTTCGCTTCTTGCCATATTTCTGCCGCGTTTTATTTCAAGGATATTTCACGCAGTTGAATCGCGTCTATCCCGCTTGGCAGAACGCACGACGCTTGTGATGATCGTCGTCTTCTTCATCGTCCTCGGTGTCCGGATTGCAGTTCTTCCGCGATTGCACGTCCCTGTTCCTGGAATCCATGACGAATACAGCTACCTGCTTCTCGGGGACACGCTTGCTCGCGGCCGTCTCGCCAATCCGCCTCATCCCATGTGGATCAGTTTCGAATCGTTTCACGTGAATTGGTTTCCCGCTTATGCGTCGAAGTATCCGCCGGGCCAAGGAGTTGTCCTCGCGCTCGGTCAATTGCTGGGCCATCCCTGGATCGGCGTGCTCTTGAGCGTTGCTGCCATGTGCGCCGCAATTCTCTGGATGTTGCAGGCCTGGCTTCCGGCAAGGTGGGCACTCCTTGGCGTCGCGCTGGCCGCGTTGAAATTCGGAATCGCCAGTTATTGGATGAACAGCTACTGGGGCGGAGCAGTCGCCGCCACTGGCGGCGCTCTAGTGCTCGGCGCAATGCCGCGCATCATACGCCGCGCGCGCACCCGCGATGCTTTGCTGCTTGGGCTGGGAATCGCCATCCTCGCGAACTCCCGTCCCTACGAAGGTTTGCTCCTTTCTATCCCCATCGCGGGCTGGTTCCTCTGGTGGCTCGCAGGAAAATCAAAGGCGCCCGCCGCGCCGCGCGTACGGATCGTCCGCGTTTTCGTACCGCTGGCCGTCGTCCTACTGCTAACCGCCGGCTTCATTGGCTATTACAATTGGCGGCTGACTGGCAACGCCCTCCTCTTCCCTTATGCCTTAAACTCGCGGACGTATCGCACGACCGGGCTATTCTTGTGGAACCATCCTAAAGAGCCGATTCAATACAACAATGAGCAGTTCGAGGATTTCTACAACGGTTGGGAGCGCGAGGATTATCGCAATACCTGGCCGGACGTTTGGAAGGTTACAGTTGAAAAATTGACGCGCAGTGGCAGTACCTACTTCTGGTGGGGCGCTCTGCTGCTTTTGCCGGGAGTGCCTTTTGGTTTTCTCGATCGCAAGATGCGTTTGCCGCTTCTGATGTTTCTCCTGGGAACGGCTGGATTCCTAGTCTTGATCTGGTCAATGCCACACTACGCCGCGGCCGTGACATGCGTGATTTTTCTGTTTCTCGTCCAGGCGATTCGCCACCTGCGAACCATCCGTCCAGGTGGACGCCCGCTCGGGCGCGCGCTTTCCTGGGCCGCCATTTTACTTCTCGCGACAGATGTTGGGTTCTCCGTGCAGCAACATGTCTGCGACCATTTGGACTGGACCTGCAAGGGGGACCCCAGCCGCGCGGTTATTGCGAAAAAGCTCGCTGACACTCCCGGCAAGCACCTGATCATGGTGCGCTACCAAGAAGATCACAACCTTCACGACGAATGGGTCTACAACGGAGCGGAAATCGATACGGCCAAAGTTCTATGGGCGCGCGAACTCGACCTTGAACAAAATGCCCGGCTCTTCGCATATTTTAGAGATCGCCAGATTTGGCTCGTCGAACCCGACAGGGACAACACGGAATTAGTTCCCTATCAAGCGCCGCGAGCTTCACCGCAAAGGTAGCGGAAGCAGGAAGTTACCTAGTCATGGCCGCGCCGTGGAATCGAGAATTATCTTGAATCGTAGTCGCCGATGAAAGTTTCGCGGCTGATGCCCAGCATGCTCAGGAAGAAAGCGGCAAAAATAATTTGTAATCCGAGGAACAACCACATGGACCAGAAGAGCACCTGCCGGATTTCGTGCAGCTCCCCGAAACCGCTGGCGGCCCACTTCCAGGTAATCCACGCGCACCCGGTAAATCCCATCAGAAACAGTCCGCCTCCCGCTAGCAAACCCGTCTCCAGAGTCACGCTCTTTAGGACGCGCCTCAAGGAAACGGAATGCCGGTCAAACCGCTGCGCGTAGCTGAATACCTTTGCGAACGCCCCGATCGAGAGAATCTGCACTCCCAGCAACGTGAAGATCACGCCGAAAATCATGGTGTGAATGTCGAGTACCACGTGAGAAGAAATCTGCCGCGGTCCTGGCAGCAGCCAAAACACTAGTGCCAGCCCAGCAAGCACCAGTGCGCTGCCCGGCAGCAGGAAAAGCCAGTTCGGCGCGTATAGCAGCATGAACCGCAGGCTACGCCAGCCGTCGCGAAAACTGCGCAGATGCGGCGCGCGCCCGCGCTTATCGGGCCACAGCACGATGGGAATCTCCGCCATGCGCGCCCCGATTTGCGCGGATTTGATGACCATCTCAAGCGCGAATTCCATCCCTGAACTTCGCAGGTCCAGGCGGTCGTAGAGACGTCGCGTGAACCCTCTCATGCCGCAGTAACCGTCTCCGATGTGCGCATGGAATAAAGTATTGAGCACAGCCGTCAGGCCGGGATTGCCGAAGTACCTGTGAAGCGGCGGCATGGCCCCCGGCTTGATTCCTCCCCGGAATCTGTTGCCCAGCACGATGTCATTGCCCTCGCGCAGCTTTTCCACGAATCGAGGCACGTCGCTGAAGTCGTAGCTGTCGTCCGCGTCCCCCATAATAATGAAGGGACCTCGCGCGCCGGCAATCCCTGCTCGCAGTGCCGCACCGTACCCGCGCTGCGTCACACGAATCACCCGCGCGCCATGCTCTTCCGCAATCTCAATCGAACCGTCCGTCGACCCGTTGTCCGCAACCACCACTTCGCCGCTTAGCCCTGCCTCCTGGAGCGCCTTCCTGGCTTTGTCCACGCAGTACGCCAGCGAATTCGCTTCATTGAGGCATGGAATCACCACGGACACTTCAACCGGACGAGTTTCGCCGATCGCTTCACGCAGCGCGCTGTCAGAAACCAGCGTTGTCTTCATGCGAGCCCATGATAACTCGCCCCGTTCAAATTTTCATTACGCCAGTTTGCGGTCTTCTTCATCGCGGCTAGGGCTGTGACAGCCCTCCCGCGCACGCTCGGGCGCGGTCGAGCAGCAATTGGCGTTCTCGACCGTTGCGCGTGAGCGATGCGGCGCGCTCGAACTCTGCCTCGGCCTCGGCGAAGCGGCCAAGCTTGAAAAGAAAGTCGCCCCGAACGCTGGGCAAGAGATGGTAGGACTTGAGAGACGGCTCCGAAGCTAGTGCGTCGACAAGCTCAAGCCCCACGGCCGGACCCAAGGCCATGGCGTACGCGACCGCGCGATTTAGCTCCACGATGGGCGATGGCGTAAGCTCGGCGAGCGCATCATAGAGCGAGGCGATTTGTCGCCAATCCGTTTCCGCGGCAGTACGGGCGCGCGCGTGACACGCGGCGATAGCCGCCTGCAGCGCATATGCACCAGACGCGCCTCCAAGCTGCTCGGCACGCTCAAGTGCCGCGAAACCGCGATGGATCAGGAGTTGATCCCATCGCGCGCGGTCTTGGTCCAGCAGCAGGATCGGTTCCCCCGACGGACCAGTTCGCGCTCGCGCGCGAGATGCCTGAATCTCCATCAGTGCGACCAACCCGTGGACCTCCGGCTCGTTCGGAGCGAGTCCGGCCAGGATTCTCCCGAGACGCAGCGCATCCTCGCAAAGCGCGGGGCGCATCCAGTCGTCACCGGATGTCGCCGAATAGCCTTCATTAAACACGAGGTAGATCACTTCCAGAACAGACGACAAACGGGCAGAAAGGTCGGACCCGCGGGGAACTTCAAAGGGGACGCTCGCCTCGCTGAGAGTCCTCTTGGCCCGGACGATGCGCTGCGCGACAGTCGGTTCGGGCACCAGGAAAGCGCGTGCAATTTCGTCGGTGGTTAAACCTCCGAGCAAACGAAGCGTTAGCGCGACACGCCCTTCCGTAGAAAGCACCGGATGACAAGAAATGAATACGAGGCGAAGAAGATCATCGCCGATGTCATCGTCCTGCGCGATTTCAAAATCCGCCACAGCCGCCTCTTGTTGCGTCTTGAGCTCGCGACCTAATTCTTCATGTTTGCGTTCGAGAAGTTTGTTCCGGCGAAAGTTATCGATCGCGCGATGCTTCGCGGTGGCCATCAGCCAGGCGCCTGGGTTATCCGGGATGCCCGACTCTGGCCATCGTTCGAGTGCGGCGACTAGAGCGTCTTGCGCGAGCTCCTCGGCAAGGCCGACGTCGCGCACAATGCGCGTCAGCCCGGCGATGATCCTGGCCGACTCGATTCGCCAGACCGCGTCAATCGCGCGATGTGTGTCGGTAGCCGTCACGGCTACCCATCACACCATCTTCAATCCGCTCCTGCAAGTCGAGCGTGGCAAATATACGTTCGTGGTCATTCGCAGGCGCGTGCGAACTCTTCCGGCCCGAAGATCTGGCGAATTTCCGTCTCGCCTTCCCACCCTGGCCAGTGTTTCTTGTGCAGTTCCATGAAGCGCTGCGCCCCTTCGATGGCCTCTTCTTTCGACTTCAAATCAAAGATCGCATATCCGCCGATGACTTCTTTGGCCTCGGTGAAAGGTCCGTCGATCTTCGTTAGCTGCCCTCGAGAAAGCCGGATGCGCGTGCTTACCGCGGTGGGGGCCAGCGCGCCGCTTGCGACCCTCGTGCCGGCTTTGTTCGCCTCTTGCCCGAGCTTGTCGATGGCGTCCATTAAGGCCTGGGGTGGCCGGCCTGAACTCTCAGACGACTTAACTATCATCATGAATCGCATCGTCACATCTCCCTTTTTTGATTCGAAGCTACTTCTGCTTTCAAGGCTGCGGCACGCCGCAACGATTACAACTAAGCCGTCGTGGCCTTTTCCTGGTGCATGCACGTGTCCGCTTCATAGATCTGCCGAAGCTCGCACTCACCCTCGCCAACGACCTGCAGGAAATCTTTCGCCAATTGGATGGCCTCCGCCTTGGAGTTTGCCCGAAGGATGGCAAAACCGCCGACGAGTTCCTTCGCCTCCGTAAACGGGCCATCGGTCACCGTCACCTTCCCGCTCGAGTTGCGCACCCGCGCGCCAAGTGCGCTGGGCAGGCAGCCTTCGGTCGCCAACAGCCAGCCGGCCTTAAAACCTTCCTCAACAAGTTTGCCCATTTTGGCCATCTCCTCTTGTGAGGGAGGAACGCTCCTTTCCATGCTCTTATACATGCTTAGGAATTTCATATTGTCTTCTCCTTGTTTTGAGTTCGAAGCCGCGCCCAGCAAAACGGCCGCGGTCTCCTACCACTAAACCTGTTTGACTCTGGCCTGAAAAACCCGGCCTCTATAAGCACGACGAACGGCTCTCTGCGAAATCGACACTGCCAAGACGTTTTTTTCGAGGCGGCTGCAATTTCATGATCCCTGGCGCTGCTTGGACTGCGCCTGCATCTCGGAAAACCCCGCTGCGGCTTCCTTGACATCCGCCGGGAAGTCCGAGAACTCCTGTACCTGGCGAATCTCTATAGTCTCGTTCTCCGACCCGGGGCACCGTTTGGCCCATTCGATCGCCTCTTCCCTCGACTTCACCTGAATCATCCAGTACCCCCCAACGATCTCCTTCGCTTCGGCGAAGGGTCCGTCGGTCACTTTGGGTTTCCCTCCGGAGAAAGAGACCCGCGCGCCCATCGAAGGTGGGTGCAGGCCATCGAGCGCCAGCAGCACACCCGCCTTCTGCAACGATTCGTTGTACTTCATCATCGCAGCTACGGCCTTCGCGTCGGGCATGGTCCCCGGCTCGGCCTTCTCGTATCCCTTCGGGATCATCAGCATCATGAATCGCATGGTTGTGTCTCCTTCTCGTTTAAGCCCAAAAACTGGGTTTTCCGCCCGTCTCCACCAGCCAAACTTGACTCTACTTATACGTCGAGCGACCTTCAATGAAATCGACAGCTCCGGTATTTTTTCTGAAAAAGATTGTTAAGGATTCGCCTGTCAAAGCACCGCATCTGCCCGGGTCCAACCTTGTCCTAGCCCCCTATGACGCCAAGCAGTGGCCAGATGGATGCCACAATTTGTGGCAAGTGCTGCAAACATCTTGCATTTTCAGCAAAATACGTCGGCACGCATTGCCAGCCCGCCAGGATAACCGGGCGCAATACCTCTAACACAACCCATGCCGTCCCGTCGAAAAGGTTCCATCCATGTGCCGCCCCATCGGCCTTGCAAAATAAAGTGGCAAGCGCGACCCCCACAATGGCCGCTCCCACCATTCTTTCCCAGTTCCGAGAGCTAGTAAGTTGTCCGTTCATGGCCGCCTCCCGTTTTTCCTTTCTTCTTGGCTCTACCTATATGTCGATTGAGGGGCCACGAAATCGACAGTTTCCGTATTTTCTTAAAACTATTCCTTAAGTTCGAGTCCTGTTTAGTTGCCGCCGACTTGCGCTAAAGTACTTGGTGAATCACAAATGAAAAATACGACCGACACTTTGAAAGCAGACACGCCGGGCAAGCTTATCCCTGATCCTTGGGAAGCCGCGTATTTGCGCTTCGAAACGCCCGAGCAGGAAATTCAAAAATTTATCGCGCGCCTCAATCGATTGGGCGCGCCGCAATGGCTGCGCGACGCCGAGATCGTCGAGCTTTTTTGCGGCCGCGGAAACGGCTTGATGGCTCTTGAGCGCCTCGGCTTCACCCGCATCGAGGGCGTGGACTTCTCGCCTCGCCTCCTGGGGCAATTCAAGGGCTCCGCGAAATGCACGCTTGCCGATTGCCGCCAACTTCCCTTCCCTGATCGCAGCAAGGATGTCCTGATTGTTCAGGGCGGTCTGCACCATCTCCCCGCCTTGCCTGGCGATCTCGATCAAACTTTCTCGGAAATGCAGCGCGTCCTGCGAAAAGATGGCCGTGTCATGTTCGTCGAACCGTGGCGAACGCCCTTTTTGACTCTCGTGCACTTTATTTCCGAGCTCCCTCCTGTGCGCAGAATTTCCAGCAAGATGGACGCCTTCGCCACCATGACTCACTACGAACGCCGCACCTACGAGCAATGGCTCGGCCAGCCCGAACTTATCAAGAAAACTGCCCGCGCTCACTTCGTCCCAGTGCACGAGCATTTCGCCTGGGGCAAATGGAATTTCGTCGGCACTCCCCGTTAACACGCTCGAATCGACTCGCAATCGAATTCCCACTTCCAGCTTGCTTTTTCCCTTCCCCCCGATATGATGGCTCCGTTTCGCGCATCCCTCGAGATCCCATATTGTCTGGCATAACGGAAGCCTCTTCCATCGCTAGTTCCACGCGCACAGTTGGGCGCGGCCGCTTGCTTCAGGTTCTCGGCATGTGGTTTGGTATGGCCGCGGCCATCGGAAACACCATCGCCGCTGGCATCGTTCGAACGCCTGGCGACGTCGCCAAACTTCTTCCCAGCGTCTGGATGTTTCTCGGCGTTTGGATTCTCGGCGGACTCTACGCATTTTCCGGTGCATCTTCCATGGCGGAGCTTGGCGCCGCGATTCCCCGCAGCGGCGGCCAGTACAATTTTTCTCGCCGCGCCCTCGGCGACTATGCCGGCTTCCTTGTCGGCTGGAGCGATTGGCTCTCCACTTGCGGCACTGCCGCCGCTGTCGGTATCGTCATCGCCGAATACAGCGGCCACCTTTTTCCCATTCTCGCCGGTAGCACAAAAGTAGAAATCATTTCCATTACCATCATTTGTGGATTCGGAATCCTGCAATGGCGCGGCATTCGCTGGGGCAGCGGCGCGCAGCTTTCCACTGCCGCGATGAAGACCGGCGCCTTTTTCGTTTTGGTGCTCGCTTGCTTTCTTCTCGGCGGCCCGGCGCACCAAGCGGCGGTGCAATCCGCTTCGTCATCGCTTCGTTTGCCCACTGGGTGGCCCCTGGCCATTGCCGTCATGCTCGGTTTGCAGGCCGTGATTTACACTATCGACGGCTGGGACGGCGTCATTTATTTTGGCGAGGAAGTCCGCAATCCCGGCCGCGACGTTCCGCGAGCCATCTTCGGCAGCGTCTTCTCCATCATGGGAATTTATCTTCTGCTGAATCTCATCGCGCTCTATATCCTGCCGATGCAGGAAATCGCTGGAAACAATTTCGTTCTCGGCGCCGTCGCCGGCCGCGTCTTTGGAACTCTTGGCGACCCCATCATTCGCTCGATCATGATCATTTCCATGTTGAGCTGTCTGAACGCCAATCAGCTTTTCTGTTCGCGCACTCTCTATGCCATGAGTTGTGACGGATTATTTTTTCGCCGCGCCACGCGAGTCAATGCCGGAGGAACTCCGGCCATCTCTCTGCTCCTCAGTACGATTGTCGGCGTCCTCTTTGTCCTCGTTTCCTTCCTCAGCGCCAATGCCTTCGAACGCGTCATCGCCATGCTGTCGTTCTTTTTTGTCGCCAACTATACGCTTTCCTATTTTTCTCTCTTCGCGTTGCGCAAGCGCGAGCCGCAGATGGCGCGGCCTTACCGCGCGTGGGGCTATCCGTGGTCAACCGGAATCGCCCTCGCCGCTTCCGTGCTTTTCTTAATTGGTTCCATCGTCACCGACCAGAAAAACGCGCCGCTGGCGCTAGCCATGCTCGTGCTCAGCTATCCGGTCTTTCGCGTTTTGAAGTGGGTCACGCAGCGCGCCGACGCTATCGCGGGAAAAAGTTCTTAGCTCACTTTTTCCGCGATCGACTTGCCCTGCATAAACAGCAGCAAATAATCTTTCCCGCCCGCTTTCGAGTCCGTCCCGGACATGTTGAATCCGCCAAACGGGTGTGCTCCAACCATCGCGCCGGTGCACTTCCGGTTCAGATAAAGATTGCCGACGTGAAATGTCTCTTCTGCCTTCCGAATTTTTTCCGGGTTTCTTGAGTACACCGCGCCGGTCAATCCAAATTCCGTATTGTTCGCAATTTCGAGCGCCTGATCGAAATTCTTCGCCTTGATCACCGC
Source organism: Acidobacteriota bacterium (assembly GCA_003225315.1). Taxonomy (GTDB): domain Bacteria; phylum Acidobacteriota; class Terriglobia; order Acidiferrales; family UBA7541; genus Acidiferrum. The sequence goes on from QHZD01000021.1 coordinate 114,985, forward strand.
CAGCACAGGCCCAAACACTTCTTCCTGCGCCAGCCGCGCTTTCGGATCCACGTCCGCAATGATCGTCGGCTCGATGAAGTATCCGTCTCCCGTCGCTCGCTTCCCGCCAGTCAGCAGCTTCCCTTCCTTCTTTCCAACTTCGATGTAATCCAGAATCGTTTTCATCGCCGACTGGCTGACCACCGGCCCCATGTAATTGTTGGGATCGTCGCTCGGCCCTACCGTAATTTTCTTCGTGCGCTCCACCAGCTTCTGCACGAACGTGTCGTAAATTTTCTCGGAAACAATCGCGCGCGAGCACGCCGAACATTTCTGCCCCTGATAACCGAACGCCGCCTGCACCGTGCCTTCCACTGCCGCGTCAATGTCGGCTTCCTCGTCCACCACAATTCCGTCCTTCCCGCCCATCTCCAGCACCGTGCGCTTGATCCACATCTGACCCGGTACCGTCTTCCCGGCCAGCTCGCTGATTCGTAGCCCCACTTCCTTCGAGCCCGTGAATCCGATGTACCGCGTCTTCGGATGCTGCACCAGCACGTCGCCAATCACGCTCCCCGGCCCGGTGATGAAGTTCACCGCTTCCTTAGGAATGCCCGCCTCAAAAAGGATGTCGATGAATTTTGCCGCGATCGTCGGCGAGTCCGCCGCCGGCTTCAGCACCACCGTATTTCCCGTAACCAGCGACGCCGCCGTCATTCCCGCCATGATCGCGCAAGGAAAATTCCACGGTGGAATGATCACGCCTACGCCCAGTGGAATATAGACCAGGTAGTTGCGCTCGCCGCGCATCGGCACCAACTTTTGCGGCTCGCCCAGACGCAGCATTTCGCGCCCGTAGTATTCCAGGAAGTCGATCGTTTCCGCGATGTCCGCATCCGCTTCCGTCCACGTCTTCCCCACTTCGTAGCACACCAGCGCGTTCAGCTCGAACTTCCGCTCCCGCACAATCTGCGCCGCGCGAAAAAGAAAATTCGCCCGCTCCTGCGGCGACACTTTCTTCCAGGTATCAAAATACTTGTGGGCGTCTTCGACTGCCTTTCTGGCCATGTCCGCCGTGGCATTCTGGAAAACACCGATAATTTCCATCGGATGCGAAGGGTTCGTCGACGTGCGCTTCTCCGTTGTGATCGTCCGGTGTCCGTTCAGCCACATCGGATATTCGCGCCCAAATTCCGCCTTCACTTTCTTCAGCGCTTCCTGCATGCGCGTCCGGTTTTCCGGCTTCGAGAAATCGATAAACGGCTCGTTGGTGAATTCCGAAACGTGGACAATCTTTTCGGCAGTAGCCATGGCGGGTCCCTCCCCGGCGTGCGAACACCTATTCTACTGCGCTTGCAAACCACCGGACAAGCCAGCCCCTGCCACTCATTCAATCTGACCCGCTGCCTCTGCGGCAAAAACGCATTTTGGTCTCGCGGGAAGCGAGCGTTGAAAAAAGACCCCGCCCCTCTCCTTGCATGGGCCCTTCGCCGTCCAGGGCTCTTAGGCCATTGCACGGGTACACAGTGAGATCTACTCCTTTGTTTTCTTCTGCTTGCAAAATCATTCGAACAAATGCATGTCGTCTCGCTAAATACTAGTACTATAATTATATTTGACAAATTATATAATTCATGGTAGCATAGGTCGTGATTGATCGACGCCACCCTCGCCGAACTCCCCGTCATTCCCGCCTCGCTCCGATTCCCATTCTGGGTCTCACTCCTCCCTCTTACCAGAGAAAGTCCCCTCTTTATTTTCATGCACTTACGTGGAACCCATTTTGCAACCCGTTTGTTTTCATATTCATGCATGGAATGGGGGGGGGTACCCCCCATCCCTCTCGAAAGTGAGTCACGGCCAAATCGCTGCGGGGAATGCCACATCGTGAAAACCGATGTAGCATACCGTTCCAGTCGCTTCGCTCAAGGTGGAATGCAGGAACTATGACTGCGAAAGCTTACTCGGTGGTTTTCCTTTTTTCGTCCTTTATCTTTGCGGCGCAAGATGCCTCGACGCCTGTGCCCGTTGAGCCCGTACTCGTTGAGAACGAGCCGCTTCATCACGTAGTGCTGAAGAATGAGTCCGTGGTTGTCATTCATCTGACTCTGCCACCCGGCGACCGCACGCTCTACCATACTCATACTCACGACCGCGTCGCCATTCCCCTCTCGAGCACCTCGATCACGCAGCAAGTATGGAACGAGAAGGAAGGCCCGCCATCTCATTCCGAGCCAGGAAGTTTTTCCGCGCTCACCCTTCGTGGCAGTTCGTACACACACCGGGTCCACAACGTAGGCACGAGTCCTTATGATGTGCTGGACGTCGAGCTTCTGGTTCGTCCGCAATCGCCGTCGCCGGTCACTGCCGCAACTGTTGCCGCGGAAAATCCCAGCGCCCGCATTTACAACTGGAACCTTGCACCTGGCGCCACCTCCGCGATGCACACACATGTACGCCCATACCTCATCGTCGCCGTTACAGGATTCACCTTGAAAATGACTGCGCCCGACGGCCAATCCATCAATCACGAGATCAATCGCGGCGATTTCCATTGGGTGGACGCCAAGGTCACCCACACTCTCGCCAACGCAGGGAGTGCCGAAGGACAAATTTTAGAGGTTGAACTGAAATAGCTGTAAATCAGAGAAGAAGAAAAGTCGAGCGTCTTCCATGATCGAAGACTTATCCCGTTACCATCAACCCGTCAGCAAGCTGTTCCGCCGTTCATCCGCTACGGGCGACTGGGAGAAGTACCGCCTGAGCCAGGAGCAGCTCGAATTCTTCCGCGAAAACGGTTACCTGAAGGGCGTTCGCATTCTGACCGACGCGCAGGTGGAAGCTCTGCGGGCGGAGTTGGAACTGCTCATGGATCCTGCTCATCCTAGCCGGCATTTATTCCACGAATACCATTCCAACGAATCGACGGACCCGAACCGCGTAGTTTTTCACGCCCTCGGAGCCTGGCGCGTTTTGCCCGGCTTCCACGATCTGCTCTGGAACCCCGCGTTCCTGGTACCGGCATCGCAATTGCTCGGCGGTCCAGTGCGCTTCTGGCACGACCAGCTTTTCTGCAAACCGGCGCGCCATGGCGGCGTGGTGGCCTGGCACCAGGATTATTCGTACTGGACGAGAACGACGCCTTTGGCCCACCTCACTTGCTGGATTGGCTTGGACGATTCCACGCGGGAAAACGGCTGCTTGAATTACGTTCCCGGAAGCCACAAGTGGCCAGACTTGCCCAAACCGGTTCTGACTGGAGAAATGGACGGCATCCGCAACAGTCTGCCGGAAGACTTGAAAGAAAAATTCAAGCCCGTGGCCATCGAATTGAAAAAAGGAGAGAGTTCTTTTCACCATGCGCGAACGATGCACGGTTCGCGCAGCAACGACACGCCCGCTCCGCGGCGCGCCACGGTGATCAACGTTTTTCGCGACGGCGTAATGTCCAATGCGGATGAACCGCTCCTCGCGGGCATTCCGGTAATTCCTCGCGGCGAAAAAATGGACGGACAATTTTTTCCATTGCTGTACGAGCCGGCTTAAACGCGGAGAGTTTTTTGAAAGCGTTTATGGTGCAGCGCTAGTGAGCTGGTTCGAGAATAAGTTTCTGGATGCGCCAGTTCAGGAGTTCGGCGACGTAGAGCTCGTCCGCGGAGGGACAAGCAATTTCGTGAATCCATCCGAACTGGCCGGGCTGTTTGCCGGATTTGCCGAGGACGCCGAGGACTCTTCCATCGAGAGAAAGTTTGTAGATGCGGCCGGGAAAAGCGTCGGAAGTATAGAGGACTTGATTTGGCCCGGGCGTAATGCAGAGAGTCCAGGGCGCGCCGGGAGACATCGTGCCGGTTGTTGAAGAAGGTTTGTTCCCGATGGCCGGGCGGGCGTCGGCGGGCGCGGGGACGTCGATCGTGAATTGGCGGAGAAACTTTCCGTCGGTATTGAAAACCTGGATGCGGCGGTTGCCGCGGTCGGCGACATAAATGTTGTTCTGCGCATCGACGGCGATGCTGTGCGGGACGTTGAACTGGCCGGGCTGATCGCCGGGCTCGCCCCAGGACTTGAGCCAGTTGCCGTCCTTATCGGCCTTGGCGATGCGTGAATTGACATAACCATCGCTGATGTACGCGTTGCCGCTGGCGTCCCACGCAACGTCGGTGACCTGGCGGAACATTCCATCCACGGGAGGCAACGGCGGCTTGACGTGCTTGAGCGGCTCGGTGCCTTCGTCGGAAGCTTCCTGCTTGCGGCCAAAGACCAGGACGACGCGGCCTTCGGGATTGAACTTGATCACCATGTCGGAACCTTTATCCGTGACCCAGATGTTGTCGTCCTTGTCGACTTTGACGGTATGAGCGAAGGACCAGGCGTAGAGATGATGACCAACTTCGCGGAGAAATTTTCCGTCGGCCGCAAATTCGATGAGTTGCGCGGCAGCGGCACCGTAGGCGGGGCCGGTGGTGTTGCCGCGGGAGAAGACGAAGACATGGCCTTTCGAATTGACGGCGACGCCCGTGGCTTCGCCGAGATAAATATCGGGCGGAAGCTTCAGAAAGTCGGGAACCGAGTGGAAGCGGATTTCGGGCGGTTGCTGGGCGAAAAGAGGAGCGGCAGCGAAAAGAATCAGAACAAACATGGAGCGTTTCATGTGATGCAACCTCTTGAATTCAAAAGTTCGCCACGCATCATACGCGGTTTTGCGAAATCAGTCGCCTACTAGAAATTTGTGCTGAGCTGGGGTAAGCGGAACGACGGAAAGGCGGCCCTGGCGGACGAGCGGTGAATCGGCGAAGAGCTTATTGGATTTGATTTGCGCGAGAGAGATTGTTTTGGCGAGCGGTTTTCCCGCTTTGATTTCGACAGCGGGGTTTTTGGGATTGGAGGTATCGACGGAGACGACTGTGGCGGTGCCGACCGCGCTTTTGTTGTCGCCGGTTTCATAGATAATCAGCCTGTCGCCAGGCTTCATCGCACCAAGATTCCTCAAAGCCACGGGATTATGAACGCCGTCCCACACGGTGACTTTGTCGCGCTGAAGGTCGGCGAACGAATACTCGGAAGGTTCGGTCTTGAGCAGGTAATCGGACATTGAGGCCTCGCTATTGGTTGGCAGTGCCCGAACATTCTACACGCGTACCTTCAAGAACGGAGAATGAAACGCAGAGACGCAGAGAACCGAAAGAGGACAGACGGGAATGTCTATCCCACAGACTCAAATTGTACACGGCGGCAGTTAAGTTACTTCTTCTTCGTTGGCGCGAGCTGGCGCATCGATCGACGATTCCGTGAATTCTCAATGAGCGTGGAAAGTCGCTTGAGTCTTGTTTCTTCCTTCTTTGCGGTGATGACCCAATAAGTGCACACCCTTTGGTACCAAGGAGGTTGCGAACGGAAAAATTCCCAGGCGGCTTTGTTGGCGCGAAACTGTTTCGCTTGCTCGCGAGTGAACCGGGCGGTCTTGCGTCGTAACTGTAGATGGCAGACTTCTTTTCATTGCGAGCGGCAAACGCTTTGAGACCAGCGGGATGCATCAGGCCTTTCCTGGGGAGTTCTTGAACAAATTTGATGTTAATGGCGCTCCAGGTGCTGGTGGGCTTGCGCGGAGTGAAGCGAATCATGTAGCTGGTTTCCCCGAGGCTCTTGCGAACGCCATCGATCCAGCCGAAGCACAGTGCAACTTGCACGGATTCGGGCCAGGTGATGCTGGACTTTCCGGAATCCTTCTTGTAGAAGCCCACAAGGAGTTCGCGGAATTTGTCGTGATGCGATTCGAACCAGGCGCGGAAATCGGCTGGGGTTGGAAAAAATGTTGGTTTTGGCGGCATGGTGCCTGACCGGATTAAAGTCTGCAAATCGCAGCATCGAAGATTAAGGCTGAGGAGGGGGTGTGGCAAGCCCTACCACTACAAAGAGCGGAGTCATCGTAGGTCGCGGATGATTTCGCGGGCGGCGTTGGCGCCGCTCGCACCGGTGAGGCCGTTGCCGGGATGCGTGCCGGAACCGCAAAGAAACAGGCCGCGAATGGGTGTTTTGTAGCGCGCCCAATCAAGAACGGGACGCATGGTGAAGAGCTGGTCGAGCGCAAGCTCGCCGTGAAAAATGTGGCCGCCGGTGAAGCTGTACGAGGTTTCCAGATCCTTGGGAGTGATGACTTGCATGCCTTCGACCAGGCTGGGGAGATCCGGCGCATAGTTGGAAAGAGTTCGAATGACGACCGAGCCGAGTTCCCGTCGGCAGAGGTCCCAATCCCCCTCCCTCAGTTTATAAGGAGCGAATTGCACGCAGGCGGAGAGGACGTGTTTGCCTTCGGGCGCGAGTTCGGGATCGAGAATCGTGGGAATGCAGACGTCGAGATAGGGTGCTGGAGAGAATTCGCCGTACTTGGAGGCGTCGAAGGCGCGCTCGAGGTAATCGATTTCGGGGCCGATGTGGATGCGGCCGGAGAGAGCTTCCAGGAAACCCTCGGTGGGATCGAGGGCGGAGAAAGTGGGAAGACCGCCAAGAGCGAGATTGACTTTCGCGACCGTGCCATTCGACCGGAAATTCTTGAGGCGATTGGCGAAGGTGGGGTCGAGCTGGGACGGATCGAGGAGATGGAAGAAGGTGCGCTTGGGATCCAAGCCGGAGGCGACAGCGTCGACGGTAATCTCTTCGCCATTGGTGAGCACGACGCCCGTAACCGCGCCGTCTTTGATGCGAATGTGCTGGACTTCCGCATCGGTGCGAATTTCCGCGCCGACTTGCTTCGCTGATTCGGCAAGAGCGCGCGTGAAGTTGCCGAGCCCGCCACGAGGAAAAGAAGCGGTTCCTACGGGATGGGTGTCGGAAGCAGCGCGAAGAAGAAGGACAGCCGTGGAACCCGCAGACCAGGGGCCGAGTGCCGTGCCGAAAATGCCGCGGGCAGCGATGACGGCGCGGATGAGCTCGGTTTCGAAGAATTCGGAAACGAAGTCCGCAACGGCCATGGGCGCCCAGCGAAGAAGATCGAAGATTCCCTTCTTTCCCAGCATGCGAACGTTGCGGCCGGTCTTGAGCAGTGTCCAGAGATCCTCGGGAGTGGGTTTGTCGATCGCGGGCGGCGTAATCGAAACGAGCTGGTCGAGAACCCCGGTGAGATGATCGAGCGCGTCCGCAAATTCCATGTACTTTAGCGAATCCCGTTCGGAAATTTTCGCAATGCCGCGAGCGGTCTTGGCGTTATCGTTCCAGAAAAGAAGCGAGCCGCCATCGGGCATGGGAGCGAAAATGCGCGGGCCGGGATAAAGTATTTCGCACCCAAATTTATCGATTTCCATATCGCGCCCGATCTCGGTGCGAAGCGGCCCGAGAGTGTGCGCGAGTGTCGAGGCTTTAAAGCCGGGATAAAATTCTTCCGTGATGGCGCCGCCGCCAACCATTTCGCGGCGTTCGAGCACAAGGGGCTTGAAGCCGCCCTTGGCCAGATAAAAAGCGGTGATGAGAGCGTTGTGGCCGCCGCCGATGAGGACTACACGCTGTCCGAGAGCCATGTTCAGTTGGCCGCCTTCGAAGCAGCCGCAGTTGAGCGGGAAGAACCGGATTTTGCCCGGCGCGCCAGCGAAGCGAGCGACCAATCCTTCAAGATGACCTGGCTGGCAAGGCGGCCGTTCGCTCCCATGATGCCTCCACCCGGGTGGGTCGCGGAACCGCACATATAAAGGTTGCGAATGGGCGTGCGGTAGTAAGCCCAGCCGGCTACAGGGCGAAGGAAGAAAAGCTGCTCGAGAGAAAGCTCGCCCTGAAAAATGTTGCCCTGCGTAAGGCCGAATTCGCGCTCGAGATCAAGCGGGGTGAGAATCTGCCGTCCGATGATGATGTCCTTGATGTTGGGCGCGTACTCGGCGATGGTGTTGATGACGTTGTCGCCGAAGGCTTCGCGCTGCTCGTCCCAGGTGCCCTCGGCGAGTTTGTACGGCGCATATTGCACGAAACAAGAGAGAACGTGTTTGCCGGGAGGCGCGACGCTGGGATCGGTGACGCTGGGAATAACCATATCAATGTAGGGGCGGCGCGAATAGTGGCCGTACTTGGCGTCGTCGTAGGCGTGCTCCATGTATTCCATACCGGGGGAAATGGAGATGGCGCCGCGAAGATGCGCGCCAAGCCCGGGCAGGCATTTGAAATTGGGAAGAGCGTCGAGCGCGAGATTGACTTTGCCGGAAGAGCCGCGGAATTTGTAGCGGCGAACGCCTTCGAGAAAATCACCTGGCAATTCGTCTGGTTCAAGAAATTTCTCGAAGGTGAGATGCGGGTCGACGCTGGAGGAGACGGCCTGCGCGGAGAGCTCTTCGCCATCCTGAAGGGCAACGCCGCAGGCGCGGCCGTTCTTGGTGAGGATCTTGCCGACGGGCGCCTTGGTGCGGATTTCGACCCCGGCTTCGCGGGCGGCATCGGCGATGGCGTTTGAAATGGCTCCAGTGCCTCCGCGGCTGAAACCCCAGGAGCGGAACGCGCCATCAATTTCACCCATGTAGTGATGCAGGAGAACGTACGCGGTGCCGGGCGAGCGGATGCCAAGGAAGGTGCCGATGATGCCGGATGCGGACATGGTCGCTTTGAGGACGTCGGTTTCGAACCATTGGTCGAGGAAATCGGCGGAGCTCATGGTCATGAGCTGAACGAGAGTGTAACGCTCGTCGGAAGAAAGCTCGCGGAAACGCTGGAGCAGGAAATGGAACTGCTTGAGATCTTTGGGATTGAGCGTGGTGGGATCGGGCGGAACCATCGAGAGCATAGGCTTCACGAAGCGGCACATAGGGGTCATCATCTTGGAGAATTCGTCGTAGGCTTCGGCGTCAAGGCGGGAGTGGCGGCGAATGTCGCGGATGGACTTAGCGTGATCGTTTACGCGCCAGAGATAATCGCCGCTGGGCATGGGAGAGAACGTGCCGTCGAGCGGGAGGATTTCCAGGCCGTGGCGAGGAAGATCGAGTTCGCGAATGATTTCGGGGCGAAGAAGCGAGACGACGTAGGAACATTCGGAGAAAAGAAAACCGGGGAAGATTTCTTCGGTGACAGCGGCGCCACCCAGAACGTGGCGGCGTTCGAGGACGACAACCTTCTTGCCGGCCTTGGCGAGGTATGCGGCGTTGACTAAGCCGTTGTGGCCACCGCCGATGACGATAACGTCGTACTGCTGCCCCATTAGGTATGACTCCGGTATGACGCAAAAGAGAGATTAGCAGCGGGAAGCAAGGACGCGCCATTTTACTGAGAGGGGAGGTGTGGCACAAGTCTGGTAACCGATTAAAACCAGAAGCGATCGACATTGCCGGGCAATTCCATGAAAATGCAAATCGATCGGAAATGCAAAAAGGATTTGGGGATGGCACTAAAGCGACAGCCAAGGATTTGAGATGGCGCGCCCGGGGAGACTCGAACTCCCGACCCTCTGCTTAGAAGGCAGACGCTCTATCCAACTGAGCTACGGGCGCACTATGAACTCTGATTCTAAAGCATTTACGACTCGCATCAACACCTTTGGACGAATTGACCTTCTGCCGAATGGGCAGAAGCTCTGTCCAACTGAGTTCCTTGCCTACTCAATTGATTCTACTAAAGTTGCAACGCCAATTCGACATCCGACTTCTTCCGCAATCACGGAGCAAGTTGGAGCAATTGGAATGGGTGGGACGATGAACCAAAGCCAATTGACCCTGCTTCCGCAAACGAAGCTTGAGTTCCAGATCCAAGCGAGAGTAAGTGTCTGACATAGTATCGGGTGCGTGCCCCATCCAGAAGTTGTTGATGTCTTCGTGAACCCGCTTGCCTCTCAACCACGTCCTCCGGAAGCGGCGGAGAGTATTTTCTGGATCCATCCGGAGGACATCTTCTTTTTTGATCTCAGCTATAGATGCCACCTCCTTAGCTGTGAAACTGACTCCAGTTTTGTTAGTGGTTGTCATGCGGGCCGTGATGCGGCTAGAATCCCACCGTAACCGCGGGGGGGGGCGAATCGCAGCGCACGATGTGTAAGCGGTTACATTATTCTAGGATGATTCGCCTCGTCCTTCGTAGCGTGCCCCGGCGTTATGAGCCGCCTGCTCCCGCTCTATGGCGGGGGTGGAATCGCGATTCCAATCGCAGCAGACTGAGAGGGAGGATCCACAGTGCCTGGCTGCTTAGCCTCGTCTCATTGGTATCGAGCAATGGGCTGGCTGCGCAAGATGCTGGCGCCGGTGTCAACATCCAAGTCAATGGGAATCAAGAACAAGGGCCGTGGAAGCCCACCTGGATCTACTTCGGCTATGACGAGCCGAACTACACACAGCCCGAACGGCAAGAAGCTTCTGGGTGAATTGGCAGTCCTAAGCCCGGTACCCGTCTATATTCGGACCCACAATCTGTTCACCAGCGGTGACGGGTCGGCGTCTCTGAAGTGGGGCTCAACAAATGTCTATACGGAAGACGCGTCGGGCGAGCCGATCTACGACTGGACGATTGTCGACCGGATTTTTGATACATATCAAGAACTTGGCATCAAGCCACTTGTGGAGCTTGGTTTTATGCCGAAGGCACTCTCCGTCAAGCCGGAACCATACCGACACAATTTCCCGGAAGGTCCGATCTACACTGGCTGGGCTTATCCACCCAAAAGCTACCAAAAGTGGGCAGACCTTGTGTTTCATTTCGTCAAAAATCTCCGTGAGCGGTACGGCGATGTCACAACCAGAGGCTGGCTTTGGGAAGTCTGGAACGAACCAGATATCGGCTATTGGCAAGGAACGCGAGAAGAATATTTCAAGCTATATGACTATGCTGTCGACGCGGTTTTGAGAGCACTGCCAGGCGCTCATGCGGGAGGTCCGGATACTACCGGTCCTCTAGGGGATAGCGCTGCAGAGTTTCTTCATGTATTCCTGGATCATTGCGCGCATCAGTCCAACTATGCGACCAGCAAGACTGGTGCGCCGCTGGATTTTGTCAGCTTTCACGCGAAGGGAACACCGTCAGTCGAGAACGGCCATGTGCAGATGGGGATGCGCAGTCAACTTGCCGCCATACGGCGTGGTTTTGAGATTGTTACTTCGTTTCCCGAGTGGAGGAACACTCCGATCATCCTGGGAGAATCCGATCCAGAAGGCTGCGCCGCCTGCTCGGCCCAGAAACATCCTGAAAGCGCTTACAGAAATGGCCCGCTGTTCGCAGCTTATACGGCGATCCTAAACCAGATCGACACGGAGTTGGAATGGAGACACCGGGATGAGGCGTAGCCAATGAGAAGAGGTTACTTCCGGCTGGCGAAGGCGATTTTGCCATGCTTGCTGGCTCCGTACTTGATTGCGGCATTGTGCGAGAAGTCGGGCGCGCAGGAAGGCGCCCACAAGGAGCCTCCGACTCCGGGGCCCATGCTTGCTCAGGGCAGGATCACCCTCGATACTCCGGAATTTACTCTCGACCTTGTGCGTTCATCGCAGACGGTCGCAGGCCTGAAACCTAAGGTGGCCCCCGAATTCGATTTCACTCCCGGCGATCTCCTGGTTGAGCGATCGAAGGATGGCTACTACCACTTGGGTGACTTAAACCTGCGCGTACGAATAGGAAACTCGGGCGCGTGGAAGAACTACTCGACATCCGTTGCCCGCCAACCAGTTATCGCTCTTCCAGCGTCAGGTACAACGTTAGCTGTCTCCGATCTCTCACCCACGCTTCCTCCCGACATTCCCTTGCAGATCTCGCGCACATGGGCGCTTGAAGAAGGAAAGCTTGTTCTGCGTTTCGCGCTGAAGAACAAGATGTCAGACGCCGTAGAGGTGGGAGCGCTGGGCATTCCCATGGTTTTCAATAACGTGCTCAATGATCGCTCGCTTGAGGAAGCCCATGCCAAATGTTCTTTCTATGATCCCTACATTGGAGAAGACGCGGGCTATCTTCAGGTCACCCGGCTCAACGGTCACGGTCCAGCGCTGCTGGTGGTGCCCGATGGCAAGACGCCGTTCGAGGCTTACGGCCCAATCTTAAGCAAAGGCAGACCTCGCGGAAAGGGCCCGGAAGCAATCTTCACCGACCCTACGCCGCGCTGGGTCACGTTTGAAGGTTTCTACGATTGGATGGTACATACCAAGGCCTTTGCGGAGAGTGAGTGGAAGGCTGCCCAGCAGTGGAATCCCCCGACATCGTTCACACTAGCACCCGGCGAGTCGAAAATGTACGGACTCAAGTTTGTTGTAGCAGATTCGATCCGAAGTATTGAGCAAACCCTCGTAGAAAACCATCGCCCTGTGGCGGTAGGCGTCCCCGGCTATGTGCTGCCCATGGATATCGACGCGCGACTGTTCCTGAAATATGCCGAAGGTATTAAGTCGTTGGTGGCCGAACCCAGCGGAGCCATTACGATCGGCAAACTAGACGCTCCATCCTTAGGATGGAAAGGGTTTCAGCTGAAAGGCAATTCATGGGGCCGCGCGCGCCTAACGATCACGTACGAGGACGGACTCGTTCAGACCATCCAGTATTTTGTCGTCAAACCCGCCGCGCAGGCCGTCGCAAACATGGGCAGTTTTCTGACAACGAAGCAATGGTTTGCCGATTCTAATGATCCTTTTCACCGTAGCCCCTCGGTCATGAGCTATGATCGCGAAACCAACCAGATCGCTATGCAAGACAGCCGTGTATGGATTGCTGGCCTCGGAGACGAGGGCGGATCGGGTTCCTGGCTCGCGTCCATCATGAAACAACTGGGCCAGCCCAACAAGGAAGAGCTCGACAAGGTTCAACAGTTCGTGGGTAGCGTGCTCTGGGGCGGCCTGCAATTCAAGGATGGACCGCATCAATATGGCGTGCGCAAGAGTCTCTTCTACTATCAGCCAGATCAGATGCCACCGAATTATTATCGCGGCGATTTCGATTGGAGCAGCTGGACGAGTTGGAACAAGCAAGCGTCTGAACAAGTAAATCGCTCCTACAATTATCCTCATGTCGCCGCTGCCTACTGGGTGCTATATCGTCTTGCGCGTAACAACCAGGGTCTCGTTACCAACCAATCATGGGACTGGTATCTGAAGCATGCCTATGAAACATCCGTGGCGATGACCAAATTTGCTCGCGGTCTTGCCGTTTTCGGCCAGATGGAAGGCAGCATCTTTGTTCAGATTCTGGCCGATCTCAAACGCGAGGGCATGACAGCGGAAGCTGAGAACCTAGAAGCCGGAATGCAGGCCCGTGCCAATCGTTGGAAGGCCGAAGCCTACCCGTTTGGGAGCGAGATGCCATGGGACTCCACTGGCCAGGAGGAAGTGTACGCGTGGATGAAATACTTCGGCTACCAGGACAAGGCCAATGTAACTCTCAACGCCGTCCTCGGTTACGACCCCACGATCCCGCACTGGGGTTACAACGGGAGTGCGCGGCGGTACTGGGACTTTGTTTTTGCCGCCAAGTACACCCGGCTCGAACGACAGCTCCATCATTATGGGTCGGGTCTCAATGCTATCCCAGTGCTCGCGGAGTATCGCGAGCATCCCGACGATTTCTACCTTCTGCGCGTCGGCTATGGCGGAACCATGGGAACGCTCACGGACATCGATCGCGAGGGCTTTCTATCTCCTGCGTTCCATTCCTTTCCCGACATGCTCAAGTTCGATCCGCTTTCGGGTGACAATGGCCCGAATTTTTTTGGCCACGCTTTCAACACTGCCACCTACATCGTGCATCATCCCGAATTCGGTTGGGTGACGTTTGGCGGCAATTCAAGAGTCGATGGCAACACGGTCAAGGTCACGCCGCTTGATTCTTTCCGCATGCGCATTTATGTGGCATCTGAGGGGCTATGGCTGACGCTTGATGCCGGAAAGTTTGAGAGCGTGGAAGTGGATTCGAAAACTGGCGCTGTACGCGTTTGCCTCAGCGCCGCAACGCAGTTTACATCTGCGGCTCGCCTGCGCATCGAGCAACCCGCCAAGCTGCAACGTATTGGAATCTTTCACCCAGCCAAGCCCCTAGAGACGGAGCGAGACGCCTACATTGTGCCACTCGCTAAAGGTCCAACCTGGGTTGATCTAGTCGCTGATCACTAGGACGCGACGCATGGCCGATTCGGAATTGTGCGCTTGAGCCGGAGGAAATCGTTTGCTTCTGCCAGTTCGTTGCCCACGGCGCGGGACCGAGCCTTCTCCGAAGATTCCAAGTTCGGCGTCCACGGGCCGCGACCGAGATTTAGAGAATCGTGAATTCAGAAGAGAGACGCAATGAATAAACAACCTGACCGTCGCCAGATTCTAAAAGGTGCAGCCGCGACCTGTGCAGCGTTGCTTTTGCCGGCAAGAACGGAAGCCACGGAGCAGGCACTTCGGATCGCCGGTCAGAGTGTCGAGATCCAAATTGCTCCCGTCAGCCAACACACCGCGAGGCTCACCATTTTGCCGCTCACAAATTCCCTTGAGCATGGCCGGGCAATAACCGTCGGGGGAGATGGATCGCTTGTGCAAACGTCATGGGGAGCGCCAATCTTGAAGCTGCGGACCTCAAGTGCCGTGCGAACCGTCAAGACTGGCAATTTGATCGTGAAGCTTTCTTCCGATCCCGTGGCTTTCTCCATTGAAACGTTGCGAGGCGCGATGGTCCAGCACCTGACCGTGGACAAGGACACAGGCGTCGTTTCATTCATCACTGGAGATTCACCGTTGCTTGGACTCGGAGAGGGCGGACCGCAATTCGACCGTCGCGGATCTATCGATCGGATGCGCAGTGGTCAAGGAGGATTTCAGCTTCGCACGCACGGCGGGCGCGTTCCCATTCCCTGGCTTATCGGTACCGCTGGATGGGCCATGTTCATTCACCAGCCTTTTGGGACGTTTGACTTCTCGGGAACAGAAAGTAAGTTCCAGCCAGCAGGCCCTGAAGCCGCGTTACCTCTCGACATTTTTTTTGTCGCCGCGAACGAACCCGTGACGATCATGGCCGAATACGCGCGTCTGACGGGTTATGCCGAGATGCCTCCGCTCTGGAGCTTTGGTTATCAACAGTCCCACCGCACGCTCGCCAGCCGCGAGGAAATCATGGCCGAGGCGAAAACGTTTCGGGACAAGAAACTGCCCTGCGACACGCTGATCTACCTGGGGACCGGGTTCTGCCCCTCCGGCTGGAATACCGAGAACGGCTCGTTCTCCTGGAACTCCCCCGTGTTTCCCGATCCCAAGGGAATCCTCGATGAACTCCACAAGGAGAACTTTCGCACTGTGCTCCACGTCGTAATCAAGACAAACAAACTCACTGGGACAGTGCACGATCCCTGTGAGCCGGGTTGTGCCGACCAGGAAAAGGCTTGCTGCCACTGGGACGCGCACCGTAAAGATTTTGCGATGGGTGTTGATGGCTGGTGGCCGGATGAAGGCGATCCACTCGACACCACGTCGCGGCTCGTTCGCAATCGAATGTATTGGGAAGGCCCTCAGCTCGAAAGGCCGAACGAGCGGCCGTACGCTCTCCACCGCAACGGTTATGCCGGCATGCAGCGCTACGGGTCATTCCTGTGGTCTGGAGATGTCTATTCCACTTGGGAGACGTTGAAGGTTCACATTCCCATCGCCATCAATACCGCGCTTACGGGCATTCCCTACTGGGGAACGGACATCGGCGGGTTCGTGCCCACGAAGGAATTCACGGCGGAGTTGTATCTGCGCTGGTTCCAGTTTGGTGCCTTCTGCCCGCTCTTCCGTTCCCATGGTCGGAACTGGAAGTTGCGCCTTCCATGGGGTTGGAATACAGGTGATTCCGGACCGCTAGAGATCAACAATTACAACGGTGCCGCCATTCCTGATTCGAGCCAACTCCATAATCCGCAAGTCGAGCCGATCTGCCGCAAATACCTGGAACTGCGTTACAGACTCCTGCCTTATCTCTACAGCGCCGTACGGGAGTGTGCCACAACAGGCATGCCCATCCTGCGCGCCTTATGGCTCCATCATCCCGACGATCCCAAGGCGGTCGCACGCCAGGACGAATACTTGTGGGGACGCGACCTCCTGGTCGCACCCGTTGTCGAGCAGGGTGCTACCTCGCGCAAAATCTATCTTCCGCACGGTGCTTGGTTCGATTTTTGGACTGGCGAACGTGTGCAGGGCGGAGCCGAAATCAGCCGTGAGGTCGACCTGGAGACTACACCGCTTTACGTGCGTGCCGGGGCGATCTTGCCTCTGGGTCCCGCGAAACAGTATGTCGAACACAAAGTCGACGAGCCGCTTTCCATCTCGATCTATCCCGGCGCCGATGCTTCCTTCTTGTTGTACGAAGACGACGGCAGTTCCTTCGACTACCGCAAAGGCAAATGGATGGGCGTGCAGATGACGTGGCACGATGCCCGGCGCGTGCTGAAGCTCTCTTTGGCCAGCGGCTCGCGGATTCTCCCGCCCCTCCGCCGGAATATCGAAGTCAAGCTCGGCCAGAATACGCGCGCTGCCGTTTTCGACGGACATCCGGTGGAGGTGTCCCTCTAGACGGGAAGTCCTGAGGCAGAACGCTGCCGGCTTTCGATCGCCTGTGTCTGGCGGGCAACGCCGGTGGATTCACGGACGACGAGCTCCGGATCAACTAGGATTTCTTGCCCGATCAATCGGTCAGAGGCTTTGTCAGGAACGAGATTGCCAAAAATGGTTTGACCGATTCGTTCGCGAGGAATATGAACAGTAGTGAGCGCCGGTGAGCAAAACTCTGCGAGCCTGATGTTGTCGAACCCGGTCACCGAAACATCGTCCGGCACGCGGATCCCTTGATCGCGCAAATGGCGAAGAACGCCTACTGCCATAAAGTCGTTGACGCAAAGGATTGCAGTCGGCTGAAAGCCCGACGAAAGTAATTCTCGGGCTGCCTGACGTCCGCCCTCCAATCCGTCGGCCGCCGCGACAATTTGCGCTTCAGCATTTGGAGCAAGGCGAGCTACTGTTTCCAGGAAGGTCTTCCTACGCTCGCTGATCGGTCCCAACGTCGAATGATGGCCCAAAAAGGCCATCCGAGTATGGCCGAGCGAGTGCAGATACTCGACGATCTTCTTCATCCCTTTTCGATAGTCGACGCGCACGTTTGTGATGTTTTTTTGTGGCGTTCCAACATCGTAGAACACAATGGGAATCTTGCTGTCGGTGAGCACCTGCATGAGGTGCGAGTCCATCTCGGACACGATGGCCGCGAGGCCCGCCACACGCCAGCCAATCATCAACCTCACGCTGGAAACAAGCTGCTCGGAGCTGTAGTCCGTGTTGGCGACAACGACTTCGTAGCCCCGCGCGTGAGCTGCGGACTCAAGTGCGCGGTAAATATCGAAGAAAAAGGGATTCTCCATGTTGGAGACGAGGATTCCCAGTGTGCGGCTCTTGCCCCTGGCTAAAGACCGCGCATGGAGATTAGGATGATATTTTAATTCTTCCGCGGCTTTGAGTACTCGTGCTCGCGTCGAGTTCTTAACCACGTTTTGGTTATTAAGCACGCGGGAAACCGTGGCCGTCGATACGCCCGCCCTCTTGGCAACTCCATCCAGGTTTCGCAGATCGGCATTCTTGGCTTGCGCCATGATCTCCCCGAGATTTGACCAAGCTCGATTCTAGCGGCATGCGAACGCTTCCTCAAGCGAGAGTGTCCGCAAACCACGATCGTGCCCCTAAGGATGCCATCCAGAGAAACAGTTCGCAAGCGCTTGCAACGAGGCGCTTACCCGCTTTATTTGTATCCTGTATTCTTCTTGACAGTGAAGGAACGTCGGGAATATCTTGCGTATGCAAGCGATTACATTTAACTAGCTCGAAAATAATGACCGCTTAGGCAACGCCAAACCATCTTAAGGGATGACTTCGCGTTGGGAGCGACTGGAGAGCATTTGCATTAGGGTCAAAAGACAAGAGGCTGACCCTTTCTTAGAGGTGTTTCTTGTGGTGGATGTGCGAGATGCTGCAAGCCTTGTACCTCTCGACTCAGGAAGCTTTCGGTGATCTCCAGACGGCGATTCTTGAAGACTGCAGGCATGACTCTTGTGGGGTCGAGCGCAGGTTTCCGAAGCGGCGTGGCGGTCAACCCCGTGAGATATGTCGACGTTGCGCGTTCCGCGGGCATTTCCTTCCAACATGACAATGCAGCATCCTCCGAAAAATACCTGATTGAAACGATGGGTTCAGGCTGCGGATGGATCGATTACGATCAGAATGGTTTACTCGATCTTTATCTCGTCAATGGAGCTTCTACGCGGCTGTACACGCCAAAGCACGCATTGCGGAGCGCCCTCTATCGCAACAACGGAGATGGAACGTTTACTGATGTCACGTTAAAGGCTGGCGTGGCCGCGGAAGATCTGTTTGGAATGGGAGTTGCCGTGGGTGACTACGACAACGATGGGTTCCCAGATTTACTCATTCTCGGTTACGAACGATGCATCCTGTATCACAACAATGGCGATGGAACGTTCACAGATGTGACTAGCCGAGCCGGTGTCGGAAATGTCCGGAAATGGGGATCGAGTGCAGCATGGTTTGATTACGACAACGATGGCCTGCTAGACCTAGTGATAGCTAACTACGTGGATTGGTCACCGGAGCGAAATTTCTGGTGCGGCGACAAGGGACCTGGATTGAGAAGTTATTGCCACCCGGACGTGTATCACGGCGAGCCCCCAACGCTATATCACAACAACGGCGATGGCACTTTTAGCGACGTGAGCAAGCGCTCCGGACTGGGAATCAAGGCCGGAAACGGGCTGGGTGTGGTCACCTTTGACTATGACAACGACGGGTGGCAGGACATTTTTATCGCCAACGACCACATGCCGAATTATTTGTTCCATAACAATCGCGACGGCACGTTTCGAGAGATAGGATACTCGGCGGGTGTGGCGGTCGGCATCGATGGGCAGTTCGAAGCGGGTATGGGAACGGACGCCGCCGACACCACCGGAAGCGGCCGGCTTGACCTAATAGTCGCACACCTGGATCAACAATTGGCGCGCCTCTACCAAAACGTTGGCGAAGGATATTTTGAGGATGCAACGTTTAGATCAAGGATTTCATATGCTACGTTTCATCTGAGCGGGTTCGGTACGCGCTTTATGGATTATGACAACGACGGCGCGCGCGATCTGTTCATAGCCAATGGACACGTTTTGGACAACATTCAGCGCTATCACGCCGATACCACCTACGCGGAACCGAAGCTAATGTTCCGCAACACCGGGCATGGAATATTCCAGAACGTGAGCGAGCAGTTGGGATCGGATTTTCAGCTCCCGCGCGTGAGCCGGGGCGCTGCCATCGCTGATTTTGACAACGATGGAGACCTCGACATCCTCGTGAGCAACAATGGGCAGCCTCCGCAATTGCTGCGCAATGATGGAGGCAACTCCAATCATTGGCTCCAGATTTTTCTGATTGGCACGCGGTCCAATCGCGATGCCGTGGGGGCGCGAGTGAAAGTTACCGCCGGCGATCTGGTTCTTTACGATGAAAGAAAAGGCGGCATGAGTTACCAATCCGCGCAGGATCCGAGGCTACATTTCGGGCTCGGTCAGCGCCGCACGGTTGAAGAAGTCGAAATTAAGTGGCCCAGCGGCGGGTTGACCAAACTTACGAACCTGAAATCCGATCAGATTTTGGCCATTGAGGAGGGCAAAGGCTTAGTCACCCGGCCCTTTCCCCGTGTTCCTGCCAAATCTTGAACCGGTTTCCGGACCCGAGACAGGTTTTCTTTCGCCTGCTTGCGGTTTCTGCTCGCCTCGACTCGCACCCGACGCGCCTGGGATTGCTTTCCTGTCGCCAGGAGCCGCCCTGATTCTTTGGGCCTGCTCCTGATTCAGCTTGCCAAGGATTGTCAGCGTCGCTTCCGCTTCGCCGGGCCGACCGCTCCTCCGGTATGCCGCCGCGAGCAGCGAATACACGGCTGGGTTTTGTGGATTGAGCCGTCGCCCGATTTCCAAATGTTCGATCGCCGCCTCCAGGCGTCCATCCAAAAGGTCGGCATGGCCGAGCCCAATTTGCGAGCTCGCGTAATTGGGTCGCGCAGCGACCGACTTTTCCAGCGCGTCCCGCGCCTCTGCAAATTCGGCTTGACCCGGGCTTGCTCCGGCGCGGATCAGCGCTTCCCCTAGAATTGCCAGCAATTGGTAGTCTTGCTTGCCTTCCGCGCCGGCGGTTCGCGCTACGTGAATCACTTCTGCAAGATTTCCGCCAAACAGATTTTCTTGCGCTGTCGCAAGGTATCCGATCTCGGAGTGCGGCGCAAGTCGCGCCGCCCGTTCGAATTCCGCCTTCGCCTCGTCAAAGTCATCGAGCATCGAAAGCAGATAACCTCGTTCGTAGTGGAGCCGCGCGGAGTCGGGAAGATGCTGCATGCCGAGTTCGATCACTCGAAGACTCTGCGCATGCTCCTGGCGTCCCAGGAATGCATCGGCAACAAACAAATAAAGCTTTTCATCTTTCGGTGTGAAGGCCGCTGCTCTCTGCAGCGCTTCGAACGCCTCGCCCGCCTGATCGTTGCCCGCGTACGCCTGTGCGAACAAATTCTCGACGCTCGCGTTCTCACGCCCTTGCTCACGCAGCCTGCTCAAAAGCGGAATCGCCTTTGCAAATTGTCCAGTGGCGACGTAGCACAGCGCGAGATTGAATTCCGCGGCGTATTCGTTCGAAACACGCCCTTGCGCTTCGAGGAGATGCCCAATCGCCTCTTCAAAATGGCCGCCCCGAGTCAACTCAGTTCCCGTCTGCAGTTCGGATTCGGCCTGCGGATTCTGGCCCGTTCCTGACTGCTTCATTGTCGCCAGCGGCGAATCGAGCCGTGCCTGCGCGCACGTCAATTCGCAAGTGCCCGCAATCAAAAGAATCCCTGCAACCGGCGCCAGCCGGATTCCTTGCGGCAAGAATCTTGTTGCGTGCATCGGCAATTCCTACTTCCAGCTGCCTTGGCCCTCCACGATCGTAATGTAACGATCGATGGGAAGATCTCTGAATCGCTCCGTCTTCCCGCTTGGATTTGGCCACTTCACTTCCATCCAGTCAATCTTGGTTCGTGGGCCCAGCCCCAGAACGATACGAGGGTCATGGGCGGAGAGATAGCTACCCCCACCTACCTTCCAGTGACGGCGCAGAAGATCGCCGGACTGATAAACGATTCTTGCCCCAATGGCGTCTATGTTTGCTTTGTGGCCGATCAATCGCACACCGAGCCAATGATTCCGCCGGCCCGCGTAATTGCGCAGCAACAAAGGCGCTCCGTCATTCTGCGCCACGAGCACGTCAACCGAACCATCGTTATCGAAGTCTCCGAGAGCCAATCCGCGACCCGCCAATTTCTTTGAAAAAATTGCTCCACTCTCGGCGCTTACATTCTTCAGGGCTGACCCGCTGTTTCGAATCAGAAGCATCGGCTCCCGATAAGTCACATCCTCCATTCGCTTTTCCACCATGGTGTCGGGGTGCCCGTTGCAGAGCAATAAGTCCAGATTACCGTCATTGTCATAATCGAAAAACTTCAATCCCCAGCCGCTGAGCCGGCTGGTCCAGGCATCGATGCCAGTCCGAATCGCTACATCAGTAAACGACTCATCCTTGTTGTTGTGAAAGAGCGCGAAAGACTCGTGATCCACATTTGCGACGAAAAGATCGAGGCAACCATCCTGATCATAGTCCCCTGCATCGACTCCCATGCCTGATCGAGCGAGGCCAAACGCGTTGTATCCCACTCCCGCGAGCGCGCCAATCTCTTCAAACCGGCCTTTGCCACGGTTGGCGAACAGAAAATTTGCAACCGTGTCATTGCTGACGAAAAGATCCATCCACCCATCGTTATTGATGTCCGCCGCGACCACGCCCCAACCTTTTGCCGGCGAGCCTGCAATGCCGGATTCCTTGCTAACGTCCGTGAATGTGCCGTCGCCGTTGTTGTGAAAGAGCCAGCAAGGCATCGCTTTGTACGGAGTCGGCTTGCAGTACCACCGCGCGTTCGTTGGTCCATAACCGCAGAACATGTTCTTTGACTTGTCGAAGTCCACGAAGCGGCAGACAAATAGGTCCAGGCGTCCATCGTTGTCGTAATCGAACCACACCGAACTCGTGCCCCAGCCCGGCGCGCCGACGCCGGCTTTCGCGGTAACATCGGTGAAGGTGCCGTCCCCATTGTTATGATAGAGGATGCTGCGCGGATACTGCGTCACGTAGAGATCCGGCCAGCCGTCGCCATCGTAGTCACCGACCGCGACACCCATGCCGTAGGCATTCCCCGGCACGCCGGCTCTTTGCGTCACGTCCGTGAATGTGCCGTCGCGGTTGTTGCGATAGAGTGCGTTGCGGAGTGGAGTGGCCGGTTTATAGAAATCGCACGCTCCGCTATTCACAAGGTAGATGTCCATCCAGCCGTCGTTGTCGTAGTCGAGAAACCCGCAGCCAGGGCCTACGGTTTCCGGCAAGTACATTTCCGGCGACTGACCACTCAAATGAACCCAGGAGATCCCACTGGCCGCGGGCGGAACTTCTTCAAACGCGCCAAAGGAATCCATGCCAGCTGCGCCGCCCGGTGCCAGGTTCATGCGGCCGAGTGCGGCACTCATCCCAGTTCCCCCGAGAATCTGAAAGATTCGCCGCCGAGAAAGGATCTGACTCAATCGCAGTTGCTCCGTGGTTTACGTTTGCGGTACAGGGCCGCACGCACGCTTCGACTACGGCCGGACCCCACCCGGATTCTTTTCGGAGATTTGCTGTTGAATGGCCATCTCGCGCGCAGCGGCCTCCTTACGCCCGGTGCGTGCATACGCCATGGAAAGCTGGTAGTGGCCCGCGGCATCCGCCGCCACCATCTTCACGTAGCGTTCGAGAGGGGCAACGGCCTCCGGAAAGCGTTCGGCCGAATTCAGGGACATGCCGAGGGCGAGATAGGCTTCGGCAAAACCCGAATCCAGCTTGGACGCATTCGTGAAGTGAGAAATCGCTTGATTCCACTCTCCCACGCGCCGCGCAATCTCCCCGAGCCAGAATTCGGAGGCAGCGTTGTTTGGATCGATCTTCAGTTCCTCTTGAAATTCCTTTCGGGCCTCCTCTGTATTGGATGGAGACTCCACCTTTGACAGCGCAACACGACCAAGCCGGAAATGAATCCCCGGCAGGTTGGGGTTCTGTTCGAGAATCTTTCGATATTCATTTGCGGCGGCGTCCCAGCTCTCCCGCGACTCGAGGGATTCCGCCTCAAGTTCGCGCGCCTGGTAGGAAGTAGGAGCGACAGCGGCCATTTCCTGAGCCGCGCGCGTGGCCAGCTGCGAGAAGTAGTGCGTCATAATGTAGAGAACTTCAGGGTCTTTCGGAAAATCGCGCTTCAGGGTCCACAGTGCGTTGACGGCCGTCTGCGCTTGCTCGAGGCTCATCGCGCAACGCGCCGTAGCCATCGCCACCCGGTATTCCAATTGTTTGTCCGATGCTTGCGCCAGCGATTTCTTCAGCACCGGGAGGGCTTCCTGGCAGTGTCCTTTGGCAGCCAGATCAATGGCATGCTCGACGGCAGTAGAAGAAGCCGTAGTCGGCGATGATTTCGCGGGAACTTGGCCGAAAAGAGGGGCCGCAGCGAGAATTGCTCCCAACGGACCCGCAAAGCGAAGATGAAGTCTCTTGGACATGAAGACGCATCACCATAAATCTGCGAGAAGAATGAAGTATAGCGCGATCCAAAGTCAGAGAATTGGGTTTCGCCAAAAAGTCGCCCGAATTGATTCCCATCTCCTTCGATCAGGACGCACGCCCTCCGCAAATCGGTGCCAAAAGCGTCCAATTCTCACGGACGTCCGCCACATTCACGCCGTTAATCCAATTGTTCACTCCACCAGACCCAGACAACCGCCTCGCTTTTTTCTCTGTCGTTAGCACATGATATGTCCGCTTGATTAGCATGTGAAATGTCCGCTTTTGAGAGGCGGCTGGGTGTAGACCGCATTCCGGGAGGTTGCCGGGATGGTTTACACCAGGGTCGCCATGGAGCGGGCGAT
>QHZD01000035.1 GCA_003225315.1 Acidobacteriota bacterium
CGTAGGCGACCGCAGCGCCGCAACTCGTCGCGCAAACTCCCGCGGCGCCAAATAGCCCAAACTACTGTGCGGCCGCTCTTCGTTGTACTCCTCCTTCCACGCTCCAATCTTGGCCCGCGCCTCGAACAAATTCCCGAACCAACTCGCGTTCAAGCATTCCTCCCGCAATCGTCCATGAAAACTCTCCACGTGCGGGTTTTGCACCGGCTTGCCCGGTTCGATGTGCACCACCGCGATCCCTCGTTCTAGGTTCCAGGCCAGAAAATGACGGCTGGTAAACTCCGGCCCGTTGTCGCAGCGCAACGCCAGTGGCCTTCCTCGCTCCGCTACGATCTCTTCCAGCACCCGCGTCATCCGCCGTCCCGCAAACCCAGTGTCCACTTCCAGCGCCAAACATTCTCGTGTAAACACGTCGATCACACTCAGCACGCGAAACTTCCTCCCGCTTTCCGCCGCATCGTGCACAAAATCCGCCGCCCATTCCTGGTTCGCTCCCGTCACCTCAGGCCGCACCACACCCACGCGCAGCAAGCGTTTTCGCCTCTTCCGCCGCAGCGTCAACCCGGCCTCCCGGTACACCCGATACACCCGCTTGTGGTTCACGTGCATGCCCTTCGCCTCCAACTTCACCTGCAAGCGCCGGTACCCCCAACGCGGCTTCTCCCGCGCCGCTTCCACCAAACGCTCGCGCAACGCCTCATCGCTCCGCCGGCTCTCGTACCGCTGACTCGACTCCGCTACACTCAACAGCTCGCAGATCCGCCGCTGGCTCACCAGAAAATGGGCGTACAGCCAGCGCACTTCCTCCCGCCGCCCTACGAGCTCCATCCGTTTTTTTCAATCACCGCTTTCAGCATGTCCTTGTCCAGGCTCAGGTCCGCCACCAGCTTCTTCAGCCGCTGGTTCTCATCCTCCAACTGCTTCAGCCGCTGCGCTTCGCCGACACTCATCCCTCCATACTTCGCCTTCCACGCGTACACGGTGTGCTTGCTCACCCCCAGTTCTCGCCCCACTTCCGCCGCACTCCGCCCCGCTTCCATCTGTTTCAATGCCCCAATCATCTCCACTTCGCTATACTTCCTCTTCGACATGCTTCCCCCTTCCGCAAATGCGAAAATCATATATCCTCGTGCGCGGATTTTGGGGAGCAGGTCACTGGCAGGTGTTTCCCTGATTGAATTCGGGTTGGAACCACGGAAACTTATTGAGAGACGTAGGTAAGTCACCTCCTCGACCTATGGGGAAAAAAACTGCAGCCACGGGGTTCTTCGTACCGGGATATATACCTCAGTTTGATGGCCTGAGGGGCGTTGCGGTTCTCATGGTGCTCATTGGCCACTCTGGCTTCCTTGAACGATTACCACATGCAGGGATGTTGGAGTATGCGCGATTTAGTGTGGACTCGTACTTTGTATTGTCGGGGTTTCTCATCACGGGGATACTTTTGGACTCGAAGGGATCCGAAAACTATTTTCGAAATTTCTACGCTCGACGGGCAGTGCGCATTTGGCCTTTGTATTATCTCGTTCTCTTTCTGGTATTTGTCGTAGAGACGCTATTTGTGCCTGCCATGCGACCAACAGTGGCTAGCATTTGGCCTGCTTTTGCCTTCTACGTGCAAAACCTCATCTACCATGACGCTTATCCCTTTGGTTTGGCGGCAACTTGGTCCCTGGCGGTCGAGGAGCAATTCTATATCACCTGGCCACTCCTCATATTCCTCCTCAAAAAACGTACACTCACTATTGTTCTGTTCTCCCTTTTCGTTGTGTCCTTGTCCCTCAGGCTCGCCTTCTATTTTCGGGGCGCTGAGTCCGGATTAGTTCACCAATATACATTTTCGCGTTTAGGCGGCACTTTGGCTGCGTTCCCCGAGTTGTACCCTTGTCCGCTGGCGTACTAGAAGTTATCAGCTCTTGTTTGTCGGCACGGCGGGCACGCTACTCGCGCGAATTGTGATGCATAGAAACAGCTCCGTCGTGGGTTATACGTTCCTGGGTCTCTTATACACGGGGTTAATCGGATTATTACTAGTCTCTGACATCCGATCTTCTCTGCTGGGGCGAAGCTTCTCTGCCCGCTGGTTACGTTACATGGGACGGATCAGCTATGGAATTTATCTGTTGCACTACCCACTCTTCATATTCTGGGCCCGCTTCATCAACTCTGGAAAGCTTTTCCCCTCGAACCCGGTGGCGCGGAATCTGTTAGCGTTCGGGGGTCAGATTCTCATCGCGACTGTGGCGGGTTCGATTTCGTGGTACTTCTTTGAAGAACCGATCTTGCGCCTCAAGGAGCGGTTCCCATCGGGATCTGCGATGCATTCGCGGACGGAGGCAGAGGAATCGAAGCCTTGGAATCGCGCGGTGGTTACTGACTCTCGCGCGTAAGAATTACGCTCTGATTTCGCGGGATTACTTTGGCCTCGGCGACACTTTGACTTCGAGTATTTCCTGAAGAAACGTCTGAGACACACGTTCGAGTCAACAGGCACTCACCTTTCCGGGCTTCCCTATGTCCCTAGTGCCAAGAGCGGCCTTAACGGCGGCATATACTTGATCCGTTGAAATCGTCCGTAGACAATAGGGCTGGTCAAAAACGCAGTAATCCCAGCACGGACGGCAGGAGAATTCCGGCCGAATCACGACGCGGTCATGTGACCCGCGCGGACCGAACCATTCCGCCTGGGTCGGGCCGAAGACAGCCACAACCGGCACCCTCAATAGGTTCGCTAAGTGCATTGGACCACTG
Source organism: Acidobacteriota bacterium (assembly GCA_003225315.1). GTDB lineage: Bacteria > Acidobacteriota > Terriglobia > Acidiferrales > UBA7541 > Acidiferrum. The sequence goes on from QHZD01000035.1 coordinate 2,752, forward strand.
TCGTTGCAAACAAGAAGGCGGCAGTAAGAAAGCACGGCGAGAAAGAGCCGAAAGCTGAGACTAACTGCATGACAGCGCCCCAACTGGGGTGATTGGCACGAATTCCCCGGCTCCGAGAACCACAGAACGTGTGCGTCGGTTTCCTTGAGGACGCGACGCGCGACCTCGGCAAAGCGCTCATTGCCCCACTGTCGCGTCGCGATCCGCGCCCCGGGGTGAACACCAATGAGAGATACACCAGGAGCAATGCCAAGCCCGGCGAGGTACGACCGAGCCCAAGCCAACTCGACATGTGTTAGATGGAAGCGGTCAACCTTCGGATCCAAAGGCAATTCCAGTGCCTCGAGTAAATGCAGCCACAATTCGGCGCGGTGCGGGCGGGACAGATCCGGCGTGACCCGGTCGGTCAAAAAGGAACCGCCGCCGCCAACACTGTACCCGATTCGTCGACGCGCACCACTCAGCCAGAGCATAAGGTTGTCGCGAACGTCCATGCGGCCTGAAAAAGCCAAGTCGAACCGGCGCTTCCGCAGTGAGAGAATCGTGCGTGACAGTGAAATCCAGTCGAGAGAGAAGGGATTGTATTTCCGCAACCGATTGAAGTGGCGCGCCCAAGGCACCCGGACGGGTATGAATTCATCCACAAGTCCCTGATCCTCAAGAAAAGCTGTCAGCTCTGCTTTGAGGAGAAGCGAAATCCGGGCCCGTGGAAAGCTCTGCCTTAAATTGCGGAGAAAAGGCACAAGGATGGCGAGGTCACCTAGATTCCAATATTCGATTGCAAGAATGCTCGCAGGCTGTTCTTTAGGATTTTTGAAAGGCCGCAGCGGGGGAATCAGCGGCTTCAGGAATTGCATTAAGGATTCAAATATGCGAACGAGGCGCCACCTGAGCGGGGTCATCCGGAGCAGTGTTGCACGAGCCACTGCTTCAAAGGTCTTGGAACCACTCATGCTGGCATCATTCAAGTGCATCGCTGTGGAAGTGCGTCTCCAGCTCTATTCAGACTTGAGCGTTACATCGCCAGGCACAGGTCTGCGGCCGCAGATTAGGAACACAAGTAACAAAGACCGTCCGAGACTCCAAACATAGTCGAAAGCTCATAGAAGTAACGCCTTGCGGCACCATGGTGTGGGTAGCGGATTTTTGGTTTCCACTCTTGCACCCTATGAAAACCTCCGCAGCGCAAGACGCGTTCGAGCGAGCCACGATCAAAGTAGTATAGGTGTGTAGGGTTGCTGTAACTCTCCCAGCGTGTGCTTTCAATCCGGGCCCTGAGGCAGCGAGTATTCATTGTAGAAACGAGGAGGCGACCCCCGGGACACAGGAACCTCCGGATTTCTTGCAGCTCAGACCACGGTTGTCGTAAGTGTTCAATAACGTTCCAGAGTATGACCAAGTCAAATTGTGGCGGCAGGTCTTGCGAGCGCAGCTCTTCAAGACTAGCGTACACGGACATTCCGACGCTCGCCTTGCTGATACTTCTCGCAACCGGGTCGGGCTCCATCCCTGCTGGCACAAGGCCGAGCTCCAGGGCAATACGCGAAATGGGCCCGCGTCCACAACCATAATCCAGCAACCGCAAACCCTTCAAAGAACCTAGTGACGCCTCGAGTTGCAAAAGAACCTGCCGCACCACGGAATCGTCAGTAGGCTCGTATTCAACCGGACGAGTATTGTCAGTTGATGGATAGTAGGACGCAGTGTAGATGCGTCGTAGCTCGTCGTCGCGGACCTGGGGTGAAGCAAACTCTAGACCACAATTGCTTGCTCGACATCTCCAAGTTGTCGTGTGAGGTAATTGCAGGTGCTGAACGGCCTTACCGCGACAAAGGAGACAAATCATTATTTCGGTCCTTCCGTGGTCAGGATTGCTCCACCTGATTTTGATCTGGCAAAGCCTCGAAAGGAGCGTTCGAAGTCAAGCTTCTGCGCTAAGCGCAGACTGATGCCCACTCCTGCCCAAAAAAGAGAGGCCAAGTAAGGGCTCTCAAGCATCAAACTAGCCCCTCCCCACACACAGAAGCAGACTTGCGCCAAGATCACTATTTCCAAGAAAACGACGTGATTGTTAGTCTGATTGCGACGAAGGCAATGAAAACCAAGCCAAAAGAAATAGAAAAGAAAGATGAGCAATGGGAGAAAGCCCAACAGTCCCATTTTGTAAAGGACGGTCAGAAACGTATTGTGGGGACGCACATCTTCGTCCCAGATATCGAACTTAAAGGGAATTCCAAATCCTTCTCCAGCGGGAGGGTACTCCTTAAATCGGTTCCAAGCTTCTTGCCAGGCCATGAGCCGGAATTGCCAATAGGGATCGTTACTAGTATGGAGGACGCCTGAGGACAGTTCGCCTGCAACGCGTACGGCAAAGTCTCGTTCGGACCGCAGATGAAGATATAGGAGTGTGAAAGAACCTGCCAGCACTGCGGCCATGACAAGGGCTGTAATCAAGGTAACAAGGCGACGCTTTCTCCGGAACAGTCCGGGAACTAACAATGCGAGCACGAACAGGACAACAATGGACACGAAGACGCTTCTAGAGTTGGCAAGGAACAAACCGATAGAAAAAATTCCCGCAAGAATCCAGGCTACGCGCGTCCGGATGAGTCTGTTTGCCATCATCACCAGGACGCCGACGAATGGAACCAACACATAAATGCCACTTACGAAGCGTCTTTGTTCGGGTACGACGGCAAACTGAGCTAGTCCATTCAGAATGCTTAACGCTGCGCCAAGCGCAAACCAAACTGCTATTCTCCTGATCACCAGCCAATTTCTGGTGAGGTGATACCCAGCCGGCAAAAACAATGAATATCCTACAATCGCGGAATCGCGTAACACGAGGACTGAGTCGTGATGCCCCAAAAAACCACGTGCGGCCGCAAGTACGCCAGCCAGGGCAAAGAGAGCTAGGGAGATATTCAGCACTACGGGTAGGCGCGGACCGCGGCGGCGCTGGACGATATAGATCGAGGTAAGAAGAACAATCAGCACAATATCGGTAACAAAGAGTGGCACTCCGGGCAAGCGCAAGTAGGAAAAATCCTTGGTGTATGCGGCGGTGCACAATATAAACCACAGAAACACCGCCTCGGTTAAAGAGGCGTGCGCGTGTCTCGCGTATGCAAACGCGAGAGGAAGTGTGATGCCTGCTAGGAGCAAGGCGGCACTGTAGGGGTCGTATTGCAGGGATTGTGGCAGAGGCTCCAAGTCTGAATTGGGAGGGCGTTTTAGGCCGTCGGCCACAGCGATGATGGCGCCCACTATCCCAATGAGGATCAACCAGCTGTTGACAATGCGCGTACGAGGGTGTTTTCGGATCAATACGGAAGCGACAGCCGAGCGTTCAGCGGAGAAACCCGAACGGGTCGGGTGGCCGGCTCGCAGAGCGAGTGCCCCATTCTGATTCATTCGATTTCCCGCAATGCTAGGCAAGAGAATTTGCCCTTCGGGGACTTCCCCAGAAAATCAAACCCACAAACTTCGCATTACGATCCTTCGCCCGCCACCACTGCGGGAACGGTGCGCAGCAAAATCTTGCAATCGAGCGACAGGCTCCAGCGTTTCATGTATTCAAGATCGAGCTTCATGCACGTTTCAAACGAAGGATCGGTGCGCGCGATGACCTGCCAGAGCCCGGTTATGCCTGGTTTCACTTCCAGCCGCCGGTGATCCGCGGGCCGGTAGCGCGCACAGTCGTCTACAGGATGGGGGCGCGGGCCAACCAAGCTCATATCCCCTTTTAAGACGTTCCAGAATTGGGGCAGTTCGTCGAGGCTGTACTTGCGAAGAAAGCGGCCGAGCCGCGTGACGCGAGGGTCATCGGCGATTTTGAAGAACGGATCTCGGCGCTCGTTGAACCGGCGAAGCGAATCTTTCAGCTCGTCCGCGCCGTCGACCATGGTCCGGAATTTATAACAAGAGAACTTCTGCCCCTTTTTTCCCGCGCGTAGCGAACGATAGATGGCTGGACCACGCGATTCGAGCTTGACGGCCACGGCAATGACGAGCAAGAGCGGCCACAGGAACAAAAGAGCGATGCCGGACAATGCAACGTCTATGATCCTCTTCACGAACGAGCCGCTAATGTGGATAGCGCGCTCACGTGGTAACGTGTTGCCTCTTCCAACTGCGCTTTCGCATCGACCGTTCCGGTCAGCCTCGGGCAAAACAAGGTCCAAAATCTTAGCTGGGGACGCCACGGAAGACGCACGTGTCGCTAGATTCCTGAACTCGACTCTCCGCTGTCGAATCACACGTCCCGGCAATGAGTTGACTTGACCAACGACTCGTCTTTGGAGGTCGAAAGAGTCACCGTCCATGAAGCCGCCCACCTCGAGCATTTGATTTATTAGAAAGAGCGTTTTGATAGCACATTTGCGTGCTCAGAAGTTATACAGCCCAGTACTCTTGAAACGCGCATCCGCAAGAGCAAGCGTAGAGACGGAACACAAATCAGTCGATAAGGTCACGTCTCTAATCGAAACTCAGGTGAAAACCTTAGGCGAGAAGAGGCTGGTTGAATCAGGCGGCCCCAAGTTTTCCATGGACCAGGCAAACACCGGTATTCCCCCTATCGACAACGAATGGTGGAAGTGCTACGTAATGGTGGTCAGCCCGCCCCGTCCGTCCTCGGATTGGTAGATGCCTGTGATTTTGACTACAACACCGCTTGTTGGCGCGAAGCAGAGCCGGGATTCTTCTTCTGCCCTTGGACCGAGGCGGATCCTTGCTGTGCTGATGCTTTTGCTTTTTCCTGCCTTGAGCCGCGCCCTGGCAGTTCCACAGGAGAAAGAGAAAACAGCGCTTGGCTCGCTGACCAGCGTCGGGGAAGTTTATGTGAATGATTCTCCTGCGCCTGCCGAAGTCACGATTTTTTCGGGCGACAGGGTGCGCGTCGGGGAGAATGGGTCGGCGACCTTTAATATGAGCGGAAAGGGCTCGCTCAAGCTCTCTCCGCGCAGCCAAGTGCTCTTTGTGGGCAAATACGAATATACGGCTGAGCTGGAGGCGGGTGCGGTAGTGATGAATTCCATCAGCGGACCAAATGGGCTGACGCTGCGGATCGGAAACGATGTGCTGGTTCCCTCGACGAAAGAGCACTTAGCTTTGGCTTCGATCGACAGGGCCCCGGATGGGTCTTACCTTGTCACGTGTTCGGATGGGGCGATTGGGGTCTTGAATCTGCAGGGGACTGCTGGCCAGTTCCTCCAGGTTGGTCAAGCAGTGAGCGTTGCGCCGAATGGCGAATTGTTCCCGGTAATGCGGCAAGACGTGACGCCAGTTAGCTCGGCTAAATCAGCTTCCGCAGCTCGAAAGTCTAGGGGCAGTTTTACAGGTTGGGGTTATCTGGGCCTGGCAGCCGGAGGAGCAGCGGGCGCTGCCGCTGCGCTAGCTCACGGCGGAGGAAAACAGTCCGTCAGCCCTGCTGGACCGTAGGATCTACATCTGCGTTCCGAGTCCAATTAATTCTTCGCGACGGAAGGATTTACCAGCCGGAAGTTGACTACGATGTCTTGCTCTGTTTCTACGGGCTGCCCGGCGAGCAAGGTTTGCGCGTAATGCCATTCGCGAATCGCGCTCGTTGCTGCCTTCGCCAGCAAAGTTGGGCCACTTATAGGCTCAGCACTTTGCACGGTTCCATCCCGGTTGACAACAACGTGTAACTTTACAGTTCCTTCGACGCCTTGGCGCTTGGCTTCTTCAGGATAGACGGGTTCAACGCGCGACGTAGCGCGGCCGATCTGCAGGCTGCTGCCACGCGTTGCTTTCTGTGAACTGACGTCCGGTGGAATGCGGATCGAAGGATAAGGATCGGTGCTGACCGAGACCGACCACGTGGGAACCACCTGGACAACCGGTTGTTTCGGAGGCGGAGGAGGTTCTTTCTCTTTCACCTCGGTCAACCCTGTTCCACTGGGAATACTAGTGGACAGGCTTGGCACCGGTATAAGGGTATTTTGCGCCTGTTGGACAGGCGAACTTGCCACGGATTGGCTTCGGGCATTCGCCGCGGCCGGGTTCGGCACCACAGCAACAGCGTGATCAGGAAGCTTTGTGAGCTGGCTCTTCACAGGGGATAGGGAGCTCTCGGTGTGACGAGGGGTACTATTAGCAACTAACCTTGCAGCAGACCGCTCGCCTATCCTCGCCGGCGGGGGCGCCGGTGCGAGGGCCGTTCCTGAGCCATTCCCATCACGGTTTGTTGGAGCTGGGTCGAACTCAACGGCTTGTGAGCCACGCTCCGGCTGCGGAACGGAAGCGTCTGCAATCTTGTTAGCTTTGTTTGTGGGAAGTGCTTCTTTCAGCTCAACAGGTTTATTTAAGCTCTTTGTATTCTCCGCGATGAATCCAACCACTTCATGACGAATGCTAGGGGATGCGACAACCCACCGTATGGCCAGCCCCGCTACCGCCGCTAATACTAAAACGGCGGCAAGGCGGCGCAGCTGATCGGAGACTGCTCTTAGAGTTCCTGGACGAAATAAAGGCCTTGATTTGCGCCGGAATTCGCTTTTCTGTGAAAGCCCGCCGGACACAGATTCTGGTGCGACCTGTACAAAGTCATCAGGCAAAGAAAGGTTTGTGAGAATCGACGCCCGCCGGTCCTCTTGCGCTGCCGCACCGGAGGGTGTATCTGCTGCGGGCTTAAGAATCTTCAGCTTGGGAATCTCCGGTATTGCCGGGGGGATGGAAACAGCGTTGGGGAAGTCTACAGGCTTAGGAATCTTGAGCCTGGCAATCTTCGGTTTAGGCGCATGGATTGCGGGATCGGGAACTTTGACACTTTGCACCTGATCTTCAGCCGGCGACTGCTCCTTGGAAATCCGACCGGCAATTATCCGGCGCGCCTCTTCCGTCAGATTGACGAACCGAATCCCGGCCTCCTTCTTTGATTCGCTGATCCACGCGATCTGCCCGCTTACATTTACCTGATCTTGAGACCCCGTGAATTGAACCACTATGCTGGGAAGGTCCTTCTCGGCCAAGGCCATGGCCGACGTAACAGCCAGGCCGCTTTCACTGATATTTAGAAGAACGCCGCCATTGTCATGACCCAGCTCGACGTAACTGAATGGCCTGATCGGGCACCGTGGATAGGCCCGGCGTTCGCCAGGCTGAGCGGAACTATCCCCGCTGACCAAGCTGTCTGGGGCAATTTGCGTTGGTTGCGGAACAGGGTGTGTGACAACTCCCACCGACTGGTCAACGAGAAGCGGGGAATCTATCGAATTGATCTGCTCAGAAGCGAGATCTTCGGCTGCGCTGGAGTCCATAGGATTCGGCAATGGGAACAGTGCAGTCTTTGCCGACCCGATCGCCGGGTGTTGTTCCAGTCTAGGGAGCTCTTCTCCTTCCGACCGAGGTTCGCTTTGCAGGTTCTCCGAGGCAAGCCAGTTCCTGATTCGCAGACGTGCCTCTTCGGACAGGCTGACGAGTTTTATGCCTACTGTTCTGCCCGATCCACTTCTCCAGGCGACTAGACCCTTAGCTTCGACCGGGTCCCTTGAGTCTGGTAAATGAATCTGCATACCCAGGAGTCCATCGCCGCGCAGATTCATGGCAGCAGACAGGGCTAACCCTTCTTCGCTCATGTTGTAGACGAGACCGCCATTTAGACTTTCAATGTTGGCGTAGATGGGCGGTGTTACAAGCGTGCGAGTCTGGGTGCGGCGCTCGGCGATCTCGGGATCGTTTCGCGCGAAATGTAGTGTGCCCGGCATGCCTCGCATCCGTGGGTCAGGAATCCTGCAAATTACCTGCCATCAATCAAATGAATCATAGGTTCACCGGAGTCCCTCTTCAATCGGGTAAACCCCTGCACTCAGTCGCGCCTTGAAGGGCAGGCACATCTTCGGAATCCGAGGCTGGACTGACTAGTTCACTGGGATGAGGCTGACCTGATCAATCCAGACCGTGCCACTTATCTGGTTGTCCAGTTTCTCGCTGGGGGGGCGGGCGACCCTGACCATTAGTAAACGGGTGTTGGCCTTGGTCTTGAATTCGAGCTGTTGCGAGGACCAATCGAAAGTACCCAGCGCGTTTTCAGTCGACAGGAAAAGGTCCTGGATATTGAAAGCATCGAACACCTGAAACCTTGGTCCGCTGTCCGTGGTAATTCCGCTCACGCGCATGGCACCGGAAAACCGATACCGAGTATTCGGCTGGACAGCTACGTATTGCAATACGTGTCCATAATCGAGGTTGCGCTTCCCATTGAATGCAATGCGGAGGGCGCGACTTCCTTCGAAAGCGCCCTGGGAATCCAAGCCAGCGACGGCCCCTTCGACAGGAACAACGCGCCAGTCCATGCCCCCATTGAGGAGGTCGTGTTCAAAACTCCCGTTTGCCACCAAATTGGGTTTGATGAGAAGCGGGCCAATTTGCTCCGGAAAGCGCTCGGCCAGGGCAGACCACGCAGCCGCCAGGCGGTCCGGCTCGCGGCGCAGGATAAGCGCGTCCAGATAAGGAAATGCCTGGCGCAGGTCAAATGACAACTTTAGCTGGAGGAGGCGGCGCCAGGCTTCCTCTGCGGCCAGCACATTGTTAGCTTCCATTTCAAAACTGAGATAATCAAAGAATACAGAAGTTTGAGGAGGAAGCACTTCCAAAATCGCGCGATCGTCGTGCGTCGCATTTGCCGCGAGACGGAACACTTCCCTGTGGGAAGGGCTGTTTCCCGCAAGGACGATCTGTAGGGCCCGCAGTGCTTCCGAAATTCTACGCGACCGAAAAGCAAAATTCGCGAATCTCCAGTTGATTTCCGGCGAATTAGGGAAAAGGCCGAGGGCTCGCCGGAATGCGCTCACTGCGTCGTTGGTTTGTCCAGCCCAATCGTAAGCTGCCCCCAGATCACTCCAATAGTGAGCGTCGTAGGGGCTCAACCGTGTGGCGCTCTCGAATAACCTTACGCTTTCGTCGAGGTTGGGGCCGACCGCGTAGAAGTGGGTGAGAGTCCCCAGTGCGTCGTAATACTGAGCATTGTCACCATCCCCCTGTATTGCGGCTTGAATCGAAGCAGGCGACGCCTGCCGGAAATACCAATTGCCGATTCCTCGCCTTCCAGCCTGATAGATACAGAGGATCAAGCTAAGCAGCAAGCAGATTCGAATTGGAAGGTTGGAAAACTGACCGTTGATCGAGTTGAATCTTATCGCCACGTCTCGATTTTGCATCGAGCACGCGCCAGACGCAATTCAGATTGCGGATGTACACTCTCAGGAAGATCCTCGTCGAGATCAAAATGGCGGACAAGTTAAGCTGGACCGCGAAGTGGCTTGATTCTCTTGGCTGTATTAGAATTGAAACCAATGTGTTCTGCGGATCCCCGGTAGCTCAACGGTAGAGCATTCGGCTGTTAACCGAAGGGTTGCTAGTTCGAATCTAGCCCGGGGAGCCATTCTTCCTCTTGAATCAGAATCAGTTATGCAACATGTGACAACAACTCTCTTGTACCTCGCAGCAGTGCGTGGAAGGTTAGAGTCCTTCGCAAGTGATTGCCTCGGGTTGTAGTCGGGGCAATACAGGTCTGATACCCGATAATTTACAACTGAGACTTCATCGTGAAACGAAGTCTACGATAGATGCCAAGCCCCACCAGATTGAAGTGTCTGTTAGATGAGGTCCACTCGGCGATAGAGGTCGAGTGTCCAAACGAGCGTTTCGCGTGGCGCGCACGAGTCCCGCAGCCTCCAACACCGCTCCCATGCGCTCCGGCCCTTGAACAAAGACCAGAACGGCAAAACCCATGTCTTCCTGCTGACCAGGGGAGAACACGACAGAAGAGACGACGAGAGAGAAGACGACGAGTAAGCCAAAAGGCACTGACCTAGAGTCTTGCCTTTCCATTCGAGCGGACGGCAAACCCCGGACACCTCTGGGCATGGTCCACGTTGTGCGTGAGCTCGGTACCGCCCGGCTTCGGCCGGGCGGTATTTTTTGTCACGCCGAAGCACGCTGCAATCAGCGCCATGGTGATCATGGAGTAGCTGTACACCAGAGACGGGAAGTCCAAGACTTCGGGAATGGCGCTAGATGCCCCATTTCGGTGGGCCCCATTTGAAAACCGTTATTTCATGGGGTTCTAACCTATTGTTTCAGGGTCGCCCGTTTCGTGTTCGCGAATCTGATAGCGAAGGAAGTCGTGAATGGCATCAAGGGCTGATGGGTCGGCCGTTTTGATTACGACACGGGCTCCAATCGGAGTTTCCACATAGGTGTACTGGATTTTTCCGCTCAGGCGCTTCATGGTGTTCGCGCCCAGTGGGAGCACGTCGTGCACCATCATGGGAATCTGGAAGTCGCCCGTGGCGAAGGCCGCAGCGATACGCTGGAAATGCTTGCGAATTTGGTCGACGCTGACGGTGTCTTGCGGGTCGTTGGCCTGAACTTGGATGGCGCCGCCATCGACCTTGAGTAAGAAATGGTGGGTGGTCTTCGATTGCTCAAAACCCATTGCTGCGTTGCCGCGGCTTTCCAGAGTCGAGCCAGAAGCGGATTGATCCGAGTGCGCCGACGAGGCGGACTTGTTTGGCGCCACGTGCTGCTCGTGCAGCGGACAATCCTTGATTGCGTCTTCTTTTGATTTATCTTTCGGGGATTCCTGCGGGGGCAAGGGAAAGGCCGGGGCAGTGAACAGAATGGCCGCCACGAAGGCAGCCAGCACAAAAGTTACTTTTCGCATTTGCGTTCCTCCCGTAATACTTTGGATTTCCGAAGGTTTGGAGTGAGCAAAGGAGAGCTTCGCTCCGGACTCTTCGGGTGAGCAACCACGAATGCATCGAGCAGTCCGGCCCGTTTTCCCCGGGGAGTAGCTCTAAGGCGGCGGTCCCAATCGGTGAGCGCGGTTCGCAATTCGCGCCGCCATAGGCGCAGAGTGCGCAACTGGCGTTCTACGGCGGCGAGCTTGTTGCCGGCCAGTGCGCGAACGCGGCGACATGGAGCGCGTCCGAGGTCGCGGTCCGCTAGAATGGCGCCAAGCTCGTTCACTGTAAAACCGATCGAAAGCGCGCCACGAATGAGCCTGACACGGCGGAGCGCTTCGGGCGAATAGAGACGATAGCCCGCAGCGGACCGCTCTGGGCGCGGCAGCAGCCCGCGCCGCTCGTAATGACGCAGCGTGTCGGGGCTGACGCCGGCCCGGCGAGCCAGCTCACCGGAACGAAGGGGCCGGGTGTCTGAGGCAGTCGGTGTCACGTTGAAAGTGTCAGGTCTGGAACGCGTTCCAGGGTCAAGCATTATTTTTTGGGCTGGCGCGCGGACGACGCGGTCGTCGCGGTGAGCGCTCAGCAGCAGTCGCAGCCTAACTTGGACGAATGAACGGCTTCCCATCCCTCTCGCAAGATCAGTGGGACAAGAGCCAACGCGGCTGCAGGGTCGGCCCACGATTTGGCCCAAATCGTATTCACCACCAACCCTGCCAGAGCGATCACTGCCATATAGCCACACAGAGCAGATTCGACAGCATCCGCCCTTAGGGCGGCGCTCGACGTTACGACTGCCAACTTTCGTTTCCGGCTAGCGAGCCAAGGCATCACAACGGCTGCGGCTAACAGGATTGCGATTCCGAGCAGACTGCGCTGCGCCTCGCGATACCCGAGAAGATTCAAGATAGAAGTCAGCATAACAAGTCCCGCCAAAGCAAAAAGCAAAGTCCCGGCGATACGGGCGGCCCTTGTCTCGTCGAGGGCGAACCGAAAGCGCCAGAACACAACGGCGGCCGAGAGGAGTTCGATCAGACTATCGCCGCCAAAAGCGAACAGCGCGGGACTGTGTGAATGCCAAGCTGTGACGAGAGAAACGACTGCTTCCACACTCATCCAGATGAACGTGAAGACTTGAAGTCGGAGGACGCTCCGGGAAACATCGGAAAGCGGCGAGGATGTCGCTACGGTCATTGCAATCCTTCCGGTCATTCTACTCCGCAGTCGCAGCCGAACGAGCTTACGAGCTGGCCGCACGACTTTCTAGGCCATCGCACTGAGCTACTTGATTGGGGATACGGATTCAACGGTCACGGTTTCACCCTTCAAAGTGCCTTTCACCGTGACTTTCTGTGCTGCGTACTTATCCAGTTCTGCTTCGTGGCCTTCGAGCGTGTAGACAGTCTTCCCGACAACGAGGGCATACTTGGTCCCCTGCTTCACGCAATAACGAAGACATTCCGCATCGGGCTTGTCCTTCATCATATGGGTCTGGCCGCACATTGCATCACTCACGACTCCGGTTAGTGTCTTCTGGGCACCCGATGTTTGAGCAAGAATCGAAACCGTTCCGAGCAGTGCTGTTGATGCCAGAACAAGAATCGCCTTTGTTGAGAACATAGTTTTCATCTTTCTTTCTCCTTATTTTGAAATGACTGCTTGAAATTCCTACGCACCTGCCTGGGGTTCTCTTGGCTGCAATGTTCCACGGCGAAGCGCACGCTCCTTCATCAAAGCGAAAAACACCGGCACCAGAATCAGGACGTGAATGGTGGACGTGATCATCCCGCCGACGATAGGTGCGGCAATGGGCTTCATTACGTCGGAACCCACGCCGGATTCCCACAGAATGGGGATGAGGCTAGCGAGGACAACGCAGACCGTCATTAGTTTTGGCCTTAGGCGGTGGACAGCCCCTTCGATCACTGCTGCTTCGATGTCTTCGTGACGCAGAGGAACGCCGGACTTGAGCCGGTGATCCAGGGCTTCATGTAGATAGACAACCATGACCACGCCCGTTTCAACGGCAATGCCGAAGAGCGCGATGTAGCCGACCCACACCGCTACGCTGAAGTTGTAACCGAGCAGCTTCTGCAGGATGAGGCCGCCCGTCAACGCATAGATCGTCGGGAAAATGAGGACAGCCGCTTCGGTGATGGAATGAAACACCACGTAGAGCAACATAAAGATGACAAAAAAGACGAGCGGTAGAATGATTTGCAGCCGCTCTTTGGCCCGCAACTCGAACTCGTATTCACCCGACCATTTGTAGGTGAAACCGGGAGGCAAGTTGAGTTTTTGCTTGAGCAAATTACTCGCGTGCGTGACGAAGCCGCCGTAGTCTTTCGTGTTCAGATCGATGTAGACATAGCCCGTGAGCGCCCCGTCTTCATCGCGGATCATCGACGGTCCCCGAGAGAACGAGATTTTCGCGACTTCGGAAACTGGAATCTGCGCGCCGGAGGGCGTGCCAATTAGGACGCGCCGCAATTCCTCGACGTTGTCCCTGAAGTCGCGGTTATACCTGACATTCACTGGATACCGCTCGCGACCCTCGACATTTTCAGCGACCATTTCGCCGCCAATTCCCGAAGTGACTGCCTGCTGCACATCAGCGATAGTCAAACCATAGCGAGCCGCTTCCGCACGGTTCACCTCGACGTTGAGATAAAAGCCTTGCGAAACGCGTTCCGCGAAAATGGAGCGCATCTCCGGAATTGCCGAGAGGATCTGCTGCACCTGCGCACCAACCTGCTGGACGCCCTCCAGATTCGGCCCCTGAATCTTCAAACCGAGAGGGGTCTTGATACCTGTTAATTCCATATCGAGGCGGTTTTCGACCGGCATGGTCCAGGTGTTGGACAACCCAGGAAACTGGAGTTTTGCGTCCATTTCCTGAATGAGCTTTTCGTAGGTCATCCCCGGCCGCCATTGACTGCGCGGCTTGAGCATGAGCGTCGTGTCATACATATCGAGGGGAGCGTTATCGGTCGCGCTGTCGGATCGCCCAATGGAACCGAAGACGGTTTCGACTTCCGGGAATGTGCGAAGGATTCGATCCTGTTCCTGGAGCAGTTGCGACGCCTGCCCGATGGAGATCCCGGGCAAGGCTGTCGGCATGTAGAGAGCCGAACCTTCATAGAGGGGCGGCATGAATTGACTTCCAATATGGAGCGCGAGCGGAAGTGTGACGATCAGAAAAACCAAATTGAGCAGCAAGGTGGTTTTGCGGAACCGCAAGCACAGTCTCAGAATCGGCAAATAAATAGCCTGGGTGATTCTGGAAATGGGATTCCGCGATTCCGGTATCAGTCGCCCACGTATGAATAGGATCATGAGCACTGGGACAAGCGTGATCGCCAAGATGGAGGAGAAGCCAACCGCCAGCGTCTTCGTCCACGCCAACGGGCGAAACATGCGTCCTTCCTGTGCTTCCAGTAAAAAGACAGGCAGGAAGGAGACCACAATGATTACCAACGAAAAGAAAATAGCGGCACCAACTTGTTTCGCTGAATTCAGCAGGATTTTCCGTCTCTGTGGCTCGGGGAGAGGCTCGGGTTGCGAGGATTGGTGCTCGGAAAGCTGCCGGTATCCGTTTTCGACCATAACGATGGCGGCGTCCACCAGGACGCCAATCGCCAGCGCCAAACCGCCGAGCGACATGATGTTCGAGGTGACGTGGAGGTAGTACATCGGGATGAAGGATGCGACCACGGCAATGGGCAGCGTCAGAATCGGAATCAGCGCGGAACGGAAATGGAACAAGAAGATGATGATGACTACGCTGACGATGGCGGCCTCTTCGAGCAAGTCGCGTTGCAGCGTTTCGATGGAGGCGTGAATCAATCCAGAGCGGTCATAACCGGAGACTACCTCGACGCCTGGAGGGAATGATGGTTTGATCTCAGCGAGTTTTTTCTTAACGCCGTCAATGACGGTCAGAGCGTTCATGCCGTCGCGCATCACGACAATACCGCCAACCGTTTCCCCTTCGCCTTGCCACTCGGCAACTCCTTCGCGGATGTCTGGCCCGAACGTAACAGTCCCCAAATTTCGGACGAGGACCGGCGTGCCGTTCTTGGTTGCAACGGGCACGGTTTCCAGGTCGCTCAGCGAACGCAAATAGCCGAGGCCGCGAATCATGTATTCGGTCCCTCCCATTTCAAGCAGGCGTCCACCCACTTCGTTCGTACTGGCTCGAACCCTTTCGATGACCGTCGAGAGAGGGACACCATAGGCTCGAAGTTTGTCAGGGTCCACGTTGACCTGATACTGGCGAACGAATCCGCCAATGGTGGCTACTTCGGCCACCCCGGGAACAGTTTCGAGCTGGTAGCGCAGATACCAATCTTGAAGGCTGCGCAAGTCGGCCAAACTGCGTTGATGGCTGTGGTCCACAAGCGCGTATTCATAGACCCACCCTGCGCCGGTCGCATCCGGCCCGATGACTGGATGCACGCCCGAGGGCAAACGACCCGTGATCTGTTGCATGTATTCCAAGACACGCGACCGTGCCCAGTACAAGTCTGTAGTGTCCTCAAAGACGGCGAAAACGTAGGAGTCGCCAAACATCGTTTGTGCCCGCACGGCCTTTACGTGTGGTGCGGCGAGAAGCGTAGTGACAATGGGATAAGTGACCTGGTCTTCGATGAGGCTAGGAGGCTGACCCGCCCAAGGCGTGTGGATAATCACTTCCACATCGGAAATGTCTGGCAACGCATCGAGCGGAGTGTGACGCAGGGACCAGATTCCCGTGAGCACCAGCAGGACCGTTGCCATGAAAACGAGGAAACGATTTTGCGCGCACCAATCAATCCATCGGGAGATCACGTTACATCCCTCCCGCGGCATTCACGCTCAGTTGCTTGGTCGCGATGAGTTGCCCATTCTTTTTTGCGAGAATTGTGACTTGCCAAGTTCCGCCACTATCCAGCTGTCCCGAACCTTCATAGAGCCCGTTGCCCTTGTCGCTGAGAGTGACGGGTATACGCATCGATGCCATGCCCATCGCGGGCATGGCCGGCATGAAAAACGTCACGCTGACTTCTGCCCCGGAAATGGGTGCTCCACTCGCATCGGTGAGTTTCACGCGGAACACGTTGCTTCCTTTCCGCGGTGTGGTCGGGTCAGAGCTTAATTCGACATTTCCTTGCGGGGCGTTTGAAGCTGACGCCGCGCCTGCACCAGGCGGAGGTGGAACAAACGAACCAAGCGCGGCCTGAAGCTGGCTCTCGGAGTCGATCAGGAAGTTTGCGGAGGTGACAATTTGCTCGCTCACTTTCAATCCCTTCAACACGATAAAATCGTCACCCACGCGGGAGCCCAACTGTACCTCGCGCGGCTCGATGTAACCGTCGCTGCGCTCGACAAAAGCAATCGCGCGAGTGCCGGACTGAAGGACGCCGCTTCCGGGGATAACAAGCTGGTTCCCCATCGGGACCTTCAGACTTACGTTGACGAACATGCCGGGTTTGAGTTGCAACCCAGGATTCGAAAAGACGACGCGCACTTTGGCCGTTCGCGTATCCATATCCACTTGCGGATAGATAAAGTCCACGCGGCCTGTGAACGTCCGGCCCGGGTAGGTATTCACGGTGAGCGTTGCGGGAGCGCCGATCTTTATACGTTCGAGATCGTTCTGGAAGACGTGCGCCTGAACCCAAACGGTCGAAAGATCCGCGATGGTGTAGAGGCGCATTTCCGGTTGAACGGCAACGCTGGGCAGCGCATTGCGCTCGGTGATGTAGCCGGAGACGGGAGAATCGACTTCCAGTTCCTGCTGCACTTGGCCGGTGGATTCGAGGCGGGCGATTTCTTTTTGCGGAACGCCCCACTGCATGAGACGCTCCGCAGCCGCGTCGAGCAGCGATGCTGCGCTGAGGGCGACACCTTGCACCGTACTTTGCGCCACTTGCTGCTGATTCTGCTTGGCAACTAAATATTCCCGTTCGGTCGCCACTAGCTCCGGGCTGTAAACTGTGAATAGCGGCTGCCCTTTCCGGACGTATTGGTAGGTGGCATCGGCAAACACTTTCTGGATATAGCCGGAGAACCGCACCTGGACGTAGGCCAGTCGCCTTTCGTCCACAGCGACACTGCCGGTGGTGCGAATCTCGTCTGCGACTGATTTCCGTTCGACCTTGCCGGTCTTGACCCCGATACTCTGCAGGCGCTGCGGAGAGATCTGCACCGGAACCAGCGGTGCTTCTGTCGATGCGGGGGGTGTGGCCATCGAGTCGGCCATGGAATCCT
The DNA here is from genome assembly GCA_003225315.1 of Acidobacteriota bacterium. GTDB lineage: Bacteria > Acidobacteriota > Terriglobia > Acidiferrales > UBA7541 > Acidiferrum. Next base: position 19,710 of record QHZD01000035.1, read on the forward strand.
TCGCGGTGGTATTCGCCATTTTAGTTTCCGAAACTGCCATCGGCTGCACTGTGCGATAATGCAGCCACAACCCAACGAGGACGACGCCAAGCACGACATTTCCAATCAATGCCGCCAAAAATACAATGCGATTCGTTTTCATCATTTCGCTCCCTCGTCATGCAATGACAGTCCAGTGAGCTGCTCGATGCGCGCGACGGCAGTCTCGTATTCGGCCATGTTCTGCCAGTAGTCCTCGTCGAGATGCAGTACATCGAGAAACGCCGTTAGCAGCGCCTGAAAATCCTGTTTGTTCGATTGGTAGCCTGCGATACCTGCTTGAAATTCCGAACGCGCCTGCGGAGACAGTCCTTCGCGGTGAATCTTGAGCAGTTCGGAGGTCTGCTGGACGATCACATATTGCGAGCGCAAATTCCCAGCGAGTTGTTGCGATTGCGCCTGGAGATCACTTCGCGCACGAAGCTGCTCAGATTCGGCTTGGGCCAATTCAGGGCGTTGTTTGCGAGTGCGATAGATCGGGACCTTGATGCCAACGCTCAGCATGTAGTACGCGCGGAACTGGGTGGGGTCAGTGCGCTGCCACATGTACTGCACGTTGAAGTCAGGGTAAAAGTCTTTGCGGGCGAGGTTCACCTGCAATGACTGCCTTTCGATCATCTTCTGTGCGCTGGCGATTTCCGGGCTCTGTACCCGTGCCGCGGCAAGCAGTTCGGCGTACGTTTGGACAAGAGGTGTTTCGACGAGATCGGCTGTCTCGATATCCGGTGATTCCTGAGAACGGTTGAGGAGTTGTTTGATCTGGGCTTCGAGCTTTCCGACTTGGAGATGATGCATGGCGATTTCGCGAAGCAGTTTGGTTTTTTGGAGTTGCGCCTGGAGGACGTCCTGCTGCGTTCCCATCCCGGAACGGTACCGGGCGTCGGCGGCCTGTTCTACTTGCTTGAGCAACTCGCCGTCCTCTTCCAGGATCGTGAGTGTTTTGGAAAGATACGCGAGCTGGAAATACGTGCCTTTGAGTTCAGCAAGGACGGCGCGGCGCACGGATTCGACTTGTTGCTGAGAAACATCCGCTTCGCGTTTCGCAATCTCACCCTTCAAGCGCAACTTGCCTGGGTACGGAATGTCTTGTGAAACACCGAGGCCGAGATAGGCAAAGTCGCTGTTGGTGTAGCCGGCAAAGGGGCGGGGACTGCCCACGCTGACATGTTGCAAATTGAATTGCGGGTCGGGCAGCGTCGAGACTTGTGTTGGAACTTGCTTCGCCGCCTGCCATCCTTGCCGCGCCGCTTCAATCTGCGGATTGTTCTTCTCCGCTTCCGCGAGCAACTCAGAGAGTGGAGTGACCGACCCCGTGTGCGATATTGGAGATTCCTGCGCAAAAGCATGTGCAGCTAAAACGACGGAAAGCAAAATCACAGAAACACTTCGACTAAGAGCTACGCACGACAAACGCGCAGCGAAATTCGTTCTCGCTATTGAAAACATCTTTTTCTCCTAAGCGTGCGGATCGAAGCCGCGGACCATCGGTGAGTCACCCAAAAGGGCCTCGACCGAAACACGTCGACGGGTTAAATGGCCAGTAGAGACAGAAAAAGAGACAAGCCGGTGATTTGCAGCACCGTTGAACAGCGGATCAGATCAGGAGGGAAGAGTGAAGGGTGTACAGTTCGGGAGGCGAATGCGGCGGAACCTCGAAATCCAAGCGAAAGGCTTCGGGGTACGTCATTGCCTGCGGTGAAGCAAGAATATCGCTCGAGACCATCACTGGCGCATGGAGGGTCACGTGAGCGACGGGCAACACGCTGGGAGACTGAGACGAAACCATCGCCTTGCAGCAATCGTGGCTCTGATTGGACGGATCGCAGGGCATGGTACCGCAGCACTTCATGCTCTGCTGGTCTTGCGTCATCGCGGACATGCAGTCCGCAAATTGCAGGCCCAAAAAGGCGACCACGGCCAAAACTACGAATAGTCTCTTGCCCATCATGCTAGTTCGACTCTACGTGGATTAGACGCCTTGGTCAACGAAAGGGTACATAGATCATTTGCGAGGCCGCCAACCCGAACCAACAAGCTGAAGGATCGTATCAAAGCATTCGGGTCCAACCGAAGGCGCATTTGAATCGGGATACTCTAGCTGTGCTGTTGTGCAGGTGTGGGTGCAACTAAAGAGGGAAAAATGGCTCCCAATTTCTCGTAAGCGACACCAGATAGGGCACTTAGATTTTCAATCATTTCGGCTGTTAACCGAAGGGTTGCTAGTTCGAATCTAGCCCGGGGAGCCAGACCTTAGCTGTCCAGCCAATCGCAAAATGCATTTTCGCTTTGGCCAGCCTGACGATCATCGGGTGATAGAAGCATTCTGAAAGAAGTGCTCACCCAACCTTGCATTTTGGGGCGATGTGAAGATGCTCCACTTGTGGAGGTGGAGTCCGACACAACGTCGTCCGCTCTATCCGCGAGCTTGCCCCACTGCGAGCGGAAGGGTTCGCCCTAGTCCTGGCGCAGGGCAGTGACCGGATCAACGCGGCTTGCACGGAGGGCTGGCCCAGAACTGGCTAAGAGCGCGGCGAACACCAGCACGGGAATTGTAAGGATTAGAGTGGATGGCTCATTGGATTGCATTCCGTCTACCGTGTGCATCAATAAGCGCCCTGCCGCCAGAGCTGTAACAATGCCCACGGCAATACCGCCGAAAACCATTCCGAGGCTCTGCCGTAGCACAAGCCGAATGACGTCGCGAGCGGTCGCGCCAAGCGCCATGCGCACGCCGATTTCCGGCACACGCTGTCCGGTCAAGTAAGCCAGCACGCCGTAAATGCCGATGCACGCCAGCAGCAGAGCCAAGCCAGCGAAGATGCCGAAGAGCAGCGAGAGGAAGCGTTGCTCCGCGAGCGACTCACTCGCCAGCTGTTCCATTGTGCGGACTTCGTAGAGAACTTGATCGCCCGCAACACCTTTCAGTTCGCTCCGCAAAGATGCAAGAGCACTCAACGGAGGAATTTCGGTCCGCACGGCAATCGACATCAGTTCCGACCAGCGGTGCATGAAACCGTCGGGAAGCTGGGCAAAGGGATAGTAAATCTGCGCGCGGACCTTCGCTTGATCGTCACCGGCAAGCCCCCAGTGCCGGACGTGTCCCACGACGCCCACTATTTCGAATACGTTGCCGCCGTAGCCCATGTCAGGAATCCAGAGCCGCTTTCCGACCGGATCCTGAGTACCAAACGCGTTCTGCGCCAGGACCTCATCAATCACGATAACGGGCGTGCTTTCGAGCGTGTCGTGATCATCGAAGAATCGTCCCCGGCGCAAGGGGATTCGCATGACGTTCAGATAATCTGGAGAGACGCTCGTCAATAGAGCAAACGGCAACTTGTTCGTGGGCGGCACATCCGCGCTGGTCCAATAGCCCTCTTCATTATCGCCCGCGCGCATGGGAAACGTATCGACCGTGGCGACCGATTGCACGCCGGGCACATTCCGGGCCCGAGCGAGCACATCCTTCCAAGCAGCACGCGTTTTTGCCGGATCCGCAAGCGTCGCGGGCGAAAGCGCCATCCGAGTGACCAGCACGTTGCGGACGTCAACCCCAGCATCGAGAGAGGAGAGATGAAGCAGTGTTCTCCCAAGCATTCCAGCGGAAACCAAAAGGATAATCGCCAAGGCGATTTCGGAAATCACAAAGATGCCGTGGAGACGTCGCGAGCTCCCGGCGATACTGCGCGCCCCAGTGCGCAGCTTCTGTTCCAGATTGCTAAATGGCGCGCGCAGGGCCGGCGCGAGTCCAAAAAGAAGCCCGCTCAACGTGGAAACGCCAAAGGCAAACAGAAGCACGTGCCAATCGAGGCGAACTTCTTCCGCACGCGGCAGAGCACCCGGCCACACTTGTACAAACGGACGGATGCCGTCCGCCGCGATAAGCACGCCGAGCAATCCTCCAGCGAGTCCCAGCATTGCGCTTTCGGTCAGGCACTGGCGGACTAGCCGGCCGCGGCTGGCTCCGAGGGCCGCGCGCATGGCAAGCTCGCGCTCCCGCGAAACGGCACGGGCGAGTAACAGGCTGGCGACATTTACGCACGCGACCAACAGCACCAGGCCCACCGCTCCAAGCAAAAGCCACAGCTTCGATCCAACATTTCCGACATTCGGACGCAGTGACCGCACTTGAAAAGTGCGTCCGGCATTTGTGTCCGGGAATTGCTCCGCCAAATGATGGCCGAGCACCGCCAACTCGCTTTGGGCTTGCGAAAGCGTCCTGCCTGGCTGGAGTCGGCCCACGACATGCATTGGATGTGCCGCTCGATTCCGCAGATATCGGGCCGTATCTTGCCCTACCGGCGTGTATATATCCGCCTCGTCGCCGAACAACTTGAGCCCTGCCGGAGCGATACCCACAACGGCATAGCGCTTGCCGTCAAGGATAACTGAGGAACCGACAGCGTCCCCCCCGGTGAAGTGACGCTGCCAAAAACCACTGCCCAGGATTGCTACCGGCGCTGCACCCTGGCGGTCTTCTTCGGGCAAAAAGCTGCGTCCCTGCACAATGGGCACACGCAGAACGGAAAACAAGCCCGACGAAATCTCGCGAAGATCGACATATTCGGGCTCTCCAGGCTCGCTGACTGTGCCTCCGGTATACAGCGCCGCGGCAATTGCCAGCGAACGGCTCTCGCGAGCACAGTCAATGAAATCCAGATATGCGACATTCTGTTCGCCAAAAATTTCTGCATTCCACCGGTCTGACTGTCCATTCACGGCGACAAGTTTGTCGGCGTCCAAAAAAGGCAGCGGCTTCAGCAGAACACCGTTGATCAGGGTGAACATGACGGTGGTCGCCCCGATGCCGAGAGCAAGCGTCAACAAAGCGACAACCGCAAAGCCGGGTTGTTTCTGAAGCATGCGAATGGCGTAGCGAAAGTCCTGAAGCAGGTCCTCCAGCCACCGCATGCCGCGAGCAACGCGGCAGTTTTCTTTCACCTGTTCGGGACCGCCAAGGGCAAGCCTGGCTCGCCGCCGCGCTTCGTCCGGGGAGAGGCCTCGTGCGATCAACTCGCTCGCATGTTCGTCGAGATGGAAGCGCAATTCTTTTTCTAGCTGATCTTCCATCTTCCTGCGGCGCAACAGACGCTGCCACCAATTCATTCAGCACCTCCCTCGGACAGTTTCAGGACCAGCCCGACGGCGTCAATCAAGCGCTGCCAGCTCGCAGCTTCCGTTTCCAGCTGCGTACGTCCTTTCCGCGTCAGACGATAGAATTTTGCCTCGCGCCCGCTTTCTGTCTCCTCCCAATCGGCGGCGAGAAGGCCGCGGTTTTCGAGCCTGTGCAATGCCGGATAGAGAGACCCTTGCGGAACCTGCACCACGCCGCGCGAGACCTGTTCCAGGCGTTGCGCGATGGCGTACCCATGCACCGGGCCGAGTGCGACCACTTTCAGAATTAATAAGTCCAGTGTTCCTTGCGGGAGATCGGATTTTTCTGCCATAAGCATGCCTCCGACTTCTACCTATGTAGCATAGGATGTGTAGAAGTACAAGGTATGTGTCATTACTCTGCGGCTGGTGGGCAACCGTTATTCTATTTCGCAAACGGAACGGGGCGATCGTAGCCCGTCATTTCCAGATAGCCTACTCCACTCAGCGATTGCGGACCGCGCTGGCCGCTGAGAATTATGGCGCCTTCCCAATAGTTTGCAGCGAATCCCGCTTTTCCCGTCAATTCCTGCGATTCGAGGAGAGTCTTCGCTTCCAGTTCGATGTTCAATTTTGGGATGCCAACTCTCCAACGGATTGGATAGCGCACGCCCGTAATTGGGCTTGCCCAAATTTCGCCAGCCGGCTGCAGGACGAAGTCAGCCGAACGCAAATGCGTAGTCTTTCCTTTCACGTCCACGTACGTGCCCGCGGAATGGGGATCAATCGAACCATCCCTGCGTCGAATGCGAAAGAGCATCAACTCCGTATTGTCCGCAAGTTGCAGACTCAGCCAGTCCCAACCAGTCTGTTCAGAGTCAAGCTGGTGCGTGAAGAACTCATGATCCATCCAACTGGTGCCGCGCACCTCAAATCTCTTATTACCCAGTTCGATCGCACCGGAGGTCCCGAGCCTTGTAAAAGAAATATAGTGCGAGGCGCAGCCCGGCCTTTCCGCTTTTTGGCTGATGCCGTTTTCACCATGAATGACAAGCGGTTTTTCCGGGTGCAGCGTCAAGTGCAGTTGAAAGTGCTCGTCGATCGCTCGTAGCTCCTGGTCGTCGCCGTGCCATTGAATCTGCCAATTGCCGTTCCAAATGCGGCCAAGGGATTCATTCACTGCGGCTATGCCTGGGCCGGATCGATTCGTTCGTTCGGAGTGATAAAACTTCCCGCCGTCGAGATCGCTCAAAGCGAGATGGGCGAGATAGAGGTCCCGCAGTTCCCAGGCGGCCGTCTTCGCAGGATCGCGGCTAACTCCCTGCCGGAAGAAAGTCAGCTCAAATCCAAACCGGTGGCTATCCGGCGATTTCAGATTTCCAGTGTAGTACCACCATTCGGTTTGATAGTCCGGATGATTGAAGTGATCCCGCGGGAATTCGTAGCGGTATCCCGGCAAGGCGGTTCGGTATTGAGCGGCAAGAGGCTGCAGCAGCAGAAGCGCGACTCCGATACAAGCGAGCTTACTCCTCATGTACGACCTCGACGGGACTCAAACGCACCGCGACTTGCGCTGGGTAAAGTCCTGCAAACACGGTCGCTGCATAGACCACCGTCAGTGCGCCAAGAAGAATCTCAATCGGCCAGTGAAATCGGATCGTCCAGCCGAAGGACTGTTTGTTGATCACATAAATCAAGATGAGCGACAACGCAAAGCCCAGAGCCAAGCCGGCAAGATTGGCGAGAAGTCCGAGCAAACCGGCTTCGACGAGAATCAGCTTGCGAACCTGCCGCGTAGCTGCGCCAAGAAATTGAAGAAGACCAAGCTCACGGCGTCGGTCAATCACCAGGGCAAGAAGTGCTCCGGCAATGCCCATCACTGCGACGATGACCGCGACCGCTTCCAAGGCGTACGTGATGGCAAACGTACGGTCGAAGATGCGAATCGCTTCCGCGCGCAAATCTCGATTCGAAAACATCAGCACTCGGTGCCCAGTGGTGGCCTTCTCGATTTCAGTTCGAACCACGTCCAGTTGCGCGCCCGGAGAAACATAAATGGCAAGATTTGAAGGCGCACGGTCGGGCAAATACCGCAGCATAGTATTGCGGTCCATAAAAATGCCGCCGCGCTCGCTGGAGTAGTCATAATAAACATCGGCAATGCGGAAGGTTGCGCGCGTTTCGCCAAGCGAAAGCGTAAGCGAGTCACCAGCCTTCAGATGGTGTTTGTAGGTAAAAGGCTCGCTGACGATCACGGCGTTCGAATCGCGAAGCTCGGCGAGGACTTGCTCCTTGGGGCGTCCGGAAAAAAAATCTGAATTGTGATAGACGCGCGGGACGTTCAGATCCGCGGAAGCAAGAGTCGCCGGCATGTTTTCAAAGTTGATCTCGTAGGCTCGCAGGCGATCAACGGCCGCCACGCCTGGCAATTTCGCAATCTCTTCCTCCAGACCGGAAGAAAGAGTTGGATGACGATCTGCGGCTGCGGAACCAGCCGGACGCAGATACAGGTCGGCGGGCAACTGATCCTCCATCCAAACCACGACAGTCTGGCGGAAGCTCCCGACCATGATGCCGACCGCGGTCATCATCGCTATGGCGGTTGAAAGCGCGCCGACGAGAACGGAAGTACGGCGCAAGGAGGCCGCTAGGCTTCGCGAGGCGAGCAGCGCTTCTATGCCGAGGAGCTTGCCTAGAAGTTTGGAAGAAACAGAAGTCAGCGCTTCAACGAATGCCGGAATGGCCAGCGCCGATGCTACAACGAGAAGGATCGCGGCGAGATAGCCCAGCAACGGCTTGCCGGCGATCGCGGGGGCGCGAGAAGCGGCACCTGCCGCCAGACCGAGCGCCAGAGCAATCCATAAGTCTCGCGCTTTTTGAACGTGCACGTCATATTCCCGCCGGCCTCGCGCCATTGCTTCTACGGGCGAGACCTGCGAAGCCTCATCCGCCGGTGAATAGGCCGACGCCACCGCAACTCCCACGCCAATTGCGAACGCGAGAAAAACAGACCCCGCATTCAGCTCAATAATTCCTGGGCGGCTGCTGACGTAGAGCGATTCCACTGTGGCGGACATCAATCGAACCGCGCCAGTGGCCATAAAGCGGCCAAGAGGAAGCCCGACCAACGCTCCTGCAATGCCGAAGCAGGCCGCTTCGCCGACGAATGCGGAGAGAATGACACGCTTGCTGGCGCCGAGGGCGCGCACGATTCCAATCTCTGGACGGCGCCGAACGACCGAAACGGAAATCGTGTTGTAGATAAGGAAAGCGCCAACAACGAGAGAAATGTAGCTCAGGAGCCGCAAGTTCCAACGGAAGGCCGCCAGCATACGGCGATTCTCATTGGTGCCCGTGCCCTGTGGACGAACTTCGACTCCAGCCGGAAGCGCGGCCTGCAAACGCTGTTGCCATTCTTCCGGGCTGGGAGTCTCCGGCACTTTCAAGAGGATGCGATCGACGCGGCCGTAGCGCGCCAGAGCATGCTGAGCGGCTGCGAGATCCATCACAATAGCGGATTCGTTGCCATTCGAATCAGGGTAGACGCCCCGCACGGTGTAACTGTGAACTTGATCGTTGATAAGCAGCTCGACTCGGTCGCCGGCTCTGTACCCCAGGCTCGAACCCACCCAAATGCTGTCGGCATCTCCCAAATACTCAAACGCATGTTCCGAAACATCCTGCGTCTGAGACGCAACAGGCTTTTGCGATTCACTTTGCGCGAAAGCGCTGCCTTCGGCGACGAGATCCAGCCCAATGAGAGGTAGTGACTTTTTTGTATCGGCTATCACCGCGTAGTCCTCGATGCGCGGTGAGACCCGGATCGGATAAGGCAGCGTTGCCAGCGTGCCAACGACGTTTTCCGGTACGCCTCCGGAAGTGACGACTTCCAGATCGTTGTCGCCAGCCAGCGTTTCCATTGAACTGCGGAACGAGCCTGCAGCTGCGCCGCCCGCAAGATCAATAGCCAGCACAACTGAGACGCCCAATGCGATGGCCAGAATCGTCAGCGAGGTCCGGACCGGCTCCCGGAAGAGCGGTCGCACCATCAACCTGTAAAAAGGCACAAGGAGAGTCATTTCAGCGCCGCGTGATTTCCTGAATTCTTCCGTCGCGCAACCGGACGAGCGTATTCGCAAGCGATGCAGCCTCCGGACTGTGCGTCGCCATAATGGTCGCCGTGTTTTGCTCTCGGGTGAGTCGCCGGAGCAATTCAAGAATCAAGCCACCCGTCGTGGTGTCGAGATTGCCGGTGGGCTCATCCGCCAGCAGAATGCTCGGCGAATGAATGAGCGCGCGTGCAATCGCGACCCGCTGCATCTGGCCACCGGAAAGCTGGTGAGGATAGCGATCCCCGAGACCATCGAGTTCCACCCAGGCAAGCCGTTCTCGCGCCGCTTCGCGCGGATTAGACTTTCCGGCAAGGAGCAGCGGCAGTTCGACGTTTTCGAACACCGTCAGCGTGTGAAGCAGTTGGAACGATTGAAAAATGAAACCAATTTTCTCGCGATGCAACCGTGTCAAGCCGCTGTCTTTCAACGACGACGTCGCAACTCCGTCCAAAAGCACGTTGCCGGAAGTGGGAAAATCCATCGCGCCTGCCAGATTGAGCAGCGTGGATTTTCCGCAGCCGCTGCGTCCCACCATCGCCACAAATTCGCCTCGCTCGACGTTCAGGGAAATGCTGCTGAGCGCATGCACAGGCTGGCCGTCCGTCAAATAGTCTTTTGAGACTTCTTGCAGCGAAAGAATCGGCATATGGAATTGCGAGCGGGCCACACTCTCACTATTTGTCCCGGTCGTGGCTCATAGATTATACGGTGCGACTGAACGGCATCGATCGGGAATGTGCCTGCCGCTCAGACAGGCCGCGCCCAGGAAACTAGCATTGAGCCTGGGATACTCCTGTTATAGACTTCGCAGTCACCAATTTTCACACGCTTTCTTCAGGGGTCTGGCTGGCAAGAGACGGGAATAACGTTCTTATAGGGGACGGCCGTGCCCGGCTCGCAAGAGTCGTTGGAGTCTCATTGAGGCGGTACGCCGGGGCCGGTTTTGCGGCCGCGGCGCCAAGGAGGCATGGATGCTGCTTGCATCTTCTGTCGCGGTAACCCATCGAGCGCTCGCAACCGTCGATCTCGTGATTATCGGTGTCTACTTTGCCATCGTCTTTGGCATTGGCATGTACTTTGCTAGGAAGGAACGCACTTCTGAGGATTACTTCCTGGCAGGCCGCGACGTTGGATGGTTCTTCATTGGCGCATCGTTGTTCGTCTCGAATATCTCCACGGAACACTTCATCGGCCTTTCCGGTACGGGCGCTTCATCGGGGCTGGCAGTCGGCCACTTCGAGTGGCTGGCATGCCTGATCCTGCTGATTCTCGGCTGGGTGTTCGTTCCCTTCTACCTGCGCAGCAACGTATTTACCATGCCCGAGTTCCTGGAACGCCGCTTCAACCGGCAATGCGCAGTCTATTTGGCGGCAATTTCCATCATCGCTTACATCTTCACGAAGATTTCTGTGCAGCTCTACGCCGCGAGCGTGGTGCTCGAGCGAGTCGCTGGCTGGAAGCTGTGGGAGACGGCCGTCGTTTTGGTCATTGCCACCGGCATTTACACCGTCGCGGGCGGATTAGCAGCGGTCATTTACACGGACACCGTGCAGACTCTGATCCTGATCACCGGCGCGGTCGCCCTTACAATCATTGGTCTGGGACGCGTTGGTGGCCTGGAACACCTCCGCACTATGGTCCCTCCGGACTATTTCCACATGATAAAGCCTGCGTCGGATTCAAACTTCCCATGGACAGGCATCTTTTTCGGCGCGCCAATTCTTGGCATCTGGTACTGGTGTACCGACCAGGTGATTGTGCAGCGCGTGCTATCGGCGCGTGATGAGGGACACGCAAAAGCGGGAACGATTTTCGCGGGCTTCCTGAAAATCCTGCCCGTATTCATGCTCGTCCTTCCCGGCATCATTGCCTTTGCGCTGTTTCCGGAACAGGTGAAAAAGCCCGACTTCGCCTACCCCACTCTCGTCCTTAACCTCCTGCCAGTCGGACTCGTTGGCTTGGTTATGGCTGCATTGCTGGCGGCAGTCATGGGCGCGATGAGTTCGGTTTTCAACTCGGCTTCCACGCTCGTCACGCTTGATTTTTACAAGAAGCTTCGTCCGCAAGCCTCGGAGAAGCAGCTGGTCAATTTCGGCCGCGTGGCGACGGGGGTGATGGTGCTGCTGGGTTTGCTGTGGGTGCCCTTCATTCACTACATCAGCAGCCAGCTCTACATCTACCTGCAAAGCGTCCAGGCCTACATCAGCCCGCCAATCTCCGCCTGTTTCATCCTTGGAATCCTGTGGCCGCGCCTTAACGGCTCCGGGGCCATCGCTTCGCTGCTGACGGGCTTCGTTATGGGCGCTGCGCGATTCATAATGGAGCTTGCCGATCGTGCCAGCGGCGGCCGCTTTGAATCCCCGGCTGCCCGCTGGCTCATCGACATGAACTTCCTGCATTACGCAATTTTCATGTTCGTGGTCTGTGCCGTGGTCCTGATCGGGATCAGCCTTATGACTCCAGCTCCAGATCGCAAGCGCCTCGCTGGCCTTACCTTCGCGACCGTGGACGACAAAATGGAAACTGTCGCTGTCGGCATACCCCAGCGCAAACCCGCCCAGGAGACGGCGACGGAACATGCCATCAACGTCGTTTTCAGCCTGATGTTGCTGGCCACGGTCGTGGGGCTTTGGATTTATTTCCGATAGTAGCGGACGGAGAACGATTCGATGAGTGCAAATGCCATCCGCGCATTGAAACCGAAGGTGACACAGGAAGAGGCCGCGCGCGCCTTTTCCGGCAGCGGCGTATCCGCGCTGTATTGGCGAATGCGCAGCGGCCCTCTGCGGCGAATCGCCGGCGCCTACGTTCCCTATTTTTTGTACCGTGTGAAATGCGCGGGCGCACCGGTGCGGCTTTTCGCCATCGATGCTGTGGACGGATCCCTCGACTTGTTCGGATTTCCGCGCATCCCCGTGGGACAGGAGTTGCTGCCATTGGAAGGACGCAACCGGCTGCAGGCCACCCTGACCGAAGAGCGTGCTGCGGTACTGTTGCGCGACAAAGTGTTGCGCGTCATTTTTCAGCAGGGTTTTTTCAAGATTCGCGACGCTCGTCTAGAGATCACTCCCGTAGGCTGCGCGCTGCATCTGCCGTATTGGCTTGGCTTCCACGAGCGTTATGGATCGGTGCATTGTCGCGTGATGGATGCGATAAGACGCCGAATCGAAGGTTCAAAGGCCTCGGCATTTTTTGAACAGTGGCTCGCAGCTTGATGTGAAGGATCGGGTCCGGATAATTCTGCGCAATTAGGAAACTCACCTGATCGTTCTTCACTTTTCTTCGCTTCCCCGGAGGACTGCCGTGACAGGTTTTGCTCGAAGCATCGCAATTGGGCTGTTTGGCTTCACTCTCGGAAGTGGACTTGTCTTCGCGCAAGGCTGGCAGCACCTTGGTAACGTTCAACGCGTCGAAAGGCTGAAAGACGGCGTCGAGCTTACTGCCGGCACAGCGAAAGTGCGTGTCACGGCATTCCGCGACGGGGTGTTCCGAGTGCGTGTCGCTCCAAAGGGTACTTTTCCCAAGGACTTTTCCTGGGCGGTGATCCAATCACCCGAACCACCGGCAGTCAAAGTCGAGGAAAACCAAAAGGAAATCAGAATCGCGGCGGGAAATATAGTCGCCATCGTTCAGCGATCGCCTCTCCTAATCGATTTCTCTGATGCTGCCGGAACCGTCCTCCTCGCCGACGAACCGAGCCTGCCAATGGCCTGGAATGGCAGGCGAATTCACACCTGGAAGAAAATGCCTGCAGATGAAAATTATTTTGGGTTGGGCGACAAAGCCGGACCCATGAACCGCCGGAACCGCTCCTTTACAAACTGGAACACCGATGAATTTGGCTGGCAAGAGTCCTCAGACCCTTTATATAAGACCATTCCTTTCTTCATCGGGCTGCGCAATGGCATCGCTTATGGCCTTTTCTTCGACAACACCTATCGAAGCATTTTTGATTTTGGCAAAGAATCGCGAGATTATTTTTCCTTTGGTGCTGAGGGCGGGGAGCTGAATTACTACTTCTTTGCCGGACCCGAGCCAAAAAAAATCATCGACGAATACACCGCCATGACGGGACGCTCTCCTCTGCCGCCTCTGTGGACGCTCGGCTATCAGCAGTGCCGCTATTCCTACTATCCGGAATCACGAGCACGGGAGATCGTCAAGACGCTTCGCGAGAAAGAAATACCAGCGGATGTCATCTACTTCGACATCGATTATCAGCAGGGCAACGCGCCCTTCACCATCAACAGGGAATACTTCCCGACTTTCGAGAGAATGATCGGGGATTTTCGCGCTCAGGGAATGCACACCATTTTGATCACCGACCTCCACATCAAGAAAGACCCCGGCCATGGCTATGTGCCGTACGATTCGGGAATAAAGAACGATGTGTTCGTGAAGAATCCCAATGGATCGGTTTATGTAGGGACCGTTTGGCCGGGCGAAAGCGTGTTTCCGGATTTTACCTTGACACGTGCGCGGGACTGGTGGCGCGGACTCTACAAAGACTTCGTCAGCATGGGGGCGGCGGGCTTCTGGAATGACATGAATGAACCAGCGCTGTTCCTACGCGCCGATAAAACCATGCCGCTTGACACCGTGCATCGGCTGGACGATGGAACCACACTCGACCATCGTGCCATTCACAATGTCTACGGCATGCAGAACGTGCGTGCCACGTACGATGGGTTGCTCAAACTCCAAGCGAACGAACGGCCATTCGTGCTCACGCGCGCCGCGTATTCCGGCGCCCAGCGGTATGCCGCCACTTGGACGGGCGACAACAGCAGCACCTGGAATCATCTGAAGATGAGCACGCCGATGCTCTTGAGCATGGGGATTTCGGGTTACCCGCTCGTCGGTGACGACATTGGAGGCTTTGCCGGTTCGCCGACGGCTGATTTGCTAACTCGCTGGTTCGAGGTCGGAGCGTTGAATCCCATTTATCGCGATCACACCGCAAAGGGTACGGCGGACCAGGAGCCGTGGGTGCATGGCCCGGAGCACGAGGCCATTCGCCGGAAATACATCGAGCTGCGTTATGTGCTGATGCCGTACCTCTATACCGGCATCGAGGAAACCTCACGCACGGGATTGCCGTTAATGCGCCCCGTGTTTCTCGAATATCCGCAGGCATCGGATTTTTACGGGGACAATCGGGATTTCCTTTTTGGACGGGATTTCTTTGTCGCGCCGGTAACCACGGAAATGGTGGATGCCGAAGAAATCTCATTGCCTCCCGGCGAATGGTATGACTTCTGGACAAACGCGAAGGTGCCGAGCAAGGAGAAGTTTTCGCTACATCCCCGGCTCGACGAAATGCCGCTCTACGTGCGCGCCGGAGCCATTGTGCCAATGCAGCCTTTGGTGCAATCCACGGAGGAAAAGCCTAACGGGCCGCTTGAGCTGCGCGTCTATCTCCCCAACGGTGCATCAAACACTGATTGCAGAGGTACACTCTATCAGGACGACGGGCATACGTTTGCCTACCAGAAAGGCGAGATTCTGCGCGTCAACTATTCCTGCCGGGTTTCGATTGGCTCTGTGACCGTGACAAGCAACGTCGAACAAAATGCATATCAGCCTTGGTGGAAGAGCGCGGAAGTAAAGTTGTTCGGCGCCACCGCCCAGCCAAAAGACGTTCGCATTGGGGAACAGATTACCAGCGAATGGCGCTATGACAGCCGCGCCCACACCGTTACGCTCACCGTGCCCGACGCCGTGAAAAATTGGAGCGTTCGCCTGGCGTTCTAGGCCGCGCCCATTTCCGCTCAATTCAGAGAAAAAATTGAAAGAGATTGTCCCGGCAAAGTAACGCGGAGCTCTTTCCCAGCCAACTCACCTTTCGCTTCGCCGAAGAGCAGTGTAATTGCCAGTGCCTTCTGCGCTGGCGTGTCCGCCAGTGGAATGTGTAGCTCCCGCTGCTGATCGGCATTGTTAAACGCGACCACAAGGCGTTCTTCCTCTGATTCGCGGGCAAAAACGTAGGAAAATTCATCGGAAGCCAAATGCCATAACTGACCGCTGCGCAGAGCGGCATGCTCGCGCCGAAGCTTCAATAGCGCCCGCACGTAAGAGAAAATCTCCTGTTGATCGCTCGCTCGTCCCGCTTGCGTGAACGCGTCGTTCTTGTCGCCAATCCACCCGCCGGGAAAGTCGCGCCGGTTGTCCGGATCGCCGCCTCCCGGCATCCCGATTTCGTCGCCGTAGTAAACCTCTGGAATGCCCCGCAGCGTGAGCGTGAGCCCGAAAGCCAGCCTCAGCTTCGCAGGAGAACTGCCTTCGGCGCTGGCGAACCGTGGCACGTCATGATTCGAAAAAAACGGAACGAGCATTTCGGGATGCAAGTACAAAGAATCATGCCGCAGCACGTCCGCGATGCGGCCTGCCGGCGTTTTTTTCAGCAAAACGTCCCGCAGCGTGAAGAACATTGGAAAGTCGAAAACAGTCGAGAGCCCGCTATCAATACCATCGTAGCGCCTCACTTCGCCCACAAAAAACGATGTGACACTCGGATCGGGATGAAACACTTCGCCGATGGTCGTTAGGTTTGGATACAGCCTGCGCAATCCCGCATGCCAGCTTGCCCAGAACTTCCGGCCAACGTAGGGAAACGTATCGACGCGGTACCCGTCCAGCCCGGAGATTTCCGCCCACCAGACGCTGTTCTGCAGAAGGTATTGCTCGACCAAGGGATTCTCGGTATTCATGTCTGGCAGAATTCCGAAGAACCAGCCTTCTGTTAGATTTCGTTTCATGCGCACCGGGGCATGAGGATCGATCAGCGATTCGAACGGATCGTTTCCATTAGTTTGACCGTCCGGCTTGCCGTAAAAACTGCCTTTCATCGGCGAAAAGGAATTGATGTGGTGCTGCAGCGTGCCGTGAAACCAATCGGACATCGGCGGATTCGTAACCCAAGGATGTTTCGGTCCAACATGATTCGGCACGGCATCAAAAAAAATCTTCATCCCCTGTTTGTGCGCGGCCGCGACGAGTTCCTGATAATCTTTCAGCGCTCCGAGATGGGGATCGACGGCATAAAGGTCCACGGCCCCATACCCGTGATAATCCTGGGCGGCTCCGTTTGTCACTATGGGCGTGAGCCAGAGCGTGGTCACGCCGAGATCCTTCAGGTAGGCCAAGTGGTTCTGAATCCCGCGCAGGTCGCCGCCGTGGTACGCACGCGGTTTCGAGCAATCGTGCGACCCCGGCGCTTCGGCGGGCTCATCATTCGTCGAATCGCCGTTCGCGAAGCGGTCCGGCATGATCAGGTACATCACGTCGTCTTGCGATAGCCCTTGAAACCTTCCCAGGGTCGGAGCGCGAGCTACGATCGGCAGCTCAAACGACGTTGTTCCCTTCGGCGCAGTAATCCGGCAGACGGCGGTCCCCGATTTCGTGCCCGCTCCAATCTTCAGCCACACAAAAAGATAGTCCCCGCCCGCTGTAGCTTGCGTGCGCGAGACGCGAAGCGCCGGCAGATTGCAAGCAACGTGCGTCGCTTCCAGATCGTGCCCGGAAAGCAGCAGCATCACCTCGGGTGTCAGCCCCACCCACCAGTTCGGAGGTTCAACTTTTGTAACGGCAGGACCGGTTTCCTTGCCCGGTTGCTGCGGGTGCGCGACTCCGGTCGGGATGAAGTAAGAAAAAGCGACGAAAAGTATCGAGAAAAGGGTGTCGCGGCATACATTGGCCACAGAACGCCGAAAATGGAGTGGGTTCTTTTTCACGCGCAGAGCATAGAGAAAAACGAACAGGGATGCCAGTCTGAAATTCCACAACGGTGAGACAAGTCCGCTACCTTCGAGGCAAAGGATGCTGCGCGAACGTCAATTCTCCAAACGCTTCCGGAACGTGGAAATTAGGGACGGGTGTTTTCGTGGGCTGCCAAGCGGAATAAAAGCGCGGCTCAATACTTCCTTCGACGCGGTAAAAATTCACTCTCCACGTAGCTCCAGCATCGAAGCGCGCAACGAGGCTTTTCATAGGTAGCGCGAGCTCCGCGACCCAGTTCTTGCCCGCGTCATTCATAATAACGCGCCTCCGCAGGCCACTCTTCAAATCATGCTTCTCGCCCGGTGCAATGTCCAAATCGATCCACATCCCATTAGGACTCACTTCGAATTCCTTATACAGCCGGAGCCGAAACGGGTCGGGCTGCAGAAAAACTTCCGCGACGTCGCGGTCCCAGAGTTGATCGCGGCGCCCGTTGGGTTTCGCATCGGGGAACACTGTGATGACTCGGTACTTCGCCTGGAATCGCACAAAGAGGGTCTCTGGAGTCCACAGTAGCCGTACTTCCGTCTCTCGTTCCGGATCAGCATTCTTGCCTTGCCAGTCCGCGTTGAAGCGCAGAGGCGCGGGAGCCTCCCAGGACGACCAAGATGGAAATCCATCCGAATCAGGCGGTTCGAGCATTCGAACGGCCACAGCGGTTCGTTCCTGGGACGTAGCGTCGAATGGAGACATACTTGCGAATTGCCCTTCCTGCTCTTCAGTACTGCCGATTTGAGGCAGCCCACAGAATAACCATAGTCCGGCGACGCACAACAAAAAAACTGGCTGTCATCGCAAAAGTCTTTTCCGTCGTCACACTTTCTGCGCTTTCTCAGCGAGCCTGTCCAACAGGCCCGCAAACTGTTTGCGCACCATACACTCACCTGATCCTGGATACCAGGGACGGCGGTGCTAACATCAATTTTGCCCTCTTTCTTTGATTTCTCAGTTCAGAATGACAACGAAAACCTCAGGAGCACTGAAATGATTGAACCAGTCGACACCCAGGACTTCACTGCGCAACCGGAACGCCGCAAACCAGAGCAATTTGAGCATGTGAAGTTCCGCATCGAGGCTGGCGTCGCGAAGATGACACTCAACCGTCCGGAGCATAACCTCCTGAACGAAGCCATGCTCCGTGAAATCGCCGGGGGAGTTTCTCATGCCGGTGAGCGCGACGACGTTAAGCTGATCGTTCTCGACTCAGCCTGCAAAGTCTTCTGCGGTGGAATCGACATCGGTGAATATACCTCACAACGCGTGTTTCAAATGCTCGACGCATTTCATGCGGCGTTCGCGGGAATGTTGGAAGTGGGCAAGCCCGTCGTGTGCGTAGTGAACGGACCCGCGATCGGCGGCGGCGCGGAGCTGGCAGCGTTCGGCGATCTCGTGATTGCCACGCCAAAGGCGCGATTTGCCCAGCCGGAAATCAGCATCGGTATTTTCCCGCCACTCGCATCTACTATTCTCCCGTTTCTCGTCGGGCCCAAAATCGCGCTCGAGCTTGTTCTGACCGGTGAGCCCGTAACCGCCGAACGCGCTCTGGAACTCGGCATGATCAATCGCCTCGTTCCGGAGGCCCAGCTCGAAAAAACAGTCGGCGATCTCGTCGGCCGGATAAACGGCCACTCCGGTCCCGTGCTGACGATGGCGAAGAAAGCAATTCTCGGCGGTATGGGATTGTCGCTGCGCGATGGTCTCAAGCATTCGATGAACATTTTCTTGAATGAACTCTACCGCCTTGAGGATTCGCAGGAAGGTCTCCGAGCCCTGGTGGAAAAGCGCAAACCCAACTGGAAAAATCGCTAAACGCGCGGCGTTTTCTCACTGACTTCAAACTTAATCGTGCCGTTTCCAGTCTTGCGTTGACACTCCCGCGGGCGCGGCTTACACTCAAAATTCAATTTGCAGGCAGGGGTAGCGGGGAAGGCCGTGTGAATCGGCCGCGGTCCCGCCACTGTGATCGGCTCAAGAGCCGTAAGCCAGGCCACCCTCCCGTGCCGCAGAGGGCCGCGCTCTTCGCGAGAAAGAGCGATGGCGTAAGCCCCAGGGTGTCTCGTGGGGCTTTTTTGTTGGACAATGGAACTTTCCTCGGCGTGGGAGATTCGTGAGCGGCTTGGCCAAGCAACTTTTCCAAACGGTGACTTTTGCAGCAGCTACTTTGCTGCTGGGGACGGCGCCTTTCCGTGCGCAAAGCACTTCCCTTAGCTCTTCGCCTTCCCCGGTCTACCGCGAAGTCACCGATGAAACCGGACGGTCTGTCCGCATTCCTCAACCTGTTCGTCGCATCGTCTCCCTGGCTCCGAGCCTTACTGAAACTGTCTATGCTCTCGGTTTGCAGGATCGCCTGGTCGGCGACACGGAGTTCTGCGACTATCCCCCCGATGCCCAGAAAAAAACGAAAGTCGGCGGCGCCATTAATCCAAGTCTCGAGCAAATTGCCGCTCTCCATCCGGATCTCGTCCTCGTGACCAAAGGTCTGAACCGCCTTGAAACCGTCCACGCTCTGGATAGCCTGGGAATTTCTTCCTACGCCACCGACCCTCACACCGTGAATGACATCATTGCCTCATCGAAGAAGCTCGCCAATTTGTTGGGCGTTCCGGACGCCGGCGCTTCCGTGGCTGCCGAGATGGAGCATCAGCTTGCGGCCTTGCAGCAACGCCTTGCGTCTAGTCCGGCCAAGCGTGTTCTCTTCGTTGTTTGGCACCAGCCGCTCATCTCTGTTGGCAAGCACACTTTCATCGCCGATGCTCTCCGCTACGCTGGCGCTGTCTCCATCGTGGATGCTGAGCAGGACTGGCCGCAGGTCAGTCTCGAAGAAGCCGCTCGCTTGCAACCTGACTACCTCGCCTTTGCGGCCTCGCATTCTGAAGCGTCTCCTCCCGGTCTTGAGGCTCTTTCCACTCTTCCCGGCTGGCGCATCATGGAGGCCGTCGCCAACCGGCGTTACGCTGTGATTAGTGACGCTGTGAACCGGCCTGCGCCTCGCATCGTCTCAGCTATTGAAGAGCTTGCGCGTCAGCTTCATCCTGAGCTCTTTGCTGAAAAACCGGGGAACCTCAACGAGAATTCCGTCAAGGAAAAAATGGAGAAGGAAAAAACCGGAAAGGACAAGGACGAAAAGACTCCTCCGCCGCTGATTCAGCCGCCCCATTTGGCATTTTCTCTTCTTTCCGGTGCACTGCGCGGCAGCGACGCCGTTCCCGGAGGCCGCGCATGCGTCCGCTGACGCTCCGGCGCCTCCTCCTGCAATGCTTCGCATTACTCGTGATTTTGTTCGTCGTTGTGGTCATCGCCATCAAGTTTGGCGCCGTCCCCGTTTCCCTCTACGCCCTTGGCCGCGATCTATGGAACGTCTTATTGCACCAGCGCACCAACATCTCCAGCGATTACGTCTTGATCATCCAAAATATCCGCCTTCCCCGCATTCTCCTTGGAATCATGGTGGGCGCTTCACTCTCCGTCGCCGGCACGAGCTTTCAGGCCCTACTTCGTAATCCTCTCGCTGATCCCTACGTCCTCGGCGTATCCAGCGGCGCAGGCCTCGGAGCCATCCTTGCGCTTATCGTCGAACCCCACGTCACGCTTTCTCCAGTGTTCGCCGCACTGTTGACTCCTCTCGGCGCCTTTCTCGGGGCCGCCGCTACTGTCACTGTCGTCTATCTTCTCGGCCGGCGCGAAGGCCAGATTGACAGCACTACGCTCCTTCTCGGCGGTGTCATTACTGCTTCTTTCATCTCCGCCATCATCATGTTCCTCATGAGCACGCTCACTGGGAATCTCCGTGGCCTCTCCTTCTGGTTGATGGGCGATCTTTCCACTCCTCTCCAAAAGAGTGTCTATTGGTTCTTGGGCATTGGTTTCCTCGGTGCCTCCGGCGCGATATACACCACCGCTTCCGATCTGAACCTGCTCCTGGCGGGGGAAAAAGAGGCCATGCACCTTGGCGTCGACGTCCCTCGCGTCCGCCTCGTCGTCTACATCGCCGCATCCTTGCTCACCGGTTTGGCTGTCTCAGTCAGCGGCGCCATCGGCTACGTCGGCCTGATCGTGCCTCATGTCATGCGGCTCATCTTCGGCTCGGACCATCGGACCTTGCTGCCTACAGCCGCGATTGGCGGAGCCATTGCCGTTGTATTCGCGGACACGTTGGCGCGTACCGTTGTTGCGCCTAATGAACTCGCCGTCGGCGCCGTGACCGCCGTAGTGGGCGCGCCCCTCTTTATCTACCTCCTGCGCAGGAGGCTCGCATGAGTCCCGGCTCCTCTCACGCGCGGCATCTTGCCGAGGCCGGCCGCTTGGCCAACGAGATACGCTTGAGTGTCGAACAAGTCAGTTACGCCTATTCGGCGAATCCGGCGCAGGCCCCCCTCTTTACCCTGGAAGCCACCAGCTTTCAGGCGCGGCCCGGGGAAATTGTTGCCATTCTTGGCCCCAACGCCAGCGGAAAATCCACTTTGCTCAAATTGATCGCCGGTGCACTCGCGCCACTCTCCGGCCGCATTTTGCTCAACGGCTTCGTCACGCACTCGCTCACGCCGCGCACTCGCGCGCAGCGCATCGCCGTCGTCCAGCAGGAGAGCCGTTTGCTCTTCCCCGCCCGCGCCTGGGAATTCGTCCTTCAGGGCCGCCATGCCCACGGCCGCTCGCTGCGTTTTGAATCCGAAGACGACATCATCATCGCCAAAAACGCTCTAGCCCAGGTTGGCGCCGCTGATCTCAGCGATCGCTGGATGGATCAAATCTCCGGCGGCGAAAAGCAGCGGGTCATTCTCGCCCGAGCTTTGGCTCAGCAGCCGCTGCTTCTGCTGCTTGATGAGCCCACTCTCCATCTCGATATCGCCGCGCAGATCGGTTTGCTCGACGCTCTTCGCCGCCTCGCCGCGGCAAATCGTTACACCGTTGTCGTCGTGACGCACGAGCTGAATCTCGCCGCCGAGTATGCCGATCAAGTCGTCTTGATGCAGCGCGGACGCTGCTTGCGTGTCGGTCCGCCCATAAACATTTACCAGCGCGAATTGCTGGAACAGGTTTTCCAGACACCGCTTACCGTGGAGCTTGGCTCCTCCGGCCGGCCGCGTGTCACGGTCTTAGCTGGAACTGAAACGTAGCGTAGGGGCGTCCGCCACTGTGGGCGCCCCTTTCTCGTTAACCCCAACCCTGCGGCCTTGTGCTGCAGACCACAATCACCGCGAACTCCGTGCTCGGGAAGACGGGCAACCGCTTAGCGGTTGCACTTGAATTGTTGATTCCAGTTCCTTCGGAATCGTCAGCCAAGTAGAAAACCGTCGCCGCCGCGCGACTGTAGGGCGGATTCAGTGTATGCGCGGGCCACTGCGGGCCAGTTGCTCCATCGCTGGGCGACACCGCGGGAAGGCCCCGCAACGGTCCTCATTCGAAAGGGCCGGAGCTACCGCCAAGCCAGGAGACCGGCGAAGTTCGCAGCCGTGCGATTCATTTTGATCGCACAGGTCAACCTTCAACTCCCGCGCGAGAGGGAGCGGAGGATAAAATGAATAAGACTCTTCTTCGAACTGCCTTTCTTCTCTTCGCAGCTTCTGTACTCAGCTTTTCCTTGCAAGCGCAAAGCAATTCCACGGATGCCCGTCTTTCCGGCCGTGTTACCGACGCTTCCGGCTACACCATCGCGAATGTCAGAATCACGGCGCAACCTGAAAATGCCACCTCCCCTGCGGCTTCGGCTTCCACTGCCGCGGACGGCGCCTTTTCTCTAATCTTGCCTCCCGGCCGCTATCGAATTCGTTTCGAACGCGCCGCTTTCGTCCCTCGCGAATTTTCTCTTTCCCTGGCCGCTTCAGACTCTCGTACTCTCGACGTCAAGCTCGAAATCGCGCAAGTCTCCGAAAATGTCGTCGTCACCGCCAACTCCCAGCCTCTCGAAATCAGCCAGACTCCTGCTCCCGTCGATGTCCTCACGCCCGACGAAATCCGCCAGCGTCAGCTCGTCTCGCTCGCCGATGCTCTCGGCGCTCTTCCGGGCGCCGCCATCGCTCGCACCGGCCGCGAAGGAGGTCTCACCACCTTTTTCCTCGATGGCGGCAACTCCAATTTCACAAAATTCTTCGTTGACGGCACGCTACTCAACGAACCCGGCGGCTTCCTCAATCTTTCCAACCAAACCTTCGACAACATCGACAAGCTCGAAGTCGTCCACGGCGCCGAAAGCGCTCTCTACGGCACCGATGCCGTGTCTGGCGTCGTCCAACTCTTCAGCCATCGCGGCGCCACGCGCGTTCCCGAACTCAATCTTTTCGCCGAAGGCGGCAGCTATTCCTCCGCGCGCGGCGGTGCTCTGGTGGCCGGCCTTCTCGGCGCGTTTGACTACTCCCTTGCAGGCTCCTATCTCCAGACTGACGGCCAAGGATCCAACGACGCTTTTCTCAATCGCAGTTTCTCCGGCAACCTCGGCTACAGCTTCAGCGACTCCAATCATTTGCGCCTCACCGCCAGAAGCAACTCCAGTTTCGCCGGTCTTCCAGGCCCTATCCTTTTCCTCCCGCCCAGTTTCTCTCAATTCGAACGTCTCAAGCTTCTCCTCCTGCATCTCAGCTGGGATTTCCGCAACGGCCCGCACTGGATCCATCGCTTCAGTGGCCATGAAAACCGTACGCTGGACACCAACGCCAATCCTCCATCCTTCACTTTCGTTGACCAATTCAATCGCGCCGGTCTTCAAGAGCAATCCACCTATACGTTCCGCACCGGTGCTATCGCTGCTGGCTACGAATACGAAGTCGAGAACGCTTATCCGAGCCTCATCACCGGATTCCACGCGCGCCGTAACAACCAGGCTGGCTTTCTCGACGCCCGCTGGCAACCGTTAGCGCGCCTCACCCTCAGCGCCGGAGCCCGCGCCGAGGCCAATACGACCTTCGGCACCCGCGTTGTGCCCCGGGCCGGCGTTGTCTACGCTCTTCACAATGGCCGCGGCTTCTGGGGCGACACGCGCGCCCGTTTTTCCTACGGTCAGGGCTTCAAGGAGCCCGCTCTTGAGCAATCTTTCGGCAGCGATCCTTGTTTCCCAGGCAATTCCTCCCTTCGCCCCGAGCGCAGCCAGACCTATGACGCCGGTCTCGACCAGTTTCTCGCCGGTCAGCGCCTTCGACTCTCCGCCACTTATTTCAACAATCGCTTCCGCGACATCGTCAGTTTCACTTTCGATCCCACAACGACTACCGCCTGCCAACAAGGCACCGGCACGTATTTCAACACCGATCTGGCACGTGCCCGCGGCGTCAATCTTTCTGGCGAATTGCGCCTTCGCCGATGGCTCAGCCTTGATGGCAACTACTCCCATGACGACACGCGCGTCTTGAAATCCCCCAACGCCTTCGATCCCGTTCAGATGCCCGGCAATCATCTTCTTCGCCGTCCCGTCAACTCGGGAAACCTCATCCTCAATACTTCCTATCGCCAATGGAACTTGAATCTCACCGGCTATTTCTGCGGCATTCGCACCGATAGCGATTTCCTCGGCTTCGGCCTGACTCATAATCCGGGCTACGCGCGCTTCGATATCGCTACCAGCTATCTCATCGCTCGCGGCATTTCTTTCACCGGCCGCGTCACCAATCTTTTCGACAAGCAATACCAGGACGCCCTTGGCTTCCCGGCGCTTGGCCGCGATTTCCGTCTCGGCCTCAACTATCGCTTCACTGGAAGGAACTGATGCCCTTTACAAACCCCATTTTCACCGATCCCATCTTCTCCGTAGAGGCGCAGCATGCTGCGCTCCATCTCGGCAAAACTCATTGCTTTGGGGGATTCTCTTGACAGCACTCGAACCCATTCTCTTCTGCTGGAGCGGCGGCAAAGACAGCGCCATGGCCCTGCACACGCTGCTCCAACAGAAGACTTTCCACGTCGTAGCCCTGCTCACCACAGTCACCGAAGGTTACGACCGCATCGCCATGCACGGTGTTCGCCGCGAACTTCTTCAGCGCCAGGCAGAATCCATCGGTCTCCCGCTTCACCAAGTCTTCATCCCGCCGCAATGCGTAAATCCCATCTACGAAGCGCGCATGGAGGAAGCCCTGCGCATTCACCTCGTCCAGGGCGTCCGCACGGTCGCTTTCGGCGATATCTTCCTGGAAGACCTCCGCTCCTACCGCGAAAAAAATCTCGTCCGCGTGGGCATGACCGCGCTCTTCCCCATCTGGAAGCGCGATACCCGCGAACTAATCCGCCACTTTCACGAACAGCGTTTCCGCGCCATCGCCGCTTGCATTGACAGCAAAATTCTCGCCCCCAGCTTTGCCGGCCGCGAACTCGACGAGTCTTTCTTCCGCGACCTTCCGCCCCAAGTCGACCCTTGCGGTGAAAACGGCGAATTCCACACCTTCGTCTTCGATGGCCCCATCTTTCAATCTCCCATTCCCATTCGAACGGGAGAAGTCGTCAACCGCGATGGCTTTGTCTTTTGCGATCTCTTGCCTCAACTCTGTAGCTCACCCCGGAATTTATCCCGGCCCGGTCGGGAGGGCTGAGGCTTTACTCTGTCTTCGTCTTCGTTTTTTTGAAGTATTGCCCCAAATGGAGGAAGCACCAAAATGAATACCGAACTCTCTCAAAAAGAAAACCTGCTTTATCGTACCGTGCTCGCGCTCGCACTGATTTTGCTCGCCGCTGCCTTGCGTATCGCTCCGCACCCATGGAATTTCACCCCTGTCGGCGCCATGGCCCTCTTTTCCGGTGCGCTGCTCAAGGACCGCCGCCTCGCCTTCCTATTCCCGCTCGTTGCGCTCTTTGTGGGTGACATCTTCATCGGCTTCCACAAATTACTGCCCGTCGTTTACGCCAGCTTCCTCATCAACGTTGCCATCGGCCTCTGGCTTCGCGACCGCCGCACCGTCGCCCGCATCTCTATCGCCACGGTCCTCGGCGCTATCCAGTTCTTCTTCGTCACCAACTTCTCCGTCTGGTGGCTTCTGAACTCCTATCCAAAAACCGTTTCCGGCCTCGCCGCCTGCTATCTCGCTGGCATCCCGTTCTTCTGGAACACGCTCGCTGGCGACGCCTTCTACGCCGCGCTGCTCTTCGGCGCCTATGCCCTCGCCGAGCGTCGTTTTCCGGCTCTGCAACAAGCGTCCCAACCGTAGGCTTTGGTGGCACAGCCACTCTTGGCTGTGCTCCGGCGATGCAGAACCTGCGTGGCGCCCCGATCGATGACGGACGGTCCGTCTCTCCGTGCGCCTGATGCTATAATCTTTGTTCCTTTATGCCGAAATCCGCTCCAGAGGCCACCTCCATCGCGCCCGACGTGCTCGCCAAATACGAGCCCGTCATCGGCCTCGAAGTCCACGTGCAGCTCCTCACGCGCACAAAAATCTTCTGCGGCTGCTCCACCCGCTTCGGCGATCCGCCCAACACCAATGTCTGTTCTGTCTGCCTCGGCCTCCCAGGCACACTTCCCGTGCTCAACAAGCGCGCCGTCAAAATGGCCATGCGCGCCGCCCTTGCCCTGAACTGCACCGTCCACGACCATTCCCGCTTCGCCCGCAAGAACTATTTCTATCCCGATCTCCCCAAGGGCTACCAAATCTCCCAATACGAATTGCCTCTCGCCACCGGTGGCTGGCTCGAAATCGAAGTCGGCGGCGCTAAAAAACGCGTTGGCATCACCCGCCTCCATCTCGAAGAAGACGCTGCCAAAAATCTCCACGAAGGTTTCTCGCAATCCGCCACCAAGGCCTACATTGACTACAACCGCTGCGGCACTCCGCTCAGTGAAATCGTCTCAGAGCCGGACATGCGGACTCCCGAGGAGGCCTACGCCTACCTCACCGCGCTTCGCCAGATTATGCTTTATACCGGTGTCAGCGATTGCAATATGGAAGAAGGCTCGCTCCGCTGCGACGCCAACGTCAGCGTGCGCCTGCGCGGCTCAAAAGAATTCGGCACCAAGGTCGAGGTAAAAAATCTGAATTCCTTCCGCTTTCTACAAAAGGCTCTCGAGTTCGAAATCGAGCGCCACATCGGCGTCCTCGAATCCGGCGGGCGCCTTTTCCAGGAAACGCGCCTGTGGAATCAAGCCGAAGGCCACACCGTCTCCATGCGTTCGAAGGAAAAGGCCCACGACTACCGCTATTTCCCGGAGCCGGATCTTCTCCCCGTCCACGTCAGCTCGGCCTGGCGTGAAGAAGTCCGCCGCACCCTCCCCGAGCTCCCCGAAGCCAAGCGCGCCCGCTTCGTCGCCGCCTATAGCATCACGCCCTACGACGCCGAAGTGCTCACTAGCACGCAATCTCTTGCCGAGTATTTCGAAGCTGTCGTCAAAGTCGGCGCTCCCGGCAAAGCCGCTGCCAACTGGATGCAAACCGAACTTCTCCGCAGCTTGAAAGATTCCGCCAAGGAAATCACTGCGAGCCCCGTTTCACCTGCCGCTCTCGCCGAACTGGTGAATCTCGTCGAATCCGCCAAAATCACCGGCGCGGTGGCAAAAAAAGTGTTCGCCGCCATGTTCGAGTCCGGCCGCACTGCCGCCGAAATCGTCGCCGCCGAAGGCCTCGGTGCCCAAGTCAGCGACGCGGCCATCGAGCAAGTCGCCAGGGAAGTCATCGCCAAAAACCCAGACAACGTGGCCAAATTCAAAGCAGGCAACGAAGGCGTCTTCAAGTTTTTCGTTGGCCAGGTCATGAAAGCCACGCGCGGCCAGGCCAACCCCCAAGCCGTAAACGACATCCTCCGCAAGCTGCTTTCGTAAGCAAAATGAAATTTGTCGTTGCTTGTTTTCGTAGAACAAGTTGCATCTCGGGCTGGCGCTGTAGCTCACACCCTTAGGCCTGAGGCTTTTGCGAGCGCGACGGCTGACCGTCGCTTTTCGGGTCTTCCCAGCCCATCGCTCGGATTCCTGTTATGCTTCCAACAACTGACCCGAGGAATGTCCCATGCTCAAAGTAGGCGCCAAAGCCCCCGCCTTCCGCCTGCAATCCGACGAGGGCAAAGAACTTGCCCTCAACGACTTCGCTGGCCAGCGCGTTCTCCTTTTTTTCTTTCCCAAAGCCAGCACTCCCGGTTGAACCATCGAAGCGTCCGAGTTTCGTGACGCAAAGAGGAAATTCGACAAGCTCGGCGTGGCCATCCTCGGGATGAGCGCTGATCCCGTCAAGGCTCTTGCTTCCTTCAAGGAAAAGCACCGACTCAATTTCCCTTTGCTCAGCGACCCAGGGCGCAAAACCATCCAGAAGTTCGGTGTCTGGCAGAGGAAAAAGCTTATGGGCCGTACTTTCATGGGCATTATCCGAAGCTCTTTCCTCATCGGCAAAACCGGAAAAATCGAGGAACTCTGGCCCCTCGTCAGAGCCAAAGGCCACGCCTCCGAAGTCCTAGGCGTCATCTCCAAAAAATAAGCCCCGTAGACTTTGCGCTCAAATCCCGTTATGGAGCGAATCCCGCCAGGCTCTCAATGGCCAAAGGCTGAAGCGGAGCCCGGCCTAAGCGCGCGATGGCCTGGGCGAACTTCACTGCCCCCAACTCTTCCTTGACTTTCCTTAACGTTCTGGTATACTACTTTGCAGGTAAAACTTCGTAACTTTTCAGGCGCAGTCAGTCGTTGTCAAGGCAGTAGGGGGGCCCTATCCCTCGCCAAGTCATTTAGAATCAACACTGGAAGAAAAAACAGAAAAGAGCGTCTCTAACTTCCTTTAAAATCAACACTTACAGAGCCCGCCCGCAAGTGTTGATTCTAAACTACTTATGGAAATGCTAAATCCTTTAGATGCAACACTTACGTGAAACCCCGGGGGAGGGGTCCTGTTATTATTGACCAGAAATCGCCACTTTTCAGTTCGCGCCCTTATTGTGTTCGTGGTTGCGGCTTTGCCCGGCCATCGGACCCCAATTGGGGATTAGTTGATTGTCACGGGCGCCCGCACGGTGAACGCCAGTTTCGTCTCAGCGGGAAAGTCGATGTCTTTCTTCCCTGTCGCCGCCGCGCCGGCTGTTCCAGCCCCAGCACCTGCCGCTGCTCCGATCGCCGCGCCCTTGCCGCCGCCCGCTAGCGCTCCGATGACCGCGCCGCCCGCTGCCCCGCCGCCGATGAACCCGGCATCTCGTTTGCCCTTGCCGCCCAGCGTTCTTCCCGCGGAACTCGTTGCAATCGTGTACGTTTTGCCGCCCACGGTCACTGTGCGCAGCCGCAGGTAAAGTTTTGCCGGCGTGGACAAGCGCCCCGAAGCCTGCACGCCGCTCACCGTTAGCTTGACCGGCGCTCCCTTGGGAATCACTACCTTACCGCCCGAAATTACATCGTGCGCGACCGAGCCCGTGACTGACTGTCCCGCCTTGGCGCTCTTCGAGCTCACGGACTGGTCGGTCACCACGGTGATCTTTGTTCCCTCCGGAACCGTGCCTGCTGCCTGGACCAGTGCGGGCAACACGAACGCCAGTGCAAGAAAGATCGAAGCAAATCGAATCTGGGATTTCATCTCCGTCACCTCAAGTAGAAATTTAGGACCGTAAGAAAAGTCTAGCAAAAAGAAGAGCGAACGCAGGAACGCCGCGCCACCAAGGCGCTAGAAGTGAAACACCAGTTCTTCGGAGTCCGATGATTTCGGTTCAATGTACAAATTATCGATCAACCGCGTCTTCCCGATGAAAACCGCCAGGAGCACATAGCAGGGCTTCCTCACGCGCACGACCGGCTCAAATGTTTCCGCGTCAACAACTTCCGCGTAGTCCACTCGTGCGAGGCGTTCCGAATCTAGTTTGCGCCGCAAACTGGATTGCAGTTGCAGCGCGTCGCGAACGCCAGCAGCGAGCTCGCTTCTCGCCGTCTCCAGCGTCCGATACAAAATGGTGGCCGCCTTGCGTTCGTCCGCGTTCAAGTAAACATTTCGCGAGGAAAGCGCCAGGCCGTCCGGCTCGCGCACCGGCGGGCAAACCACGATCTCCGTATCCAGGTTCAAATCGCGCGACATTTGCATGATCAGCCGCGACTGCTGTGCGTCCTTGCGCCCAAAGTACGCAAAATTTGGCTGTACGATTTGCAACAACTTCATTACGACGGTGGTCACGCCGCGAAAATGTCCTGGCCGTGAGCGCCCTTCCAGCCGGTCGCTCAATCCGTCCACGTTAACGTAGGTCGAAAATCCATTCGGGTAAATTTCAGCGGGTTCCGGCGCAAAGAGCGAATCCACGCCCGCGCGCTGAAGTTTTTCGCTGTCACTCTCGAAGGTCCGCGGATATTTTGAGAAATCTTCGTTAGGACCAAACTGTTTCGGGTTGACGAAAATCGAAGCAATTACCGGCGAACACTCGCGTCGAGCCTTTTCGATCAGCGACAAATGTCCAGCGTGGAGCGCGCCCATCGTCGGCACAAGCGCGATGATGCGGCTCTCCGCGCGCGCTTGCCGCGCGTACTCTTTCATCCAGGCGACGGTTCGGATGGTTTCCACGGTGGGAAGAGAAAAGTCGAACTAAGCGCCCGCCGCCGTGGCGCGTTCGCGATAAAAATGCATCAGGTCCGTCAGGATCGGTTGCGCGCCGAGTTGCCGCAAAAGCGTTGTGACCTGGCCGCGATGATAGCTTCCGTGATTCACGACATGCTGCATCGATTGCCAGAGCGGATTACTGTAAACGCCGAACTTCAGCGTCTTGTATTCCATCGTGCGGTCCAGATCCGACTGCGTCAACCCGCGCACAAAACTGAGCAGCCGCGCCTCGTGTTCGTCCCAGCGTTCTTTCAGACTCGCGATGTCCTTAAATTGTGTTGTATCTGGAAGCGATTCTGGCGAGCGGCCCTGAAACCGTTCCAGCCAGATCCATTCGGCGCCGAAAATGTGCGCGAGCGTATCGCGCACGGATCCAAAGCTTGATCCCATCGGCTGCACGAACTGTTCCGCCGTGAGCTTCGACGCCGCCTCCAGCGCCCGATGGTTCGCCCAGGCGTTATAGTCATACAGCGCGCGCATTTCTTGTGGCGTCATCTTCCTCTCCACTTGCAAAGCTAAATTTCTGTTGTCATTCCGAGCCCGCTGCGGCGGGAGGAATACGCTTTTGACTTTTACTTCGTGGTTCGCTTTCTACCAATCGCCGTCACTATTAACCGGCGCCTCTTTCTGCTCCATCGCCATCCGCGCCGCATGATAGGACTCTCCATCGGAAGGAAACTCGCCCCCGCGCACATCATCGCAGTATTCGCGCACCGCTTTGGAAATCATCTCTCCGATGTTGGCATACTGGCGCGCGAATTTCGGAGTCTGTCCAAACGTAAGCCCCAGAAGATCGTGCACCACGAGAATCTGCCCGTCGCAGTCCGGGCCGGCGCCGATGCCGATCGTCGGAATGCGCAGTTCGCGCGTAATCTGCGCCGCCAGCTCGCGCGGCACGGCTTCCAGCACCACCGCGAACGCCCCCGCTGCTTCCACCGCGCGCGCATCGCGAATCAATTGCTCCGCAGCGTCCGCCGTTTTTCCCTGTACGCGGTATCCGCCCAGCGCGTTCACCGATTGCGGCGTCAAGCCGACGTGGCCCACCACGGGAATTTCCGCTTCCGTCAGCCGCGAAATCAATTCCAGTCGGCGCTCTCCGCCCTCCACTTTCACGGCCTCTGCGCCTGCTTCCTTCACGAAACGCATGGCATTGTGCAACGAATCCGCCAGGTCCGTGTGATAGCTGCCGTAAGGCATGTCCGCGACGACCAGCGCGCGGCGCGTTCCGCGGCGCACGGCGCGCGTATGGTGCAGCATTTCTTCGATGGTGACGGACAGGGTGTTTTCATGCCCCAGCACCACCATGCCAAGCGAATCGCCGACAAGCATCAAGTCCACCCCGGCTTCATCAAGCAAGCGCGCGGTCGGATAGTCGTACGCCGTCAGGCAAGTGATTTTCTGAAAGTTGGAATGGGAACCCGCAGCCTGGGCCTTGCGCTGCAGGAGATCGGGCACGGTAACTTTTCCGTTCCCGGAATTAGGAACAACGCTCATGGTGGCCTCCGGTGCCGTTCCTTCCTCCTTTTAGAGGTAGCCGCTCGGCGGCTAACGGGATACAGCCCTGTACTTCACCTTTTCGCAGGATAACAAATTTCGATGCGCAAGACTACAAATTTGGATGCCACCATCCGGATTAGTTTCGGCGCGGCGCTTGCGCGCGGCCTTTCCACTGGCCGCTGCGGCCAAGCCAGTAGCGCGCTGCGGAAACACACGTTGCGTAACCGTAGAAAATTGCCGCGACCGGCAACGTCAGAACCCAGGCCGCCGACAAGTTGTAAAAGCGCACCGTCACGAGAAAGGACGCAGCCATTAGAGCAATGGCAGTGTCCACGAGGATCCAGGCTTCGCCCGGATAAGCGAAAAAAAGAACCCAGGCCAGCAGAAATGTCGCAAACAGCCCGGCCAGCGCGGCGATCAATCTGAGCAAGGAATAACGGAGCTGCGTAAACGCCGTGCGGGCGATCATGTCGCGAATCTCCCCGAAACTGCCGTAGCTCCGCAAGCTCACGCTCGCTCGCGTCAGGCCCATCCAGATTCTTCCGTCGCGGCTCTTCACGGCGCGCGCCAGCGCACAATCGTCAATCACCTCGCCGCGAATCGAGGCAAACCCGCCGATGGGCGCGAGCACGTTCCGCCGCAGCAAAATGCAGCCTCCCGCGGCTGCGGCTGTGCTTGCATTCGGATCGGCAATCCAGCACGGAGGGTAGAGCAACAGGAAAAAATAAAGAAATGGGGGAATCAGCAGCCGTTCAGGAAATGTCTTCGCTTGCAGAAGCACCATCAATGAGGCGAGATCAAGCGAGTCTCTTTCCGCGCGAATGACCAACCGCTTCAACGTGTCCGGCGCGTGCACCACATCCGCATCGGTGAACCAAAAGAAATCAGGCTTGCCTTCGGACGCGGCCTGCGCGCCTTCATTCAGCGCCCAGAGTTTTCCCGTCCAGCCCGGAGGAATGTCTGCCCCTGAATGAATTGCGATTCGTTCTGCGGCGCCGGATTCCGCTGCTGCCTTGCGCGCGAGGGCGGCCGTGCCGTCTTCGCTGTGATCGTCAACAACGACAATCGAGAATTCGCCGGGATAGTCCTGTCCTGCTAGAGAGCTCACGGTTCGCGCGATGGTTCCAGCTTCGTTGCGCGCGGGAACCACGGAGGCGACGCGGGGCCAGTTTAGTAAAGGCTCCTGCTGAGTTTCCTCTTCGCGCACTTGCCAGAAGTTGCCGCGCGCAAGAAAGAGATAGATCCAGATCGCCAGCGGAATGGCGGCGAGAAGAGTCGGTGATAAAGGCACGCGCTATTCTGCAATAACGCGCGCCGGAAACGCTATGCCAGATCTTCGCGCCGGATCGGGAGCCGCCGGATGCGCTTCCCGGTCGCGGCGAAAATGGCGTTGCACATGGCCGGGGTGACCACCGGCAATCCGGGCTCGCCGATGCCGGTCGGCTCTTCCTTGCTCATGATTACGTGGACTTCCGTTTTCGGAGTCTCGCTCATGAGCGGCATTTTGTAGTCGTTGAAGTTCGACTGCTCGACGCGCCCGTCCTTGATGGTGATGGCGTCGTGCAAAGCGGCGGAAAGGCCATAGATGGCGGCGCTTTCCACTTGCGCACGGACACCCTCCGGATTAATGGGACGGCCGCAATCGACTGCGTAAACGAGCCGATGCACCTCTACGGTGCCATCCTTCACGCTGGCCTCCGCGACGGCGGCGGTGTAGGAATTGAAAGAAAAAAATGTGGCGATACCTCGGCCCATACCTTTGGGCAGAGGCTTCCCCCAGCCCGCCTTCTCGGCGGCTAGTTGCAAAACTCCCTTGAGCCGCGCCGTATCGAGCGGCGTTGCTTTCTCTTCGCCGAACCGCGGAATCTTGCGGTCCTCGCCGATGAGTTTCAGGCGAAACGCCAGCGGATCCTGGCCCGCGGCAGCGGCAAGCTCATCAATAAAACTTTCCACGACGAAGCCGCTGCTGGAGTGTTCGACGGAGCGCCACCAGGCGCGCGGCACGCTCGATTCCGCCAAGGTGTATTCGAGGCGGAGGTTCGGCGTTATGTAAGGAATGGTAGCTCCCGTGCCGAATTCACCGAGCCCCGGATCATTCGCGCCCTCCTGGCTCCACTTGGCGGCGATAGAGGTCGAAGTTTGAAAATGTTTCCACGCCGCGAGATTTCCATTGGCGTCCAAGGCGCCCTGCATTTTGTGATAGGACGCCGGGCGGTAAAAACCGTGGTGCATGTCGTCTTCGCGGGTCCACAGAACCATGACAGGCCTGCCCGCGCTCTTTGTGGCTACTTGCGCCGCTTCCATGACGAAATCCGCCTGATAGCGGCGTCCAAAACCGCCGCCCATCAGCGTGGTGTGCACGATCACTTTTTCCGGAGGCAGCTTGGAAGCTTCGGCGATGACCCCTTGCGCCCATTGCGGCGCTTGCGTCGGAATCCACGCTTCCGCGCCGTCAGGGCGGATCTGCACGGTGCAATTCATCGGCTCCATGCAAGCGTGAGGTGCGAATGGCAGTTCGTAAACGGCTTCGATTTTTTTCGGGCTGGAACCGAGAGCGGAGTCCGCATCGCCTTCGTTGCGGAGAACTCTTCCGGGCTTGGCGGCGTTCGCGAGAAACTGCTTTTGAAGTTCGGCTGTTGACTCCTTCGCCGCCGGGCCTTCGTCCCATTTTACTTCGAGAACATTGCGGCCCTGGATGGCGGCCCAGGAATTGTCCGCGAGAACCGCGACTCCGCCGGTGGTCGAAGCGCCGCGTCCGCTGGTTTCAAATGGAATGATATCGCGAACACCAGGCACGGCTTTCGCTTTCGCGGCGTCAAACGAGGCGAGCTTGCCGCCAAAAACCGGGCACCGCGCGACGACGGCAAAAAGCATACCGGGAACACGCGAATCGATGCCAAACTTGGCGGAACCGGTAGCTTTGTCGCGGCCTTCAAAGCGCCGCGTGTCATGGCCAACGACGGTGAAGTCATCGGAGTTCTTGAGCGGAACGGTGTTGAGATTGGGAATCGGAAGTTTGGAAGCGGCCTCGACCAGTTCACCGTAAGACAGAGAGCGCTGGGGATGACCGTGAATCACTTGCCCGCCCTGGGCTTTGCACGTGTCGGGACCGACTTCCCATTGCTTGGCCGCCGCAGCCACGAGCATTTCACGCGCGGCTGCGCCTGCGCGGCGCAACGGCAGCCAGGAGCCGGCGACGCTGCCGCTCCCTCCGGTACCGAGGTCATAGATTTTCGGATTGGTGGCCGCTTGCTGGACCTTCACCTGCTTCCAGTCCACGCACAGTTCTTCCGCGAGGATCATGGGAAGCGCGGTCATGATGCCCTGGCCCATTTCCGATTTACCGAGAATGAGGGTGACGCGATTGTCCGGAGTGATGCGGACCCAGGCATCGAAGGGATTGGGAGTCTTCTTTTCCTGGTCCTGGGCTTGATCGGCGAAAGCGGCCGGAGAAAGATGGAAACCGATGACGAGCGCGACGCCTCCGGCGGCACCGGTCTTGAGAAAATCACGGCGATTTACGACTGCTGCGATTGCCATGGGACACCTCTAAAATTTGTAATGACAACTGCGATTGAATATGGGCTAAGCGGCGGAGTTGGCCTTCGCCGTGTGCATGGACGCAGCGCGGTGAATGGCTTTGCGAATACGCTGGTACGTGCCGCAGCGGCAAATGTTGCCGCTCATGGCATCGTCGATGTCGGTGTCGGTGGGGTTGGGCTTCTTGGAAAGCAGGGCGACGGCGGACATGATCTGTCCGGATTGGCAGTAGCCGCACTGCGGAACGTCTTCTTCCATCCAAGCTTGCTGCACCGGATGGCTGCCATCCGCAGAGAGGCCCTCGATCGTGGTGACTTTCTTGCCCGCGACGCTGGAGATCGCGGTGACGCAGGAACGTGTGGCTTCGCCGTTGATGTGTACGGTACAGGCTCCGCAGAGCGCCATGCCGCAACCGAACTTCGTGCCGGTCATGTTCAGGGTGTCACGGAGCACCCAGAGCAGGGGCATGTCCGGGCTGACATCGACGGATTGAGGTTTGCCGTTCAAGGTAAAACTGATGGCCATGGAGTCCTCCCAACTTGCAGACCGATATCCTACAACAACACCGGGGTGGTTGAAAATCCGTAGAATTCCCTACCGGGCGGGCGCCGGTCGGCGGCCCAGATCGGCCGCACGGATCGGCAGCCGCCGGATGCGCTTTCCCGTCGCGGCAAAAATGGCGTTGGCAACCGCAGGGGCGGCCGGAGGAACTCCGGGTTCGCCGCAACCGCCCGGCGGCTCGGCGCTGGGCACAATATGGACATCGATGACGGGCGGAGCGTCGCTCATGCGCAGAACTTCGTAATCGTGGAAGTTACTTTGCTCCACTCGGCCGCCCGAAACGGTGATGGCGCTCTTCAGTGTTTGCGCTAAGCCGAAATTGATGGCCCCTTCCATCTGCGCCTTCACGCCTAGAGGATTCACGGCGGTGCCGCAATCGATGGCGCAGACCACGCGATCCACGCGAAGCGTGCCTTTGTCCGCGTCGCAAGTGACTTCGGCAACCTGCGCGACGTAGCTGCCCCAGCCAAACGCGGCGGCGATGCCGCGGCCACGGCCCGAAGGCATCGGCCTACCCCAGCCAGATTCTTGCGCGGCCAGTTCGATGACGTTCCGACGCCTGCCCACGTCGAGCGTCTCCCCGCTCCCGACAGGAATCTTTCGCGCGGGCCCGAACGCAGCGAGAAGAAATTCGAGCGGATCACGGCCGGCGGCATGCGCGGCTTCGTCAAAAAAGCTGGAAATAACAAACTGGTTGCCGGAGGCGTCGACGGAACGCCAATAGCCAAGGGGCATGCCGGATTCGGCGACGGTGAACTCGAGGCGAAAATTGGGCACGAAGAGCGCGGGAAAGTCCAGCGAATCCACCTGCGCGGCGGCACGAGGAGAAATGCCGGTGCCGTTAAAAAAGGTTTCGATGGAGGGCGAAGAGCCGCGGTGCCGCCACGAGATTAGTTGTCCTTGCGCATCCAGGCCGGCCTGCAAAACGTGGCAGGCGGCCGGGCGGTAGAAATCGTGGCGGATGTCGTCCTCGCGAGACCAGACGACCTGCACGGGCGCGCCCGCATCTCGGGAGATGAGGGCGGCTTCGACGGCATAATCCTGAATGAGGCGGCGGCCAAATCCACCGCCGATGAATGTGACGTGGACTTTGACGCGCTCGCGCGGAATGCCGAGTGCACTGGCTATCGAATCCGCAGCTGCCCCCGGGATCTGTGTAGGGGCCCAGAGTTCGCAGGAATCACTGCGAACGTGGGCAGTGCAATTTACAGGTTCCATCGTGGCGTGGGCGAGAAAAGGCACTTCGTAAACCGCATCGATTTTTTTCGCCGCACTTGCATGTGCTTTCTCGAAGTCGCCGTCGTTGCGAATGATAGTGCCGGGCTCAGAGGCGAAGCGCAGCATTTTTTCACGCAGGCTGGCGGTAGTCTCGAAAGCGGACGGAGGCTCATTCCATTCGACCTTAAGAAGCTTTCGCGCTTGCACGGCAGCCCAGGTCGAATCGGCGACAACGGCTACGCCCGCGCAGGAGTAATTGCGGCTGCCGGGTCCGGAGGTTTCGCCGAATTGATGCGTGAGATGGGCGGACTTCACTTCAAACACGGCTCGGACATGCGGGGCGGACTTCACTTCGTCAGCGTTGAAGCGCCGCGGCGTGCCGCCGTAAACCGGACTGCGTTCCACGGAGGCAATGAGCATTCCGGAAAGCCGAGTGTCCAGGCCGAATTTGGCGGCGCCAGTTACCTTGGCCAACGAATCAGTGCGGCGAGTTGACTTGCCGATAAGCTTGAAGTCCGAAGGATTTTTCAGCGGCGGATCAGCCGAAGGTGAAATCCCGGCCGCAAGCGCGACAAGTTGAGCGTAAGGCAATCGTTTCTGCGTGGACAAATGGATGACCGAGCCATTTTCCGCGCGGCATGTGGAGCGCTCCACATACCATTCCCTGGCGGCTGCGGAAATCAGCATTTCGCGAGCGGCCGCTCCAGCTTTGCGCAGATTGTCGTAGGAAGTGCGGACGCTCAGGCTTCCACCGGTAAGCTGATCGCCATACTGCACTACGTTGACGCTGGCCCAGTCGCAGCCTAACTCTTCTGCGACGATCATGGGGAGCGATGTACGGACGCCCTGTCCCATCTCGGATTTGCCGCACCAGATCTTTACGTCGCCGCCTGAAGAAAGTTCGAGCCAGGCGTTTGGCGAAAAAGAGCCGGAAGTATTGGATGTAGAGGAGCCAGAGGCCTTGTGAGCTCGCGGATTGCCGGAGAGATGGAAGGGGACAAGCAAGGCGGTCCCGGCGACGGCAGAGGATTTTAGAAAGACGCGACGAGGAACGACGACGGACATGCGCACAGCCCCCAGGAGTCTGACGCACCGGCAGCCGTGGTGTGAGCAGGCTCAATTGCCTTCGACGGGGGCGGTGGCAGGCTTGGGCGAAGCTTTGGAAGTTCTCGGCGCTTCCGGCTCGACGCCGCGCCAGCCTACGGGACGGCCGCTGACGGCTTCCTTCACGGAGCGGAAGAGCACCACGTACATCAACTGGCGATAGTAAAAGCGCTGCAGCAAGACGGGAATGAGCAGGGTCCAGTCTTCCTTGCGTTCCAGCACGAACGCCACCATGCACGTCAGTATGTCAATGAGCAAGAATCCAAGAAAGAAGAGCACGGATTTTTCGACGTCCGCGGCGGTCCAGAGTTGCGGCAGCCGCGTGACGCGGAATTGCGCGAGTGCCCAAAGCAACAGCGAGCCAAAGAACATCAGGTCGATAACCGGCGAAATCAGCGGCAGGACAAGCTGGAATAAAAAGATGTTGGGCAGCGCGATCCAGCCGAGCGTTCCGTATTTTGGGCGCAGCAGCGTGTCGCCGTGCTTCCAGAACGATTGCAGCGTGCCAAACGTCCAGCGGAAACGCTGGCGGATCAGTTGGCCGGCCGTTTCCGGAGCTTCGGTCCAGGCAATGGCCTCTTCGTCGTAGCTGATGCGCCAGCCGAGGCGGCGGATGGCGATGGTCAAATCGGCGTCTTCCGCGACAGTGTCCGCCGTAATGCCTCCCGCAGTTTCGATGGCCTTCTTGCGCCAGGCGCCGAGCGCGCCCGGCACGACGGTGATGCAATTCAGCAGGTCGAAAGCGCGCTTCTCCATGTTCTGGCTGGTGATGTACTCGAGCGCTTGCCAGCGCGTGAGCCAGCGCGAGCGGTTGCCGACCTTGACGTTGCCGGCGACGGCGCCAACCTTGGGATCGGAAAAATGGCGAACGAGTTTGCTAATGGCGTCCGGTTCGATTTCCGTGTCGGCGTCGATGGTCACCACAATATCGGTGTCCGCCAACGACATGGCAAGATTCAGCGCCGCCGCTTTTCCGCGATTCACCTGATGGATAATGCGAACGCGCGACTCGCGCGAGAAATTCTCGTCCAGCAGCTCGCGCGTTCGATCCGTCGAGCCGTCATTCACGACGATGATGCGCAACTCCTTCAGATCGGACAGAAGGACGGACTCGACGGTTTGCACGATTACGCTCTGCTCATTATGCGCGGGGATCAGCACGGTGACGCTCGGAGGCGGATTCGACATCACGGCATGGTCCGGCCGAAGTTTTTCGATCAATGCGAGCAATCCGATAATCA
This sequence comes from Acidobacteriota bacterium, assembly GCA_003225315.1. Taxonomy (GTDB): domain Bacteria; phylum Acidobacteriota; class Terriglobia; order Acidiferrales; family UBA7541; genus Acidiferrum. The sequence goes on from QHZD01000035.1 coordinate 59,349, forward strand.
CGGCGCGCCCGCTGACCATCACAATGCCGAGAAAGAAGATAATGCCGATGAAGAACCGCGACCATTGAAACAGGGTGAAGATGAATCCGTCGGCACGAGCCTCGAAGCGCTCTTCCGGGGAAAGCAGGGGCATCACTTCGGCGCGCGTTTTTCCAATGAGGTCTGAAACGGAAACAAGGTGGTCGCCCTTCTTGCGTAATGCGTCGATGATTTGCGGAAGAGCCGCAACCGTCTGGGTGCGATCGCCGCCGCCGTCGTGGAGCAGGATGATATTGCCGTTGGCGGCCTGCCTGAGCACGCTGTCGACAATCTCTTGCGCTGGGATGGGCTTGCCGTTGCGCAGGCTCCAGTCGTCCGGATCGATCCGCTGGCCCACGATTAAATAGCCCATCTCCTGAGCAACGGGAAGTTGCGCCACTTCCTCCGAATACTCCGGCTGATGATCGATGCCGTAGGGAGGACGGAACAGAATCGTTTTGACGTCGAGGGTGCTTTCGATCAGCCGCTGCGTCAGGTTCAATTCCCAGCGGAGCTGGGTGTGCGAGATCTCGTCGAATTTCGGATGAGTGAATGTGTGATTGCCGATCTCGTGGCCCTCGGCGAATTCTCGCTTTAGGATATCCGGCCTCTTATTTGCCTGGTCGCCGATGATAAAGAAAACTCCAGGCGCTTTCCTTTCCTTCAGGATGTCGAGAATCTTGGGCGTCCACTGCGGGTCGGGACCATCGTCGAAGGAGATGGCAATTTTCTTATTCGCTCCGCCGAGGCGATCGATGTTGTAGGAAAGCGGGATGGCGTCGTAGGACTCTTCGGTGAAAAGATCGCTGCCCGCGTCGTACTCGAAGGAGCGCTTGCCGTGCTTCGGTATATCGGTAAAGTGCCAGATGTCGCCATCGCCTTCGAGGATCAAGTCCGGACCCGGCGGCAGATCGGCAAGTTTTTGCCGGGCGGCATCGTCGGCGTGAGTCGCATCCCAGATTGGCCACATGGAAGTGTCTGAAGAACCCAGCCGCCACAGCGCCGTGCCTTGCACGCCCAATCGCTCGCTCGTCCGAAGCTCGTTGTAAGCGGTGACGGCGTCCAGCATCCACACCTGGTGCAGGTGGTTGTGCTCGTCATAGTAGGAATAGTGCGGATTCAGCGAATCGCTATCGAATTCAACGTCGGTATCCGATTCCTCGACGTGCAGTAATGCTTCCTGGATGCTGTATTCTGCCGCGGCCTCGTGGTTCTTTTTGGGAGCAAGGGACCAATCGTAAGCATAGTTCGCAATTCCCACGATGATCTTTTGCGGAGGAACGACGTCGAATACCTGGCGCAAGTTTTCGACAAACCAGTCCTGGGCGGCGATGGGACCGGGCGGAGAAGTCAGCCAGTGCTGGTCGTAGTTCATCAGCACGATCGCGTCGCATTCCTTGCCGAAGAATTCGTAATCATACGCGTCGTCGCGCGCCGGCAGAGCGATCATGAGTTTCAATCCGGCAGAGTGGAGCGCGGGCGCGAGCGTGGCGATGAATTCGCGGAAGTGCTCCTGGCTGGCGTCGGGAACTTCTTCAAAATCGACGACAATGCCTGCCTCGTGCGAATCAACGGCATACGCGGTGATGTCCCGCGCGAGATTCTGCCGCGCGGAAGGATTCGCAAGCATCTGCGCCATTTCCTTGATGCGCCACTCGACGCCGTCGTAGTTGTTGACGAGGCCCATCATCGGCAACTCGACCGGAGGATTCAGCGACTTCATCCACTGGTGCAGCTTGTCTTCTTTCAAAATCGAAATAGCCTCGGCCGGTGTGGCTTTCGCGGTGTATTGGCCGCGCTCGTAATCCACAATGGTCAGCGCGCCATCGGCAGACACGGCGTGGAGCTGCTCGGGAATCAGCAAGTCGATGTCTTTGTAATGCTTCTTGAGAGAAGCCAGGCTGTTGGGATCCCAGCTCACCAAAAATGCAGCCCGAACGGGATCATAGCTTGCCGGGAGCTTTCCGATGTTCGCGACGCGGCGGCGGCGCCCTTCGCGTGTAAGTAGCTTCTTTTTCGATTTGACGGCGTGATACCCGGGCTTGGTGTCCGGCAGTAGACCTGCGGGCAGTTCCACGCTGACGGCGATGGTCACGAAAAAATAGGCGAGCAAAAGGGTCAGCAGGACGCCGGTGATTTCCATTACGCGCCGCGTGCGGCGCCAGCGCACACGCTCCGCGTCATAAAATATGGGACCGCGTTCCTTCATGTCACCTTTCAAACGGCTGCGCGGCAGGCAAATCTACATCAGGCCAGGGCTGAGTCCGTCTGCGCGATTCCGTCTCCTCTATTGTAAGATGCGTGGCATTGATGAAGCGAGTTTTCTCGAATTCCTTTGTGGCGTTAATTGCAGGTCTTTGCCTGCGGCTCTATTTCGTGCTGAAGTTCCCCGCCAATTCCAGCGACACGGTTCTTTACGAGCAAATCGCCACCAACTGGCTAAAACACCACGTCTACGCCATGACCGTTAGCGGGGCGATCACGCCCGTTGATCTGCGCATGCCGGGTTATCCGGCGTTTCTTGCCATCCTCTACGCGCTCACGGGCCGCACGAGTGAGGCCGCCCGCCTCTGGGTCATGTTGGCACAGGTCGGAGTGGATTTGCTTGCCTGCCTGGCGATTGCCAGGCTGGCGGCGCTTTTAGCCTGCGCCTCGGAAGATCCAGCGCCGAACAAGCGTGTGTTTTCTATCGCGCTGTGGCTCGCCGCGTTGTGTCCCTTTACCGCTAACTACACCGCCGTGCCCCTGACCGAAGTGTTTGCAACTTTCTGGACCGCCCTGGCCTGCAATGCTTTCCTGGTAGCGTTGAGAAGAGTGCGGAAGCCGGATTTTCTATTGAAGAGTACCCATCTTCGCCTGGGAAAAAGCGTCGAATACTCTGCGCTGGGTGGAGGATTGGTTGTCGGGCTGGGAACGCTTTTCCGCCCTGAAACACCGCTGTTGCTCGTTGCAGTTGCCGTCAGTTTTGGCGGATTGTTTTTCCCGCGTGAAAATTTCCGCCGCTGGTTCTGGGTTTGCCTGGCCATGGCGCTCGGCTGCCTGATGATTCTTTCCCCGTGGGCGATTCGGAACATGATAACGCTGGGCGAACCGCAATTCCTCGCTCCAAAAAACTCGAATCTGCCGGGCGAGCTTGTGCCCTACGGCTTCATGGCCTGGGAAAAGACCTGGCTCTATCGCGTCCGGGATTGCTACCTGGTACCGTGGAAGCTGAACGAAGAAGCCATCAACGTCGAAGAAATTTCCGCCCGCGCCTTTGATACGCCGGAAGAAAAGCAGCGCGTCGCCGCCATTCTCGAACAATACAACAATGACTTGACGCTGACGCCGGAAGAAGACGCGGCGTTCGCGCAATTGGCGCGCGAGCGGACGGCGCGCCATCCTTTGCGAACGTATCTCAGGTTGCCCGCCGCGCGTGCCGCCGTCATCTGGTTTACGCCGCGCATTGAACTGCTGCCCGTTTCAGGGCACGTTTTTCCGCTGGCGCAAATGCGTGAGGATGATCCCGTCGATCAGGAAGTCACCATCCTGTTTTTTGTGTTGAATTTATTTTATGTGGGGCTGGGGGTGTGGGGCGCGGCGCGGCTTTGGTGCCTCAATCCTTCGATCCGGCCTGCGGTTGCTTTTCTGGCTCTATTCACAGTGATTCGCACCGCCTTTCTGACCACGCTTGAAACGCCCGAGCCGCGCTATGTTCTCGTTTGTTTTCCTGCGCTGATCGCGATGGGTGCGCAAGTTTTCGTTCGCCCTTCCGAGGAGCAATAGGACAGCATGCAACCCTGTGCCGTTATTTTTCCTCGAATGGTTCCGGATGAATGGTGACGCGGTAAATCTGCGGAAACCTTTCCTTCACGCGGTCTTCCAGCGCCGCGGTCACATCGTGGATTTGCGTGATGGGCAACTCGCTCCGCATCGTGCAATGGCACGAAACCAGGATGTGGTGCTCCACCTGGCGCACGCGCACGTCGTGGCAATTCACGAGCTCGCCGAATTCCAGCGGCAGCTTGTTCAAAAACTCCTCGATCGCCCGGGAAAGCTGCTTCATCTCTCCACCGCCGGTGTCCGGCGTGGCAATGTGCGTGCCCAGCGGCTCGATGTGGATATTGACTTCCACTTGCCCGTCTCGCAGCTCGCGAATTTTTTCTTCCAGTTCGGTAGCCTGGCGGTGCGCATCGCCCAGGCTCAAATGCTCGTCCACTTCCAGGTGCAGTTCGATAAAAAGTTGACCGTCCTGTTGCACCGCGGTCAGGTCATGAACGGCAAGGCCCATCTTCTGCGCTGCCGCACGAATCGCTTCAAAAAGATGTTCGCCCTGTGGAGCACGCGGCTCCGCGTGCACCATCACGTCCGAAGGAACGATTTCGCCGATGCGCTTTTCGATGGCGTCGCTTAAAGCATGCACTTGTTCGAGGCTCGCCGTCCTCGCAACGCTCACCGTCGCATCCACGAAGTGGCGGTTGCCGGCGCGCCGCACGCGCACGCGATCGACGTCCAGCACCCCTTCCATGCGCGCGACAGCCTTGGCGATTTCCTGCTGCAAGCCCTGCGGCGCCGCGTCCAGCAAAGCATCCAGCGTGCGTCTGCCTAGTTGCGCGCCCACCCACAAAATTACGGCTGCCACTGTCAATCCCGCAAGGGCATCCGCGTAATTCAACCAGGGCAGGTTCCATGTTTCACCGGCCCACACCAGCCCGATGCCAGCTATGACAACGATGGTGCTCCACACATCCGTCGAGAAATGCAGGGCGTCGGCTTCCAGAGCGTCACTGGAATACTTGCGAGAGACGTATCCGAGGGCCCGCGCCCGCGTCAGATCGATCGACAAAGCCAGCAGCAGCACCAGGATCGCCGTGACGCTCGGCTGGATGTGGACGCTGCGGAAGAACAGCCGGTCAAACGCCTCATAAACGATGTAAAGAGCTGTCAGTGCGAGCAGCCCCGTCTCAACGAAGGCGGAAAAGTTTTCAAACTTTCCGTGTCCGTAGGGATGCTTTTCATCCGCCGGCTGATCGGACATGCGCACGGAGAGAAACGTGATGATCGCCGCGAGCAAGTCAAGACCGGAATGCAACGCTTCCGAAAGGACTCCCAAGCTGCCCGTGCGGACCACCAAAAACGTTTTCAGCGAAACCAGCAGCAGTGCCGAGCCCACGCTCAAAAGCGCTGCCCGCTTCTTCTCCCGTCCTTCTTCCACTGAATAGGGAACAACCATCGCCCGTCCAGACTACCTTAAGTCCACGCGTTTTCCAGAATGCGTGGCATGTCCGGACATATCGCCTTTCGTCTTATGGAGTGTTTCGTGTTTCTTATGAGGATAGAGTTCTTCAGACAACTTCTTCGACGACGTTCTCGCATCCCCTAGCTAGAAGCGCGAAGGAAGCTCCTGGGCAGCGCGAGCGAAGTCTTTCTGAGAAACGACCTTATTTTGCAGGGCTCATTGGCGGCGGCGGCAAGAGCGGCAGGCGCTTGGCTTCGCCGCGCGCTCCGCGCACTTCCAATTCGTCAAATAGCAGCGACGGCGCCACCACGGAAGCCGGTAAGCCTACTTGCGCTGAGCCAAACGCTCCTAGCGCGGTGCCGGCAAATCCGTTGTTTTGGCTTTGCATGTAGTTGTAGACAAAATTGTCGTTCCCGATTCCGGTTAGGTTCCGCAGCGCGCGGGTGTTCAATCCGATGACGCGCGCCCCGCGAATCACCTCTTCCCGGCCGGTTTCAGGGTACACACGGTAAACAACCAGCGGCAGGCGGTCACCGTTCCCGGCGCCTCCGCCATAGCTCGCCAGAAGCTCGGAGAAATCCTCCTGGTGCAGCAGGCTGATCACAGGATTGTCCATTTCGCGCACCACCAGGCAATAGTTCAGTTTTTCCGCGCGGCAGCTGTCCAGAAATTTCTTCTTCAAGTCCGCCGCAGGAAGCGTTTCCGCCGAGGAAAAGAACAGATTGCTCATCGTCGGCTTGGCGTCATTCAAGAACGCGGCGCGGCCGTGTCCATTGGACTCATTGAAATCCGGCCCGGGTCGGCGGGACATCATCTCGTTCTTCAAGTTGCCGCTATCCACCAGCGTCACTTTCTGGGCACGGACGCCTTCGTTGTCCACGGCATAGCCGCCGATCAGCGGCGTGCCATGGAAATCTTTTGCGCCCGGATCATCGACCAGGGACACGCTGGCAGGCAGAACTCGCGCGCCGAGCCGACCCACCCAATCGCTCTTGCCGCCCAGGTTGCCAAGCATCTGCTCCATCACCGGACTGAAGGAAATCGGAGGACGTGCACCGTTCACCGCCGGTCCAAGCACTTGCGCCAGCAGCGGCGCCGCGGCGCGCGCCTCGAAAAGGACAGGGCCGGTATAGTCCTGCGCAGTAGGCGCGACTCGCAGCGTCATGAGCTCGGTGCCGGTAACATTTAATCCTTTACGCACTGTCTCGACGTCGGGCAGGTCGGCCGGACGCGTCGCGTACGTGGTATAAAAATGATTCAGCGGCACGCCATCGGCGGCGAACGTGCTCATGCCCGCTTCAATCGCCGCAAAATGCCGATTCTGCCGGATCTCCGTGCCTTCGCTCGTCAGCAGGTATTCCGTCGCGTAGACGAGGTAATAGGTCACGCGCGACTCGTGAATCTCGGAAAACGCGCGCAGCGTCGCCGAAGTGTCGCGCGCTTCCTGATCCCAGTTGCGGCTAGTCCAATCCGTAGTTTCCCGCGGTTCGATAAGTTGTACCGGCTCGGCTTTCGCGAAATCATCGATATCCGACTGCCGCGCCAGGCTGCTGAGATACGCCTGCTTGCGCGAATGGGTTTCCACTGCTTCCTTGAAGGCCTGATCGGTCGCAATCCACAGGTCCTGTCGCAGCGAATCGTAATCGCGGTCGATTCCCACCTGGCCCGTCGGCCCGATAAAGCCGCGAAAGCCTTCGTCGCTTACAAAATTCGAGCTGTCCAGCTTGTAACTGCCCACCCGCGCATCCACATCCATAAAGCGGTTCCGCGTTTGCGTGCTGGACAGCAAAGCTCCGAATTCCGCGACAACTTCGCGGACTTCCAGATCGAGCAAACGGTACTGAACGAAGTACGGCCGCACCGGCTGGTCGATGTTCGGAATCTTCAATTCCAGGCGAGTCTTCGCGCGCGCCATTTCATCACGCATGGCCTGCAGCGTGTGATCGTTATCCGATGGAGCCTGCGCGCCCGCGGCTGATCCGGAGCCTATCGCAATCAAAAATAAAATCAGTCCTGCCATTCTCTCTGCGCGCCTCACTGCTGGCCTCCCGTCTTGACGACGTCGTGCGCGGGCGGCGGCAGGATCGGCGGCCGGTCCGTCGAACTCTCTTTTTTTTGCACTTCCAATTCCGAAGTCAGAATGGCGGGCGAGGCCGCAGCAACGGGAACGGAGCCCGATTCCGCGCCGCAGTAACCGTTGAAAACCTCTGGCGTATCTCCCGTCGCAACAATCTTCGTTAGCGCCGCGAGCGGCGTGCCCACAATATCCACTCCCCGCACCAATTCGTCAGGCCGCCCATCGGGAAAAACTTTGTAGACCACCAGCGGCAACACTTGAAACGCCTGCGGCTGTCCGCGTCCGGTGAACGTAAATCCGCCGGCGATGTCGTCGATCAACAATCCAAACGGTTTGCCCTGCGCTTTGATCAATTCAATCAGCTTGGCGCGGAGTTGCGCGTTCGTTACCGTTTTGCTGCTCTGCACGATCAGGTTGCCCTGGCGAGAAACCGGCGTGGCGCCGAGCTGCCGCCTGCCATGCCCGTTTGAATGCTGAAACCCGACCAGCGGCGAACGCGACATCTCGAAATTTTTCAGCACGCCGTGCTCGACCAGCGGCACGCGCTGCGCCGGCACGCCTTCGTCATCAAACTGGTAGTAGCCAAGAAGATCCTGCTTGCCGAGCTTTCTCATCGTCGTGTCGTCGGTGATGCTCAGAAATTCGGGCAGGATCTGCTCGCCCACTTTTTTCGAAAACGTTTGTCCCTCGGTCACATCTTTTTGGCGGTGGCCTTCGGCGCGATGCCCGAAGACTTCGTGGAAAAACACCGCCGCGGCGCGTCCCGTCAGCAACGCCGGCCCCACTGTCGGATCGTTGATGGGCGCGGCGACCAGCCCTTCCAACTCCTTACGCATCGTCGCTTCCGCCGCGTACACCGCTTTATCGTCCGGCGCTTCCTTGGGATCGACCCAATCGAAATTGTAGTAGCGGTCGATGTCCATGCCGTCCGGCGCTTTGCCCTGGATGAACAACTCCAGCCGATAGCGAATCTGCCCGAATTGCAGTTGCGTGCCCTCGCTGGTCACTTGATACGCGTTTTGCGCTTGCGCCGAGAACGTCACGATGGAATTGATAATCGCCGGCGATTCGCGAAAGGCCTTGGTGTACGCACGGACTTTTTCCTCCCAAGGCTGGCGATCCACGGCGAGGGAAACCTGCGGTCCAATGGAGGTGTGCGGCTCTTCGCGCGAGAAATCCGGCGCGCGCCCTTCTGCCGTCTCTACTTTTACTTCTTTGCCCGTCTTGATCTTGATCAGCGCTTCGGACGCGGCCCGGTACTGTTTGTCGGTCTCCAGCCAAATCGTCCTGCGCAGCACTTCGGCATCATCGTCGATCGGCACGGGCGCAACCCCGCCGCTCTGCTGTTGCCGTTCGCCGACCTTGTGGGTGTTGTCGAGCTTGTAGTCGTTGACGCGAACCGAAACCTCCAGCCACCGGTTGCGGGCGGCGTTGCTGTTGAGCAGCGCACCGTTCGAGCCGGACACATCCGCGCGCTGTGTCTCCGTTACCGTATATGCCAGGTAGTAGGCCGGCGGATCCAGCGTGCCCAAAGTCTTCATCGAGCGTTCCAGTTCCGCTTGCAGCGCCGCAAGCAGCGGCGAGCGCTTCGCCGGCGTGTCCGGTGGCGCGGCGTGCGCTGAATGCGCCATGCTGGAAAGGAGAGCAAGCGCACAAAGGAAGGGAGTCACGCAACTACGAATCGATATGCTCAAGGATGCCTCACTCGGAATTAGACGGGACCGCGAAACATTCAGTGTACGCCACCGTTGCGGGTCGCACAAAGCAGGGAAAGAGAGCGCCGCTGATCAAATGACACTCGTTGGATGGCTGCACCGTGCTCGCGGTTGCACCCTCAAGGAAAAATCGTCCCTGCAACTCGGTGCGAGAATGAACGCCGTTGTTTCCAAAGCAACTCGTCGTGCGCTTCAGTTGAAGTGCGCCAAGGGCCGCGCCACAATTTCTTCATGCGCTCTCTTGTCGGCCTTCTGGTATGTGCCGCCCTTTTCTTTGTCGTTTACCACTTCTTTTTGAAGAAAATGCCGGCGACTGACCAGGGCACGGCCTCAACGCAGGCCATCACCCTGATCGGCGTTCGAAGCGACCTCCTGCAGATCGCCGAGGCGGAACGCGCCTACATCGCCATCAACGGCCATTGCGCTCCGCTCGACGAGCTCATGTCCTCCGGTTCTCTTTCCATGACCCGCTCCGAGCGCGACGGCTACTCCTACTCCGTCGAATGTTTCGGCGGCGAATTCACGGCCGCTGCGCACCATTCGCCCGCACCTGCCAGCTCGCCCATTCGCTATCCCAATTTCGCCGTCGACGCCACCATGCAAGTCCACGAAATTGACTGACCACCGGTGAGGAGTGGCATCTGTCCTGAGCAGCACACGGGAGAGACTTCACTCATAACTTCCGGGAACTTTTCCTGTTGACTCCGCGTACCTCTCATTGAAAGCGGTTCCCCCAACAAAACGCGCCCGCCGGCGGCGGGCGACCAAACGAAGGAAAGAAGGATCACACTATGGGCGGAGAATTGATTGGATTGGTGGCCGTGACGCTGGGGATGGGTGTCCCCCTCGGCGCACTGTATACGTATTACCGGGTCCGCAAGCTTCGAAGCGAAGAGCGGCTCGCGGCGATTGCCCGCGGAGTCGACATTCCGATGGAGCCTGAGTTGAACCAAGCGGCGCGTTCCCGGCGCTCCGGCATTTTGCTGGTCAGCGGAGCGCTTGGCTACATCGCGACTTTTGGATTGATTGCCAGCATCCAAGCGGACCGCGACATCTGGACCGTTGCAGCGTTCGGCATCATTCCCCTTGCGGTTGGACTCGGCTACTTCGTGGACTGGTCCATGATTCGCCGCGACGCCCGCGCCTGAGAGCAGAGAAATTCACCCGGCGCTCGAATGAAAAACGCGGATCGGTCTTCACATTTTCTGTAGAAGGCCGATCCGCAATTCATTTGATTTCGAGCGGTGTGAACTTGTCTCCGCGCTTCACTGCCAGCCGGATGGGACGTGGCGGGCCCTTCTTCGGAACGGTTACCTCGACCCACAATTCTTCGCCTTGCTGCCGCCGCGAAGGATCGACTGCGTGTTCCGGCAAAAAATAAGCCACCGGCTCGCTGAGGGCCGCTACCAGATCTCCGTTGCGCGCCCTCCATCTCGTCACGCTCAGGCCGGTCGGTTGGAGTGATGGGCTTGCCACCAAGTGTCCATTCTCGGCGTGCAAATAAACATCCCGCATGTCGCCCCAGAAGTTACCTTGAATTGATTTCGGCGGCTGGGAAGCACCGTAGACTCGATCCGCATCCACGCGCAATCGCACGCTCAAATACCGGCCGCGAATCGGCAGGTCAGGATCGTAAGCCACGGTCTGCGCCCAGACCCGCGGAAAGCGCGCGCGATCGATGGCATATTTCGCCGCCAGGCTCGCGACAATCGCCAGTTGTAGCACCGCCAGAAGAACCCCCTTGCGTGAGAGTTTCATAGCGTTCCTCCCGCGACTCGCGCCACCAGTTGCCGCCGCGTTCGCTCCAGCGCCCATCCGCCAAACAGGAACAGCACGCCCAGCCCGATCAGGCTCGCGGAACGTCCGAGCTTATCCATCACGTCCGAGAAATAGAAAATGATAACGGTGAGCGCGAAACCCGCGACTCCCAGGTTGATGCGCTCTCGCCTCCGGTCCACCAGTCCCCACGCCACCATGGCGAGCGCCCCGACTCCGGCCCAAAAATACGGGCCTAGAGAATTCCACGCAAATATCGGCAGCTTGTCACTGGCATTTCCATTCCTGGCGTGAAATGTTCCAATCACCAGAACCCAGACCGCCGCCACTGCGTTTGTCCACGCCGCTTTCTTGCGCAGCACATAAGCCAATGCCATAGGCCCGCAGATCGCGATAGCCCAGCCAGTAATTTGCAGAAAGGAGGAAACGTGTGGGCGATTCTGCCACCATCCCCAGTATCCCCGGCCTTCGACAAATGCCCAGAGGCTGAGAGGCAATACGGCAAGCCCGCCGATCCACGCGAGCGCGCGGCGCGTGCTGGAGTCTTCCTGGCTCGTTCTGACGCTCAAGTAGGTGATTGCGATCAGCACGAGCGCTTCGGTGATCAACCGGTTGCTCACCGCAAATCCCTGGGTACGCACTTCCCACTCGCCTACAAGCCATCCAGGCACGAGCAATGCCAGTAGCGCCGCTTGCGTCCAATGCCGCAGCAGAAGCCACCCGGCAAGCGCGCCGATCGCCCACATCAGAATGCCGCTTGGCCAATGCTCCTGCAGATTGAAAATTTGCGCGGTCAGAAAAATCCCCGCGCCGACGCAAACGGTCCCGATGGCGTAGAACGTTGTTGAGAGCGCCGGGAATCGCTCCTGCGTGAATGCCCCGGCAAGAGGAAACACTGCCGCCAGGATCATGACCAGCGTAAAACGCCACGCCGGCGAAAGCTCATCCCAGTGCGCGGCCACGAACAGCAAGACACCCGCGCAAAGCAGCAGCCCGCCGAGTGCCACGGCCAGCAGCACAGGCCAGCGCAGACGCTCGCCAGAACTCTCCGACTCCTCAAATGTTCGAATGCGCGACGCCGTGCCTGCATCCACCACCCCGGCTGAAACCCATCGCTCCAGCCGTTTCTTCAGTGAATCGGCCATGCGAGGCCCTCCTCTCGCCAGCTACTTTTCGCCAGCAGAACATACTGGCGCTTCTTGCTCACGGCGCGCGCTTTTGGTCCACCACCAGCACGCCGGCTTCGGCGTAGTTCGTTGCCGGTACATCATGAAACGATACGTGAATGTTCTCCCGCTTGGCCTTGCCATCTTCGATTAGCACGGTCGTGACGCGCTCCGCGATTTTCCGTTTTTGCTCCGGCGTCCGGCCTTCTACCCAGGTAACCTGCACGTGCGGCATGTCTCTTTCCTCCTTAGAACGGGCAACTTCGTATTTCTTGCATGCAATCTCAGGCATTCTATCCGCCGCCGCGGTTCGCGCAAAGTCCACGGTGTCCATGTGCTAGAATTATCTGCTCATGCATCCCGCCATTCCTCACCTGATCGAACTGCAGCGCGTGGACCACCAGATTGCCGTCCTGCGCGCGGAACTGGAAGCGTTTCCAAAACGCATCCGCGAAGCGGAAACCAAACTCGGTGGCGCCCGCGCCGGTGTTGCTTCCGCGAAAGAGGCGTACACGCAGATCATCACGGAACGCAAGAAGTTCGAGCTTGACGTGCAGCAGTGGAAAGACCGCGCGCGGAAATACCGCGATCAGAGCGGCGCCGTAAAGACCAACGAAGCTTTCAAGGCTTTGCAACATGAAATCGCGAACGCCGAAGCCGAAGTTGCCAAAGCCGAAGACCGCCAACTGGAAGTAATGATGGCCGCGGAAGAAACTGAACGCCGCGTGAAGATCGCGGAGTCGCGGCTGAAAGAGGCCGAGCAGGCCGTCACCGCGGAGCGAAAAGAGATTCAGGCGCAAGGCACGGAGAAAAAGAAACAACTAGATGCCGCTACCGTCGAACGCGAAAAAATCATTGCGCCAGTACCGGAAGATTTGCGCGAACTTTACGCGCGCATCGCCAAGCGCCACAATGGCACGGCTATGGCCGAAGCTCGCGACGGGCAGTGCCGCGGCTGCGGAATGCGCGTCTTGCCACACATTCTTCAGGAACTGGCTACGGAAACCAACGAAGAAGTCTTCCGCTGCGAAAGCTGCGGCCTTATTCTTTACACCTTGGAACCAATCCCGGTCGCGAATTCCGAGGTTGGTTCCGCAAATACATCCTCGGCGGCTTCGACAAATTCCTGATGCCGCGCCGACCGCCAACTTCCCGTGGAAAAGATTTGTTCGCCGACTCTCCCGCGGAGCCCAAGCCGGCCGCAGCGGCGCATCGCGCGAACATTGACGGCGGCTCGCGCGGCAATCCCGGGCCCGCTGCGTACGGCGTGGTGATACGCGATGGGCGCGGCGAAATCGTCGCCAAGCTGAAAAAATATATTGGCCGCATGACCAACAACGTCGCCGAATATTACGGATTGATCGCGGCGATGGACTACGCGCAATCACACGCGATTCGCGCGCTGCGCATCGAGAGCGATTCCGAACTTCTCGTCAAACAAATGCGCGGACTGTACAAAGTGAAAAGCGAGGATCTGCGGCCGCTTTTCGAGCGCGCACAAAAAATGTCGAAAGGATTCGATCCCTTTCGCATCGAGCACGTTTACCGCGAGCAGAACCGCGAAGCCGACGCGCTCGCCAACGAAGCGCTGGATGAAACCGAAGGAAAAGCTTCCGGCTCGGCAGCGGCAAAAAAAACTGAATTGGCTGGCTCCAAAACCTCGTCGGCCAGCCCGAAATCTGAACCGGCTAGATCGAAAACTGAAGCCGTTAGCTCCAAACCGGAGCCGCGAAAGATTCAGGCGCGTTTCCGAGGAGGAGTTCTTTACCTCCTGGAAGACGTCGAATTGCCGGACGGCATGGTCGTCGACGTTTCCATTCACCTGCGCCCAAAACCTGTATAAGTCCTTCCCGCCGCAAATTTTCTTGTAGCGTCCTAAAATTATTTCAGAACGTAACTTCTGTAAAGAGTGTCGCGTTGCGCGGGAATGAAGCCGGCGTCGGAGATGACGCGGCGGAGTTCGCTTTCATTGGTGCGATTTTTCACGCCGGCGGCAAAGACCACGTTTTCTTCAATTAGAATGCTGCCGACGTCGTCGGCGCCGAATTGCAAGCCAATCTGACAGACTTTGATCCCGGGCGTCAGCCAACTGGACTGGATATGGTCGATGTTGTCGAGATATAGGCGGCTGACGGCGAGCGTTTTCAGATAATCCACGGCCGTGGTTTCCTGCACTTTTTTTCCGAGGGCGGTATTTTCAGCGGCAAACATCCAGGGAATGAACGCGGTGAAACCGCCGGTATCTTCCTGAATGCGCCGCAAGCGTTCAAGATGGTTGACGCGATGGCGGAGCTCCTCGCCGCAGCCAAACATCATGGTGGCGGTGGTGCGCAGTCCCAGCGAATGGGCGACGCGGTGCATTTCTTCCCAGTCGTCGCTGGTGCATTTTAGCCGCGCAATTTTCGCGCGGACTTCATCGTCGAGAATTTCCGCGCCACCACCGGGAATGGATTGCAGACCCGCATCCATCAAGCGTTGAATCGTTTCGCGAATGCTGATTTCACTGACTTCCGCGATGCACAGGATTTCCGGCGCGGAAAAACAATGCAGATGGACTTGCGGATAGCGCGCTTTTAAGGAGCGCAGCAAATTTTCGTAATAGCCGATTTGCAAGTCCGGGTGCAGGCCACCCTGGAGCAAAATGCCGGTGCCGCCAAGTTCCAGCATTTCGTCGATTTTCTTATAGATTTCCTCGAACGGCAGAATGTAGCCGTCTTTCGCGCCGAGCGGGCGGTAGAACGCGCAAAAGGAACAATACTCGGTGCAGAAATTGGTGTAGTTGATGTTGCGGTCGATCTGGTAGGTGACGACGCGAGGATCGTTTTTCTTCAGGCGAAATTGATGAGCTTCCATGCCGATGCCGAGGAGATCGTCGGATTCGAGCATGTCCAGAGCTTGTTGTTTGGTCAGTGCCAAGTTGTTTCCTTCAATTGCCCAATTCCACTGATATTACTGCGCCTAGCTAACTGGGGCACAGCATGCTGCGCCCCTACAAAGGCTTAGAAAGTTTCGTTTACAATTTCACGGCTTCCGCTTTCGTTGCAGCCCACTCGATCGGCTTGGATCGCGGGATCAAGCCGAGGTTTGCTGCGTGCGTGAAATACAGTTCCAGCCCGCGGCGATTTTCTTCGTCAAGCGAACAGTCAATATTATGCCGCAAGTACGACTCGAGAGTGGGTTGCGGCAATTCCAATTCGCGCGCGGCGTCGAAGCAGATTTCGGGGATGCGCGACAAACCGAAATCACGGGAGGCGAGGAAATCCGCGGCCGCTTCCGGAGTGGCGACGTCTCGCCGCGCGGCCCAGACTGCAAGGACAGCGGGCAGTCCCGTCAGACTCCGCCATTCGCCAACGACGTCATAAACGTAGAGAATTTCCGCGCTGGTGATTCCCAGCGTGCCTGCCTGGCAAATGGTTTGGCCTTCCGTGCCGGTCCAACTTTCTTTTTCCATTCCCATGCTTATGCGCAAGGCGGGATCGCCGATTATCAGGGCCGCGTCCGCTTGCTGCAACATCGCGGGCAAGTCCGGCTGAGATTCAAAAAATTGCGGCGCGATTTTCCACTTTTCCGGGCACAGGATGCGCGTCAGCGTTTGCGTGCTGCGCGAACCGGCATCCAGCGCAAAGCGCTTCACCAGTTCGATGGGCTTCTTCGCAATGACCAATAGGCTGCGCACGTGCTTTTTCGAGGCGATGGCCATGTCCGGCAGGATCACCAGATCCTCAATGCGCTGGTATTCGATGGCGGGAATGATGGCTACGTCGGCGCGGCCAGAGCGCAAATCCTCGGCGCATTGCGAAGGGACGGTGAAGGACAAATCGTACTTGCCGCGCAGCGGGCCGTTGGTGAAACCCCAGACGAGCGGCGCGGTGTTGAGATATTGCACGATAGAGATGCGAAGCTTGGTCACGGTTCGAGGGCTCACGCTTAAGTTCCAGTATAACAAAGAGGGTTTTTCCGAGCGGCAACCTTCTTTCGCGAGGAATTGTCCAGCAACTTCGGAGTGTTGGAATCGATTGAAAATCCAGCAGATGAGGCCGCGCACCCCCCCACCCCCCCATCAATTTGCATGAATGTCAAAAGAAAGGACTTACAAGAAGAGCATTTCGTAAGTTGCTGAGTCTAAAGGACGCGATTTTGGTTGTTTTGAGCCAGGAAGAGCCTGAATAGCTGCCTCAAAAAAAGAAAAGCGGAGCAAGCTCCCGCACTCCATACGCAGTTTCTTACGGCGTTAAGTATACTGCTGGATAAGAGGGCGAGTCAAGGAAAAGTTTGCGGAAATTTTGAAGATATTGGTTTGCAAACGTCGCAGTCGGGTTACGTTCACTCGATGCGCAGGGCGTTCATGGGGGAGATGGAGGCGGCGCGGTTGGCGGGAATGATGGCTGCGAAAAAGGAGCAGATCCCGAGCGCACCTGCAGCGACTGTGAGGGCGAAGGGGTCCCACGAAGAGACGCCGTAGAGCTGGGCGGAGAGCAAGCGGCCGGCACCGACGGCCAGCGGCAAGCCAAGGATGAGCCCGATAGCCACGCGCTTGAAGGCTCCGCCGAGGATGAGACGAAGGACTTTCGGACGATCGGCTCCGAGCGCCATGCGAATGCCGATTTCGTTGGTTTTCTGGGCAACGGAATAGGCGGTGACGCCGTAGAGGCCGATGGCAGCAAGGACGAGCGCGACGATGCCAAACAGGCCAGCGAGACTAGCCACGGCGCGCTCCTGATCGAAAGTAAGCTCAATCTGCTGCTGCATGGTGCGAACACTGTTGATGGTGAGGTTGGGATCCAATTCCGCCAGGATCCTGGTGAGCTGGGCTTCGAGGGTGCCAGGGGTAATGTTGGTGACGAGCAAGATTCCGCCAATGAAGTGGGAGTTCAACTCGACCATCTTCAGCAGGTTATCGGGATAATTCACAGTTTGGGCCAGCGGGACGTAGAACATGGGGCGCGCGGGCCTGCGAAGGCCCCAACCGGCAAACTTGGCATCGCGCACGACGCCGACGATGCGGAAGGTGCCGGAATACTCGGGGACATCAAGGCCAAAGTGCTGATCGAGGGGGTCTTCCGTGCTCTTGAAAAAACGCTTGACGAAAGCTTCGTTGACAATCGCCACAGGCGCGGTGGTTTCGTTATCGGCAGTGGTGAACGCGCGCCCGCGCAAAATCGGCATGCCAAGATTCTGAAGATAATTGGCGCTTACGCGGTCCCAAGAGGCGCCTGATTCCTCGTTGAGTTTGGCGGGAGGATGGCCAGCGACCATGATGAGTTCGCCCCAATTGTCGGTGAGTGGGTTATAGAGCGCCAAGCCGGCGCCCTGAACGCCAGGGAGACGGTTGAGCTGCCCTTCGAGCTGACGATAGAGCGAAGCTACCTGCGGCAGCGTGTAGGTGGCGGGAGGCCGGTGCATGTTGACTTCCACGCGGTTTTGCACCTGGAAGCCGAAGTCCTGATGCTCAAGCTTGTTGAGGCTGCGGGCCAGCATAGTGGCGCCGGCAACGAGGACAACCGACAAGGTGGCCTGCACAACGAGCAGAGCCTTGCGAGCAAACGAAGAACGATCCTGCGTGCCGCGGCCTGAGCCGCGCAAGGCTTCGGCGGGATCGGTGCGCGTGGCAAGCCAGGCAGGAGCCGCGCCGAAAATGATTCCGGTGACGAGAGCCAAGACAAAAGCAAAGGCCAGGACCATCAGCGATGGCGCGGTGCTGATGGGAAGAAAATGCGAGTTGTGGAAGGCGAGAACAAGCAGCAGACGCGCCGCAGCCATGGCCACCACAAGCCCGACGATGCCGCCGCCAATGGCGAGCAGGACGCTTTCCGTAAGGGCTTGCACGACGATTTGCCGGGGAGTGGCGCCGACGGCCAGCCGCACAGCAGTTTGGCCACGACGGGCAACGCCGCGAGCGAGCAGCAGATTCGCCACGTTGGAGCAGGCAATCAGAAGCACCAAGCCGCACACGGAGAGGAGGATCTGCAGGCTGCGGCCATATTCCTCTTTCATTACGGCAACGCCCGCTCCAGCAGGCACCACGTTGAGAACCTGTTTGGGGAGCAAGCTGACCATGTCCTGCATCCAGTTGGCGGGATAGCCCGAATCGTGCTGCAGCCACTGGCGGAGGACTGCCGTGAGGCGCGGAGACATCCCGTCAATCGAAGCTCCGGGGCGCAAACGGCCAATCATGCGAAGCCATGCCGAAACGGGCTGGCGCAGCAGGCTGCCGCCGGCATTGATCATGGGTTCCTGCTGCAGGGGAACCCAGATATCAGGCGGGTCGCTTTGGAGAGTTTCCCCGAAGAATCCGGGGGGAGCGACGCCGATTACTGTCACAGGATGGCCTTCGATGATGAATGTGGAACCTACGACGGAAGGATCGGAAGCATAGGCGGTTTGCCAGACACGGTGGCTGAGGACGGCGACAGGAGGTGCGGCGGGCTTGTCGTCATCCGGCGTGAAGACGCGGCCTCCGAAGGCGCGAACTCCCAGGGTTGAGAAATAAGTACCGGTGACGTACTCCGAGCGGAGAGGGCGGGCCACGGATTCGACACCTTGACGCCGCACGCCCATGCGCCAGCGTCCAGCCTGGAAGGCAGTAACCTCCTCGAATTCAGGAGTTTCGGTCTTGAGGCGTTCGTACAAAGGGAAGGAAACCATGCCCCAGCGGTCCTGGGGACCGCCTTCGACGCAGCACTCGTCGCCTTCGCCAACGCGGTAGAGCCTGCCGGGGTCAGAAACAGGCAAAGAACGGAGCATTACGGCGTGAATCAGCGTGAAAATCGCGGTTGTGCCGCCGATGCCCAATGCCAAGGTCAGTACCGCAGCCGCTGTAAATACGGGCGATAGCCGAAACTGGCGAAGGGCGTAGCGAAAATTGCCTGGCAGGCTTGGCATAAACACCTCTCCGTACAGTACGAAGGCTAGGGCCAAGAGTTCCCAAATCCAGCAAACCGGGCAACTACGACCCTGGCCGAGCTTCGGCTTGGCGCTGCGATATGGACGCTGGAAAAATACGTTTGTCACGCGATAAAAGTGGTCAAAAGGAGCGCAGCAGTGCTGCGCCCTTACCACGGCAGTAACCCCAGTCAATTTAGATAAGGCGATATCAGTTCACCATGGAGCTACTTCTGTTGTAAAACCATTCGGCAAGTTTGGAGGGATGGGACATGTCGAAGGCTTGGGCCGGCGTTTTGTTGATGAGTGCGGCGCTTACGGCGCCGATGCGCGTTCGGGCGCGGGCGGAAACACCGCAAACGCCCACGATTGCGGAAAAGACTGCGGGCTCGCAGAAACTGCCCGGCTACTTCAATCTCTACTGGGATGCGAAGCAGGGGAAGCTGTGGCTGGAGATTGATAAGTGGAGCAGCGAGTTTCTTTACCAGAGCGGGCTTCCGGCGGGGATCGGTTCGAATGACATTGGGCTGGACCGCGGACAACTGGGACGGACGCGCATCGTGCGGTTCGAGCGGAGCGGGCCGAAGGTATTGCTGATCCAGGAGAACCTCGAATACCGCGCAGTGAGCAACGATCCCGACGAACGGCGCGCGGTGCACGATTCTTTCGCGGAGTCCGCGCTGTGGGGTTTCAAGGTGGAAGCAGAGGAACAGGATCACGCGCTGGTGGATGCGACGGATTTTTTCCTGCGCGATGCGCACGGGATTCCTGCGGCGCTGCGCCGGACGAAGCAGGGCACTTATCATCTGGATTCTTCGCGCTGCGCGATCTATCTGCCGCAGACAAAGAGTTTTCCACTGAATACGGAAGTGGAGGCCACTCTCACGTTCGCGGGAGAGGAGCCCGGTAAATGGGTTCGCGACGTGACGCCTTCTCCCGAATCGATTACCGTGCGCGAGCATCACTCGTTCGTGCAGCTTCCACCAGCCGCGTACAAGCCGCGCGCGTACGATCCGCGGTCCAGCTTTTTTGGCATTGGCTACATGGATTACGCGACGCCCATCAGCGAGCCAATCGTGAAGCGCTTTATCGCGCGGCACCGGCTGGAGAAAAAAGATCCGAAGGCGGCGGCCAGCGAACCCGTGCAGCCCATCGTGTACTACCTGGACCGGGGAGCGCCGGAGCCGATTCGTTCCGCGCTGCTGGAAGGGGCGCGGTGGTGGAACCAGGCGTTTGAGGCGGCGGGTTATAAGAATGCCTTCCGCGTCGAGATGCTGCCGGAAGGCGCGGACTTGATGGACCTGCGCTACAACGTGATCCAGTGGGTGCATCGGGCGACGCGCGGATGGTCGTACGGCGCGGCGGTGATCGATCCGCGCACGGGAGAAATCATCAAGGGGCACGTGACGCTGGGGTCGCTGCGCGTGCGACAAGATTTTCTGATTGCGGAAGCGCTGCTCGCGCCTTACGAAAAAGGCAAACCGGTTTCACCGAAGATGCAAGAGATGGCGCTGGCGCGGCTGCGGCAACTGGCGGCGCATGAAGTGGGACACACGCTGGGACTGATGCACAACTATTCCGCGAGCACGGTGAACCGATCATCGGTGATGGATTATCCGCCGCCGTACATCAAGCTGGGCGCGGATAGCGTGCCGGACTTGTCCGCGGCCTACGCGACGGGAATCGGGGAGTGGGACAAGGTGTCGATCGCGTTTGGCTATCAGGATTTTGCGCCGGGGACGAATGAACAAACGGCGCTGAACAAAATTCTGCTGGATGCGTACGGGCGAGGGCTGCGCTACTTGACGGACCAGGACGCGCGGCCGGCGGGTTCATCAAGCAGCATGGCGCATTTGTGGGATTCGGGTGCCAACGCTGTCGATGAATTGAACCGGATTATGCAGGTTCGCGGGGCGGCGCTGAAGCGCTTTGGCGAAAACAATATTCGCGAGGGCGCGCCGCTGGCAACACTGGAAGACGTGCTTGTGCCGCTGTACATGCTGCATCGCTACCAGGTGGAGGCGGCGAGCAAGTTGGTTGGAGGGATGGACTATACGCTTGCGCTGCGCGGCGACGGGCAAACGCCGACGCAGATCGTTGTGCCCGCGGACCAGCGGCGCGCGCTTGCGGCGGTGCTGGCGACACTTAAGCCGGACGTTTTGGCTCTGCCCGAGCCGCTGCTGAAGATGATTCCGCCTCGTCCGCTGGATTATGAACGAGGACGGGAACACTTTAAGATTCGGACCAGTCCGGCATTTGATGCGCTGGCTCCGGCGGAAGCGGCGGCACAACACACGCTGCAATTTCTGTT
Source organism: Acidobacteriota bacterium (assembly GCA_003225315.1). Classification (GTDB taxonomy): domain Bacteria; phylum Acidobacteriota; class Terriglobia; order Acidiferrales; family UBA7541; genus Acidiferrum. The sequence goes on from QHZD01000035.1 coordinate 80,512, forward strand.
CAATCCGGAGAGAGCGGCGCGGTTGGTGGAATTTCATGCGCGCAACGCGGAGAACCCGGGACTAGAAGAAGTCATCGACGCCATCTTGGCTGCGACGTGGAAGTCCCCGCGAGGCCGGGGGTATCCGGCAGAAATAGCCCGCTCGCTCGATCGAGTTGTTTTGTACGACCTGATGGCTTTGAGTGCCGACGAGCGCGCGTCAGAGCAGGTGCGGGCCATCGCCGCTTTGAGATTAGAACGGTTGCGCGACTGGCTCGCGACCAGCCAAAGTGCCGCCAAGGATGAGGATGAGCAGGCCCATCTCTTTGCGGCGATGTCGCAAATCGTTCAGTTTCAGAAAGATCCGAAGCAAATCAGCGTGGCACAGCCGGCCGAGCCGCCCGACGGGCCACCCATTGGCACTGACGACGATTGGGACGGGTGGGACTAAAAATTGGCAGGAAGGCGCGTGACAATCGGGCCCCCTGGTCGTCTATAGCTTCGAGGGGAGGGCCATATGCCTCGACGCACCTTGTTTTTCCTGATTTCGTTTTCGGCTCTGTTTGCGCTGGGCTTTACGAGCGCGCGAGCAAGCCGGCACCACCATTCCGTCAACGCTTCCTGGGGCCACAAACAGCCAGCAACGGATTGCTCCGATCTTCGCATCCGCTTTGACGACCAGGACGCCGTGGTGCGTTCCGAAGAGCGCACCTTGACGAAGGCTGAGGCTCCGCTGCTGCAAGTCCACCCACACACGAACGGTGGAGTGCAGGTCGTGGGGTGGGACAAGGAAAATTATTCCGTGACGGCGTGTAAGGCGGCCGCGAGTTCGAATGGGGACGTGGAACGAATCCTGTCGCAGATCAGCATGTCCATCGAAAATGGCAGGATCTCGACAAAAGGGCCGGGAGATCAGGAAGCGTGGACGGTGGAACTGCTGATTCGTGCGCCGAAGTCCGCGACCATCGACATGGAGACGATGAACGGTCCGATTTCCCTTTACGACGTGGACGGCAAGCTCACGGCTCGCGCCAAGAATGGGCCAATCAGCTTGAAGAATTTTTCGGGCGACGCGGAAATTACGGCGGTGAATGGACCAATCACCATCAACGGCAGCAATGGAAGCGTGCGCATTCATACGGAGAACGGACCGATCTCCGTGGCGCTCGAAGGGAAAACATGGAGCGGCGCCGGCTTGACTGCAGACGCGAAGAATGGGCCGCTGACGCTGATGGTTCCCATCGGCTACCAGTCCAGCTTCGTGGTGGAATCGACAAACTACGCGCCGGTAAGCTGCAAGGCGAGCATTTGCGATAACGCCCGCAAGACGTGGGACGACGAGCACCGCCGCATTGAATATGGCACCGGGCCGGCAACGATCCGGCTGTCCACGGTGAATGGGCCAGTTTCCGTTCAAGAGTCGAGAGAAAAGCTGTAGGGGGCAGTTGCTCCGCGTTGATGGAAGGCTCGATAGAGTGTTGGAGCCTTGCGGGATGGACGCGCTCCGGCTGTTGCAGATAAGATTTGGCGCATGCTGCTGGAGGCGCGCGTAGCTCATTCGGTAACGGAAGCGGAAGCGGTTCGTCTGGCGCGCGAACTTTACGGGATCGAGACTGCGGCACGGACACTGCCTGGTGAATACGACGACAATTTCCACCTGACAAGCAGGGACGGACATGGGTTCGTCCTCAAAGTGATGCACCCGGCGCGGGAGCAATCGTTCATTGATATGCAGTGCCGGGCGCTGCAGCATCTGGCGCAGCGTGCGCCGCAGTTACCACTGCCCCGCGTTATCCCAAATCGGCAGGGAGAATTGTTTTCTTCGACGATGGCGGCAGACGGCTCGACGCGGCTCGTCTGGCTGCTCAGCTTCGTGAATGGAACAGTTTTGGCGGAGGTCCGCCCGCATACGAACGAGTTGCTTGGCGATCTTGGCAGGTTTCTGGGCGAGATGGACGCGGCGCTGCAATCGTTCGATCATGCCGCGGCGCATCGCGAACTCAAGTGGGATTCATCGCGCGCGGCTTGGATCAAAGACCATATCAAGCACATTTCCGATTCGAAGCGGCGTGCGCTGGTGGAAAAATTTTGCGCGGTGTATGAAGCGGAAGTGCTTCCTAACTTGCCGCTGCTGCGGCGTAGCGTGATTTACGGCGATGCGAACGACTACAACGTGCTGGTCGGTGACCCCTGGCCACAGCCAAGAAAAATCGCAGGTCTGATTGATTTTGGCGATATGCATCACGGGATCACGGCGTCGGAGCCGGCGATTGCGGCTGCCTACGCCATTCTTGGGAAGGAAGACCCTCTACCCGCTGCGGCTGCAATCGTCGCGGGATATCACCGGGCTTTTTCGCTCGATGAGCGGGAGTTGTCCGTTCTATTTCCTTTGATCGGCGCGCGGCTCGCGGTCAGCGTCACGAATTCCGCGTACCGCAGAACCGTTAAGCCGGAAGACCCGTACGTCACGGTCAGCGAAGCGCCTGCGTGGGAAGCATTGGAGCGGCTGGCAAAAATCCATCCCCGATTTGCCTACTACACGTTTCGCGCGGCTTGCGGGCTTCCCGCCGTTCCGCAAAGTGAAAAGGTCACGGAGTGGCTGGAAGCAAACGGCCGCTCCGCGGCTTCTATTCTGGACGTTGACACGCGGACGGCGCCGAGCGTTGTTTTCGATTTGAGCGTTGGCAGCACATTGCTGGGCGCTAAGCCTGGCGGAGCCACTCATCAGGAAGTGGGCGAGAAACTGTCCGCGGAAATGAACCGGGCGGGCGCGGCCTTCGGCGTCGGCCGCTACGACGAGCCGCGGCTGGTTTACACCTCCTCGCTATTTGGCGCGAGCAGCAATGCCACGGATGAGCGGCGCACGGTGCACTTGGGGATGGATTTATTCGTGGAGCCAGGGACGCGGTTGCGCGCCCCACTGGATGGCGTGGTCCACATCGCCGCTAATAATTCCGAACCGCAGGACTACGGACCGCTCGTGATTCTGCGGCACGAGACTAGCAACGGAGAGAAATTCTTCACATTGTATGGCCACTTGACGAAAGAAACGCTTGCTGCGCTGAAACCGGGGCAGCGTATTGGCCGCGGACAAGGGTTTGCGCGAGTAGGCGCTACGGATGAAAACGGCGGATGGATGCCACACGTTCATTTTCAGATCATTGTCGATCTGCTTGACCTGGACGCGTATTTTCCTGGCGTAGCGTACGGTTCGCAGCGCGCAGTTTGGACGAGCCTCTCGCCAGACCCAAATCTTTTGCTTGGCATTCCGGCGAATCGTTTCCCGGCGAAGGAGCCAACTCTTGGCGAAACGCTTGCCGCGCGTCGCGGCTTGCTGGGGAAAAATCTCAGTATCTCGTATCAACGCCCGCTGAAAATCGTTCGCGGCTGGATGCAGTATTTGTATGACGATACGGGGCGAGCGTATTTGGATGTTTACAATAACGTGCCGCTCGTAGGGCACAGTCATCCTCGGGTGGTGCAGGCGGCGCAAGCGCAACTCGCGCTGCTCAACACCAACACGCGCTATCTGCACGACAACGTCAATCGCTATGCCGAGCGGTTGACGCGACTACTCCCCGAACCGTTGCGCGTTTGTTTTTTTGTGAATTCCGGCAGCGAAGCTAATGAACTGGCGCTGCGGCTCGCCCGCGCGCATACAGGGCGAGAAGACGTTATCGTGCTGGAACATGCCTATCACGGGCACACCAACACACTCATCGACATCAGTCCCTACAAATTTAACGGCTCGGGAGGCCAAGGAAAGAAGCCCTGGGTGCACGTAGCTCCGCTCGCGGATGATTACCGAGGCCTGTATCGACGGGGCGACAAGCAGGCGGGTGCAAAATATGGGCGGCACGTTGCCGAAATCCTGGCGCGCACGCGAGCCGAAGGCCGCGGTGTTGGCGCGTACATCGCCGAAACTTTGCCGAGCGTGGGCGGGCAAATTGTTTTTCCGCCAGGATATCTTGCGGAGGTGTATCGTCACGTGCGTGCGGCAGGCGCGGTCTGCATCGCCGATGAAGTGCAAGTCGGATTCGGGCGGCTGGGGACCCACTTCTGGGGATTCGAAACGCAGGGCGTCGTTCCGGACATCATCGTTCTGGGGAAGCCCATCGGCAACGCGTTCCCGCTCGCGGCAGTCGTCACGACACGGGAGATCGCCAATTCGTTTAATAATGGAATGGAGTTTTTCAGCACGTTCGGGGGCAATCCTGTGGCGTGCGCCGCGGGTCTCGCGGTGCTGGACGTACTTGAAGAAGAGAACCTACAGCAAAACGCCTTGCGCGTCGGCGCGCATTTGATTGAAAGCTTGAAGTCGTTGCAGTCTCGGCATGTATTGATCGGTGATGTGCGCGGCTCTGGATTATTTCTGGGGATCGATCTGGTGCTCGACCGTGAAACGCGAGAGGCAGCGCCGTTGCAAGCATCGTATGTAGTGAATCGGCTTCGCGAGTGCGGCATTCTCGCAGGCACCGACGGGCCAGATCACAACGTTATCAAGCTGCGCCCGCCGCTGGTTTTCTCCAAGGCTGATGCGGATCTTTTCCTGAAGACTTTAGATGCCATCCTCCAAGAAGATGCGGCACAGCCCGCTCGAAGTGCTTAGGAGGTCGCAAGCCCGGCCGCCAGTCGAGGTCAAACGCTAACTACTTGACAATTCGGTTACTCCACACATAGGCTCGTCAGGCGATGCAGCCGGACGTTTCCCTCTGCTGGCTTGCGCTTGGGCTTACGCCTGGGCTAGCTTCCCGTTTGTCCGCCCGCGTGCTGCGGCGGTTTGATTCGCCGGAGGGCGTCTTCCGCGCCAGTCTGCCTGATCTCGAATCCTGCCATCTCCCCGCCAAAGTGGCGCAAGCCATCGCGAAGAAAGAGAGCTTCAAACGCGCCGAGAAGGAATTAGCGGGCATACAGAAGATTGCGGGCTGCACGCTCTTGAACTGGACGGAGCCTGAATATCCGCAGTCGCTTTTGCAAATCTACGACCCGCCGGTACTGCTTTACGTTCGCGGCGATCCTCAAGTTTTGAATCTCCCCAGCCTGAGCATCGTCGGCACACGCCGGCCAACCCTCTATGGCACGCAAATGGCCCAGCGTCTCGGACGGGAGCTAGCCGCGCGTGGGCTGGTCATCGTCAGCGGCATGGCGCGTGGAATTGACGCCATCGGGCATCAAGGAGCGATGGATGCCCATGGCCGCGCTATCGGAGTCCTCGGCACAGGCATCGACGTTTGCTATCCGAAAGAAAACAAGAAACTGTACGAGAGAGTGCTGGAGCGCGGGGCGATCATCAGCGAATTTCCGCTGCGCACGCACCCGGCGCCGGAGAATTTTCCAGTGCGCAACCGCATCGTCGCCGGCTTGCCGCTTGGCGTGGTAGTTGTGGAAGGCGCGCAATACAGCGGGTCGCTGATCACCGCCCGGCTGGCCATGGAGTTCGGAAGAGAAGTCTTCGGCGTGCCGGGAAACGCCACGCAGCCCGTAAGTTTCGCGCCGAATCAGCTCATCAAACAAGGCGCCAAGCTGGTGACTTGCGCAGCAGATGTCATCGAAGAGCTGCCCACGCCGGTTCGTGCCGCCCTGGTGCAGGCGGAAAAACCGGAAGCTGAACAGCGGAATTTATTGGCGGCTGCGGCGCTGAACGGGTCGGAGAAAAAACTCTACGAACTGCTCAGCGCTGAAGAACACGTGCCCATCGATGACATCGTGGAACGTTCCGGCTTGAACTCTTCAGAAGTTCTGGCTACGCTCTTCACTCTGGAGATGAAGGGCATCATCCGGCAATTGCCGGGCAAGCAGTTCAGCAAAGTCTTGCTGTAGAGTCAGATAAGGGATTGCGTCGCTTTGCCGTGGCAAGCCCCCCAGACGAGAAGCGCATCCACGAGGGCAACCAAAGCATCTAAGATTAGACCCCGTTGAGATTCGGGCAAAGCGCTTAAGGTAGCGAGAAGGACACACGCCGCGCGGTCAGCCCTCTCCGCAAAAGCATTACGGAGTTACAAAGGCAATATGGCTCGTTCGTTGGTTATTGTGGAATCGCCCGCAAAGGCGAAAACGATTAACAAATACTTGGGGCGGAATTTCACCGTCAAGGCATCCATCGGCCACGTGATGGACCTGCCCAAGAAGACGATTGGCATTCGGCTGCCCGGCGAAGAAGAGGGCGGCAAAAAGAAAAGGCGGAAGAAAACCAGCAAAGGAAGCAAGAAAGCAAAAGCGCCGGCCGGGAAACTGATCAGCATCGACGACGACAAGATTTTCGAGCCTACGCTGCAAATCATCGCGGGCAAGGGCAAAGTCATCAACGACCTGAGGAAGGCGGCGCACTCCGCGGAGGCGGTCTACCTGGCGGGCGACCCCGACCGCGAGGGAGAAGCCATCTCCGCCCACCTCGCCATGGTTCTCTCCAAGCCTGCCAAGTTCATCGAGCAGGAACCCAGCATTTCGAGATTCAAGAAGAAAGAGGCTGCACCCCAAGAGCCTGTTAAGAAGGAGGAGGAGAACGGCACGAAGAAGGAGGTTGTCGGCGTCGATCCCAAGAAAATCTTTCGGGTTACGTTCAACGAGATCACGCCCAAGGCCATTCGCGCGGCCTTCGATAAGCCGCGCCAGGTGGACACCAATCTGGTGGATGCGCAGCAAGCGCGCCGCGTGCTTGATCGCATCGTGGGCTACAAAGTTTCTCCCATTCTCTGGGACAAAGTTCGCCGCGGCCTTTCCGCCGGGCGCGTACAGACCGTGGCGCTGCGGCTGATCGTCGAACGCGAGCAGCAAATTCGCGCGTTCATCCCGCAGGAGTACTGGACGATTCACGCGATGCTGGATGCCGGGCAGCTGCCGCTCTTCGAAGCCAAGCTGTTCAAACACAAAGGCGAGGACATTGGAGTAGAGAATCAGGAGGCCGCGGAAAAAATTGTGGCCGCCGTGAGTAAGGCGAAGTGGCAGGTGGCCAGCGTCGCGCAAAAAGAAAAGAGACGCAATCCGCCACCTCCATTCACGACTTCTAAATTGCAGCAAGCGGCTTACAACCGACTGCGGTACACGGCCAAGCGCACGATGTCGCTGGCGCAGAAGCTGTACGAAGGCGTGGAACTCGGTGACGAAGGCTCGGTTGCGTTGATTACCTACATGCGCACGGATTCCGTGCACGTCTCGAACGACGCGCTGGCGCAAGTTCGCGAATTGATTCCCCAGCGGTTCGGGAGCAATTACCTTCCGGAAAAACCCAACTATTACAAATCGAAGAAGGACGCCCAGGAAGCCCACGAAGCAGTGCGTCCTACCGATGCCATGCGCGCGCCGGAAGACGTGCGGAAATATCTCGATGAAGATCTTTTCAAGCTGTACCAGCTGATCTGGCAGCGTTTTGTCGCGTCGCAAATGCTTCCGGCAATCTTCGATCAGACGACCATCGACATCAACGCGGCAGATTACACTTTCCGCGCTACCGGCTCGGTCCAGAAATTCGACGGCTACCTCCGCGTCTATCAAATGCCCGCGTCCATCGCGGACCGCGAGGACGACGAGAAGGATGATGAGGGCGAAGGCCGCGCGCTTCCCCAAGTCACGGAAGGGCAGACGCTGCGGCTCGACAAGATTCGCCCGGACCAGCACTTTACCGAGCCGCCGCCGCGCTACAACGACGCGACATTGGTGAAGGAACTTGAAGAAGACGGCATCGGGCGGCCTTCGACGTATGCTTCGATCATTTCCACGCTTGTCGAGCGCGAATACGTCACTAAGAACCAGGGCCGCTTTTCGCCCACCATGCTCGGCGAAAGGGTCAGCACGCTGCTGATCAAGAGTTTCGAAGACATCTTCGACGTGACATTTACCGCGCGGCTCGAAGAAGAGCTGGACGAAATCGAAGAAGGCAAGCTGCCGTGGCGCGAAGCCGTCAAAGAGTTCTGGGAAAAATTTGCCATCGACCTCGATAAGGCCGACGATGAAATGCTTTCCTACAAAGCAGGCATTCCCACGGGGAAAAAGTGCGAAAAGTGCGGGCAAGGCGAATTGCTCGAACGCATCAGCCGTCACGGTTTTTTCTTGGGCTGCTCGCGGTATCCCGATTGCGATTTCATTCAGGACCTCTCCCCTGAGACTCCGGAAGAGACTAGCGGCGAACCCAAGACCGAATACTGCGACAACTGCGGCAAGGAAATGGCCATCAAGCGCGGCCGCTTCGGCACTTTTCTCGCCTGCACCGGCTACCCGGACTGCAAGACCACCCGCCGTCTCGTCCAGGGAACGCGCATCGCGCATCAGCCGGATGAGCCGCTCGATGAGAAATGCACGCTCTGCGGCAACGGGCTGGTGAAAAAACACGGCCGCTTCGGCGAGTTCATTGGCTGCTCCGGCTATCCGAAGTGCAAGTACACGCGCCCGATCACCATGGGCATCAAATGCCCGAAGTGCAACGAAGGCGAATTCGTGCGCCGTGGAAGTGCGGGCAAAGGCGGGCGTGGACGCCCGCGCATTTTCTATGGCTGCTCGCGTTACCCGGATTGCAATTTCACAACGCCTTACATGCCCATCGCCGAACCGTGCCCGAAGTGCGGCGCGCCGTTCATTGTCGAAAAACGCATCAAGACCGGCTCCGTGCGCGCGTGCCTCAAAGAAGGTTGCGACTGGGAGACGCCAGTCCTGGAAGCCCAGCCGCAAGTGCAGACCGAAGAAGCTCCCGTGCCCGTAGCGGCCAAGTCCTGACCCACTTACATCTGAAGAAACACCGGCTTGATTTTGTTTTCCGGGGATTTGTCCGCGACTATAATGTAGCTGGGCCTGTCCCCGGGAGCTGTTGCCGCGAATGATTGAGGCGATTGCGAAATATCTTGAATACCTTCAGTCGGTGAAGAATTCCTCGCCGCATACGATTCTGAACTACCGTAGGGACCTCGAACAATTTGTGGCGTATCTTTCGCCGCCCGGCGCACGACCGCCCGGACTCGCTGGCGTGACGCATTCGATGATTCGTGAATTCGTCGCGCATCTTCACGATCACGGGCTTATGAAAAGTTCCATCGCTCGGAAGCTTGCGGCGCTGCGCTCGTTCTTCAAATACTGTGTCCGCGAAGGCCATCTAAAGGAGAATCCCGCCCGGCTTGTACCGACGCCGAAGCTGCCGAAGCGCATTCCTTCCGTACTTTCTGCTGAAGAGCTGAACGACTTCCTTAACCAGCTTGGCGGTTCGGGGCATGGCACACCAGCCGGCCGGACGACCTCTCCAAAGAACCTGATGGTCTCACGGGCGTCCGCGGCGAATCTGCCAGACAAGCAGAGTGGTCCCCTGCGGGCCAGGGAAGGCTTGCTCCTTCGCCGCGACCGGGCGCTGCTGGAACTTCTCTACGCCGCAGGCTTGCGCGTCAGTGAGCTCACCGGGCTCAATCTTGCCGACATGGAGCAAAAGGAACGCATCCTCCGGGTCCGCGGCAAAGGCAACAAAGAACGCATCGTTCCGTACGGGGCCAAGGCCCAAGAGGCCTTGGAAAAATACTGGCCGGTGCGCGAACAGCTCCTGCGGCAAGCGGGTGGGACTAACGGCAAGCAGGGGCCGCACGCGGAAGCTGTCTTTCTCAACTATTTGGGCCGGCGCCTTACGCAGCGTTCCGTCGGGCGCATCGTGAAAAAATACGTGCGCATCGCCAATGTCAATTGGGACCTGCATCCACATTCGTTGCGTCATGCGTTCGCAACGCATCTGCTTGCGGACGGCGCTGACCTTCGCGCCATCCAGGAACTCCTCGGGCATCAATCGCTCTCCACCACGCAAAAATACACGCACGCTTCCATCCGCCAGTTGATGGACGTCTACGACAAGGCGCACCCCCACGCCTGATTTCCGCATCTATTCCAGTTTGCCAGTCACCAGGGCTGAGTTACCCTGGGCAGCTTGCGGAAATTGAATATGGGACTGCGAATTGCAATGTCGATCGTGTTCTATTTGCTTGCGTGCATGGTTTTGCCTCTGAACGCAAGCGCGCAGGGAAACTACGAAATCCAGGTGTATCCGTACGAAACCGTGGAACCTCGCCACACGATGCTGGAGCTCCATTCGAATTTCACGTTTCAAGGCTCCAAATCAACTGATGATGGGACTCTTCCTACGAGCCATCAATTGCACGAAACCGTCGAGATCACACACGGCTTCAATGACTGGTTCGAGACCGGATTTTATATTTTTACCTCCGTCAAGAACGGCCAGGGTTGGGATTACGTTGGCAGCCACATTCGCCCCCGTGTGCGCGTTCCTCCCAAGTGGCATTGGCCCGTTGGAATCAGCCTTTCGAACGAAATCGGCTGGCAGAGCCGACGCTACTCCGCTGATACCTGGACTTGGGAAATTCGCCCTATCGTGGATAAGCAACTCGGCAAGTGGTATTTGTCCTTCAATCCCACGTTTGACCGATCGTTCCATGGCCCGAGCGTAAATCAGGGGCTGGTGTTCTCGCCTAATTTCAAATTCAGCTATGACTTCACCAAGAAAGTTGCTGGAGGAATCGAATATTATGGCTCGCTGGGTCCGGTAACGGGCTTCGACCCCGTCAGCCAGCAGCAACAGCAAATTCTTCCTGCGATCGACTTGAACCTCTCGCCCAAATGGGAAGTTAATTTCGGCGTGGGTGTGGGCGTGACACGCGCGACGGATCATTTGCTTGCCAAGATGATTCTCGGCTACCGGTTTAACTTCTAGCGCGCCTGAATTGCGCGCCTCCTTGCCCAAGAAAAAAACCGCAATTGCGGCTGACAAGGCTAACTCTTGGAACCCCACGGTCGTCAATACAATCAGGAGACTTGAGCCCCGGGTGCGTTTACCGACTAGCATTTGACCGACTTGCGCCTAAGACACAGTCCTGGAGCCTCGCAGTGCGCCATTCTCTATCCAGCAAGCGTTCTTGGGCTCTGCGGCTGATTCTCCTCGTCCTTCTGGGGCCTTCTCTTCCGGCCTTGGCAGGTCCTCCTGCCAAAGATTCTGTAACCTTCACGAGTCTCCATATCCCTCACCTGGAAAAGCGCCCGGCCATCGCTGACTTCCTTACAATGCAGCCTTCTCCAGCCTTCGCCGGCAAAATGCTGAAGATTGATGGCTTCGTCCAGCGCGACCCGAAAGACGGTTCCCCCATCTCCCAGAAAACCGAAGTCTATCTCGGCTACACCGATCAAAATCTCTACGTCGTTTGCGTTTGTTTTGATTCCGAACCGGACAAAATTCGTGCTCACATGGTCCGGCGCGAGCAAATCAACGACGACGATCAGTTCGGTTTCGTCCTGGATACCTTCAGCGACCGCAAGAACGGCCTTTTCTTCTACGTGAACCCTTTCGGCGTCCAGCAGGACGGCATCTGGAACGATTTTCAGGAGCCGGACTATTCCTACGACATGCTTTGGAATTCACAGGGCAAGGTTACGTCTCAAGGCTTCGTGGTGTGGTTCGAGATTCCGTTCCGTTCGCTCCGTTTTCCCCGAAATCCCGAACAGACCTGGGGCATCTTCTTTGAGCGCGACATCCGCCGCAACTTCGAATTCTCTTTCTACCCGCATATCAGCAGCAACACCCAGGGCTGGCTGAGTCAGGAAACGCATGCGGATGGACTCAAAAAAATCTCTCCCGGGCGCAACATACAGTTCGTTCCCTACGGTTCTCTGCGCTCGTTCCGCGGCCTGGATGATCGTCCCGGCGGCGTCCCCCATTTCGTTGGGAAGAGCTTCGAACCACGCGCCGGCCTCGATTCCAAGATCGTGCTCAAGGATTCCCTGGTGTTCGACGCTACTTTGAATCCTGATTTTGCTCAAGTTGAATCCGACGAGCCTCAAGTCACCGTCAACCAGCGTTTCGAGGTTTTCTTTCCTGAAAAACGTCCATTCTTTCTCGAAAATGCGGGCTATTTCGCCACTCCTATAAATCTTGTCTTTACTCGCCGCATCGCCGACCCCGATTACGGCTTGCGCCTCACAGGCAAACAAGGTCCATGGTCTATCGGCGCCTTCTTTGCGGACGATAAGTCCCCGGGCAAGTCCGTTGCTCCGGCTGACCCTCTCTCCGGCGCCAAAGCCTATTTCGGTGTGCTGCGCGTGAATCACGATATCGGTAAGCAATCCACCATCGGCTTCATCTATACGGACCGGGAACTTGCTACCGTGTCCGACACCGCCTGTAGCGACAATCGCTGCATCGTCGGCTCCAACCGCGTCGGCGGCATCGATGCAAAGATCACCTTCAGCCCCACTTGGTACGCCACGGCACAAGCGCTCGTCAGCTCTACCGATTTCAACAACGGTTTCCACAAGGGCGGGCCGGACTTCTGGGAATACGTCGAGCACAGCACGCGAAAGGTCGAATACAACGTGTTGTATCAGGACACTTCAGAGGGATTCCAGACCGAGACCGGTTTCTTTCGCCGCCCCGACGTCCGCCGCTTCAGCCAGTTCGCTCTCTACCGCTTTCGTCCGGAAGGCAAGCATCTCGTCTGGCATGGGCCAGGACTCTTTACCATCAACAACTGGGACCACAAGGGCACGCGTCTCGAATGGTTTGCCAACGCCAATTACCGTTTTCAGTTTCAGCGTCAGGTATTTTTCGGCTTCTTCGGCAATCTCGGCCACGAGCGCCTTCGCCCCTCCGACTTCAGCGCTCTTCCCGATAATCGCGACTATGCTCACCATCATTCCGGTTTCTTCCTCCAATCTGCTTTCTTCAAGCAAGTCTCAATGAACGGCGAGATTGGCTGGGGCACCGACACCAACTTTGACGCTCCGCTGATTCCCGCGCCTCCTGGCCCTCCAGTCGCGGGCCCGCCTGGCCTTGCTCAATCGAGCTACGCGCAGATCTTTCTTACCGTCCGACCCACTGGCAAGCTTACTATCGATAACACCTACCTCCTCACGCGTCTCCGCAGTCTCTCCTCCGGCCCCAACATCTTCAACAACCACATCATTCGCTCGAAGTGGAACTACCAGTTCACGGGGGAATTCTCACTTCGTTTCATCGGACAATACGCTGCAGTTCTTGCCAACCAGAATCTCACCTCGCTCCAAACCACGAAAAACTTCAACGCCGACCTGCTCTTCACCTATCTTCTCCATCCCGGCACTGCCGTGTACGTCGGTTACAACTCAAACCTGCAGAACCTCGACCCCAGCCTCAGTCAGGATTCCAACGGCAACCTCCTCCACGTTCCCAATCGATTTATGAATGATGGTCGTCAGATATTCGTCAAAGTCTCCTATCTCTTCCGCTTTTGAGCCCATGGCGCCACTATTCCACTGCCAAAAAAATGTTCTGCTTATCCATCCGCCACATCGTCACGTGGAGCATCCTGTGCTACCGTTTCGATTTCTGAAGCGTCTTTGGAAGGGAGTTCTCTGGAGTCCGCCATGAACTATCATCTCGCACAAGTTAACATCGGTCGCCTGATTGCTCCGCTGGACGATCCGAAAATCGCTGAATTCGTCGCGCAACTCGAGCCGATCAATGCTCTCGCGGACAAAGCTCCGGGATTTGTGTGGCGGCTGCAGTCGGAATCCGGCAACGCCACGGACATTGCGTACAGTGACGACCCCTTTGTCATCGTGAACATGTCCGTCTGGGAGTCGGTCGAAACGTTGCGTGAGTTCGCGTACAAATCAAATCACATGAAAGTCTTTCGCGACCGGGCGAAATGGTTCGAGAAGGCAGCCGTGCCTACTTACTGCTTGTGGTGGATTCCAGTTGGACACGTTCCTACCGTGGCCGAAGGCCGCGAGCGGCTGGAGCATTACAAGAAAAATGGAGCCACGCAATATTCCTTCTGGTTTTCGCAGCAGTTTCCCCAGCCCACTGACGAAGGCGTGTGCGCCTAGGGAATTCGCGTTTGCGGTAGGATCAAAACGAAAACGGCCGGCGGGAGTTCCTGCCGGCCGTTCCAGCTGGTTTGTAAGAATTAGGCGAACTTCTGTGATTAGCGATGCCCGCCTCCGTGTCCTCCGCCGCCATGGCCATGGCCATCCCCGTGGAATCCGCCGCCGTGAGCGCCGCCATCGCCGCCATGAAATTCATGATCACCTCCGTGGAAGCCGCCACCGCCGTGGAATCCACGGTCACCGCGGAAGCCTTCGTGCTCAAACCCGCCGTGGCTCCGAAAACCCCGGTCTACAAAGACGCGTTCGTGAAAGCCCGGGCGGCCATAGAAACCACGACCGTAGTAACCGTGACGTCCGTAATAGCCGTGGAACCAGGGCCCCGCTCCGATGAAAACGCCGCCAACGAAGTAGTCAGGGCCGTAATAGCCGTAAGGAGCGCAGGTGTACGGGTAGTAGCTATAATAGCCGTAAGCGCAGACTGGCGCCGGGCCTACGTATGCTGAAGCCACACCAACGCCGACAAAGACTCGTTGTGCGTGGGCGAAAGATGCTGAACCTAAACAAATGCCCAGCAAAGCAAGAATCCTTAGATAACGCATGTTTGGACCCCTTCTGAAGTCCATCACTTCGACTGCAAACAACCGCAGCTCGTTCAGGTTCTTCAGCTCATGCTGAAGTTCCTACTTCACTTAACACCTCTAGGGGCAGAAAGTTGCAGAGCTGTTTCCGCCGAATCCTACGCGGTTCCGCCAGGCCAGAGAACCCAGTCTTCCTCGCAAGGGTTGCTTTTCGGCGAACCCGGTGTGAGTATTCCTTCCGTGCCCGAACCGTCTTTGAAAACCAAGCTCAACCCTTTGCCGCCGATCCTGACCGCCCACCTTTTTCCAAAGCTCGACGGAATGCTGATCGAATTGCTCCGTTCGCTTGCGCAAGAGGATTGGGAAAAGCAAACCGTTTCTCCGAAGTGGACGGTCAAGGACGTCGCGGCACATTTGCTGGACACTTCGTTGCGCGGCGTTTCTATCGGGCGCGACGGCTACGTGGTTGAGAGTCCAAGGATCACCTCCGCGGCAGATTTGGCGACGTTCATCAACCGCTTGAATAGCGAAGGCGTTACCGTATATCGTCGGTTAAGCCCACTAGTCTTAATTAGACTAGTGGAGGTCGCCGCCAAATCGCTGGCGGAATATCATGCTTCGCGCGACCCTTACGCGATGGCTCCCTACGGCGTAAGCTGGGCTGGCGAAGAAAAATCCGTAAACTGGTTTGACACCGCGCGCGAATTCACCGAGCGTTGGCATCACCAGCAGCAGATTCGTCTCGCTGTGGACAAGCCGGGCATCATGACGCGCGAGTTCTACCACGCCGTTCTCGATTGTTTCCTGAGGGCTCTGCCGTTCGCGTATCGCGACGTGTCCGCGAAGGTTAGAACATTGGTGAAAATCAACGTTGCCGGCGAATGCGGCGGCAATTGGTATCTCTATCGCGCCGATGAAGTCTGGCAACTCATCGAGGCACCGACTGGAGAAGCGGCTTCGGAATCCACGATTCCCCAGGAAATCGCCTGGCGCATTTTCACCAAGGGCATAGACCGTGAGTCCGCTCTTGCTCAGGTGAAGGTTTCCGGCGACGCTTCGCTAGGTCTGCACGTCCTCGGGATGGTCTCGATTGTCGCTTGAGCGTCAAAATCAAACCACGTCCCTCGAAAATATTCGGTAATTCGTTCGTGTTGTAGCAACATGAATTTGTCACCCTAACGGCAACATGAAAATGTCACCCCCCTG
>QHZD01000036.1 GCA_003225315.1 Acidobacteriota bacterium
TGAGGGGGCTTTTTGGCGGCCCTAAATCCCGTAAGTGACGCCAGGTCGATGGCTTAGGGATTTTTAGATACTGGTTCGGGACCAGGAGGTCGGTGGTTCAAACATTCGCGCGTTTGTTTCCACCTGCGCCGCTAAATCAGTCAGCAGAATCAGCAATTGGATTTTGCGGGCGGCTGCAACGCCTTCATTCCACGGGACTTTGTAGTTTGGGGGTCGTGTTCGATCCCCACCGCCCCTATCAAGACCTCCACAAACGAAAAGGGTTAGCCTCGACTCGTTGTAGTAATCACTATTTGTAGTGATTGGACCTGTGCCAGCGTTTGGCGCTGAACGTCAGCATCCGCGTGCTACCCAGCCCAACATGCGTACGCCCTGTGGCCGCTCAGGTTCCCGCGCTGCCCTGGTCAACGAAGCCCCGTAAGGTTGGTCATTGAGGCCCTTACTTACAGTGGTCTAGAAATGAAAAAGGTAAAACGCCAGAGTAGGGATTCCCATGGCCCTCAGTCGCCGCTCGGAGATGATAATGTTGAGGAGAAATCCGCTCGCTCAAAATGAGTAATGCGCTTTCCGCTTCGGGAAACCTTGCTTGTTGAACGGCTTCTCTTATTCGGCGGAAGTTTGCTCCGTAGCTTACATGCTAGTTTTTTTTCATCGCTAACTAAGGTATTCACCCGATTGTAACATCCGGCGCCGGTAAGTATCTATGAAGTGGTCTTTTTTGTTTGTCCTCATATCAGGAACCCAAGCCGCAGTTTGGCTCTGGGCAACGAGTCTTAAGATCACCTAGGGGGAGTGTCATTGTTCACACCCGGTCCCAGTGGAGAGCGTGGCCATCGTGATTGGCGGTGCTGAAATGTTAGCAGCGAGAAAGTCAAATTCATCTGGACCATTCCCCGACAAGCTTCGAAATCCTTCTGTGCGTTTCGGCGGTGTCTCTTCGGACCTCTTTCCTCATGCAATTCATAAGAACTCCGGGAATGGTCACGATTCGAGTCGCGGGCGTCGAGAGTCGCAGGCTGTGGGGTTTCTTCTTCTGGATGCCACCCTTCGGCCCATTTATGCGAACGAAGATGCCCTGGCGATCCTCTCCTACCCCGGATTTCCGTCAAGAATCAAAGGCTCTGACAATTTCTTGCAAAATAAGATCCGTTCGCTACTTTTAGGCAATGGCAATCATAACGGTTTCCCTCCTTCCAAATTTCTAAATGAGGTCGCCTCAGGGAAGAGGTGCTACCAATTGCGAGCATTCTCGGTGAAGTCGAGTCTCGGAGATGGACGGGGACCAGTAGTAGCTCTCCTGTTGGAAAGGAATCAACGAGGGGCGCTCAATCTTGAGAGGGTTACGCGTAAGTTCCGATTAACGAAGCGCGAAACGGAAACGGTTGAGCTTCTGCTCCAGGATCTGAGTACCAAGCAGATCGCTAGCCGGATGGATATCAGTCCAAACACAGCAAAGGCATTCTTAAGGTCCGTAATGATCAAAGTGGGAGCGGAGAACAGAACCGGCATCATTGCGAGACTTCTGCAGGCATCGAAGGCAATGAACGGGGAAAGCCTTCTCTAGAGGCTGTTTTCAAGACATTCCTTTGACCAGTCCAAGTTGTTGATTCTAATGGCCTGAAAAAGGATTTTGAAATCACTTCTAGTCTCAAGCTCTGTTCATCCTGTGTTCATTCTCCTGGGTTGGTTGATGTGGAGAGTTGGCTACTTTGAGATCAGCATCGCGGAAAAGGCGTGAGAATCCACGGTTCTTGGTGAACGGGCGGTTCCGTGGCAGCCAGCTACCATTGGTTCCCGGCCACCGCAAGTCTCGGACCTTTGAAGGAAAAGTGAAAGATATTTCGGACGGCGGATTTTGCCTGATTGCGACACGGGCCCCTGAAACGTCTGGGCTTCTTCAAGGCCGACTTTTGTTTCCTCGAATGCCCACGCAGATCCCCACGCTCGTTCAAGTTCGTTGGATGGAGCGCGCCCCATCCGGACGGTACTACCGAGTCGGTTTGCAATACGCTATCTGAATTGGCGATTCCTTCGATCCTCTCCCCTACTCTTCTCGCTGTGCAGTACTAACCATCCGGGTTAGTCCTTCAGCCAATTGACGCAGCCTGCCTAGATTAATACCGTTTGAATGCGTTATGAGCGGGGGCACCTAAGTGGCGCGAAGGGCGCCTCAGATGTGGAGTCGGGACTGCAGAAGGCACGGCGATACGCAGCGTTATGCGAGCTCACGCCACGAAGTGCTGGCAAATCCTTATCCGCTCTTGCGTCGACTTCGGACCGAAGACCGCGCTCACTGGGAGCCCTTCAGCCAAGCCTGCGTCGTCACGCGTTTCACAGACGTAGTTACCTTGTTGCATAAGCTCTTGGCTTATAAGCCGGTGTCTCCGGAAACCCTTACGGGGATGGGCCTATCCTCTCTTGATCCCGGTGTGTCCCTTTCTCGCGGTCTGGCACTTTTATTAGCATGGAGGCCAGATTGACGGCGACGCCAAACGTAGTGCAGAGCAAGCCGAGGCATGGTCCAAAGCTGCGGGAGGCACGCTTCGAGGACTATGAGCAGATTGCAGAGCTTGAATCCCGGTTCGGGCTCACGGCCAAGCCTTACGAGGAGTGGGTCCATCTCTGGCAGGGCAATCCGCTGTACCGCAAGCTAAAAGCCGACTGGCCTATAGGCTGGGTGCTCGAAGACGAGGACGGCAAAATCGTCGCCTCGATGGGAAACATTCCATTCTTATATGAGCTTGACGGAAGGAAAATCCTGGTTGCCTCGGGACGCTCCTGGGTTGCCGACCTCGCGTATCGGAGCGCATCGTTGTCGCTTCTAGATAACCTGATTCGACAGCGCAACGTAGATCTTTATTTGAATAATACGGCTAGTCATAATTCCGTCGCCGCCGTGACCGCCCTTGAATGCTCTCGCGTGCCAGTCGGCATCTGGGACGAAGTAGCCTACTGGATCACAAATTACTTGGGGACCTTCCAGGACATTGTGGCGATGAAGAATTACCATCTGACAAGGCCGTTTGCCTTTCCACAGTCGGGGGGAGCTTGGACACGCTTGAAAAGCATGCGGGCCCGGCTTTCCAAACCCCTGAGCTATCCGCTTTCGGCCGCTGCATTTCTGAAGGACAATCTGCTAAAGAAATCATTGCGAGAGAGCGGCGTCGAAGTGCAAGCTTGCCCGGATTTCGACGATCGCTTCGATGGCTTCTGGGAAGTCCAAAAGAGAAACAACCGCCACTTACTCCTGGCCGTCCGCACGCGCGAAGTCCTGGAATGGCACTTTAAACACGCATTGTTAGACAACCGGCTCTGGATCGTTACCGTTGTTGATGGTCCTCGAATAGTCGCTTATGCGATCTTCAAAAAAGTAGTCAATCGAAGGTCGGGCTTTAAACAAGTAATGCTTGTCGACTATCAGTCCTTGGAGGATAGCACGTCTATGCTTGAACCCCTGCTCTCCTGGACTTTGAGAAGGTGCCGGGCCGAAGGTGTCCATGTGTTGGAACACACGGGTCGCTGGCTGGAGAAGGGGGAGTTTATTGAGAAGGCCGCGCCTTACCGGCGCAAGCTGTCTACGTGGACATACTTCTACCGCGCAAATAATCCCGAACTGAGAAAGCTCCTGAACGACAGACGAGTTTGGGCTCCGTCCTTATTTGACAGTGACGCGACCCTCTAGCTGCACTCGACGGAGAGCCGTTAGACTTTCTATTTTTCATCCGACATTTCCTCTTTCTATGTCGGACTACTGCCGCAGTGCGAACGTGAATAGGCAATTGCCGGCATTGACTGCCACGTACTGCTTGCCACCCACCGAGTATGTCATTGGGCCGGAAATGACTGCCGCACCGAGGGATGTCTTCCAGAGCAGCGCGCCGCTGCGAGCATCCAGAGCATAGAAGTAGCCCTCGCGTCCCCCGCTGAAAAGCAAATCCGAAGCCGTGGTCAGGATGCCTGCCTCGGTAACGTCGGTCATCTTGAATTCCCATTTCCTTTCACCGGTCTGAGGGTCGAGCGCTCGGACCGCGCCGTAGCCCTCTTCCTCTTTCCGCAAATTCGGAGCTGGAGACCAATTAAATGGAACCGACGACCTCGTTGTTCCCCCGGAATAATCTCGGCCCTCACGATACTCGCTGGGCAGTTTCACAAACACAGACGAGGAGCTAACCCATGCGGGAATATAAAAAAGCCCGGTGCCCGGACTGTAAGAGGGAGAATACCAGCTAGTCCCACCAGGATTGCCGGGATACACAAGAGTCCCCTCCAGGCTTGGAGCCTGGCCCTCCACTCGCGTTGGTCTGCCCTTTTCATCGAATCCACTGGCCCATGTGATTTTGACGAACGGCTTACCCAGAAGGAATTTTCCTGTAGCGCGATCAAGCACGTAAAAAAAGCCGTTCCGGTTGGCCCACAGGATGACCTTGCGCTTCTGACCTTTCCACTCGATGTCGGCCAAGACTGGAACTTGAACCGAATCAAAGTCGAAATCGTCGTGAGGCGTGAATTGAAAATACCACTTCAGTTTTCCGGTGTCCGGGTCCAGCGCAATCGCGGAATCGCTGTAGAGATTGTCTCCGGGCCGTGCGTCAGAATTCCAGTCCGGGCTGGGGTTCCCTGTGCCCCAATAGGTTAAGTTGAGATCAGGGTCGTAGGATCCAGTCATCCAGATTGGCGCCCCTCCTCTCTCCCAGGAATTTCCTCCCCAGGTTTCGTGACCGGACTCGCCCGGTCCCGGAACTGTGTTGAACCGCCAAACCTCCCGTCCTGTCCGGGTATCGTAAGCGGCGATAAAGCCCCGAATGCCAAATTCGCCACCGGCGACGCCGACAAGCACCTTGTCCTTAATTACCAAGGGAGCGTGCGTAATGACATATGCGGACCTTGCCTTGGCCACCGTGGTCTCCCATAGAGGGTGGCCATCTTTGGCATCGATCGCGATGAGATGTGCGTCGAGCGTTCCCATGAAGAGCGTATCATCTAGTATGGCCAGCCCTCGGTTGACTCGACCGCAGCAAGGGCGCCCATGTTCCGGATGATGTGAGTAAGTCCAAAAAACCCGACCCGTGGCGGCATCCAAAGCGATCACGTCATTCGGAGCCTGGACGGTGTACATGATTCCGTCTACCACTAGAGGCGTGGCCTCGAACTTTTCCAACGACCGAGCCTGGTAGACCCACTGCAACTCGAGGTTCTTGATGTTTGCCGTGGTGATCTGGCTAAGCAGGCTATAGCGCTGACTAAAGGTGGTTCCGGAATAGGTAAGCCAGTTTTCCGGCTCCTTGTCGGCCCCAAGAATACGTTCGAACGAAATCTGTCTCGGCCAGGCGCTATTCGGGAGGCAACCAAACAGAGTGACCAGAACTATTAAACGTACTCGTTGGCTCATTGGGCGCCGATTCCTTTTAAGGAGGCAAGGTAACTGACGACATCTGCAAGCTGTTGGTTGTTGAGTTTGTCCCTGTAGGAAGGCATTAGAGATTTGTCGATGAAGCCGTATTCTTTCAGGTTTGCCTTCTTGAGGGACTGTAGCCGCTCTTTCGAATCGATAAGTTGCACCGTTAAGGTGTCTTGGTTCATAAGCCTTCCAATAATTGTGACCCCATCCCGGGTTACTATGCGGATGAAGCGGCTCGAGGGAAGAACTTCGGCGGCAGGATCGAGTAAAGAACGTCGCAGTTCGACTGTCCTCCGAAGAGATCCGATCTCAGTGAGGTTGGGACCCACGCGGGAGCCCCTATCCCTGACTCGATGGCAGCTGAGACATTCACCTTTGCCTTCGAAAATGACCCTGCCTTGAATTGCATCGCCGGGAGCGAACGTGGCACTGGATGTGGATTTCATATAACGCAAGTAGGCGACAACTGCCCGCATTTCGATCTGCGAAAATTCCTTTGAAAACGCGGGCATCGAAGTTCCCGGGACTCCCACATTGAGAATTCGAATGAGATCGTCGTCGGACGACGCTGTCTTGAATTTGCCGCGACCCAAATCCACTCCGTAGACAGAATCACCATCCGGGCCATGGCAAATCGCGCAATTGGTTAGGAAAATTTGCCGGCCATCCTCGGTCTCACTGAGAACGGATGTTTGCTGTTGGGCTAGCACTGTGCGGGATGCCAACGCCGTGGCGAAGAGCAAGAGGCAAGCCCTAACCTCTCGCATATGGTTCCCTCTCTTTCATTCGATTACCTTTACAGCCTATCCGAACCGTATGCTCCGCAAGCCTGACCTTCATGCCGTTAGCCCGATAGAAACCTTCGCTGCCTTTCTCAGATCAAACACTACGATCTGCTCATTTTCACGAACGCAGGGAAAACGCTCACAGAGGTACTCGCGCAACCCTGCGTAGTATTCAAGCCACCAGAAGGTCGACGAAACGAAAACGATAAAACTGGCGCCAGATTCTCGCTGTCGTTCGAGTTCTCGAATTGCCGCTG
The DNA here is from genome assembly GCA_003225315.1 of Acidobacteriota bacterium. GTDB lineage: Bacteria > Acidobacteriota > Terriglobia > Acidiferrales > UBA7541 > Acidiferrum. Next base: position 6,441 of record QHZD01000036.1, read on the forward strand.
CATCATCGGCGGGTTTCCCCCAGTATCCCCCGCCTTTTTCTAGGAACGGTATGCAGCGCCGAGGGGCGACCAGGGCGGACACCTCCGAGATCGCTTCGCCCGGCAGAATAAAAGCTGCCTCCGTCGGAATGATCTCTGTGATCTCCTGGGTCGCCGTATAGAAACGGTGCCAACCTGGGTCCGCCCTGCAAGGCAAAGAGATGCCAGTCATACTTTCTCCTGCCACTCGGAAGACCTCGGCATAACGGCCCGCCCGTGCTACGACGCTCCTATATTTGTTCATGGCACGAAACGCCAGATCATAGCGGAACTGTCGTATCTGCGAACGATGCGCCCTTACCGCCATCAATTTGCGTCGCATAACCAGGCTGATGTCCTCTACTCGATCAAATTCGGTGAGGGGGGTCAGCACCTCATAGCTCAGCAGAGTTGGCTCTGCGATACCTGCAGCGTGTACCGCCGCCTGAACTATTGGTACGGTTGCGCGGTGATCCGGATGAAAGTCCCTCTCATGCGTCAGGTAGAGGATCTCCGGCTTTTCCCGTTGGAGGATGGGTTTGAGGGCGCGCGTAGCATCAATGGTATCCTCCTCAAGGTACTTGTCCGGCCGCCTCAAGAACTCTACGGAGGCAATTCCAAGTATCTCTGCAGCCCTTTCCGCTTCACGCTCTCTGAGGCGCCAGGCGGCTTCCTTTGATAGTTCAGGCAATCCATATTCTCCAGACGTAAGAAATACCGTCGTCACCCGGTCGCCCCGATCAGCGTGCAGGCAGATCGCGCCGCCACAGCCGATCGACTCGTCATCAGGATGCGGGGCGATCACCAGGACATTCATTCGGGTACGCCCTCCCTCCGCAGGTCGAACATCACTATGGAGTCATTTTCAAGAACGCAGAGAAACCGTGTGCGCAGGTATTGGCGCAGCCCAACATAGTAGTCAAACCACCAAAAAGTCGACCAGGCGAATACGATGAATTGCGCGCCCGCTTCCCGCAGCCGTTCGAGTTCCTCAATAGCATTCTCATCGTCACGGGGATTACCCCAATATTTGCCGTCGCGCTCTAGGAACGGCATACGCTTGCGACCAGACATCGACGGATCTGCCTTCCACTCATCTCCATCAACGAGGATGAACGATCCGCCGAACGGTACAAGCGACACGATGTCCCGCGCTGCCCGCTGGACTCGATGGGCCCAGGAGTTGGCTCTCCATAGATCTCGATTTACAGGGATCCCGAGCTTGTGGCAGTGTTCGGCAGCAGCTTTCGATGCATAATCGAAAAGCGCCAAATCGAACCTGAGCCTCTCTTCAAATTTCAACGATTGGTAGCCATTGTGTTCATGCATCCGGTAGCAAGCCTGCGGTTCCTCGACCTGCTTCATTCGCCCATGAAGTGCTGCCAAAGTAGCAAGATACAAATCTGGGCCGGGCCTTGCCGCCCAATGTGTTTCACCATTGTACGAACCGCAGCCCGCACTGCGCCGCACGTCAGGCAGAGGGAAAACGCCTTGCAAGAACTTACGGGGGTATGCGTTGCCGGATGGCAGGTAACCCGCCACCCCCTCCGGACCTGCGCGCAGAACCAAATCACGCATATCGCCATCGGGAAGAGACTTCCACCAAACCTTGCCGGTTGCCCGCGAGGACTCGTCCCATTCCAGCCATGGCCAATGCACTTTGACAACATCTGGGTCAGAAAAGGCGTCTATGGCCGCTGTCACCGCTGTTGGGCACAGGACATCATCCGAGTCCAAGAACAAGACCACATCCCCGCGGCTCAATGAGAAACCTGCATTCAGCGCCGAGTTTTGTCCCCCGTTTCCCTTCAGTAGCGGAATGATCCGACGGCCGTAACTCGCAATGATTTCGAGCGAGCCGTCTGTGGAACCATCGTCCACCACAATGACTTCCGTATTGCAGTAGGTCTGCTTGAGAGCGCTGTCAATGGCTTCTGTCAGGAAGCGCTGGTAGTTGTAGTTGTTGACGATGATGCTGACTAGGGCGTTGCTCATACCCGCCCCGCGCGAGTGAATGAGAGTTGCTTGCCCTCGCCCCTGTTGAGCACAGACTCATACGCCTTAAGGTATCCGTCCACCATTTTGACTTGCCCGAACCGCTGCCGGGCATGATCCCGAACTGTACCCCGGTCAAGAGCCAAAGCGCGTGGAACTAGGGGGATCAGCGCCCCTATGGAGTCAGCGTAAAAACCCGTTTTTCCGAAGTCGACCACTTCTTTGACAGACCCTCTCTGGAAGGCAATTACTGGCGTGCCGCAAGCCATAGCTTCGATCATCACAACGCCGAAAGGCTCATCCCATTGGATGGGGAACAAAAAAGCACCCGCATCTTTCAATAAGGCCACCTTTTGCTGATGATCCGCCTGCCCGATGTAGATGACATTCTCGCCGTCGATCAGCGGCTCGATTTTCTCCTTGAAGTAGGCTTGTTCCTCCTGATCTAGCGGCTGGCCCGCTACAACAATAGGCAGGCCAGCTCTCTTCGCGATTTCAATGGCGTCCAGTGGTGACTTCTCCTTGCTTATGCGCCCCAAGAAGGCCAGATACTTGCCGGGCGACGCGGAGAAATCATAGGATTCAAAATCACAACCGTTATAGATCACACGAATCTTTTGTCGCCGGTTTTCTGGAATTTCAGCAATCTGTTGTTGGCTGACAGCCGTGACTGCAGTGTTTGCGTACCGGTTCAATAGCCAAATGGCATCGGGGGTTATGGGATTATGGAGCGTGTGCAGGATTGGCGTTCGCGAAAAGGCACCAAGGGGAATCGCGTAGCAACCCACGTGAAAGTGGATTAGGTCGAACGAATCGCTTTGTTGGAGAGCTTCGGCGATGTTACATGTCTCGTAATACTCATATTCCCAGGCCAAGCTTCTTTCCATCGCTTCGATCATGTTCCGTTTACAAACGGCCCTGATTCTCGCGCGCGTGGGGGAATCGCTTGAGGTAAACACGGTAACTTCATGACCCTGCTTCACAAGCTCTTCGGCAAGCACGTAGACGATGCCCTCTACACCTCCGCTCGTACCTGGCGCTACTTTGGCCCAAAGCGGTGGAACCAGAGCTATTCTCAACCTCCGGGATGTGTTCTGCAGGTTCATGGCGCTGTACTTGCGATCTCCGCGGATTTAGAAAAGTCCGGAAGGGCGGTGAAACTACATAGTTCGATTTCCATTCCAATTAGCGCCGACCGGACCTTGGCGTCGCATAATGTCTTCAATTCTCTTGAGCGTTCATCCACATACGTCGTATTCGGAACCTGTTCCTCCCCCGGGTGACAGGCAAGCTCCGTGATGCCCGGTGGCAGTTGCGAAAGTATCTCAATTAACGCATCTGAAGTGATTCCCTCTGGATAGGGAGAGCCCTCGGTAGATTGGCCGTAAAAACGCCCGCAATAATGTATTTCCGGGTTGCAATCGCGTACGGGGGCTCTCAACTGTAGAGTAGCCTCGAGCACAACAGATCGCCCCGGCTCTCGCAAATGTGTGTGCTGGTGAGAATCGATGTGGCTGGGGTTTCTGCCCGTCAGGGTTCGGAAGGCGGCAAGCTGGCGTGATACTTCGTTACGCAACGCCGTTACATCGTCGAGTGATACCATATTGTAGACAGGCACCCAGTTTTCGTTCTCATAAACCCATTCACCAAAGTCAAGGTGCAATCCTAGGCTAAGGCCAGGACGGTTTCTAGCGTACTCCGCGGCCTCGACGGCCCCTGGCCTCCGTACCATCAAGCTGGCACTAGTCACGATGCCGTGCTCATGGGCATGCATGACGCCGCGATTCACCGCGCGGCTGTGGCCAAAATCATCAGCATTCACAATCAGGTATCTCTTAGCGGACATGTCTCACAGTCCCAAATCGTTCAGCAGTCTTGCCAACACGGTCTCAGCTTTGAAATATTCTTCGGCAATATCTCTGGCAGCGCGGCTGTGTCTCTCGTAATCGCATTCGATTGCCTCGAACGCAGCTAAGATCTCATCCATCGTATTAAAAGCGAACACTCCTTCACCTGTTGGAAGGATCGTGCTGAAGCCTGTGTCTTGAGTGATTACTGGTCGGCCAGCCGCGAGGTAGCAGGCACTGCGATCACTGAACCATCCAGTCTTCAGGCGCACGTTCGCATCCTTAGCCACGGTGAATTCGCCGCGGGACGACTGCAGATAATCCCTATAGGAACATACACTGAGCGTATGAGAGTCCGTCAGATGCCAACCGTTTGACTTCAGCAGGTTGCTGTCGTCGGTGGACAATCGGACCAAGCCGGTTGCTAGCTCCAACGGCTCTGTCGTGCGTTTCGGCAGATCGATGAACTTCAGATACTCGCGATGCTTGCTCCAGTAATACGTGTTCCCCTCGAGTACCGTGTCGCGACCGTCTTGTCTCCAGTTCCCCACTGTCGTGAACTCCCGTTTGGTGGGCGGACCGGTCTGCCACAAGTCAAGCACGACAGGCTGACAGGTCTTCGCGCGTAGATGGGGTAAAGGCGGCACCGAACAATCAGAGTTGCCAATGTTCAGTCCAAACGTCACGACATCATCATGCTCCTCGACCAGTGTACGGATGTCTTCGTCACCCTGGGCAAACCGCGCTTCGTGAACGACGGGGTCGGTGCACACATAGACGAGCCGCCCCACTTCCAGACCTTCTTCCGCCAGACGCGTGGACCCTGTAATGCTAAAAACAACGTCAGCGTGTGCCAGCAATTCTTCCGCTGACTCTCGGTCCAAACCAAACCACGCTTTGTCTCCATAGCTTCTCCGGTAAGCCCAACGGTCGCTGAAACCGAACATTTCGGCGACCTGCGCCAAATACGATACGGCATATTCCGAAATATTGACTCTCGAGTTCCGAATCGGATCATATGGCCACGAAGACGAAGTTTCGAAGTAGTACGCATCGTGGCCCAGCCGTTGAAAACCAACTGCGTACTGCATCGCCTGCCACGCAATTCCGGGGTAAGGCTCGCACGCGATATTTCCGAGAACGACGATATGAAGCGGCATCACTTATAGCACTCCATCTGCACGAGACGCCCATGCTCCAGTTCCAACCTGAGGTCGCAGCTTTCCAGCGTGCTAAGGCGGTGAGCGACCATGAAAGTAGTACGGTCCTGCATGAGGCGTTCCGTCGCCTTTAGGATGGCCGCTTCGGTCTTTGTGTCGACCGAACTAGTTGGCTCATCGAGCAGAAGAATGGGGGCATCTTTGAGGAACGCTCTGGCCAGAGAGATGCGTTGCCGTTCTCCCCCTGAGAGGCGCACCCCGCGTTCACCAACTACGGTTTGGTAACCGTGGGGTAATGCCAAAATGAAATCGTGCGCATCGGCCATCTTCGCCGCCTGGACGAGCTCCTCCTCGGCTGCTCCTGGCCGCGCGTAAGCTATGTTCTCGGCGATGCTAGTCGAAAAGAGGACAGGTTCCTGAAGAACCATCGCGAACTGGCTGCGCAGATCAGCCAACCGGTAGTCGCGTAGATCCACGCCGTCCAGCAGGATCAGCCCACTTGTGGGGTCATAAAAGCGGGTTAATAAGCTGAGCAGAGTCGTCTTTCCGGCTCCCGTCCGGCCGGCGATGCCAACACGCGCTCCGCGCGGGACCTCGAAGCAAATATCTTGGAGAACCAGATGATCCTCCTCGTAAGCGAAAGACGCATGTTGGAACGCTATGGACCCGGATGCCCGGACCAGCCGCCGCGCGTTAGGGCGCTCCGGAACATCCGGCAGCTCATCCAGAACGGAGAAAGCACGTTCCAGACCAACCCAGTGCGTTTGCAGCGAGGTGGCTTTGCGGCCAATAGTTTTTAAAGGTGCGTAAAGCTGGCCCAGGTAGCTGACTACGAGCAAAAGACTTCCCAAAGTCAATGTACGCGCCCGGACGTGATTGACGCCAATCCAAAGAACGCATGCGGTCCCCAGAGCTGTCGTCATGCCCACGAGCAAACCGTACCAACCGCCGAGCAAATCCAGTTGAATTCGAGCCCACATCCCTGCTTGGGATTTGTGGACATAGCGGTCCTCCTCATGCTTCTCTCTACCGAACGCCTTAACGACGCGGACGACCGACAGAACCTCCTGCAAGACTGCCATTGAGCTGCTTTCCAGTTGCTTCACCTCTTTCGAACGCTTCCGAAAGCGTGGCCGGTACGCCATGGAGAGTGCGAAAAGAACGGGTGAAATGACCATCGCAACCATCGCTAACTGTGCATCGATATGAAACGTGACGTAGAACATAACCAGCAGCGTGACTGCCGAAGTGACAAACGGTCCTAGTCCATCGATGACTAGATACTGCATGGACGCAGTGTCGTATTGTATGCGGTATACGGAATCCGTCGTGCCCTTCGCATCGTGATAACCCAGCGACAGACGCTGCAAATGAGAGAAAAGGCGAACTCGAAAATCCAAAAGCAGTTTTTCCGCAGTCCACGTGCGGAGGAATGAATTCACAAGAGCAAAGAGGTTATCGACAGCGGTGACCCCTAGAAGCAAAACGACCGCGATAGTCAGGACGCCTGTAGGTGATCGAGTAGCGGATATGGGCAACATGCGGCTTAGGAACGCTGGCAGAGGGCGCGTACCAATAACATTGTCGACTACAATCTTCACGGGCAGTGGCGTAAGCAAGCCCAGCGGAGTCGCTAGCAGGCCCAAAAGGAAAATAGCGATGACGTGTACCCAGTAGGGTCTCGCCTGCTGCAGAAGCCTTCGAAAAAGCGCTAGGTCCGGGTGGTGCATTCTACTGATTCCTATTTCTCATGCTCGTGCCTTTAGAACTGAAAACGTACCAGCATTTGCAGGCGTCGAGGCGGCCCCGCGCCGATAGAATGTCCAAAAAAAGGCGAGCTCAAATTGCCCACGGGCGCGCCGAGGTTAACGTGATTGAGAACGTTAAACGCATCCACTGCTAGGGTTGCGCTCAGGCCCTTCTTCTCATCTTTCTTACGTTTCCCGGTTTTGGCTGTGATTAAGCTTAGTTCCTTAGCCAGTCGAAGGTTGAGCGTGGTGGACCCTGGTCCTTCCAGGCTGTTTCGCGGCACGCCTGCCAGCCGAGCATTGGCAAACGTCGTCCCGTAATCGTCCGTTCCCGTTGTCACCGTGTAGGGTTGCCCGGAACGGACCGACAACGACGCACCGAGGCTGACAGCCTTGGGGGCGTTAAAGGTACCGTAGAAGTAAAAAAAGTGCAGAGAATCGGAATTAGACCGAGACCACTCGCCGGTCAGATCGTACTGATTCGCGGGAAACGCGCCGATTCCGGCAGTATCATCATAGGATCGGCTTAGCGTGTATTGCGCCATTCCGTTGAAAAAACGGCTGATTTTTGTACGCACAGCCAGCTTCAGAGCACCGCTCATCAGGTTCCCGTCCGATTCGATCTCTCGGAGAGTAGCGATCTCAGGATTGGGGCGCTGCACGTTGAGTGGAGGAACGGGCAACGGAGGAAGGGGAGCGTTGAGGTCGCGCGACCGAAACAAATCGAAGCCGCGGATGCCAGAATAGGTGGCCGTGAATATCGTTGATTTGTGCAGCTGCGTTTCCACACCAAAGCTGTAGTGCAGGTCGTACGGCAAACGAAACTCAGGTGCAAAGCGGACAATGCTGCTTGGAAGGGTCAGAGCCACGCCACCGACCATGAATGGGTTTGGATAACTCGGATCGGAGAACACGACCTGGCGTAGGGTCTGACCATTGAAGCGAAGCATGTCAGCGATAGCCGCCTGGCCGGTGGTCTCGTAGAAGATTCCTGCCCCGCCGCGAAATACGATCTTCCTAAATCTGCCGGGAGCTAAGGCAAAAGAGACTCGGGGAGCAAAGTTCCTGGGATTGGAAACATAGTTCTGCCAGTCATATCGGAGGCCGAGCGCTATCGATAGTCCCGGGCGTATGCGCATTTCATCCTGCGCAAAAAGACCCACCTCCTTCAGCCAGTACACCAGCTGGCTGGTCCCCTGCTGCTGCACGAAGGAGAAAGGTTTGCCCTGGATGTAGTCTTGGAGAGAAGAGAACTGGAATGTGCCATCGAAATTCGAGCGGTCATTAAGACTGTACCGGCCGAGCTCCGGGAGATTGGCCCCGGCCTTGATCAAGTGTTTGCCGTGGGACCAGGATAGCGTTTCGTTAAGCTGCAGGTAGTTGTGTAACTCATTGTAGTTAGTCTGGCCGCTACCACCCACGAACCCGTCGAGCACCACAATACGGGGCTGTCCCTGGAGTACACTCGCGGTTAAGCTTTCCGATGTGGTCGCTCGAACGGAGAATTCGTTGATCAGTTTCGGAGTGATCACGGTTCTGTCGCTGACATAGAGGTAGTGTCTGGTGGCGGATTCATTCGAGGCTGCTTCCGGGAGATTCACTCCTCCGACTCCATTGCCCTTGTCCGACCAGTCGAAGAAGCTGTATCGGATTGCCAGGTTGTTGCCTTTGCTTATCTGTCGATTTATCCCCCCAAAAAAGTAGGTACTGCGTTGTGGATTGGCAAAATTTTGGATGAACGTTCCAGAACGCACCTCGGCGTATACGATCGCTTGCCGGTCATCCTGCTTCTGGCTGGCGCTGACCTGGAATGTGGTCTTCTTGCTCTTTCCTAGGGGTCCGCTCAAATAGCCATCGAAGAGTAAGAGACGTTCAGGCGGACGGGTGTCTGCGAAGGCATTTCGCGCGTCAAGCCTGTAGTCGCGGAATGATGTTTCCAGAGAGCCGTGGAAGTCGGAAGATCCATTCTTAGTGGTGATCTCGATCCGGTTCTTTCCGGGGACTGAGTACTCTGCGGAATAAGGATTCTGATTGATTCTGACTTCCTGAATGGCTGAAGCCGGCACTCCGGCCTCAGAAGCCATTACCCCGTCGACGATTAGGACCGCACCGCCCGAGCCCCCCGGCCCCAGCATCTCGGTGACGGCCCGCACGACATCGTTGTCTATTGTCGGTAATGAATCTAGTGTCAGACTGTCCAGCGTGATAACGTCTGCATTCTCGCTAGCGTCACGACTCAGTTGGCCTTGCGAATTCGTCGCGGTGACCTCCTCGTGCAGTTCGGCGAGTGGCAACACGATGTGCAGAGGAGCCGAAGAGTGCGACGCGACTTTCACACGGCTTATCAATGTCTTGAAACCCTCCCGCTGCACTTCCACCTCATAGCTGCCAGGCGGTACACCCGAGAACTGGAAGTGCCCCGTCAGATCGGTCGCCGTGGACGGCTCGTTCTCAAAGTTTCCTCCGTGGAGAGTCACTCTCGCACCCACGATAGCCGCATTGCTCGGATCAAGCACTACACCGGAAATGCTTAGGATCTCAGTCGGCGTCGTAGACCCTTGCTCGAGACGGCCCGGAGAGTTCCGCTGATTGGCCGCAACCGAACCCACCCATAAAATGAACAATCCCGTGACGCATGCGGCTTTGAACGCCGAGGTACCATTTCGCTCCTTCCTCATTTTTGCTCCAATTCTGTCAGCAGGTTACGCAACCGCATCCAATGCCCACGGGCGCCAGTGCTTCGGGTAAAGTCGGGGTCGTCGCCCAACCATCGGACAGTCATATACAATCGGGCAGCCTTGAGGACTTTCTCGAATCCGGCGGGCGCTCCTTCGGGCCAGCGAGTCCGGACGTAGGTTGTCGTGCATCCTTCAGCGATCTTGCGTTCCCATCCATCCGTTAGACAGGCCAGATCAATCAACCCCTCGCCAACGGCAGCCGATTCCCAGTCAATCGGACATACCCGCCCCTGGTGATACAAGATGTTGTGTTGGTAGTACTCACCATGGATGATTGTCGGCGCTGAGTCCAATAACGGAGACAGAAACTCCTCAGCGCAGGCATGGAGATGGCGAAGCCACGATAATTTCCTGTAGTTCGGGCCCGCGAAATTGACCGTGCGACTAACCCATCCGAGGTAGTATTCCTTGTCGTATCTCTTCAGGAAGCGGACGTGCTCGTTGCCCAGCAGGCGCTGACTGGTCACATGGAACCGCGCAATCCATCGGGCAGTTTTGCCCATCGCCACAGGATCATTCAGCTTTCCGACCCGCAGACCGCCATCCAGATACTCCAGAAAGAGCCAATATTGACCCGTTTCCGAATCTGCGTAACCACCGTAGAACTTTGGACGGAACTTGTTTGACTGCGCCAGGATGTGCCGGTACGTTGCGATCTCATGCCCCACGCCACCTCGATGCCCGTGGCCTGTATAGTCGACCCCTGCCGTATACTTGCAGAAGAGTCGGCGCGGCTTCCCAAATCCAATTCGGCAAGTGACGATCTCGCACGGAAATGTCGTCGCGTAGGGTGTGGGTTCACGGGCCAAAAGTGCCAGGGAGCGTGCGCTCAGATCTTCACACTGCAGGGCTGACGCGAGTCCCTTCTCTAATGCATCAGTCTTGGGGAGTCCCGAGATGAAATCCCGCATTCGGCTAGACCTCCAAACCCAGAGCCTGTGCGGAGGCAGTCAGCCGGGGGGCATAGATGCGGAGGCGTCTCATCGCCTTTCCCTCCGACCCTGCCGCGAGCCGTATCGTCTCCCAGCCCACGGCTGAGAGGATTTGGAACAGGGCTCCACAACACACCTGCTCCTCAACTTGCCGGAGCTCTAAGCTTGCCCATGTTCTTCGCGCAGTAGACCAGTAGCTCACGGCATCAATCCTGGCCAGGTCGGTCGCAGGAGCTCCCCAGCCAGCGTCCTCCCAGTCCAAAGGCAAGAACGCAATTCCAGAGTCAGTGTGTCGAATGAGGACGTTCTTAGGTTGGAGATCGCAGTGGACCAAAGTCCACGGAAGACTTTCACAACGCTCTTCGACGACGTGCCAGTTTCGTTCCAAGACTTCGAAACAAACCAGCGTCCTTTCGAGAGCCGACCGATCTAAATCGCCCCAATTTCGTTCAGGTAGGCTTTGGCAAAGTCCTAGTCGAGTCGCCCGCAGAGTCTCCAGATACCACGCCGGACCGCGTTCCGGTAGGCGGGCACGTATCGGCAGATTTGAGGCCCAGCCGTGCAAGAGCGCCAACCAGTTTGCAAAGGCTATTGGAAAATTCTCACGCTTATCTGCAATCTGCGTAGTCCCGCAGTCTTCGAGAAATAACCAGCCGTGCTCTCCAGAGCCCTCGTCGATAAAGCCATAACAACGAACTGACTCCATCGAAAGCCGCTCCAGAACTTCACTGTATATGAACGCTTCGAACTCACCGTCCGCTCGCCGGCACCGCTTGGCAACAATACCGGAGCCTCCTGGACCCACGCCTTCGATCCTGCACACGGTCGATCTCAACGTGTCCTTAAGAAGTGTTATTCCGCCGGGCTCGGAAGAGCCGGGCCGAAGCCGCGACCAGGCTTGAACGGCCGGACGCGTCCTTTCAACAATCCGCTCTGAGCTGACTTGTTGAAACAATGGTACTCAACCTTTCTGTTTCTCCTTCAGGGGGCATTTCCCGGTATAGTCTTCAACCTCACCCTGATAGGAGCCAGTCAATCCTTGCCTTCCACGATGGGCTGGTTGACCGGGACGCGGCCCTCCATCGATTGGCGTACCGCGTGCGTGGCACGCTTAAAGTGCCCGGAGACGAGTTGCGCCGATGATTTCTCAACTTTTCTGTCCGGAATTGCGCGGAGTGCCAATGCCATGGCGGTTTCACACTCCTGTAGGACAGACAGGCCAAGCAGTAGGCCCATCGTCGCCACCGCCGCGCAGGCAGTCCATGCGCGGGCGGTGCCCGCTCCAACTGAAATCGCAATCAATGTGGATAACACTACAAGGCCGATCTCCGAGCATTTCGGTGACACTCTCCACCGCACAAGTTGTCGTCCCTGCCCGTGCTCTTCAGCAACCATCCCTAAACGCGCTGATCCCAGAAGTCCGCTGCGGATCTCTAAATCCCAGTTATCGAAGTCTCCGCCCCTGCGGACGACAACGCCAAGTTGCTTCAGAGCAGATTCAACTTCTTCAAGCCGATCTTGTGCTGCGTGCCAGACCTCGCTCCAAAGAACAATGGAATTCGCTCGCGGCAAAGAAGGACTCTCTGCTTTCACCCAGCGCCAGGGAGTAAGCCCCCAACGTATTCTTCCCAAGAGACGAGCAAGTGGCTGCAGTAAATGGAGAAACGTGGTAACGCCTATTACACGAACCTTCTCCAAGAAGTTCCAAATCCGTCTTGAGGGACATGCGCGGATGCCGCTGGCGACAGCATGAGCGACGGGTGCACCAAGTGCGAAGAGCGAGAGCGGCGCCGCTAGAAACAACGGCTTCCAGCTGTAACCAAGTCCGGTTAGCAAGGCGAGAAGCCCCACAATGAGAAACCACTCAGGCATTAAAATCAGACATGACAGCCATCCTGGTGTGGGCCCGTAGAGGCGCTGGAAGGGGGCAGTCCCCCAAATTCCTTGGTAGATTCGGCCTGCACGCGGAAGAATTGTAAAGAAACCGTTGCCATACACTCTTCCTGCCCAGGACACATGACCTGCCGAGTTGTATTTCTCGGGCCACTTTTTCTCCAGCAGAGCTTCGGCTCGGCCATACCCCCTCTGTTGATTCAAATACGTTCGAACCGAATTGCGACGGTGGTGCCATACGACAGCCGCTGGGCTGAATCCCAACTTCCAGTTTCGTTTCTGGAAGCTCCAGCAGACGTCCACATCATCGCCCGCCACGCGAAAACGTTCGTCGAAGCCACCAATTTCAAGCAGCGCGGACTTCCGATACGCCATATTGCAGCCCGGAATGTGCTCTGCCTCGCGATCTGTCAACATCACGTGGATGGGCCCGCCCGGTGAATTTGCTACGCAATCTGCGACCCAGCCATCGCCGCAAGGAGGAAGATTCGGACCGCCGACACCAACAAAGTCACTGTGAAGAAATACAGCCGCGAGGTACTTCAGCCAATCTGGGTCAGGATAGGCGTCATCGTCGATATAGGCCACGATTTCGCCAGTCGCTGCGAAAAGCCCCGTATTGCGCGCGTTGCCGAGGCCTGAATTCGGAGTGCGAATTAAGCGGAACCCGAAATCTCGCGCACAATCGGTGAATCGATCGGTCGAGCCATCATCGACCACAATGACTTCGTAGTTCGGATAGTCGATCTTCTCCAAGTGGCGGAAGCACTCTAGAAGCCATTTGCGGTTTCCGTTGTACGTACACATGATCACGGAGATCCGCGGCCAATTCGTCTTGGGGGGAAAGGGAACCTGGGCGAAGACACGTCGCATGACGTCTAGAGCTAACTTTGGGCTTCGGTCACGGCGCGTCAGCCCAAAATCCCAGTCTTCGATTTCGTATCCGCCTCGATGCCATTCATCCGTCCAGGAAAAGACAAATGCTCCAGCGCAGCCGCCGACGAAAGCACTCCGAACTTGCCATTCAAGCGAATCAGCTTGCGCCTTTTCACCGTTTCGTCGGCTGTCTAGACCGATCTCCGCCAACAGCAATGGGCGGTCCCCAGCAAGCGTTTGTAAGCGTGCAAGGTAGGCCTCGAATGCATCTCGCGATTCGAGATACACGTTGAAACAAAAAAAATCGAGAAAAGGGAGTTCCAGGAATTCGGTTGTCGGAAAATTTACATAAGTGACGAGCCCCTCGGGGTCTTCAGCCTTTACCACCCGATAGAGCTTTTCTATAAATCTCTCGACTCGCCTGCCCCCAAGCCAGCGCACAATTCCAGCAGGAATTTCATTGGCCACCGCATAGCACATTACGGCCGGATGACCAGCACACTTCCTTACAGCCTCGCGGACCCGCGCTTCAATTGCTCGCACAGTGCGCGAATCATCCAGGAATGTGACGTGTTGTTCCCAAGGCAGTCCGACCATGACTCGCAGGTTGGCGCGTTGCGCCGCATCCAAGAACCAACGAGGCGGGACATTGTAGGTCCGGATGGCGTTGATTCCTGCCGCAACCATGGCTTCGAAGTCCTGGGCTACCCGTGCTGGGTTAGGATATTCGGCGCCGTCTTGGCTGGGGCGAAAGGGGCCATACGTAACACCCCGGACATAAAGCTTTTCTTCGCCAATGAAGAGGAATTTTCCCCGCACTTGGGGACGCGGCAAAGTCCGAAGACTGGGAGCGGGCCTGCCCTCTAGGGCTGGAGCTGCTGGGCTGCTCAAAGGAGTTCTCGCCTCTCGTGAATTGTTCCTACAGCAAATTAGCCGGTAGCTTAAATCGCACTCGCCGCCGCCCGTTGGGTGGGAAAATAATCCGGGGACTGGCGAGCTATCTGCTCGGTCGACGGAATGAATGCATCCCAACTCACGCCGTATGTGTGCCCGCGACTCAGGTCATCTAAAAACGACCGAGGGGAAGCCGGCGGCAACAAGCGCTCTGGCTGCATGACTGCTGATGTATCAGGCTCCGCCAGTCTAGCTACGCTCATCCTTTCTCCGTTAGAAGAGAACCTGCGCCGTGTCCTTATCTGTGGCGCAAGTCGCCATGACCTTTAATGCCAAAATCGAGTCACTCACCGTGTCGCGGTTCATACCGCATTCACACGGTATTAATGCACAAGGGCTGCGTCAATTAGCTGACGGACTAACCGGGACGGTTAGTACTACGCCACGAGGAGAGTCGGGAGAAGATCGCAGGAATCGTCAATTCAGACAAGGTATTGCAAACCGGCCGGGTAAGGCGTGCTGCATCCAACAGATCGTCGATTTGGAGGAGAATCGTCGATCTGCGGCTGCTGCTTTGGCATCGGCATCAGCTCCCGAGCACAGTTAGAGGGGCTGGTCGTGGTCCTAGGCTAGGCGGCCGGAAAGAGTTATTGGAGCTGCCGGACCAACTGGATCCAAAGATTGCGGAGTTAACTACAGTAGTCGAGCAAGAAGCCAATCAACGGTCCGAAGCGGTGCGGTCGAGATGCTGGTCGCATCAAACCGCACTCTCTGTTGTAGAATTTGATGATGCAGATCACGCTGTTTTCCATCATCGCGCTCGGCTTTTTTCTTGGGATGCGCCATGCGACGGACCCGGACCACGTTATTGCCGTAACGACGATTGTGAGCCGCCAGCGAAACGTCCGCTATGCGGCTTTGATTGGGTTATTGTGGGGTCTTGGTCACACGATCACGATTTTCGTCGTGGGCTCGGCCATCATCTTATTCGGTCTCGTGATTCCGCCAAGACTTGGTCTCACCATGGAATTGTCCGTTGGCCTCATGTTAATTCTTCTCGGAATTCTGAGTCTTTCCGGCATCACGCGCTGGATTACAGAAACATTCACGCCCTTGCGGTCGGGACAGGACACCCACTCTCACGGACACGGGGACTACATTCACAGTCATGCGCGCGGCCACACGACAGGGAAACACGGTTATTCTGAGGATGCAACACCCGTAGGCTGGATGGACCGTACTCTTGGCAGTATGGATTTCTACCAGGTCCTGCGTCCTTTGGTCGTGGGCGTCGTTCATGGTCTTGCTGGATCGGCAGCCATTGCCTTGTTGGTGCTCACAACCATTCGCGTTCCCGGATGGGCAGTCTTATATCTCCTTGTATTCGGGATTGGCACGCTGGGGGGAATGATGCTAATCACGGCGGCGATTGCCGTCCCCTTCACGTTTTCCGAAAATCGTTTTGCTCGCCTCCATCGTGGCCTCGGACTGGCCTCCGGACTGGTAAGCCTGATCTTTGGTCTGTTCATTGTCTATCAAATGGGCTTCGTAAACGGGCTCTTCGCCCAAACTCCCAAGTGGGTCCCCCGTTGAACCTCTGAGCGCACAGACCACGAAACCTTTGTTTGATGCATCGAATCTTCTAGTACTGTAGAGACTGTATGAGAGTGAGGAGCCCCAGAGAATGATTGGCGCCGCCATAGCAGGGTTGAAGCGCATGAAAATGGGAGTGAAAGCGCTTTTGATGGTTGCATGTGCCTTGCTCGCGGTGCCTTTGGCTGCCCAGCAACGAGGGCCGTTGCCGCCACCGCCTCCGGGGACTGTCGTTCCTTCGAGTGTGTCTTCGGATTCAGCCAAGACGAATGCTTCCCGCCAGGAGACGTCTTCGCACATCACTAACGAGCCGCCAGCGATTCCTGTCGAACAAATCATCCAGAAATTTACGCAACACGAAGAGGACTTTCGCAAGGAGCGCGATAACTATACGTATACGCAAATCTTCGTATTTCAAACGATCGATGAGGATGGCCGCCCGGACGGGGAGTACCGCTTGAGCAGCGACATTCTATTTACGCCTGCAGGGAAGCGCTACGAAAGAGTTGTCGATGCTCCGGCCCCTACTTTGAGCCGCATTTCTATGTCGCAGCAGGACTTCGACGATATCGAGAAAGTGTGGCCGCTCGTTCTAACGCCGGACGAATTGCCCAAATACGATGTCAAATATGTGGGCCGGGAGCAGGTCGATGAGGTTGGCACGTATGTTTTCGACATAGCGCCAAAAAAACTGGAGAAGAGCCTGCGGTATCTTCAAGGTCGCATCTGGGTAGAGGACAGGGATTTTCAGATTGTCAAGACTAGGGGAAAAGCGACGGGCTTGCTGAAGAAAAAGGAAGACCAGGCTTTTCCGACGTTTGAGACCTTTCGGGAAAATATCGAAGGTCACTACTGGTTTCCCACCTATACGCGGGCCGACGACGTCCTGCGCTTCAAGTCCGGCCAGGATGTGCATATCCGTTTGTCGGTTCGATACCAGAACTACAAGCGGTTCGGCTCCACCATCAAAATCGGGAAGGCCACGCAGGTGGACCCGGAGAAGCCGTAACAAGCTCAGGTTCAGCTTCGCGTTAGCGCCTGCTAAGCCAGACCAGCGCGACACCCACGCAAACAATCAGGACCCCGACCCAGCGCTGCATACTGATGCGTTCGTGCAAGAACAACATTGCGCCCACAGCGCCAGCCGCGTAGCTCAGGGCCGTCACGGGAACGACGAAGCTCACGTTTTCGATCGAGAGCATCGCCAGAAGAGAGAAGAAAGCCAGAGTCATCATCGAAATACCAACCCACATCCAGCCCACGCGCATCGCGCGAAAAACAAAACAGACCAGCGCAGTTGGCCGGAAGTCGTGAACTTCGCCGATTACTTTCATGGCCCGCGAGACACATAGCTCACCGCCCGTTCCTGCCACAACAATCACAAAAAGGAAAGTGAACTCAAGCAAGTTTACAGTTTCTCCGTCGTTCGCGGATGCGTGTGCCCCACAATAAAGACGCCCACGCAGATCACAAATATACCCATCCATCGCAGCGGAGGAACGGCTTCTCCGAGAAGAAAATAACCCAGCATTGCGACGACCGCGTACGAAAACGAAGAAGCTGGCTGAACGTAGCTGTAGTCCGCCCAGGTGAGAACAAGCATGTAGGCCACAAAAAAGGTGAGCAAGCAGCCGATCCCCAGCCAAATGTACCCTGATGTCATTATGCTACCCAGGACATGAAGAATCTCGCCCGGCGCCCAGTTTTTGGCGGAACCGACTCCCTTCATGCCCTTGCTGAGCAAAACATTGCCCAGGGGAGCAAACAGGACCATGAAGAAAATGAAAATGTAAGTTTTCAAGTGCAGGCCCGGGGAATCTTTCATACGCTCCTTGCTTCGGCTTTTGCGTTACGGTCGATCGCGCGGCCCGCTGTCGGCGCCAAGAATCCACCAATCGCTCGAAAATTATCTTACAGGATGTCTCGCCGGGGCCAAAGCTGTGGGCAGCGAAATATTTCACATTTTGATATGCTTTTCATATAGAAGCAGTCAGTGTTGGTGCGCCTTACCATCGAGGACCAGCGTGGCACAATCCTAGCTCGCGAGGTGCAATGATTTCGAAAGTTGCCGATTACCTGTTTCTTACGTTAGCCGCCGCGCCCTTCATCTACTACGTGCTCGTCCTGTACAGTTCTTGGCTCTTCTTTCGGCGTTCGAGGAATGGTACGTCGAAGAACCTGGACTTTACTCCACCCGTGAGCAACTTGAAGCCTGTCCGCGGCCTCGATCCGGAAGCTTACGAAAATTTCGCCAGCTATTGCCGCCAGGATTACCCGGATTACGAACTGATTTTCTGCGTCGGGGATGAAAACGACGCTTCCGTTCCCCTTCTCCAGAAGCTTATGCGCGACTTTCCCCAGCGCCAGATTCGAATCCTCTATGGCTCGGGGCGCAACGCCATCAACGATAAAGTGGCCAAACTGGTGCGCATGGTGAACGAAGCTCGCAACGAAGTGCTGGTTATCAACGACAGCGACGTTCGCGTCGAGCCGGATTATTTGCGAACCGTGGTAGCCCCGCTCCGCAACGCAAAAGTGGGCGGCGTGACCTGCCTGTATGTTTCCACTCAGGACAAAACATTCACGCAGCATCTTCAGTCTATCGGTATGATATCCGACTTCTATCCTGGGATTCTGGTGGCCCGCCAGCTCGATGGAATCAAATTCGCTCTCGGACAGACAATCGTCACGACTCGTTCCCATCTCGCAGGATTCGGCGGCTACGAAGCCATCGAGAATCGTCCCGCCGATGATCTTCTCGTTGGCCGGTTGATTGCGGAGCAGGGCTTTGAAGTCGAGCTGCTTCCTTACGCCGTCAAGACCGTCCCAGATTACGATTCGATGAAAGCTCTCTTCATCAAGCGGCTTCGCTGGATGACCGTAATGCGCCACATGCGTCCCTGGGGACACTTGGGTCTGGCTTTTACTCAAGGATTGCCGTGGTCTCTGGCTGTCGCGCTGACTTATCCGGCAACAATTGGCTTCGCGTATGTGGGCGCTTATGTTTTTTCCCGCGTTTTGATCACCTGGCTGATCGGCGCTTGGGGGCTCAGGCAGAGGGGACTGTGGAAGAAGCTGCCGCTCATCGTCGTCTGGGACGCCACGGCATTCATGATTTGGCTCTTGACCTTTGGACGCAAGAGCATTCGTTGGCGCAATGTGGATTACCGCATTCGCGAAGGGATGCTCGTGCCGGTCGTCCAGGCTCCTGTTCAAAATTCGCAATGAGAAGTGGCCCGCGGTCGTGTCCGTCGTGATGGCGCAGCATACGCGGCCGCCAGAATTGTGCGAGACTGCGGCGCATTTCCAAAGGAGCTTATGCGGGCAAGAATTGCTGTTGCGGGAGCAGGAATTTACGGCGCGACGGCGGCAATCCGGCTTGCCGAACAAGGCCATGACGTTCATCTCTTCGATCCTCTCGGTATTATGCGCGCCGCATCTGCCATCAATCAGTATCGTGTTCATGCCGGCTACCATTATCCGCGCAGCTCGGAAACCATCCGGGAAACGATGGAAGCTCGCGCTGAGTTCATCCAGGCCTTCAAACCGGCCATCGTCCGAAACTGCAAGCACTACTACGCCATCCCCAAAGAAGGTTCCCGGACACCTCCTGACCTATACGAAAAGGCGATGAGAGATCACGGGCTTCCTCTAAAGCCCTGCCTGCCCGATTGGATGAATTTCGATTTCATCGGTCGTTGTTACCAGGTCGACGAACACATCTACGACCCGGACGTCCTGCGAAAACTCGTTGAAAAGCGCATAGCGTCGCTCCGAATTCCCTTCGAAGACAAATCATTCACGACTGAGATGCGTCCCAAGTATGATTTCGTCGTGTGGGCTACCTACGGCTTGGACGCGAGCCGGCGCGTGTTCAAAATCGCGAAGTTCCAGGTCGCAGAGAAAATGCTGATCGAGCTTCCGCCGCCGCTGCGAGGCATCGCCTTGGTCGTCGTTGATGGCCCCTTCACCGCGTTCGATCCGTATGGCAGGTCCGGCGCAGCGCTCTTTGGCTCGGCAAAGCACACGAATCACTGGACAACCACCAATCCGGACGAACCTGTTCCGGAGCCGTACGTCGGCATTCTGAACGAGCCGGAGTTCCGGCCCGTGCCATTCACGCGGTTTGAGGCTATGCGTAAGGATTGTTGCGATACGGTTCCAGCCGCCAGGGACGCCGCGTATTTGGGGTCGCGGTTTACCCTCCGCGTCGTCGAAGACAATCCCGAGCACGACCGCAGGATCCTCTATGTCCGGGACGGAGCGCCTGGCGAAATTCACATCTTTTCAGGAAAGGTTGTGAGCGCGATCAAGGCCGCGCGCCTGGTGTGCGAAAGGATTGCCCGCGATGCCTGAAGCTACAGGGTACGTCATCCTGGGCCGGGGGCGCTGGGCTCGCAAGCTGCACCCGATCATTTCCGGTGCAGGGAGAAGCGTCGTAGCAATCGAAGAAACTAGGCAACTTCCTTCCGAAACAGAATCAGATTACATTGGCCGCCTCGCGGCAGCCATGAAATCCAGCGGGGCGCAAATCGCGTGGCTCTGCGTGGCGCCGGGTCGCCATGTGTCCTTGATGATCCGGTCGGCGATCGATGCAGGCATACACGTTATCGTCGAAAAACCCTGGTACGGTTCGAATGAGGACACGCAGAAACTACAATCGTTGGCTCGCGGACACGACCGCGTTATTGCTGTCCACTTTGAATACCTCTTCCTCGAGCAGGCGGAACAATGGAGAACGGAATTTCATCCCGGAACGGGATGCCGCTTCGGCGGACGGTTTCTCTTGAGCCGTTCCGATCGATCAGGAATTCCGGCCATCGACAACCTCGGCTCTCACTTGCTGGCGATCCGGGAATACGCGGTCCCTTCTTCCATTATTTCTGAGATTCGTTGCAGCTACGAACTCCCGGACGAGCGCCTGGTATGGATTGACAAGGGCAATCAGCGGGTCGCTTCGATCGATCTGCTGGCGCATGGCCAGCCGATTATCCAACGCTTCATCCAAAAAGTAGAGGCCGCGCTGGATGGCGAGGCCTTTCCATTCGATCTGGAATTTGCGTTGCGTGTCGCCCGCGAGCTTCATGCGGTTCAGGGCCGGGGCGCGTCCTGACGTTTCTACCCCTTCTTCGCTTTAACCACTGTCGACGGCGAATGATCCGCGCGCGAATCGGCTGCCGCGGACCTTGTCGGCATGCTCATTTGCAAGCGGCGGTCGTTCTTCGGTTCGCGCCAGTTGACTTGCGGCAGCATCAGTGAAGCGTCCACGCGGTCGCGATACTTTATCGCGATGTTCATCAGCGAGTCGAGCAGCGAATCCGATAAATGATGGGGCTGCAATCCGAGGTCGATGAGTTTCGAATGTTTTGCATTGTAATAGTGCTGCTCGGCCTCAACGCGAGGATCGGGAATGTGATCGATCTCCACCGCCATGCCAAGTTTGTTTGCGGCCGATTCCACTATCCGGGCCAAGTCGAGAACGGAGAATTGTTCGGTGAACTGGTTGTAAACCCTGCACTCGCCTTTGGCGGCCGGGTTATGACAGGCAATCTCGATACATCGCACGGTGTCTCGAATGTCGAGGAAGCCGCGTGTCTGCCCGCCCTTGCCGTAGACGGTGAGCGGCTGGCCGATGGCCGCCTGCACGCAGAAACGGTTTAGGACGGTGCCGAACACGTCGTCATAGTCGAAGCGATTGATCAGCGCTTCGTCGAGCGCGGCTTCGTCCGTCATCGTTCCGTAAACCACGCCCTGATTGAGGTCTGTGGCTCGAATGCCCCAAATCTTGCAGGCAAACATAATGTTGTGGCTGTCGTGTACTTTCGAGAGGTGATAAAAGGACCCTGGTTGCTTCGGGAAGGGAACCACATCCTTGCGGCCGTTATGTTCGATGGCGATGTAGCCTTCTTCGATGTCGATGTTGGGCGTGCCATATTCGCCCATGGTCCCCAGCTTGATGAGATGACAATTCGGCAAAAACTCACGGATGGCAAACAGGACGTTCAGAGTCCCTACAACGTTATTGACCTGGGTGAAAACAGCATGCTTGCGGTCAATCATCGAATAGGGAGCGGAGCGTTGCTCCGCGAAGTGAACTACCGCATCCGGTTCGAAGGACTTGAACGCCGAAACCAGAAAATCGTAATCGGCAACGTCGCCGACGAACAGCTCGATGGTCTTACCCGTAGCGTTTTGCCAGACCCGGACACGGTCCGTCAGCGGACGAATCGGAGTCAGCGTTTGTGCGCCAAGTTCATGGTCCCAAAGGCGCCTCAAAAAGTTATCAACGATGGCGACCGAATGGCCCCGCTGCGACAAATAGAGAGCTGTGGCCCAACCGCAGTACCCGTCCCCACCGAGCACAGCAATCTTCATGTACCCTCCTCAGGGCAAACCTATATCCGAGTATCTACGGCGATCCGAACCCCGACCCACGCTCCTTAGATGCACAACCGGGCAAGCAGGGGTACGCTAAAAAACTGCTGTGGACTGGACTTCCTTTTTTTTACCTGTACACCAAGGGCTTTGCAAGCTGGTTTTTGAAGCCCCTGATAAATGCGGTATCCCCTCTGCCGGACTGGTGTGTCCCAGCGCATGGTTGGTCAGTAGGACTTTGCCGCCGCTCGCCGTGACGATATGCAGATGATCTCGGCCTATCAATTCTTCGAAATGCTTAAGCTCGGATTGGTAAGCGACAAGATAATAGCGGTGCGGCTCGTACCAGAGACTTTTGAATCGCGCATCGTCGATGAAAACGTCCGGGGCGCCGGGAGCATACGATCCGTATTCAAGATTGAAGTAGCGCCCGTTCAGATTGAGGGCGTCGCGATTGGAATAGAACGTGACCGAAGAAAAAGTCCAGTAGTTATGGTTTACGATCAATTTTCCATCTGGAGACTTGAGAAGCGTTTCTACCAGTGGCCGCGACGATAGAAATGGGTCGAATACTACCAGGGCGAGACGCGCCGCATGATAAAAAAGAACCATCATCAGCGCTGCCGCCAGGAAAGAACGCAAACCAATCCATCGCGAAGTCGCAAGCGCGCCTCCGGCCAACGCGATTGCCGCGACTGCCAGTGGTAAGCGCAGATAGGCGAAGGAATCGAACGTAAGGTCCATCATGTGGCCTAGGGAGAGTGTGTAAACGCTCGGATGATGGCCGAGTGCGGAGGAGATGTCGCCCGGCGCGGGAAGATTTCGCACCAGAAAGAAAATCGTGATGCAGGCAAGCGCCGCGCAGCCGGTGATCGCCGAAAGAACGTGAGTTCCGCGCCGGATCCAATTACCGTCCTCCGCCATCGCGGAGCCGAGCAACAAGGCCATCGCCGGGTAGCAAGGCATCGAATAATATTCCTGCGTCGTGGAGAGTGTGAAAAACACCAGGATGAATCCGATCCAGCAAATCGCCAGCAGCCGCGCGCGGCCCGCCCGGTCGATAGGTTTGAACGAAAGTTTGGCGATGGCGGGAAAGTAGACGCTCCATGGAAAGAGCCACAGAAAGTGGAACAGCCAGAACCAAACCCGGGGGACGGTATTGTAATCGCGTGGATAACGCAAATTGAGAAAGCGAAGAACCTGCTCGTTGATGAAGTAAAACCAGAGGAATCCGTGGTATTCCCCCGGACCGCCGTGAAACCCAAAATAGAAATAAGGTGGATTACGGCGCGCCGCTAGAACATGCCATGGCGCTGCGACGAGAAGAGCAATGAAAAAACCGCTGATAGGCCGCAACCGCTTCCAGGTTCGCGCGACAAACGCCTGCTTGGTCAGAAAAAGATAGAGCAATCCGATGGCGATCGGAAAAATGGCGCCAATCAAACTCTTCAGCAGAACCCCAACTCCCAGGCTGGCGGCGAGAACGAAGGCCCAGAACTGCGGGTGCGGCTCTTCTTCATCGAGCGCGCGCAGAAATGCCCACATCGCCAGCATGATCGTCAAGGTAAGCATCACATCGGGAATAACGATCCGCGTAAATAAAAAAAGTCCTACACACGTGGCCATGCACAATCCCGCGCCCAAGCCTGCTCTCCGGCCGAACGCCCAGGTGCCAAACGCGCATGTCAGGCACGCCAGTCCAATGGCGGAAAGTGCGAAGGGGATGCGCGCCGCCCAGTCATGAATGCCAAAAATCTTGAACGAGACGGCTATCGGCCAGTAAAACATGGCGGGTTTTTCGAGGAAGGCGATGCCATCGGCGCGCGGCGTCACCCAATCGCTGGACGTGACCATGTTTCTTGCGATTTGTGCCACGGCCCCGTCGACGTCGTCCATCAGCGACGGCGGCGAAACGCTGCAACCCAGGTAGATCGCTCCGGCGACCAGAGCAACGATTAGGTAAATGAGCCAGCTTTTACTTGTAAGAACGCTTGCGTCGTCGAGCTTGACGTCGCTTGTATTCGCCATCTTTTCATCCATTGAAAGAGGATCATCAAGCCCCAAAGGTGATATCCGACATTGGCTTTTCTTTCCAGGTGCTTGGCCAAGAAGTTTTCGACGGCGCCCTCCCGGAAAAGCTGGCCATAATCCGCCATCCCTTCTCGCAAGGAATCGACCAGCATCGAGCGCAGCGGCCCGCGAAGCCATTCGTGAGCGGGAATGTCAAACCCGGTTTTCTTCCCGGCCTGAATGGAGGCTGGCAGCTTGTCTTTACGCATTTCACTCAAAACAAGCTTTTGTTGTGAGCCACGCATCTTCAGGTGCGCGGGCAGCTTGGCCGCGAACTCCACGATGCGATGATCGAGGAACGGCGGACGAACCTCGACGGAATGAGCCATGCTCATGCGGTCGCTCTTCACCAGGATGTCGTCGGCCAGATAATACTTCTGATCGAACCACAGAAACTTCGCCAGAGCATCCCGAGTCTTTGGCAACTCGTCGACTTCATCCAGAAGACTGTGAAACGCGGAGGGAAGAGGCTCTCGAAGCAGCGAGTGCTTTTCGTCGTCGGAGAAAGCCCCGTTCCAATATACGTGAGCCTGTTTTGGCTCAAGCAGGCTGCCCGCGAGGAATCTCTTCAATTTGTATTCAAAGCTGATTTTCTCATCCGAAACCGGCCAGTGACGCACTCCGGCCAGCGCCGCATGCAGGAGCGCTCGCGGGACTCGCCTGGCCCACTTTGCAAGCATGTCAGCGCGGCAGGTGATGTACCCGCCGAAAAGTTCGTCGGCGCCCTCACCGCTCAGCGCGACCGTGGTCTTGGATTTGCACAATTTCGAGAGAAACCAGACCGGCAACGAACCCGCATCCGCGCTTGGCTCGTCTGAATAATAGCCAAATTCCTCGATGGCGCCGCATAGATCTTGTGCGGGAGTTAAATCCAGTTCCTGATGGTCCGTGCCGTACTGTCGCACGGCGCGGTCGATGAACGTTGTCTCGTCAAAACTTCTTCCGCGAAATGAAATCGAAAATGTTTTCAGTTGGGCGGTCGTGGCTTTCGACGCGTAGTGCAGAATGGTCGTCGAATCCATCCCCCCGCTGAGCCAAATCCCCAGCGGAACATCCGAAATCATGTGCTCGCGCACGGATTGCTGCAGCAGGCTGTCGAGTTCTTCTTTTGCCGACTCCATCGTGTAATTGGATGCGTCCGTGAAAGGAAGCTTCCAATAAGCGTCCGAAGTTATTTCTCCGTCGGTCCACTCTAGCCAGTATCCAGGCGGAAGTTTTTCGATTCCTTCCACGAGAGTCCACGGACACGGGACATAGTTTAGTGAGAGGTAACAATCGAGGCCATGCAGGCTGAGCCGCCGTTCGATTTCCGGATGCACAAAAATGGCTTTTAGCTCCGAGCCAAAAAACAGGTCTTCCCCTTGCCGCATGATGTAAAGCGGTTTGATTCCCATGCGGTCGCGCGCCAGAACCAGGCGTCTCGTGGATTTTTTCCATAGTGCGACCGCAAACATTCCCCGCAATTTCGAAAAGCATTCCTTGTCCCACTGCATGAACGCGCGAAGAACAGTTTCCGTGTCGCAATGTGACTCGAAGCGATGTCCGAGTATTTCCAGCGCGTTTCGTATTTCGACGTAGTTGTAGATTTCGCCGTTAAATACAATTCCGAAATCGCCATCCTCGGAAAAAATCGGCTGGTTTCCGGAATCCAAGTCGATAATTTTCAGGCGCGCCGCGCCCGCCGAGAAAAGACTGGATTGAAAGACGCCTTGCTGATCCGGCCCCCGGTGAATCAGCGTCGCGGTTGCCTGGCGTATTCGCTCCGGCGGCGCACTCCAATTTTTAGTAGTGAATCCAACAATCCCGCACAACTCGTTGTACCTCGCGGAGCGCCGTTCGTTCGCTAGAGCGCTCTTCAGTCATCATGATGAGCTTCGGGAGAATTGCTTTCCGCCGACTGCCACGTTCTGCAATGCACGGCTGGAAAGTGTTGCGGCGCACGAACCGGCAAAATCTGGTGGATTGCGCGCGATCCAGTCGAGCGAAATGGAAGTATGCAAAAAGTTTCGAACTCCGATTGTAGCTGTTGCCCTCGCGGAGGCGCAATGCTGATGTCCCTAGAATTTTGATTTTTTGCATGCTAGTCGGCAACAGCTGCTTTGCTTCGGCAGACGGTTGCAAGCCCCGTCCAACTGTATCCGCGATGCGAGCGCAGCAAGGCATCGCGGAATCCCGATGCCAGCCAGGGCCGGACTTCGTCTTCGCGCAAGTAGTAAGCCACCGGTGTGACCAGTTGATCGAAAACGTTGGCATGTATTTCGTCGAACGGATAGTGATACAGAGCGGCAAAATAATCCCCGTACGGAAGTTTCGATGGCCCTTTTCCGTTGGCGCGCGGGCGATAGAAAAGTTTTATGACGGCCCAGAGCGCGGCAGCAGGCGGAATTGCGGCGATCCGCAGAAATGGCGCCGGCAATTTCGAAGTGATCGTTTTGCGCACCGGATCAACGTATCGCGTAATCCATTCGTTTCCTTCATGGCCGTAAACCCAGAAGGCGACACGCCCGCCTTCCCGCACTCTGGAAGCTAGACTCGCAAAACCGGCCGCAGGATCGGGCAAATGGTGCAAAACGCCGACTGAAAATGCCAAATCAAATACTGCGCGCACGGCCGGCTTAAGCAAATCGCCAATAATTACATGGGCGTTCGGGTATCGGCGCGTGTGTGCAAAAGCCACGAAGGCGCTTTCACCCAAATCCAATGACACAACCGCTCTTGCACCATGCGAGGAGACGATTGCGGTATGGCGTCCTTTCCCGCAGCCTCCCTCGAAAACAATTTGGTCCGTGAAATCCGCAGCCGTCAGCGGGGCAACCCAGTCGAAGAATTCCTGTTCGTAGTAATCGCGAAGATCGCTCCAGCGCGTCCACTCCTCGGCAAAACGCGAAGCCGTCTTGAGTTTGACGCTGGCGAGATTTGCAGGAAGCAGAATCGGAACGCCGTTGCGAATCGCAAATTGTGAAGCGCAAGCGCGGCAAGCGACGCAGCCGCTCATGATGTGACCGTCGTCGGCGCGCGGTGAGTCGCTGCTCAAGGTTAATTCGCCCGCGCAATTGGGGCACAGGATGAAATTCAGTGCTTCGGGTCTCATCTCGTTGGTGAATTTCCATGATACACCAAGCCCGACGGAGCAGTCTCACCGTCCGGCTGCAGGCAAGGAACGAAGCAAGGCACTCGCGCCGTTCCAAAAGATCTGGACGCCGATGCAAACAAGAAGGAAGGAAGAGAGCCGAAGGATGATGCTCATGCCGCTTTCGCCGATGATCGCGGCGAGACGATCGGCGAAAGCGTAGCAAATGTAAATGCTCACCGCGACTAGCGCGGAACCAATCACGGCGGCGAGAATCGCGAGAAAGTTGGGGCCAAGATGATGAGGCTCGTTGGCGCCGAGGGTGATGGCCATGGAAATGGAACCCGGTCCAACCGTGAGGGGAAGGGTGAGCGGGTAAAAGGCGCTGCGGAAAACATCGTCGAGATTCACTTTTTTCTGGACCTCCGCGCCGCGATCGACTTGCTCTTTGCTTTTCAGCATGGTCCAGCCATTGGAAATGACGATCAGACCGCCGCCGACCTGCACAACGGGGATGGAGATTCCAAAGAAATGCAAAATGTGGGTGCCGATGAGGAACGAGGCGATCAGCAGAATAAAACTGTTCAGGGCGACTTGCCGCGCAAGGATGCGGCGCATCGGACAAGGATAGTCTCGCGTCAAGGCGAGAAAGACGGGGCTGCCGCCGAGGGGATTCACGATGGGAAATAGCGCGGTGAGGATGAGCAGAATACTTTTGGCGGCTTCGAGCAAGGGGATTCCTCCGGAGGGGAGAGTATAGCCGAGGCGAAGGTCTGCCGGACCAAAAGGGTGGGAGATGTTGAATCGCCTTGGCGACATATCCTGCTCCCAACGAGGAGAAAGGAGGACAGCCAGGAATGACGGTTCCAGGAAAACGTGTTGACAAAAAGGCGTGTGCTAGACTTTCACGGTGATGACGAAACCGTTGAATGTTATTGAACTGGAATGTTCGGCGTGTGGGAAGAAATATGATCCGGCGACCGAGCAGCACCTTTGCACGTGCGGGAGGCCGCTCCTAGCACGCTACGACTTGATGGGAGCGAAGGCTACGCTGACGCCCGAGAATCTGAAGACGCGGCCGCGCACGCTGTGGCGCTACGCTGAGGTGCTGCCGAACGATCCGCCGGTTTCGCTGGGCGAAGGGATGACACCCCTGGTCCATGCGAAACGCTTGTGCGCATCGATATCCATTCGTTGTCCATCGGGAGGCCTGGAGAACCTCTACGTGAAAGATGAAGGGCTGAACCCGACGGGTTCGTTCAAAGCGCGCGGGATGACGACGGCTGTATCGCGCGCGAAACAGCTTGGAGCAAAGGCGCTGGCAGCTCCCACAGCGGGCAATGCGGGCGGGGCGCTGGCGGCTTATGCCGCGGCGGCCGGGCTCCCTGCGGTGATCGTAATGCCCGCGGATACGCCTTCGGCCAACGTGATGGAATGCCAAGCGTTCGGCGCGAAAGTGGTGAAGCTGAACGGGTTGATCTCCGATTGCGGCAAATATGTTGCCGAACACAAGGATCGCGAAGGTTGGTACGACGTGTCTACCCTCAAGGAGCCCTACCGCATCGAAGGCAAGAAGACCATGGGGTACGAGCTGTGGGAGCAGTTCGGAGGAAAACTGCCCGATGTAATTATTTATCCCACGGGAGGGGGCGTCGGGCTGATCGGCATGTGCAAAGCGTTCGACGAAATGCAGGAGATGGGCTGGATCGGAACGGAGCGGCCACGCATGGTTGCGGTCCAAGCGAAAGGTTGTGCGCCTATTGTGAGGGCGTGGGAGGCGCACGAGGATTCAGCGCAATTTTTCCAAAACGCCACGACCATTGCATCCGGACTGCGGGTCCCCGGTCCTCTCGGAGATCTTCTGATGCTCAGTATGCTTCGCCGGACAAATGGAACCGCCATAGCTGTGGCCGACAATGAGATGTTGCGCGCTGGAAGGGAACTCGCTTCGCTGGAAGGAATTTTCGGGGCTCCAGAAGGAGCCGCGACCGTGGCCGCTGCCCGCTTACTTGCCATGGCCGGGTGGATCCAACGCAGCGACAGCGTGGTGCTTTTCAACACCGGCACGGGGTACAAGTATTCGGAGGCTTGGCAGCGCGCGCTGCAAGTCTGAGCGACGGCAACGTCCCGGCTTTGCGGGGATGACGTCGCGGCCACAAAGGGGAATCCTAACGGGGAGCAAACACAGTGACCACCCGCAGGCTCTATTACGACGACGCTTTTGAAAAAGAATTCACCGCGCGGGTCGTACACTGCGAAGTGCTGCCGCCGGATGTGAGCGCGGGGATCACAGGAACGGTCTGGGGGCTGCTGCTGGATCGCACGGCGTTCTACCCTACGTCGGGTGGACAGCCGAACGATTTGGGTAAAATCGGCGATGCAAATGTTCTCGACGTGTGCGATGAAGGCGACGAGATTCTGCACGTAGTCGATCGCAAGCCATCGAGTCCGGACGTAAACGGCTGCATCCATTGGCCGCGGCGCTTCGATCACATGCAACAACACACTGGGCAGCATCTGCTGTCGGCCATGTTTCAGGAGCGCTTCGGCTTGCCCACGGTTTCCTTCCATCTCGGCACGGAAATGTGCACGATTGACCTGCGTGGCCCCGAACCTACCGAGGAAATCCTGGAAGGCGCCGAACGCGCCGCGAATAGAATTATTTTTAAAGATCGCCCCGTCAATGTCCGTTACGGAACTGCGGACCAACTGGCGCAGCAGGGCGTTCGCAAAGAAGTGGACCGCGAAGGCATCCTGCGTGCCATCGAAATCGAAGGCGCCGATTTGCAGCCGTGCGGCGGAACGCACGTGAAAAGCACAGGCCAGATTGGCGTCGTATTGGTACGCCGCTGCACTAAGGTGCGCCAGGATTGGCGCGTGGAATTTGTGTGCGGCGGCCGGGCGGAGCGCGTCGCGCGGCATGATTTCGAGTCGCTGCGGCAGACCGCCGAAAAACTGAGCAGCGCTCCCGAAGACGCGGTGTCCGCGGCCTCGCGGGTGGTGGCGGAACGCGACGCCAACTTCAAACTGGTCCGAGCTCTGCAAGAACGACTAGCGCAAGCCGAGGCTACGCTTGCGTTGCAGACAGTGTCGCACGGCGCCAATAGCTCTCTTGTTTTCTCTCGAATCTTCGAGGGTGTTTCAGCGGATTACCTGGGCTTTTTTGCGACCGCATTCGCAAAATCCGAGAAGGCGATTGCGCTCTTGGGCACAGTTGAGGGTGGCCACTTGCTCTTTGCGCAGCATCCTTCCGCCGGAAAGGACATGAACTCCCTCCTCAAACAAGTCCTGGAAAAGGCTGGCGGGAAGGGCGGCGGAACGCGCGACTTTGCCCGCGGCCGCTTGAATGAGGGAGCTTCCCCGGAGCGAGCGCTCTCGGTTGCCAAAGAAATGCTGGGCTAGAAGAATCGCTTGCGCACGCGATCCGGCAGCGCTTGGAGATCCACTAACGTCAAGAAGTCGATGGTCTTGAATTCCCGGTCAATCGCAAGTGGCCCGCAAACTCGCGCGGAAATATCCAGATAGGCTTGGAACAGCCGCGGCGGACGCGGAGGCTGCGCCTGGGCTCCGCTTGGCTTGCAGCGGCGGCCTTCGACTGGAAGGGTTCTCAGCGATGGCGCCACGAAATATTTTTCCCGCAACGACTCGTAGAGCGCGATTCCCTCATTTTCATCCTGAGACGACAGGGAACTGCACCCAATCAGGTAGCGGGCCCCGCAACTCCGCGCGTACCTTACGATTCCTTTCCAAAGCATGTGCAGAACGCTGGTGTTGCGATACTGCTCATGGACGCAGGCCCTTCCCAGCTCCAGGACTTCGCTGCGCATCGGTTCGAAAGGGCTGAAATCGAAGAATTGCTCGCCGTAGTAGCCCAGGTTGCCCTTGGCGCGATACCCGGTTTGCATGCGGTAGGTCAAGTGGTCGCAGACAAAATCGAAGCGGTCGCGGTCGAGGCCCCATAGGGAAGAGCCGTCGAGCCCTTCCCCAAGCTCGCAATTGAAAACCAAATAGCGCAGACGCTGGCATTCGATGACGTCTTCGAGTGTTTGCGCCATCCGCACATGGAAGTGGCCGGTGGCGGCCAGTGGATTTCCGCAGTCGTGCACCAGGACAGCGGTCGTTGGCATGCTTGAAGTTTCGAACGAGCTACGTTACGGCCATGTTTCAGGAGTGTGATTTGGATGTTTCCGGGGGTAACCGATGAGATACACAAAGGGGCTCAGCGTGCCGCGGCCATCGAGAGGATTCCTGGCCTTTCCTCCGGCGGCAAGGCAACGCCGTCGCGAAAAGCGACAAATCTTCCGGAAGTGGCCGACACGCGCTCGCCTGGAACCAGAATGCCCACCAGGTTAAGCGGGTCGGCGGCAGAAACTGTGATGGTTTCGCCCGAGGGCGGAAGGTCGTGCAGCGCGCGGAGCGATTCCACCGCCACAGGCAGAGCGAATTGTTCCCCAAGAAAGCCGCTGACAAATCTTCCGCCGCGGACTTCGCCGCGATCCTCCAGGCGCCGCAAAGTGATCAGCAGTTCACGCCAAGAGGGAAGCAAGGTCTCCCGCACGAGCACGTCGCGGAAGAACAGGCCATAACGACGCAACAGCATCCAGCAGGTAGCCTCCACAGCACGCGGGCGATCGACGGCGTCGTCGGAATACAGCAGCGACCAACGCCCCGCGCAATGCCGGGGACGCGCGCTTCGGCCCCTTCCGTGTCCGGCGCGACGCTTGGGATCGATGAGGGCGCGCAGATTGTCGAAGCCATCCGCGGTCAGGAGGCCTGCGGCGACAAGCTCCCAAAGCGCGGTTTCCACTTCGGTTTTTAGCTTGCCAGTGCCGCGCACGATATCTGTGAAAAACGACGCGCCATGGCGGTGCAGAAACTGGGCGACGTCCTGCGCATCGGGACTCAAGCCACGGGTTGCTTCCTCGCCTGCCTCGCGCCGCGGGGTCACCCAGTCGGCATCTTCGCGCACGAAGAATGTGATGGGTACAACGCTGGTGGGCACGACGCGCCGTTTGCCTGGAACCGCTAGATCGAGGATCGCCGGATGAGGAGAGAGCCTGCCCCAGCCGACAGCGCCCGTGAGGCTAAGCTGGTCGAGCGTCTTTGGGTCATATGCACTGATGCGGCGCGCCAGGAGGCTTCGCTCCCAGGCATTCGCGGGCGCTTCGAAACCTTGGAGCTGCTGCAGCGCCTCCAGCGTTCCGCGTTCGCCTAGAAGTTGCGTGCCCGGAGCTACATGCTGCCAGCGCAAAAGCCACCGCATGAACTCCGCCGGGGTCACAGGTTCAATCTGTTTTCGCAGCGAGCCTAGTGTCAGTCGATGGATACGCGCCAAGAGCCGCCTATCGCACCATTCGGTTTCACTGTTGTCAGGTTGCGCGAAGCGACCCCGTAGAACAGCCCCGCTCGCCTCCATTCTTAAAAAAGTTTTCTCGATATCAGCGGCGGGAACTTGCAGAGTCTCGCCTAACTCGCCGGCCGTCACCGGACCGCAGTGCGCCATCCAACCTGCGGCCAGAGCCAACAGGGCATCTTCGCGGGAAGCGGTGTTCGAACCGATCTCCGGCAGGGGAGACGCAAAGCGCGCGTCAGGGAAAATCAACGCGAAATCCCTGGCCCGTTCCGCGCTCACCCAATACTTCAATTCACCCACGTGAGCGAGTGTGGCGCGACGCGCGGAGGCAATCTGCACATGAAATTCGGCCCACGCCGGGAAGGACTCCTGCAGCTTCCGGCGCAAGTGACCATTTTCTGACCGCCCCGAATCTGTCGGCTCAGGCAGCGCGACCAGAGTTAGCAGGGCATCGTGCAGTTCCTCCGCATCCCGAACATCAGGCCAGGCTTCGTCACAGACCTCGGCGATTGCCGCAGGGTCCAGACGGCCAACTTCAGACAAGACTGCATCGGGGAGGGCGCGGCGCATTTCCACGGCGCGGGCGCGACGCTCTTCGAGTGGAGCATCGTCGAGATAGGCGTACGGATTGGCGTTGAGAATCTCGTGTGAAAACGCTGAGGGCACGGGCGTGTCCACGGCAAGGCAGCGAATTCGGCCTTCGACAATATCGCCCAACACTCTCTGAAAACCGTCAAAGTCCATCGCTTCGGTCAGAACGTCTTTCATCACCTCCCGGATCAACGGATGGTCCGGGATGGTAATGGGGCCCGAAATATTCTCCTGGCAGGCTTGCGCTTCCGGAAAAACCGCCGCGAGCAAATCATCCGAGCGCATACGTTGAATGGGCGGCGGAACTTTTCTCCCGTTTCGAAAACGCACCAAAGCCAGCGCGCGTCCCGCGTCCCAACGCCAGCGCGATGTGAATAATGGAGACGCGAGCGCCGCCTGCTCCAGGACTTCCCGTGACGATGCTGGACGGAGAAAATGAAAAACGTCAGCCAGAGGGAAACTGTGCTGCTCGGTCAGCGAAATATTCAGCCCATTGTCAGTGGCGGCGGCCTGCAGTTCGAAATTAAACGAACGACAGAAGCGCTTTCGCAGCGCCAGTCCCCAAGCCTTGTTGATTCGAGCGCCGAACGGGGCATGAATGATGAGCTGCATGCCGCCGCTTTCATCGAAGAAACGTTCAGCGATCACGGTGGTCTGCGTGGGCACGGCGCTCAGAACGGCGCGCCCAGCCACAACATATTCGACCGCTTGCTTGGCCCCAGCATCGTCAAGTCCACATTCGCTCTTGAGCCATTTCACCGCCGCGGAAACCTCCGCCGACTGCTGTGGCGTGTCTCCCGGCATGGCAGCCGACGTGAGCGAGCTGATTCTTTCGCGCAACTCAGCAAGGTGTGCGGAGAGCTCGGACGTGCGCCCCGGCGCCTCGCCGCGCCAGAACGGAACATTGGGCGGAGCGCCCTGCGCGTCTTCGACCAAGATACGGCCGGACTCCACGCGCCTGATCCGCCAGGAGGAGTTGCCGAGCAGGATGATATCGCCCGCGAGGCTTTCCACTGCAAAGTCTTCGTCGACGGTGCCAACCAAAGCGCCTTCCGGTTGAGCAAGAACAGCGTAGAGCGCATTGTCCGGGATTGCGCCACCGCTGGTGATGGCGGTCAGCCGGCTGCCTCTGCGTCCGCGGACACGCCCATTCACGCGGTCTCGGTGCAAGTAGGCGGCGTAACGCCCCCGGCTACCGGCGATGCCCTCGGAAAGCATTTCGACGATAGCGTCGAAAGCGGCGCGCGCCAGGTTTTTATAGGGATAAGCGCGGCGAACGATTTGAAAGAGGTGATCCTCGCCCCAGTCCTCAGCGGCGCACATGGCTACAACCTGCTGGGCCAATATGTCCATCGGCGCATCGGGAATCTCGATATGATCCAACTCACCCTGGCGAATCGCTCTGACGAGTGCTGCGCTTTCGAGCAATTCGTCGCGAGTCGTGGCGAAGATGCGGCCCTTGGGAACGGCGCCGCGCCAGTGGCCAGCCCGTCCGATGCGCTGCAGCGCAACACTTATGGACCGTGGAGAGCCAATCTGGCAGACGAGGTCAATCGAGCCAATGTCGATCCCTAGTTCAAGGGACGCAGTGGCAACCAGGGCGCACACTTTCCCCGCCTTCAGTCTCTTTTCCGCCGCCAGCCGCAGCCCGCGCGACAGGCTTCCGTGGTGCGTGCCTACGGCCTCTTTTCCCAGACGCTCTCCCAAATGAAGCGCCACGCGTTCCGCCAGGCGACGCGTGTTCACAAAGACCAGCGTGGAGCGATGCTGCGTTGCCAGTTCCGCGATGCGGTTGTAGATTTCGTCCCACATCTCGTTTGTAGTAATGGGTCCGAGCTCGCTGCGAGGCACCTCGATGGCCAGGTCCATCTCTCGCCGGAGACCTATCTGCACGATCTGCGGATCGGGACGATCGGCGCCAGACAAGAAGCGCGCCACAACTTCGATGGGTTTCTGAGTAGCGGAAAGACCGATGCGCACAGGGCGGCTGCCGGTCAGAAATTCCAAACGCTCCAGGGAAAGCGCCAGGTGCGCGCCGCGCTTGTCGTCGGCAACGGCGTGGATTTCGTCGACGATAACCGTCTTAACGTCGCGTAGGATTTCGCGGCTCTTCTCGGCAGTCAGCAGGATGTAGAGAGATTCGGGCGTAGTGACCAGAATATGCGGGGGGCGAGCCAGCATGGCGCGACGCTCGTGAGCCGGGGTATCGCCGGTGCGTACTGCCGTGCGAATTTCCGGCATGAGTATCCCGCGATTTCCAGCCAGCGCCCTGATTTCACCAAGGGGAATCTCCAAGTTGGTGCGAATGTCGTTGCCGAGAGCCTTCAGGGGAGAAACGTACAGAACTTCCATGCGATCCACTAGCTCGCCGTTCAGCGCTTTGCGCACCAAGCCATCGATGCAAGCCAGGAATGCTGCCAGAGTTTTCCCGGAACCCGTGGGGGCAGAGATAAGCGTAGTCCTGCCAGCAAGAATATGCGGCCAACCTTGCTCTTGCGGTTCCGTGGGCGTGCCGAACCGGCCGATGAACCAATCGCGAACGAGAGGGTGGGCCCATGCGACCCCAAGACAAGCGCTGTGTGAATTGGTGGCGTTCACGGCGAGGTTCAAATTATAAGCGAATTAGACAGGTGGTTACAAAAGGGGGCGTAAGTCAAGGAATAATGGTGGACGAGAAGGGATTCGGAACCGTCGGCCTGTCCGTAGCACCGGACCGCTCTTGCGCCTCAGGAGCGCGCGGGTTGTGAGTGGAATTTGGTGGACGAGAGGGGATTCGAACCCCCGGCCTCCTCGTTGCGAACGAGGTCTATCCTAAGCTAAGGCGCGGTGCCACAATCACTTAGCTTTCGCGGCGAGGTCGTTAGATGGGCGACTTGGGCTACCGTGCAAATGGTGGGTCCGACTGCTCTACGGCTTGCGAATTCAGCAGGGGTAATCACGCTCGCTCCTGCTCGCGAGGCAGGCGCCGTCGGGGCCGGCGGTATGAGACTCTCGGTGATGGATGGGGGACACGATTTCCGGATTCTGCGGGGACCGGAGCGAGCCCGCCTGCGCGCAGTAGCAACACTCGGAGATCAAAGCCACCGGACGGCAAAAGCGATTGCATGGGTCACGGCGAACTACGCCAAGCCTTTGCTCGTGGAAGAACTCGCACAGCTTGCCGGCATGGGCGTATCCACCCTGCATCATCATTTCCGAATGCCCACTTCGATAAGTCCGCTTCAGTATCAGAAACAACTCCGGCTTCAATGCGCACGGAGCCTGATGCTGAACAATGGTCTTGATGCCGCCAGCGCGGCTTTTGAAAGCGCCGCCTGAGTTTTTTTGAGCCTCGTTTGCTAAAACTGCGATCACGTGCGCGTCATTGCGAAGAATCAGCAGTTGTTTGATCCGCGGAACGCCTCTCCCAGGGCGGAGGAACCTTCACCGAGGCCATGCCCGCCGCCCTTGCCGCCGCAATTCCCATCTCGCCGTCCTCGAAGACTAAGCAAGACTGGGGTTTAACTCCTAGTCGTGCAGCCGCGAGTAGAAAGGGCTCGGGATCGGGCTTTCCTTTTTTGTAGTCTCCGGCACAAATCAAAATCTCAAATTTCTCGGCCAGTCCCAATGATCTTAGTGAGGCTGTCACCGAGTCCCGCGTGCTTCCGGAGACCACAGCAAAAGGAATGAGGCCATAATTAGTATTGATGTGCTCCAGCACTTCCGGCACAGCCTTCAGGTCCGGAAGGGACTGGAAATAGATCTCTTCTTTCCTTGCACCACGTCTTCAACCGGCATTTTCAGACCGTGTTTTTCGTTCAGCATTCTTACTATTTCGGTGACCGAGAATCCTGCCCACTCGTAAAAGAGGCTTTCCGTAAAATCACAATTCCATGGTGCTAGGGCGTTTCTCCAAGCGATATAGTGTAAGGGCATAGAATCTGCAATGGTGCCGTCGCAGTCGAAAATATAGGCCTGGAATTTCCCTTCTGGCAGGGAGAAAGTCAATTTGTTTGGGCTCCTTGAGTTGGTGAACGCTACAGGGACGGCTGGTCTCAGGGCAAAAGGAATTGTTGATGACCAGGATGCAGGTTAAGAGTCTTTCCCTTCCAGACCAATTCCCCCGGCACATTCGGGGGAAGATTAATTTCAGCGCTCACTCCTGAGCTCTTGGAAATGTAATTCACCTCGACCATCCCCTTAGGGGTTGGAACGGCGGAGACCACGTTGCGTAAAAGGCCCAGATGAGGTTGGATACTGACGCTTGAGAATCCAGGCGCTTTCGGCCGAATTCCGGCGACGATAGTGAGAAAGTCAAAATTAGGATGAGCACTCCAGGCATGGGAATCTGACCTTGTTGGCTCGGGTTGCTCAGCCCATGTGGTAAGTCCTAAAGCAACCATGTCCCGCCACGGCTTAAGCAGACTCAGATATTGATCTCCCATTCCTGCGTGCTCGAGCGCGCGGGCCAGATAGAATCGAAAGTAGTAGGTGGCCTTCGTCATCTCCGGAACGGGTCCGGTTGAAGTAAAACCTGGGTCGCTTACCGAGAGGATCTTGGTGAGAACATCCTCCTGTTGTTCACGCGGAATCACGTCGAGCCATACACCGAGAATATTCGAATGCTGGCTGTAATGTTTCTGTGCTGGGGTATCGGCGATCAAGCCATAGGTATTGTTCCAGCACAATTTGCGGATCGCATTTACCGCGCGACTTTCGGCTTCCCGATAGCGTTGCGCGCGACTCGAATCTCCGAAGGTTGATTCCATCTCCGCGCCGTAACGAAGCGCCTCAATATATTGAAGCGTGATGGGAGAAGAACCGCCGCCTGCATCTTCGGGCGGCATACCGAAGGCGAAGTCTTTTCCCCAATCGACGAAGGGCCACCAGTCCAAGTGTCCGACGAGTCCGTCTGGTCTCTGCCTGTCGAGGAACCAGTCCAGCACGCTCCTTGTGCCGGGAATTTGTGCCTTAACAAATCCCTCGTCTCCGCGATATCGCCAGAAGTCATGCACCATTCCGATCCACAACAACGAGAACGTGGGAATGATCTGCGTAACCGATGACGGATAGCGACTGCGCGTGATGCCTTCCGAGATTCGGGAATCATCAAAAGCTTGAATTGCTTGGCGAGCAAGCCGATCGTCACCGGCAACGCTATATGAGATCAAAGCCTGGATACGCGTGTCGCCGATATACTGCATTCGCTCCCAATAGGGCGTATCCATATAGGTGTCATGCGCGTCGAGCCGAGCAGTCCGCCAGCCGATTTGCCAAATCTGACTTAGAACCGGGTCATCCGATTGGAAGCGGGCACGCTCTTCAAATGGGAAGGCCGTGAACCAGGAGCGGAGGTTTTCAATGCGCAGCGGCTGGTCAGCGGTGTTGACGTCGAGCTGCAGATAGCGCCAGGTGCGCCAAGCCAGGGGCACAAACGGGCGCTTTTCGGAGCCGTCCGGCAGAAATTCATCGAAGATGCCCATGATGTGTTTGCCCGCGATTTCATTGCGATTGCCCTTCACTCCCTGGCTGTCAACGAGCGCTTCTGCGTAGGTGAGACGAATCGTACTCTTGGCGCCTCCGCTCACCGTCAGCTCCGGGTACGCGGTAGTCAAATGGGACTGATCCAGCAGTAGGCTGACAGTGGCGTGGGCCGGAATTTCGAATCCGGCGCCCGGGAAGTTCGCCGAAGGCTCAACTCCAGAGGCGCGTACCACGCGTCCAACTGGTGTAAGTTCCATTTGCATGGCGGGCAGCGAATTCGGCATCAATTGCCAGTTGTTGTTCTGGAGCATCGCTCCTCGCTCGGAGGCATTTCCAATCGGAGCAGCCTTCTCCCATTTGCCGCGCGAAGCTGTGTCGTTCCAGGACCAATCGAATAATGCGCCATCTATGCGCTCCGCCGGCTCCGCTACGTAGTAGAACCGCCGAACGTCCGGCGGGGTTGGCAGAGTTTGAACGCCCTTATCCTCTTCGACTTCCCAACTAGTATCAGTGTCAGCGACACTTTCCTCCGATGAATCACCCCGGAGCACAAATGCAGTTCGATCGCTGACCTGAGCCCCGGTTGAAACGCCTAAGCTCCATACTGTCGCAGCGATCTCATTACGACCCGGGCGCAGAAATGGCGACAGGTCGTATGTTTCATACTTCCAGTGTGCAAGATCGCTTCGTGCAGGACCGCGCCCTACCTCGCGCTGGTTCACGCAGAGAATGAATTGGCTGTCGGCGCTGACGTGGACGACAAAATGCTCCGGAGTCCGCGGAATCTCGATCACTTTTCTGAAATGCAAAACGACAATATCCCGTTGGGGCGCGCTCGGCGAAGTGATCCATTGCGCCTTCCAAAGTCCCGCCCGAGCTTCGGGAGGGAGCTGAGCCAATGCGCTGGTCGCGTAATTCAACGTCACGGTGAGAAAAGTGAACAGCAGTAGTTTGGTTTTCATAAGGTGATTTGTCCGTGCACCGTCATTCTGCACAAAAGATTTTCAAGCCCCTTACGGTCTCTTGCGCAATGCTTTCTTTGTTATATCTCCGCGAACGGAGAAAGCCGGTGTAAGACATGGACCTTCTGCTATGAGGTCAGACCGTCCCACAATGCCCGTTCTTGCCCGAAGGGATCCTCTTCAACTTTGCATTGCGCATCGATCATCATCGTGGCGCGTTTTTGCATGGTGTAGGCCGGCCAAGAGGGTTGCCCCTTGGCGCCCGGGTGACCGGTCCTAGCGAACGTGGCCCACATTTCGCTCATGTTCAACGCGGTTTTTTTGCGATCCGGGTCCGTCCCGATAAGCGACGGGCGCGTGGGATCTTTCGGCCCCTCTACATCGACGTTGTTAAACTTGTACCAAATCTCAGTTGCGTGAGCGGCGCCAAGCCGATGGTTCGTATCGGGAACAATTAGATTCGATTCGTGGGTGAACATGTACATATACACAGGAGCCGATTTCTGTTCGAATTTCTTCTCGGCAATTTCAATAGAGCCGAGCCACATGGCCCGTGCGGTTGTAATCGCAATGTAGAGATCCGCCGGCGAAGCGCCGGGCCGGCTCTTGCGATAAGTTGATAGAATTTTCTCCGTATTCGCACCGAATTCTTTGTCTAGGCGCGATTTCAACCCATCATCGGTCAGTGAAAATATGTCGGTTGCCTTGCGTTCAAAGAAAAAGAAGGCCATTTCGTCTCTGTTAGTTCCGACCATGAGTGGTTTATCTGTAGAAATTGCCGGCGCGCTAGGGTCAAAAGGATGATTCGGGAGGTAGGTTCCATCCACCACCGGACCAAATCCACCGGGGCGCGAGACTACCATACCCTTTCTTCCGCCGCTGAGCGTCAGATTTCCGGGGGCCTTCTTCGCCACTGCGGCTTGAACTTCCACCAGTTTTTCGGCGGGAACCTCTTTGAGCTTGGGAACTTCCTTGTCTGACAAGCCGAGTTCACTCAGAACCATCTTGGCGGTTTCTGTGGCCATGTCACGAGGCGTCATGCGAACGCCAGGCCCACTCTCAATCGAGGCCTTGT
This sequence comes from Acidobacteriota bacterium, assembly GCA_003225315.1. Classification (GTDB taxonomy): domain Bacteria; phylum Acidobacteriota; class Terriglobia; order Acidiferrales; family UBA7541; genus Acidiferrum. Next base: position 47,094 of record QHZD01000036.1, read on the forward strand.
TGAAATAATCTCTTGCCAGCGGTAGCGCGTAGATGCAAGAAGTTTTTGCACCACCCCCAGATTCGCCAAAGACCATTACATTATGCGGATCACCGCCAAACGCCTCGATATTCTCGCGTACCCACTTAAGCGCCGCAGCGATGTCCAGTATTCCTTGATTGCCGGAAGTGGCATATTCTTCGCCCGCAAGGTCAGCTAGGAATAGATATCCCAAGAGTCCCAGACGGTGGTTACTTGCCACGACGACAACATCGTATTGCCGGGCGATGTTGCTGCCATCCTGGTACCAGGTGCTCCCCGACCCCACGACAAAGCCACCGCCGTGGTTATAGAACATGACAGGGCGCCGACGCTGATCAGCGGCGGGCGTCCAAATGTTAAGTACAAGGCAATTCTCGGAGGGAACTGGTTCGTCGACTCCGAAGGATGGCCGATTCGGCTGGAATGACGGTGGGCCAGGAGTTAACGCGTCACGAACTCCAGTCCAGGGGACAAGTGGCGGCGGGGCTTTGAAACGATTCTCTCCCGAGACGGAACCAGCGTACGGAACGCCTTTGAACGTAATCAGGTCTCCCTTACGCGTACCACGCAGCCGTCCGTAGGCGGTCTTCACCTCGACAGTCTCTGCGGTTGCCGGCAGCCCCCCAGCAAGGCCACTGGCGCTACCTAACGAACTACTCGCGATGGCGGCTAGGGCCATTGAGCCCTTACTGAGAAACTTGCGACGATCGAGGAGCAATCTGTTTTCGTCACATGGCATTCGAAGGTCCTTATGCACGTCCGGGAAATTTTGTGTCATGTCCTCCGTCCTTTGTGGTTAGAAGGTCTTCGATCGCAGAAATCGTCGGAGCGATTGCCCAGGGCATGAAACCCACTGCTGAGGATGCCTCCACACGGCCCTAGCTCCGCTATTTCGAATTGGTGGGCGTCTGCACAAGTTCCGCATCAATGGTTAACGTGACTTCATTACCGGCGATGCCCTGATAGCCGGTCATACCGAAATCGGTCCGGTTCACGGTTGCCATAGCGGACACACCCATGTGTAGCCGGCCTTGCCCATCTTTGACAGGCTTCGAGGGGCCGTCGACATCGAGGGTCACAGGCTTTGTAATACCGCGGATCGTCAGGTCACCAGTGATCTTCAACTTGTCAGCCCCCGCCGACTCAACTTTCGTCGATCGAAACGTGATGGTCGGGTACTTCTGAACATCAAAGAAGTGATCGCTGCGCAAGTCGTTATCGCGCATCTCGACTCGGGAATCCACGGAAGCAACTTCGATCGTCACCTCGACGGAGTCGTTCTTGAAGTCTGCCGGGTCATATCGGGCAGTACCGCTTAACTTTGTGAACGTACCGCGAACATTCGAGATTCCCATGTGTCTAACGGCAAACTGTGCGGATGAATGGGCCGGATCCAATTGCCACTGAGATGTCTGGGCTGCGGCTGGTGCAGCAACCATGAGTGCGCTTACTGCCAATAGGAAGCTGGTTTTCAAGCTGGCTCCTTATCTGTCACTGATTGCTAATTAGCGTCAATCCCGGCAAGCGGTTGCTCAACTCCTTGCTCCGCAAGGCGAATTCGAGATTACGCCTCGAAATCCTTGAATGCTCGCGCGCGAGCGCTTCCGCTCGCGCACCTTCGCGATTCTCAATAGCCTCCACAATCGCGCGATGTTGCTCGGCTGCAATAAAGGCCGTGCTCTGTTCGAGGTCCGCAACTCCGAACACTAAAGCTTCAGGCGCTGCGAACGGGATCTTGCAAGCATGTTCTAGCTCCCGAAAGAGAGATGCACTCTTCGCAAGCCGCCACAATTCCCGGTGAAATCTCTTATTCGTCTCTAAATACCGCGCGAATCCTTCAAGGGTGATCGGAATTTCCATAGTCGCTTCCAAGGTGAGTCTCTTGACCTGCGCTAGCTCCTCGGCCGATTCAAGCCGTTCAGCTGCGAACCTGACGGCAGTGCCTTCCAAAACGCCGCGAATTTCAATTGCGTCCCGAATGTCAGCCAGGCCGAACGAACGCAGGCGGAATCCCCCGGACGGAATCACATCAAGCAAGCCCTCATTTGCCAACCGTTCGAGTGCGAGCCGAATGGGCGTGCGAGAGGCCTGAAGCAGTGAAACAAGTCCTAATTCGGTAAGCCGCTCGCCGGGCGAGAACTCACCGTTCAAGATCCGCTTTCGCAAGGCTAGGACTAGGCGTTCGGTCTGCTTGTCCGAGTTTGAGGCAACTGTAGCCAACATTGCATGCAATGCTACAGTGAGTGTCGCATATAATCAATGGGTTGCGAAGTACGCTCTGCTAGATGTAATAGGAATTGCATGCAGTATGGGCTCCATTCGCCAGAGTTACAGGGGTATTACCGGGAATTGCATCGCTATTAGATTTGAGGCGAGCCGAGGCACAGATTCGTACTTCATTGCGCAGATTCCCAATGAGATTGCTGCCTCGACATTCGCATCGTGATCGTCGATGAAAAGACTTTGCTCTGGCTTCACGCGCAGAGCCTGCAGGCACTTAAGAAAAATTGCGGGATCGGGCTTGATGAGACGTACTTCCGAGGAAAAGATCAGGTGATCAAACAACTGCAACCATTCTGAACTCGAGCGGATATGAGCGGAAAACCTCAGATGCAAGTTGGAGAGTAGAGCCGTCTGAAAACCGGCTACTCGCAGCGACCGTGTCCAGGAGAGCAAAGGTTCTTCAAGATTGCTCCATATCTCGATGTCCCACCGCAGCAACTGTTCGAGCGCATCGTCATCGAGATGAGTCTTGGTGTCACGGGCAAAACGGCCCCAGTATTCCTTGCCACTAATGTCGTTCTTGTCGTAAGCGCCGCGGTGCTGTTCGTAGAGCTGCCAAAAGGTGGTGTGATCAACCTCGAAAAGTTGAACGATTCGATCAATCTCTCCTACCGAAGGCTTGCGGCATAGAACCATGCCATAGTCGAGAATGACGGCGCGAAGATCATACGGTATTGGATGCATCGGTCGACGCAGTCTAGATAAGAATTTTAACTGGAGTCGCACTCACCAATCCTTAGGAGTATTTATGTAGGAGGAATTCAGCGCGGAGACGGACGGACAGCCAAGGAGGCGCAGAGTACGTTCCACATCATCACGCAAAATCTCGAGTGCGCGCGTGACACCCAGCCTACCGGCAGCGGCGAGGCCGAAAGCATAAGCACGGCCGAGGAGAACGGCTCGTGCGCCAAGACAAATCGCTTTCACGATATCGCTGCCTCTGCGAACCCCGCCATCCATAAGGACTTCGGCTTGGCCGTTGACAGCGGCAACCACCTCTGGGAGCACCCTCAAGGTGGCTGGAGCACCGTCCAGTTGACGCCCGCCGTGATTGGAGACAACAATCGCGGCTGCCCCTTCGTCGATGGCACGTTTGGCATCGTCGGCCGTAAGCACCCCTTTGACGACAATCGGACCGGTCCAGATGCGCTTGAGCCAGCGAACGTCTTCCCAGGTGACGACAGCCCGGGCAAGAGCAGCCGTGACGTCGATGAGGGACATTGGTCCTTTACCCGGAATAACGATGTTCTCTAGTTTTGGAACTCCGCCATCGAGAAGAAACGACACGAGCCATCGAGGGTGTGTAAACATCTGTGGCAGGAAAGGAACCTTGGAGAATATTGAACTGCCCAAGAGCTCCTTCATTCCGTTGCGGGGATCACGTTCGCGCATTCCCGCCACAGGAGTGTCGATAGTCACGACCAGCGCCGAGAATCCAGCGCGACGAGCGCGATCAATGGCCCCTTCGGCAACCTCGCGTCCCCCTACGAGATAGAGTTGATACCAGACGGGTCCTCTTGAAGCGCCGCGGACATCTTCCAGTTTGTAACCAGAAATCGTGGATAGAGTATAGGCAAGGCCAGCCTCCTCCGCTGCGGTCGCCGCGGCGACTTCTCCGCCCGGATGCATCAATCTACTGTAACCAATGGGAGCTAGAATCGCGGGGAAGGCTAAATCGGCGGAGAGAACCCGAGTGCGGAGGTCGCATTCGAGAATCGCAACTGCTTGCCGAGGGCGAAAAGTGACGTCATCGAACACCCGGCAGTTTTCGCGCAAAGTGACTTCGCTCTCGGCGCCGCCATCAAGATAGTCGAAGACAACTTTAGGGAGGCGGCCATGCGCCAGGCGGCGGAGGTCGTGGATATTAATGACCCGCGGAGAGGCCAATGAACGTGGTGTGCTACGCACGGTGCCCCGGATTTCTTGTCGCGACACGGAGTTTCATGGGGACCTAGTTCAGTCTGAAGATGCTGATTGCGTTGCCGTAGCGGCTTTGCCCATGTAATTGCCATACCCCACAATCATCGTGGAGCCCACCAGCACCAAGAGACTCAGGGCAACGAGTAATTTCGTGCGCGTGCCAGCGCCTTTCCATTCTTTAAGGGCAATTCCCCACAAAGTGCTGAAAATAATGATGCTGGCCATATGCAGAGTCCAGCTAGAAAACTTGAAACGGCCCATCTGAGTCTCACCCATCGTGTAGAAGAAGAACTGAAAGTACCAGGTTGTTCCCGCCAGAGCTGAAAAGAAGTAGTTCGGGAGCATCGGCGCTCTCGCTAGCGTGGTTTTGTCGGCAGAAATCGCGGCGGCTACTGCCATTTCCTCACCGGGAGCATCCGTGACCGATTCGAGGATGGGCTCGTTCCTTCGATCGGGCCCGCCCTCGCGGATTTTAGAGGAGAAATACTGATAACCAGTGCGGTTTCTGACATTGAGGATCAGACACCAAGTAAAGTTTGTGGTGAATCCGCCGAGTAGTACGACGATTAGTGCCGGAAGCCCCTGCCAAATTGGCGAGGTGCCGTACTTCACAGAAAGAGCTTTGATGGGATCGCCTGCCGCAAGGCCGTAAGCGAAGCAGGCACTCATGATTCCGGAGAAGGTTGCGACCAAGAGGCCGCGTCTCAAATCAAACTCCTTGATGGAGGCACGCTTCTGCTCTGCGGACATCTCCTTTTCCTTTGACATCCCTGCCGCTCCAGCAAAAATGATGCCGAGGAGACAGACGACGACGCCCACCAGTATGATCCGCCCCGAGGAGGTACCTAATACCTCGGACCTGAACTCGCCGCGAAAAATGGGTGGTATCAAGGTCCCGAAAACGGCGGTGTAACCGAGCGCGACCGCCATTCCGAGAGACATGCCGAGATAACGCATGGTGAGACCGAACGTGAGGCCGCCCAGGCCCCAAAGAGCCCCGAATGCGTAAGTCCAGAAGAGGCTGCTGGCTGGTGTCTCATGAAGGACTTGAGCCACACTGCGCGTCATCACGAATGCCAAGAACCAAGGCGCAATTATCCAGCTGAAGAAACCACCGACTAACCAATAAGTTTCCCAAGACCAGGCTTTTACCTGACGGTAAGGAACGTAAAAGCTTGCGGACGCTAAGCCACCAAGCCAGTGTAAGAACACGCCCAAGGGGGGATTTGGTGCGAGCAAACGGCCCTCTCTGTTCTTGAGTCCAGCGGAGTAGATCCGTGCCTTCCCAGAAAACCAAGCATCGAAGACGGAGGCACGGCGACTCGGGACTGTAGAGCCTGAATGAAGGCCTGTCAATACAAAACGAATGTCCGTATTGAAATCTGCCCCTAGGGTATACTTCCAGAGAACAGCTCGCGTTAAGGCGAAACAATATGACCAATGCGTTCCGCAGCCGATTGTACGTGATTCCCGTCTTGTCCAAGGCGCTCGACGTTCTGGAACTGATGCAGAAGGATAATACTCCGAGGACGCTCGAAGAAATCTATCAACGAACAAACATTTCCAAGACGACCGTCTATCGCATTCTAAAGACGCTTGTTCATCGCGGCTATCTGGCGCACTCCGAGAATGGGCTATATCGAGTCGTGTCCAGGCCGAGGAAAGTCCGGTTTGGCTTCGGAGGTGAATCATCCGAGATGCCTTTCTCGGAAGGAGTGAGAGAAAGCCTGCAAGCAGCGGCGAATTCGGCAGGAGTAGATTTGTTAGTTCTGGACAACCATTATGATGCGCAGACAGCAGTGCGAAATGCCGAGGAATTTGTCCAACAGCAGGTTGACCTGGTTATAGAATTTCAGATCGATCAAAGAATCGCGCCGGCCATCGCCGACAAAATCAGTGCGGCAGGGATTCCATTGATCGCTGTAGACATTCCCCATCCACACGCCACTTACTTTGGCGTAGATAATTACCGAGTCGGATTTGAGGCCGGTCAGTATTTGGCCCATTTTGCCAAGAGCCGCTGGGGCGGGGAGGTGAGCCGAGTACTTGGACTGGGGATCGAGGAAGCGGGACCGCTGGTGCAAAGCCGGATCACCGGCGCATTCGCGGGTGTGCGCTCGCGGCTTCCCGGGATAAGGCAGGACGCTTACGTCTTGATGGACGGAGAAGGCTTGCGCGAGAAAAGCTGCCGACAAGTGCAAGACTTCCTTCGTAAGCATTCGAAAGAACGAGGGTTGTTGATCGCAGCAGCCACCGACACCAGCGGGCTTGGAGCGCTGCAGGCGGTGCGAGAAATGAAGAGAGAAAAGGACGTTGCCATTGTGGGCCAGGATTGCATCAATGAGGCGCTCGAAGAGATGAAGACTCCCGGCACACCCTACATTGCTTCCGTATCACATGAAGCGGGAAGCTATGGTCCGCGGTTGATTCAATTGGGACTGGGAATCCTAAACGGGCAAACCGTGCCGCCTTACAACTACATTGCCCACAAGCTGGTCACGGCGACGTCCATGTCAAAAAGAGCGCGGGCGGCAAGCTGAGCGTGGCTGGCGAAGTGGCACAAGGCGCAGGAGAATCCGGTCCGCCTGATACCACAGCCTCTGCGAAAGCGGACATCGTCAAGCCTTGTGTGATTCCTCTATTGAAAGAATTAACCTATTGCAGTCTTTCTTCCTGGAGCGTATCGTCGAGACCGCTCCTGGTGGTCGAATTAATCGGGCAACTTGCTCGCATGGAAGCCGACGATGGTTTTTCCCATGAAATCCAAAGAGAAACTACGATACCTGGAAGATCGCTGGGATGATCAGATTGCGAAGGGCTTGGACGCCGCCGAATTGTTGCGGTATCGGTCAAATCTTTTGGGTTCGGACTTGCGAATTACGAATTTCGGAGGGGGGAACACTAGCTCCAAAATCGAGGAGACGGACCCGCTCGATGGGAGGAAAGCAACCGTCTTATGGATTAAGGGGAGCGGCGGAGATATTGGAAGCATTCAAAGGAAAGGTTTCGCGACCTTATATCTCGATAAACTGCATGCTGCGAAGAAGCGCTATCGCGGCGTGGAATTCGAAGACGAGATGGTGGAGATGTACCCGCTATGCGCGTTCGGTAATAATACGGTCGCAGCTTCGATTGATACGCCTTTGCACGGCTTTCTTCCGTTTGCCCATGTCGACCATCTGCACCCAGACTGGGGAATTGCGCTGGCCGCGGCGGCAAACGGGCGCGCGAAAATGGAGGAATTTAATCGGCGGTTTGAGCACCGCTTGATCTGGCTGCCCTGGCAACGGCCGGGATTCGAACTCGCTATGATGCTGCACGAAGCGGTTAGTGCCAGTCCGGGTTGTGACGGAGTTGTTTTGGGTGGACATGGGCTATTTACGTGGGGAGAGACACAGCGGGAGTGCTATTCGAACACTCTGACGGTAATCGATCAATTGGGCCAATTCATTGCACAGCACGTGGAAGAAAAGGGAAATGCTCTCTTCGGTGGCACGCTTTCAGCGACGCTTGAGAAC
>QHZD01000022.1 GCA_003225315.1 Acidobacteriota bacterium
GGCCCCCGTGGCGAAGACTGGAGTGCAAGTTCGCCGGCACCGGCGATTGCCGCCGCGGATTCCAGCCGGAGAACACGCCAACTTGTTGGTAGTCAGTCTGCTGCTGCACGCGAACCTGTACCTCCGTGAGCCTCCAGATTTACTCGAGCTGCAGGAACGTGAGATCGACTGGCGTGCCATTGCCAGGCCGTTTCAGCGATTTCATCCAACGAAGAGTGGCGCGGCTCCCATCCCAGAAGTTCCTTGGCTTTCCTGCCATCTGCCACGAGAGATGGAGGATCGCCGGCACGGCGTTCCGCCTCCCGAACGGGAACATAACAGCCACTCGTTCGCTCCACGGCAGCAATGACCTCACGCACGGAGTGGCCTTTTCCCGTGCCCAAATTAACGGCAGCATTCTGGTGGCTCTTGAGCATGTGTCTTAGGGCTGCAACGTGCGCCTCGGCCAAGTCCATCACGTGAGTGTAGTCGCGGACGGCAGTGCGGTCTGGAGTGGGATAATCGGTGCCGTAAATCTCGAGAGCCCGTTTCTCTCCAAGAGCCGCCTGAATGGCGAGCGGAATAAGATGAGTTTCCGGAGAATGGTCCTCTCCCAACTCACCATCAGGGTCGGCACCGGCAGCGTTGAAATAACGCAGGGCTGTCCAGCGCAAGCCGTACGCCTCCCCATACCAAGCGAGGATGCGTTCGACCATCCTCTTGGACTCACCATAAGGATTAATCGGGGTCTGGATGTGCTCCTCGCGAATGGGAACGCTTGTGGGAATGCCGTAGGTCGCGCAGCTGGAAGAAAAAACAATGTGCTTCACACAGGTGTCCGTCATGGCATCCAACAGCCGCAGCGTGTAGGTCACATTGTTGCGAAAATACTGGCGGGGGCGATGCATGGACTCGCCCACGTAGGCGAACCCGGCAAAGTGGACCACGGCCTGGATCCTGTGGGATTTGATTACTTCGCGAATTAGGGCGGAATCGCCAAGATCACCTTCGACCAGTGGGCCCCATTTCACGGCCCACCGGTGGCCGGTTGAAAGGTTATCCAGCACGATTGGCTCAAACCCGGCGCTAGCCAGAACTTTGGCAGTATGGCTGCCGATGTAGCCTGCCCCGCCAGTCACGAGTACCCGCATCCGGCCTCCAGAAAAAGAAAATCTCCGCCACGGCCTCGGCTGGGGCGGAGATCGCAAAATGCTGATAGATTTCAACACCACGCGACTTCGATGCGGTCATACACGTCGCATTCACACGGTATTAATGTAGAGAGGCTGCGTCAATTAGCTGATCGAAGTAACCCGTGGGGCTAAGAGAAAAACCTGAGGGAATCGAAGCGATAGTCTGCTCAAATGACGTACTGCAAACCGATTCGGTAGTGCCGGTTGGATGGGGAGTGTTCTATCCAACGAACCTGAACGAGCGTCGGAATCTGCATGGGCATGCGAGGAAACAAAAGCCGGCCTTGAAGAAGCGCAGACCTTTGTGGAGCACGAGTCGCGATCACACAAAAACCGCCGTCGGAAATGTTTTTCACTTCCCCTTCAATCTCCCGCGATTCCCGATGGCTCTGATGCAATGGCAACTGACTGCCGCGAAACCGCCCACTCGTTGAATAGCGCGGTTGAACCCGCTTTTTCTGCGACCCTGCTCGCATAGTGGCCCGTCTAACCTTGCACACGAATCAAACTGACCAGAATGAAGTCGTAATGAATGACGTTATGAATCTAGAGAGAAGTTTCCCTGCCCAGACCTTTCGAGGCCTGAAGAATTCTCCCGATAATGCCTGTCCTATTTTTCGCTCCGACCTTGATCATCACGGATCTCAAAAAAGCCTTTACTGTGTTTGGGCTGATGTTCATCCGGCTGGCGATTTGTTTTGTACTGAGATCTTGGATTAGAAGGTTAACTGTTTCCCTTTCGCGTTCGGTTAGACGAAATTTCCGAGCAAGGCTTTCGAGATTGAACGCGCCTCGGTGGCTTCTTTCCAGTAAGAGAGCGATCGCAGGTCCTCGCTCAATTCCAAGATTCGATTTCATCGAGAATGCCCGAATTTGGTAGCGCCTCTTTCCTGAAGCGACTTCATTCAGAAATTTGGAAGGAGAGAAACCGTTATGATGTCCGTTGTGATTGCCATTGCTGTGAAGCAGCGATCGAATTTTGCCCTGCAGAGAGTTGCCAAGGTCCTTGTTTTTGGATGGAACCTCCGGGTAAGCAAGGATCGCCAAAGCCTCTTCGCTGGCGTAGATGGGCCGAAGGGAGGCATCCAGAAGAAGAAACCCCGCAGCGAGCGACTCTCCACGCCCATGACTTAAATGATGACCATTCCCGGAACTTTTATCGATTGCATTGGGAAAGCGTTCCCCAAGAACACCACCGAATCGCACAGAAGGATTTTGCAGTTGCTCCGAGAATGACCCTGATGAATTTAGCTTTCTCGTTGCCAACATCTGCACCACCAATCAGTCTGGTCCTGCTATCCAGCAGGGCTGGGTGGGAAGAGCGCTGCTCGCCCTCGGCGATCATATTTCTCCTTGCCCAGAGCTGAGCTGCCACCTGGGTTCACGGACCGATATAAGTAGAAAAAGGGCCCGCCTTTGAATACTTCGCGAGGCTGATTGTTACAATCAGGTGAAAACTGTATTTCCCAATGGCAAAAACTGCTTCGCAAGCTACAAGCGGAACTTAGACTCTCTAAAGACCACATCGGGGACTCCCGTGCACCTGAATTGGGTGAGTGTGTTGTTTTAGACCTTTTTCAATGAAATCAATAAGTTACGTGTTATCAGTGGGGAGAGCTGAACCCGAAAGCCTACCAATGCAAACGCCAGAAATTCTTATAGCGAGAAAACTCGAGGCCCAAGTACAGAGTGGTGCCATCACGGCGTTCGCGCCACCTTACGATGCACTCAACTCGCTCGCCTGTATCCATTCGCTCCATTTTCACAATCTCCCCGACTATGATCGGGAAACTGCACGTGAGTGCCGCTCCATGTTGGCTCACTTCTCGTATCAATGTCTCTTCCGCACAAGTCTGACTGAACGATTCAAGATACAGTCGTACTGGGATCGAGACCCGCTTGCGCGGGCCACGGCGGATCTGTCGGATTAGATCTCCGCCCCATCGGACTATATCCAGCAACTGGATTCGTTCCAGATTACCTAAATCGCCGTGAGTTAGGCTCGTAGCCGTTGATTGATCCACAATCTCTTGCAGAGAGCGTCTGCGTCTGTCGCACACCAGTTCATCTGCCTGGTCTCGCTCTTTAAATTTTCCCGCACATTCTTCGAGATGTTCATAGCAGATCTGGATGAAGTGCTCGAGCGTGCGGCAACTCCCGATGCGGCCGAGGGAGCAGGACTTCCCCATCCCTTTTCGGCCCGCGGTCTGCCTGAGTCCCGGTCGAACCGTGAGTTTGGTTTGCGGGTTCATTTAGGAGTTACAGAAGCGGTTTTGAGAGTTAGCCGTTTTCATGGGTGCAATGATGCTGAGAAACAACTTTAACGGCCTTGAGATGCGCCGGCGCGTGCCGTTTGGTCTTCTCGGCTCACGCTGGAGATATTCTCGAGTACGACGCGGACGATGTGCATCCGGTAGTAGCGGTAGACGAAATATATCACCGGCATGACGAGCAAGGCTACGCCCAAATTGACGCCATTGGCGCCGTAGCTTGCGGCGCTGGCCAGACCAGCTACGGCCGCGCCCACAAGGAAGTACGGGAACGTCCATTCATAGCAAGAGAACCAGATCTCTCTGAGGGTGCTTCCTTCAGCCAAAGAAACGACGAGCGAGACGAGCCCGGTGTTCAGTACCATATAAACGCAGGCTCCCAGAACCATCATCGCCGCCATTGAATTCAAACCGAGCATCGTGGGAATAGCGTGCGAAGTCCAAAATGCCGCGGCGGTGCAAACCGTCAGACATGTCGCGTTAAAAAGCACTTGCACAGGCTTCGGCCGCGTCTGCGTCTTCCAAAGGGATTGCACGAGCGCCCCGCCGAGGCCGATCAATACTGTCTCGCCAAAACTGAACAACGCGATGCCGGTGAGAATGAATACGAAGTTTATGGAGATCGTGGTTTTAAAGCCCGGCAGGCGAATCTTCATCGCGGAGGCCACCATCGCCAGCCCAAAGAACAGGGCGAAGCGGCTCAGGCTTTCCGGATTCCATCGAGAGGCCACGACAGCAAGTATCGCGGAGGCTAGTGTGGCGATCGTCGCGATATACAGCTTGGCTTTAGTGGCCATCGCCTTCTCCCTACCGCCAACCTGCGTCGCAGCGCTCACTTTTCACCATCGATCATGATGTTCAACGCCGTGGATGTCGTTTGGTTCGTTGCGTTACCCCAGACGACGCCTGTGCCCCAGACGACACTGAAGCCATCGCTCGTGCTCGAGCCCCAGCAGACACTGCTGCCCCAAAGCACGGATGTACCGTTTACGAATACGTTCGTGCCCCAGACCACAGAAGTGTCCCAGACGGCGTCCGTTCCCCAAACAACGCTTGCTCCGTTAACTAAGGAAACGCTCTGTGCAGTGGGGTCATACACCGCTGTTGGAGATACAGCAGACGCACCTGCCAGATCGTTGCTGGATAGTGCAGCGGCAATATCCAGGTAGCCAGCGCCAATGGTGAAAATGTCGTAGTAACCAGTATAGGTGATTCCTGTTGTCGGGTCCGTGGCTGTACTGGTGGCCGGGAACGTCTTGGAAGCCGTCTTCATCAACCGGGCCTTCACCTGGTCCGGTGTAAGGTTTGGATTCTGCTGAAGCAGAAGTACAGCGGCGCCGCTGACCACAGGCGTCGCCATGCTGGTCCCGCTTAATCGCATATAAGATGTCGAGATCGCGTTCGTGGCCACCGTGGAGAAGGTGTTCTTCTTATTGTTCTTGTTATTGCCGCCCGAACTGGTGGTGGTGGTCGTCGAGTTGGTGTACTCGTTCAGATAGACATCCGTGGGGGAACCCAGCAGGGACGCATTCGGCGCCAGGGTGGAGACGACCTGATTTCCAGGCGCGACGATGTCAGGTTTCACCACAAAGTCGTATGCCGTCGGTCCTTTCGAGCTGTAGCTCGCAATCGTGTCGTCGATGCGGGTCGGTGTGTTTGCCGTCTTCATCACGCCCACTGTGATGACGTACGGGTCGTTGCCGGGAGCGGAGATGGTGCCGTAACCTGCCGTGCCCAAGCTGTCGTTGCGGCCCTGGTTGCCAGCCGCGGCCAGCACCACTATGCCCGCATTCCAGGCAGCCTCGACAGCCTGACAGAGTGGATCGACCGTATAGCTCTCGTAGACCTGGCGGCCAAGCGAAAGGTTGATCACTCGAATATTGTAGGTAGATTTCAGGCTGATCGCGGTCTGGATCGCAGCAATCACGCTGCTGTCGGTGCCGACGCCGTTTTGATCCAGCACTCGCAGGTTAATGATGTTTGCGTTCGGCGCAATCCCTTTGAAGGTGTGGGTAAAGTTGTACCCCGTGGAAAACCAGCCTGCACCAGCAATGATTCCGGCCACATGCGTTCCGTGGCCATATAGGTCCGAAGTATCCGTTGTGCCAGGAACAAAGTTCTGGCTATAGACAACGCGCGAACCGTACGTCTGATTCGACGGATTCCACCAGTAGAGATCGCCAACGGCGGTGACGCCGCTGTCAATGACTGCCACTCCAATGCCCGTGCCATTCAAACCCCATTGCTTCCAAGCCGTCGGCGCGTTGACTGATTCTGGAGTGTAGTCAAGAGTAGGCGTGGCAGTACCGCTAAGCGAACGATTGGGCGAGATGTAGGCAACGTCGGGATCCTTTGCCAAGTCCTCTAGAGAACCAGTCGGGACGGAATAATGAGCTCCTTTGATGACGTCCAGTTTTGTCTTTAGGGCTCCACCCTTGTTCTGCACCTTTTGATGATGGGCATTGGTCGGAGTCTGGTTGAATTGGATGATGACGTCAACCGTGGCGCCGTTATGGCCGCCTTTGACAGCATCAAGGTCTTTGGACAGCTTGTGCTTTTTGCCGTCGGCGAAGGATGTGCCGGCAGCCAACAATACGATCAGGGCCAAGAGCGCGAGCCGTGCGCCCCATGTCGTTGTTGTTAGCATGCCACGGCTAGGCGACTGAATCGTTCCCGGTGCGACTGACAAGGGCATGAGCTGAACTCCTGAACCGGATTGCAGGCCCACGTTGGGGACATGGCCTGCTGCCTTGATTCCCGCTATGGGAATGAGTATCGGGTTTGCCTGCCACGGAGGCGATAGTACAGGGGTGGCATGGTGTAGTACCGGCGGACAGCTGCCCTCGCGTACCGCCACAGTGACTTCAGGTGGTACTTTTTTCCCACGGTCGTAATGCTCCCATAGGTTGGGCCCGACTCCGATACGTTCGGTGAATGCCAAAAGACACAAACGCGCGCATTTTCTCGGTAGCTTTCGTCCTATACAAGTGATGAGCGAATTCTGACATCCCTCGAAAAAGTGGTAATCGTAGATGCGGCCTTGCCGAGTCTCTTTGACGATTGTGCCCGAATCAGGACGTACCCGGAAACAATCCTGTTTTGCTTGGGCGAGTAGCCAGCCTGGCAAAGACTCCCTAAAGAGCACATCGGAGACTCCCGCGTACCCGCCGTGTACCTCACTTCGGCGAATTCGCTGTTTTTGTTGTTTCTGCCGTTTAGTAGAATCAGTAAGTTACGTGGAATCAGTGAGGCTCAGAATTCCGTCTCCCCCTGCCCCCACCCCCCGGTGTTTTTTGACAAAGAGTGCGGAATCGACTGAAAACAAAGTAGTTGAGTTTTCAGGGAGTGCAAAAGAGTGCGCAAGAATTTGAAAAGAAAGCACTTGAGTAGAGGGAAGTGCAGGGACTGGCCTCTCGGCTTGCTCGGGCGAGCTTATTCCAGAACGGAAATTGTTGTTGGTACACACCTCGGCAATTTTCGTAGGAGTGGCAAACAAAGGGCTTACAGGATACGGAACTTGGAAGTGTGTACGGAATACGGGAGACGGGTGAACAGAGGGGCAGGAAGGAGAGGTTTGGCGGGGATGCGGTCGATAACTCACGAAGGATACTACCATGAATTACATGAATTGTCAAATACTACTGTAGTACTAGTATTTTAGCGTGATGACATCATTTGTTCGAATGATTTTGCAAAGAGAAGAAAACAAAGGGGTAGAGCTCACTATGTGTCCGTGCAATTCTATGCGGGCGGCCCTGCTAGCGGGTGAAGACTTCTTTGAGGAGCGTGGTAACACGGGCGGCGGGGTCGGTGCGGATCTTCTTTTCTTCTTGACCGAGCATGAAAAACAGGCCGTCCAAGGCTTTGCCAACGACGTACTGGTTGATATCGAGGGAAGGGCTTTTTGCGAAGGGGATGGATCGAAATTGACCGACGAGGGCATTCCATTGCTGCGTGACGGTAAACTTATCCATGGACCGTTCCACGATAGGACGGAATGCGATGGTCAGCTCGCCAGTGGTCTTCGATTTGAAGTAATCGGTGGCTGCGGTATCTCCGCCGTTTAGTATTTTGCGGGCATCGTAGATGGTCATTTTCAAAATGGCGTCCGCGAAGATTTTTCTGGCTTCCGGGGCAGCACTTTCCGCGGCGCGATTCATGCTGAGCTCGAATTCATCAACCTTCTGGCCGCCACCGACGGCGCGGATGCCCTTCTCCACGCTGCGAAGATTCTTTGGCATTAGAATCTTGATGGCTTCGTTGCGATAGTAACCATCGGTTTTTCCGGTTAGCTTGACGGCGTTTTCGGCGCCGACTTTGAGGGCTTCCTTGAGCCCGGAGGCGATTTTGGTGTCGCCGAGTTGAGCCTTTGAGCCGAGACCGAGCTTTTTGCCGATCTGTTCCAATTGGGCGGAGGCGGGCGGGCTCGAAATCAGAAAGGCAGCCAGCCCTACCAACAGTCGAAGATGCATTGTGTTACCGTCGCTTTCCGAAACGGCTTCGCAGAATTGGCGGAGGGCAAGGGGAGAGTGGCGTATTGGGACGGGATTTGCAAGTGCGTGTCGGCCCTGCCCGCCGGAAATTTCCCCGAGGCGCATTGCAGCGTTCACTTGATTGAGAATTCATGCGCTCTCGGCTACAAATTACCCTGCCCATTGATCTTTTGAATCCCTCGGGGTAGTTCTTCGATACCAGCCCGCGACATTGATCCCAGCAAGGTGGTGTGACTCGGCTGAGGGTGTGATTATCCTCAAGCGCAGGGACGTGGTCTGTGTGACCACCAGCGATCTCATCAGGAGGATCGCAACAGGAGAATCGAATGACGAATCATCATCTCAAATGGGTCAAATGGGCCATGTGCATGCTTGCGGTGTCCACGTGGCTTACGGGGCCTTTTTCTAATGCTTCTCAAAGCGCGAACCACACCTCGAAGCGGTCCGATGCCGTTGCTCCAACGTGCGTGGACAATTCACCGGCGGTGTGGTTCGCCTCGCCCACGGGGAACGATGAGAGCTCCGATCCACACAACCACAATACTCCCATGACTTTCCGTGGCACGGCAGAAGCGGCTCAGCTTGGTGACAAGGTCTGTGTGATGGGAGGAACTTATGCGCAGGTACAGACTTTTTATCCTCCGTGAAGCGGGACGCCGTCGGCGTGGATCGTTTATCAGGCCTATGGCGACGGCCCGGCTAACATCCTTTGGGCCGCCAGTGGCCTGCATTGCCCGCCGGAGGGAACTGACGACTGCACGATGATCAACGTGAACGCTCTACACGGAAACTCGTACCTGGAATTCCGGGGATTGAACTTCGACGGACGAGGCCTGGCCGGGAACGCGTTCGCCTGCAACAATTCGCATCACTTACGGTACATCGGCAATACGGTATTCAACGTTCAGGGATCGGGGATCGGCGCGGTTCAGTGCGACTACCTGACCAGCGATCACAACATTGTCTATCACAGCGGATACTCCGGCACGCTGGCCAACTGGACCAGCGGGATTTCCTACAACCAAATCAAAGCGTTTGACTGCAACGACGGGCTTCACAACGTAATTTCCAACAACATCGTGGTGGGTCAATACGACAATTCCCCGAACCACAGCGACGGCAACGCGTTCATCCTAGACATCGATGCGACGCCTTCAGGGTGCGCCGGGACGGCCGCTCCCTATGAACCGGCAGCACTGATCGTCAATAATGTCGCCTACGGAAACGGCGGCAGGTGCGCCGAGGCACTTCAGGTGAGTTTCTTCTGGATGATGGCGAACAACACCTGCTTCAAGAATAATTTGGACAATGTGAATGCCAACCAGGCCAACGCGGCTTCCCTGGATTCCAACACGGCAAGCAATGGATATTTCGCGAACAACATCAGTGTTTCCTGGCAAGCGTCGAATCCACCTTACGATCAGCGAAACGCGAACGTGAATATCCAATATTTCGCGAACCTGGCCTGGGGAGCGCCGCGCTTTGCTGATCCTTCCGGAGCCGACTTTTGCGCAAAGAGCCCGCAGTTCATCAAAGCAGACCCGACGACCGTCGCGCCGCCTTATTTTGATCCCTCCGCCTCTGGACAGTATGCCACCGCGGAGCCGCCTTTCTTGCTGAGAAACGGACTGGCACTTCAGCCCGGCAGCCCCGCTCGATGCCGGGGAGTTGATCCCACCACGCTTCCGGGAGTGCCCGCACAAATAGCCGCGGATATGAAAAATCCCTCCAACGTCTATTTCATCTATAGAAACCTCAACGGGAACGCGCGTCCCTGTATGGGAAGCTGCTGGGATTTAGGCGCTTATCAGCACTGACATCACCGCGGTCAAGATATTTGGCACCAAAACGCTGAGTGAGAGGGCTAGACGGGCCGCTACGATGTCCTCCGCGCCCGCGTCTTTCCGTTTCCAGTGCGCCACAGATTCCCCCATACTGGATTGCAAGATTCACCCGATTGAGTGTTCCCCTGTTGTCGTATACAAACATCACTGTTGAGTGGTCCTTGGAGTCCCGGGGCGGTCCTCAAACCTAGCCTGCGACGCTGATCCCCACCAAGGTGTTGTGAAAACCGCCAAGGACCTGGCCACCCGCAAGAGCTTGCGTGTAATCCACGTGTTCAACAAGGATCGCCTCTGGAGGATCGATTCATGAAACTACTCAGGCTTCTTTCGTGCCTGGCCGCTCTCGGAAACATGCTTACGGGCCCCTTCCTTGGCTCTTCTTATGGCACCGTTCGATTGTTGATGCCCTTTGCCGCGATTGACACGACGAACTGCGTGGCCAACTCCGCAACGGTATGGTTTGCTGCGGCCAACGGGGACGACAGCAATGATGGAAGGACTCCCCAGACTCCCAAGGGGGTTTATGGCGCCGCCCAGGCGGCGCAGCCTGGTCATCGAATCTGCTTTATGGGGGGAACTTACCCCGAGACGGGGACTTTTTATCCGCTGCGAAGCGGGACGCCGTCGGCATGGATCGTGTACCAAGCTTATGGAGACGGGCCCGTAAATGTTGTTTGGACTCCTACGGCGATGCCTTGTCCGCCAGCTGGAGCTGCTGACTGCACCATGGTTAATGCCATACCCCAAAGCGGAAACTCGTATCTGGAATTCCGAGGATTCACGTTCTACGGGCGGGGACTTGCGGGGCATGCCTTCAGCTGTAACAATTCACACCATCTGCGATTTATCGGCAATACCGTATACAACGTTCAGGGAGCGGGCGTCAGCACCGTTCAGTGTGACTACGTGGTCAGCGATCACAATATCGTGTATCACAGCGGGTATTCCGGGACGACTGCCAGCTGGACCAGCGGAATTTCCTACAACCAAATCAAAGCGTTTGACTGCAACGACGGACTTCACAACGTCATTTCCAATAACATCGTGGTGGGCCAATACGACAATTCTCCATACCACAGCGATGGTAGCGGGTTCATTCTGGACATGGATTCCACGCCATCGGCGTGCAGCGGGACGACTGCTCCATATGAGCCGGCTGCACTGATAAGCAATAACGTGGCTTACGGGAACGGCGGCAGGTGTGCTGAGGCATTCGAGGTAAGTTTCTTCTGGATGATGACAAACAACACCTGCTACATCAACAATCTGGATAACGTGAATGCCAACCAGGCGAACACTGGTTCACTAAGCGCAAATGCAGCCAATAACGGATATTTTGCGGATAACATCAGTGTTTCCTGGCAAACGTCGAATCCACCTTATGATCAACGAAATGCGAACGCGAATATTCAGTACTTCGCGAACCTGGCATGGGGAGGGCCTTGCTGGCTGGACCCGGACGGCAGCGATTTTTGCGCCAATAATCCGCAGTTCATCAAGGCAGATCCCAGATTCGCCGCCGCGCCTTACTTTGATTCCACGGCCGCTGGACAGTACGCGCCCGCAGCGCCGCCCTTTTTGCTGGCGAACGGGCTTACGCTTCAGCCGGTGAGTCCGGTGTACTGCCAGGGCGTTGATCCCACCACGCTACCCGGAGTGCCTGCACAAATCGCAGCAGACATGCAAAATCCCAGCAATGCTTATTACATTTATAAAGACTTCAACGGAAGCGCGCGCCCCGGCGCAGGAGGCTGCTGGGATCTAGGCGCGTATCAGCACTGAGTCGCCTCGACTCTCAGCCTTAATCGACGGCAAACCGCTCAGCGTCACCGCGGCGACGCTGCAGCCGCCTTGGATTTTCCATTTTTCGACTTGGCTGATTTCGACCAGCCGCCGAGATCGAGCGCAACGGACATGCAGGCGTCGCGGAGTTCGCCGGCGAGGGCGGGGTCGACCAAGGCGCGGGCGACGACCATGCCGCCGATGCATATAGAAGCGATGCCTTGCGCGGTGGCACGGCGAGGGCAGCCGTTCTGAGTCAAGCTGCGTTCCAGAACATTGACCATGGAGCGAAAAACGGTCTCGAAGGCGCTCCTGGCGGATTTGCCGCTGCGCGCGACATCGGTGGGCAAGGCCACCATGGGGCAGGAGTCCTCAACGTTTTCAAAATGCTGTCGTGAAAGATAGGCGCGGACAACTTGCGGGCCGACGTCGGCGGAAGATAGATCCACCTTCACACCTTCCCAACAACTCTTCCAATTCGGATCGGTGAAGAAACAGTTTAGGACCTCGGCGTAGAGATCGCTCTTGCTGTGGAAATAGCTGTAGAAGCCGCCGTGGGTGAGGCCCGCGCCCGCCATGATTTGCTGGATGGAGACACTCTCAAAGCCGTGGCGATTGAATAGCTTGCGCGCGCTTTCGACGATGGCCTTCTTAACTACCGGACGATGACCAGCGGGATACGGCATAGGAGTTCTCCTTCTGAGTGGCGCTGAAGTATGCCTCGGAGAAGGGTACCGTAGCCAGGAAAAGATTATCTTGAACATATTTTGGCGGGGTGCTCTGATGCGTTGCGGTCGCGCGACGAAAGACGGAGGACAAGAATGAGCGAAAGAAAGAATTCGAGTGCACTTACGAATACGCCGACAAGACGGCAATGGATTGCAGGGATGGCCGTGGCATTTTGCGGCGTGACTCTGAGATCAAGCGAGGCATGGGCACGGGTCGAGGAAGAGATTTCGCATTCGGCGGAAGCGATTCACCAGGAACCGGTTTTCAAAGCGAGCCGGAAGCGCGTCTACGAAGCGCTTACAGATGCGAAACAATTCGAGAAGGTCGTGCAGCTTAGCGCAGCAATGAAGTCCGGGATGGCGCCGGGAGCCAAGTCCGCGGAGATCAGCCGTGAAGCGGGCGGGGCGTTCTCACTTTTCGGCGGGTACGTCACGGGAAGGCAGGTGGAACTTGTCCCGAACGAGCGAATCGTCCAAGCGTGGCGAGCGGGTGGCTGGGATCCTGGAGATTACTCGATTGCGAGATTTCAGCTGGTAGAACAAGGCACGGGGACAAAGATAGTGTTTGACCATGCTGGATTTCCCAAGGGCGATGCGGAACACCTTGCGGAGGGCTGGAAGATTAATTATTGGGAACCGTTGGAGAAATTCCTGGGTTAGACGCGGGGATCGATTACGGATTGAACCTAAATTCCAAGGTAGCCGTTGTTTCGGCACCAGCGGGTGCGTACTTCCAGCTCTTGAGCGTTTCTTCGACCGCATTCACAAGCAACGGATGGCCACCGATGATTTTGGTGATTTTGATCTGGCCGTCGGGGGCGATCACGACTTGGACCTTTACGACTCCGGTAACGCGGAATCTCCTGGCTGTTTCTGGATAGGCGGGCGCGGGATTTGAAATCACCTTGCGTGTCTCTTGCGCCGGAAGATCAACAGTCGTCAGGAACAGGGCCATGGCCAAAAAGACGCGGATTGCTATTTTCGTAGTTTTCGCTTTCTCGTCCATGACGGTCTCTCTCTATACCAGGCTACGTCTGACCAACATAGCGCGAAACAGACGTCAGGGCACCTTCGCGGGCGTACAGGTGTGTCTCGCGAAAAACTGGCCTGTGGTTCAGGTAAGGAATTCTTACATTGATGAAAAGAGACCTTGCGGCGTTCAGTGTTAGCCAGAAACAAGAGACGGTCACGGAAGAACGAAACAGATCCCGCCGAATACAGCGGACTCGCTTCAGCGCTACGCTAAATGACGCGGCGGGGCAACAACGGGTTGAGGTGCATGGTGAGGTCGTAGACGGAAGCACCGCAGGATTCGGAAACATCCTCGGGGCGGGAGCCCGGCCGCCAGTCAAAGAAAGTGGCGACGTCGCCGATCCTGACGCGCTCTTCGCTTCCCACTTCGACAATGCAATGGCTAGCGGAAACGGAGGCAATGACGGGATAAAGATCTCCGTTGATGCGGACCTTCGCGCCCCTGTCGCGAGTGAGCGCGGCGTTGCGGGGCCAGCCGTCGGCGTGGCCAACGGGCAGCGTGGCCACGCATACGTCGTCCTTGGCGAGATAAGCGCGGTTGTAGCCCGCGCTGTCGCCTTTGCGCAATTTCTTCACGTAGATGACGCGGGCCTTCAGGCTAATCGCGGGGCGAAGATCCATAATTGATGTGTGCCGAAATTCGTTTTCGGAGTAAATGCCGTAAATGGCCATGCCCGGGCGCACCATGTCGAGGAATGCCTCGGGATGCTGGAAAAGACTGAAGCTGGAAGCAGCGTGCTTTCTTCCAAGAGTGATGCCTTCTTTTTCGAGAGAAGCGCAAGTTTCGTGGAAGCGGCGAAGCTGCTCTTTGTCGAAATCGGGATCTTCGGTAAAAGTCATCATCGTTCCATGAATGCTGACAGACTTGCGGCCGGCAAGATCGCGAATGAGCGTCGCGGCGTCTCGATAGGGCACGCCGACGCGGCCGATGCCGGTGTCGATGCAGATGTGGAGGGGGACGGGCTTTTGCGTTTTGGCGGCACTCTTGTCCAGCGCGGGGCCCAGAAGGGTATAGACCATGGGCGTGATGCCGCGGGCGACGGCGTCTTCGAGATTGCGATCGTCGAACGGGCCGAGAAGGAGAATCGGCTTGCGAATGCCGGCGTCGCGCAAAGTGATAGCTTCGTGCAGCTTCACGACGGCGAAACCGAAGATTTCCCGCTGAGGCTCGAGGATCTGGGCGACATTGGTCACGCCCATGCCGTAGCCGTTATTTTTGACGACGGCAAGGATGGGACGAGAAGCCACACGGCGGGAGATTTCCTGGACGTTATGGCGCAAGTTTTCGCGGTGAATCTCCACCCAAGGATCGAAGGAGGAATCTTTCGAAGTGGCTTCTGAGGTTTGCGAGGTGGCTGCGAAAGATGGAGAAGCTTCGAGGATCGCGGGGAGGGCGAGACCAGTTTCGAGAAAGGACCGCCGCGAGGATTTCATGCCGCAGCTACTTCTTGAACAGATTCTCGAAGGCCTGGCGGGCGTCCGTGTGGCGCGGAGGAGCAGAGGGAGCGGAACCGGATGCCGAAGGCTGAGTATAGGACGTTGGCGCGGTATCTTTTTCGATGGTCGTGCGGAATTCGTAGAACTTGCACGTATTCTTCGCGTCTTTGGGAGAGATGCGCTCCGGGATCGGCTGGGTGCATTCGAACTGCGCGCCGGAATCGAAAAAGCGGCACTGCTTGCAGCAGTGCAATTCGGCCTGGCACTTGGGGCATGTGCCGTTGGGATCGAAGCCCGGCGTGAGGACGGCGCCGCAATTGGAACAGCGCGCGCGTGTGACCGTGCCGACCATGCGCGGCGTGCGAGGCCCGAATTGATCGGCGCCGCGCGGCCCGCCAGCGGGTGGCTTCCGGTCGTGCGACTTATCCTTCTTCTCTTGCTTTTCCGCGTCGCGGTAACCGCGGTGACCGTATTTCCGATCCACAAACGCCTCCGTCCGCCAGTCTCGACGGACTGCAACGGCTACGACTCATACTTTTGCGCTGCCGCGCTTGCCAACTTGGCTTGTATCCAATCGGATTGTTACACTCGGCAGGACGGCTCACTCATTCCCTAGAGATATCTTGCAGAATTGCGAACGTCCAGCGAGCAGGAGATGGAACCTCTATGTTTGTAGCGCTCTGGGAGTACGAAGTCAAGCCGGGTTGTGAAAAAAGGTTCGAGGAAGCCTATGGCCCGTCGGGCGGCTGGGTCAGGCTCTTCCGGAGCGACTTGAACTACTGCGAGACGCGACTCTTGCGTGATCCTTTTCGTCCCGCGATTTACCTCACGCTCGATTTCTGGGATTCGCACAGTGGCTTATGAGGAATTCATGACGACGCACAAGGACAAGTACAAGGCGCTTGACTCTCTGGGTCACGAATTAACGAGCAACGAGCGGCGGGTTGGCGGGTACGAAACGGTCGAACGAACTCAAGGCGACCTTTAGGAACCAAATCTTCTGAGCCGGTCTCCTTTGCGGAGCTCCCGGACGTAGGTTTCTGAATCAAGCGATTTTTCCCCGTCTTTCCGAAGACCAATCAGGGCGCGCGTGGATTGCCTGCGGACATCGGGAGAATCAACGAGGGCAGTATGCTTCCCCACCCACATGGCGATGAAACCATCGGGTGGAAGATCGGGCTGGAGGAATTTTAGCGGCGTTCCGTCGGAACGGAGAAGGGCTTCCGCGGCAAGGTAGCCGCTCCGCACCGCGCCTTCCATCGTGGCGGGCCAGCCGGTATCGGTCCAATCACCGGCCAAAAACAAGCGCGGGATCGAAGTTTGCTGCCTGGGGCGCCAGCGATCGACGCCGGGCTCGGGCGAAAAGGTGGCGGCGGCCTCCTTGATCACCGTGGCTTTCACTAATTCGGCGTTGCGTGCCGCAGGCAGAGCTTTCCGCACCTCCTCTAAACAGAGGTCGATGATTTCCTGGCGCGGCTTCTGCAGCAAATCGTAAGAAGCGCTGATGACCAACTGGAGGTACTGTCCGGTCAGAGCCTGTCCGTTCGAATCTCCGTAGAGAGCGGTCTTATTGAAGATCCACTGCGTGGTGGTGTCCAGGAGCGTCACGAAAGGCTCCTTCATCACCGGGCGGTCAAACCAGAAATGCACTCCAGTGATGGGCGCGACTTTAATCTTCTCCAGATTGGAGAGCGCCGGATCGCTTTGCTTCATGCTTTGTGGTAACAGCTCCGCCAGCACAGCGTGAGGCACGGCGAACACGTAATCATCGGCCGTCTCCTCTCGCCCTTCGTCGAGGCGAATTCCGGCGAGTTCGCCATTTTCCATTTTCAGGCCGCGCACCGGAGCGCGGAGAACCACTTCCCCGCCCCGGCGCTCGATTTCGGATTTGCAGCCGTCGTACAGATTCGCGAGCGGCACGGCGGGCACTCCCATGCGGTAGCCAGTGCTGTTCGAAAGAAAAACCTTCCAGAAAACATCAACGCCGAAGCGGGCGTCGGTGCGATCCAATTCTTCGTCAAGAGCGCTCACGAGGACCAATCGCCAGAAACGCTCGATGGCACGCTTCGTCTGGCCGCGGCGACGGAGCCATTCGAGCATGGAGATGCCGCCCTTTTCCTGGAGATCGGGGGGATTCCCCTGGGTCTGCAAGATGTCGAGCATGGCGCGCGCGATGGAAAGCTTGTCGAGAAGCGAAAGAGGCGCAAAGGCGGCAAACGAACCGGTCAGATGAAATGGCGCGGGCAAGAACCCGGCTTGCATCTTTCCCCGGCGGCCCTGCGGGTCGAGAAAGAGGAGCCGGTCGAAAAACTTGATTTTGCCGGCGGCGCCGATGCGGCGGTAGAAATCCTCAAGATTGGTGCAGCAACCAAGGGTCACATGCTGGCAATTGTCCACGTGCTCGCCGTCGGGCAACACGTAGGAGGTCGCCCGGCCGCCGAGGAAGGGACGCTGTTCAAACAGCCGTACGCGCCAGCCGGATTCAGCCAGCGCGACGCCGGCGGCCAGCCCCGCCAGCCCGCCGCCGATCACGATCACGCTTTTCAAGAATGTTCTCTTCCGTGGTGCGCCCGAAACGCGCCTTGGCGATGAACATCATTTTTTCCGCTTTGGAGAGACGAACGCGCTCGCCGAAGACGGCGAAATCCAGCAACTCGATGCGGCCTAGAAGCGCGCTGTAAGTATGCACCAGAAGCCAGAGCGCGCCGCGGCTGTCGGTGTCGATTAGTCCGAGCAAAGCGGAGCCTTCTTCATAAAGCTGCCAGGCACGCTCGGCTTCGAAGCGAAGCAATTCGCGCACGCCGAGAGTCGTTTCGCTGCGGCCAAAGTCTTTCGAAGAGACTCCATACCGCTGCAAATCTTCTTCGGGAAGGTAGACGCGGCCGAGTTTGTAGTCTTCGTGCACGTCGCGAATGATGTTCGTCAGTTGAAAGGCAAGGCCGAGCTTTTCCGCCAAGTCCAGCGCTCGCGCGTCGTGGAAGCCGAACACATGGGTGCAGGTGAGGCCCACCGTACCTGCGACGCGATAGCAGTATTCGCGAAGGCGGTCGAAGGTGGGATACGTCCGAACCATTAAGTCCATCTCAGCGCCGCTGATGAGATCGTGAAGGTAGCGCGCAGGCATTTTGTAACGCTGCATAGTGTCCACAAGAGCCGGAAGGACTTCGGCTTCACCATATACGGTTTCAGAAGGCAACGGCATGGCAGCGTTACCATCAAAAAGCTGAGAGTGCCCGGTAACGGCCTCGTCGAACGCGGCGCGCCATTTCGCCAGACCACGCTGCTTCGCGAGGAGACTTTGATTTTCATCCGAGACATCGTCGACGAGGCGCATGAAAGCATAAAGAGCAGCCAGGGCGTCGCGCTTCGGCTTCGACAGGAGAAAGAAGGCATAGTAAAAGTTGCTGTGCGAGGCGCGAGCGATGCGGTGGCATTCTTCGTAGGAGTCGGCAACACTGGTGCGCAACTGAGGCGCGGCATGCCGCGCCCCTACAACTGCCAGAAGCGGGGCGCTCTCATTTGAATGCGCATTCCCACCTGCCAAGTGGGCCACGAGAGCGCGGCCCAAAAGAGCCGCTTGCTTCATTTTGTTGACGGCTGGACGACGGTGAAGCGTGTCGTATCCTATAGCTTCGATGGCATCGAGCACGGCCAAACCGCCTCGGCTGAACATCTCCACGTCCACGCTTAGGCGCCCATCCACCATTTTTGCCAGCGGCCGGCCTTCGGCGAAGAGGGCGCGGGTTCGGATAATGAGATCTTTCATCAACCCAACGTAACGTTCATCAAAGCGCCGTTCAACAATGTCGTTCTCGGAGAGCCCGTGCACCGCAGCACCATCGAGCGGAATGTATATGCGGCCAATGTCTAGGTCGCGCGAAACATCCTGCCAGAAGTTCGCGAGTTGCAGCGCGGTGCAGGTAGCATCGGACAGACGCTGACGCTGCTCGTCGCGGTAGCCGCAGAGATACAGGACCAGGCGCCCCACCGGATTTGCCGAATACAAGCAATAGCCCAGGACAGCATCCCAATTCGCGTAGCGCTTAACAGTCTGGTCCTGGCGGAAAGCTTTCAGGAGATCAGCAAAAGGCTGTCTGGGAATATCCTTTGCGACGATTGTCTCTCGCAGCGCTACAAAGACAGGATGAGAGGGCTTGCCTTCATAGCAAGCATCCAGTTCATGCTCCCACCAGGCAAGCAATTCCAGCGCGCGCGCCGCATCGGGAACTTCGTCTCCAAGATCATCGGCCCATCGGCAATAGGCATAGACATTGTAGAAATGCTGGTGCAGCGCTTTGGGGAGAAGCCACGATACGACGTTGAAATTCTCGTAGTGATGCGTCGCCAGCCAGCGCGTATAGTGCCGCGCCACTTCAGGCGAACAGCCGGCTTCAGGCGCGTGCCGCGTGATATTGATTTCGTCCGGGCGCAACATCAGTAAAGAGATTCCTCGCTTCGTAGACCCGTCCGGAATGCAAAATGCGCTCTTCGCTCCCCACCGCTGGAGCCAGGATCCCGAAACAGAAAATGACGAGTGGGTTTGGCTCGCAACTGAAGACTACGGCCGCACGGCCAGCTTGATTTCGCCGCTGCGCGACTTCATCCGCGCAAACGCCTGCGGCAGGTCAGCCAGCCGGATCTCTTCGGTGACAAAATCGCGCGCTGAAATATCCCCCCGCCTGATCGCTTCCAGCGCCTCGCGAAAGAAGCGGGGCGTATGGTGAAACGGCGAAATCAGCTTGATTTCGGAATAGTGGATCGCTGCCGGATCGATTTCCACGCGGGTGCCCGAAGGCAGGCCGCTGAAAAAATTCACAACACCGCCGCGCCGCACCATCGCGAGGGCCTGCTTCCAGGTGGCTGGATTGCCCGCTGCTTCCACCACGGAATCAGGGCCGAGTCCGTCGTCGGTAAGCGCTTTTACTGCGGCCACGACATCTTCCGTCTGCGTGACATTGAAGGTCGCCACCGCGCCCAGGCGCTTGGCGACGTCAAGCGGCGCCGCGCGCCGTGCCAGCGCAATGACGCGAACGCCGCGCCTTGAAAACATGCGCACAAATTTCAATCCAATGGGACCGCAGCCAATCACCGCCGTAGTATCGCCGGTTCGCACTTCCATCTCGTGGATTCCACGGAGCACGCACGCGAGAGGTTCGGCCAGCGCGGCACTCTGATCGTCCACGGAATGCGGCACTTCCAACATGTTCTCCACGACAATGCGGCCAGGAATGCGCATGTAGTCCGCGTAGGCGCCGTTGTTGAACAACAGGTCGTCGCAAAGATTTTCCTGGCCGCGGCGGCAATGGTAGCAGCGCAAGCAAGGCGCGGAATTCGCGGCGATCACGCGCATGCCGATGCGCCAGCGTGGATCTACACGCTTGCCCACGGCCACAATTTCGCCAACCAGTTCGTGCCCAAAAACGGCCGGAGGCTGAATCATTTTGGCGTGATAGCCGCGCTTCCAGACTTTGAGATCAGTGCCATCAGTAAGCGCGAGCCGGACACGCACCAGGACTTCGTCGGCGGAGAGAGCGGGCACGTCAATCATTTCAATGCGAAGGTCTTCGCTGCCATAGAGCACAGCCGCGGTCATTTTTGAGGGCACCGTGACGTGGGTTGCGGCAGCTTTCACTTGTTCGCCTGCTTCCAGTTTCTTTGGCGTCGTCGTGCTCATGTGTGTGTGATTAAGATCTTGAGTGATTCCGCTCTCGGTTTGGCAGCAAGGCCCAGCCCTTCCTGGATTCTAGCCAACGGAAATCGGTGCGTCACGATATCCATGACCGGCAGTTTCTTCTTCAGCACAAGATCGGCCCCTGCTTCTTGGATGTCCACGGCCGCACTATAGCTGCCCAGAATTTCTTTTTCGTCGATACCCACCGCCGCGGCAGGAAACTCAATCCTGGTTACCGGATCGTTTGCGGCGAACAACAACACGCGTCCCCCGGGCCTTGCCGCTGACAGCGCATCCCCGACCACCGATGGATTGGCCACCGCGACCAACACCGCATCGGCACCCCGCCCTTCGGTCCGGGCTTTGATGTGGTCCACAAGCTTACCATCACTGGGGTCAAAGGACTCCAACGCTCCTAAAGTTAGGCTCTTGGCGCGGCGGACAGCCATGGGGTCGCTGGTATAGAGTTTTGCGCCTTGCAAATTGGCGACCATGAGCAATTGCAGGCCGATGGGGCCGCATCCGACGATGAGCACGGATTCGCCCGCAGTTACGCGGGCTTTCTGCACGGCCTTCAGAATCGTGTTGATGGGCTCGATAAATGTGGCTTCCTCGAAGCTGACGTTATCGGGCAATCCGATGATTCCACGCTCAGCCACCCAGGGCATGGCTTTCACGTATTCGGCGAAACCGCCGCCGTTGGGAGTGAATCCACCGGTAAGACCAGTGGCCTTGTATTGCTTGCACTGGGAGAACAGGCGGCGTTCGCAATAGAAACATTTGCCACACGGGATGTGATGAAAGCTCATCACGCGGTCGCCGAGCTTCCACTTTGCCACCCCGCGGCCAATTGCAACGACTGTACCGGCTATTTCGTGGCCTAGAATTTGCGGCGGGGGGACGTAAGCATGATAAATCTTCTTGATGTCCGTGCCGCAAATGCCGCACGCGGCGACTTTGATGAGCACTTCGCCTTCGGCCACTTCAGGGACAGGGACTCCTTCGACGCGGACAATTCCCTTTTCGCGGTAGACGCCGGCGCGCATGGTCTTGGGAATGGGACCGAGCGTCTTTACGGCTTCTAGAATTGTTCCGGTGCGGCTCATCGCGCGGCCACCTTCAGAGAATCTTGTCCCGCGACAAGTTGGACCACTTCATTTACATAGATTTCCAGGAATCGGGCGAGAGCTTCGGCGGCGCTACGGCTCTGCTTTCCAAAGCGAATAAGCGGCCATAGACTGCCTGGGCGCTTCGCCACTTCTGCTAGAACGCGAGGAATGCTCACCCGGTTATCCGATGACATTGTGCAGTTGAAATCTATCGGCAGATTCTCGTCAGCACCGTCGCTGATGGCTCGAATGGCAACGCCACGAGCCCCCCGAGCGCAGCCCTCTTTCACCACATAAAAACTCTCCATCTCGACTACGTCCGCTTTTGTGGAAAGCTGCAATTTTTGCTCCGCTGTCGTCAGCACGTTTTTGGCTGTATAGAATGCGTCAACCGGTTTTGCGCCTTGCGCGACGGCCAGCTCGACAAGTTGTTTATCCGCTTCCAACCAATCCCGGCCGAGGTCCCCATGCACGAAATTCGACTTCAGAAGTCTCGCCACAACGATATCACTCAGCCTGTAATCGGAGCGCAGAGCTCCGGCTAGACCGCTTGAAACGCAGACATCAAAATAGCGGTCGCAGTCGGCCATGCGCATCATAAGGTCCATGACGTTAGCCGAAATATCTCCGATACCCGTCAGAACCACGAAAATTTCCGAGTCCCTAATGACACTCTTCCAGAGTTGAAGCCCAGGAGCCTTCTGGCGATCGAATTTTCGGCTCGCCCTCCACGGGGCGAATTCCGCTTCGACGGCGAATGTGACGAGGATGCGCATTACCCCTGTTGAGATGCCGCCCTAAAGGGCGGCCCTACAAAACCAAGCACCGGTTTCCTTCGGCTACGCTCAGCACAAGTTCCGGCCGGCTACGACTGCAACCGAACAGGCTGAAGCCTGTCCTACAAACGCTTACGCGGCGGCGCGGGCCATGCGCTTGACGCGGCCTTTGGCGATGTAACCGTTGGCTTCGTACCAGCGCACGGCGCGCTCCAGAGCCGCAGCCACAGGGCCAGCCTTAAAACCTAATTCCCGCTGTGCGCGCGAGCAATCCACAAACATCATGTGGCGCGCAATCTTCACGCCCTCGATCGGAATGCCCGGCTCGCGACCAAGCAGCCGCGAAAACACCGTATTGGCATAGGCTACACCCAGCGCTAGTCCATGAGGAATCTTCAGGCTCGGCGCGCGCAGACCGGTAATCTTCGCCAGCATGTCTAGCATCGCCTTGAGCGTCAGATTCTCTCCGCCTAACAGATACCGCTCGCCAACTTTTCCCTTTTCGGCGAGCAGCAGGTGGCCCGCCGCACATTCCTCCACGCCGACGAAATTCAAGCCGGTCTCGACGTAACCGGGCATCTTGCCGTTTAGAAAATCGAGAATGATCTTCCCGGTCGGGGTCGGCTTCCAGTCCCACGGCCCTACCGGCGTTGTGGGCATGGCTACAATAACCGGCAATCCGTTTTTCGCGGCGTTGAGCACTTCTCGTTCTGCCATCCACTTCGAGCGTTTGTAATGGCCGACCATTTCATCCAGCTTGGCGTCGGTGAATTCGTTGGGAAGCTTCGGGCGGTCGACTGCGATGGTCGCCACTGTGCTGGTGTAGATTAATTGTTCGACACCGGCGCGTTTCGCAGCTGCCAAAAGATTTTTCGTTCCGCCGACATTCGAATCGTAAATCTCCCGCGAGCGCCGCGCCCACAAGCGGTAATCCGCAGCTACGTGAAAGACGCGCTTGACGCCCTTCATCGCGCGATCGAGCGAAGCAGGGTCACGCAAATCCCCGGTCACGTATTCGAGCGACAAATCCGCAATCGCGCGGTTCGTACTCGAAGCGCGAAGGAGCACGCGGACATCATCGCCGCGCGCCACAAGCTGCCGTGCTACGTGACTGCCAAGAAAGCCCGCCGCTCCTGTAACCAGAGTGGTCATGCGATTCTTACGCCTTCTTCATTCGCATGCGATTCCTGGGAGCGGTGGACGCCGCTTCCTCCGACGTTTCGCGCTGCACTCCGCTGGCTGTTCAGTGCCGGTCCGACCATGCACGAAAAAGACTCCCACCAAACGCTCCCAATCAGCTTTCGCACCTCCGACGCTTTTTGCCGCACGGCTTCGGCGCCCACATCTGGAGAGTTCGATGCGCCATTCGCCGCCGTAACCACAATTCCATCCACGTCGGCAGAGTGCGAATACTGGATTAAGCCAGCCATTGCCACTAGTTCAGTCTCCGCGTGAATGCGCGCATGCACGCAAATCAGAAACCCGGAGTGCCGGGCCGCACGCATACCCTCCACAGCCAGTTCGAATGCACCAGGTCCAAGGTGTTCTGAGACGTCACGCTGCACACCGGGTTCCAATCGAACGGTTAGAAAGAGCCGCGGCACGGGTTGAAACTCGTGAATGCGCCGACGAAGAAGCGTTCCATCGGTTTCGAGAAAAACAAAGTGGCCCGTCTGCGTGATGGCCCGGACAAGATGCGAAATGCCAGCGTGATGCAACGGCTCGCTTCCCCCAATCCAAACAACCGGAGAGCGCCCGGAATTAATCACGCGAATTCTTTCGTGCGAAACCGGATGGCTGGAATCGTGGTGCAGAATTTCTGCCGCATCCACAAACTGAATGGGGCAGGCTCTTCTGGATAGAGCCGCCTTTGGCGCGAACCGGGCCATCGCCAAGTATGCTGTGAGCCGCAAAGGAAACTGCAACATGCGCTTTAAAACCCGCTGCGCAGTCGGAATTCGCCGGGCTGGAATTTCAGCGCCACATACTCATGCGCGCCGCGCGATTGGTTGGAATAGCGCGCCAGCGCATAGACTGGAAAGGAATTCCGGTAAAGGTGGTATTTCAAATAAAAAACGCCCGGGAAACCGGTGCCGGTGAAATCCGGCTCGCTCCAGGAGCCGTCCTCACGCTGCTTGTGGACGAGATAGGAAACGGCCTTGCCAATCGCAGGATCGCTGGCGTCCGTCCCTGCAAGCAATCCGATCAATCCCCAGGCGGTTTGCGACGCCGTACTGGGGCCCTGCCCTTTCGTCGACGGCGTTTCGTAACTGGCAAGCGACTCCCCGAAGCTGCCGTCGGCCTTTTGCACAGTGCGCAGCCAGACCACGGCGCGCTGGCAATAGTCGCGCGCGGTCAGCGAAACCGTTTCCAGTGCGCGCAACACCCCGCTGGTTCCGTAAGTGTAGTTGACGCCCCAGCGGCCGAACCACGAACCGTCGCTGGATTGGTCCTTCAACAAGAATTTCACGGCGCGTTGAATCGCAGGATGGTCCGCTGGCCAGCCAAACCGGCCAAGACATTCTACGACGCGTGCGGTGACGTCGGCGGTAGAGGGATCGATCATCGCGTTGTGGTCCGCGAAGGGAATGTTGCAGAGGAACTTGTGGTCGTTATCGCGGTCAAATGCGCCCCAGCCACCGTCACGGTTCTGCATGCTGAGCAGCCACTGAATGCCGCGGCGAATCGCGCCTTCCATGCGTTTGGCGTCGGCATACTTCACGCGCTGGAGCGCCATCAGCACAAACGCCGTGTCGTCGACATCGGGATAAAAATCGTTGCGAAACTCGAACGCCCAGCCGCCGGGCTCCGCGTCCTTGTTCTTCACTTGCCAGTCACCCGGCCCAAGAACTTGCTTGGAGAGCATCCAGTCCGCCGCCTTCACCAGCGCGGGATGATCCGCGGGCAGTCCTGCTTCTTCCAAGGCGACCATGGCAATGCAGGTGTCCCAAACTGGCGAGACGCACGGCTGCATGCGAATGGTGTCGCCCTCTTCAATTTCAAACCGCGAGAATTCCTGGATTTCCCGCCAGGTCAGCGGATCGTCCGGGCCGTGTCCCAAGGCCATCAACGCAAAAATCGAATTCATCATCGCCGGGTAGATCGCGGCAAGGCCTTCGGTCCGCTCGATGTGATTCAACATCCAGGATTTCGCTTCGCGTAAAGCACGTTGGCGCAGCGGTTTCCAGGGTAATTTTTCGTAGAGCTTCAACCCGCGATCCAACGCCAGGAAAACGTTTTTCCAAGAGAGCAGCTGCTTGCTCCAATCGAACGCCGCCGTCTTTCGCGTGGGGTCCTTGAACAATTCATCCACGCGAGCGCGCATCGGCAAGCGCCAGTCGGGCCGCAGCGTGGACAGGATGGCCATGGGAATCACGATGCAGCGCGTCCAGGAGGACATTTCATAAATATTGAAATAAAACCATTGCGGCAAGAGCATCAGCTCCGGTGGAATCGAGGGAACGAGATCCCATCCCACAGCGCCGACTAGCGCCAGATAGAATCGCACGTACGAATTCGTGTGTTCCAAGCCGCCGAGGCGATGGATCGTCTCGCGCGCCTGTGCCATGTGACGCGCGTCTGTGGAGTCACCTGCTAGCTTGAGCGCGAAATACGCTTTGCACGTCGCATTCAGCTCGGAAGGTCCGCCTGGATAAATAGACCAGCCGCCATCGGTGAGTTGCCGCCGGCGCACATAATTCGCCAGCTTGGCGATGCGCTCCGGATCGGCCTCTCCCAGTACGTGCAGGTAATAGATGTAATCGGATTCGAGCGTGGTGTCTGCTTCGAGTTCGCCCTGCCAGTATCCTTGTTCCGCTTGAAGGGAAAGGAGGTGATTCGCGCCACGCTCAATGGTTTTTTCCAGGCGCGCAGCCCACTCCTGCTCCTGCCAGGGCAGAGGCGCGGGCGCGACGGAGACTTCTTCACCCATTCTGGCGAATGAGGCCATCAGTGCTCCCCCAGAGCGAAACTTCATGCTGGTACGGCCAGCAGGCCTATACGGCCAACATTAGAATCAGCTTAACCGCCGTGTTGCGTTTCGTTTCCCCACAAAAACAACGCGGCAGCCGTATTCGAGTAACACGAGTACTATTAAATTATCGCCGCCTTCGCCCTGACGGTCAACGGCTAAGATGCGGTAAACGCAACCCTGAGTTGTCAAATGGAAACACTTGCAGGCCCTTCCAGCATTCGTTGAACGAGGACGTGCAACGGCTCGGGCAGCGGCTCGCCCTCGCGCTGCGTAACAGAGGGCTTTTCCTTGAGAAGGCGCGCGGGAAGCCTTGTCCACGAAGGTCCTTCAGGAGAAAAACCGCCAAGAGTCTCGCGTAGCACCAGAGCATCGGCGCGGTCGAGCGCAGCGCGCGCCGAATCCTTGAAATCCTCTTTCGACGGGTCGATTACGGAGAAATAGAGGCTGGGCTTTAGGAACTGCAGCAACGAGTTGCTTTCCACGATGACGGGCGGCAGGTCTTGGCCGCCGGCCTCGATCGCCTGTTGCAGCGCCGTTCTCAGAAGCGGCAGCGCCTCGGCAAGAAATCCTTGTTTGGTCCGCAACCAGAACGATTTCCGTGCTCCGGCGGCCAGAAAACGAGCACTGTCCGTTCCCGTGTCCGCTTGCGTTTCCCAATTGATGGCGCAGACGTGTTCATCCGGCGCACAATCGCAATTCTCGCCGTTCTGCGCGCAAACGCCGTGGCCATACTGTGTGATTTTGCCGGCGATCCAGTCAGCCCGCGGAAACGCAGAGATTACATCGCAGACCAGTTGCGTCTTGCCAATGGTTCGCGTGTGCCCGCCAACAACAACCAGGCGCCAACGGGGCGCTCCGTTTGTCTTACTTGCCACCAAGCTTTCCCTCAAGTTCTTTGATGCGCGCCGCCAGTTCGGGTAGCCGCGCGAACCAGGCGTACAGCTCCTTGAATTTTTGAAGCGGGCGGGAGGGCGTCCCCCAGACTGTCTCGCCGCTACGGACAATTTTCCCTCCAAGGACGCCGCTTTGACCGCCAATGACCGCGCCATCTTCCAATCTGCACCGCTCTCCAAAGCCTGCCTGCCCCCCCACAACCACACGTTTGCCAAATACGCACGATCCGGACAGGCCCGCTTGAGCCGCTACCACTGAGTGAGCGCCGATCTGGCAGTTGTGCCCGACGTGCACAAGATTGTCCAGCTTCACGCCTTCTCCAATGCGCGTGTCTTCCAGCGACCCGCGGTCAATCGTGGTGTTCGCGCCGATTTCTACGTCGTCTCCGATTTCGACGATGCCTGCCTGTGGAAACTTCCAATAACTCCCGTCCCCCTGAGCATACCCAAAACCGTCCGCACCGAGCACCGCTCCCGAATGAACCTCCACGCGATGCCCGATTCTTACGCCGCCATAAAACGTCACGCGCGGATGAATCCGACAATTCTCGCCGATCCAGCACCCCGCGCCAACCACGGAGTGAGCGCCAACCTGCGTCCCAGCGCCGATGTGCGCGTCTTCGCCAATCACCGCGTAAGGACCGATGCTAACGCCTGCCGCGACGCGAGCAAGCGGAGCAACGATTGCCGTCGCGTGAATTCCGGAGGCGATTGGCGGGCGATCGAGCAGCAGCGCCGCCGCTTTTGCAAACGCGAACCTCGGATGCGCACTCCGCAAGACTGTCTTGCCCGTCAAAAGCACTCCATCAGGTGCGATGACGCACAGCGCCGCGGAAGCCACTGCCCTCCCGGCATACTTGGCGGTCTCCACGTAGATCAAGTCGCGGGCTCCGGCGCGCTCGGGACCAGCGACCCCGCCGATTTCCAATGTGCCGTCGCCTTCCAACTTCGCGCCAGCCTGCTCCGCCAATTCTGCCGCTGTTCGTCGCATTTTAACCTCACGAGAAATCGTAAATCGGTGGTTCGCCTTTCGGTCGCGTATTCCATCGCCCGTGCACCCAGACCCACTGGTCCGGATACTTGCGGATGATATCTTCAATCACCTTGGTGAATTTCCTCGTGTTCTCCACGACGTCGCGTTCCATATCGCCCGTTCGAATCAACTCGACCGGCGGCTCGAAGCGCAACCGGTACTTCCCAAGGCTTTCATCCCAGACGGCGTAGCCCGGGACGACCGCGGCATCCGTGTGCAAAGCGACGCGGGCGATTCCCGTGGTGGTGCTGGCTTGCTTTCCGAAAAAATCCACGAACACGGCTTCTCCGGGCATGGTGTTCTGGTCCGCCAGAATTCCGACCGTTCCGGCCTCTTTCAAGACTTTCAGCATCACGCGGGCTGATTCGTTTTTGAAAATCGGACGATTCCCCGGCAAACACCGGTAACTGTTTACGAGCGCGTCTATTCTATGGTTGTCGATTCGCCGGGCCATATAGTGCAGCGGAAATCCGTACAACGCATGCGCAAACGAGGACAACTCCCACCCGCCGATGTGCCCCGTCAAATACAGCACGCCTTTCCCGCGCCGTTGCCCTTCCAGGAAGTTTTCATGACCATCGAGCGCGACAATTTGTTCGATATTCTTTTTCGAATATTTCGGCAGCCGGACAAACTCCGCCGCCATCCAACCCAGATTTCGCAGCATTCCACGAATGACTTTCTTGCGCTGAGCGTCGCTCCACTCCGGAAAGGCAATCCGCAGATTTACTTCCGCGGTTTTTCGCAATCTAGGTAGCAACGCATAAAAAACGCGCATCATTCCCGATGCAAGACTCCGCGCCAGTGGCCGCGGCAACACGCCCAGCCCCTTTAGAATGACCCACACGGCCGCGTATTCGATCCATTCCTTCATTGCGTATTCGAGTTCACGCGAGTTTCCCGCCGGGCGACAGTATGCAAGAGGTCCGTCGCTGGAAGATAGTGGTTCGATGTTAGACTCAGCTTTGCGTGACCGAAACTACCGCTCCCATCGTCGAGAACCTGCGCACTAGCACGACCGCCCGAATTGGCTGGGCCGTTCTCATCGCGGCGACACTTTACGTCTGCTACTTCAGCCATCTAGGTGCGATCGGATTCGTGGGGCCGGACGAGCCGCGCTACGCATGGATTGCCCGCGACATGGCCGAGACTGGCGATTGGGTCACACCGCGGCTCTACGGAAAACCCTGGTTTGAGAAGCCGCCGCTCTTCTATTGGGGTGCCGCGCTTTGCTTCAAGCTTTTCGGCGTCAGCGAAGCTGCCGCCCGATTGCCGAGCGCGATCTCAGCGTTGCTGGCCACGCTCGCGATGGCCTGGCTGGCTCTGCGTCTCTATGGTGCGGAAACCGCACGCTGGCTGCTGCTCCTTCTTCCAACCACCGTCGGCATGATCGGCTTCTCCCACGCTGCCGCTACGGATATGCCCTTCAGCGGGATGCTCACGATCGCAATGGTCTGCGCTGCCGTGGTTCTGGGTCTCACGCGCAACGAAAACACACCGATTCTCCCGCGAACACCGTGGCTCGCCCTCATTCTCTTCGGTTTCTTCCTTGGCCTCGCCGTTCTCGCCAAAGGCCCTGCCGCCGTTATTCTTTTCGGCGGCGCCATTCTTTTCTGGGCGCTTTTCACGAAGCGCTGGCGCGACGCCTTCCGTCTCCTTCATCCCGCCGCCATCGCCGCGTTCTGCCTGACCGCCCTCCCCTGGTATGTCCTGTGTGCCCGCCGCAACCCCGACTTCTTCCGCATCTTCATGATCGAGCACAATTTCAAGCGCTACCTTACTCCCGAATTCCAGCACATCCAGCCGTTTTGGTTCTACCTGCCCGTTCTACTTGTGATGCTTCTGCCGTGGACAGCCGTAATGCTATGGGCGGCTATCGAGGGCGGCTCACGAATTGCCGAATCGAAAAGAATAAGCCCAGGTACTCTATTTCTGCTCTCCTGGTCTGGGTTCGTCGTCTTGTTTTTCGGCCTTTCACAGTCGAAGCTTCCTGGCTACATCCTCCCTTCTATTGCGGCGATTTGTCTGATCGTGACGCATGCGTGCGTCTCAATGGCGTCTGCTCACCTAAAATCCTTTCGGCTCGTCGTCATCACGGCAGGAGTCATTCTGTTTTTTTTGTTCTCGCTCATTAGAGTGGCAACCCCGCACGTATCTCAAGCAAGCGAGAAATTTGGGGTCATGGCCAGCTTGATCATTGCCCTAATGGGGGCAGCCAATATTTCCTTTGGCATTTTCTATCCATCGTGTTCTGGGACCGATCTTCGCAAACTCCTCGCCGCTTCTGCGGTCGTGCCGATTCTCTTAGCTCTTTCGCTGACCGATGGTTTGCTGTCATCTTACTTTCGATGGGATCCATCTGGCCGCTCGCTTTCCGAAGAAATTCGGCGTAACGGAATCCCTTCGCAGGAGTTGCTGGTGAGAGCAATGGGCCGCGGCCAGCGCTACAGCTTGAGCTTTTACCTTCACAACGAAGTCACAGAGTGGGAAGCGGACCATCCCCGTAACGGCTACCTGCTCTCAGGAGGAAAATACTGTCGCGGTATGATCGGAGCGGACCTCACGTGCGAGGAAATCCCCTTCAATTTGGAAAAGACTGGTTTCTTTCTCTACCGAATCGAACGGCGCTCACCGGATACGTTGCCCGACAGGCGGCAGCCTCACTAAAAAGAACGACACTACGCGGTTTTCATACGCGCGCTTTTCTTCATCCCCCAAGCTCACGAAATTTCCATGCGGAAGGATCGCTTGCTCGCGCGGCTCCGGCGCTTTCAAGAACATCTGCCGCGTAGTCTCCGCGAGCTCCGGATCATCCGTTGCCTGTATATAAAGTGTCGGCACACCCGCCAGCGTAATCAATTTCTTCGACAGTGGCGTATCGTCGCGATGCGCGTGGTTCAAATATCCAAAGGTGAACTCCGCCGCGCGCACCATCAACGGAAACCCGCCCAGTCCGTTGCGCTCCACGCCCACCTTCACCATTTGCTTCGGCTCGTCGTAGACCGAATCCAGTACAATGGCACGAATTCGCTTGTCGTTTTCCGCCTCGCGCAGCGCCGCGTAAGCGCCCATGTTGTAGCCCCAAAGTCCCATCCGTGTGGGATCCAAGTCAGGCCGCGTCGCCAGCAGGTCCACTGCCCCGCGCACTTCATCCGCTTCGTGATAGCCGAGCGTGCTGATTCCCGCATTTGCCCCGTGCGCCGCAAAATCGAAAATGAATACGTTGTATTGGTGGTCCTGCAGCGCCGATTCCAGCGTCAGCAGCTCGCCGCGGCTGGACTCGTACCCGTGGCAAAGGATAATCGTCGCTGCTCCTCGCAGCCCCGGAAAGAACCATCCTTCCCGCCTTTCGGCTCCGCCAGGCACAACAAACTCCAGCACTTCCGGCCGCCCAGGAAAGCTCGCCATGTTGATTTCCGTGCTGCTGCGCTGCGGTTTCACAATGCGATAAACGAGGAACCCCGCAATGGCCGTGGTTGCCAGCACGGCAAAAAAGACAAGGGCCAACAGTGCCATGAGTATCTTCGTGGACAATCTGCTTGGATAGCGGAGTTCGTAAAGGATCTGCATTCGTCGTCTGCGCAACTGGGCTGGCGGCGGACGCCGCTTCTTCCTACCTCACAATACTCTTTCGATGATTTGCATCGTAGCACATCTTTTCCATCGCTCCCTGAGCCGCCACACTCGATTGTGTCTCCTTCCTTACCTCCTCTGCTTTCTCTCTTTCCTGCACTTCCTTTATGATGGAATGGCGCTGCAGGGGCCGCGCCGCTTTCCTTTATTCATGAACATCATCGATCTACGACAGACTACGGTCCGTCAGATTGAGCCGCTTCTCGAAGAAGAAGCGCGGCACTGGCGCGACGAATTGCATTGGGACTACCGCGGCGCCCTCGAACTCATCAAGCGCTTCCTGGATGCGCACGCCCTGGCCGGATGCGTCGCCTTCGAAAACGGTGTCGCCGTCGGCTACACCTTCTACGTCCTCGAAGATCAAAAAGGGCTCATCGGCGGCCTGTATGTCTCCTCCAAATTCCCGCAGGACTCCATCGGCCCTCGCCTTCTCGAAGAGTTGCTCGTCTCCATGCGCGCCATTCCGCATCTCGCACGCATCGAAGCGCAGTTGATGCCCTTCAGCGGCCCTGTGGACACGCCGCTGATCGGCCAGGGTTTCCACCTTTACACGCGCCAATTCATGCTGTTGGATTTACACAAGTCCCACGAGGCGAAGGCCGGAGCTTCGGCGGGCATGCGCCTCAACCGCTGGAACGATCGCTATTTCGATCCCTGCGCGAAGTTGATCTATCTGGCTTACACAAATCACGTCGATGGCGAGATCAACGATCAGTATCGCAGCCGCGCCGGCGCGCTTAAATTTCTGAAGAACATTATTCTGCTTCCCGGATGCGGCCAGTTCGTGCCGGCCGCGTCCTTCGTTCTTCACGAGCCTGGCAGCGACGAACTCGTCGCCGCGGTTCTCACCAGCGAAGTCTCTCCCGGCGTGGGCCACACGACGCAAATCTGCGTTCTGCCCGGTTACCAAGGCCATGGCCTCGGCCGCATGCTCATGCAAACTTCCGCCGAAGCGCTTCGCTCCATGAAATTCAGGGAACTAACTCTGACCGTAACTTCGGATAACCGCGCCGCCGTCCAGCTCTACGAAAAACTCGGCTTCCACACCATCAAAACTTTCACCGCAGGCGTCTGGCCCCGCTGATGGCGAGATGCTCGCCTAGAAGCTCAGCTTCATTCCCAGCTGCATGATGCGTGGATCGCGGGTCGAGCGTATCAGGTTGAAGCTCGTCGAGGCGAAGCTCGTGGAGGCGCAACAAATCGGATTCGTATGATTGAAAGTGTTGAACGTCTCCCACCGCAACTGACCGGTTAGCCGTTCGCCAAACTTCATGTTCTTGAACAAGGAGATATCCGTGCGCCAAAAGCCAGGGCCGCGGATAGCGCCAGGCCGCTCCGTAGTTTCCGTAGTTTGAGTTACAGACGGCACGGAGAAAGCAGCCGCATTGAACCAGCCACCGTCGTAGGAGTGGGGAGCGTTGGAGTTGGGGTCGCCCACCAGGTTAGCCCGGCAACCCACAGGCGAGGCGCCAAGCAAGCACCCGGAGCCCGTCGGGTCATTGCAGTTAGCTCCGGTTCCACGATCGCAACCGGCGTTGCCTAAAAGGGCCGTTAGTGGAAGCCCGGTCTGGAAGGTTTGAATACCGGAGACTTCCCAGCCTCCCAGGACGTGGCCCACGAGGCCTCGCTGGCTGCGGAGCCACGGCAAATCCCAGACAAAGTTTGCCGTCAGAACGTGACGTCGGTCAGCGACTGTGGGACCGTAATTACCGCGAAAATCTCCGACGACTTGCGGAATGTTACTGCCACCAGTGCTGCGGTCGGCAGGATCAGTCGTCAAGCCGTGCGACCAGGTATAGGAAACGTTGAATTGGGAGTTGCCGGAAAACCGCTTCTGCAATTGGGTCTGCAGCGAATGGTAATTGGAGGTAAAGAGATCAACGAAGAACAGCCCGGGGCCATAGCCGACGTAGGGCCGGAGCACCGCCAGTTTGTTGGAGTTCCCTGTGCTGTTGATGGGTCCAGTGATGCTGACTGAGCAGCCACCAGTGACGGTGCAGGCAGACGTGTTAGCGCCAGGGCCCGCAAAACACGGCGTCGCGGCCGTGCAGTTCAAATAGGAGGCCACAGCAGGCTGGTTGAGTTCCTCGAAGCCCGGAAGGTGAATACCATTACTGCCGTAGTAGCCGACATCCGCCAACCAGGTGCCTCCAAATTGACGTTGAACGTCAAGACTCCATTGCTGGGAATAAGGAGCCTTGTAGTCAATCGGCATTCTCGACTGGATCGTAAAGGGCGTGGTAGTCGGGGTCGTGGTAGTTACCCCGACCGGGCTCGACAAAGTGCTACGGTTAATGTTGAGGTTAGTCAGAAATCCCTGGCTCAAGCCAACGTTTAGCTCGGGATTTCCGAACTCGAGGCCGTTGTCAAAGAACATGCCATAGCCCGCGCGGATGGAAGTCGTGCCCTTGCCGAATGGATCCCAGGCAACGCCGAGACGAGGCGCGATGGCGCGATTGAACTCCTTGCCCACTTTGCTTCCAAACGGCGACTTGGCGCCAACGAAGCCGTTGAAAGTGGGCGGGTCGGCAAAGATGAGGCCGTTTAGCGGACTGTAGTTCGGGTTGCAGGCGCTGTTCGTCGGTACTCCGTTGACCAGCTTCACATCCATGGCGCCGGTCGAAGTAATGCAGGGCGCCTTCGCCGGATCGTAAAGCGCAGGGTCGAAGTTAACCAAACGGCTGGTACCGTTGGCACCGCTGGCATCCGTTGGCTGGCGGAAGAACGAGTGGCGGATACCATAGGTGACCGTCAAGTTTCGCCTTACGCGCCAGGTATCTTGACCGTAGTACTCGAACTGGTTGTCAAAGATGTTCGCGGTAACGTCCAATGACGCCTGCGAGAACGTGTTCAGTTGGCCAAGCAGGAAGTTCGCGAACGCCTGTTCAAACGAGAATGGACAAGTGCCGCCACTGGCTGCAGATCCGTTGCAGACTGCCGTAGCAACTGGACCTTGAGCCCCATTGGGTTGTGTGCAAGTGACAACCGGCGGATTCCCCGTGGTCAGGCAGGTAGGAGCATTCACAGCATCAAAGTTGTACGCCCCGTTGTTGCTGCCGGATAGCTGGTTCTCGTGCTTGTTGTAGTGATAATAGATGGCGCCGAATTTCAGCGTGTGTGCCCCTGCAACCCTGGTCACATTGCCGTAAACCGTATGGTTAGTATTGTAGTCGTTGTAGGGGCCAAAGTCGGTAACGCTGCTGGTGTTGACACCGTTGCTCGTCAAAACTGCGCCAGTGATCGCTAGACTCGGCACGCGACCAAGTAGATTCTGAAAAGGCAAAGTGTTGCCCAGAGCGGTCTTAATGTCGGGCGACTGGGAAAAATTCTCGGCACCGGTCACATGACTGAGGATGGCGCCATAAGAATAGCGGTAGCCGCCATCAATTATGAATTTCGCAGAAGGTGTAAAGGTGGCGGCAATATTGTACTGGTGCCCTGGAGAACTAGTAGAAGTAGTAGCTAGACCATTAATCACTTGGCTGGTGAAAAGACCTCCTGCCTCAATCGTTGGGTTAGTGTCGTGAAGGAACTTGCCATTGACAGTAAGCTTTGGGCCGAAGATGTGATCGATCTTCACCATATCCTCGCGGAAGTTGAAAACATTGCCAAGCGACGCCGTATATCCGAAGGGATTGCTTGGCGTAGCCAGATTTGGCGACGGGAATTTGGAGAAAATATCCTTGACGTAAGCTGCTGCGATTGGATCAAAAGAACTTGAGGGGATGCTGGCGCCGTAGGCTTGGCAGGTGCCGGCCGCGCCGCCGCTGTTCGCCCACTGGGTACAAACCACGTGGTTGAACTGCCCATTAGTCATCCCAGGATAGGGCACGGCACCTGGTGGATTCGAATACGTGACAATGCGGCGAGCCTCCTCGGATACGAAGAAGAAGGTTTTGTTACGCTGCTCATAAATTTTCGGAATCCAGACGGGACCGCCGACAGTGCCGCCGAAGTCGTTGTAGCGTAGCGGGGGACGCTGCACGGCAGGCGTGGAGCGGTTATTGAAGAAGCTGTTGGCATTCAGAATGTCGTTGCGGAAGAACTCGTAAATGCCGCCGTGCAAGTCGCGCGTCCCAGACCGTGTAATCACATTCACTTGCCCGCCCGCGGAGCGGCCGGACTCAGCGTCGTATACGCCACGGACCACGCGAAACTCGCTGATGGCGTCGATGCTGGGGAAAGAGAGCAGTGT
The DNA here is from genome assembly GCA_003225315.1 of Acidobacteriota bacterium. Taxonomy (GTDB): domain Bacteria; phylum Acidobacteriota; class Terriglobia; order Acidiferrales; family UBA7541; genus Acidiferrum. Next base: position 36,042 of record QHZD01000022.1, read on the forward strand.
GAGGTTGGAGCCGCGGTCGACGTTGTCAGCACCGTCGACCTGCCAATTGTTTTCCTCCCGGCGGTTGCCGTTAATTTGAAAAGTCATCACGTTGGTGCCAATCGGAGCCGTAGCTCCAGGGAAGATCTGGTCGGCGTTGCCGGAATCGGAAGCTCCCGGCACCAAAAGCACCAGTTGCGCGTAGTTGCGGCTGTTGAGCGAAAGCTCGCGCAGTTGCACGCCGGAAATCACGCCCGTGGCGGTGGCGCTCTGTGTGTCGACCTGCAAGGCGTTGGCCTCTACACTTACGGTTTCACTTACCGCACCAACTTCAAGTGTGAGATTTACCGCCAGCTTGTCACTGACGTTCAGTACAAGGCCGCTGTGTGTAACTCTCTTGAATCCGGCGATCTCGACCGTAACCGAGTAATGCCCAACAGGCAGAAGCGGCGCTGCGTATTGGCCGTGTTCGTCGGTCGTGAGCGTGCGCACCACGACCTGCCGGTCCGTATTGGTGATCGTGACCTTGGCGTTGGGCACGACACCGCCCTTCGAGTCCGTCACCGTGCCCGAGATCGAGCCCGTAACTTCTTGCGCCGCTGCTCGTCCACACCATCCGAGGCACAGCCCCACAACTAACAACAAAACAAATAACCTGCGCATCACCCACCCCCTTGAACTAAAACTGATGAACTTAACTGACGATTTTCAAGCTGCCGGGTCAAGCGATTTACAACCCTGCAGCGGTCACCCCGGTAAATTGACTTCACAAACTCGATGGGCTGCCCATTATGGAGGTACGCCGTGCGCATGAAGCGGAACACTGGCGACTTTTCGCGAACGCGCAGCAACTTCGCTTCTGCTTCCGTCGCAATCGAAGCCTCCGCCACTTCGTCGGCCATATGTACCTGCAATCCGTATTGCTCCGCCAATGCCCGGTACAGCGAGCCACTGGGCTCGAAGTTCTCCAGCAAATCCGGGCACAGCCGCGCCGGCAAATGCGTCGCCTCAACACACAGCGGCGCCGAATCCGCCATCCGCACGCGCCGCAAGAGAATCACTTCTTCGGCGGGATTCAAGTGCAGCGCCTCCACGACATCTTCCCCGGGATGAATTTTCCTGAACGCCAAAACTCTTGACCGCGGCTGCGACCCGCGATCCTTCATTTCTTCACTGAACGAAAGCAGTTGCCGGAAATTCTTTTCCAGCTTCATCCGTGAAACAAAGGTGCCTCTGCCGCGCTGGCTAAACGCCAGCCCGCGGCTGCACAAGGACTTCAGCGCTTGCCGCGCCGTCATCCGGCTCACGCCCAGCCGCGCCGCTATCTCCTGCTCCGAAGGCATTAGCGCGCCCGGTTTCAGTTCGCCTGACCGGATCTGCTCGCTCAGGCCCTGCTGAATCTGGTAGTACAGCGGCACCACGCTTTGCCTGTCGAGAACGACGGCTCCCACTCGCATCCCCCGTCCGGTTGTATAGACGACTGGACATATATAACTCACCGCCTCCGCTGTCAAGCAAATACGCCCAGCTTCCCATTGCCATCACAAGTCACGGCCTCTCCCGCGCTCGTCAAGGCTCGCACCCTGCAGCCCTGATACGAGTCGTATACCCTCTGAGATATACTGTGCCGGTTCATGGGAAACAAACTCTCCCCGCCGCAAGTTCTTGGGATTGCCGCCCTGGCAATCTTCACGTTGTTCATTACCTGGAGAGCGAAATCGCTGGAAAAGCGTTTACACGAAAGGAACGAGGCTTCCGCGCTGGTGGGCAAGAAGGCAGCAGATTTTTCGTTGTCGGCTCTTGACGGCCGGGTGGTTACGCTGGCGGACTTTCGCAACAAGAAGAAAGTAGTGGTCAGTTTCTGGGCCAGCTGGTGCGGACCGTGCCGCTTGGAACTACCCGTTCTCGCGGACTTTTACAAGAAGCATCACAAAGATTCCTCGGACTTCGAAATCCTGGCCATTAGCATTGACGACGACCGCGCGGCCGCCGAAGCCTACGCCACCAATGCAAAACTTCCCTTCCCGGTGCTGCTCGATCCGGACAGCAAGGCCGCCGGTGCGTACTCCGTGGAAGCGATTCCAAGTATGTTTGTGATCGATTCGAATGGCACTGTCGTTGAAGGCGATACGGGAATGGACATGGCGATGGACGTGCGATTGGCGATGCGATTGGGAATTGACCTGAACCCGAAGAAGCCCGGAGCAGCGGATGACGACGCCGGCCATTGAGTTTAAGGAAGTGACAAAGGTGTACCGGCGCAGGCTCGCCGGACAAGAGGTTCCCGCGCTGACACACGTGTCGTTCGAAGTCGGCGCGGGAGAAGTGTGCGCCTTCCTTGGACCAAATGGCGCGGGAAAAACCACTAGCATCAATATCCTCATGGGATTCCTTTACGCGGACTACGGCAAGATCAGCGTGCTCGGATATGAGCCCGGTGACGTGCGCGCCAAGCAAAAGACCGGATTTGTGCCGGAAAACTTCGCGTTTTACAAACACCTGAATGCCGAGAAGTTGCTCAGGTTTCATTTGGCCTTGGCGGGCGGGGACATGACCAAGTCGATCGGCTTGATTCGTGACCTGCTTTTCAAAGTGCAGTTGCAGGGCTATGAAAAACTCAAGATTGGGAAGTATTCGCGTGGAATGGTGCAGCGGCTGGGAATCGCGCAGGCGCTTCTAAGCGATCCGCAACTACTGCTGCTGGACGAGCCGACTTCGGGTCTCGACCCCGCGGGCCGCAAGGAAGTGAAAGAGTTGATTCACACTATGAAAGGAGAGGGAAAGACGATTTTCCTGAGTTCCCACATTTTGTCAGAAGTGGAACAGATCTGTGATCGGGCCATCATCATTGACAAAGGCCGCCTCGTCCGCATGGGTTCGCTCAATGAGCTCCTGGGGACGGGAGATCACGTCGAAATTCTGGCGAATGGACTATCCCCGGAAGTCGAAGCGGCGCTGGTCGAATGGGGCGCTACCATCGAACGTGGACCGAACAGTGTGCGTATCACCGTGCCCGTCACGCGAAAGAGAGAGCTGGTCGAGAAATTGTGGGCCTCCGGCTTTGACTTATTAAGTATGAATCCGGTGCGTTCTTCTCTGGAAGAGTTGTACTTGAAGTTGATAGGAACCGGAGTCCCTGTATGAAGATTTGGAAGATCGCCCAAAACACATTCGGAACCTTTCTTCGGGACCGCCTTTTGATCATCTTCGGCGTACTGTTTATTTGCACAGTGCTCTTGATGATGACACCCCTTTTGGTCGCAAAGGCTATGGCGAAAGTGGGTAGCGCTGCACAGGCGCAGGGCATGATCTTGGGAATGGTGTCCTCAATCATGTTTTTCGTAAGTGGCACTGGCAGCCTGCTCGCGGCATGGTGCGCGGCGAGTTCTGTGGCCAACGAGATAAAGAGCGGCACCATTCTTGCGGTGATGGCCCGTCCGGTGAAGCGATGGGAGTTTTTGCTGGGAAAGTACGCGGGCGTAATCCTGCTTATGTCGGTGTACGTGGTGATGATGTTCGGATTGAGCTGGTTGCTCGCTTGGATTGGCGGTGAGCGTATTCAGTCCACGCCGTGGGTGTTACTAGCCTATCCGATGGTGCGGTATGCGGTATACGGCGCCGTGGCAATGGCACTGGTAACGGTGCTGCATCCGGTGTTGACCATAGGAATCATTTTCATTATGGCCGTGGTGGCGCTGATCGTCGAGCCGACAGGCCAAGCCGTCACCGGCTATTGGAATGATCTGCGTCTTCCCCTGTGGATTATTCTGCCTTCGACTTCTTTATTGTCCGAAGACCGGTTTCTAGCAATAACGCACGCGAGTCTAAAGCAGGTAGGGGCTCTCGAACATTTGACAGTGCTTACCTACGGCCTGGACTATGCGCTTGTCCTCTTGTTGATTGCCATGTGGTCGTTCCATTACCGAAGCCTGACCCGCGATTGAAGCTCTACCCCGCTTTGGCTCAACTTTCCCTTGACTTTCTTTAACGTTCTGGTACACTAGTTGTCAGGTAAAACTTCGTAACATTCCAGGTGCGTTTGATCGTTTTTGGCGGCGTTATGGCTCCCCACCTCTCCTCACGCCAAGTCATTTAGAATCAACACTTACAGCAGAAACGAAAAATGGCGTCTCTAACTCTCTTTAGAATCAACACTTATGGACGCGTCCCGCAAGTGTTGATTCTAAACCACTTACAGAAACGCTAAGTCCTTTAGATGCAACACCTATGAAAAACATAGGGGGAGGGTGGGGTCGTTATTGTTAACTAGACATGCGACGAAGCATATCTATCCCGAGCGACGAGCGTGGTTTGCGAGTCCCGACCAGGTCGGGACCATTGGGAGCGAGGGGCTCTCTTAAATCCGGCGGCTAGGTCGCCGCCGCGCTGCCCGGTTCCCCGGCCTTCTAGCTCGTCGCTTGAAAGATATTTCACGTGCCCGCGAATCTTTTCCGCATTGATCCCTGGGGCAGGCTTTTTCCGCGCCGCGCTGGTAGTCGTAATTCCGCAGAGGGTGGCAAACGCGAGCAGTGTGGATAAACAGATGGCGGTACGTTTTCTCACGGGAATTCCCCGGAAAGGAAAAACACTATTTTTTGACGCGATCCTTCAGCAGATTCTTCAGCTCACTCATAAATTCCTGCACGTCCTTGAAGTCCATGTACACCGACGCGAACCGCACGTACGCGACTTTATCCAGCTTCTTCAGACGGTGCATGATCATTTCGCCGATTTCCGTGGTGGTCAGCTCGCGCTCCGTGGACTCCTGAACAACACTTTCGATTTCGTCCACAATTGCTTCGAGTTTCGGCGTTGCCACGGGCCGTTTCTCGCATGCTTTCAAAAGTCCCTGTAAAATTTTCTGACGCTCAAAGCGCTCACGGCGGCCGTCCTTCTTGATGACCATATAAGGGATTTCGTCAATGCGTTCATACGTCGTGAACCGGCGGCCACACTTCAAGCACTCGCGCCGCCGGCGAATCGTATCGCCGATGCGCCCTTCCCGAGAATCAATCACTTTGTCGTCGATCTGCGCGCAAAAAGGACACTTCACCGGGCTGATTCTCCTTGCTGGGCAGGACTTTCGCCCGCGGCCTCTTTTTCGTGCTCCGCTAATTCCCGCAATTTTCCTAGCGAAAGCCCTTCATGAATCAGCAGCGGTACGCCCGCCAGACTACACGCTGCAAAGGTAATCAGCCACAGGACAATGGAGGCCGCAAGGGCCGCTTCAGTTTTTACTAGAAAAATCTTTGAGTATGCAATCGTGGAGACAGCTTGGGAGCCTCCACCGACGCCCGGCAACTGCAGCACTGATCCTACCAGTGCAACCGCCAACACCAGCATGGCGTCCGAAAGATTCAGAGTGCCCAGCGTATCTCCAAAGCTCTTCGCTACCCAATAATAGATGACCAGCACGAGAAACCAATGGATTGCAGAATACAACGACGCAAGTGCGAGATCGCGCCAGCTACGGATCGTTTGCACGCCGCGCGCAAACTCGAGCATGATACCCGCAATCTTGCCGCGCCATCCATGTGCCTGTACCCAACGCTGTAGCTGCCTTTCGAGCAATGCCGTCCCGCGAAAGCGCAGATACACGAGCAAGGAAGTTGCGGCAAGAATTCCGAGGATGAGAAGGGATGCTGCCGGTTTTGCCCCTTTCTGCAAAGCCAGTGCTGTTTCGCTGCTCGCGGCGTCCACACGGAATCGAAGGAGCGCGATTGCAGCAATCACAGCCATGCTCGCGAAGTCGAAAATCCTCTCCAGCAAATAGACCCCAAACATACCCGATATGGGCAACTTTTCTTTTCGCGCAAGGAGAACGGGCCGTACGGGTTCGGCCGGCCGGCCCAGCAATTGGAGCGCAGAAAATCCTGCGAGCGTCATCTTGTAGATATTCCAGAAACTTGAAGGGCCCAAGTTTTGCTGAAATACTCTCCACCGAAGCGACCTAACTGCATAACACACGTAAATCGTAATGAGCGAAAGAATCAGATAGTAAGGGTTTGCGCTGCGGACGGCGCGGAGCATTTCTGCAGCGCTAAATTCAGAATGACGGAGCATCCCGGTCGCGTGATAGACCACATATCCCAGCAACAACAGTCCGATCAGGACAACAAGAAACTTCCTCGACGATTTTTGCATGCGCTGGCCAGCCTAACGGGCGCAAGCACTCGCGTCAAGTTAGCCAAAGAGAAATCAGGACAAACCGAGGAGAGCGGCGATACGGTCGCGCACTTGCGCAAGAAGCGAAGCGTTGATCCTTCCTGCCTTTTGGGCTTTCCGCTGACGCCAGTCGAGACTCTTCAAATGGTCGGAAAGAACCACTCCCTTGATGGACTGACCGGGCGGAACTGGCACTTCGAATGGATACCCCTTCGCGTGGTTCGTCACCGGACAAACAACCGCCAAGCTGGTCTTCTCGTTGTAACTTCGAGGAGAGAGAACGATTGCGGGCCTGCGTCCTGCCTGCTCGCGGCCCGCTTGCGGCGTGAAGTCGAGCCAGATCAAATCTCCAGCCTCGGGCACGTATTCGCGGGCTACCACAGTTCTTTTCCTGCAGGCGCGCCCCAGTCGCTCTCGCCGTGCAGATTCGCGGCATTAATTCCGCGGATGAGCTGGCTCAGTTTTTGTTTGCCCTTCTTTTTGCGAATCCGGAGAGTGCCGGAATCCTCGACGGCCATTTCCAGTTGGTCCCCAGGGCGGAGCCTAGCGGCTTCCGCGATAGCCTTGGGAATTCGCACGGCCATGCTATTGCCCCATTTTGCGAGTTGAGTCTTCACAGTAGCGCTCCTTGTAGATACATAGTATATACGAGTCTGATCTTGCAGGTCACTGGGCAAGTTTTTCGGCGGTGCGGACAGCGGCTTCTTCGCCGGTGCGGAGGGCGCCCTCGCTGGAAAGGCCGTCGAGATAGTCGCCGCAGAGGTCGAAAGGAGAATCCGAGGCGGCAAGTCGCCTGCGCAGAGCGGTCATTTCGCGCAAGCGGCCCGGTGGGAATTGCGCGATTCCAATGTTCCAGTGGACGAGGTGAACAAAGAGAACCTTGCCGCGGCATTCCGGGAAATTCTGTTCGACGACATCGCTGGCTTGCCGTTTGAGGGATTCGTCGTCGGCATCCAGACGCCGTCGTAGAGGCGTGTCCCAAAGAAAAACTCCAGCCATGCCGGCGCCATCCGGGCAGCGATTGGGAGCGCGCAAGTGCTCCATTTCGATTTCGGCGCCGGGGACGACATCTTCTGTGAAGGCATACCCAGCGTAAGGAGTGTTCGGCGGCTTGGAGAGCGCCACCGCCGCGTTCACGATGCGGGAATATTGCGTGCGACAAAGCGAGGCGCGAATTCCTTCCGGGAGACTGGGACAAATTGCGGGAACGAGCTGGCCAGGAATAGCGAAGATAACGGCGCGCGCGCGAAACGTCTGCTGCTTCCCTCTTACTTCGGCTTCCACCTGAACTCCTGAATCTCTCTGCTCAACGTGCACGGCGCGGGCTTCCTTCAGAACTTTTGCTTCGGAAGCTGCGGCTTCTGGGATGCGGTCCACTCCATCGGTGAGATTCCATTGGCCGCGGACGAGCAGGTTCCAAAGCACTTGCATGAGAATGACGCGCGACGAGGTATCGACAGCTCCCCCCACGGGACCATTCAGGCCGGGGAGAAAAATGCGGTCGAATATTTCTTCGCCGCCGATTCTTTTGAAATACGTCCGCGCATCTTCGCCATCGAGGGAGCCGCTGCGAGTGCTGCAGCCGTGGACGAGCGCGCGATGATGACGCAGCAAGTTGAATCCAAAACGGACGCTGGCCAAACGGGCGCGCCACGAAATTCTGCGGTCGAAGAGTAGATCTTCGAAGCGTCCGCCACGGTAGCCGCGGCACTCGGCGGCGTCTTGAATACCGACGCTGAATTTGCCCTTGCACACGAGCCGCGAAAGGCCCAACCGCTTCACGAGAGCACGCATGGAGCCGAAGGCATTGCCGAAGAGAGTAACGCCGCGATCGACCACGAAGCCGTTGACGCGGTCAGTGGTCATGCGGCCGCCGACGCGGGACTCGGCTTCCAGCACTAACGGCTCAAGCCCGCGATCCTTCAAACGCACCGCGGCACCGAGTCCCGCGATGCCTCCGCCGATGACAATAACGTCCGCGTCTCTGCTCTGGCCGCTCATCAAGCGCTCCTTAGCGCCGCGTCCCGGCAAAGAGATCGACAGCCTGCGAGCTGCGCGCGTACTTCACATCGATGAAACGCTCGCGAAGGAATTTGTCCCAATCCTGGCGCTTGGTAACGTGATGAATGACCGGGCCAAAGATGATGTAGTTATGCGCGTCCCAACCGTGTTCGAAGAGCAAGATTTTTCCGCCAGGCTTCAAGATGCGGATGGCTTCGCTAAAGAGTTTTTCGCGAGGGCCACCCGTAGGAATTTCGTGGGTGCCGAAGCCAAAACAAACGGCGTCACAGGAAGCATCCGCCAAGGGAACCGCGAAACGATCTGCCTTGGAAGGAATAATTCGCGGATTGCCAGTGGGAGGAAACTCCAGATCGCGGACATCCTGTACGGCTTCTTCCGGAGACTCTCCTTCCTCGTTCCAGCAGTCCACGGTTTGGATGGTAGCTTCCGGCAGAACGTCCGAAAGCAGAAAAGCGTGGCGATACGTTCCAATATGCAAATCCGCCACGGTCGCTCTGCCCTGCACGCCGCTGAGCTCCACAAGGCGGCGGATGTAGAGCACACCGGGATGGCCGTACATGCGATACAGACCGAAAAGCGAATAGGCAAGAAGGAGCAGGCCGATTTCAGCGAGCGCCATGGCTGCCCAAAACGCCAGATCGTAATGAAGAAAAACTCCAATGACTCCGAGGGGGATACCAACAGCGAGAAACTTCTTCGTGATTCGCCAATAGTCGCGGCGGCTGACGTAGACGGCGCGTCCCCAGTACCACCATGCGGAAGGCCGCTCCGCCGCTATGGTTGCCGGGTACCAGTGTGTGAGCGGCTCTTGTGTTTTCGTCATTGCTCCTCCTCGGATTGGAAACTCGAAATTCGAGAATTGGAAATTCGAAGATGTGGCCAAGATGGCGCGCAGCATGCAGCGCCGCTACCAACCGGCTTCACGCAGGATCTCCAGCATCTTAGTTTGAAAAGGCTGGACAAAGGGGCGAATAAGGGCCGAGTTGGTCAACTCAATGGCTTGCGTCAGGAGATCAAGGACGCTGTCCACGAGCTTATGCGTTTTCCGCTGCCCGTTCGTTTCGTCGTAGATAAAAAAGAGAATCATGCCGAGATGCACGAGCCAGAGCGCGGCGGGGAGAACTTTCTTCATCTCCTCGCTGATATTTGCCTCAACGATCGCTTCGTGGAAGATGGCCATGCTTTGCGCGCGCTGAAGCTGAGTGCCTTTACCGAAAACAGAGAGCGGGTGCTGTGGAGCTCCGGTGTACCGAAAGAGCGCTCCGAGGAAGCTGCGGTCGTCCTTCAGGATTTCTAGCTTGGAATGGAACACCACGCCGAGGCGTTCGCGAAGGCCGGACTTCCCTTTCCACTCGTCACGCGTCTTCTCGGCGTGAATACGTTGCACCTGGTCGTAATAAGCGGAAACGATCGCTTCCTTGCTGGGGAAATAGTAGTAAGCAGCACCGAGGGCAACGTCGGCAGAGCTGGCGATATCGCGCATGGTGGCGGTTTCGAACCCGGATTTGCGAAACAATTCAAGTGCAGTTGACAGGATTAGCTCTTTGGTCTTTTCACGAGCAGGCTTGGTGGCTGGATTCATGGCGTCACAACTGACTTGAACATGTTCAAATCATACGCCATAACGAACATTTGTGTCAAGAGAAAAGTGAACACGTTCAAGATATGGTTGCAAGGTGCTTTTTCTCAATATGTTACGTTACAGAAATGCGCTTTTTGATGGATCGAGGGGCCAGCGTTCGCGCACATCGCCGGTCACGATGCCTTATTGACGATCGGTCTGGAACGGGTACATTTCAGAATCTCGGCCCACCATCGTCGTTATTTGATTGATTTTCTTGTGTCTTAGGAACGTGCTGAGTAAGATGCGGGGCAGAATGGTCGGTAGCCAGGGACAAGGTACCGCGGGGAACATTTTGAGAGCATTTTACGTTCCATAGTTGGCAGGCCGAGATGGACTGCCAGACGGCTTTTGAGAGAGTAGCCGGCTCGCAGACACGCCTTGCACCGTAGCAGGTCATGAGGCTGAAGATACGTTGGAGCAGGATGCCCAACTGGTCCAGCAATGCCTCCAGGGCGACGGGTCGGCCTGGGAGGAACTTGTGCGTCGCCACAGCAGGCGCATTTTTAACATCTGCTACCGATTCACGGGAAACCGGACGGAGTCCCAGGATCTGTCGCAAGATGTTTTCCTCCGGGTGTACCGGACTCTGGGCAGCTATCGTTCGGCCCATGGCGGATTCGCAACCTGGATGACGAGCGTGACGCGCAATCTGCTGATTGACCATTACCGTAGGACGAAGAGAGATCGCGTAACAGATTCGCTGGACGACAAGATGCCGGTGGTGGAAAACAAGGAATCCGCGGGACGGCGGCCGGATGAGCAGGCCCTGTTGGGAGAGTTAAGCGGCCAAGTACAATCGGCGCTGACGCGGCTTTCGCCGGAATTGCGAGAAGCCGTGATCTTGCGCGACCTGCAGCAATTGGAGTATAGCGAGATTCAACGGGTGCTAGCGGTTCCGGAAGGAACAGTAAAATCGAGAATCAATCGCGGACGAATCGAACTGGCGAGGATTTTGCAGCACATGGGAGTGCGGCCCTCCTAATGGAGGCGGAGATTTCGAAGCCGGCGCCGAGCATTTTATGAACTGGACTTGCGAACAAACCGAAGCGCGGTTGAGCGATTACCTCGACGGGCTATTTCAGCCCGCGGAGCAGACGGCTTTCAACCACCACGTGAATACGTGCGAACGGTGCGCGCCGCTGGTCGCGGCGGTTGCGCGGACGCTGGGCAGCCTGTACGCCCTGGAGCCGGTGGAAGCGCCGCCAGACCTTGAGAGCGCGATCCTGACGGCGACGCTGGGCGCGCCGAATTGGCGCAATCTGAGGCGCTGGCTGAAGAGTCTGCAATCGCCGCGGTTCGTTTACAGCCTGGCCTCGGTGGCCGCAACGATCGTGGTGATTCTTGCGGCTTCCGGTTTCTCGTTTCGCAAGCCCAAGCTGGCGGACCTTGCTCCAGCCACGATTTATCGCAAGACGAACAGCGCGGCGCATCTCGCTTATGGGCACGCCGTGAAGGTCGTGAGCGATTTGCGTGTCGTCTACGAAATTCAAACGCGCTTGAACGAAAACGACCAGAATCCCGCTACCAGGGAACAATCGGCACCGAAGAATTCTCCCGACAAGCAGCCGGGCCGCACCGACAACACGAATCCGTCCGCGCCCAAGCAGCAGAACCGTGCCGACGAACTCGGCCGGAACCTGCGGGTACTCGCTTTGGAATGCCCTTTTCTGAGCGGCTCGATTGGTGAGAGGAGAACGCAATGAATTGTGCCGTCCATTCCGATGTGGACGCAGTGGGGTACTGCCGGAATTGCGGCAAGGCCATGTGCTCGACGTGTGTGCGGCCAGTGCGCGACGTTCTCTATTGTGAAGAGTGCCTGGCGACCATCGTAGGCATTCCTGCTCCGACGCCTGCCGTTGCGGCTCCGCCCGCAGGATCGCCGTATCAGATGCCATCTTCGACTTTGCCTCCTGCATCGCCGAGCTCCTCGAGATCAAGCCCCGTACTGGCTTTCTTCCTGGGATTTCTGCCGGGAATGGGTGCCTTTTACAACGAACAATACGGCAAAGGCATGATTCATCTCGCCATTTTTCTGGTGCTGTTCATTACCGGAATTGACGGCTCGATGAGCGGCGGGGCGGAAGCAGCCCTGTGGATTTGCGTCGCTGGTCTGTGGGTCTATATGCCCATCGAGGCTTACCGCACGGCAAAAGCACGGCAGACGGGCGAAACTGTTTCCGACCCGCTGGATTCTTTTACGAAAGAGCGCCCGATTGGGCCGATTCTGCTGATTGGCGCGGGAGTCTTGCTGTTGCTGCACAATTTTGATTGGTTTCCCTGGTACCGGATTTCGCAGTTTTTTTGGCCGGCAGTCTTGATCGGCGCGGGCGTTTTGATGATGCGCAACCGGCTGGACCGGCGTTCGTAGGAGGATTCATTCGATGAGTGATCGGATTCGATGCACATGCAGGCGATGTACGATTCGCGGGCTGATGGGGCCCGCGATCATCATCACCGTTGGCGTGCTTTTTCTATTCGACCAGATGCGAGGCGGGTATCTTTCTTTTGGCAACACTTATCCCGTCATTCTCATCGTGATCGGCGCGATTAGTCTTGCCGCTGCGGCGGCACCGGCGGATGGCCACATTTCCGGTGCCGTTCCTCCAGCGGGCCCAGCCACGCCTGGCACTGTGCCACCTGCTCCGCAGAGCCAATTCCCCGCTCAGGGACAGGGGCAGTAGGACTCCATGGCTGATCTCCGTCCACGCGGCAGCTCATTTTTTCCCGGCCTCTTGTTACTTTTCGTTGGGTTGCTGCTGCTCCTTCACAACTACCGCGGCGTTAGTATCGGTGTGGTGATTGGCCATTGGTGGCCGCTGATTTTGATTCTCTGGGGCGGGATCAAATTGTATGAACGTACGGCGGCGAGCCGCGCCGGCGATCCGGGCGCCGCGAAGATTAGCGGTGCCGAAGTTTTCCTTGTGCTTGGGCTGCTCAGTCTTCTTGGCATAGTGGTGGCGGTTGATTACGGCAGGGAAAACCTGCCCGGCCACATTCGGGAGTGGGGAAACAGTTTTGAGTTTGACTTGAACGTAGCGCCCAAATCCGTTCCCGCGGATGCGCGCATCACAATACGCAACGGCCACGGCAACATCAGCGTGCGTCCTTCGGAAGATTCGCAAATTCGAGTTTCCGGGAAAAAGAACGCCAAGGCGTGGAATGAAAGCGATGCTCAGCAATTCGCCGAGCGCGCAGGCGTCGAGATCGCGCAGAATGGCGACGGCTACGAGATTCGTCCCATGGGAGTCAGCGCGGGCGACTCGCGGATCAGTTTCGATCTCGAGGTGGCGGTTCCGAAAAAGACTTCGCTGACGATCCGCAACGAGAAGGGCGACGTCACGGTGGCGGATATGGCAAAGCCCGTCAATGTGACGAATGGAGTTGGCAACATCGAGATTCGCGGCACGGGCGGGGACGTCAATATCGATACGCGGAAAAGCGACATCAAAGTTTCCGACACGAAGGGCAACATCAAGATTTCCGGACACGGCGGAGAAATAAACGTGTCGGCCGCGACGGGCGCGCTGACCATCGACGGAGAATTTTACGGAGCGATCCGAGCCGACAAAGTGGCGAAGGGCGTGCGCTTTCTTTCGCACCGCACCGATCTGACCCTGTCGCAACTCGCCGGCCACATGGAGGCGAACCCGGGCAACCTGGAAATCTTCGACGCGCCCGGGAACCTAAGCGTGCGCACGCAGGATGACATCACCCTGGAGAATGCCGGGGGTAAAGTCAAAGTGGATAATCGCCGCGGGAATGTGAACGTGCGGTTTTCGGTTGCGCCGAAGGAAGACATCGAGATTGACAACGCTTCGGCGGGGATTACGCTTAGCCTGCCGGAGTCAGCGAGCTTTGAGATTGTGGCGGATTGCCACTCGGGAGACATTGATAGCGAGTTTCAATCGGATTCGCTGAAGCTGACTTCGGGAACGAAATCCGGCGATTCGCACCTGGAAGGAAAATACGGAAACGGGCGCGGACCGAAAATTATTTTGAAGACGAGCTACGGGTCGATTTCCATTCACAAGACCAGCTAAGAGCTTCCTTAAAAACAATTAATCTAGCGCAACGAAATTTTTTCGGGTGGAGACATTCGTCAAGAGTGCCTCCGCCCGGACGAAGAGCTTGAGCGTACGCTGAGTTCAAAGTTTCGCGCGCTTGCTTAGAGCAGGTGGTTCACATAGAACCCGTGCGCTGCCGCATGCTTACCCAGTTCTTGCCAAACGCCCGTCGGCGTCGCAGTCCCCGCGTTGCTCAGGATTCCGCCGAACAGGTTCTGCAGACATGGAGCGGCCACGAGAGGTGCTTGCGGCTTCAGCAGGCTCGGCACCACCGCATCCGGCTGGCTGAAGTCCAATGCGTAAGCGAGGTTGAGCACATCATCGCTTGCGTCGCGCGGAGTCAGTGGCGCAAGACCCCAGCGCCACTCGATCAACTTCAAGACGGAAGTGTGGTCAAAGACCAGCACGCTCACTCTCGGATCAGCAGGATTCCCGCGGGTGAAAGGTGACGCGACAACGGTGGGGACACGCAAGCCGAGCAGTGTTTTGCCGTTCACAAGATCGGTGTCCACGTTGTTGGCGGCGGTGGCTCGCGGCGGCGCGACATGCTCGAAAAAACCGCCCCACTCGTCAAAGTTCACGATGAAAACCGTGTTGGCCCACTTAGGGCCCTTGGCCACAGCTTCGAAAGTCCGATGGAGGAACAAATCTCCTTCGCGGATGTCGGCGTGCGGATGATCGTCGTTGCCGGTGCCGTCGTCGAGAATTGTGTACCTCGGATCGACGAAGGAAACGGCGGGAAGCGTTCCGGTGCTTGCTCTCAGAAGAAATTCTTCGTAGAGGCGCGAGATGCCAAGATACTTCGCGCCCCACAGGGCGGTGAACGGAACATTCGAATAGAAATAGTTCGCGCTCACTCCGGCAGCTGCGAGACTGTCCCAGATTGTCGGAAGTGAACTGAAGTTGGTGCTATTGGAAAGGCGGTCGGTTTGAGCGGCGTAGAGAAACAGCCGATTCGGAAATGTCGGCCCGAGGATAGAGGCGAAATAGCGGTCGCAGGCCGTGTAGTTGCGGGCCAGCTCGGCGTAAAATGGGATGTCTTGCTCACCGTAATAGCCTATGGAGTAGACGTCGTTGCTGCCGGCACGAAGAAATCCGTCCATCTGCCCATCGTCATATTCGACGCGGCCGCCGCTGTACGAATGATCCGGACCTGGATGGGGGCAACCGGTGTAGTCGCCGGAAAGCGAATGAGTCGAGTGGCTCACGCCGGCGCTGTCCACGTAGGTCAAGCCGGCTTGCTTGCCGTCGGCGTTCGGCAGCCAGCCGAGAAAATGGTCGAAGCTGCGGTTCTCCATGGTCACGACGACGACGTGCTCGATGCCCGAATTTTCCGGACTTGGCAAAGTTGGAAGCGCCAATTGCGCGAAGAGATTCTTTCCGGAGTAAAAAGGCGTACTGACCAGCGTTGCGCCCGACACGAGCGCGGCGTTCTTCAATAATTCGCGGCGATTGATTTTCATGAGGTCACTCCCTGATTGAGATGAGCTGCACTTCGGACGCAGCGGCGCGGCCGGAGTTCGCGAGGAGGGTGGGAACCGCACGATGCATCGTCAGGCAAACCTGAAGATGTCCGTGTAAACGCTAAATCAAAATGGTGAGAAAAATAAACCTCAAATCGATATCAGGTATTTCCCCTAACGCTCGGCAAGGCGGTTCAATTCCTGAAAAAATGTGGGAAAGGAAACGGCGGCACAACCGGCGCCGCGAATGACGGTGCTTCCCGCGGCAGCGAGACCAGCGACGGCGAAGGCCATGGCGATGCGGTGGTCGCCGCGTGGATCGATTTCGGCACCGCGCAATTTTCCGGCAGTGCGGCCCGAAACCTTCAGGCCGTCCGGGCGTTCTTCGACTGTGGCGTTCATGCGGCGAAGATTTTCGGCGAGCGCGGTGATGCGGTCGCTTTCTTTGACGCGAAGTTCCGCGGCGTCGCGAATCTCGATGCCTTCTTCGGTGTAAGGGCCAAGCGCGGCGAGCATGGGGAGTTCATCGATTACCAACGGGATTTGTTCGCCCGCGATTACGCCGCCCTTGAGCGAACAACCTTTCACGGATAAGTCTCCAACGACTTCGCCGTGAGCGATCCTCGGTCCGAGGATTTGAATCGAGGCGCCCATCGCAGCAAATACATCGAGAATGGCAGTCCTCGTCGGATTCAGCCCCACGTTGTGAATCAGGATATTCGAATCGGGAAACAAGGAGGCGGCAGCAATAAAAAAGACGGCGGAAGATAAATCGCCGGGAACGTCCAGCGATTTGGCAAGCAGCTTGCCGCCGCCGTTTGCGCTGCCAAGACCATGGATTCGAATGGTGCGGCCGTTTTTCTCGAGGGCCGCGCCGAATTCTTCGAGGGCGAGTTCGGTATGGTCTCGTGCCCGCGCTGGCTCGGTGACACTGGTGACGCCGTCCGCGAACAATCCGGCGAGAAGGACGGCTGACTTCACCTGGGCGCTCGCCATCGGCATGTTGTAGTCGATGGATTTGAGCTTGGCGCCGCGAATTTCCAGCGGTGCATAATTATCGTCGCGCGCGCGAATGTCCGCGCCCATTTCGCGAAGCGGTCCGATGATGCGCTTCATGGGCCGCTTCTGCAGCGAGTCGTCTCCCGTAAGCTTTGAGGAAAATTGCTGGCCGGCGAGAATACCGGACAGTAGCCGCATCGTCGTGCCGGAATTTCGCGCGTCGAGCGCCCGCCAACTGCTTTTCAGGCCAAGCAGCCCGCGGCCGGTCACTCGAACGGTGTCTTTTTCAATATTCACTTCCGCGCCCAGAGCGCTCATGCAGGCCAGCGTGCTGTGGCAATCGGCTGCTGCGGAAAAATGACGCAACTCGCTGGTCCCTTCGGCGAGCGCCGCCAGCATCGCATAACGATGAGAAATGGATTTGTCGCCGGGAAGGTCCAGCCCGCCGGTTAGATACTTAACTGGCTGAATGGTCTCTTTTTTCACGCAGAAGATTTTAGCACGCCGAGTCTTTGTGTCTGGCAATGCCCGCATCGGTTCAAGTTCGAGGCATTCTCCTTTACTTCCATTACCTCATTCACGTCCTTTGCCTCCTGTACCCCCGGCCAGTTTTTGGTGAGGCACGTCCTGCACTGCACGCTGAAATCCCTTCGCACCTCAATGCGTATTATTAGGTGAGGAGAAATCGTCATGTCAGCCCGCAGCACGTTCATCCATCTCGCCGCTAAAGCCGGCATTCTATTCGGCGCGCTATTTCTGGTAAGCGTCCTGCTTGCCGCCATTCCCGGCCATCATGCGCCCGCGGCGCCTGGGCAGGAGTCCCAGCAATCGTCCGGCTCGCAGCCTCAAGAATCGCAGCCGATGGACCACAGCAAAATGTCCGGCATGGACATGGACGACGCCAGAGTCAACGAAGCTCACGCCGTTCACGACATGACGCGCGGGCACATGGACGCGCACAACCTCCACATGCGCATGACGGCGATGCGCCCGCAAACGCCGGAAGATGCGGCGAGGGCCAGCGAAATCGTCGCGCAACTCCGCTCCGGCATCGAGAAATACAAGGACTATCACGTCGCTCTGAACGACGGTTACAAAATCTTTCTGCCGAATCTGCCGCAGCCCGAATATCACTTTACGAATTACTGGAACGGGTTCCTTGAAGGCTTTTCCTTTGATCCGGGGCGGCCGACCTCCCTGCTCTACAGGAAAACTGCAGACGGATACGAGCTGGTGGGCGCCATGTACACCATGCCCAAGCGCGCGACGGAAGAACAGCTCAACGCACGCGTCCCCCTCAGCGTTGCCACGTGGCATTTGCACACCAACCTGTGTATGCCGCAAAAGGGGCAGTTGCGGAACGCGGATTGGACAAAGTTCGGATTGAAAGGCTCCATCGCCACGCAAGAAGGATGTGATGCCGCGAATGGCCGCTTCCAGCCGGTCATCTTCGGCTGGATGGTCCACGTCTACCCGTTCGAAGACTCACTCGACAAAGTCTTCGCCATGCATCATCACATGGACTGAGACCGCGCGTGTAAACGGCTTACTTCCCACTAAATCCACGGAACACGCTGAGGCCGTATACGTTGACTTGTCTCTGGGCGCACCCTAATATGACGTTCCAATGGCGATTTCTTCGATATGATCGGGCTCACCGTCTCTCATTACCGCATCCTGGAGAAGTTAGGCGGCGGTGGGATGGGTGTGGTGTATAAAGCCGAGGATCTGAGGCTCGGCCGCCATGTGTCGCTGAAGTTCCTTCCTGAAGAGCTCTCCCGGGACACTCTGGCGATTGAACGATTTCAGAGGGAAGCGCGGGCGGCCTCCTCCCTGAATCATCCTCACATCTGCACGATTTATGACGTTGACCAGTATGAGGGCCAGCACTTCATCGTCATGGAATTCCTGGAAGGGCACACGCTGAAGCACAGGATCAGTGGAAAGCCGATAGACCTGGAACGCGTGCCGGAGTATGGCTACCAGATGGCGGATGCATTGGAGGCAGCGCACTCTAAGGCCATCATTCACCGTGATATCAAGCCCGCGAATATTTTTGTCACCGATCGAGGACAGGTGAAACTCCTTGACTTTGGCCTGGCCAAGCTGCTTCCGGAACGCAAAGGCTCTGGCCGAGGCAAACAGGAACAGCCCACTTTTGGAGCCACCACACAGGACGCCCATCTGACCAGTGATGGCGTGGCGCTGGGCACGGTTGCCTACATGTCTCCTGAGCAGGTTCGCGGACAGGAGCTTGACGAACGCACCGACTTGTTCTCGCTCGGGCTGGTCCTATATGAAATGTCAACGGGTGAGCGGGCGTTCACTGGGAACACTTCCGGCGTAATCTTCGACGCGATCCTGAACCGCGCTCCGACACCACCGGTGCGGCTGAACCCCGCGATTCCTATCCAATTGGAACAGATTATCGCCAAGTCGCTGGAGAAAGACCGCGAACTGCGCTACCGGTCGGCTTCGGATGTGCGGGCAGACTTGCAGCGGCTGAAACGAGACACGGATTCGGCACGCGCGATGCCGTACACGTCCGGCCAAGCCTCGCGCCAAAAACTGCGGCGGCTTTGGCCTCATTTTGTGTGGAGTGGAGTCCTCGCCATTCTGCTACTTCTGTTCGGATGGAACGTGGGGAATGTGCGCGACAGCTTGTTTGGCGGAGCAAGCCAGGCGCGCATCGAATCGATCGCCGTCTTGCCGTTCGCTAATTTGAGCAACGACCCGAAAACCGAATACCTGAGCGACGGTCTGACCGAGAGCCTGATCAACAGCCTGTCGCAACTTCCCAATCTGGCGGTCATGTCGCGCAACACAGTTTTTCGCTACAAGGGACAAGCGTCAGACCCGCAAAGGGTAGGGCGCGACCTGCACGTGAGGACCATTCTCACCGGCCGGCTCATCCAAACCGGTGACGACTTGACCATCAGCGTGAATCTGGAAGACGTGACGAATAACCGGCAAATCTGGGGTGAGCAATACAATCGCAAGCTTTCTAATCTGGTAGCCGTGCAACAGGAGATTGCCGGAGACATTTACGGGCGCTTGCGCCCGCGATTGGCAGGCGAAGAGAGGAAACTGTTGGCCAAGCGTCCGACCGAGGATGCCGAGGCCTACCAACTCTACCTGCAGGGTCTCTTCTATTGGAATAAATGGACACAAGCGGATTTCAAGAAAGCCGCGGATTTTTTCACCCAGGCTGTGCAGAGGGACCAGCATTACGCGCTCTCTTACGCGGGGCTTGCCGACACTTACAGCCTTCTGGGGGATGCTGGATATCTGCCGCCATCGGAGGCCTGGCCTAAGGCAAAAGCTGCCGCCATGCAGGCGCTGGACATCGACGATAGCCTCGCGGAAGCGCATACCTCCCTGGGCCTAGTGAAAGAACATTTTGAATGGGATTGGACGGGAGCCGAGCAGGAGTTCAAGCGGGCCATCGAACTGAATCCGAATCTGGCGACGGCGCATCACTGGTACGGCGACTATTTGACCAACATGGGCCGCTTCGAAGAAGGAATGGCGCAAACGAAGAAGGCCCAGGAATTGGATCCGCTTTCGCTCATCATCAATACGACGCTGGGATGGCAGTTCTACGTAGCGGGGCAGAATGAGAATGCCGTCGAGCAGCTGCGGAAAGTTCTGGATATTGACGCAAAGTTTTCGCCTGCCCGGCGGACACTCGAGGAAGTCTACGCCCACATGAGCAAGCAAAAAGAAGCAGTGGCGGAACGAGAAAAAGCTCTATCGCTCTCCGGGGGCGCCGAATTGGCAGCATCCATCGAGGAAGACTTCAAGAAGTCCGGCTACAAAGGCGTTCTGCAAAGCTGGCTCGAAGGGCTGACGGAACTGTCAAAGCACAGCTATGTCTCGTCCTACAGCATCGCGGAGTCTTACATGCGGATGGGCGAAAAACAAAAAGCCTTCGAATGGCTGGAAAAAGCGTACGAGGAGCACGACAGCGGCCTGGTTTCGCTGGCGGTCGAGCCGATGTTTGAAAGCCTCCGGAGCGATTCGCGATTCAAGGAAATCGTCCGGCGCATGAAGCTGTCACATTAGAATCAGCAAGCGAAGCGCAAGCGTCTGCCGAGCGCTTCGCCTACTTATCGCAGAGGATAGTCCTTCTCACCGGGCAAGTGTCCGTCCACGCGGAGTACCTTGACGCCCGGACGTATGTTCCGTGAGTCCACAAACGCAATAGCGCCAGGGAGCGCGGTCAAAAGCTCGTACTGCATGTCGTTCGAATAGACGATCCTCGGTGGCGACGCAGCTTCCGCTCGAAAAATCTTAGCTACCCAATACTGTTTAAACTGCGCCTCGGACATTTGATAGATCACCCGCAGAACAACATCTCGTTCGCGAGCCGCGGGAGCGCGAATCAACAAAACGACGGGAAGTTTGGAGCTCCAATATTGCCGCTCGCCGAGCATGACCTTGCGGACTTCGGAGAGACTGAGATCGGCGACGGGAGTATCGGAATTCACCACCACAGCCACGTCGGTTCCGTGGGAAGTCTGTGCAAGGGATGGAGAGTGGAGAGCCACGGAGGCCCAAAGGATCGTCCAGAGAAATGTCACGACACGTTTGTAGGTGGCATTCATATTCGGGCTCATCAAAAGGTGAAGTCCGTCTGGAAGAATGCGCCGTTCACGCGAGGATCCGTAGGCAGCCGCTTGAAATTGCGGTATTCGCCCTTAAAACTCGCATAGTTCGTGATGTCGTACCGCATGCCGACGATGGACTGGACCAGATTCAGATTCGTGAAAACCTGTTCGCTCAACGGTGTGTGCGTATGCTCGAAGCGATAGTAGGGCTTCAGCGTTCTTTCTAACCACGGCAACCGGTACGCGATCTGTGCGTAGTACGCCTGATTGTTGGTGATGGCATTGGTCAAAATATTTCTGTGATTGACGTTCGCGAATTCCGCCAGGAATTCGGGAGTTTCCTTGGTCCAAACTATGTGCGCGGCGGAAATCCATTCGCGAAATTCATTTCCCGCCGGGTTGACCGGCAAAGTGATTTTGTCGCGATAGACGGAGACTCCCATCTGCAGCCCATAGAGCTTTGCGGGCCGCGAATAAAGGTTGGCGACCCACGCACGATTGTTATTGTTGTCGCCCGCGTCCCCGGGACGGTTAATGGGGAACCCGCGGCCGTTGCCGACGCCAGCGTTGTAGCTGAGCCCCACTCCTCCTGACGGAATATTTCCCTCAGCCAAAACACCCAAAAAGTGTACGGGGATAAACGTCCCGCCAAACCTGATCATCTCAGGCCGACTGATAGTGGTCTGCAGCCACGCGCCATGATGGAACGCGGTGTTCCAATAGCCGATGGGCGTGTGGTACCGCCCGAAGGATAGTTTGAAAAAGTCGTTGTAGTCGTATCGAATAATGGAGCGTTCCACTTCCAAGGTGTAGCCCGCCGACTGGGCGTTAAAGGTCAGTTCACCGAAGTAGGTGACTTTGTGGGAAAGCGCGGAGGCCAGATGAAGATCGAGCTGGCCGAGGTTGAAGCCGCTGATGGCGCTTCTTTGGTCCGTCGCGGAAAAATTCACCTCGCCAAATCCGCGAATCTGCAGCGACGGGTAGCGAGCCTCCAACTGCCGCGTGGTGGCTTGCGACTCGGTCTGCTCGTGCTGATGCATGGGCGCGGGGGCAGGCGCCGCCTCGGCCATTTCCGGCTTTGGAGCAGCAGGAACTGGCGCAGCGGCTTCCGCGGTTGGAACGGCCGCTGCAACAGTCTTAGTCTCAAGCTCCCCAACGCGCTTTTCCAACTGTTGAACGCGCTCAAGCAAAATCCTGATCTGCTCAGTCTGATCGGGCGCGGTCTGTGCCCTGGCAGCGCCTGCAGCAAAAATCATTAATCCTACAAGGACCGGCAATCGTCGGCGCACGGCTCCCTCCTCTACCATTTTCTCGGTTCATTCTTCGAGCGAAGCAGTCTTCTTATTTGAAAATATGCAGTAAGACTCCGCAGCCTGCTAAGGCAAATCGTGGCTTCCGATTCGGGAGCCCTTCTTCACCCCGGAGTGTGCTGGAGAGTGAAGCGTATTTTATGCTGCGCGACTCGATTGTCAAAAGGAACTTTTTCTGGCGCGGGTAAGTCCAGGATGCGCGAGAACCTCGAGTTCAAAACACTTTCAGAGCGAAGTTAAACCGAAGTAAACCAAAGGGTGCAAACGCCAAATAGGTCAGTATTTATAGGCTGATACGTTCGAACTGCGCCAACGTTCCATTTTGGACACATTCCTGTCCAATACGGTACATGCGTACCATTAGCCTGTTTCACTCCGAAACACAAAATGGGTCAACCTAGAGCGCGATCGGTTCCTCATCCAGGACCCTCAAGCTAGTGCATCAAGACGGCCTGCCAACGTGAGCTAAGGTTAATAAAGGAGACGCTATAAATGCGCCTATCGTACAAACTGTTGATTGCCACAGGGGCCCTGCTTTTTGTTGCAGCAAACGTGCCGCCTGCTTCGGCACAGATCAACTCGAACACCGGCACCGTAACGCTGAACGCTACACTGTCCGAATCTCTCACGGTAACAGTCAATAGCGGCAGCACGGTAAATTTCGCGCTTGCTCCAAACACAGCTGTAAACGCGGGAAGCACGACGACTGGCGTGACCACGGCTTGGACTCTGAAGCCTGGCCGTACCGCGGTTGCACTGTGGGCTTATTTCGGCAGTGCGACCGCTGCGCTCGTTCACCAAACAGCGGGAAATGCCGTGGACATTCCTTCATCGGCAGTGAAAATCCAGGTTGGCGGAGCTGGCCCGTTCAATGCATTAACCGCCGTCAGCCCGTTCAACGCCGCGGCTTCGGGACTGCAGATTGGTTCGTCCATTTCCATCACTGGTCTGAACAAGACCGGCAGCCGGGCGGATACGCTGGCCTACCAGATTGACACCACAGTGGTTCCGCAGTTGCCCGCGGATACCTACATCGGTACGCTGAACATCCAGGCGCAAGCCACACCGTAAGCTGGATGGACGCGAGAGTCAGTTTTTCGTTGACGTTCGGACATCGGCCCGGGAGACGCACTTTCCGGGCCGTATGTCTTCTTTTTTTGCTCTCTGCCACACCCATTTTCGCGCAGACGGTCCAGCCGTTGATTGACGAAAACGTCGTCAAAGGCCCTGGGAAGGCTGCCAGCGGAAAAATCGAATACATCAACGACAGCACGCAAACGCTGAGCGTCGTCTTGGAGGCAAGGAGCTTCACGGTGTCCGACACCGGCGAGCTTTCCTACCGGCCTCTCGATGAGGGCATTCATGCGAAATTCTCCACGATGAGTTTTCGCATCCCTCCGAAGCAGAATTTCTTTGTGTTTTATGAAGCGTCCGCGGATAAATTGCCTTCCTGGTTCGTCGTGTACGCCACGTTCGGCGGCTTTAAGGAGAGAACGCCCGAGGGCTTCCGCATTCAAATCCAGTTGCCGCACACAATTTATGTGCTCCCAAAACAGGAATTGCAGAAGGACGAGCTCGTTGTGAAGGTCGTGGAATACCGAGCCGGCGAAAAAAAAGTGATTCTTCGCGTGGAGAACACCGGTCCATCGTTCGGGCGAGTTCTGGAAACCGATGTGACATCGATCAAAGACAGAGCGACGCAAGGTGGCTTCCCAATCTTCCCCTTCAGCCAGCGCCAAGTGGAAATTCCCTGGGAAGCATCCGGGAACCCATCCAAGTTACAACTGCGCCTTGCTCACTTTAAGTTGGAGCAGAGCGTGGCGAACACCACGCCCTGATGCCACTGCGCTCACTACCGTGCCTCGCCGCTCCAATTCGTGGGCCTTTCCTGTAGTCTTGGTCCTGATTTGCTTGCTGCGAATTTCCCTCCCTGCGAACGCTCAATTCATAAGAGTCGAAGCCGGGGCTTCGGATCTGCTGCCTTCCGCGGGCGGCTCGGTCAACTTTCAAGGCCCAAACTACACGGGTTACTTGGGGGTAGGCGAAATTGACGGAGTATTTCGTCTGGGAACTTCGGTTAAGACCATCATTCATTCTGACGTCGTCACGCTCGGCGACCAAGCCGTTGCATTTGATTTGCCGACGGACATCTTTAACACCAATCATTTCTTTCCTACCCGTGGAATCGGCATCAGTGCAAGAGAGGGGAGGGCAAACGTATTTTTATTCGCGGGCGGCACGGCGTTGACCAGTGGCACTCCGTTCTTTCAGGCGGCAAGCGCGGATATGCCCGTAGGAATGCTGTTCACGGACGTTCCTCTTTCGCCGACGTTGCGCTTTTCCTCAAGAAACGTAATTTCCCGCCAGAGAACGTCGATTCAGTCGCTCGACTGGCATCCTGGCAAATGGCTACGGAGCGGACTCGCCATGGGGATCGGTTCGAACCAGCCGTATCTCGCCGCGACGACTGACGTTGAAACCAGCCGGCTGTCGTTGAAAGCAGCCTACATCTCTGCGGGCAATCGCTTCCGCCGCATTACCGCATCTTCCATCTACGCCTCGGAAGCGGATCGAGAGAACGTTGTGGCTGTCATTAAGCCGTCTTCCAGCGTGCTCCTAACTTTGGGACACCAAAATTTCCTCCAACCGCAAAGCATAGATCCCGCGGCGGCATATCTCCACGCGACGGTAAACGAAGCACAATCCAGCTTTGACGTTCGAGAGTTCCGGCTTGGCGCCGGCATTTTTCAATCGACTTATCAGAACCGAAGCAACCTGGCCAACAACTTTTCAGCAGCGCGAAGGATTACAAGCCATCTGGATGCCAGCGTGAATTATTTCCGCGCTTTCTCGGGAGCGGGCTCGCACATGAGCAACCTCTCGGGTTCGCTTCGCGAAACGATTTCACCCAGGATCAGTCTCTTGCAGGTGATCAATTACTCTGAGGGACGCACGAATGTTTTGTACGGCGGCAGTTATCTCTCGAACCGTTTCACGGTCAGTGTCGACTACCAGACTCTTTACCTGCCGTTTCGAGCTAATCCTTTTTCGCAGGGCATCAGCGTCACGCTCCGCGTCAGGCTATTTGGCAGTCTTCAAGTAAACGCGCAGACATTTCGCTCGGCGGATGGCCGGCTCCGGTACACGGCTTCCGGCGATACGGTGCTGAACGGGAATCTCCGGCCGGCGGGTGGTGATGCACAAAACGCTTTCAAGCACCTTCGTTACGTTGTCCGCGGACGAGTGCAGGATGAAATGGGAAATCCCGTGGAAGGCGCCGCCTTGCTTGTCGGCGAAGAACTGGTCATCACCAATGCGGCCGGCGAATTCCTGGTGCGCCGAAAAACGGCCGGCATTCTCCAGCTGCAGGTGGTGTTCGCAGAGTTTCTGAACCCGGCCTCTTTCCGAGTGATTGCAGCTCCGCGCACAGTGCTGCCTTCGCCGGACAGCACCGCATCTGAAATTACGGTGATACTCGGTAGAAACTAATTCTGTCCGTGATTTTAGTTCTTAAGCAGAGAGCGGACACGGGGAACATCCGACATGGGAAGCGAATCGCCATGTCCCAGGCAAGTGTAAACGGTCACCTGTCGGCCTCCGACCATCGCAGTGGGCACGCCGGAAGCTTGGTCCTTACTCAGGCAGAAGATGCCCTGCTGATTCTTTGCGAATTTCGGTGAGTGAACCCAGGCCACATCGTTGCGTCCTGGAAACCGGACGACCACCTTGTTCCCTTTGACTTGCGCACCCTTGAGGACCGACTGGACCTCGACGACGGCCTCGTGCCAGTCCGGATCGTGTTCGGAGACGCGAGTTGTGGCCGACTTGGGCGCATTCCAGCGGTGAACGTCCGTGACACGCCCGACGACCACGAAGTCCGCTGAGTTCAGCCGGTCTTGCAGCTCTTGATCGCCGATTTGCTCTTGAGCGTGTTGGTATGTCTTTTCATCGGCGCCGGCCGGCTTAGGAGTCTCGCCGCTGCTGGTCTTGAATTCGTGCCCCAATTCCTTGACGGCCACGCCGGAACCAAAGATCCAGCCTTCCGTATAGAATGTAGCTTGCGCGCCTTGCTGGAAAGCAGACGGATCTTTCAACTCGACGGTGACGTTGTCGCCCTTCTTCAGCGAGACTGCCGAAGGCTTTTTCAGCACACTGTCAACGCGAACCACAGCCGTTTGCGCTGATTTCGGAACGCCGGTAAAGGAAGTGGCACCCAACTGGCTGACCGTACCGGCAAAGACGATGCTCGATTGTTTGATGAGGGCCACTTGATTGCCCGTCGCCTGCGGCATCGCCGCAACACCTAACAGGCTAACGCCCAGAATTCCTGCAAGAAAAAATCTCGAAG
Organism: Acidobacteriota bacterium; assembly: GCA_003225315.1. Taxonomy (GTDB): domain Bacteria; phylum Acidobacteriota; class Terriglobia; order Acidiferrales; family UBA7541; genus Acidiferrum. Next base: position 62,626 of record QHZD01000022.1, read on the forward strand.
TATTCATGCGCATCTCCTTCTTTCGCGCCATGTTGCGAATGCGCTTCAGGGTTTCACCGGAACGCTGAAGTAAAACGGATCGATGGAAATCGCCACGGGATTGCCGGAGCCGTCCGTGAGTGTCTTCGTGCTGAAGTCCGCGGCCCGCTGGTACGTCACGCCCTGGGGGAAATTAGTCAGGTCCGGGGTGTTGTTGGCGCAAAACACGCCGCGAAACTCATTTCCAACCGCGAGTAGGTAATCGTAGTCCCCCAGATAGGGCAAGAATTGCTGCACGGGCGTGTTCGCCGGGACATTCGCCAAAATAAGGTCCTGTACCGTCGCGAAAGCGTCGCGCGATTGCACCACATGTGTAACCCATCGGCTGGCAGAAAGTTGCTGATAGAGCATACCAACCGTGCCGTTGTTTGCTACTGCGAGTGCGATATTTGTGGCGTTCCGGATCGTCGTGTGAGGCAGGTCGGTCTTGGACCACGTCACGCCCCGATCCGTGGAACGCCTTACATGCAGCGTGTAAATGTCTCCTTTGCTCCCGTGGTCCGCCCAGCCGACGTACACCGTGGAACTGTTATTTGGATCGACGGCTATGGAAAGCGTAGACCCGACGCGCTCCTGCCCCAAGGTCGGCGCATTCGACCAGGGGATAGAGGCGCGCTTGACCACTATTCGCCCCGGCAATTTGTCTGACGGATCCTTCAAGGCTTGGAATGGATTGGGGCCAGTTCCTCCCTTATCATCTCGTACCACAACAACGTCGCTCGTCGCGACGGTGCCATTAAATTTTCGCCAGCCAAAGAAAGCCACGTAGACGGTGTTGTCGGCCGCAATCGCCGGGCGAACGGATGGACCATCCTGTCCCGCGGTCTTTCGCGTTTCGATCGAAAAGGATTTATAAGTCGCGCCGCCATCCACGGATACGTCCACAGTTGCCGTGTGGCCGTTGGGCTGATTGAAATCGTTAACGCCCACGTAGATACGGTCCGTGTTGGAAATGCCCAAAGCTCGCACAAAGGGCTGGTCCACGTTGCCGCGTGTGGACTGCACATTCATAACTGCACTGGATGAAACATCATTCGATTCCGACTCATCAAGCGTTATGGACGCGGCGCAAGCCAGGGTGCCGGCGTGCAAGTCGCCGCGGGGATGGTTCTCACCCGTGGGCATGGCGTGCGTGATGTCGCAAGTCATGCGCTGCACGGGAGTGATGGCGCTGAGCACCCAGGTAGCGCCAGCGTCCTCGGAAACATAAACGGGAGCATTTCCGCTTGTCGAAAACGGATTGGGAGTGAACGCCGACGCCACCATGATCTGGGGATTGACAGTCTGCACCGCCAGGAATGGCTCACTGTCTTGATTCGTCTCTCCGCTGAGGCTCGCAGGAATTAAGTTCACAACCCTAATCCCCGAAGACTGCCCACGGACTAACGCAAATCCCGCAATCATCATGAACGCAGCAAGAGTCAGAAAGCGTAGCCAGAAGGCAGCGAGGGCTTTCATGGGGATCGTCTCTCCTGTAGTGGTTTCCCCAATCGGACAGCACGACACCCGATGTGGGGTACGCCTGCAGGTGAGCCGGGTTGCGCATGCAAGGCATACTGTCCCGAAAACTTCAGCCAAGTTGTAACATACACCTGACCGATTTAGCGCACAATGGCTCCAGTACGTCTAGCCGAATCTTCCTATTTTTCGTGTGTCTCGCGTTCGATTGCTTCCCGGTACTCTGCCGCGTATCATTACCGATTCATGTATACGGTCCAATCGCATCTGTCCAAGTCCCGTTGCCTGCTGTTCCTCGCACTCCTGGCGTTCTCGGGGGCACTATGCCTGGGACCTAACGCCGCCACCGCCCAGGAATCGAACGAAATCCTTCCTCTCAGCCAGGTGCGCGCAGGCATGCAGGGATACGCTTACACGATTTTCGCCGGCGATCAGGTGGAAAAGTTCGACCTCGAAGTGATCGGCGTTTTGGAGAATTTTCTCGGCCCCAAGCAGTCCATCATCCTTGTGCAGTTGAAGGGACCGAAGGTTGAGCACACTGGTGTTGTCGCAGGAATGAGCGGCAGCCCGGTCTATCTCGACGGAAAACTCGCGGGCGCATTGTCGCTGAAGCTGGGCGTTTTTACCAAGGAGCCTATCGGAGGCGTTACGCCCATTCAAGACGTGCTGAACCCGCCTTCCCAAACTGCTGTAGCCCAGGCCGCCACACAGCAATTCGGGCTTCCCAGCGAAGCTTCCACTCGGACCGGGCTGCCTTCCGGCTCCGCGCTCGAGCCCATTGAAACACCGCTCGTTTTCTCCGGTTTCCAGCCTGCAGCGCTGCAACAATTCGCAAATCAACTGCAAGGCTATGGGATCGTCGCTGCGCAAGGCGGCACGGCGTCGCCCCGCCCCGATGATGGTCGTCTCGTGGCCGGAGACATGGCGGGCATGGTCCTGGTTCAAGGCGATGCCTCTATCAATTCCGCGTGCACGGTTACTGCGGTTCAAGCCGATCGCGTTTATCTCTGCGGCCATCCGTTCCTGAGTCTTGGTGACATTCAGATTCCCATGGCGCGCAGCCGCGTCGTCACCACGCTCTCTTCCGATCTTGCTTCCACGAAAATCGTCAACGTTGGCGCTTCTATCGGTACAATCACCGGCGATCACCTCACGGCTGTCACCGGCAAACTCGGTGCGCCTCCCGCGATGATTCCTCTGGATCTGACGCTGCTCGTCTCTGGCGCCGCGCCTGCAAAGCAAAAGTCGCTCCATTTCGAGCTCGTCAATCATCCGAAGCTGACGCCGCTCCTCGTGGCCATCACCACGTTCAGCGGGCTCACGCAAAACTCCTTGTACGGCGAAGGCACCACGCTGCATCTTTCCGGCGAGATTCGCTTGCAAGGCCATGCGGCCGTACAAATTGAAAACACCTTTGCTCCGGGCGATTCGCTCTCTCCCGATGGATTGCCTATCGCCTTGACGATGCAAAATGTTTTTACGCGCTTGTTCGCCAATACTTTTGAACCGGCCAAGGTGGACCGCATCGCGCTCCGTGTGGAAAGCGTACCAGGCAGAAAATCATTCGCCATTGAGAGTGCGTGGCTGGAAAAAGGCGAGGCTGCTCCCGGTGAAACTCTTCGCGTGCGTGTTTTGCTGCGGCCTTATCGCGGCCCTGCTCGCGTCGAGGAAACCACCGTTCGCATTCCCGAGCAGGTTTCGAGGGGCACCACGCTGCGTATTCTGGTCAGCGACGCCGATTTGTTGAATCGCGCCTCGCGCGGATTCGCCTTTGCCGGTGCCGGCAGCGGCCCTACGGGCCTCGATCAACTCATCGCACTCTTGAATCGCGAGCGCAGGAATGACCGTCTTTACGTCGGTCTGTTCGTTCCAGCTCCCACGCTTCTCTGGGACGACAAGGAGTTGCCGAATGTTCCTCTCTCGCAAATCAACATCGTCGACGGCCGTCCCACTCCCGGCAGCGTCCAGGTGCTGCGCGAATCGTTGGCCAGCGAAGCTTCCATCCCTCTCGGAGGTCCCGTCTCCGGCGTTATCTCTCTGAATCTGCAAGTCCGGTGATCACTACAATGCCCAAGCCACGATCGCGCGTAGGGTTTTTCCGAATCCTTTACCTCATCAGCCTCCTTTGCCTCCTATGCCTCCCGTCTTCCTTTGCCGAGCATACCCGTCGCTGGCGCCAGTCTGCTTACGATGAATTCCTCAAAGGGACCGCGCATGGCGTAGCGGTGCGTAGCGACGGCCGCCTGGAACTCGCGCCCAAATTCAGCCTGCTTGCCGATGCGGATGCTTCCTATCTCTGGTCCGTCCGGCTCGATCCCAAAGGCACACTCTATGCGGCGGGCGGCTCGCCTGCGAAAGTATTTCGTTTCGATTCCTCCGGCAAAGCCACAGTCGTCTTCGATTCCACGGACCTCTCCGCACAAGCCATCGCCTTCGACTCCAAAGGGATTCTTTATGTCGGTACTTCTCCCGACGGCAAGGTTTACAAGGTCTCGGCTTCCGGCGAAAAGTCCGTTTTCTTCGATCCGAAAACAAAATACATCTGGGACCTTACTTTCTCGCCCGACGAGACTCTCTACGTCGCCACAGGGGACAAGGGTCAGGTCTTCGCCGTTGCGCCCGATGGCAAAGGCGAGCTTTTCTACTCCAGCGACGAGGCACACATTCGCGTTCTGGCGCTCGATTCAAACGGAAACCTGATCGCCGGTACGGAACCGAGCGGCCGCATCCTGCGCATCTCCCGGAATTCCTCAAAATCTTCCGTCAAAGATTCCGCCGGGCCGAAAGCCGAAGGCTTCGTTTTCTACGAAACCTCCAAGCGAGAAATCACCTCCCTGGCTGTCGCTACTGATGGCTCCATTTACGTTTCAGCGATTGGCGAAAAGCAGCGCCCCGGGCAGGCTCCCACCACGATTATCTCGACACCGCAAGGCACGACTACCTTCACTGGCCCCGTCGTGAACCCAGGGCAAGCCCAACCCCAGCAACCGTTCGCTTCATTTCCAGCCCTTGTCTCGAGCAGCATCTACCGCATCAGCGCCGACGGGGCACCGGAAGAGCTTTGGTCGTCTCGCGAAGATGTCGTTTACTCCCTCGGCCTTGCATCCGATGGCCGCTTGCTGGCAGGCACGGGCAATAGCGGCGCTCTCCTCGCCATCGATGGGCACGGCGTTTTCGCGCATCTCGCCAAGTCCAGCTCAGCGCAAATCACGGGCATCGCGCGTAATTCCACGGGCAAAGTTTTCCTGTGCACCGCAAACCCGGGAAAGGTTTATTCGGTTGGCCTGGAGTACGAAGCCGAAGGCACGTTCGAATCCCGCTCCTTCGACGCGCAGCTTTTCTCGCACTGGGGACGCATCGAATGGTGGAGTCCGCCGCCGGCCGGAGCGGCTAAATCTTCAAACGCGTCGGCTGATCCACGACTGGAATTTTTTGTGCGCTCGGGGAACACGGAAGACCCTGGCCGCGAGTGGTCGCGCTGGTTCGGCCCGTACACAAAATCGGGCAGCGCAACCGAAGTACCACCTGCGCGTTTCGTGCAATGGAAGGCAATCATTCACGACGGCCGCCCTGGCGACGGCATTGATTGGGTAAGCCTCGCGTATTTGCCACGCAATGTAGCCCCAGTCATTGATGGGATCGCGCTCCAAGATCCCGGAGTGCGCGCGCAAAGCATCTCGTCGAACCAGCCTGCGCCAGTGACACTGAAGATGCCGCCGTCGCCAAATGTTTCCGGAGTGGTGATATCGCAGAGCAGCACGCCGCCGCGTTTCGAACAGCCGCCGCAGGGCACCATGCAGAAGGGCTATCAATCTGTCGTCTGGACTGCGCATGACGACAACGACGACGAGCTGCGCTACGCGGTTTATTTTCGCGGTGAAAACGAACACGAGTGGAAATTATTGAAGGACAACCTCGAGCAGAAGTTTTATTCGTGGGATACGACGACATTGCCGGATGGAGCGTACTACTTGAAGATTGTGGCGAGCGACGCGCCGTCGAATCCGCCAGCCCTGGCCCTAAAGGCTGAACGCGAAAGCGAGCGCTTCGAAGTGGACAACACGCCCCCTGTGGTTGAACCGGTGAAGGCCGTGCCATATATCGACTACTCTGGTAAAAGCTATTCAAGCCGGGGAGTGAGCACTTCATTTACCGTGCGCGACGACACGAGTAGCATCGAACGCGCCCAATACAGCCTCGACGGGGGCGACTGGATTCTGGTGGCACCCGCTGCGGGAATCAGCGACTCCCTAGAAGAGCACTACGAATTTCGTCTCACCGTGGGATTGTCGCCGGGAGAACACACTATTGCAGTGCGCGCCTACGATCGCTTCGAAAATGTTGGCAGCGGGAAAACCACGTTCACGGTTCCGGCAGCCAAACCATAGCCTCAAGCCGGAATTACGACCTTGTCATCCTGAGCCAAGCGAAGGATCAACTGGCACGGGGTCACCCTCTAGAATTGGGGCTGCTCTGCAAAAGCCCAAACCCCGGACACAAAGACAAGCTATGAGTTTTTCCTATTTATGTTTGAACTGATGCTAACTGAAAACTGAGGACTCACAACTCTATTTCAGCTTGCCCAGTGGTCCTTGGGCGGAACCGCTTGGAACTTCTCTATTTCCGCGCCGAAGCCGATGCGGCCATCGCCGTAAGGCTCGTTGCGCACGTGGACCACTCGGGCAGTACAGCGCATTTCCTGGGCAGAATTCCCGGTCACTTCCGCAGGCATGCGGAGAGTCGCCTCGATGGGCATGCCCACCTGCAGCGGAGCCGACGAAGCAAAGAAGAAGCCCCCACGCGAGACGTTCAGCGCCTCTGTAAAATGTTCGGTCTTGTCCGAAGCTACGCCGAGGGATCGGAAACGCAGGGGCGTCCGAAGGTTGAGGCGGGCCAGTTGCCGACGTTCGGTTACTTTCATCTCGTCCTCCCCCGCGCGAGGAAGGTGAAGCGCGGACACTCGCGACCTTGGTGGAGGGTGCTTCCAGCCTAACAGAGCCAGCCCAGCGGTCAAGTATCAAACTTTCCATGGCCAATACGTACCAGTACCAGACTGGAAGAGAGCGCCGCACACCCGGACGCCACGTGTGCGAGCATGCCATAATGCCTCTTTAACCGCCTGGCTTGGTGAGCTAAACGTAAGAACTGGCAAGTCTTCTTATGCCCAAAGTGAGCCCTATGAGCACAGCCCCGTCCGTCGAGACCGCCAACTACCACCCGCCCAGTTGGGAAGCCATCCTTGCGGCGCACGCTCGCATCGCGCCAAGGATCCACCGCACACCCGTTCTGAGGTCCACGTCTTTGAACGCCATGACTGGAGCGCAGCTCTTCTTCAAATGCGAAAACCTGCAGAAAACTGGCTCATTCAAAATTCGCGGTGCGTCGAACGCGATTCTTTCACTAACCGAACAAGAGGCGGCGCGAGGGATTGTCACGCAATCGAGCGGCAATCACGGTGCTGCTGTGGCTTGTGCGGCCGCATGGCGTGGAATCCCCGCCTGGATCGTCATGCCCAGGAACGCGCCCGCCGTGAAAGCCAAGGCCATCGAGGGCTACGGCGGAAAAGTTGTTTTCTGCGAGCCGACCGTGACGGCGCGGAAGGCCACTTGCGACCATGTCCAAGCGGAAACAAGCGCGCACCTGGTACATCCCTACGACGACGATCGCATCATCGCCGGGCAGGCCACTGTTGCCACGGAGCTCCTGGAGGAAGTTGGCGACCTGGACGCCGTATTCGCTCCGGTCAGCGGCGGCGGATTGCTCAGCGGCACGTGTCTCGGCGCCAAGGGAATTCGCGCCGATGTGCGCATATTTGGCTGTGAACCCGAGCGCGCGGATGACGCTTACCGCTCTCTGACCACGGGCACTTTACAATCGCAAGACTCCAGCGACACGATCGCGGACGGCTTGCGCGCCTCGTTGGCGCCGCGCACTTTCGCGATCCTCCGCCGTCATGTGGAACGCATCCTGCTGGTCAGTGAAGAGGAAATCATTTCCGCCGCGCGGCTGGTCTGGGAGCGCATGAAAATTATCATTGAACCATCAAGCGCGGTGGCCATCGCGCCGCTACTGAGGCCAGGAGTTGTTGCATCCCTGAATCTGTCGAAACGCGCCGACGCCGCCGTCCCAAAGCTCGGCGTCATCTTTTCCGGTGGAAACGTGGACCTTTCTTCCCTTCCTTGGAAGTAACCGCGGTCCAAAGCTGGAAATTCAGCGGTTTTGGGGGGATTGCGCGACTCGCGTCCGGCTCACAGTTTCTTGGCGATAATTAGTCCGTAAACGAAATTCCCCGACGCGAAACCGGCTCGCATTGCGGTGAAAGCCTGCAGAAAATCGACAAACTCCGAACCATTTTCCGCCGCCACCTGCCAGAGTGTTTTGTTCTTCAGAATGTCCAGACACAAGTCCCAGGTCTTGGCGCAGTTCTTGTTCAGAATCTCGCTGTAAATGACTCGCATGCAATTTGACTTCACGAACTCGTCGTAATCTTGCATGGTCTCCAGTTCAACCAGCATGCCCTTTTCAATCGGCTGGATGAATTTCTTGTGCTCGTGTTCGCCGAGCTGCTCCTTCTTGAACCAATCGGTGACGGCTAGCGTCCCGCCCGATTCCAGGCACTTCGCGGCTGATGCAAAGAATTTTTGTTTTTGCGGATAGTGCGAAATGGATTCAATCGACCAAACAACATCGAAAGTCTCGTCAAATCTCATCTCCTCGGCATCCATCAGCGCGAACTTTGCGTTCACCCCTTCGAGGGCCGCCGCCTTCCGCGCCATTTCCACTTGAACGGGAGAAATCGTGATCCCGGTCGCCTCCGCGCCATACTTCCTGGCTAGGTAGATACTGCTTGCGCCAAACCCGCATCCGGCGTCGAGGATCTTGCGCCCCGGCACGAGCGCGGCTAGGTGCGCGAGATGTTCAATAAGCTGAACCTGAGCCTGTTCTTTGGTTTCTTCCCCGCTTACCCAATAACCGTGATGCAGGTGTTCGCCCCACAGCTCGCGGTAGTAGGGGCTTGTACGGTCGTAGTGATCTCTGACTATTTCTTTATCGGCATAGCGAGATGTTTCGCAGGACATGATCAACCTCTTGGATTCACTCCGATCTTTTTGCCCGGGCTACTTGTGCGCGGTTGGCGGCTCGCCCGTATCGGAGCCGGCAACTTTGTCCGCTCTTGAAACGCGACGGCAAACTCGAAGCCTCATTAGGGCAGGATTCTGCCGTCCGGTTCAGCGATGCGCACAATCTCCTAGAAACACTGGAATAGCTATCGGGTCTTCACTCTATTTGATCACTAGGTGATTATTGCCATCGCAGACGTCTCTTTGCAAATTATTTTGGACACTCGTGCCGCAAATTAACAAACTCCGCCACAGGGTGTTCCAGATTCATGCACTATTTGTGCAAGGAACTGGACAAGTGTGTGCATACTGCGAGAGTGCGAACATCTCTTTATCATAGAAAACACAGTACTTATGCGCCCGTGAATTTGGATAGCTACTTGCTCTACCCATCAGCGGGAGGCCGACCTTACAAGCAGCTTCGTGGACCTTCGAAATACCGGCCAAGACTCTCAAAATTCGCCTAGCCTCCTCCTCACTCCCCCCGCCCCGGGTGCTTCCCCACAAGCACTCGGGGCCTTCCTTTACTCCGTTTCCCAAGTTGACACTGTCGAGCCGCAACCCTGCCGTCTAATACTGCCTTTGTTCATCCCAGGCTCTCACTTCATCTTCCACTGAGAAGTTCTCCGACGGCGACATGGCAAACCGAGTGTCCAGCTGATAGGCCTGTGCTTCCAGCGGTATCGCGATCCAGGAACGGAACTTCACAAATCCTCGAACGTAAAGTTCCGTGTAACGGTCAAGGCCAAGAAGAGCCATTTGCGCGGCATGGACCAGTCCGTGGAAGAGCGTTCGCAGCATAATTTCATCGTGAAAAACAATCACGTCCAGGTAAGTAACGGAAGCCATGTGCACGAAGTCAGGGAAGTTGCCGGAACTGAGAGCCATGGCTTCGGCATAAAAAGGCGGCGGCGGGATGCGTGCGCCTTTGAGAATAATCGTCCTGACGCTGCCAAGCAAAGTCCCCGAGAAATAAGCCTGTACGCTCGTCTTCCATCCAGGGGCCAGTGGCTCGCTCGCGCGAAAATAGAGTTCTCTCTCCCGGCGTAGATATGCCGCCACTCCGGAAATCATCTCAGCGACGCGCACCTCTGGTAGTTCAACAGGATCCATCGCAATTCGGCTTTCCCCACAGTTGAGCCGGACTCTACTCTTCCAGGTTCCACTCGTCAATGAAATGAGAGAAGGCGCACAGGAAATTCAGCGGTGGGAGAAACTCAAAGGCCAAGCGTCCCGATCGTGTCGATCAGATCGAGTCTCACGTCTCTGTAGTCGAACGAAATTATGGAAGATTATTTTTCCTTGAGCTTCAGCTTTCCTTCGGCCTTGTTTTCCTCGAGGAACGTGCGAAGTTGCGGTACTGCCTCTAGCAGCCGGATCCATTGTTCATAGTAGAGCGTCACGGGAAAACGCCCCAAGCCGTACACGCTAACACCCCCTTTTTCGCCGACGCGGAACTCCAGCGAGCCGCTGCGGCGTCCGCCTCCCTGCTTTTCCATCTCCGCTAGTTTTGCTTTCAGTTCTTCGTATGTTGGCTCAGCCATGGCGTCTCCTGTCGTGGATCGAGTCGGAACAGAATTATACAATGTGTTTCGCTTTGCTGGTCTGCGGACTATGCTCTTCCCCAGGATGCGACCTCGATGCCGAATGCAACGGCCCCTGAACCGTGCGGGCATCCTATCCGGATGGAATGCCATCCAATTCCTTGAGTGTGGTTAGGTCCAGGGATTTCCAACGTTTCCCAGGTCGAGGGAGACAAACTCATGGTGCACTACCCAGTAGAGTTGGAAAGCATCGGAGCAATTTTGCGCCTCGCAGGCGTCATGGCCCTGGCCGCATGCCTCAGCGCAGGCGCCTACGCGCAGGGGCAAGACCAGAGCCAACAGCAAAGCGAATCGCAGAAGCAATCGCAAGATGCGCCGCCTAGACCGCCCAAGCCGACCTACGCCTCGCAAGATGCGGACAGGCCGCCGTATTCTCACGACAGGCCAGCGCAGAACGCTCCCGACACACCACCCGCTGCCGCTCCGCAAACTCAATCCGTTCCCGGCGCTCTAACTGTCCCTGCCGGAACAATCCTCCTGGTGCGTATCAATGACTACCTTTCCAGCGACCATAACCAGATCGGCGACCATTTCACCGCTGTTCTGGAAAACCCTCTCGTCGTCAATGGCTGGGTGGTCGCCCGCCGCGGCCAGGTGCTCGTTGGCCAGGTCAAAAAAGCGCGCAAAGCCGGCCGCATCAAAGGCACTTCCGAGCTTGGCGTCGAGCTAACCGATCTCACTGTCGTCGACGGCCGCCAAGTTCCCATTCTCACTGAGTTATGGAAAGGCTCCGGCGGAACTTCGCATGGCCAGGACGCCGCGACCATTGGCACCACCACTGGACTCGGCGCGATCATCGGCGCCGCTGCCGACTGGGGCACTGGCGCAGCCATCGGCGCTGGAGCCGGCGCAGCAGCTGGCATCGGCGCAGTGCTGCTCACGCGCGGCCGCCCCACCATTCTCGCGCCCGAAGAGCAATTGAGCTTTCGCCTGGTTGATCCTGTCCGCGTTGACACCACGCAAAGCCAGCAAGCGTTTCAGCACGTCACGCAGCAGGATTTTGACGGTGGGAAATTGGAGCGCCGCGGCCCGCGCCGCGTAGCCGGTGGGTATCCCTATCCCGGCCCATACGGCTATCCCTGCGGTTACTACGGTCCGTGTTACGCCTATCCCGGCTTCGTGGGGTTTTACAGTGGTTGGGGCTGGGGCCCAGGCTTCTACGGCCGGCGCGGTTTCCGTCACTACTAAGGTTGCTGACCTCGCTTGAACAGACGCCAGGAATCGCAGACGTCCTCCTTCAACGTGTTTCCAAATGTCGGCCGACTGTCGCGATTTTGACTCGAACCGCTGGAATAAAAGAATCATTCAAACGGTACAAATTAAGGAAAGATGGGTTTCTCCAAGAGCGGACACCTCGAGTATTCAAGCGAGGCACGGCTTCAAATTCGGAAGCGAGAATGCATCCTGGGGAGTTTTCTTTGCATCAGAATTGCCATGAACTCGGCGAGTGGGTGTTGTCCCAGTTCATGAAAAAATTAATGAGTAAATATCCGAGCGGGCTCGGGCGTCGTCAAACGTCTTATGATTGGCCGCGTCGACTGTGCTTACAGTCGCCAAGTAGTTGACGGTTTTACAGTCGCCAGCAATGGCAGTCGCAAAGAAAAACGTACTAGAGAGTCTTTAAAAAGCTTGTGATATTCTTTACCCGTTTACTGGTGAATCGCTTTCGGTCCAGGCCCCGTCCGCGAGAAGCCCTTTGTACGAGTTCTTACCCGGTGTTAATGGCAACTCTTTCAGTCCGGATGTTTTGAGTTGCAACTGAATTCAAATCTGCGGCGTGGGGCGGGCTATGAAACTCCAATCTTTGATCCTTCGCAATTCCCTCTTCGTTCTTGTTCTGACTATGGCGCTCCCGGCATTTCGCGCCGCCGCGCAAACCAAGCCGAATAGCGCGCCGGCGGCTCAAGCCGCAGCCATCCCCGCGCGAATCACCCAGGCAATTGACGAAACGCAACTCGTGCGCCTCCGCGGCAACGTGCACCCTCTCGCCCGCCCCGAATTCGATCGGGGGCCCGTCTCCGATGCCACGCCTATGGACCGCATGCTGCTGGTTTTGCAGCGCGGCCCTGATCAGGAAGCCGCACTTCGCCAGTTCATGGACGAGCAGCAAATGAAGGACTCGCCTAATTTTCAGAAATGGCTCACTCCCCAGGAATTTGCCAAGCTTTATGGCCCCGCCGACGCCGATATCCAGACGGTCACCGATTGGCTGACGCGCCAGGGCTTTCACAACCTGAGAGTAGGCGCTGGCCGAACAGTGATTGAGTTTTCCGGAAACGTGGGCCAAGTTCGGAATACGTTCCACACGGAAATCCATCGCTTCAATGTGAACGGAGAAGCGCGCCAGGCCAACGTGGCCGATCCGCAAATTCCGGCCGCGCTGACTCCGGTCGTCGCAGGCGTCGTATCCCTGCACAACTTCCCGACGAAGTCGATGCGGCATACCGTTGGCGCCTTCACGCGAAACGCGGATGGAACAGTGACTCCGCAATTCACCGGCAGCACCAACCAGTTCTTTGCAGTCGGGCCCGCTGACTTTGCAAAGATTTACAACATTCCTTCGACGCTGGACGGGACCGGCGGGAAGATAGCGATCATCGGATTTTCGAGTATTGATGTTAACGACGCGCGTGCCTTTCGCACTTTGTTTGGCCTGCCCGCGAACGATCCAGTTATCGTGAACAATGGCCCGGACCCGGGAATCAACGGCGAAGAGGGTGAAGCCGATCTGGACGTGCAATGGTCGGGTGCGGTTGCGCCAAAAGCACAGATTGATTATGTGCTCTCCGAAGGCACTCTGACCTCGGACCCGCTGTTCCTGGGCGCCGAGTATGTTGTCGATAACAATTCGGATGACGCGATGAGCTTGAGTTTTGGCGTGTGCGAAGCCGGCCTAAGCGCTGCTGCCAATGCGTTCCTCAATTCCCTTTGGGAGCAAGCCGCGGCACAAGGAATCACGGTGACCGTCTCCGCCGGAGACAACGGAGGGGCGGGTTGTGACGATTTTAATATTCCGGCCCCTGCCGCATCGGGACTTGCGGTCAATGGTATCGCGTCAACGCCCTTCAACATTGCCGTGGGTGGAACGGATTTTGACGACGCGGGCAATCAGGCGGCGTTCTGGAATCAAAACCCGGGAGCTAATGATCCAGCCACGCGCTTGTCCGCCAAGGGATACATTCCTGAAATCCCGTGGAATGATTCGTGCGGGGCCACGGCGACGAGTTCCACTCTCAACACCGTCTGCGCGCTCCAGACCGGCGATCCCCTCCTGAACATTGTGGCCGGCAGTGGTGGTCCAAGTGCTATTTATCCGAAGCCTTCGTGGCAAAACGGACTGACGCCGGCGGATTCCCATCGTGACCTGCCCGATGTTTCTTTGTTTGCAAGCGACGGACCGAACAGTAAAAGCTTCTACGTAGTCTGTGAAGCAGATGCCGTGAGTAACCCGAGTACCTCGTGCGCCTCTAGCGGGTCATTCACCTTTCTGGGCGTCGGAGGGACTTCCGCTTCTGCGCCGAGCTTTGCAGGAATCATCGCCCTCATTGGGCAATCTGAGTTCAATGCCGGCAGAAGCCGGCGTCAGGGTAACGCAAACCTGGTGCTCTATAAGATCGCAGCCACAGCGGCAAATAGCTGCAATTCCTCGACAACGCCGCTGACGGGCTCAACAACCTGCGCTTTCTACGATGTGACAAAGGGCAATAATTCGGTTCCCTGCGCGGCAAATTCTCCGGCCGGAACTTCCCCCAATTGCAGCAGCACCACCGCTGGCACCAACGGCGTCCTTGTTAGCCCCGCATCCCCCACAACTCCAGCATGGACCACGGCAACCGGTTACGACCTCGCGACCGGCCTTGGCTCCGTGAACGTTGCCAACCTTGCCACGCAATGGCCGCTCGCCTTGGGGAGCTTTAAAGGCACGACGTCCACTCTATTGATCAATAACAGCGCGACGCCAGCTGCAATCACGCACGGAACTGCAGTGACGGCAAAAGTAACCGTTGCCGTCGTGGCTCCGGCAACTGGGACGCCGACAGGCGACGTGTCTGTATTGGCGCCGACGACGGTAGGCGGTGGGAATAACGGCGGGACACTTTCCGGCGGAACAGTGACCATCAATGGGGTGATCTTGCCGGGCGGAACATATAATGCGACCGCGCATTACGCGGGCGATGGGACCTTTGCTGCCAGTGACTCTGCCGGTGTGCCGATCACCGTCAACAAAGAAAACAGCCTGCTGCAAATGGGCATCGTCACTTTCGATATCGCTACAGGCAATATCACCAGCACGAACGGGACTTCCTTCATGTATGGGTCACCCTACATCTTGCGTTTTGACATTTTGAATAGATTGGGAACTAACGCGAATTGCCATCCTGTCGTGGTAACAGGCCAGACACCTACAACAGCAGGCTGCGCCTTCGACGCAACTGGCACGGTAACCATCACGGACTCCTTCAACGGAGCGGCGCCCGCTCCGCTGGACGAGGGAACCTTTCCTATCAACAGCGAGGGCCATGCGGAAGATCAGCCCATTCAGCTTCCAGCGGGAACTCACGCGCTATCGGCGACCTACTCTGGCGACATCAGCTACAACCCGCCTGTCGCGGCCACCACGGACAACGTTACGGTCACGAAGGCAACCACCGGCACAGCCACTGTTCCCAGCGCCTCCACCGTCACTTCAGGCACGCCCATGACGTTGACGGCAACCATCAGTTCCCAAAGCAATAGTGTGGTGGGTCCGGGCGGAACGGTGACGTTCTCTGATGGCGGCACGCAAATCGGGAGTCCCGTCAATGTTGTGCCGGCAGGGGCTTCGGCTCTTGCCTTTGCCAACGGAACAGCAGCGCTGACATGGACGTTCAGCTCGACAGGTTCCCACAGCATCACCGCTGTCTACAGTGGCGATACAAATTACGCGACGTCCAGCGCAACGGCGATTAGCGTCACCGTGACGCCCTCTGGTTCTTTCACCATCAGCGGCAGCGCTGTGACTGCTACGGCGGGAGCCAGCGGCACGTCTACCATTACTGTAACCCCAACCGGCGGGTTTACCGGCACCGTCAACGTAACTTGCCCGGCTGCCGCGTTGCCCCCTGGCGTCACTTGCTCGCCAAGTCCGCTTGCCATAAACGTCACGGGCACTGCTGCGGTGACTGGCACACTGACGCTAAACGTGACCGCCCCATCGTCAACTCTGACAGCCTCCGCAGTGCCCTCCGATCGCATCCTCTACGCGGCCGGGGCGATCCCCCCAGGCGGAGGTACGGGCTGGTGGACTCTTAGCGCCGGTACCGGTCTTGCCGCGCTGGTTCTGCTCTTCCTGCCGGGGCGGAAGCGTTATCGTGTAGCCCTCGGCTTGGGCCTTGTTTGCATCCTCAGCTTCGCCTTGGGTTGCGGTGGCTACGGCGGAGGTGGTGGCGGAGGCGGCCCGGTTGCCACGACCACCACGATAACCGTGGCGGCTCCCGCAAAGGTAGCCTTCAACACGCCGCAGAACACCTTTGCGTTTACCGTAAGCGTCACTGGAGGAACCCCGAACGGGCAAGTGCAACTCTACGACGGCGTAGTCAATGCCAATAACGTGCTGGGTAGCCCGGTTTCAGTCTCCAACGGCTCAGCGAAGTTTAATAGTTCTGGTTTGCTGGTGGGCACGCATTCTATCATCGCGGCGTACCTCGGGGACGCCTATACGAAGGCTTCACAGAGTGGCGCGTTAGCGGTTACCGTGACGGGACAAACCACTTTTGTCATTACATCAACGCCGCCTCCGTCCAATCCCAATGGCTCGGCGACGGTCAACATCACCATCAACTGACCTTGGTCTGCCCAGCAAACAGAAAGTCAAGGGGCCCCGGAATTCCGGGACCCCTCTTTAGTTCGGTAGTGGTCAGTTTGAATTTTCTTAATCGTGACAAATAGGAGTCAAGATCAAACTGGCCTATTCTCTAGTTCCTTTTCCTTGACGGTTGGCCGCTTCTCTGGTACTCTTGGCTTAGGTAAGGTTGTCGTTAATCCTACAGCCCCCGGTTCCGCGTCCAAGCCCTCAACGCAAACCATCAAGCCCGTCGCACAATTTTGGTGCAACCTAAGTCCCTTTAGAATCAACGCCTACAGAGCATGCCCGCAAGTGTTGATTCTAAACCACTTACATAAACACTAAGTCCTTTAGATGCAACACTTACCAAAAACACGGGGGAGGGGGTGTCAGTTCGGGTTCGGAGGAAAGACGATATTCCAGAACAGCGGCGCGGGAGATAGAAATTCGACAGGAACGAGTGATCCTTCCTGGTTCATCTGCGGCGGACGAACCACGTTCACTTCGACCTTCTGCTGCGTTCGGGGATTCTCCAAGGTGAACTTGGTGCCTTGCGGAATGCCCTCTTTGAGAATGATCATCCCGCCCGTAGCGCTCACCGTGTGAGTGAATCCCTCGATGCCCTTGGGATTGTTAGCGATGTGGACCACGACTGGCATTCGCAGCAGCACGCGCTGCGCGCGGCGGCGTTCTTCGGCGGTGGGCTGCCGCGTCAAGCCTGGGCGCACGCCAGTTGGGCGTGCGCCGACTATTGCTCCGGGTTTGGCGTACGGCGAAGGCTTCACAGTTCGAGTCCCCAGAAATCCATTTCCGGCGCGACCAGCTCGACGCCGTATTCCCAGCCATCGGGGCGCTGATTGCCCTTCCACACGATGATCGCGGCGTTGCTGGTATGGGAGATCAAATTGGTAAGTGCCAGCCGGTGCTCCAGGCCGAGCTCGTGCTTAATGACGACCATGCATCCATAAGGGTTGACGACCCGCGTGTGCGCTTCAACACTGATGCGCTTGCTGGTCTCGTCGTCCCATTCGAGACGCACGGGCACCCGGGAATTCATCCGGCGTCCACGGCGCTTCTCGTGGTGCCGGGAGCCAAGACGCTTGGTTTCACGCACCTTTAGCTGCATTTTCGCCTCTACCTTGCCATGCTAGAGTTGAGGGCGAAAAGGGTCAATGGTACGAATTTCCGCGTTCGCGCAAACAAGTAGCTGTCCTAATGGACAGGTGAAAACAATGGAGTGGGACAGGCAGTGAAAAACCTGATCGTCAACGCGGATGACCTCGGGTGGACGGACGGCGTAAACCGCGGCATCGTCGAGGCATTCCACCACGGGATTGTCACCAGCGCTTCGCTGCTCGCCAATGGCGCCGCGTTTGCAGGGGGCGCTGAAGCCGCGCGCTCGGCTCCCGGCCTGGGGATAGGAGTGCATCTGAATTTGAGCGACGGTCCCCCCGTCGCTGATAGGAAAACCGTTAGGAGTCTTCTGAATGGAGACGGCGAATTCGCGGGCGGCCCTGAGAGCTTGCTTCTGGGGCGTGCGCGCCGCGGGATCGCGCTCGCGGAAGTGGAAACTGAGTGGGACGCACAAATTCGCACAATTCACGATGCTGGAATTGCACCGACGCACCTCGACGGGCACAAGCACGTGCACATGCTGCCGGGATTTTTTGAGATTGCATTGAGGCTCGCGAAGCGGCATGGCATTGGCGCGATTCGCGTTTCACTGGAGGCGTCGAGCTTGCGCGCGGCTCTTGCTTCCGGCACAAAGCGGAATGCCGCGGTGATTATGAAACAGGGCGTCCAGGCGCGCGGACTAAAACTGCTGGCGCGGGATGCGCGCGAGCAAGCCCAGCGCGCGGGAATTTCCACTGCCGATTATTTTTGCGGAATCGCGCAAACCGGCAAGTTCACTCGCGAGGGCGTTGAGCAATTTCTGAAGAGTCTGCCTGATGGGACGACGGAGCTGATGTGCCACCCAGGTTACGCGGATGCCGCGCTGCAAAAATCTCCCACGCGGCTGCAGAATTCGCGCCAGATCGAGTTGAAGATTCTTACCGACACAGGGATCAGAAATCTTGTCGCATCGCTGGGGATTCGCCTGATAGACTATGGCTTCGTGTCCCAGGAAGCATAAAAGAGGTACCGCGCGAGAGAATGGCTAGCGATTCGTCCATCCAGTATTCCATTGTCGTTCCGTTCTTCAATGAACAGGAAAACATCCCAGCTCTCTACATGAAGCTTACCGAAGTGATGGACGGGATCGGCGAACCGTACGAATTGGTGTTTGTGGACGACGGCAGCAAGGACGATTCGTTCAAAGTTCTTTCTGACATCTTCGAGCACGACCGGCGCGTAAACCTGGTGAGGCTGCGGCGGAATTTCGGGCAGACCCCAGCGCTGAAAGCGGGTTTTGATTTTGCGCGCGGCGAAGTCATCATTTCGATGGACGGCGATTTGCAGCACGACCCGGAAGAAATTCCGCGCTTTCTGGAAAAAATCGAAGAAGGTTTCGACCTGGTGAGCGGCTGGCGTCACAACCGGCGGGATCACTGGTTGATGCGCCAGCTTCCCAGCCGCGCCGCCAACTGGATGATGGCGAAACTTTCGGGAATCGACCTTCACGATTTTGGAACCACGTTTAAGGCCTACCGCCGCGAGATCATTCAGGAAATTCAGCTTTACGGCGAGCTGCACCGGTTCATCCCGGCGCTGGCAAGTTCGACCGGGGCGAGAATCGCGGAAGTGCCCATCGAAAATCTCCATCGCAAGAGCGGAAAGTCCAATTACGGAATCGGGCGCACCATTCGGGTTTTTCTGGATTTGATTATCGTCAAATTTTTATTGGACTATTCGACGCGGCCGTTGCAATTTTTCGGTTTGCTCGGCGTGGCCGGGATGGGCTTTGGTTCCCTGCTCGCCTGTTTCCTGGCTTACGAAAAGTTTTATCTGCACCAGTCTATCATGGCGGAACACGGCCCATTGATGATGCTGTCGGTAGCACTGTTTATCAGCGGCGTGCAGTTTTTTTCGATGGGACTCCTCGGCGAAATTATTGCGCGTACTTACTATGAATCACAGAACAAGCCCATTTACGCGCTGCGCGAAGTGAAGAGCCACCGCAAGGAAATGGGCGACTCGGCGGAGTCGACGCGCCCTTCCGGCAATCCTGACCGCTAGAAGTTTCCCTCGAAAACATTTCTTGCACGCATCGGAAAGTTTGTTGGCGCTCGCCCGGATTTGACGCACTCAAGAATGTCGGGCGATTTTCCGGTATTCCCCGCGGAAATAAAGTAACGGTTCGCCTTCTTCCATCTCCGCGTCCTCCACTTCTCCAATAAAAATACTGTGGTCGCCGGCGACGTGCGACGCAATCACCCTGCAACTCATCTGGAGAAGCGTGCCGTCGACGACGTGGGCCCCGCTGGGAGTCTGCCGAAAATGGATCCCCAGCCGCTGTTCGGTTTCGGCGTTGTGTTCTTTTTTTGCGAAGTATTCGGAAATGGCCTGTTGATTGTGTTTCAGGACGCTGACGCCAAACTGTTTTTTCTTTTGCAACAGCGAATACATGTTGGCGCGGTGGTCGACGCAAACAAGAATCAGCATGGGATCGAGCGAAACAGACGTAAAAGAGTTGGCGGTCATGCCGTGAATTTTGCCCGGCTCGCGCTCGACAGTAACGACGGTCACGCCGGTGGTGAAATAGCCCAGAGCTTTGCGGAATTCGGATGACGAGAGTGAGGAGGTTGGCATCTTGGAAGTTTTTGAAGATACCATACTGGGTGCGCGAAAAGCGAAGCAGTGGTTTCGAGCCAAAAATGCTTTGTCCGTGATTTTGGATGAGCATCGAGATTTGAAACGGGGTGAATCTTCATGGCGAGGAAAATCGCGATTGTGGGCGGAACGGGAGCGGAAGGCTCCGGGCTGGCGTATCGCTTGGCGAAAGCTGGTGAGCACATTTTGATAGGCTCACGCGACGCAGCGCGCGGGCAGGAAACCGCAAGACTTTTGCGAGAACGCATTGGCAGCGGAGCGCAGATCGAAGGATTGGACAATGCTTCCGCCGCGGCGGCATGCGAGATCGCAATCTTAACAGTTCCTTTCTCTGGAGCGGCGACGCTGCTGAAACAATTGAAGAGTGCCTGGAAGCCGGGAACGATTGTGATTGATACGACCGTGCCACTTGCCGCGACGGTCGGCGGCGCCGCAACGCGCATGCTGGGAGTTTGGCAAGGATCGGCGGCGGAACAGACCCAGGAGCTTTTGCCTGCGGGCGTGAGTTTGGCAGCAGCGTTTCAGAATCTTGGCGCGGAAGTGCTTGCGAGCGATAGTCCTGTCGACTGCGACGTTCTAGTGTGCAGCGATGATGACAAGGCCAAGCAAGTTGCATCCGAATTGGTCGGCAAGATTCCCGGCGCGTGCGCGTTGAACGCCGGGAAGCTGGAGAACGCGCGGATCGTGGAATCGCTGACAGCACTCCTGATTGGGTTGAATATGCGCTACAAAGTCCACGCCGCCGGGATTCGTTTCACCGGGCTACCTACAAAGTGACAGGGCTTTTTCGCAGGCGCGTCCCAAATGATGGAAGGGACATAAGAGTCCTCGCACTAACGAGAAAGCCAGAGGGGTCAGGCCTTGGTTTGGATAGCGGAGGAGCGACCACCCGTATTGGAATAGGCCGAGTAAAGCAGCGTGCGCTGACAAAATGGGAGGAAGCCAAGACCAGCGGCACAAAGCAGGACAAGCCCCTGGAGCTGGCCGAGAAAGAGCAAGGGCGTAGCGGTCCAAACCGCATCGAGCAACAACACAGCGGGAAACAGCAAGCGGAATTTCACGCCGAGGTCGGGATAGTCGAAGGCCAAGGCGGTGAGCTGGTAAAGACGCACTGGAACGCCGAGTCCCGCAGCCATCAGCAACACTCCGCCCAGGAGAGGTGAAGCATATCGCTCTTGGCTGACGCGGAGCACATCGTGGAATTTGTAGAGCGCCAGCGCGTACATCGCCAGGTAAGAGACTTGAATGAGCATCAGCAGCGCTCGGACCGTACTGCGCGATATCGAAAGAGGCGATGCAGGCCCGGCAGCCGCGACGGCAGAGGTACGTCCCGACGGTTCGAGGCTTCGACGCAAAGCTGCCAGATCGAGAGCAAGGTCGCGAGCCGATACGTAGCGCTCGTCAATGCGCTTGCGCAGACATTTCTGCAGGATGCGTCCGAGTTCGTGTGGAGCCACGGAATTCTGCTGCTCAAGTGGTGGTGCTTCTTCCTTGAGGATGTTGGCGATGGTTGAAGAGGCGGACTGACCGAGAAAGGGGTTGTGCCCCGTGGCCATTTCGTACATCACGAGACCTAGTGCGTAAAGATCGGTACGCGCGTCCACGGGCTCGCCTTCCAGCTGCTCCGGAGCCATGTAGCCGACTGTGCCCACGAGCAAGCCGGCCTCCGTGGAGAGCGTGGCCGTATCCGCTCCCGTGGCGCCGATGCTTACCTTGGAGGCCAGCGGCCGAAGAAGTTTGGCCAGGCCAAAATCGAGAACCTTTACTTGGCCGGGGGATGTCACGAAGAGATTCGCGGGCTTGATATCGCGATGAATGATCCCTTTTGCATGCGCGACATCCAGCGCCTCGGAGATCTGCGTGCCGACGTTCAGGAGCCAGGCGATATTGAAGGGCTTCCTGCCGATGTAATACTTGAGCGTCTGGCCTTCGAGTAGCTCCATGACGATAAAGAACACGCCCTCGTGCTCATCGATAGCGTGGATCGTGCAGATATGGGGATGGTTCAGGGCAGATGCGGCACGAGCTTCCCGCCGAAAACGATCGACAGCCTGGTGGTCTCTGGAAAGCTCTTCGGGTAGGAATTTCAGCGCCACCAGGCGACCCAAGTTGGTGTCCTCGGCCTTGTAGACGACACCCATTCCTCCGCCACCCAGCTTGTCAAGGATTCGAAAGTGCGAAATGGTCTGTCCGACCATAATAGGAATAGCTTGCTCTTGGCGGGCCATCTTAGGCCCCGACCGTTGGCAAGTCAAATGGAGGCAGCTCCAAGCCCTTGGATTCCGTTGGCATACCCCAAGGAAGAATTGTTTGAGGAGTATGCTCCCCGAGCGGCTGGTAGTGAAGGCGGAAGTGTCCGGCCAAGAAGACGGTGTCAGGTGATTCTTGCGTGGTGGAGGCTCTAACTTCCGAGTCGAGCTGCGCCATTCGCTTTGTTTCCCTCCACAATTGGCTCGCGCAGACATGGACTGAAAAGTGCCACGGACAGTGTCAGGTAGTTTGGCGATTGCGAGTGGGCAGAGGAGGCCGCCATGCAGAAAGCAATGTTAGCCGGGTTCTTGGCGTTCGCGGCTTCGTTTGGTACTTCCTCCTTTGTGAAACAGCTCTCTACACAGTTTTTATTCGTTGCGCCAACGTTTGGGGCAGTGCAGAATGAGGGTCATTCCACGGTAATCCTTCCTATTCTAGAGAGGTCTATATGAACTCCGCAAAAATGTTAGCCGTGGCCGCTTTCTTTGTTTTCCCTTTGTCTACGGCAATCGCACAGACCACCGCACCGACGCTGTCCGGGGATCAGGTCGTGGAACGAGTTTCGCCTTCCGCTGTGTCCATTCTTGTCGGCAAAGGTGACGGCCAACTTGCAGGCGTGGCCTCCGGCGTGATTATTCGGAGCGATGGCGTGATCCTCACAGCTAATCATGTTGTGAAAGGGATGCGCGAAGTGCAAGTGCGACTCAAAAGCGGCGAAATCCAAGACCAGGTTGAATTGATCGCATCCGATGAACGACGCGACAGTGGCGGCGTTGCGCATCGCCGCCACGGGGCTTCCAGTGCTGCCCATCGGCAACTCCGCTAACGCGCCATCCGGCGCGACGGTCTTTGTCGTATCGAACGCCCTCGGCTTACCGTGGACGGCATCCTCCGGCATCTTGAGCGCCACACGGATGGCCGACGATGTGCCCGGGGCCGGTAGTGGCTACCGGATTTTGCAGTTCACCGCGCCGTTGGCGCCCGGATCCAGCGGCGGCGTGCTCGTGGATGCCGAGGCTAAGATACTCGGAATCGTCGTCGGATCATTGAACGTTGGCCAGAACGTCAATTTTGCCGTGCCAATCGACAGCATCGCCGCCCTCGCCAATGTGTCTGGCGGCACGCGCTTTGACTCGGGCGCGCGTCTGCAACCTTTCGGCGCCAAAGCCACGTCTGCTGCAGCGGCTCCTTCCAACCCTACAGTACCAGTGTCTCCTCCTGGATTGACTCTGCCTCGCCCAGAACAACGGCAAATTCACACCGTCTCGGTGCATTCCAAAACGATTTATCTACGGCGCGAGCGGCTGCAGGATGATATTCACAAGACGGCCATGTTTCCGCAACTTGGAGTACGCTTCGCTGATTACGGGCAAACAGCCGATATCGCGATTACCGTCGACCGACCTGTTATGACCTTTGACTGGACCTACACGCTGGTTTATCAGCCGCGGTCGTTGACACTCGCTTCAGGGACGGTTGAAGCAACGGATGAATTCGACGCAGGGCCCAAGTTGGCGGCAGTGATTGTGGAACAGCTCGCAGCTGCCGTGCTGCTGCCGCGCGGAGAACTGGACAAGCCAACCGGAGCATCTACGGCGAGCAGTTCTGGGCTTCGCAGCGGGGGGAGCGATGCCGATGAAATTGTGCGCACAGCTCATTCGATATTCGTGGAATCGCACACTATCTGGATGAAAGGCAACTTGCTGCAAGACGCGCTTTACACTCGTCCCGAGATACGCGAGTGGGGAGTCCGCATCATTGACGACCGCAACGAGGCCGACATCTATATTGATGTCACCAGGCCTTGGCTGACGTATGACTGGATCTTCAAAATGATCAGCCCGAAAACGGGCATGGTCCTCGGTACAGGAAAAGTCACCGCAATTGATGGTCCGGCAGCGGCGCAGCGGCTGGCGATCGATATCGTCAATCGAATCCGCAGCGCTCGGTCAGTTCCAGCGACACCGTGATGTCGTGGGCGAACGGTGTTGGCTCTACTCAAAATAGTTCAGAACATAGGAACGAGGGCGCAGCGGCGCTGCGCCCTACTGTCCGGCTCGGAAGGCGATCCCTACAAGGGAAGAGCTGGAGGTAAGGATAGGAGATCACGGGCGAGTTTGCGTTTGTGGGCAAGGGTTTTCATGACGGTGGGGAGAACGGCGACTTGCATGCCGAGGGCGGAAATGGCGGCGGATTGCGATTTATCGGCAGGATCGATGACGAAGGTGCCCGTGAAATCGGCATAGAGTTTGGCCACGCCGAGCGCGGAAGAATCACGGCCGAGCTGGGCGAGCATTTTGTCGGAGGGGCCTTTTAGGGATTTGCCACCGACGATGGGGCAGACGGCGAAAACTTTTTCCTTGTTGGCGCGAAGTTCCTCGCGGATTCCAGGCACGGCGAGAATCGGGCCGATACTGATCAGCGGATTGCTGGGGCAGATCAGGATGCGGTCGGCATCGCGAATCGCCTCGAGAACGCCGGGAGCTGGACGCGCGGATTCCACACTTGCGAAACGAATTCCCTTCACGACGGCTTCGGTGCGGCGCTTGACGAGATATTCCTGGAAATGCAGCGGGCCTTCGCTCGAATCGATGATCGTGGGAACGGGACTGTCTGACATCGGCAGAATGCGGGATTTGACCCCGAGAGCGAGTCGAATGGAGTCGGCAGCTTCTGAGAGAGTTTTTCCTTCGGCAAGCGAGGCAGTACGATGGATGTGCGTGGCCAGGTCGCGGTCGCCGAGGTTGAACCAATTGGGACGGCCATACGCTGCGAGGTGTTTCAGCGCGTGAAAAGTTTCGCCGCGAAATCCCCAGCCTTTTGCTGCATCGACAATTCCCGCAAGCGTGTAGGTGACAATGTCGAGGTCCGGCGAAATTTTCAGGCCGTGGAGAACGATATCGTCACCAGTGTTGACGATGATGGTCAGCAAACCCGGGTCCATCACTTCGTAAAGACCCAGCAGAAGTTTTGAAGCGCCAACGCCGCCGGCAACCGCGGCGATTTTCAGCTTTGGTTTTGAGGGCATGAAGAATTTCAGATGCGGGCGGCGTGGGCGGCGTCACGCGCGAATCCATCGGGACCGGCAATTTCCGCAACGCGATTGCCGACGCACGGAGAAAGAAATTCCTGGCAATGGACAAATTCGGGATAGAGCGCGAGGCGTTCGCGCAGAGTGAAACCACGGGACTCGGTTTCAGTTTGCAAGCGGGCGATTTGCGGCCAGGCGGCTTCAGGGTTGATGAAATCCTTGGTGACCGGAGAAATGCCACCCCAGTCGTTGATGCCGGCTTCGAGCAAGCGCGGGAAATCGTCGTAGCTCAGGTTCGGAGGCGCCTGAATGTTCATGTGCGGACCAAGGATCAGGCGGGCAAGAGCGATGGTACGCAGCATGTCTTCGAGAGATGGCTCGGGATGAGCGGCCATGGGGATATCCGGCTTGGCGCGGAAATTCTGGATGATGACTTCCTGGATGTGGCCGTACTTTTCGTGGAGCGCCTGAATGGCGAAGAGAGAGTCGATGCGCTCTTCCATGGTCTCGCCGATGCCGATCAGGATGCCCGTCGTAAACGCCATGGAGAGCTTCCCTGCTTCTTCGATGGTGCGGAGACGAAGCGCGGGAACTTTGTCCGGTGCTTTGGCATGCGGAAGGCCGTCGCGCATCAGTCGCGGGCTTACGTTTTCAAGCATCAAGCCGACGCTGGCGTTCGAATTTTTCAGACGAGCAAGAGCGGCGTGGTCCATCACGCCAGGATTGGCGTGAGGAAGCAGGCCGGTTTTTTTGAGGACGAGTTCGCACATGGCGGCGAGATAGTCGAGGGTGCGCGCATAGCCTTGAGCACGGAGGAATTCGCGGGCCTCGGGAAAAATCTTTTCGGGCTGATCGCCGAGGCTGAAGAGAGCTTCCTTGCAGCCCGCAGCGCTGCCGCGTTCGGCGAGAGCAAGGACTTCGTCAGGGGTCATGAAATGGGCGCCGGGCTGGCCGGGGTCTTTGCGAAAAGTACAGTAACTGCAGTAATCGCGGCAAAGAGTGGTGAGCGGGATGAAAACCTTTTTCGAGAAAGTGATGACCGTTCCCTTGCCTTGGGCGCGGAGTTCGGTGGCAGCGGCAAGAAGTTCGTGCAGCGGAGATTTCACGGCCAGTTGAATGGCGTCTTCGCGCGTGACGGGATGGACCGTGGTGAGCATTCGGGAGGTAGCTAGGGCTACAAGGGGAATTTAACACAGAGCACGCAGGGACGCAGAGAGCACAGAGAAGAAAGATCAGCGGAACAGATCCTCGGCGGCGGGGCGGATGATGCTGGTGGCGGGTTCGGCGGAGGGCTTGTAGGGATAGCCGCGAATGAGAATGACGGGAAAACCTTCGGACTTGTCCATGAGCAGGCCGGCGGCAGCAGCGAGTTCGTCGGCCACGGCGAGAATGGTGGCGGTGAGAGGCTTGCCGTCGCGGTCACGCGTGCCGCGCAAATCGTGCAGGACCGGGACGCCGGACGCGCCGATGGCGACGTTCGTCAAGCCAAGACGCCAGGGGCGGCCAAACGTGTCGCTGATGATGACGGCGACGCGCTTGCCGGTGCGTTTGCGAAGGGCGGCGGCCAGATTTTTCGCGGACTGGTCGGGATCCCGGGGAAGCAGGGTCACGATGTCGTCGCCGGGAACATTCGAATGGTCGACGCCGGCATTGGCGCAGACGTAGCCGTGACGCGTTTCGGCAATCAACACAGGATCGGTGCGAACGAGACGCCTTGATTCGGTCAGGATCACCTCCACAAGACGAGGATCTTTTTTTTGCCGCTCTGCGATGGCCCGTGCTTGCGGGGAGGGCTCGATCGTTTCCAAATTGACAACCGCGCCTTCCGCTTTCGAAACGATTTTTTGCGCGACGACGAGAACGTCGCCGTTTTCGTAATGCATGCGCGCTTTTCGGGCGGCGCTTGTTATTTGTTCACAGAGATCGTCGCCGCCGCGAATCTCAGGTATGCCGGGAAGGCGAAACAGGCGCACATCAGGATTGACAGCAGGAGACTTCCTAGTGGAAGCGCGAGAGTTGGAACGCTTGGCCATGATCGCGGAAGAGGAATCTTACGCGAGCCGAGAGGACGTTTCACCTGCGAAAAACCGAACGCGTGAAAAAGAAAACGGGCGCTCGCTTTCCAGCAACGCCCGTCCGAAAGGTGCTCGACCCTGAGTGGAGACTAGCCGCGGTGCGGCTTGTCGTCTTTTGGCTTGTCCTTGGACGCCTTGTTATCCGGCTTGTCTTTCGGACGTTCCTGCTTCTGTCGTTCCTGTTGCTGTTTTTGTTCCAGTTTCTGCTGCTGCTGGTCGTGTCTCTGCTCGAGTTGCTGGAGCTGCTGCTGTTGTCTCTGGTCGATCTGTTGCTGGCGTTGTTGTTCAGCGTTTTGCTGAGCCGCTTTCTGCCGTTCCTGAATCTGTTGCTGCTCGGCCTGCTGGCGCTGTTGTTGGCGTTGCTGGTCAGCGTTTTCCTGAGCCGCTCTCTGCCGCTCCTGAACCTGCGGCTGCTCGACTTGCTGGCGCTGCTGTGGCTGGTTTTGTTCGACTCTCTGCCTTCTGGCATCCTCAGGATTGTTCTGCTGAATCTTCTGCTGCTCCTTGACCTGTTTCTGCTCGACCTTTTGACGCTCCTGATCCTGTTTTTGGCGGAGTTGGTCGAGTTGCTGCTGGTGCTTCTGTTCGAGCTGCGGGTTGACGTCGTTCGGCCTGGAGTCATTCGGGCGCGACGAAGGCGGACGGTCGTTGTAGGCCCTCGGGTTGCCAGGCCTGCCAGAGTTACCTGGAGCGTTGCCACTATTGCCAGGGGCGTTTCCAGAGTTGGCTGGAGGATTCACGGGCTGGTTCGGAGGATTCCCCGGAACGGAATTGTTCATCGAGGACGGGCGATTGTTGTCGTTTCTATCGTTTCTATCATTGCGCGGGTTGCTCCGGATATTGGCCGGATTATTCTGCGCGTTGGCCGGGTTATTCGGCGCGTTGTCCGCAGGACGATTGGCCTGAACGCCTCGCGGCGAGCCCGGTTGGACCGGCGGGGCAATCCTTATGTTGGGACGCGACTGTTGATCGTTCTCGACTCCTGCTCGACGCATCTGAGAAACAGCCGGCGGCATGCCGCCATTGGCTTGAATCACTTGCTGCTGCTTCGTAAAGGAAACCGGCGTTGGCGGAGGAGCAGTCCTCGCCACAACCGGGCGGCTCATTGCAGAGGCAGGCGGGCGCGCGCGCGCTTCCACACCGGCACCGAGCACGCTGCGCTGCTGGGGCGCAACGGTAGGAGTGGTCGGATTAACCTGCGCCGACTCGATTTCGCGGCGATCAATCTTCATCATGTGTCGGTCGACAGGCTGCGCCGATGTAAACGCTTCGTGTGAAGTGACGGTTACAGCGTTCGGCGCGGTCTGGTTCACGTACCGGATGTTGGTGACGTTTTTGTTGACGACGACATAGTTGTAGTAATTGTTGACGACGACGTTGTTCACGGTCGTATTGGAGACGTTGACGTTTGTGACGTAAGTGCGGCTGACGCGATAAGAAGGCACATAGACTTCACGCGGCGCAAGCGGGAACCAGGCGACGCCGACTCCACCGCCCCCACCGACTCCGATGCCGACGCTGAAGTGCGGCCCGCCGACCCAGGCCACGAGAGCAGGAGCGTAAACCGGACGCACGTAGGCTACGCCAACGACGGCGCGGGGCGCGCACGGCACCCAGCCCCAGACCCCGCCGACAGCAACCCAGCGGCCGTAATGGAAGGGAGCAAAGCCCCAAGGCTCATTGTCGACCCACGTCCAGCCCCAAGGCGAAATCCAAACCCAGTGGCCGTAGCGATAGGGAGCCCAGCCCACGACGGTGGTGTGCGGAAACCAAACGGTGCCATATTCGGGAACGGGGCGCCAGCCGCCGTATTCGTCGAGGTCTTCGTAACCAATCACATCCGAAGAGACGTAGCGGGAGGATTGTGCGTGATCTTCGCGGCGGTCGCGGTCACGGCACCAGTGGTCAAAGTCGTCGTCATCGTTGCCGAAGCTTTGAATGTCAGCGTCGAGCTGGTCAATTCCGGCGAAAGTGCCAGTTTCCCGCGAATGAATGGTATATGCCGAGCCGCCGCCGGTGACCTCGCCCTGGCCGTCGCGAACAACGACGACAGTGGTGTCGCCGGCTTCGTTGACGTCGACTTTATAGTTGCCCGGGCGAAGAACGGAGAAGGCGAGGTTGGGCGTATCAATTTCAAGAGTTTCGTCGTTTTCGAGCCGCCGCACGCGTACGTTTAAGGTGCCTTCGGTGATGCGGATTTGCGCGGTGCGGTCGTCGAGATTCAAGAACGAAAAGCCGGTATTGCTGGAAAGGCGGATCGCCGCGGAGCCGATGTTCAGCTCGGCACGCGAACGGTTATCGGTCCAAAGCTTGTCACCGGTAGTGATAGGGCGGTTGACTACGGCGGTGACCCAATCGTCGGTGCCTGCGGGATTGAAGGAAACGTTGCCGTGCGTATAGCTGAGGCGAGCGACGCGGCTAGGCGGATCGTCGTCATCATCGGCAGCGGCGCGTTGCGGCGCAAACAGAGCCACTGCCAGCGCGACGCTGAGCAGGCTCGTTAATCTGAGCAGATGTTTTCTCATGTCGGAATCTCTCCTGAAACCTGAGCGGCCGTGATTCCATTGCGCCGCGTCAGTTGACGTTCCTGGGTAAGTTGCCTGGACTTACTCCAAACAGTAGCACTTCATCGTTAGAGAGCATTGGCTGTGCATTCTCCCCATGTCGAAACAGCAAATGCCAGTAACGAAATCCTTCACTTCATCTAACACCAGCGGGCGGGAAGAGTTGTGTGGGTGCCGTGCCGGGAATCGTTGAACAGGTGGGATGGGAGGCCGAGAGAATTTCAATTGCAGTGCATGCCGAAAAGCAAAAGGCCCGTCCGGTTTTAGCGAGCGGGCCTTTGAATTTGAGAAGGAGATTAGTGTCGACCGTGAGAGCTGGACCCTCCACCGCCGTGTGAACTTCCGCCACCTCCGCTACTGTGTGAACCGCCACCACTGCTGTGTGAACTTCCGCCACCTCCACTACTATGCGAACTGCCACCGCTATAGCTACGGCCTCCGCCACCTCCACCGCTATAGCTGCGGCTGCCACCTCCGCCGCCGCTATAGCTGCGGCTGGGAGCGGAATAGGACGGTGTGGAGTAGGAGCGAGACGGAGCCGGATAGCTGCGGCTCGGGGCGGAATACGTTCGCGGCTCCGAGTAAGAGCGAGAGGGCGGCGGACTGTAAGAGCGCGGCTGCTGCGAATAACCGCGATTGTTGTTGAAAGGTTGCGAACGCTGCGGCGGCTCGTACGCGCGGCCGCTGTTCGAATTGCTCGGACGATTGCTGTTGGAGCTGGGCGTCGACGCCGAAGGCCGTGACGACTGGCCGTTGGAAGGCGCGGGTTGCCCGCCCCCGCGTGCCCAGGGCGGACGGTTCGTATCGCTCATGCGCGCGGTTTGCGCCGGCACAGTCGTGGTTGACCGATTGGAGTTTCCGAAACCTGCGGGCGCGCGGCCACGATCCGTTGCATTTCCTTGAGCCTCCCAAGTGCGCGGGCTATTGCCGGCGCGCTGCGAAGCCGTATTGCCCATGACACTGGCGGACGTTCGGTTGGAGTTGGACATCGCCGAAGGCGGCCGATTCTGCGAAAGCTCCCGCTGACGAGTCATCTGCGAAGTAGCGGGCGTGCTATTGAAACGGCCGTTCATCGCGGGGGAATTGCCCGGACGATTGTATGTAGCGGGCGCGTTGTTGCGCGTGGGCATGTTCTGCTGCGTGGCCAAGCGCTGACTCATGCCGCTGTTCACAGGCGCATTGCCAGAGCGGCCGGGAGTCAGACCGGCGCTGTTGACGGTATGAACGCGCATTTGGGATGTCCCTGCCGCCGGTGCGGTGCGCGCGATTACGGCGCGGTTCTGAACCGAGGCCGGGGGCCGGGCGACGTTCGATCGCATATTTACCGAGCCCAGCGCGCTGTGCGGCGTGGCATGGATACCGACTGAGTTGGTCACCTGGGCGCCGCGCAGTGCAGCCGGCGTGAGATGCGTGGCTCCACGGTTGATGGCCTGGCCGTTCATGAAGGCGTTGCGATTCGCGACGGTTACGGCATTCACGTTGTGGGCGTTCACAAAATTGACGTTACGAATGTTGGTGTTGAACACGTTCCTGTTGCGGATGAACGTGTTGCGCACATTGATTCGTTCAACGAAGTCATGACGGCAACGGAACCAGGGAAAGAACGGTTCGCCAAAGCCGAGCGGGAACCAGCCGACTCCGAAACCAAACCCACCGCCGAAAAAGCCGACAAACGCGGGGCCATAGACCGGATACCCAAAAGCCGGGCCCGGGCACCAGCCCCAGCGGCCACCGAAATAGTTCCAGCGGCCATAGTGGTACGGCGCAAAGCCCCACGGTGAATAGTCAACCCAGGTCCAGCCCCACGGGCCGACCCAGTTCCAATAACCGTAGCTGTAAGGAGCCCAGCCAATCGCAACTTCGCGCGGATACCAAACGTGGCCGTATTCCGGCTCATCGCGCCAGTCGCCATAGTCGTCGAGGTCGTCATAGCCGACCATATCGCGCGAAACGTATTTCGCGGAGACAGAATGGTCTTCCTTCAAGTCGCGCTCGGCTGCCCAGCGATCGAGGCCATCGGGACCAGGCGCCTTCTCAATACTGTATTGAATGTTTTCCGTGCCGTTAAATTCGGCGCGCTCACCGGGATGAACTTCGTAAGTCTTGCCACCGGCGGTGACTTCGCCTTCGCCGCGAATCACGGTCACGCGGGCGGAGTCGCCGTTTTCGTTCACGTCAACGCGAAAAGCGCCTGCTTCCTTGACGGTGAATGCAAGATTCGGAGCGTCCACTTCGTAGAGGTCGCCCTGGCGAAGTTCGCTAACGCGGAAATTGACGCTGCCTTCCGCGAGGCGCATTTGCGTGACGCCCTGGTCGAGATTGAGGAAGGAAAGAGCGGTCATGCTGCCCAAGTGGATGGAGGCCACACCAGCTTGCAATTCGGCGCGGGAGTCTTTGTCGACCCAGATCTTGTCGCCGATGGTCACGGGACGGTTTTTCGCGGCGCTGCCCCAATCACCTTGCCCACCGGGCTGCAGAGAAACGGAACCATCGACATAGCTGATGCGGGCGACGCGCGTGGGCGGGTCTTTTTCTTCGTCTGCTCGCGCCTTCGGAGCCGCAAAACTCAAGAGACCGGCGAAACACAGGAGCATGCTGAGGCTGCTTTTACCTGTGAATGTCTTTTTCATGACGAACCCTCGGTTCTCGGTCGGAACGCGGGCCGCTGTGGCCCTCTCTACTAATGAGACGTTCTAGCCGATGGGAGCGTAACATCGAATGGCTCCCATCAGGTATAACACCGCAATGGGAAAGAAGTTGCCCACGGGGACGGCCGGGCCCAGGCTGCGTTCGGTAAAGATGGCCAACGCTCCTGCCATTTATAAATCACTTAGAATCTGTATTTTAGAGCAGGCGTGGGCCAGCCCTGACGCTACCTTAGCGTCGAATAGAGGGCTTGCTTCCACCGCTTGTTGTCGATGGTCCAGTAGAGTTTGGTTTTCTTACCGCGTTCCAGGACCGGTGCCCAAACAGCACGATTGCGGTCGTTCCCAGCCACATTGAGGCGGTCCACCACGGTCATACCCAAGGTCAATTCGCTGGAAGTCTCCACGTCCACATAGTGGTCGCTTTGCTGCGTGACGATGGTTGGGTCCAGCGCGATGGACATGGCGACGGGGTCTGGCAATGAAATTCCGCGCTCGCCGGTCTGCTCAAAGTATGCTTCCTTGGCGCGGCTATTGCATTCAATCGCGAAGCGCGCTTGCGGCGTGCCAAAACTCAGCACGTGCTTGATGTCGTCTGGATTCAGGGCCGCTTCACCACGACAAAGATGCCATCCGACTAGCTCGACCGGAAGTCCGCTCCGGAGCACGATTCGCGCCGCTTCGGGATCGCACCAGATGTTGTACTCGGCAGCGGGAGTCACGTTGCCCTCGCAGCAGGGAGCGCCGCCCATGACGACACAGCGGCCGACCTTAGAGGCGATGCCGGGATTGCGCTGCAAAGCCAAAGCAGTGTTTGTCAGCGGTCCCAGCGTCACCAGCACGAGGCCGGGATTGGAATCGATGGTCTCGATGATGGCATCTGCTGCGTGGAGTTTTTCGCGCTCCTTCTTCGGGGCCGGGTAACCGTGGTCTCCCAGGCCATCGCGCCCATGGAACCAGTGGGCGCTCTGGTGCGGGCGATTCAGGGGCTTCTCCGCGCCCATGAAAACGGGAACGTTCGCGCGGCAAAGTTCCGCAGTGTACAGAGCGTTGCGCGTGGATTGCTGAACGGAAACATTTCCGGCAACGGTAGTAATGGCCAGCACGCGTACCAGGGGAGAGCGTAGCGCCATGATCAGGGCTACGGCGTCGTCGGAAGCGGTGTCGGTATCAATCAGGAAGAGTGGTTTCACGCGGCGTAGGATAGCAAACCCGGCGCGAGGCCGCGCTCAAAAACAATTTAGTCCGATGGCTCGATCACCTGGAGAATCGCCGTACGCTAAGGGATATGGGAAGTCCGACACAGAAGATATGTATGACCACGCCGATAATCATCATCTTCATGGAAAACGGACGCTTGGCGGCAGCGGAGAGTGGCACCACGATGCGGTTCATGAAGAAATAAACGGCCACGCCATAAAGAGCACCAAAAACGACTGCGTGCTCTATCAAGGGGCGAATAGCGCGGCTCGCTACAAAAAAGACCGTAGCCGCTCCATATGCGATGACGAAGTGACAAAGAAGCCCAAGCAGCGCCGTCACGAGTCCGCCGTCGAGCGCCTTCGGCCCGAGCAACCCGCTGGCAATTCCTTGCAGCAAGCGCATAGGCTTGAGGCCCAAGTATCCGTAGACGATGAGCGCAGCCGTAATGTCCAGGACGCCGCACGCAAACCCGGCCCACAGCACTGCAAGCATAGCGTTTGGGTCTTTCTCCAAGAAAACCTCCGTTGCTGTGTCACAAAATCTGCCCGCAAGCTTACACCACAGACTTCACTTTTCCGGTAACCGCGTCGCGGGTCCAAGTGAAGCTGGATGAATTCTGAACCATTCTCCTGTATGCCGCGTTGGGCGTAGACTATTTAAGGATTTCAAGCTATGGGGCTGTTTTTCTTTCTTGTGGCTATGCTTGGTTGGCCTGTCGAGCTTCGAGTAGAAGTCCGTAATTCCGAAGTGTGGGTGATCCGTGATGGAAATGGGTATCAGCTCACTCACGACGGAAAATCTAAATTGCAAGCGGAACTGTCACCCGGGAAGACCCGAATCGCCTACTATGAACAATGCATAGAAGCAGAACATTGCACGCCCACGGTTATCATCCTCGACCTCGAAGGGAAACCAATTGTTTCCTTCCAGCCGAAGCACGGGGCCGTTCCGCCAGTAGAACCTTGCTCTAACATTCTTTCCATTGCGTGGGTTGGGAACAACGCAGTTGCAGCCATCTGCCATATCAATCCATCCGTGAGCGAATACATCGAGACTGACCTATCCACTGAGCAAACGGTCAGCGACCTCATCGGATATGACTTCACGATCTCACCCAACGGCAAAGAGGTCGCGCATGTCGGCTGGATCCCTCACTTTGCGCCACCGTATGCCCAGAGCAACTATCTACAAGTTGATAACACGACTATTTATCCGCTTCCAAAGGGGACGAAACCTATCGAGCAGAAGGATCTGCGAGATCCGCCAGAAGTCGTTCTTCAAAAGGGCCTGACTTACAGCGGCATCCATGACTTTGTGCCAGGGATGTTCTGGGCGCCTGACTCTCAGCGGATTGCTCTAGTCGATTGCATCTATGACTGGAAGGCAAACCATCCTGGATCGCTAACAGCCGGAGATGGGGAAGACTCTAACCGCCGATGCTCGCTCGCTGTTGTTTCGAAGAATGGGGAGGCTGCATTGTTCCCTCTGAGTGACTTGTCCGTTGATGACATTCGAAAGATGTCCATGTCGTGGACCAGCCCGCACAAACTCTCGCTTAGCATGGGCAACGTAACTAAGGCCTTCACTGTCCGATAACGGGTTCTCCAGCACCAAAACATGTAATTCATGGAATAGCTGCAAAGCCTGACAAACGCCAGAGTTTCCCGGCATCTCATTGCAAATGCGAGTCAGCCCGAATTGATCTTAGTCTTAGTAAACCGGCGGTCGATCTTCTCGCTTTGTTAAGCGTGCTGGCCGTTTCCGCCGATCTGGTAGCCAACGCCGCGAATCGTTCGAATGAGGGCGCGCTCGTAGCCGGAATCCACTTTGCGGCGAAGATAGTTGATGTACACATCCACGACATTGGTCATGGTGTCAAAATTGAGTTTCCAAACCTGCTCGACAATGGCGCTGCGGGAAACGGGCTGGCCCTCGTGGCGCATCAGGAATTCCAGCAAGGCAAATTCCTTGGGGCTGAGATCGATGCTGCGGCTCCCGCGGCGCACGGTGTGGCTGACGCGGTCGACTTCGAGGTCTTCGACGTGGAGAATCGAGCGCGCTGGCCGGCTTCCCCTGCGGAGCACGGCCCGGATGCGCGCGGCAAGTTCGGCAAAGGCGAACGGTTTCGCGAGGTAATCGTCCGCCCCGGCTTCCAGTCCGCAAACACGCTCCTCCAGCATGCTGGAGTCGGTCACGATCACCACGGGCAAATCCGGGCGCTTGGAGCGGATTCCGCGCAGGACGTCCAGCCCGCCGATTCCCGGCAGATTTAGATCAAGGAGCACGAGATCGTACGCCGGGTCGGAAGCCAGTTGTTCGGCTTCTTTTCCGTTCGAAACGACATGCACGGCAAATTGCTCTTGCTGCAGCCGCTGGCGCAGAAATTCCGCTAGCGGCGCGTCAGCTTCAGCGACAAGAATGCGCATCGGCTCACACAAAACACTTAGATTTTGGAAGGGGGTGCATTCAGTTTGGGCGGAGTACGGAAGAGTGTCAAGACAATGCTGGCGTGCGTTAGCACAA
This sequence comes from Acidobacteriota bacterium, assembly GCA_003225315.1. Classification (GTDB taxonomy): domain Bacteria; phylum Acidobacteriota; class Terriglobia; order Acidiferrales; family UBA7541; genus Acidiferrum. The sequence goes on from QHZD01000022.1 coordinate 98,734, forward strand.
AGCACATCACGGATGTGCAGCCGATTCAAATTGAATGGCGAAACAGGACATTTCGTTCCATTGTGGGAAGGAATCCGCCTCTGAAACCATTTTTCAACTTCCAGAACGTACCTGTTGTTTGTCTGCTACTAATTGCCTGAATTTGCTGGACTTTCGAGGGATAGAAACACGCCAAAAATGGTCTCCCGCGTGCACCTGCTTCCCTTTCTCTGAACAGGATAGAGGGAGTCGTGGCACGCTCGTGATAAGCAACGATGCAGAACGGCATTTGACCACCGGCCTAATTACTCCGGCTCATCCCGGCGTTCTTCGAGTGCTGATCGTGGACGACGAAGCTTCCGTCCGAAAAGTCATGGCAGCGGTACTTGCGCAGCTTGGGCTTCCCTGCGAAACGGCGGCCGGCGGCGAAGAAGCGCTCCATGTCCTGGAAACGCGCCAGATCGATGCGGTAATTTCCGACCTGCAAATGCCCGGAATGTCCGGACTGGAACTGCTAACGAAAGTGAGGCGGCTCCATCCGCAACTGGTGTTCCTGATGGTCACGGGAGTGGACGACGTCCGAGTCGGCGTGCAAGCGATGCAACAGGGCGCGGACGACTACATCGTCAAGCCTCTGCAGGTGGATGGAAATATCCTTTTGGCCAGCCTCGCGCGCGCAAGGCGCGTGAAGCGCCTGGAACAGGAAGTCGAAAACTACCGTCACCACCTGGAAGAAATCGTCGCTGAGCAAACCCAGCAGCTTCGAGACGCTTTGCGCCAAATCGAGCGCAGCTATGACCACACGCTCGAAGCCCTGGGCGCCGCCATCGATCTGCGGGATAGTCCCACGGCTGGGCACTCCCGGCGCGTGTTCCTTTATTCAGTGGAAATTGCCAAGACCATGGGCGGCCTGGAGGCGCAGATGAGAAATATCGGCATGGGCGCGTGGCTCCACGACATCGGCAAACTTGCCATCTCCGACGGCATCCTTCTCAAGCCCGGAGCTCTTACCGATGAGGAACGCCGCGTGATGCAGCAGCACGCGCAGATTGGGTACGACCTGGTAAAAGGCATCCCGTTTCTCGCGGAGGCCGCGGAAATTATTTACGCGCATCATGAGCGCTGGGACGGAAGCGGATATCCGAGAGGCTTAAAGACAGAGGAAATTCCCGTAGGCGCGAGAATTTTCGCCGTGGTGGATACGTTTGATGCCATGACCTCCGATCGACCTTATCGCAGGGCACTTCCATTCAAAGCATCACAAGAAGTGATAGAACGAGGAGCGGGAAAACAGTACGACACGCAGACAGCAGAGGCTTTCTTGAGTATTCCTGACAAAACCTGGGAAACGATACGCCGCGAAACAGCATCCAGCCACGCTTATGGAATGGCAACGGCAAGAGACATTCACGCGCTTAGCGGCATGATCAAACATGCGCTGATGTTGGGAATAATTTGGATCGGCAAAGGTGGTCTGGCAGTGACTTGCCGCGCGTGAAAAAGCTACTGCAAGACCCACGGCCCATTTTTTTCGGAGAAGCGGCACCCATAGCGGTAGAGTGGCGCCGCCTTGGCCTCTGCGTGCACGATTTCCGCTTTGCCCACGCGTTCGCCGCCGCGCGAAGTCATGTAGACGTCCACCATGGAGTGAATGGAGAGTTCCTTGTTGCACGTGCACGAAAACCCGGTAAGACTGACGTTTTCCGTTGTCGCAACCTCATCGAAATCATTCGCATGCGCATCTTTGCCTCGAAGCTTCAGCAGCACACGCAATCGTACCCGCACCTCGGTTCGGGAAACGTAGCGGGAGGTCTTAATGATTCCCTTGAGGCACGTTTTGAGAGCGTCAAAATCCACGGGCTTTTCAAAGTATGCCGCGGCGCCCAACTGCTTGCAGTGTTCCTTGGTCTGCGCGCCTCCTTCGCCGCTCACAATCACTACCGGAATCGGCTGCGTGCGGCTGAACGAGGTGAACGTCTGACATAGTTCATAGCCGGAATACTTGGGCATGCGCAAATCGAGAAGGATGGCGTCGGGCCGGTGCTCCAGGGCGAGAGCCAAGCCTTGTTCGGGTTCTCCGGTGCCAATGACTTCGTAGGTCTCGCTAAGTTCCAGGTGCATCAGCCGCCGCAGCGCTTGGTCATCATCAACAATCAGGAGCTTTCCCATTTATCAGCACCTCCTATCGGCGAGAAGGGGAACTGCTTCCCACGTGGTCTAACTCCGCTTTCGAAGCGGGCGGCGCTTTCTTGGCGCCATCCAGAACTTCGCGGACCTTACTTATCAGGACTTCTTCGGTGAACGGCTTATGCAAAAGGTTGGTTCCCTCCTGAAGGACTCCGTGTCCCGCGATGAAGCTATCGGTGTAGCCGGACATGAAGAGGACTTTCAGTCCGGGCTGGCGCATCGACAATTGCTCGGCTAGAACTCGGCCATTCATTCCAGGCATCACCACATCCGTGAGCAGGAGGTCGAAACTGCCGGAGTGACCGGCTGCAATCTCTAGAGCTGCTTCTCCACTGGAGGCTGACAACACGCGGAAGCCGTTTGATTCTAGAAAAGCCTGCGCCAATTTCCGAAGAGGATCCGCGTCTTCCACAAGAAGAATCATTTCTGATCCTTGTGGATTCTCTCTTGCTTCGGACTTGAGTTTGGCAACGGGATCCTGCTCGGCGTCCAGGTATCTCGGGAGGTAGATCTGAAATGTCGACCCTTTGCCCGGTGCGCTTTCCACCCAGATATATCCGTTGCTCTGCTTCACCACGCCGTATACGGTTGCGAGACCGAGGCCGGTGCCTTCTCCGACTTTCTTGGTGGTAAAAAACGGTTCGAAAATATGCGCGATGGTCTCGGGACTCATGCCCGTCCCAGAGTCCGCGATAGAGAGCATCACGTAACTTCCTGCCTTGGAGCCTGGGTGATCGCGTGTGAACGCATGGTCTATTTCCATGTTGGTGGTTTGGATGTGGAGATTCCCGCCCGAAGGCATGGCGTCCCTGGCATTCACCGCCAGATTCATGATCACCTGTTCGATCTGGCTCTGGTCGGCTTTGACGTTTCCAAGTTCCGGATTCAGAGACAAGGACACGTTGATATCCTCGCCAAGAAGGCGCGGAAGCATTTTCTCCATGTCCGATACCAGCGAATTCAAACTGAGGACGGAGGGCGACAGAACCTGTTGCCTGCTGAAAGCCAGCAACTGGCGCGTAAGCGAGGCAGCCCGCTGGCCCGCTTTTTCGATTTCCGTAGCAAATTCGTAGGTCGGCTGAGTCTTGTCCAGGGACTTTTTCAGGACGCCGCTGTACCCAATGATGACTCCAAGCAGATTGTTAAAGTCATGAGCGATCCCGCCCGAGAGCCTCCCGATGGCCTCCATCTTCTGGGCCATTCGCAGTTGGCGCTCCAGGGTTCGTCTTTCGGTCACGTCTTCCGCAAACACCTCAAAGTAATCAGGACCGCCGTCCTTGCTATCCACGCGGTGGCCCGAGCATCGTACGACGATAGGCTCGCCACTCCGCTGCTTCCATTCCAACTCGATGTCGTTCATGACGTTGGATTCAGCCAGGAGCTCATTCATTCGTTCATAATCCACCGAGTTGCGAAAGACTTGCGTCGCTAGATCCGCCTTGAACAGTTCTTGCAAGGTTTCGTACCCCAGCATTCTTTGAAGGGCCGGATTCACTTCCAGAAATTGGCCCGTCAATGTCGCCCGGTAAATTCCGTACGGCGCTCCCTCTACCAAAGCGCGGAAACTCCCTTCCGAACGCGACAATGCCTCCTGCGCCTTTTTGCGCTCCGTAATGTCGCGGTTCACAATCAGAAGTTTTTCCGGGTGGCCTCTTTCATTGCGGATGACACTGGCAACGGATTCCAGCACCATCCAATCGCCATTCTGGTGGCGAAAGCGATATTCCAGTATGGTTCCCGCTCCCGTCTCTCTGGCTTCCTTGGCGGCATTCCTGACCTTGTCGCGGTCTTCGGGATGAATCTGCTCAAATCCCGTTGACACTTGAAGTTCTTCAGGCGAATACCCCAGTATTCTTTGATAGGAAAGGCTGTTGAAAATCCTGCGGCCTTCCAGATCCACGACGGCAATCATGTCCGCCGCATTCTCGCTGATCAAATGAAAGAGCTCCTCTCGTTCGATCAGTTGCCGGCGAATGCGATGAATTTGCAAATGTTGATAGATGGTGTAGAGATCGAACAAGAAAACGAGGGCGACAAGACCACGCACAGCTTGCGGAAGAACATATAGGGAATGGAAGTCTGTTGAGGGCGACAGATTGGGGAGCAGAAACGAAGCCAGTGCGGCAGTGAGCAGTAATGTGATGATAGCTGCCGTTACCCACAACCACCATTCACGGCGCTCGATGACACGAAAGTTCGCTCTCAAGGCGTTAGCCCCTGCGTCTTGAGAACCGGGCGTTGTCTTGCCGTCTTTCATTTTCTCGATCTGCGATTACGAGTCGTATTGGCCTGGATCGCGAATCAGCAGGGCTTCCCCGTGAAAAGATGGTGCAAGTTGTGTGCCAAGGCCGGACCGGGGCCTTCGCGCACGATTCGACCGACTGCCCTCCCACACCGGCACGCGCTCTTCTTCAATTCGCTGATTCTCTTGGTTGTTTGCGATTCGCGGGCTTAGGAATCAGCTCGGCAAGATTGGAGTTCTCTAATCAAAACCGAAATGCGTCAATATCTTGGGTCTCAGAATTTGCAAAGGGTACCAGTTTGGGACAAAGCCGTCGTTTTTGAACCCGCCGATTTGCGCGTACTAAATTGACTTCATACCAGATGAGCGTATCTTTAGAGAATAAAGCTTTCCAGCCCGTGGAGGATTTAATGAACCGCCGTCTTCTTGCTCTACTATCGCTCTGTGCTTTTTCCATTGGCGCGGTGGTTGTGGGATGCCAAAAAGCAGCTGATCAGCAGTCCAGCCCGGACGCCAGCACTACCCCGTCTGTGACGGAAGCGGCAAAGACCGCCGTCAAGAAGGCCATCGAACCGAAACCTCTGGTCATCCCTGCTGACACTGTGATCTCCGTTGTTTTGGATCAAACCATTAGCTCGAAAACCAGCAAGGCCGGGGACAAGTTCACAGCGACCGTCGAATCACCTATCGAAATCGAAGGAAAGATCGCCATTCCGAAGAGCGCTCGCGCAGAGGGCGTTGTGAGAGAGGCAAAGGCCGCCGGCCGCTTCAAAGGCGGCGCCGCGCTGGCTCTCGAGCTCACCAGCGTTGAGGTCCACGGGAAGAATCATGAGATTCAGACCTCCGGTGCAAGCATGTCCAGCAAAGGCAAGGGCAAGCGCACCGCTGCCATGGTGGGCGGTGGCGCGGCTGGTGGCGCGGCCATCGGTGCGGTTGCTGGCGGCGGCAAAGGCGCTGCCATCGGCGCGTTGATCGGTGCAGCGGCAGGCACAGGCGGCGCTGGATTGACTGGCAATCGCGACATTACCCTGAACGCGGAGACGCCGCTCGATTTCAAACTGCTGCGGCCTGTAACGATCAGGCAAAAGTAGCTTGTAAGTTTTTTTTACCTCTGACAGGATTTGTCTTGGCGGTGACCCCTGTCCAACCGTGCGGGCTCCCTTGCTATGGCCTCGATTCGTTCTGAGGGAGCCGGTTAACCCGCGTAACTTCCCTATCCTCTTTGCGTAATAGAATTGAGCGGCCCAACCATGTCCACTGCACCCATGCTTATTCAGGCTGAGAGTGTGTCCCGCGAATATCGGCTGGGCGAAACCGTCATTCGCGCCGTCGACGCCGTCTCCCTCCGCATTGAACAAGGTGAATTCCTCGCCCTCTTGGGAAGCTCCGGCTCCGGCAAGTCAACGCTGTTGAGCATGATGGCCGGCCTTGATCGCCCCACCTCCGGCGCGATCCGCGTACGAGAGCGCAACCTCGCCGAATTGGAAGCGGACGAACTTGCGCGTTATCGCCGCGAGACTGTCGGCATGGTTTTCCAATCTTTCAATCTGCTGCCGCGCATGACGCTCGAGGAAAATGTGGAGTTGCCGTTGCGTCTCGCCGAAGTGGATCGCAGCGACCGGCAATCCCGCGTTGCCGAAGCGCTGGAGCGCGTGGGGCTCGCCGCACGAAGGCAGCACCGGCCGAGCGAACTCTCCGGCGGCGAGCAGCAACGCGGCGCGTTGGCGCGCGCGCTTGTGAATCGCCCGGCAATTCTGTTCGCCGATGAGCCGACAGGAAATCTCGACAGCGTAAACGGCGAACAAATCCTGCTCCTGCTGCGAGAGATTCAGCACTCCTTGGGAATGACCATCATCATGGTCACGCACGAACGGCCTCTTGCCGAAAGGTTTGCGAATCGCATTGCACAGCTCTCCGATGGACGCCTCGTCAGCGACGGAGCGCAGCGTTGAAAACGCGAGACCTGAGCGAACTCGCCGTGCGCAATTTGCGCGAAGCTGTGCTTCGCAATTCGCTTACCACGCTTGGCGTTGCCGTCGGCGTGGCTTCCTTGGTGGCGATGCTATCGCTGGGTGTCGGACTGCAAACCCTGGCCTCGCAGCGCCTCACGCGTTCTGGCTTGTTCGACGCCGTGTTCGTTACATCGCTGCGCAATTTTCGTGGGCCAAGACAGCCTCCTCCGCCGGATTCCGCGGCAAAACGAGAATCGCGCGCCTTGGACGATGATGCGCGCCAGCAACTCAGCAAACTCTCGAACGTCACGGAAGTCTACCCGCAAATCCGGTTTATCACCGATGTGCGCTACGTGGGCAAGTCCGAATCGACTTCCGTGCTCGGTTTGCCTGATTCTTCGCGCTCCAGCGGCGCATTTGAAGGGATGACCGGCAAGTATTTTTCATCGCCCGCCGCGGAGGAAGCCATTCTCCAACTTGAATTTGCAAAGTTACTCGCCGACCAGCCGTCATCGCTCGTAGGAAAAGATTTGACTCTGCGTTACGCGGAACGCGCCGCGCTCTCGAAGGACGCCGACGATGAAGCCCTTCTCGATGCCATGATGGGCTCCGGCAAACCCGGCGGCATCTCCATAGTTCCGCGCGAAAAGACCCTGCGCATTGTTGGCATCACCGAGTCGGATCCTTCGGCAGGGATCGGCGGGTTCGGTGGCGCGCGAGTATACCTTCCGCTGAAGACCGCAGAGCAACTCCATGTCGCTCAGCCGGACGACGTGCAAGCCTTCCTCTCGGGCAATCCCGCGAAGCCTTCCTACATGGCCATGACCGTGCGCGTCCGTTCGCCCAAGGATGTCCCGCAAGTCGAAGCGGCGATCAAGCAATTGGGCTTCGCCACGTTTTCTTTGCTGGACGCTACCAAGAGTCTCCGGCTCGTCTTCACCGTCTTCGATCTCTTCCTCGGCCTCTTCGGAAGCCTTGCGCTCACCGTCGCTTCACTGGGCATCATCAACACTCTAGTGATGGCCATCCTCGAACGCCGCCGCGAAATCGGCATATTGAAAGCGCTTGGCGCAACCGACCGCGACGTGCGCAGCCTTTTCTTTGCGGAAGCCGGCGCTATGGGACTCTTTGGCGGCGTTTTTGGCGTAGCGCTCGGCTGGCTGATCGGTTCCGCGCTGACTTGGGGCACCACCATTTATCTTCATCGGCAGAATCTGCCCGGCGTAAAAATTTCCTATGTCCCCTGGTGGCTGGCGCTAAGCGCCATCGGGTTCGCGATCATCGTCAGCCTCGTCGCAGGACTCTACCCCGCGTCCCGCGCCGCCCGCCTCAATCCCGTCGAAGCCCTCCGCTACGAATGATTCGCGAGCACTGTTGGTGGTCAGCTTAGAGCACGTCAGAGCTCAATCGTTCTGACTTTGAATTCGGCGTATTTTCTCTTCAGAACGCTGAGTTTGGGCATGGTCTTTTGCAGGGAAAGCGTATAGTCAGACTTCGCCTTGGCTAGACAGCCTTTCTTTTCGTAGACCATCGCTCGATTGAAGTACACCCAAGCGTTCTCCGGACACAGCGATATTGAACGGTCGAATTCCGCCATCGAACGCTCAAAATCACCAAGCCCCGCGTGGGCAACAGCTCTACCGTTGAAAGAGTAGGCTTGGATCTGTGTTCTCCACAATGGGTCCAAGGTTGTGTTCTGTTCTAGACTCTCATGCACAAAATCTAGGTCTTTGATTGCCCTGCCGTATTCTCCGCACTCCGCCAACACTTGTCCGCGCCCCATATGGGCAAAAATCTCGTTCGGGTCTAATTCCAGCGCAGTAGAATAATCGTCGATCGACTGCCGAAGCTCCCCGGAGTACCAAAGCGAACCAGCGCGCAACGTGTAAGCTCTCACATGGTTGGGATTGAGCTTCAGGTACTTTGAGAAAAATTCCGTCCCGTCTCGATACTGTTCCGTTAGTGTCCAAGTCTGCGCCAAAAGCCCTAATAGCCAATTCAAGACCGCTACGTCCCCGATCTCATTTCTTTGTTCGAGAGCCTTTAGGAGCTGTTCTCTTGCGGCAAGGCATTCACCCTGTTGGATGAACGAATATGCCAGTTCGCCGCGGCGCTTTACAGCGCCGGGGACTGGCCTGTTACCTGCGTCTCGACGGAGCCGTTCTCGAAGCGACCTCAAAAGACCCATACGCTGCCCTCCCCAGTAATACTTCATTTTACTGAACCGGGTTGTGACATATAACCAGCGAGAAGTCAGTGGCGCTAATCGCTCAACTCCTGCAAGCCGCCCAATTGAAACTTACCCATCATCATAATTTTCCTTGACTCTAACAACCCTGCTGGTACAATTCGTTTTAGGAAAAACTGTATTTGGAGTGCGGGAGCTTGCTCCCGCTTTTCTTTTTTTGGCTTGGTTCTCGGCTAGACCGATTCCAGCATCTGTTGAGATTCTGCATTTCTGCGGAATTCTAGCGCATTCTAAGTCCCTTTAGAATCAACACTTATGTGAACTGCCTGTATGTGTTGATTCTAAACCACTTACATTAGACTCTAAGTTCTTTAGATGCAACAATTATGAAAAATAGGCGGTGGGGGGTACGCACCTGGTACAGACCGGGCGCATCCCTGACAGAATAGCCGGGAGCATTCCAGACACTCTGAGCCAAGTGACGCGTGTCAGCGCTCTTCTGTATAAGATAGAGGGGAAATTCCAAGGATAACCATGGAGACTGCCTACGTCTGCGACGCCATCCGAACGCCCTTCGGCCGGTATGGTGGATCGCTTGCCTCGATTCGCACCGACGATCTCGCGGCGATTCCCCTCAAGGCCCTGGTCGAGCGCAACGCAGGCGTCGACTGGAGCGCCGTGGACGATGTCGTCTACGGCTGCGCCAATCAAGCCGGCGAAGACAATCGCAACGTTGCTCGGATGGCGCTCTTGCTGGCGGGTTTACCCAAGGAGGTGCCGGGCACAACGGTCAATCGCCTCTGCGGCTCAAGCATGGACGCCGTTGCGTCCGCCGCGCGGGCGATCAAGTCCGGCGAAGCCGATCTCGTGATTGCCGGCGGCGTCGAGAGCATGTCGCGCGCGCCCTTCGTCATCGCCAAGGCGGACAGCGCCTACTCGCGCTCGTTGAAAATGGAAGACACCACGCTCGGCTGGCGATTCATCAACCCTCTGATGAAAGCCAAATACGGCGTCGATTCCATACCGGAGACCGGCGAAAACGTCGCCGAAGAATTTCGCATCTCGCGCAAGGACCAGGATCTTTTCGCGCTCCGGAGCCAGCAGCGCGCCGCCGACGCCATCCGTAGCTGCAGATTGACGCAGGAAATTGTGGCCGTGCCCATCCCGCAAAAGAGCGGCGATCCCCTGCTCTTTTCGCAGGACGAGCATCCTCGTCCCGACACGACACTGGAAGCCCTCTCCAAATTAAAACCGATCGTGAAACCTAATGGCACCATCACCGCCGGAAATGCTTCGGGCGTGAACGATGGGGCTTGCGCATTACTGTTAGCCTCAGAGGCGGCGGTGAAACGGCATAAATTGACACCGAAGGCCAGAGTCGTAGCTTCTGCCGCCGCTGGGGTCGCTCCGCGAATCATGGGCATGGGGCCAGTTCCCGCGACGCGCAAGGTTCTGGCCAAAGCCGGATTGTCGCTCGCTCAAATGGACGTCGTGGAATTGAATGAGGCATTCGCCTCGCAGGCGCTGGCCGTGCTGCGCGATTTGAAAATCCCGGACGACGCGGCACACGTGAATCCCAACGGCGGCGCGATTGCCATCGGGCACCCGTTAGGTGCGAGCGGAGCGCGGCTTGTAACCACTGCCCTTTACCAACTCCTGCGAACGAACGGCAAATATGCGCTCTGCGCCATGTGCATCGGCGTAGGTCAAGGAATTGCCCTGATCTTGGAACGCGTTTAGCATCGCCGGCTACCCGCGAGCTTCGGCGAAATTCTCCCGGAGGAAGAGTAACCTCAATGCCCATCCTTAAATCTGGAGAAGCCGGGATTCATTACGCGTTGGAAGGCCAGAGTGGATTGCCCGTGCTGGTCTTTTCAAATTCCCTCGGCGCGAACCATTCCATGTGGGACCAGCAAGCTTCCGAATTTCGCAAAAAGTTCCGCATCCTTCGCTACGATACGAGAGGTCACGGCCAGTCCTCTTCCACTCCTGGCCCTTACTCGACCGAGCTTCTCGCGAAAGACGTCATTGCATTGCTGGATGCCCTGGATTTGGACCGCGTCCATTTTTGCGGCTTATCTATGGGTGGAATGATCGGTATGTGGCTGGGAGTCCACGCGCCGGGACGACTCAATAAACTTGTGCTGTGCAACACTGGCGCAAGGATTGGAACCATCGAAACGTGGAATGCGCGTATCGAAGCAGTTCAAAAACGTGGCATGTCCTCTGTTGCTCCTGCCATTATCGAGCGATGGTTCACTCCGGCCTTTCGCCAGAAAGCGCCGAACACGATGGCAAATATTCTCAAAATGATTAAGGAAGCAAACCCTGGGGGCTATGCCGCCTGCTGCGCGGCCATTCGCGATTTCGATTGCCGCGAACAATTAAGCAAGATTCACGCGCCAACTCTGGTGATTTCCGGAGGGCACGATCCGGCAACGCCTCCTCAAGACGGGCGCTTTCTCGCGCAACAGATTCCCGGAGCGCGCTACGTTGAGCTCAATGCCGCGCACCTCTCCAATATCGAGGCTCAAGATCGCTTCAACGATGAACTTGCTGCCTTTCTGAATTCCTAAGAATTCGCGGGGACTCCTGCCTGCTTTTGCGCTTGCTCCGTGGACGCTCGGAATGTCGGAAAACTCTTTTCCATTTCCTTTTGGCCTATTTCCATTTTTCCTGGCCTTCCACGATCGTAATGTAGCGGTTTATGGGAAGGTCCGTAAAACGCTGCGTCGTCCCTCCAGGCATCTGCCACTTCACTTCAAGCCAGTCGATTTTTTCCCGCTTTCCCAGCCCCAGCACCATTCGAGGGTCATGCGAAGAAAGATAGCTTCCTCCGCCGACTTTCATGCGGCTGCGTTTCAGGTCTCCCGCCTGATAGGTGACAACCGCCCCAACGGCGTCCGGATTGGACTTTTTCCCTCTGAGATGAATTCCCAGCCAGTGATTCTGCCTGCCGGCATTGTTGCGGAGAAGTAGTGGCGCGCCATTATTGACGGAAATCAGAACGTCAACCGCCCCGTCGTTATCGAAATCACCCAAAGCCATGCCCCGTGCCGCCAGGGATCGCGAAAAGATGGCGCCACTTTGATCGCTGACATTCTTAAAATCATTGCCCGTATTGCGAAAAAGCAGCATGCGTTCACGGTACGTAACACCCGTCACGCGCCCGTCGATACGATCATCCGGGTGGCCGTTGCAGAGTAGCAAATCCATGTCGCCGTCATTATCAAAATCAAAAAACTTTAGTCCCCAACCACTAAGGAGTTTGGTCGCCGATGCTATGCCTGTGGGAAGCGCGACATCGCGGAAACTCTCATCCCTGTTGTTGTGGTAGAGCGAGAACATCTCTTGATCGACATTTGCAACGAAGAGATCGACCCAGCCATCCTGATCGTAGTCGGCGGCGTCGACTCCCATTCCCGAACGCGGACGGCCATAGGGGCTATAGCCGACGCCGGAGACCAAGCCAATTTCTTCAAATTGCCCTTGGCGGTTGGCAAAGAGACAGTTGGCGACAGTGTCGTTGGCGACGAACAGATCCTGCCAGCCATCGTTGTTGATGTCACAGGCGACGACGCCCCATGCTTTGGCCATGAAGTTGGCGATGCCGGTTTCCTTGCTTACGTCCGTGAAGGTACCGTCGCCATTGTTGCGGAAGAGCCAGCAGGGCATAGGATCGTAGACGCGTGGAATGCAATACCAGCGCTCATGCGTGGTGAGGTTGCCGCACCACTGATTCTTGGATTTGCTGAAATTAACGAAGCGGCAGACGAAGAGATCGAGGCGACCATCATTGTTGTAGTCGAACCAGACAGCGCTGGTAGCCCAGCCGGGGGCAGCAACACCGGCTTTTGCGGTGACATCTGTGAAGGTGCCATCGCCATTGTTGTGATACAGAACACTTCGGCCGTATTGTGTGACATAAAGATCTGAAAAGCCGTCACCGTCGTAGTCACCGGCGGCCACACCCATACCGTACACGTTTCCTGGAACGCCGGCTTTTTCGGTGACGTCCGTAAACGTGCCGTCACGGTTGTTGCGATAGAGTGCATTACGCAGGGGCGGATTGGGATTGTAAAAGTCACAGGCGCCGCTATTCACAAGATAGATGTCCATCCAACCGTCGTTGTCGTAATCGAAGAAAGCGCAGCCTGCTCCAGTGGTTTCAGGGAGGTACATTTCCGGAGAGCGGCCGTTTACGTGTGACCAGGAAATCCCGCTGGCGGAGGGAGGAATTTCTGAGAATGCGGAAACAACGACGCCGGAGGCCCAGTTTGTCCGCGAAATTCCTCCCATCGCTGCAGCACCGAGCACGATCCGCAGAAAGTCTCTGCGTGGAAGAAAATCAAAGTACCTGGGAATAGCGGGAAGCCTCAAGGAAGCGACTCCCCTTTGGAGACCTTTCGCGCAAATCGCTGGAGCGCCAACTGGCCGGAACCTTCCTGGATTTGATAAAACTTATCGGCGTCCACATCGTGAAATACTTGTCGCACCCCGCTGGGCCACTTGACCTCGATGGTCTCCGCCTTCGTCGCTTTCCCTAGCCCGAAATGAACCCGAAGATCACTTTGCGAAAGATAGCTCCCACCACCCGCGATCTCGCGGATTTGCGAGAGGCTGCCGGCCAGAACGCGGATGCGGCCTCCCATTGCATCGCGATTACTCTTCGTGCCTACCAGCTTAAAGTTGAGGAAATGGTTGCCGTTGCCTCCACCGTTGTGCAGCAGCAAGGGAGGGTCCCCATTGTTGCCCACAACCACATCCGCGAATCCATCATTGTCGAAGTCTGCGAACGCCACGCCTCGCCCGACGTATGGCGTTTGGAGTCCGCTGCCAGCGGTCTTCGTCGTTTCCGTGAACTTGCCGTTACGCTCATTGTGGAACAGAGAGTTGATCTGCTTGAAGTGAACGTCCGGCGAGACCTGCTCCACTTCTGGATAAACATGGCCATTGGCGATGAATAGATCAAGCCAGCCATCGTTATCATAGTCGAAGAAGCCGCCGCCAAAGCTAAGTACGTCTCGAGTAGGAACTGTGATCCCAGCCTGATCACTGACCTCGTCAAACGAGCCCTTTCCATCGTTGTGCCAAAGATGATCGGAGTTCTTCTGGAAATCCGTGATGAAGAGATCGAGCCAGCCGTCATTGTCGTAGTCGCCCAGGGAAATGCACATAGCAGCCATCACGCTTCCACGAGCGGTCAGACCCATCCCGGTGATCGTTCCAATCTCATCGAACTTGCCGTTGCGCTCGTTGTGGTAAAGAAACGCGTTCAGTCCATCGTTGGCCACGAACAGATCGGGCCAGCCGTCGTTGTCGTAGTCAGCCGCCCCCACGGCAAGATTCTTGCCCTTCGGATCGTAGACTCCCACGGCCTTCGTTACGTTTGTGAAAGTGCCATCGCCGTTGTTGTGGTAGAGAATGTCGGGAGTACCTTTGTAAGCGGTCGGGGGACAACTCGTGCGCACGCCGCTAATGATGCAGTACCGCGGACTATCAGGCCCTATGTCGACGTAGCCCCCAACGTAGAGATCGAGCCGGCCGTCGCGGTCGTAATCAAAAAAAGTGGCGCCGGAATGAAAGAGCGTCCCGAATTCCGTTCCCGCCACGCCGGCCTTGTCTGTAACATCTGTGAACGTACCGTTGCCGTTGTTGTGATAGAGAACGTTTCGACCGTACTGAGTGATGTAAAGATCGGGAAATCCGTCGTTGTCGTAATCACCCCAAACGCAACCGAGGCCGTAGCCCGTGCCGGGAACTCCAGATGCTTCGGTAATATCTGTGAAGGTGCCATCGCCATTGTTCCGATAAAGCGCGTTGCGCACCGAAATGCCGCGATTATACAGGTCCCGCCCATTGACGAAGTAAATGTCCGGAAAACCATCGGCATCGAAATCCGCAACGCAAACGCCAGGACCAAATATCTCTCGATTGATGGGAATTCCTTCGTTACCTCTGAAGTGGGTGAACTTGATTCCGGCCGCGGCAGTTACATTCGTGAACTGTATGGAACCCGGCCATGGAGCTTGGGCATGCAGGTGTGCAGTATAAGTGAGCCCGGCGGCCATCGTCATCAAGAAGAGAGCAGAATGTAAGATCGCTTCTGGATGATAAAAGCATTGGCGGCCAAATATCGAGAACCGCAATTGTAGCGTCTTCTCACACGTTCTTGGCGCACTGGCGGATTCCACGGTCCGACCTCTTGCCCACTCCGGTTCTCCGTTAGATTCAGGGATTGTGGACTGGCTAACTCTGGGGCTCCGGCTTTTGAGCGCCCTGACCGGGGGATTGCTTCTGCAGAGCGTCCGCGGCTCTCTGTTTTTCCTGTTCGAGCTTCTCGGTAGTTTCTTTCTGAAGCGCGGCTTCCCTCTTCGCGTCATCCTTTCGTCCGGCGCGGCTGTAGGCAATCGCTAGCTGATAGTGCCCGGCGGGGTTTCCGGACTGGAGTTTCACATAACCCTCCAACGGGGGAATCGCTTCCGCAAATTTTCCCGCGGAAACATAAGCACTGCCGAGCCCGAGGGCCGCCTCGGCAAGGCTCGCATCCAGCTTTGCAGCACGAGAAAAATGTTGGATAGCCTCATCCCATTGCTGCCTTTGAGCAGAAAGCTCACCCAAAATGTACTCGGCGCCAGCATTGTTGGGCTCGATCTTGAGTTCCTCTTCGAATTCTTTTCTGGCATCCGCAGAAGTCGTTGGTACCTCCGGTTTGGAGAGTATCAGCCGCCCGATGCGAAAATGTATTCCCGGCAAATGTGCGTTCTGCTCGAGAATCAATCGATATTCCGCTGCGGCGTCATCCCACTTGCCTTGCATCTCGAGCGCCTCGGCATTCAGTTCGTGTGCCTGGTAGGAAGAAGCCGCTGTCCGCGCGAGTTGCAATGAGGCACGGGCCGAGAGATCTGAGTAAGCATGCGTTGTGACGTACAAAACATCGGGATCGTCAGGAAATTCCCGATTGAGCCAGAGCAGCGCGTTAAGTGCAGTCTCCACTTGATCAAGGGAAAGTGCGCAGCGGGTTATCGCGAGACCCATCTTTAGCTTCGTTGGTTTGTCCGCGGTTACAGATGCGGATTTTTTGAGGAGAGGCAGCGCTTCCCTGCAGCGCCCCTTTTCGGCAAGGTCAAGCCCACCGTGCGCCGTGGAAAAAGGTGCCGAGGCTGTACTCTTCCGGGGAGCTTGCGAAAAAGTTGCCGCGGGTAGCAGCGCAAGAAGGATGGGGACGACAATTGTCGTGCGGCGTCTTGTGAGCATACAAAAAACGGGGCAGGCGGGGGGTGATCGCCCGCCCCATTATACGTGGTTTGGAGCTAGTAGTAGAACTTCAGCGCAAACTGGATGTTCCTAGGGTCTTGCGCGCTCGTAATCTGCCCCATTGTGCCTCCAAGATTCATATTCGGTGCGTTGAGGTTGACGTGATTGAAGGCGTTCACGAAATCGCTACGGAACTGAAGCTTGTACCGTTCCGTAAGTTGAAAGTTTTTTTGCAAGCTTAGGTCGAGATCGGCGTACCCTGGACCACGCAACCAGCCTAGTTGGGCTGGGCAACTCCCAAACGTGCCGGCTGCCGGAACGCTGAAATTGCCGTTGTTGGTAAACCATTGTATGCCGTTGACTCCGGGCGTCGAGATTGGCACGCGTCCCTGGACTTGGGCAATGGAGACGCAATTGGGACGCGAGCTGCGAGAATTTGTTCCAGACTGGTCGCCGCTGCCATAAGGAGTCATCGGGAAACCCTTACGCAAGGAGAGGATCGGGCTCACCGTCCAACCCCCCACGACGGCGTTCACCACCTTGTTCATGTTGCTGCCATACGCTTTGCCGCGTCCCACGGGCAACTCATAGATTGCGTAGGATGAAAGAATATGCGTCGCATCGTAATAGCACGGCGCCCATTCAGCCTTGGCGTTGTAGATGTTCTGCCAGTACGGTGAAGCGGTCGTGGCTTCCGCTCCCCAAGAACCATAGTAGCCGCTGTTGTTGGTCATGCACTTCGAGTAGGTGTATGCCACCTGATACTGCAAGCCTTTGCTCATCTGCTTTTGCAGCACGGCTTGCAATGCGTTGTAAGTCATGTTGCCGTTCGATTGCGTGCCAGAAGTGAACTTCGATATAGTACCGAGGAGCGGAGCGTTGTTTGCGAAGAACGAGCTCGGAGCCGTACACGGAGCAGGGCAGGTTGCGCTTGGAGTGAGCAGTTGGCGCTGCGAGTAGGAGAACGGCACCATCAAGTGCGTTCCTCGCTGACCAACATAGCCAATCTGAAACGTCGTGTTGCCCCAGAACTGGCGCTGCACCGTCAGGTTCCACTGATCAGACAGGGCAGGCTGTACATTTGGATCCCAAACACGAAGCAACGCGCCCGCAAAGCAAGAATAGTTCGGGCAAGTCGTTCCCGTCGAAGTTGTCCCCACAATACCGTCCGAGGCGGTAGTTGCCGGCAACGGGACGCCGTGGTACGGGACGTCTAATTCCGCGGGATTGAAGGGTGGGTTAATCGGCAAGCGCAGATTCGTGCCCGTTCCTTCGAGATAAGAGGAAATGGTAAACGCGCCGCGCAGAACCGTGTGTCCACCCAGCATCGCTGGGGTCCACGCAAAACCGAGGCGAGGCTGGAAGTCCTTGCCTCCATAGACTCCTTTGTAGAGAGCCCGGCTGGCTCCATTCTGGTTCGCAAAGACGATCTGTTGGGTCTTGAGGTCATAATTCACCTGCTGGTTATTTGTTTCCACCCAAGGCGTGTGCGCCTCGTAGCGCAAGCCAGCATTCACCGTCAGCCGATCCGTGAGCCGCCAAGTATCCTGGGCGTATCCGGCAAAGATTTTGGACGATTGCTCCCAGGTTCGCCCCGTGCTCAGCCCCCGCCCGAACTCCGTGGGAAGGCCGAGGAAAAAGTCAGCCATACCCTCGCCGGAGTTGGTTAAGGCATTGGTAGCAGCAGAAGCGGTGAAATTACTCGTGAAGTCCATTAGCCCTAGTTCACCGTTGTTGCCTGAATAAAAGGTCTTAATGGGCTGATCCCAGTACTGGAAGCCGAACTTTATGGAATGCCGGCCGCGCGTGTAAATGAGCGAATCGTCCAGTTGCCAGACGTGGTCGTCAAAGCTCTGCGTGACCAAGCTGTTGCCCAACCCAGTTGGGTTTCCACTTCCAGCGTCTAAGATGTTCCCTACATTTAAAGCAAGCAGCCCATTCAGCCCGCTGGGGTTTCCATTCCCTATTCCGATTGAGTTTCCAAATGCGCCAACTCCCGAAACGAAACTTGCGCCGGTGTTCAGGGTGATATGGCTCCAGCCGAGTCGAGCGTCATTCACTAAACTGGAATTGATTGTCCGGGTCCAGTCACCCACGGTGTTCCAGATCGGGGCCGTCGAAGAGCCGTTGCCGATGAGCGGCTGCGAGTTTGTACTGGGATTGTTCTGATAGGCTCGCGTGAAGCGACCCGATACGCGATCTTTATCGGAGAACTGATAGTCCACCTTGATGTCGCCTTGGTTCGAATTTAACAACGAGGAGGTCGTATTGAGAGCGTTCTGCTGTAAGTTGTTGTTGATGGTGGCCGGGTACAGCGACGAAGCGAACAGAGCCTTCGCGACCGGACTGATCATACTGGCTGGAATAATGTTGCCCGCGAACGCAGTTCGTGGCGTCGCGGCTACGCAGGCAGTGCCATTTTGCCCGCTAGTTCCCTGACAGGGGTTGTAAAGTTGGATGGCTTTCTGCGTTAGCAACTGCGAAAAGTCTCCGTTTCGCTCGGCGGTAGTGAACACCGTTATCTTGCCCGTCGAGCTGGGGTGGTCAAACCGCTGTCCCTGGTAGTCAACAAAGAAGAATAGCTTATTCTTGAAGACCGGTCCGCCGAGAGTCCCTCCGAACATGTTCCACCGGAGCTTGTCGCGGGCCGTGCCGCTGAAATTATTGGCCCAGCTGTTCGCGTTCAATTTGTCGTTGCGGAAGAATTCCCAGACGTCGCCGTGGTAGCTGTTCGTACCAGACTTGACGCTGACGCTGACGATTCCGCCTTCGAAATTCCCGAACTCGGCGGAGGCGTTATTGGTGATGAGATTGAATTCCTCGATGGCGTCAGGGGCGGGCGTGTATCCAAGCAGGTTGTCCGAAACCTGGTTATTGTCCATGCCATCGAGCAGGAAATTGTTGGATTGCTCGCGGTTCCCGTTAATTAGCGGCCGGCCGCCGCTGCTGGTGTTACTGCCAGTGTTTAGGCTGTGGGGATCCGTCGTGACTGTGCCGGGGGCCAGCAACGTCAACTCCACGTAGTTGCGCGTCGCTAATGGAATCGCTTCGTTGGTGGCCGAATTGATAATGGTATCGACCTGCGTGGTTTCCGTCTTCAGAATGGGAGCGGCACCCGTCACCTCAACGCTTTGGGCGACCTGGCCGACTTTCAGTGCCACGTCGATGCGCGCGACTTGGTTCAAGGTGAGGACAAATGCCGCGTACGCGACCGAAGCGAACCCCGGCTTTTCCACTTTCAGTTCATAACTGCCGACCGGGAGTTGCGCGATGCGATAGATACCGGACTCGTTGGTCACCGACGTATAGGTAAGCCCGCGTTCCACCGACTTTGCGGTAACCGTGGCGCCAACGACAGCCGCGCCGGTCGGATCCATTACTGTTCCCGTGATTGATGCAGTTACTTCCTGTCCTCCCACTGGATTCGCTGCGCACAGCAGCGCCACCAGCGTCAAACACACAAGCCCCAACCCCATGGACTGTAGCTTTTTCATGTCGAATCCTCCGATTCGAAGCCGTTGGCCACCCAACAGCTTCTCCTCTTGATTGAATCTCTCGACTGGCAACCGGCACCCTGGGGGCCCGCGATGGGGCCGAATGGCGCATAGCTATATAGCACTATTTTTCGCTTGTCAAGACTTTTTTTCTGCTTTATAAAGGCTCTCAGATACGTCTATAGCATTTTTTGCCGCTGCTCTATATCACCGAGGGCCCTGGAGGAACCCGGGGACGTTTCGGAGCCGCACCTCCGCAACGATTGTCCCCGCGTTTGGTAGTAAAACCGCGTTCCATGCAAATGCCCACGAACGCGACACGGGGCAGTTCGGGAGAACGAATGACCGCGAAAAATCGCAATGGCCAGCCCGCCTACCAGAGAATTCAGGGCGCCATCCGCAAGCGCATCGATTCGGGGCAGTTGCATCCGGGTGACGCCGTCGCTTCCGAGCGTGACCTCGCCAAAATTCATCAGGTCAGCCTCATGACCGCCCGTCACGCTCTTGCGTCGCTCGAGCGCGAAGGAATTGTCGAGCGGCGCCGCGGCATCGGAACTTTTGTCGCCGCCCCAAAAATTCACTTCAATAAACTGATGAGCTATACCGAGCAAATGTCCAGCCGCAGCCTGATCGCCGGCTCCAAGGTGCTCTTCGCAAAAGTGCTCGACAATGAAAACGAAGCGGCCGCGCGGCTCTCTCTTCCTCCCACCAGCCACATCATCAAGCTGGAGCGCTTGCGTCATGCCGCCGGCGAACCCTTTGCTCTGGAAACCTGCTACCTCGACGCTGCTGAATTTCCAGGCCTCTTGGACGCCCCCATCAGCCGCGATTCTCTCTTCGGAATTCTCGAGCGCGATTACAAAGTCGAACTCGGCTATGCCGATGAAGAAGTTGATGCCACTGCGGCCGATCCGAGAATCGCCGAGACTCTCTCCATTCCCCGCCGCGATCCCCTGCTGCGCATTCGCCAGGTTATCTATTCCACCAAAGGCCGGCCGATCATGTATGTGCTGGGCTTCTATCGTTCGGACCGTCACAACCTCGTCATTCGCCGGTTCCGGTAATGCAGACAAATTCCTTTCGCTGGCTCAAATCTGTCTCAGTTGATGCGTAATACTCAGTTCAGAGAGGACGCCGCATGCTGGTAATCCTGAAGCGCGACGACGAAGAAATCAGCCGCCAGGCCGCGCAACTCATCGCCAGTGGCATACACAAGAAACCTGCATTGACGCTGGGATTGGCCACGGGCAGCACCATGGTCGGCGTTTACAAGCAGCTCGTGCATCTTCACAAACAGGGCTCGCTCGATTTCTCACGCGTCATAACCTTTAACCTTGATGAGTATCTTGGGCTTGCCGCTGCTCATCCTCAGAGCTTTCATTATTTCATGGAGGAAAATCTCTTCGCCCACATCAATGTGAACCCTCGTAACGTCCACATTCCCGACGGAACCATCCGCGGCAATTACGATCAGTACTGCGCGTCTTACGAAGAGTCCATCCGGAAAGCCGGAGGCATCGACCTTCAGCTTCTGGGAATCGGGCGTAACGGCCACATTGGTTTCAATGAGCCGACCTCCAGCATCGGCTCCCGCATGCGCCTGAAGGTCTTGAGCAAGGAAACGTTGGACGACAACGCAAAATTCTTTGCGCCCGGTGAGGAGAGTCCGCGCTGCGCCATCACCATGGGCATCGGCACCATCCTGGAGGCGCGTAAAATTATCTTGCTCGCCGCCGGCGCAGCGAAGTCCGCTGCGGTCGCGAAGTCCATCGAAGGCCCAATCACCTCCGCGGTCTCCGCTTCCGCCCTTCAATTGCATCCCGAGGTGACTTTCATCATCGATGACGCCGCGGCGGCGCAACTTACCCAGCGCGACTACTATCACCGCGTGCTCGAAATGACCGCTCTCTTGACTCCCGATCGCCTCGGGTAAATCCAACTCCTCTCTCTCGACTTGACCCTGAACACAATTACAGGTCCGATTTGCCGTAAACTTGGTGTCCAGGTATCAGTGAGGAGTCGCACTGCGCGAACGCATGAAACCTCCAAAGCTCTTCCCCATGTTCCTAAAGCTTGCCGCTAGGCCATGCCTCGTCGTGGGAGCGGGCGCCATCGCCGAGTCCAAAATCGCCAGCCTTCTTGAGGCCGGCGCTCGCGTGCGAGTTGTTGCGCCCGAAGCGACGGAGCAAGTCCGTTCCTGGGCGGCATCCAAAACCATCGAATGGCATCAGCGGCCATTCCAGCCTGCCGATCTCGAAAGCATGTTCTTGGTGATTGCAGCCACGTCCTCCACTGAACTTCACGAGCGCATTTACAAGGAAGCAACCCAGCGCGGCGTGCTCTGCAACATCGTGGATGTTCCCGCTCTATGCGATTTCTACTACCCTTCCGTCGTCCAGCGTGGGGCGCTGCAGATCGCCATTTCGACCGCTGGGCAAAGCCCGGCCCTCGCCCAGCGCCTCAGGAAGCAACTCGAAGATCAGTTCGGCCCGGAATACGAAGAATGGCTCGCGCAGCTAGGCGAAGCTCGCGATAAGCTCCGTTCCGCCAACGCGAATCCTGAGCAACGCAAACGCCTGCTGCACGAGGATGCCAGCGAGGAAGCTTTCGAAGCCTTCCTGCGAAATCGCCGCCAGAAGAAACTCCAAGGCAAGTAGTCCTGGTACTTCGCGAACAGTCCATTTCGCCCTCTTCTCATCAATATTTTCGATTCATCAAATTCATACTTTCGCGCCTTCCCGTACCATCGGCGGTGCTAGTGTTGCATTGTTGTATCAGCGGTGGCCGCCTGTTGGGATTGCTGCCGCTAGAAGGGCCGCTGGCCCAGGCCGGCGGCGGGATTGCATCCAATCCAGGTGCTGCTATGAAGGGAAAAGTCTACTTGATGGGGGCCGGTTCAGGAGATCCTGATCTTCTGTCGGCCCAGGCTGTGCGCGTGCTGCGCGCTGCCGAAGTCGTCTTGCATGACGACCCGGTTTCGCCGGAAATCCTTGAATTTGTGCCCGCCTCGGCGCAAGTGCGCAATGTGCACAAGCTTGGCTTGCAAGCAAACAGTCTCCAGGAAAAAGTTCATTCCCTGCTCATCGCCGCCGCGCGGGATGGACACTATGTCGTGCGCCTTAAAACGGGCGATGCCCTCTCCGCTGCTCAGGCCGACGACGAGACAGTAGCTCTCGCTGAGGCGGGAGTCGATTTCGAAATGATTCCCCAGGCCGGATCGGCCGTGGGAGCCGCCGCAGGCGCAAACTCGCGCTGAGGGCTCCGCACTAGTCTCATTTAGACTAGTTGTTGTCTCATCGGGCAGAAGTAGCTCCCTGCCTCTTCCGACAAAGCAGTTCAGCGGCTTGTTCGGAGGCCTCTTTCACCAAATAGCCCATCTTTGGATGCGAGGGTTCGAGATCGGCCTGGATCCCGCGCCGCCCCAATTCTTCTGAAGTGGTCGGCCCGATAGAAGCCACAACTGCGCGCGCGAGACCGTTCTTCACTGCTTCCTCCACCTTCATCTGGGCGGCAACCTGGAACAGATGGATCGCTTGAACTGCGGTCGTAAAGAGCGTCACTTCCACAGTTCCTTCGGCGATTGCTTTAATTGCCGCGCGCAGAGGCGCCAAGTCGTGCGGCAACGCCCATTGATAAACAGGCACGCGCGTCACTTGCGCGCCTCGCTCGCGCAGACCAGCCAGTAATTCAGGATTGGAAACGCCGTATTCCTGAACAGCGACTCGAGCCCCTTGCAAACTCAGTCCTTGCGAATTCTTGGCCGCATCGTCGAGTGCGCTCAACAGTTCATGCCAGGTATTCGGCTCGGGCGCGGTGATCGCGGGAGTGATGCCGATTTCGCGCAGGGCCGCGACGGGCTTCGGCCCGCGCGCCACGACTTTCACACGCTGAAGCGATGCGATGTATTCTTCGCGTTTGTGTGCCGTCTCGACAACATTCAATAGGGCCCGGGTTCCCACACCGGTCAGGAAAATGACCATGTCGAATTTGCCCTCGATAAGCCCCGCCGCGAACGCCAAAGCTTCCGTGTTCGACTCCAGCGGCACTTCCCGCATGGAAGGCGCAACGATTGCCTCCCCGCCGTAGGTGGTGATCAATTTGGCCATCTCTGGAGCGCGGCGGCTTTCCAGTGACAACACTCGCAATCCCGCAAATCCGCTCACAATAATTGATTATTATCTAGAAATGTGCATCCTGCCAGCTTCAATTGGGCGCGGCCCAAAATCAGGTAAATCCCTGGGAGGCTTAGGGTGTTCGCCCGATTGTATCTTCGTGGCCCCCCGTTAGAGTTCACTCGAGGCTTGTGTGGCGTCCCAGGCTTTCTAGATCGCGCACACAACTCCGCAGGCCCCAAGGTGAGACGTGGCAGCCGCGCAGGTGGGTCCCCTGTATTCCCGAAGAATGGTTTCACGCGTTGAAACGCACGAGCATGTGTGGGTCTGCTGGCGATGCGAAGGAACCGAAGACGTTTCCCGCGTTTGCGATCTAAGCGTGGGCGGATTGTTCCTCTCCACGGCGACCCCACGGCGAGTAGGCGCAAGAGCCAAGATTGATTTTCTTGTTCCCGAAGGACAGATCCGCGCCGAAGCCGTCGTGCAGCATCAGGTTCCCAACGGTGGCCTCGGCTTAAAGTTCACCGCGATAACCGACCAGGACTGCCCCCACTTGATCGCCTTGATAAACAGGATTGGCGCCCCGCCAACTCCTCCGCGCGCGAACTAGCGCGCTTGGCTTGTTGTTTTCTTCCGGCCATAGTTACTTTTCCGCGGAAAACTTATACGTCGTGATGGTGTGGTAGCGCTCGCCGGTATTCAGGACGACGGACGGAAATTTCGGCTGGTTCGGCGAATCGGGAAAGTGCTGCGTTTCCAGGCAGAACGCGGACCGTTTCGGATACGTCGCGCCACCTTTCCCCGCAGCTTTGCCATCGAGAAAATTTCCAGTATAAAACTGAACACCTAGCTCCGTGGTCCAGACCTCCAGTACACGCCCCGAAGTGGGTTCGACAACGCGCACGGCCAAGGATTCGCTGGAGCCGGCTGAGCGGCGCAGGACAAAATTGTGGTCGTATCCGCCGCCGAGCTTCAGCTGCTCATCGTCCTGGCTAATGCGCGCGCCGATCGCCGTGGATTTGCGAAAATCGAACGGAGTGCCAGCGACGTCGCGCAGTTCCCCCGTGGGAATCAATCCGGAATCCACCGGGGTGAATTTGTCAGCCTCAATCGTCATCAGGTGGCCGAGAATATCGCCGTTACCTTGCCCAGCGAGATTGAAGTAAGAGTGGTTGGTCAGATTGACCACGGTTTTCTTGTCGGTGGTAGCGGAGTATTCGATCTTCAACGCGTTTGCATCCGTCCAGGTATACGTGACGGTGACTTTCAAATTTCCGGGGAAGCCTTCCTCGCCATCTTTGCTGAGGTAGGAAAGCTCAAGCGACTGGCCGTCTTTCTTGGAAAGAGTTTTGGCTGTCCATACCGCTTTGTTGAAGCCCTTGACGCCGCCGTGCAGGCTGTTCTCGCCGTTGTTTTTCGCAAGCGTGTAGGTCTTGCCGTCCAGCACAAACTGCGCATGGCCGATGCGGTTTCCGTAGCGGCCAACCAGCGCGCCGAAATAACTTTTGTCATTGACGTACCCGTCGATTCCATCGTAACCGAGGACCACGTCGGCGAGCTTGCCGCCGCGGTCCGGAACCTTGAGCGAGACGACTGCCCCGCCATAGTTCGTGATGGAGACTTCCGCTCCGTTCTTATTCGTGAGCACAAAAAGATCGGCCGGCTGGCCATCGGGAGTTTTCCCAAAGGATTTTTTAGTTGTCGAACCAGATTGAGATTTTGCGCCAGCCGGCGACAGAGTGGTCATAAGCAACGCTCCCGAAAAAATTGTAACCGCCATCAAACACTTCATTCGAGTCCCCCGTATGCATCGCTTTCCGGTTGCAGCACGGAATCGCGTCAATAATTTTACTTGCTGGCGCGCATTTTCGCTCAATGAATTATTCATTCGCAGGATGCCGCGGAGCGAGCTTTTCGATGGCGGGAAATGGCGCGGAGGCGGTGAAGGAATGCTCCGGAACGGCGGTCCCGGAGCGCAGTGCTTTCGCCATCAAGGTCATCGCTTCTCCCGTGTTGGGCGGGACAATCACCGTGGCGGCCAATTGCCCGGTACGAACCCACGCCTGGCCCGTTCTGGGCACTCCATCGCAACCGATGATGGGAATGCCAAGCCACTGGTCCCGCTCCGGATCGGGAATCGTCTCATCGATCGCTTTGCGCGCGCCGATGCCCATAGCGTCATTCTGGGCGACGATCAGGTCAATACGCAACCGCTGGGCGGCCATCAAGCGGAGCCACGAACAAACGCTTTGGTGAGCGCTTTCTTCGGTCCACCGGCCTCGCAAGGTAGTTACGTGCACGTTGGGCGCGAGCAGTTCCTGGAGCCCCGTATAGCGTTCGCGGGAGACCGAACTGACCGAGGGTCCTTGAATGAGGAGGATCGAGCCGCCTCGGGGAAGAAGAGCGGCGACCTGGCGGCCCTGAATCCGGCCAACTTCTACTTGATCGGCGCTCACGGAAAAAACGGGAGAGCGAGCAGTCTTGCGAAGCTCGATAGCGTATTCGGCGTGACGACTGAGAATGGCCCAGCCGATACCGGTGCCCGCGGCAGTTTTAGCGACTTGCGGAAAGGACGTGGCACCGACAGGCTCGACGAGGATTCCGCTGGGCCGAAGAGACGGTTCCGCCTGAATGGCTTTGAGCAGCTGGGTGCTTTGCGTGATGGCGTCGTCGTTGGCATAAATGATCTGGACCTCGACATCGAGTTCCGCGGCGGCAGCTTTCGCGGCCGCAGCTTGTTCCATCTGATAGTCGTTGTCCTTGGTTATCAGGGAGACCAGAAAACGCAAAGTGGTCATCCGCTACCTCCGCCGTCCCAAAAAAGCCAAATCACCAGCGCCGTGAAGACATGAAGAATTGCGAATCCAGCCGCGCGTGGTTTAGCGAATTGTATGAGCATGCGCCGACTCGGATAGTTGAATCAAGCCGGGGAGCAGATTTCCAAATTCGGCGTCTTGAGGCCGGCCGAAGGCAAAATAAACCTTGCTGTAAAGCGCGTAGAGCTTGTCGTAAACGGCCTTCGCCGAAACTTGCGGCTGAAAAACTTTGTACTGCGGGCAGATTCTGTCTTGCGCTTCCTCTACGGTCTTGAAAACGCCCGCGGCGAGAAAGGCAAAAATGGCCGAACCTAGGCTGACCACATTGCCCGCGGGAACGAGCACGGGCCTGCCCAGCACATTCGCATACACCTGATTTAGGACATCGTTTTTCTGGGGAATCCCGCCGGCGTTGATGACACGCCGGACGATGACGCCGTGCTCTTCCATGCGATCGAGAATGACTCGCGTGTGCAATGCAGTGCCTTCAATGGCGGCGAACAATTCGTCCTGCGCGGTGGTCTGCAGATTCCAGCCGAAGGTAATGCCACGCAAGTTTGGATTTACCAGAACCGTGCGGTCGCCGTTGTCCCAGGTGATGCGGAGAAGGCCGGTTTGGCCGGCGCGATGGTTTTCCAGTCCACGGGAGAGAGTCGGCACGTCGGTTCCGGCGCGCGTAGCGATGGATTGGAAAATATCGCCTACCGCAGAAAGACCGGCCTCAATGCCGGTACGCTGCGGGTGCACGCTGCCTTGGACAACACCGCATACTCCGGGAACCAAACGCACTGACGGTGTGATCCCGATAATGCAGGTGGAGGTTCCGACGACATTCACGATGTCTTCGCTGCGGCAACCGGCGCCAATGGCATCCCAGTGCGCATCGAACGCGCCGACAGGAATGGGAATACCAGGCTTCAAACCGAGTTGCTGCGCCCAGTGAGGCGAAAGCCGGCCTGCGAGCTGATTGGAAGCAGCGAATTCACCGTTGATTTTTTCGCGCACTCCAGCGAAGAGTGGGTCTACCTTGACGAGAAAATCCTCCGGCGGCAGGCCGCCGAGCGAGGGGTTCCACATCCACTTATGGCCCATGGCACAGACACTGCGCTTCACTTGCTTCGCGTCCGTGATGCTGCAGAGCGTTGCGGCGACCATGTCGCAATGTTCAAACGCGGAGACGAATTCGGCGCGCTTCGCGGGATTGTGGCGAAGCCAGTGGAGGAGTTTCGAGAATCCCCATTCCGAGGAATACACACCGCCGCACCAGTCGATCGCGGCGAGCTTCTCGCGATGCGCGGCCGCGGTGATTTCGGCGGCTTCCGCTTTGGCGCGGTGATCGCACCACAAATAATAGTCGTCGAGCGGTTGAAGGTTTTTGCCGACGGGAATGACGGAAGACCCGGTCGTATCCAGCGCTAGGGCTTGAATCTGATCGGCTGGAACACCGGATTTCTGGACGGCTTCGCGAGTAGCAGCCGCGAGCGCCCGAATATGATCTTCGTGGGACTGTGTGGCGTACTCGGGATCCTCACGTTTGCGATGCAGAGGATATTCAGCGTTGGCGGATGCCAGCAGTCCGCGCGCGCTGTCCACGATGGAAACGCGAACGCTCAATGTCCCAAAATCCACTCCGGCAACAGCTGCCATTTACCTTCCCCGTTGGAATGTTCTGCGCAGCTCGTCCCAGCAGCCGGAATCGTTACGCCTGGCGCTTGGGGGAAAACTTGATGCAGTAAATCAGCCCCAGGACGAACAATAGGCCTCCCCACCAAACCGGAGCGTGCAGCTCGGCTAATACCGTGCCCGGGGGATGCGACCATTCCGCCAGCCCGCTGGCAAAAATCAAAAACCCGTACACCAGCAAGAGTACTCCCACAAAGAACCAAACCGGAATGATGTGATGTTTTTCGCTCATCTCGCCTCACCAGAAAATAATTTGAAGAACCAGCAAGATCGCCAGGGCGGCAATTCCCCAAAAAAGCGGCCGGTGCAGGAAACTCGCGTGCTCTTCCCGCGCCACTTCCGTCAAGCTGTAGACAAGTCCTTTCAGCTCTTCGTCGGGCTTGGGCTTCGTCACCAGGGTCACTAGGACAGTGACCACCACACACGTGACACAGGACCACAGCGCCTGGTACATGGCTTGCGCAAGTCCCTTCGCATCCGGTGAAAGCGCGAAAACCGATACCCAGCGGGAACTTAGTTTCATCAAGCTGAACATTCCAACAGAAGAAAACACTCCCGCCAGCAGCCCCCAAAATCCTGCTGCGCGCGTCACACGTTTCCAGAGCATCCCCAGCAATACCGTGCCGAAAAGCGGCGCGATGAAAAATCCAAACAGCGCCTGCACGTAGTCCATCATGCTGGCGAACTTCATTACCAGATACGCGGTTCCAATGCTGACGAACAAGCCGATCATCGTGCACCACCGGCCCATCGAAACATAGTGACTATCCGGGGCATCCTTGCGCAGAAACGGACGGTAAAGGTCATAGGTCCAGACCGTCGCGAAAGCGCTCACGTTCCCCGCCATGCCGGCCATGAACCCTGCCACCAAAGCAGTGATTCCAAGGCCCAGCAAACCGGGTCCGCAATAGCGCGCGAGCATCAACGGAAGAACATCATCGTATTTAAACTGCCCTGGCTGCGCCGCACTGGCGGCTACCAGGTGCATGGGCAGGACGGCGCGGCCAAGCAATCCAGGGAGAATCACGATAAGTGGCACAGCCATCTTGAAAAATGAGCCAATGATGGGCGCCATTTTCGCCGAGCGGATGTCCTTCGCCGAAAGTACGCGCTGGACTACGAGGAAGTCCGTGGTCCAATAACCCATCGCCTGCACTGCGCCCAGACCGAACACAATGCCCGTCCAGTGAATGCCCATGGGATTATCGGCGAACGACTTCATCGGACCCCACATGTGAGTGAAGTCCTGGCCGGGGAAGTTCTGGTGAATGCGCGCAACCATACCGCTCCACCCACCGGTCTCAATCATCCCGAGTATGGGAATGAGCAGGGCGCCAAACCAGATGAGGAAGAATTGCAAAACCTCATTGAAGATCGCGGAAAACAAACCCCCGGCGGCAACGTAAACGCCAACCGTCAAAGACGATACGACGATGCTAAAGTGGAGGTTCCACCCAAGGACCACCTCCATGACTACAGCCATCGCGTACATATTGACGCCAGACATCAGAATGGTCATTACCGCGAAGGTGATCGCGCTGAGCGCGCTGGCGGCCGAACCGTAGCGTAACTGCAGGTAACCGGGAACGGAGTGCGTCTTGGAGATGTAGTAGAACGGCATCATGACGATGCCAAGGAAAACCATAGCAGGGATGGCGCCTACCCAATACCAGTGCGCCGCCATGATGCCGTATTGATAGGCGTTGCCAGCCCAACCAAGCAGCTCCAGCGAGCCAAGGTTGGCCGAGACAAATGCCAGCCCTGCCACCCACGCGGTCATCTCCCGGCCGGCAAGGAAGAAGTCTTCGCCAGTCTTGGCGAAGCGCTTCAAATAGAAACCGATGCCCAGCACCAAAGCAAAATAGAAGGCGATAATGACCAGATCCACCGCGGAAAGATGGACAAGCGTGGTTGGTGCAGCCGACGCCATCATGGCGATCATTTTTTCTCCTTGGGCTGCCCGTAGTAGGCGGCCTTCCCGTGTTTTCTCAGATAGTGCTGGTCGTGAAGAAAGCGCCCAATCGCGCGAGCTTCCTGATTGATGCTCAGAGTAAGGTACGCCATGCGCGCGACGGATTCCAGAATAACGGCATTATGCGCCGAAGTTGCGGGATCGGCGCCCCAGGCAAACGCTCCGTGATTGGCCACCAGCACAGCAGGAATCGCGGAAGGGTCCACGCCTTCAAATGCCCGCACGATGGCGTGTCCCGTATTCTCTTCATATTTCGAAGCTATTTCTGCGTCCGTCATTTCCTTAGTTACAGGAACCGGTCCATGGAAATAATCGGCGTGCGTCGTTCCCAAGCAAGGGATGGACCGGCGCGCCTGTGCCCACGCCGTCGCATACTCGGAATGGGTATGGCTGATGCCGTCTACGGTCGGAAACGATTTGTACAAAACGAGATGTGTAGGCAAGTCCGACGAAGGGCGCAGCTTGCCCTCTACAATCTTCCCGTTCAAATCGGTGACCACTAAATCTGCCGGCCTCAACCGCTCGTAAGGTACGCCGCTTGGCTTGATCACCACCAGCGACTTCTGCCGAGAAATGCCGCTGGCATTCCCAAACGTATAAAGGACCAACCCTTTACGCACCAGCTCTAGGTTTGCTTCCAGCACCGCTTTGCGAAGTTCAGGGAGCAGCATCGGTTCGTCAGAAAGCCAAAAAACGCCGCCCTCGCGGGTGACAGCGCGGAACGTTATCACGCCGCGAAGCGGCATGCCAAGCGTAATCGCTTACAATGTGCGTATTGCGCGGATGCGCGGGCATCGCAAGCTAAGCGTTCCCCTGCTCCGCAACGCGATCCAGGTAGTGAATTTCCCCTGCTTCCACAAGCTGTGCCGCCGCGTTCTCTGGCGTAACGTCCCGCTGCGGAGACCCAAGAAGTTCGTAGCCCACCATGAATTTTTGAATCGTGGCGGAGCGCAGCAGCGGCGGAAAGTAGTGCGCGTGCAGGTGCCATTCTTCGTAGACGCCGCCATCGGTGGGCTTCTGGTGAAATCCCATGGAATACGGGAACACGGTTTCAAACAAATTGTCGTAGCGAATAGTAATGCGCCGCAGGATGTCGCCGAGCAGATCGCGCTCTCGCTCGCTGAGTTGATCGATGGAAGCAAGATGACGCTTGCTCAACACGAGCGATTCGAACGGCCAAACCGCCCAGAACGGCACAATCACAGCAAAAGCATCGTTCTGGCAAACGACGCGCACATTTAATTGCAGCTCCAGCTTCAAGTAATCGCACAGCAGGCAGGACTGTTTTTCAGCGCGATACTCCCGGAAAGACGCCAGCTCCCGAGTCGGAAGGTTTGGCAGTGAAGCGTTCGCCCAGATCTGGCAGTGCGGATGAGGATTACTGGCGCCCATCATCTCGCCGCGATTCTCGAAAATTTGCACGTAGTTAATCCACGGAATTTTCCCAAGCGCGCAGTACTGCTCGACCCATGCGTTCACGACTCCGCGCAACTCCGCGATACTCATTCGCGGAACCGTGAGATCGTGGCGCGGCGAAAAACACATCACGCGGCAGATTCCCTGCTCTGCTTTCCCCACCAGCAAGCCGCCCGAATCAAATTGCAGAGCCGCGACCTCCGGCATCATCGCCGGATAATCGTTGTCAAAAACACACGTTTCCGTGTAACGCGGCGTTTGTGCTCCGCCCGCGCGCTTATTTCCAGGACACAAATAGCAGTTAGGATCGAATGAGACTGCAGGAGGTCTTGCGAGCTTTTCCACTTTCCCCTGCCACGGCCGCTGCATACGGTGGGGTGACACGAGCACCCACTCTCGCAGGAGAGGATTGAACCGGCGGTGCGGAATTCGATTCAGCTCGGCGAAACTCATGGGCAAGGTCGAAGCATGACAGACGCTAGCAACTGGCTGCGCTTCCCTTCTCCGCTAAAATCCTGTCACTTCACGGGTCTATTCTCTTCGAGTGTAATTTCCTTCGCCCCCTCGGATGCCGGAGAAACGTAAATCTCCGGAGTCAGACCCGTTTCAGAGGAATATGCCGCGGCCACGTTGCGCCGGAAATCGCTCACTGCCGCGGACTCTACCAAATTGATAGTGCAGCCGCCAAATCCTCCGCCGGTCATTCGCGCTCCAATCAAGCCGGGTTGCGCCGCGGCAATTTCCACCATCAGGTCGAGTTCCCTGCAACTGACTTCGTAATCATCCCGCAGGCTCCGATGTGAGTCCTGCAGCAAAGGCCCAAGCGTCGTCGTGTCCCCTTTGCGAAACGCCTCAACCGCGCTATTCACCCGCGCGTTTTCCGTAATGACGTGCCGGCACCGCGCGAACACCTTCGGCGAAAGGTTCTGACGATGATCCTCCAACTGAGAAAGTGTTACGTCACGAAGCGCCCGAACCTCCGGCAGCACGATGCGCAAAATTCGAACGCCCTCTTCGCATTCCGCGTGGCGCGTATTGTATTCGCCGGAAGCCAGTTCGTGCCGGACCATGGTATTGCAGATCACCAGTTGCAAGTTCGGCGGAAGTTTTACGAATTCGTGCTTCAGCGAGCGGCAGTCCAGCAAAAGCGCATGTGACGCGCGACCGAAGCACGAAATAAACTGGTCCATAATTCCAACGCGCGCGCCCACGAACTCGTTCTCTGCTTTTTGACATAGCTTCGCCAGTTCGGCGCGGTTCTCCGCGTCACCACTCTGCCGAAGCAGCGCAAGAGCAACGGAGACTTCGACAGCAGCCGACGAACTTAATCCGGCGCCAAGTGGCACTTCGCCTGCGATATAGACATTTGCTCCGCTAATGGGCTTCCCTGCTCGCCGAAGTGCCCAAGCCACACCCAGTGGATAGTTGGCCCAGTGTTTCTCCGGCAGGGGTGACAACGAATCGAGGCGCGCCTCGACTGTTTCATTAAAATTTGCGGAGTAAATTACCAGCTTGCCGTCACCCCGCGGAGCAGCAGCCGCCCAACAATAGAAGTCAATCGCCGCTGGCAGCACGAATCCTTCGTTATAGTCGGTGTGCTCGCCGATCAGATTCACGCGCCCAGGCGCCCGGTAAGCGCTTGCGGTCGTCCCAAAGCGCGCCTTGAATCCGTCCAGAATTTGCAGGGGTGTTTTCAACGACCGCTATTATCACAGACTTATTTTCCGCTCAGGTTAAAAATTTGCAGCGAATCAGAGAAGCTGTGGGGCGCTTGGGGAGTTGTGGACGGTTGCGGTACCCTTCTGCTGAGCATAGCGCCTGCGCGTTTGTACAGCACAAACATGAGCCTTACAGCTTTTCTCTCACGTCGAGTCGTGACCCCGCAGGGAATCAAACCGGCAGCTGTGCTCGTCGAAGACGGCCGAATCCTCGATGTTATTTTGCCTGATCAATTGCCCGCGCAAATTCCCGTTCAGGACTTTGGTAACGCCGCCATTCTGCCGGGCTTGGTGGACTCCCATGTTCACATCAACGAGCCTGGTCGCACGGAGTGGGAGGGATTCCGTACGGCGACCCGCGCCGCTGCCGCATGCGGCTATACGCTGCTTGTAGACATGCCGCTGAATTGCCTGCCCCCCACGACTACTGTCGCTGCACTCGAAGCAAAACGAAACGCAGCGAAAGACCAGTGCTACGTGGATTGGGTGGCCTGGGGCGGCGTGGTGAGCAACAACCAGAAGCATATTGAAGAACTGGCAGCCGCAGGCGTGCCGGGATTCAAGTGCTTCCTCATTCATCCGGGCATCGACGGCTTCACTATGGTCACGGAACCAGAGCTCCGCGCCGCCTTGCCGCATGTCGCTCGCACCGGCTTGCCACTCCTGGTTCACGCGGAACTCCCCGCTCCTGTGGACGCAGCAACGCGCCGATTGACCGGCGCGGATTGGAGCAAGTACTCGACATATCTGCAATCGCGGCCCGATGAAGCAGAGCTATCCGCGATTCGGCTGATGCTCTCCCTCTGCCGCGAATTTCACTTCCGCCTGCACATCGTCCATCTGGCAACAAGCGAAGCGCTGGACATGTTGCGCGTGGCAAAATCAGACGGGCTGCCTGTAACTGTTGAAACCTGTCCGCACTATCTGCATTTCATTTCCGAAAAAATCCCGGATGGACAAACACTCTTCAAATGTGCACCGCCCATTCGCTGCTCTGAGGATCGCGAAAAACTCTGGCAAGGCCTTCGAGAAAAAGTGATCGATCTGGTGGCTACCGATCATTCTCCCTGTCCTCCAGAGATGAAGCGGCTCGGCGAAAGAAATTTCCAAACAGCGTGGGGAGGGATCGCCAGCCTATCGTTGGCTCTGCCCATCATGTGGACGGAGGCCACTTCCCGCAGATTCACGCTCACAGATATCGCGCAATGGATGGCCGAGGGTCCTGCGAGGCTTGCCGGATGTGACTCGCGCAAGGGCCGCATCGCCAAAGGCGTCGATGCCGACCTCGTGGTGTTTGAACCGGAAGCCGAATTTGTAGCGACTGAGAACCATCTTCACTACCGTCATCGCGTTTCAGCGTATTTGGGCGAAAAACTTCGCGGCGTGGTCAAGGCGACTTACCTGCGCGGCGATTGCATATTCCGCGATGGCGAATTCCCGGGAGAGCCAAAAGGGCGTGAATTCCGCAGGTAATGGTCTTCCCAAACCACAAATAGAGATTTGAAACTCCTGTCGTTTCATACAGAATATCGCCAGCAAATAATTTATGACCGTCCGTCACATCATTGGAGCTTCCGTGCCGCGCAAGGAAGGCTGGGACAAAGTCACTGGAGCGGCGCGTTACGTGGATGACATGGCTCTGCCCGGCATGCTTCACGGCGCGACCGTACGTAGCACCATCGCGCGCGGCAAAATCAAACAAATCCATTTTGGTCCGGGCGTCGACTGGAATGAATATGTCGTCGTATCCGCCAAGGACATTCCGGGAAAGAATTGCATTGCCCTGATTCTGGACGACCAGCCTTGCCTCGCCTCCGAGTTTGTCAATCATCCGGAAGAGCCCATTCTGCTTCTGGCCCATCCCGACCGTCCCAAACTTCGCAAGGCTGTTGAGGCCGTTTCCATCGAGTACGATTCGCTCCCGGCTTTGCACACCATCGAAGAAAGCGAGCGGCAATCCACAATCATTTGGGGTCGCGACAATACGTTCAAGAATTTTCTCGTGGAAAAAGGCGACGTGGATGCCATCTGGAAAAAAGCGGCGCACATCGTCGAAGGCGAATATTTCACCGGCGCGCAAGAGCAACTCTATATCGAAAACAACGGCGTGATTGCAGCGTTCGACCCGAAAAACGGCGTTACCGTTTGGGGTTCCCTGCAATGCCCGTACTACGTGCATAAGGCGCTGATAACGCTTTTCGCGTTGCCCGAAGAAAAAGTGCGCGTCGTGCAAATGGAGACCGGCGGAGCGTTTGGTGGTAAGGAAGAGTATCCATCAATGATCGCGGGCCACGCCGCGCTGCTGGCGATGAAATCCGGACGCCCCGTGAAAATTGTCTACGACCGCATGGAAGACATGGCCGCCACGACGAAGCGCCATCCTTCGCGCACGCGCCACCGTACCGCCGTCAGTAAAGACGGAAGAATTCTCGGCGGCGAAATCGAGTTCACCATCGATGGTGGAGCGTACGCGACGCTCTCTTCGGTCGTCCTTTCGCGCGGCACTATCCATGCCGGTGGTGCTTATTACTGGCCCAATGTGCGCATTCGCACGAAGGCGGTTGCCACCAATGCGCCGCCGCACGGAGCCTTCCGCGGATTCGGCGCGCCGCAAAGCCTTTTCGCTATGGAACGCCACATGGACCGCATCGCTCAGGTCGTAGGGATTTCTCCCGTCGAAGTCCGCCGCCGAAATTTTCTGAAGTCCGGCCAAACGACCACAACGGAACAGACCATTAAGGAAAATATTGATCTGGATCGTTTGCTCAAACGGGCTCTGGAACTTTCCGACTATGCCGCGAAGAAAAAACGTTTTGCAGAAAAAAATAAAGCTGGGACGAACAGAAAAGGAATTGGAATCGCTGCTTTCTTGCACGGCGCCGGCTTCACGGGTTCTGGTGAACGCTACTTGAATTCTCTCGTCGGCGCCGAAGCAGGCGCAGACGGAATCGTGCGCGTGCTGGTGTCCAGCGCGGAATTTGGTCAAGGAACCAACACCGTGCTCTGCCAGATTGCAGCGGAAGCGCTCGGCTTGCCGTATGAAAACGTCTCCATCGCGCAACCAGACACGAGCGTTGTTCCGAACAGCGGCCCAACGGTGGCTTCGCGCACCGCCATGATTGTCGGAAAACTGGTTCAGTCCGCCGCCAGGGGGATCAAGGAAACGCTCACGAAAACCGGGCTGCTGCATGAGGATTACTCTCCTGAACAATTTCGCGCCGCCTGCAAGGAATACATCGCCACGCATGGGGCGCTCAAGTCGTATGCACGGTACGAAGCCCCACCCGATGTTTTTTGGGACGATGAGAAATATCGTGGCGAAGCTTATGCGGCGTTTGCATGGGCCGTGTACGTTGCGGAAGTCACCGTAGATTTGACGACATATAGTGTGACGGTGGATGACTTTGTCGCTCTACAGGAAGTCGGAAGAGTCCTTCATCCTGTATTGGCCGAAGGACAAATCACCGGCGGAGTAGCGCAAGCGATCGGCTTCGCGCTCTATGAAAACGTTGTCTGGCAGGACGGACGCATGATGAACAACCAGATGACCAACTACATCATGCCGGCCTCGATGGATCTGCCGCCGATTCGCGTGTTTTTTGAAGAAAATGGCAACGTTCACGGCGCGCATGGCGCTAAAGGGATCGGAGAGTTGCCCATGGATGGTCCTGCGCCCGCGATCTTAAACGCCGTGGAAGATGCGACGGGTGTCCGCTTCTGTTCCATTCCGCTGCTGCCCGAAGATCTCTTTGAGGCTCTGCGGCCTGAATTCAACGAGCAAGCCGTGCCCTCTTCCGTGCGAGGGATAGCGTGAATCCCTCGTCTGCGGAGAGCGCAAAGCGCGGGATCTCGTTCATCGTCAACGGCGAGGCCAAAAAGGTGCTCGCCCATCCCATGGAAAGATTGCTGGACGTGCTGCGGAACAACCTTGGGTTGACGGGTGCCAAAGAAGGCTGCGGCGAAGGCGAATGTGGCTCGTGTGCGGTTCTCTTGGACGATATGCTGGTGAATAGTTGCCTCATACCTATCGCGCAAGCGAACGGCGCGAGCGTCGTTACCATCGAAGGAATGTCCGCTCACTCGTTGATGAAACCTTTGCAGGAATCGTTCCTCGAATGTGGCGGCGCACAGTGCGGCATCTGCACGCCGGGAATGATTCTTGCGGCCGCGCATCTGCTCGATAAGAAACTGGACCCTACTCTGGCGGACATTCGGGAAGGTCTTGCGGGGAATCTTTGCCGCTGCACCGGCTATATGCAAATTTTCGAAGCGGTGGCAAAGGCGGCGCGTCGAAGGGTTACGCAATGAGGGCCGATCCAGCCGATTACAGACTCGTTTCACCGGGCAATCTGCTTGGCGCTCTTTCCCTGCTGGCTAGCGAGCCGGCTCAGTGGCTGCCCATCGCGGGCGGAACTGACGTAATGGTTTTGTATTCCGCCGGAAAGCTGACCAACCGCAATTTGATCGACATCTGGAATATTCCCGAGCTGCGTCAAATCGAGGTTTTTCCGGATAGAATCTCCATCGGCGCGGCATGCACGTACACTGTTTTGCGCCAGCACGAAATTGTATCGCGGGAATTTTCCCTGCTGGCCACGGCGGCATCCTGGACCGGCGGAATTGCCAATCAGAATCGCGGGACACTGGGAGGGAACATCGCCAACGCTTCTCCTGCTGCCGATTCCCTGCCCGCGCTGCTTGTTTACGACGCCGTATTGACGCTGATTTCCGTGCGCGGCGAGCGCCGCGTGCCTTATCGAACTTTTCACACCGGCTACAAACAGACAATTCTGGCTGCCGACGAGTTGATCCTGAATATTTCGTTGCCGCGCCGGTTCTCGAAATATTTCTCGCATGCGCGTAAGGTTGGAGCGCGGAACGCGCAAGCCATTTCTAAGGTTTGTCTCGCTGCTTTGGGCCAAGTCGCGAACGGCGCGATTCGCGATGTGCGTCTCGCACTGGGAAGCGTTGCGCCCGTTCCGTTACGTTTGAATGAGACGGAAAAGATGCTCACCGGAAAAGAGATCGAGCCGTCTTTGATCGATGCCGCAAGAAAAAGCGTGCTTAAGGAAATTCGACCCATCGACGATATTCGTTCCACCGCGCGATATCGATCCGCAGTGGCGTGCAATCTAGTCACCGAGTTTCTCGCGAAGCTTGCCGCTGAAGGAGCGGCCGCGTGAGCGCAGTTCTGGCTCGCTGGAATTCTTTGCCAAGCGAGGAAGCTGCACGCGAGATTCTACCTTGCTGTGGCTCGGAAACCTGGGCAGCGAGCATGGTTTCGAAACGGCCGATCCCAGACGAAGTTTCGCTGATTCAAACTTCAGACGCTGTCTGGCAAGAACTTGGGGAGTCCAGCTGGCTCGAAGCCTTCCGGAGTCACCCGCGCATCGGCGAATCGCACGCAAAAAAAACTGCCGCGCCACAATCTTCGGTTTGGTCCGAGCAGGAACAACGACAGGCGGCATCGGCCGATGAAGCCATGAAACTGGCGCTGAAATGGGGTAATCGCGAATACGAGCAGAAGTTCGGGCGTATCTTTATCGTTTGCGCGACGGGAAAATCGGCCAGCGAAATCTTGGAGATTCTGCGCCGCCGGTTGCACAATGATGAAGCCACCGAACTGCAGCAAGCGGCCGAGGAGCAGCGCCAAATCATGCATATCCGTCTGAAACAATGGATCGCGGGATGAGCCGAATCTCCACGCATGTTCTGGATACGGCCACGGGGAAACCTGCACCGGGAGTGCCGGTGCGCCTGCAGCGACAAAATTCCTCGGGCAACTGGACTACTCTGACTTCTGCTCGGACGGATGAAGACGGCCGATGCGGCGAATTGCTGCCGGAAGGCGCGAGTCTCGCCGCGGGAACGTACCGCTTGTCGTTTGACACCACGAATTATTTCACGGCCTGCGGCGTGGATGGTTTGTATCCCGCGGTTGAGGTCTTATTTCGAGTGCGAAACGGTGAAAACCATTTTCATATTCCGTTGCTGCTGAGTCCGAACGGCTACACGACGTACCGGGGAAGCTGAAATGGATTCTTCCATCCGCGAATGGCTGAACCTCAGTGTGCGGTGGATTCACGTTTTCGCGGCAATCATGTGGGTCGGACAAACCTATTACTTCACGTGGCTCGACGGTCAGTTCGCAAAACTCGAGAAAAAAGCGGCGGCGGACGGAACAGCTCCGGCAGTGTGGATGGTGCACAGCGGAGGTTTTTACTCCGTCGAAAAACAACAATCGCTAGGCGTTGCGCCAGAGCAGGTGCGCTGGTTTCGCTGGGAAGCCTTCGCGACGTGGCTGTTCGGCGTGATTCTTCTCATTCTGGTGTATTACATGGGCGATGGCCTCATCGATTCGGACGTTGCGGACATTTCGAAGCGCGCCGGCGTTGCGGTCGGAGTCGGCTCCATGGTCGGCGGGTGGTTCATCTACGATCAGGCGGTGCGGTCGCTGGGAAAATCGCCGAAAGCGTTCGCGGCATTTGCTCTGATGATGACGGCGGCGGCAGCTTGGGGATTAATGCACTTGCTCAGCGGGCGCGCCGCATACATTCACATGGGAGCGATCTTCGGCACCATCATGGTGGCGAATGTGTGGTCCTGCATTCTCCCAACTCAGCGCAGAATGCTCGCGGCTGCGGCAGCGGGCGAAAAGTTCGATGCGTCGCTCGGCGCGCAAGCGAAGTTGCGTTCGAAGCACAACACGTTCCTGGCCGTGCCGGCTGTCTTTCTGATGCTGAGCAATCATTTTCCGGTTGCGACTTATGGGAACAGATTCGGCTGGGAAATCATGCTGGGGCTGGTTGTGGCGGGATGGATTGCAGCGAAACTGATCCGGGAGTTTTGATTCGAGCAACAGTGTGCTGTTAGCGAGAGTGCTTCCAGTGTCGACGAGCATTAGTCTTGCAAAACTCGCGGAACAAGTTATTGCGCGCTGCCGGAAACTGGCGACGTTTTCCGAAGACGCGGGCGGCACGCGGCGAACTTTTCTCTCCGCGCCAATGCGGGATTGTCACCGCGAAGTTTCTTCGTGGATGAAAGCTCTGGACATGAATGTGTCCATCGATGCGGTTGGAAATTTGCACGGATTTTATTCCGCAGCGTCGCCGTCAGCGCCGCGAATTCTGATTGGATCGCATTTGGACACCGTGCCGAATGCCGGTGCGTTCGACGGAATATTGGGAGTGGTTCTAGCGATCGAGCTGGTGGAATCTTTGCGCGGATTGAAGCTGCCGTTTGCGATTGAGGTCATCGGATTCTCGGAAGAAGAAGGAGTGCGATTTGGCGTTCCATTCATCGGAAGCCGAGCGCTCCTTAGCAGACTGGATGAGGAACTTCTCGCGCGCAACGATGCCGATGGAATTTCTGTTCGCAAAGCGATCCAAGATTTTGGTTTGAACCCTAACGAACTTTCCAAAGCAGCTTTGGGCGACGACGTTCTGGGATTCATCGAATTTCACATCGAGCAAGGGCCGGTGCTGGAGAAACTGGGACGTCCACTCGGAGTCGTGGAAGCGATCGTGGGGCAGAACCGTTTGGAGTTCACATTTTCAGGACAAGCGAATCACGCCGGAACGACGCCGATGAACTTGCGCCACGATGCGCTCGCCGCGGCCGCGGAGTGGATTGTCACGGTTGAGGAACTGGCGCAGCGCACGGCAGATTTAGTCGCAACAGTGGGATACGTGGAAGCCAAGCCCGGCGCAACGAATGTGGTCGCCGGAGAAGCGCGCGCCACCCTGGATATTCGTCACGCTTCGGATCGTGCGCGAACGGAGTCACTCGATGAGTTGATCCGGCAGGCAGAGTCCATCGCTTCGCGGCGCGCGGTCAGCGTGAAGTGGCGAACGCTTCTCGCGCAAAATGCGGTGGCGATGGATCCATTTTTGACGGAGCAAATCGAACTTGCCGCGCAAAAAGCCGCCTGCGAACCGCATCGCATGGCGAGCGGCGCGGGACACGATGCCATGATCCTCGCGGAAAAGATTCCGGCGGCGATGATTTTCTTGCGGACTCCTGGAGGCATCAGCCACGATCCGGCGGAATCGGTACATTTGGATGATGTCGCGAAAGCGCTGGAATGCGGGCAGCATTTGCTGACGCAGCTTGCGGCTTCGCAGGAATTTCTGGGAAGGACGTGCCGTGCATAATCTCGGTCACACGCGCAGCTCGCATCAATGCAATCATGTTTTGCAAACGCCGGACACTTTTGTGCGCACGACTCTGCCCCGGATGAGGAATGCATCCGCCATCGTGCACATCGGGCCGGCGCTGGGCGCAGCGTTCACGGAATACACCGCGGAGTTTGAATCGAAAGGCGAATTGGGAGATACCTCCGCGCAGCGATTCGTCTACGTGATGGATGGTGCCGTGACCGTCGAGGCCAAGGGAAAGCGGCACGAACTGGGCGAGCGTGGTTACGCGTATTTGCCGGAAGGATTTTCTCATCGAGTTGTTGCCAAAGAAAAAAGCCGTGTCGCCATTATTGAAAAGCAATACGAGAAAAATGAAAAAACCGAGCCGCCGCGATTGCTGGTCTCGAACGAAGACGCAGTCTCTTCGCACGCGCTCGATGGCGATTCCGATTTGCAGGTAAAATGTTTGCTCCCCGATGAGCCGCAATTTGATTTTGCGGTGAATACCATGGTGTATCAACCTGGCGCCGCGCTCAGCATGGTGGAAATGCACGTGATGGAGCACGGGCTGATCATGCTGGAAGGCAGCGGCGTCTACCGGCTGGGCGATTCGTGGTATCCGGTGAGAGCGGGCGATTTTATCTGGATGGGACCGTGGTGCCCGCAATGGTTTGGGGCCATCGGAAAATTTCCCGCGAAATACCTGATTTACAAGAACTGGAACCGGCACCCGCTCGGCAAAACGTGAAGAAGGCCGGCAAGATTCCGGCGCTACAACGAGACCTTGAAAAAATGAAATTGGAAATTGATCAGCAGGGGCTGCTCTCCCAACTGGAGACGCTGGCGACTTTTTCGGGCGCGGAACCGCCCGCGGTCACGCGAATTGTTTTTACGCCGACAGATTTGAAAGCGCGCGCGTGGGTGATTGCGCGCTGCGAAGAAGCCAAGCTTGCGGTGCGGCAAGATGCCATCGGAAATATTTTTGCGCGGTGGACCGGGGCCGATGCTGCGGCACCTGCCGTTGGGACGGGATCGCACATTGATGCAATCCCCAACGCCGGCAAATATGACGGCGTTGTCGGAGTGCTTGGCGGACTCGAAGCCATTCGCGCGTTGCAGCGTAGCGGGTTCCGGCCTAAACATTCGATTGAACTCCTGGTGTTCGCGACGGAAGAGCCGACGCGATTCGGAATCGGGTGCCTGGGGAGCCGGTTGCTTTCGGGAACGCTGTCCGCGAAAGATGCAGCGAAATTGAAAGACCGTGACGGCGAATCTGTGGACGAAGTTCGCAGAAAAGCAGGCTTCAATGGGAATCTTCAGGATGTGAAACTGCCGAAAGGCTATTACAAAGCTTTTGTTGAGCTGCACATCGAGCAAGGGCCGCTGCTGGAGCGCGCGAAAACTTCTTTAGGAATCGTGAAGAGCATCGCAGCGCCCGCGAGTTTTCGCGTTTCCATCGACGGCGCGGGCGGGCACGCCGGTGGAGTGCTGATGCCGGATCGCAAGGATGCGCTGTGCGCGGCGGCGGAGTTGATTCTGGCAATTGAAAAGGCGGCGCATACGAGCGGCGCGCTCGACACTGTCGCGACCGTCGGGGTCTGCGATGTTTTTCCCGGCGCGGTGAACAGTATTCCGAGCCGCGTGGGCATAACGCTGGACATTCGTGATACGGATTTGGCGCGGCGCGATGGCGTGATGCAAACAATCGAGGGCGTATCCCGGGAGATTGGCGCAAGGCGCCAAGTCTCCATTCAGTGGGAGTTGGTGAATGCGGATGCGCCGGCGGATTGCGCTCCCGAGGTGCGCGCGGCGCTCGCTGATTCCTGCCGCGAGCATGGATTTCCATTTCTCGAAATGGTCAGCCGGGCTTACCACGATTCCCTTTTCATTTCGCGGATCGCGCCGACAGGGATGCTTTTTATTCCCTGCCGGAACGGTTACAGCCATCGGCCCGATGAGTACGCCGCTCCGGAAGATATTGCGCGCGGGGCGTTGGTGCTGGCGGAGTCGCTGGCGAAGCTTTCCGGGCGAGCGGAGGCTTAGACCATTGGGGAATGCCGCCGATTCCGACGGGACGGAACCGAGATCGTTCCCTCTTTCCTGAAGGGCCGAGAAAGACCTCATCCCTGAAGAGGTGAGCTACAGTTGGATAGGATCTTTTCTGGTTTAACCGTAATAACCCTCACGCCCCCTGTATTTTTTGTAGGTGTTTCATCTAAAGGACTTGCTCTTCCTGTAAATGGCTTAGAATCAACATTTACGGGCACTTCCCGTAAGTGTTGATTCTAAAGATAGTTAGGAGTGTATTCTTGGCACGATCATGCAAGTGTTGATTCCAAGTGATTTAGGTTGAGACCCGCAGATGAGGAGAGATTCCTCCATTATGGGAGGGCGAAAACCGCCCGCCGCCGCAGTCGGAACGACGGAATCATTCGGACGGAATGGAACAGAAAAAAATGGCACGTAAGCCCCGCCTCTGGAATGTTAAGGAGCCCCGCGCCAATCGGGAGATTGGCGTTCCTGGAAAAAACAAAAAAGCGGCAGACAAGCCGCCGCATTCGAGAAGTTCCGCACCCTTACCTGAAAAGTACAGTAGAAAACGAACAACGGAGAGTCAAGGGAATCTTGCTTAAGTCGCAGATCATTTCTTGAGATTGTGCTTCTTGATTAGGTCGATGACGTAGCGGACTGGGATGACAATAGCAAGCCCTGAATTAGAGAAAAGCTGTCGATTTTCCACCTTCGCCTGCTCATGGTTGCCATCGCCATA
Source organism: Acidobacteriota bacterium (assembly GCA_003225315.1). Taxonomy (GTDB): domain Bacteria; phylum Acidobacteriota; class Terriglobia; order Acidiferrales; family UBA7541; genus Acidiferrum. Next base: position 142,658 of record QHZD01000022.1, read on the forward strand.
TACGACAGGAGCCATATCGTACGCAACACAGACACCAATCACCTTGCCGGTTTCGACCGAAAAGGCCGGGCCTCCGCTGTTTCCTGGATTTACCTGCATGTCTCCAATGTAAAAATCCGCTGTATCTGGTACCACAAAGCCGGGAGGGGCACCTGGGACCTGCGTCGGTACGCTGTCGTAGGCCATGAAGATGCTAAATTCCCCGACGTAGTGATCAAAACTGTCTGATTAAGGATAATCGGAAACTGGCCGACTACTAGCGGTGGGCGATGAAATCACGGCAGGCGGTGCGGGCGATTGCGGGGGTATTGTTGTGCGCCGTAGGACTGTGGCTGGCCCTGCCGACGCCGTACAAGGAACGGACATATATTTTCAACGCTGGGGGCTGCCGACTGGAAACAACTATCGTCGAAAAGCCGAACGTAGCGGCACAGGGTTCGGTCGTTCTATTTCACGGAATTTCGGCGAACAGGAAGATCATGTCGTTTGTGGCGCGAGGATTTGCCGAGCAGGGCCTTCGCGTGTTCGTTCCAGACTTAACGGGACACGGACGCACGCCGGGGCCGTTTTCTCCGGCGCGAGCGGAACAGTGCGGAGAGGCCCTCTTGCGCGAGCTACTTACGCGCGGAGTGATCGATGCCAAGCGCACGATTCTTGCCGGACATTCCATGGGCGGCGCGATTGCTGAACGTGTTGCGGCGCGTGTTGCTGTCGCGGGCTTGGTCACGGTCTCGCCGGCGCCGATGCGGGCAGCGCACGGAGTGACTCCGGAGAAGTTGCTTTTCAGTGATCCTCCTGAACTTCCGCCCAATTCGCTGGTGATGGTTGGCTCGCGCGAACTGCAGTCGATGCGCGGAAATGCCGCCGACCTGGTTGCCTTGCGAAACGATGCGACCTCGAAATTCCTGGAAATTCCCGGCGCGTCGCACGTCAGCATTCTCTTCAGCAGCGTCGCGATGCGCGCTTCACAGAACTGGGCTGCACAAGTCCTACATTTAACTCCGAGCGTGGCGCTGCCTTCTCACCGTCCGCTGATCGGCGCGCTGGCCGGCTTCGTGGGGATCCTGCTGATTGCGGGAGCGTTTCTGAGGGAAGTCACTGGAAAAAACACAGGCGCAGAAATCGTCGTAACTGGCACTGTCATCAGCGTGCCACGACTTCTATTGGAATTTGCGGCCGGCTCAGTCGTCATCGTGCTGCTTTTGCGATTCTGGATTCCGTTGAGAAGGATCGGGCTCTTTCAGGGCGACTATCTTGCCAGCTTCCTGCTTCTTCTTGGGGCAGTGCTGACCTTGATGCATTGGAGCGCCGAGCGGCAGGCACTTGCGAGTTCCACTCGCGACTTGCTCGCGGCGGCATTCGCCGGACTCGTGCTGCTGCTTCTCGCAACGGCATGGTTTGATTTGACGTTTTACGAGGCTTGGCTGACTGCGGCAAAGTGGGCGCGCTTTCCGTTTCTCGTGGTGGTCGTGCTTTCGTATCACTTCGCAGAAGAAGTTTTGCTTGGCCCGGTGCAAATAGAAAAAAGAGAGCGGAGGCTGGCGCTGGCCTTGACGTTAAGGCTTATCTCTTGGGGAGCCTTAATGGGCGGCGTGTTGATATTGCACAACGGAGAGATTCTGATGGGCCTGCTGTCGGGGTACATGGCGGTGTTCAATTTGATACAGCGGAGCGGTATGGACATAGTGCGTACTGAAACCGGCTCAGCAGGGGCGGCGGCGCTTTTCGGTGCTATACTCCTCGCGGGCTTTTGCCTGGTGATCTTTCCCCTCACCTAGCCGCCCCATCACCATAGTATCCATCAACAAGGGAACTCTTCGCACCGGTTCCCAGCGCAGGATGGAGCGTTCAGCGAGAAACGATCATGGCCCAAATTGCAATCGTCGGCGGCGGACCGTCCGGCGCGATGTGCGGTGAGCAGCTCGCGCGCGCGGGCCATAAAGTCAATCTTTTTGACGAGCATTTGGCGTGGGAAAAACCTTGCGGCGGCGGACTGACGCACAAGGCGATACAGTGCTTCCCTTTCCTACTTGATAATTCCCATCCCAAAAAACTGGTGAATTCCGTCGAGCTGATCAGCAGCGAAGAGCATCATGCCACGCTCGAGATGCCGCATCCGATCGTGATCTATTCGCGGACCGTGCTGAACGGAATGCTCCTGGACCGCGCGCGGGATGCCGGTTGCAACGTGCAACGTTCCCACGTGATGAGTGTGGACACCACGACGACAAAGCCGCGCTATTGCGTGGAAGGCGAATGGAAGGAAGCAGATTTTTTGGTACTTGCGGCAGGGGCGCGCAATCAACTGGTTCCCGAAACACGGGCGTTGCAACGGGACGAACTGGAGATGACGCAAGGCTATTTCGTTCCGCAGACGAGAGACGCCATCACCATCAAGTTCTTGCCGCAATTCGAAGGCTACATCTGGTCATTTCCCCGCTGCGATCATCTCTCGGTAGGCATTTGCGGGAGTATGTCCTCGCATTCAAGCGCGGAGCTGCGCGGACACCTGCAGGACTTTGTCGAGAAGCACGACATACCGACGGAGGGCGCAAAGTTTTACAGTCACGTGCTGCCGTCGCCTAAAGAGCGCACGCTTTCCGAACGAAGTGTGATCGGAAAGAACTGGGCGCTCATAGGAGACGCGGCGGCCTGGGTCGATCCGCTTACTGGCGAGGGACTTTTTTATGCCATTCGGTCCGGCGAACTGCTGGGGCGCTCTCTCGCCGCGGGATGCCCGGAGAAATATCCTGCCTGGGTGAAGGCTACTTTCTGCGCCGAACTGGAATTCGCGGCGCGCATCGTGCGTCGCTTCTATCGTGGATCGTTCCTGGGCAGCGCGGTAACAACGCGCATGGTGCAGTTTATGCGCCGCAGCCCAGTGTTCCGACAATTGATGGGCGACCTCTTCAGCGGCACACAGGATTACACCAGCCTGAAGCGGAGACTTTGGGGCCACCTAGGAATCACCATCAGCGAGTTCGTCTCCAGTGTGTTAAGCCTGGATCGGCCCGCCAGGGCCAGCGTGCCCCGCGCGGGAACCGCCGGCGACTGAAGGTATAGGTTACTTCCGCTGCGCCTTCGCAACGTAGTCGTAGAGGCGTGACCGGCATCTAACCACGGAGAGCACACTTCATCCAAGAATCATGGCCACGGCAATAGCATCCCCAACACCAGCCAAGAGTGAGAAGCGCAAGAAGAGCGCGTGGAAGAATCTTCCGGACGTTTGGGCGCTGATCAAACCGAGGCGCGGGCTGCTGGCGCTGGGCTTCGTACTGATGGCGGTCAACCGCGTTTCGGGATTGGTTTTGCCTGCTTCCATGAAATATTTTGTGGACAACGTTATCCTGCACAGGCAGATACAGCTCTTGACACCGATCGTTCTCGGCGTGCTGTCTGCGACGATTGTGCAGGGCCTCACTTCCTTCAGCCTTACGCAACTGCTCTCCAAGTCGGCGCAGAAGATGATCACTGAACTCCGCCGGCAGGTTCAGGCACATATCGGGCGGCTTCCGGTTTCGTTCTACGATGCGAACAAAACCGGCGCACTGGTGTCACGCATCATGAGCGACGTGGAAGGCGTGCGCAACCTCATCGGGACGGGCCTGGTGGAATTCGTCGGCGGGCTGATGACAGCGGCGATTGCGCTGGTGTATTTGATTCATACGAGCGCGACAATGACGGCCGTGGCTTTTTCGATTCTGCTGGTGTTTGGGTTTGGGATAAGCATGGCCTTTAAAACCATTCGCCCGATTTTCCGAGCACGACCAAAAATTACAGCCGAAGTTACCGGGCGCCTAACCGAATCGCTCAGTGGAGTTCGCGTTGTGAAGGGTTACCATGCCGAGGAGCGAGAAGAAAATGTGTTCGCGGGCGGCGTGCAACGACTGCTTGAAAACGTCCTAAAGACGCTTACCGCAACCTCGCTGATGAGTTTATCCGGCGCCTTGCTGCTGGGCATCGTCAGCGTTCTAATGATGGAATTTGGCGGGCACAAGATGCTGTCCGGAAGCATGACGCCTGGCCAATGGTTCGCGTATAACGCCTTTCTTGCGTTCCTGATTGCTCCCGTCTTTCAGATCGTCGCGATTGGCACACAAATCACTGAAGCTATTACTGGACTCGAGCGCACGCGCGAAATTTTGAATGAGAAGCTGGAAGATGATGAGCCGGGACGCACGCAGACTCTGGATCGAGTGAACGGGCTGGTAGAAATGGAAAACGTGAGCTTTGCCTACGACACGCGGAAGGAAGTTCTGCACGACGTGAGTTTCCGATCGGAACCGGGAACGGTCACAGCCTTAGTCGGGCCTTCCGGCGCAGGAAAATCGACGATCATCGGGTTGATTGCGGCGTTTTACGTGCCGTCGAGCGGGCGCGTCCTGGTCGACGGCGTCGATCTTTCGACCGTGAAGCTGAATTCCTATCGAACGCAGCTCGGCGTGGTGCTGCAGGAAACTTTTCTTTTCGATGGAACGATCCGGGAAAATGTAGCTTTTGCCCGGCCTAATGCAGCGGAAGAAGAAGTCCTCGCCGCTTGTCACATCGCGCGCGTCGACGAGTTCGCGGAGTCTTTTGAGCACAAGTACGACACGGTCGTAGGGGAACGCGGGGTAAAGCTCTCGGGCGGACAGAAGCAACGTGTGTCAATCGCGCGGGCGATTCTGGCCGATCCGCGCATCCTGATCCTTGACGAGGCGACCTCCAGCCTGGACTCGGAATCGGAAGCGCTCATTCAGGAAGGGCTACGCTACCTCATGCGCGGGCGCACGACGTTTGTAATCGCGCACCGGCTTTCGACGATTCGACGCGCAGATCAAATCCTGGTGGTGGAGGCGGGGCGGGTTATTGAGCGCGGAACCCACGAGACCCTTTACGCCTTCGGTGGACGTTATTACGACCTGTACACCAAGCAGCACGCTGTCGAAACCAACCTTTTTCTGGCGCCCGGGGAAGGCAGCGACCGGGATGATTCCACGGGCGTGGAAATCCAGACAGGCGGCAATGGGCGAAATGATGCCGCTCTACCTGACGCCATCCGGATCATTCGCGGCCAATCCAGCTAAGTTTTCTTTGCGAATCATTCTTTCCGCAACTACAAATGTAGATGCCATTTCTTACTGATGCCGAGCCGCAATCCTCACTGCTGCCGCCGCCCGATTTGCCAACAAGGTCCGAGTACCGTTCCAGACAAGCTGGACTCCCGCGAAAATCGCGACCATGGCGACGACTAATTTCAGCTTTCGCGCGGGAACGTACCGCGCCAGTGCGCACCCGAATACAACGCCAGGAACTCCCCCGGCCAGGAGTTGGAGAAGAACCGGAGAGTTAATCGCGCCAAACTTCCAATGAAATGCGCCGCCGAGCACGGCCAGGACGAGGCCAAAAACCAGGTCCGTGCCGATGACTTGTGGCGGCGTCATTTCCGAGTAGTTCAAAAGCAGCACGGTCCCGAGAGCGCCGGCGCCGGCGGAGGAAAATCCAGATTCCACGCCGATGGGGAGCGCGAGCCAAGGCAACCAGCGGGAATTCTTTCGAGCGAAACCTGGATTCTGTACGCGCGGGGCGAACGTCACGCTGGAAGACGCGGCGAGCAGGATTCCGAGCAGGATGATGACGACAGGATTTCCTCCCTCCTGTCCTATAAGTCGCAGCACCAACGTGCCGAGGAGGAGACCGGGGACGGCCCCGAGGAGAAGCAACCACAAGTAGCGCGCGTGAAAGTTTCTTCCCAGGAGATAGAAGGGCGCGGCGATCAAGCGCAGGACTCCAGCGAAGACGAACGCTGTGCCCACAGCTTCACCAGCCGTCAGACCCACGATCAAGATGAGCGCGGGCACAGTGAAGCTGCCTCCGCCAATACCGGTCAGACCAACGGCGACGGCGATCAGGAAACCAATAAAGAAGTTCATGCCTCGGCTCGCTTTGAGAAGGTGTGAATGCCGCATTCCAATTTCGTTCCGCCCCAGCGCCCGGATCTGGGATTGTTTGGATCAACGGGAAGAGCGGTGCAAGGTTGGCAGCCGATGCTGAGATAACCCTCGTCGTACTGAGGCAGGTGGCTGATGCCGTTCGCGTTCGTGTAGTCCCAGACTTGTTCCCACTTCCAGTCCGCGAGAAGGCTGACCTTCCAGAGTTGTTTGCCAGTGGGAAGACGGTGAAGCTCAACCTTCTTGAGATTCTTGCGCGTTGGAGACTGTTCGCGGCGCAAACCGGTAAACCAAACGTCAAATGGTTCCAGTGCTCCGAGAAGAGGTTCGACCTTGCGCAACTGGCAGCAACGCGTGGGATCAGTTTGGTAGAGAATGCCGAATGCCGACTCTTGTTCCGGAACGGTTCTCGATGGGAGAACGTTGAGGAGACGCAGCGACCACTCCTTCGTCATCCGATCGCGGTATTCGTAGGTCTGCGGAAAGTGATAGCCGGTCTCCAGGAATAGCACGGGCACGTCGGGAATGCGTTTGCGCAGAATATGCAGGACGGCCATGTCTTCTGCTTGAAAGCTGCTGGTCAGACAAAAGCGCATGCTCTCCCTAACGGCGAGCACAGCGTCCAGGGCCTGTTCTGGCGGGAGATTTTCGACTACGTTGGCGATGTGGTCTACGTTCATTTAATTCACGTTTTGCTGAATCTTTGACCGTTCATCAACAAACCGAAGGGACCGCGCAAAGGCCTGGACGTGCCTGACGGCTTGTTCCTCGTCGAACAGGAGTTCTGGCGCGCCAGCAGCGTCCAAAAAACGATTGTCGAATTCCAGCGCGATCCGGTCCTTTGTTTCCCGGGAGAGAGCGCCGCCGGAGTAGAGGATGATGACCCCGGCCGTCCTTGCCACGCGGATCGTCTCGACAAACGCATCTCCGAAGAATTCAGAACGACTCAGATGTAAAACCTCGAGGCCGAGGTCAAAAAGGAAACGCTCTAACCGTTCTGCAAGCGCTGCTCGGCCTTCGAGTAGAACAACGCCCGGAAAATGGCCATGACGTGCGTATCGTTCCTCGGGCGCAACAGGAATAGCAGGTCGGCCGGAGGCAGCAAATTCGTCTTCGGGTTCCTCTGCGAGTTGCACCGCCGCGACGGATTCCTGAATCATCCCCGCGCCCACAGTGGCGTTCGTTGCTGAGTCGATCAAAATGAAGCTGCCCATCGTGCGGTTACTGGAGTAGGGATCGAAAAACAGGGGCACATGCGTCTCGAAATCAACGGAACCGATTTCATTCAATTCCAATCGAGTGGCAGGCTCTTCTGCCAAGGTGTTAACGTTGACGCGATGGCGGATGCGGAGCGCCCGGATCTTCGTTTGGCGAGCGGTGTGTTTGACAAGATAAGTACGGCCCAATTCGAGAGGTGTTCCGTGAAGCCAGACGACGCTGGCATGGAATTTCCTTGAGACTTTCGGCAGTCGGCCAGGCGAAACGAGCATATCGCCCCTGCTGAGGTCAATCTCTTCATCCAACTGCAAGGTCACGGACATCGAGGAAGACGCCTGAGGCAGTTCGCCGTCGTAGGTCACAATGGAGCGCACGCGGGTTCTTCGTCCTGAAGGAAGCGCGACGAGGGGATCGCCCGGATGAATGGCTCCACTTGCGATGCGGCCGGCGAAGCCACGAAATGTGGCGTCAGGGCGAATCACGGTTTGTACCGGGAAGCGAAAGCTTTGTAGCGAATCTCTTTCGGGAAGAGGGACAGTTTCGAGATGTTCCAGCAACGTTGGGCCGTGATACCACGGCATGCGCCTGCTGCGGTCGACAACGTTGTCACCCTCCAGCGCGCTGATCGGGATGCATTGCACGCTGGCAATTCCCAACTGAGCCGCAAGCACCAGGAAATCGTCCTGTAACTTGTGGAAGGCATCTTCGCGATACTCGGCCAAGTCCATCTTGTTGACAGCGGCCAGTACGTTGGAAATTCCGAGCAGCGAAGCGATGAAGGCGTGACGGCGCGTTTGTGGGAGTAGCCCTTTTGTTCCGTCGATCAAAATGACAGCCACGTCTGCCGTGGACGCGCCGGTCGCCATGTTCCGGGTGTACTGCTCATGTCCCGGAGTATCGGCGATGATGAATTTGCGACGAGGCGTGGCGAAATACCGGTAAGCGACGTCGATGGTAATGCCCTGTTCGCGTTCCGCCCGCAGACCATCGGTGAGCAGCGAAAAATCGACGGGGCCGGTCGAGCGGTTAATGCGGCTCTTCTTCACCGAGGCAAGCTGGTCTTCATAGACGGCTTTGGAATCGTGCAAAAGACGCCCGATCAGCGTCGACTTACCGTCGTCGACACTCCCGGCAGTCGTGAAGCGAAGAAGATCGGTGTTCATATTCCGCTCTAGAAACGCGGAGAAGCCCTCATAAGCCGTGTTCTGCGCGGAAGAGATCATCAGAAGTAGCCTTCCCGTTTCTTGAGTTCCATGGAACCTTCCTCATCGTGGTCGATGGCCCGGTTTTCGCGTTCGGAGCGGCGGAAGGAAACCATTTCCGCGATGATCTGCGGCACGGTATCCGCGTCGGAACGGATCGCCCCCGTGCACGGAACGCACCCGAGCGACCTCATCCGGCACTTCAGCCTCTGTGTTTTTTCCCCTGGCAGGAGCTGCGCGGGGGAATCGATCACCACAATGGAACCGTTGCGGAAAACCACATCGCGTTCCCTGGCGAAATACAGCGGCACGATGGGAATTTGCTCGGCGTGGATGTAGAGCCAGACGTCCAGTTCGGTCCAATTGGAAAGCGGAAATACGCGAATACTTTCGCCTTTATTGAGACGGGAGTTGAAGATGTTCCACAACTCAGGGCGCTGGTTTTTCGGGTCCCACTGGCCCAGGGAATCGCGGAAGGAATAGATGCGCTCTTTGGCGCGTGACTTCTCTTCGTCGCGGCGCGCCCCGCCAAACGCCGCGTCGAAGCCACCCTCGGCTAGTGCGTCCAGGAGCGACTTCGTTTTTAGCAGGCCGCAGCATTTTTGGGTGCCTAGCGAATAGGGATTTGCGCCGGCATCGAGCGCCTCCTGATTCTTGTGAACGATGAGCTCCGCGCCGATCTGCCGCGGATAAGAGTCGCGGAACTCGATCATCTCTGGGAATTTGTAACTGGTGTCCACGTGCAGGAGGGGAAAAGGAATTCTTCCGGGGAAAAAAGCCTTTTGCGCCAAGCGCAGCATGACCGAAGAGTCTTTTCCAATCGAATAGAGCATTACCGGGCGCGCGAATTCGGCGGCGGCCTCACGGAGAATGTGGATGCTCTCGGACTCAAGCGCACTCAGGTGATTGAGCCGCCGCGGCGCGAACGTCCCCATCTTGATGGCCCTTCCGGGCTCGAGTTCCGACTGCCGGACTAAGACTTCCGATGCATTGGTCATGAACGTCCCCCAAAAACAAAAAACCCACCTGCCGGAATACATGGCGGTGGGTTCGCTTCAATCTTGGAGTAGAGAGCTGTTAGAAAGCTGGCTTCCCATCCAAACAATACGCGGCGGCCGTCACCGTTGGGTGCGGACAACAACAAACGCCGGTCAATTGGATAGAAGTCATTCCGTTACAAGGATACCGAATAGCCTTCGGACTAGCCAATCATCTTTTTAGCTTGATGACATCAATGATTTCGATGCTTGCGTGGCGCGTCCGGTTACGCAGTTGGACGGCGCACAATCAACTTCTTCGCCACGGGGGGCGGAATCAAAGTCGCCATTTTGCGGATCATGGCCAGCACAAGCCGCTTGTCCCCGTCGGAAAGCGTGGTGCTGTACTTCTTGATCTCCGCCAGGAAGCGAATTTCATCCTGCGAGAGCTCGCCCAGCGCTTTTTGCGTTTCGCGGTCGCGCGGCGTTTCCGTGCCGGGGAAAAAGTCAGCCAGAGAGATATCCATGGCTTCCGCGATTTTGGCGAGCGTTTCGAGAGACGGGACGGTGTGCCCGTTTTCGACGCGCGAGAGGTAACAACGCAGCAGTCCGGTGCGGCGCTCGATGTCGCCCTGCGACAGGCTACGCTGGCTGCGATAGCTCTTGATCACTTCTCCGATGTTCACTCGAGGCTTTTCTTTTGGCATGGCTTCTCCACTAGAGGGGGTAGCTTACTCACTAACAGCAGGAGTGGCAAGAGGGATTTTCGGCTGGATGGTTCCAATCCGATAACGGCAGGAGGGGACACGGGAACGACGGGTCTGCCATGGAAAAAGCTGTGGCAATGAAAAAGGCGAGCCGAAGCTCGCCTTTTTATCTTGTTCAAGTTTCCTTGCGTAAGTGGGGAGGCTACTTATCCTTGTGTTGCGGCTACGGTTACCGGTTGTTGCAGACGGAATTCCAGCAGTGTCTCGCTCGGTACCTTCACCTGCTGGCCTTTCGTCAAGACCTGGACGCCAGCGCCAGCCGCCGAGCCTACGCCCGCGCCGATGGCCGCGCCCTTCCCGCCGCCAGCAATCGCGCCGATGATGGCGCCGGCTACCGCGCCACCACCAACTTTCTTGGCGGTGTCCGAGCCACGGCCCTTCCCTTTCAAGCTGTAGTCGCTGCTGACGACCGGATAGTCCTTGCCATCGATCACGATGCGGCTCAGTTCAAGTTGCAGCTCACTGCTGCCGGACATGTGACCCGCTTCTTTAGCCTCGGCTAACCGGCCGTAGACATCCGCACCTTTGCGTGCAACCACGGTGTTGCCTATGGTCAGGTCTGTCTCAAGGCTGGCGTGGAAGACGTCGCCGACGTGATTTTTGGAGGAGTCAACACCATCGATCATTCGCACCAGCAAGGATTGCCCCGCGGGGATAGTCATAGCCCCACCGGGATCAGGGCTTGCCATTTTCGCGGCAGGCGCCGGAGGCATGGCCGCAGCTGGAGCCGCGGCAGGAACGGCACGACCGGAACTGCCCGTGAAGGTGAGCGCTACAAGATCGGTGGTATTGAAAGTCTGAACTTCACCGTTGATCTCAAAGCGCATCACCGCTTGCGTGCCGCCGAGATACTTTCCTTTCAAAACACGGCCGTCTTTCAATTCAAGCGTGTCCGCCGTTGCTGCGGCCACCATAAACAGTCCAAGCCCCATCACGGCGAGAAAGCGATTCAATTTGCGCATTGTTCCCTCTCCAATGGAAACCACAAACCTGGTGATCTCCCGACTCTCATGAAGGCCCAACGTACCCGCCCCATTCTACTCCATTGGATGAGAGCCGGATGGTTAAGGGTTGCGCGGAACGCAAAATGACCTCCGGACGCGGACTAAATGAGGTAGCCGGGAATAAATCAGCAAGGGGATAAGTCTGTTCCCACATGCGGAGCCCCGCCCGGGAACACTTAAGGATAGGTCAATTCCAGAGGAATTCCCGACGGAATGAGGATGGGCAGGTAATCCTGCTTCGAGCAGGGTAATCGCGGAGAACAACCAATGAACCACATTCAGAGTATGGCCGCCCTAGTTCGCTTTGGTGCGTTCGAGGTCAATCTCGTGTCGCGCGAGCTTCGCAAGCATGGAATGCGCATCCGTTTGGAAGAGAAACCGTTCCAGATTTTGGAAATGTTGCTGATGGATGCCGGGCGCGTGATCACCCGAAGCGCACTCCAGGAAAGACTATGGCCCAGCACAGTTGTCGGCTACGAGCACGGCTTGAACACCGCTGTCAACAAACTTCGCGATCTGCTCGGAGACTCAGCGCGGAGTCCTCGTTTCGTAGAGACGCTCCCTCGGATTGGCTATCGATTCATAGCTTCTGTGACCCCGCCCGATACTACGGCGCCGTTAGTTCCACGTTCCAGCCATCAACCACCAGTTCAGGCGAAGCCCCTTGAAGTAAAGAGGAATCAAATTTCGCTGTGAGGGACTTTTTCTCGCCTGGTAGCAAGGAGAAATAGTTGTCACTCCAGAAGATGGGAGTGACGTCGTCCCCTCCTTTGCCTCTAATGAGGCGCGGATGAACCATAAACGCTACGCTATCTCCCTTGTTTTCGGTTACTACTGTGAGGGTGGAGCTGGTTCCACTCATGTGCCCAGTCTTCGTGATTGTCACTCTTGCTTTGGGAAGGTCGTTCAGACCGGTGAGGTCGGCGAACTCCTTCTGTGGCGTGTAAACGGTGTCCGCTCGTTTCTCCCAATCGAGCACATCCGGTTTTGTCGACAACCAGTAAAAGTTTTCGCTGACCAGTTTTCCAGCGGAATCATGGAGTTCCAGCTTCAGGAAATAGGTCGGCGTTAGTCCGTCCGGATTGGGGAGATCGAAGGCCTTGGTGGCGCTGTCCGGGCCGAGATCCAGTGTTGTTTCGCGGGCAGCTTTTTCCTTGGCATCGATGTTGTAGATCTTCGCGCTAGCTTTCACACCTTTGCGCGGGTCGTAAGTTCCGTTGATCACCGCGACGGAATTGTCGTCGTACGAATATTGCACGTGGATCGGCTCGCAAGCTTTTCTTGTGCCGAAATACCCGCCCGCCGGCACGAGGTAATAATCGTACAGATGCCAAATCAGGGAAGGCCATGCGTTGTTCAGCATCCACTGAATCACGCCAGTAGACGTGTATTTGTTCCGCGCATAGGCTTCGAACATGGCCCGCTGGCCGTCGTAGGTCATTGCTTGGGCTTTACGCTCGTAATCATCGAGTGACGATGCTTTGCCATAGCGCCGGTTGAGTCCATCGGTAAAAACATTGACGGTAGTGAAGCGCTCGCCGCCCGCGTGATAATTCCAGACCTCGTCGATCGGCCAGAGATGATCCTTGGGGATAAACCTTTCCAATGATTCTCTGGGGGGAATCGCCGGCCCTGGGCTTGTCTCCGTGTTGTAGCCATAGGCGCCGCCCGCTCGCGTATCGGCGAGCCAGTACACTGGAGGCACATACTCGTATGGGCCGGTCATTTTTACACCTGACGCTCCGCTGACCACGGCCTTTTGCTCTGAAGCGGAGGAGACGATCGGATTAGGCCACTCCAACTCCTTCTCGATACTTAGATAGACACTCTCGACTTCCGCAGGCGGTGGATTGTCGCTGCCATTCAGCCACACAAAAACGGCTGGATGATTTCGCAGCCGGGTGATTTGGTCACGCAACGAGGCCGCTGCAACTCTGTTCTGATCGCCATTCCAATTTTTCCAGCGTTCCCAGGCATCGCAGCATGTCCAACCGGGCATGACCAAAATACCTAAGTGATCCGTTTTCTCGAAAAACTCGTCGCGATCGAGACGCCCTTCCAATCGGATTGTGTTCATGCCCATATCGCGCACGTAAGCCAGATCGGCATCGAGCTTTTCCGATGACCAACGGAAGAGAAGATCCGGCGCCCAGGCCGCTCCGCGAATCAGTACTTTTCTTCCGTTTACCTTGAACAAGCGGTGTCCCTTTTCCGTTAGTTCGGAAGTAACTTCGCGTATTCCAAATGTCACGTTCGCTGTGTCTGAGACTTGCTTGCCTATTTCGAATAACAGCTTTGCCGTATACAAATACGGAGCGCCCATTTGATATGGCCACCACAACTTCGGATGCTTTAGTTTCAGTTTTGCGAATTTCTCCGGGGTGAATTTCACGATCTTCGATTCCCTACCGGCCAATTCCACAGGCTGCTTCACTTCCATCCCATCGAATTCCGCGCGCAGCACGCCTTTCACGCGTTCATTCGAAACGTTGCGGACTTCCGCGCTGACGGTCAACTCGGCCTTCTTGTATTCCGCATCCAGCTTTGAAGCCACGAACGGATTCCGCACCGCGACATTTCCGCTTGACGTCAGAAAGACTTCCTTCCAAATTCCCATGTCCTTGTCAGGCGGTGTCGGATTCCAATCCACCCAGGTGATTCCTAAATCGTATTTTCCGGGAGCCAACACTTCAACAGCGATGGCGTTCATTCTCGCGGGTTGCAAGAATTTGGTGACATCGAATTCATACGAGCGGTAAGTACCTGCCACGTCGTTCGCGTCGGCCAACTTGTGCCCATTGATCCAAATGTTGGCCCGGTAGTTGATGCCGAGAAAATTCAGCCATTCCGTTTTCTTGGCCCCTTCCGAGGGAGGAGTAAGCTCCGTGCGATACCACCACGAACAGCGAAAGGGGCTGCCCTCCGGCATGTCCTGATTGGCAAAAAGGTCTTTGTCGGAATAATTCATCCCCGGAAAGGACTTCAAGTTTGTTCCATAGTTTGGATCGGGATAGGTCTTATCCGTCACCAGCGCACCGACAACCGTGGCCGGAATGTCGGCTTTATGCCAGGTCTTTGCATCAAACCCGGCCGAGGAAATTTGTTCGCCTGTTGCCGCCGCCTCACAGGAAGACTGAATCTGCCAATTCCGATGCAGATAGGTTCTTCCGGACTGGGCTTCGGGCGCGCCGGCAACCATCATTGGAAACAAGAGTGATGCGAACAACCCCTCCAACAGGGGGGCTGAGAGTTTCCTCGAACGTGGCATAGATCTCCTCAATCGAATTCGAAGTTTATATGGTTATCGACCGGAGTTTTCGATACGAGGAACCCGGCATACACAATATTAAACCGATTCAACGCAAGCGTTGAACATTTTTAAGAGTGGTGAGGACACATGAAATGAAGGCGCCATCCTAGGTTCCTAACTCTGCTTGCAACTAATATTTCTGCTCTGTGTTGTACCTAATTTAGGACGTTGAGATTCTCCAGCGGACGCTGATATTCTGGGGCCCCCAGCAGCCACCACCAGCCAATACAAGTGTCCCTAAAAGGCAGCCAACATGGACCCCGACAAGCTCCGGATTGCCCGCGACAAGCTCACACGCGTCTTCCGCTACTTGGAAGCACTCAACCAGCACCGTAACCCCGCCAAGCGCCAGATTCGCGAGCAGCTTTGGAGCCTTTGGTTACGGAACCTACCCGACCATCCCTCCATAAAACGAGGGGCCGCCAAGGCTGGGTCTTCAAGAGCCAAGGCCAAAGAAAATCAAGCCATGGCTGACAACAGCGAGGGATTCGTTCTGAAGGTCCAGCGCCCATCGCTTACTCGAGTTCCTGAGCCTCCCAATGGACTTGCTGCCTGGCTTGAGCCGGGGTGGGAGGATCCCTCTGAAGAGATCCTCGTGCGCCAAACTCAAGAACAACCGGATACGGCAGGCAATCCACGCATCGTGAACTTTGATGATGACAGGACAAGGTCCGCAGCCCTGCAACGGTGGAAGCTCTCGCGCGATGAGTGGGCAAAGAACGAAAAGCCCGCTCGTGCCGCCATGAAGATATTTGAAGCTTTGTACGCCCTGTATGGGCGCATCGACCGGGAGGCGGAGCGCGTCGAGCTTGTTCTGGGTGACGGAATCCTGAGCTGGTGCCGGCCCGAAGGCAACATCTACCATCCGATTCTGCTGCAACGGCTCCAACTACAGTTCAACGCGGCTGTTCCGGAATTCACGCTCGCTGAAGCGGATTACCCCGTGGAACTCTATTCGGCGCTTTTTCAGTCGATGGCGGATGTCGACGGACGGGCCATAGGCCGGTGCCGCGAAGACCTGGAGCAGGGCGGATTTCATCCTCTGTTGAACGGATCGACCTCGGGATTCCTGAAGCGGCTGGTAGTGCAATTGTCCCCGCGCGGGGAGCTTATCGAGGATGAAGCGCCGGGCGAGGACCAGAGCGATCCGCAGATAGGGCGCGATCCCATTTTATTTCTGCGCGCGCGCACCCTGGGGTTCGCCGCCGCTATCGAAGGCATTCTTTCGGACCTGCGAGTTCGCGAAGACTTGCCCTGGTCTCTCTTAAATATCGTTGGAGAAGAATCGCCGGTGGCGGAACTTGGAGAAGCCGATGCCCCTGGTGGTCAGTACCATGAGGCGGACGCCGAAGTCCTTCTGAGCAAACCTGCAAATCCGGAACAGGTGCGAATCGCAAAGCAACTGGAGGAGTATGGAGGCGTGCTGGTTCAAGGCCCGCCCGGCACCGGGAAGACTCACACGATCGGGAATCTAGTCGGTCATTTGCTGGCCCAAGGAAAGAGTGTGCTCGTCACCAGCCATACGACGAAGGCATTACGCATGGTGCGGCATCATATCGTCCCTGAGTTGCGCCCCTTGTGCGTAAGCTTGCTCGAAAGTGATTTGGACAGCCGCAAACAATTGGAAAGCGCCGTGGGCTCGATTGCGGAAAGACTATCGCGAGCCGATGCTGCTTCGCTGGAGATGGAAGCAAAGAAATTGGAAGCCGAGCGCCTGGACCTCCTGAAAAAACTCGAAGAAATTCGCAACCAACTTTCGGACGGCCGCGCGGACGAGTATCGGGATATCGTCATTTCAGGAAAGACGTGGGCTCCTGCCGATGCCGCTCGCAAAGTCGCGCAAGAAAAGGAAAGTCTGGGCTGGATTCCGGGCCCGGTTGCAGCAGTTGCTCCGGTGCCGCTTTCTCCGGCTGAACTGACAGACCTCTATCGCACGAACGTTTCTCTCTCCCGCGAAGACGAAAGCGAGCTTTCCGGCCATCTTCCGGACCTTCGCGATCTTCCCGGGCCAGAAGACTTCGAAGCCTCCCTCAGCGAACGAAATCGCTTAAGCATGGAGGACTTGGAATTCCGCTCGGATCTTTGGCAATCCGGTGCCGCGCAGGGCTCGCCCGAGGAACTGGAGGTTCTCTCCGCCAGTTTGAGGCAAGCTGTCGAGCCGCTTTCCGGGAAGGAAAAGTGGAAACTCGCCGCGGTTTACGCCGGAAAGTACGGCGACGCGCACCGCGAGCCCTGGGACCAACTGGTCAGCTTCGTCCGTCTCGTTCACCGCGAAGCCGCCAAGTCTCAGGAATCTTTCGTCAAGCATGGTCCTCATCTGTCGAACAACCTGGCCTACGAGGATCAGGAGCGCATCGCCGGCGAAATCCTCGCTCATCTGGAGAATGGTGGCAAACTCGGTTCTGTCACGCTGCTCACGCACAGAGCGTGGAGCCAATTCATCGAATCGACGAAAGTCAATAAGGCACACCCGCGCTTGGCTGAACATTTTCAAGCTTTAGGCAGGCGTGCGCGTCTCAAGAACCTGCGCGAAGATCTGTCCGGCCGGTGGGATCGCCAGATGGCAACCCTGGGGACGCCGCCCTCCAGCGAGATGGGCGAAGAAATCGAAAAAACGCTGTTGCAGTATTGCGATTCGATCGAGGATTGCCTGAGCTGGCACAGCCACACATGGCGGCCGCTCCAGCAGCAACTTGAGGACCTTGGCTTTCGCTGGGAGAAATTTCTTGCCGAACAACCTGCCATTGTCGGCCCCGACGGAGAATTGCTGCGTATCGGCAAGGCGGTGAGCAATTCCCTGCTCACTATCCTCGACTCGCGGTTCAAGAAACTGAGGCTGCTTCAGCTTGAGAAAGAGATACGCGATCTTAAAGCAGGTCTTAAGTTTGCCGTGCGCGTCGCCAAATCGTCGAAGGCGACTGCCAAACTTCTCGCGGCCGTGAGTGATGAGGATTCCGGCGAATACCGAGACGCCTACGAGCGTTTACTCGAACTTAAAAGCCGACAGGCAGACCTCGATTTGCGCCGCGCCTTGCTGAGCAAGCTCGAGAGCGCTGCTCCTGCGTGGGCCAGCGTCATCCGCAATCGAACCAGCGTGCACGGACGTGGCGAGCCACCGCGCGATCCGACTGGTGCATGGACTTGGCGCCAACTCAACGACGAACTAGATCGCCGCGCCAGTGTTTCGCTCGAAGTTCTCCAGACAAAAAGCGAAAAACTCCGAGAGCAACTGCGCCGCGTCACTGTCGGCCTGATAGACAAGCGCGCCTGGTCGGCTCAAGCTCGGCGCACTTCTCCACGGCAGCGGCAGGCGCTAGTGGGCTGGCTGGACACCATTCGGCGCATCGGCAAAGGCCACGGAATCCGCGTTTCACTGCTACGAGCGGAGGCTGCAAGGAAGATGTCCGAGTGCCGCAGCGCTGTCCCTGTTTGGGTGATGCCGCTTTCCCGTGTGGTGGAGAATTTCGACCCACACATAACTCGCTTTGACGTGGTCATCATCGATGAAGCCAGCCAGAGTGACGTCATGGCCCTGGTGGCTCTTTACCTCGGGAAGACTGTCCTCGTCGTCGGCGACCACGAGCAGGTGAGTCCCTCCGCTGTCGGTCAGGACCTCGGGATTATTCAAAACCTTATCTTCCAATACCTGCCTGGAATTCCGAACTCTGATCTCTACGACGGCCAAATTTCTATTTATGACCTCGCGCGACAATCCTTCGGGGGCACGACCTGCCTGGTTGAACACTTCCGCTGTGTGCCGGAGATCATCCAATTCAGCAACATGATTTCCTACGATCACCGCATCAAGCCGTTGCGCGACGCCAGTCGTGTCCATCTCCGCCCGCACACCGTTGCGTATCGGGTGGCTGGCTCCAGCCGGGACGGCAAGATCAATCGCCAGGAAGCCTTGGGCGTCGCTTCATTGCTCACCGCCGCGATGGAGCAGCCCGAATACAAGACGAATGACGCGGGCCAACCAACGACGTTTGGCGTGGTCTCACTTGTCGGCGACGAGCAAGCTCTTGAGATCGATAGTCTGCTCCGCAAACACATCTCGCCGGATAGTTACGAACTCCATCGCCTTCTTTGCGGAAACGCAGCTCAATTCCAGGGTGACGAGCGCGATATTGTCTTCATCTCGCTGGTGGACACTGCGCAACGAGGTCCACTCTCCCTTCGTGACCAGGAATTATTCAAGCAGCGTTTCAATGTTGCTGCTAGCCGGGCACGTGATCAGATGTGGGTTGTCCACTCACTCAGTCCGCAGAATGACTTAAAGCCCGACGACCTGCGCCGCCAACTCATTGAGCACGCCCAAGACCCCAGCCGGCTAATGCACGCACTGGAGGAAAAAGAAAAGCGCACGCAATCTCCTTTCGAACGGGAGGTTATGAAACGCCTCGTGGCTGCCGGATATCGAGTTGCGCCGCATTGGCGAGTTGGCGCTTTCCGAATCGACCTGGTCGTGGAGGGCAACGGCAGGCGCTTGGCGATCGAGTGCGATGGCGATCGCTACTATCTGCTTGAAAAACTCCCGCAAGATATGGACCGGCAGGCGGTCCTCGAACGCATGGGGTGGATCTTCGCGCGCATCCGCGGGACTGAATTCTTTCGCAACCCGGAGCGGGCAATGAAACCCGTTTACGAGAAGCTCCAGCAGCTGGAAATCTCGCCTAATGGCACAAGCCCGTCGACTGCCAAGAAATCGCAGCCGTCGGCCGATCTTATCGAGCGCGTTATCAGTCGGGCCGAAGAACTACGTCGGACGTGGACAAATACAGAGCCAGGTTCGTCCCGGCGACAGGCGTCATCGCAGGCTGCCGGACAAGTCACTGTGTCGTGAAGTGGGAGCAAGTCGACTAGCGGGAGGCTTCTGTCCAGGTAATCGAGGTAGGAGATTTGGCGGAATTTGCTTCTATAACAGGCCGCACGCATTCGCGCCGAGCCTAATTTCAGTTGCACGCATGGGGCGCCGCCCACTCCAAATGAAGACTTTCCTGTAAGAGTTCACGCAGGCGCCTGCGGGCCCGGTGAAGCTGGGCCTTCGAATTCCCGATGGACCAATCCATGATTTGGGCGATCTCTTTGTGCTTGTAGCCCTGGATGTCATGGAGTTCGACGACCAATTTGTGACATGGTGTCAACTGTTTGATCGCTCTTTCCAAATTGACTCGGTCGATCGATCCAGTCAATTGCAAGTCGGGGGCACCGAGTTCCTCGCGTCGGCCGCCGCGATTGCTCCCCGATTCATCCATATTCTCAGGTGAGGCTTCCGGCAAGGTTTTCTTGCGAAAGCGCATCAGAACTAGATTTACCGCAATCCGGTGCAGCCAGGTTGAAAAAGCCGAGTCGCCGCGGAATGTCTGGATCTTGCGCAAAACCGTCAAGAATGCTTCCTGAGTGAGGTCCTCCGCCTCGGCTGAATTTCCCGCCATGCGCAGACACAAGGCATAGATGCGTCGGCAATGCGCACGATAGATTCGCTCAAACGCATCGGAGTCTCCACGCTGAGCTCTTCGTATGGTTTCACTTTCCGAAAACTCGGCCCATTGTTCCGAGAGATTGGCCTGTTGCCAGAAAGCATCGGCGGTTGTGGAAGAACCAATCATCTTCAGTCTTCATTCCTCTCAAACAAAAATATGAGAGCTCAACGTGTCCGGAGGCTTTCAAGCAACTTTGCGGCCATACCCCCGTTGATTCCGGTAATAGGCTGAAATTTCAAAAGTGTAGCGCGCAGTCGTGGCGCAACTTTGAATTGTGCAGACAACGCAAAGCGTGTAGATTTTTCCAAGCAAGCGGACTTCTTGCGTGAGCCACAATTCATGGCAATTTTTCTGCTGCCTTCCGCAGGGCACTCGCGTTGAGTCTGTGTCATGGCTTTATGGCGATACCTTCTGGGAGAAGCGCCACTCCCGATATCGTTGCAACAACCGTGTTGGTGGCAGTGCTAATTACAGAGATGTCGTCTGACATCCTGTTCGAGACGTAGGCGAAGGCTCCGTCTGGAGTAATGGCCACGCCTCTCGGAATACTTCCAACCGGGACCGAAGCTGTCGCTGTGTTGCTGGCAGTACTAATCACGGATACGATGTTGTCTCCGTTCGTGGCCACATATGCGGAGGCCCCGTCTGGAGTGATAGCAATGGCGATGGGATAAGTCGGCGTCGAAACCGTCCCCACAACAGTGTTGGTGGCCGTGCTAATCACCGAGAGACTGGATGACAAATAATTTGCAACGTAGGCAAACGCCCCGTTCGGCGTGATGGCCAAACCAACGGGGTTGCTTCCTACCGGAATGGTAGCGACGACGCTGTTAGATGCAGTATCGATCACCGATACGTCGTTCGTGGCCTGATTTGTAACGTATGCGAATGCACCGTTCGGCGTGACAGCCACGCCCCAGGGGTTCGTCCCAACAGGGATCGTTGCCACTGTAGTTTGTGTCACAGTGTTAATCACGGAAACGTCGTTGGAATTCTGATTTGCGACGTAGGCAAGAGCTCCGTTTGGGGCAAAAGCAACACCGACGGGGAAGCGTCCAACGGGTATGGTGGCCACTACAGAGTTTGTGACAGTGCTGATGACAGAGACGTCGTTGTTGCCGAGGTTGCCGAGGAACCACCCGGAATTAGTTATGTAAGCGAACGCCCCGTCCGGCGATATGGCCGCCTGGAGTGGCTGAACCCCAACGGGGACGACGGCGACAACGGAGCTGCTTGCGGTGTTGATCACCGAGACGGAATTCGACTTGTGAGTTGGCACGTAAGCGTACGACTGGGCGGCAGCCGGAACAACCGAAAAACCGACGAATATCGCCAAGGCCAGCCATGAGAACGGCCGCAACCATCTCAACGCATGGCATTTTTGCAAATTCCCCGACCTTAACGCAGATACCTGATTAGCAATCCTCATCCACTCCCCCCATTAGGCTTAAGTCGAAGCGGCCGGTGGTTCGAAGTCTCAAGGGAATTATTCTCCCACATAGGGAAATACAGTACGGAGGGCCGCTCAACAATCCGGTGAGTACCCTCATCTGAGCGACAAACACTGTCCAAAGCCGCATAGGGGAATCCCCTTATAGCTTTGAGGGACGAAAATCCCCTTATACTGTTGAGGAACAACGTCCATAGAGAAAACGGGGCAATCAGCTGCTTCTCGCAGGAATGGTTCGGGAGCGGGCACCTACAATTAAGGTCTTTACCTGAGGGCCTATGCGGGGTTTAACTTGATTGAGAAGGCGGGTATCCGATGGTATTGACTATTAAGGTTTCTGTGCTTTCAACCGAATCGACCCGAAATAGAACTTGCTCGAGCGGAGGAGAAAAACCTTGATTTCGAAACGTGATGTTGCGTCCGTACCCCCCGAATCGAAGCGGAACGAAGAACCATCTGAACTTCTAAGGGAACTAGTGGCTCACCTCCGGCAAAATCGAACCCAATTGCGCGAAGAATGGGTGGTGCGCATCTCGGAGACGCGCCTGCTGACCGCGATGACCAAAGAAGAGATCTTCGCGGAAGCGACCTCGGTGTACGACAGTTACGTGGAAGCTCTCGAAACCGAGGCCTTCGAAGCATTGCAGGCATATGCGAGAAATCTCTCCGAACGCATCATTCCCCGAGGCGTTGAAACGCACGAAGTCGTGGGGATCGTCCTGTTGTTGCGCGACGTCCTTGCGCGGTCCCTCTTCGCGAAATACCAAAATGATTTCAAGAAACTGAACCGCATTCTGGACGCCTATGAGCCGGCGGCCAACCGCATCGCAAACACGGTGGCGGTCGGCTTCGTGCAAGAGCGCGAGCGCGTCATTCGCCAGCAACAGGAAGCGATCCGCGAACTCTCCACTCCCGTGCTGCAAGTTCGTGAGCGACTCTTGATTCTTCCTATCATCGGCGTTATCGACCCTCAGCGTGCCCGCCAATTGACGGAACAGCTCCTTCGCGGAATTCGCACGAACCGCGCCAAAGTCGTGGTGATTGATATCACCGGCGTGGCGGCCATGGACGTCACCGTGGCGAACCACCTGGTGCAAACGGTTGAGGCGTCGCGGCTCCTCGGCGCGACGGTCATCGTCACAGGGCTTTCGCCAGAGATTGCGCAAACTCTGGTGACGATCGGTGTGGACCTCGGCAAGATGAATACTGTCGGCGACCTGCAGGGTGGCATCGAGCAGGCGGAAAGACTCTTGGGATACAAAGTTGCGACTCTGGCGGAACAAAGCTAGACAAAGCAGAGGAAGGGCCAAGTGGAAGTTCCGATTCTCAAGCAGGGCGCGTTCCTCATCGCAACATTTCAGGCCGCTCTATCCGACGCGGACCTCAACCAACTGCGCATGGGCTTAGTGCAGCAGGTTGTTAAGTTTCGTTCGCGTGCGGTTATCGTCGATGTCACCGCGATGGACGTGATGGACTCGTTTGCATCGCGGACGTTGCGCGAGATCGCTCACATGATCCGGCTGCGCGGTGCGGAGACGGTTATCGTTGGAATCCAGCCCGAAGTAGCTTTTGCGATGGTGCAGCTTGGCTTAACGCTGGAAGGCGTTGCGACTGCGCTGGACTTGGAAGAGGGTTTGGCGTACTTGAACGAGAAGTTCAAGGTCACAAACTGAAAGTGAGCGATAGTGTGGTTGGGGAAATCCGGGT
Source organism: Acidobacteriota bacterium (assembly GCA_003225315.1). Taxonomy (GTDB): domain Bacteria; phylum Acidobacteriota; class Terriglobia; order Acidiferrales; family UBA7541; genus Acidiferrum. The sequence continues at coordinate 165,706 of QHZD01000022.1, forward strand.
GGCAATCAACTCCGACCAGGATATCGTCTCAGCCCGCCAGAAGGGGCGGGTGGTGGCGAATGAACTCGGGTTTTCTTCAGGTGACGCCACGCTGATTGCCACGGCCATCTCAGAACTCGCCCGAAACATCGTGTCTTACGCGCGCAAAGGACTAATCACCATCAAGAAGGTGAACGGTCATAATCGTGAAGGCATCGCAGTCATAGCCGCCGACGAAGGTCCCGGGATCCCCGATATTCGCCAAGCACTGCGCGATGGTTTTTCAACCTCTGGAAGCCTTGGACTTGGATTACCGGGGGTGCGTCGATTGATGGACGAATTCGAAATCACTTCCCAACTCGGCAAGGGAACAACTGTGGCGGTGAAGAAGTGGAGACAATAAGAGAGCCGATGGTCGAATACGGCGTCGCCAAATACGTCCTTCCGGGCCAGGGAGAATCTGGCGATCACCATCTGGTGTGCTGCAACCGCAACGGAATTCTGATCGCGGCGATTGACGGGATAGGACACGGTGAAGAAGCCGCCAGCGTCTCCAAGGCTGCGGCCGCGCTTATCCGAAGCGCTGCCGACGAACCAATTATCTCGCTCGTACAACGATGCCATGAGAAACTCCGGTCAACTCGCGGCGTTGTTCTGAGCCTTGCTTTTGTCAACCCCGAACACGGGATGATGACCTGGCTCGGTGTCGGCAATGTGCATGGAGTGCTGATGCGCTCGGATGCGAAAAATGGGAATTCGCAGGAGTCCCTTCTTCTGCGAGCTGGCGTTGTCGGTTCCCAGTTACCGGCCCTTCAAGCCACGGTGATTCCCGTTGCGAAGGGAGACACACTCTTTTTTGCGACAGATGGAATCCGGAGCGATTTCCCGGCATCACTTTCCGCCCGGGAGAATCCGCAAAGAGCCGCGGATAGAATCCTCGAGCAGTATCGGAGCGGCAATGACGATGCGCTTGTTCTAGTTACGCGAATAACGGGTATTAATCCATGAAGACCGCAGTTCGAGGCAAGACCAGCCCGCAAACGAATTTTGAAGACGAATACCGCTCTTCCTTGCGTGAATATGCGGCAGGGGGAGGCGAGCTCGCGCTGGGCCGGGCGTACGAGCTCGGCCGTCGAGCGCTTAACGAGCAAAAGAGTCTCATCGAGATGGCTTCCCTGCATCATCAAGCTGTACTTGCACTAATTCGCGATGCCGAGAGTGACAAACAGCGGGAAGAATCCATCCGAGCAGGCTCCGAGTTTCTCGCCGAGTGCTTGTCTCCCTATGAGATGGCGCACCGCGGATTTCAGGATGCCGTGAAGGCCTTACGCCAATTGAACGAAACGCTTGAGGAGGAGATCAAGCGGATCGCATACGCTGTGCATGATGAGGCCGGACAGCTACTCGTTGCTGTTCACCTCGCGCTGGCGGAAATGGCCTTGGAACTGCCCGAGGCCCAGCAAGGACAAGTTACGCGGATTAGGGAATTATTGAATGAAGTTGAGAAGCACTTGCGACGGTATTCCCACGAACTTCGGCCAACGATTCTAGATGATCTTGGCTGGGTCCCGGCGATCCAGTTTCTGGCGGACGGAGTTTCGAAGCGGGCTAACATCCCAATTCGAATAGACGCGATCTTTTCCGGGCGCCTGGCAGGACCGATCGAGACGGCGCTCTATCGCATCGTTCAAGAAGCGCTGAACAATGCCGTCAAGCACGCAGCGGCAAAGAATATCTGGGTCCGTGCACGAAAAGAACATCACGGGCTTTGTTGTTCGATCCGAGATGATGGAGTGGGATTTGATCCCCATCAGGTTCAGACCGCGTCGCACCGAAATGGACTAGGCCTAGTTGCCATGCAAGAGCGTGTTAGCGCGATTGGCGGAACACTGCAAATCGAATCCCGCCCGGGCCACGGAACCGAGCTTTCCATTCGACTTCCATTGGAGGATAGCCATGCCAATTCGAATCGTACTCGCAGATGACCACGTGCTGGTGCGCCAAGGTCTAAGATCATTGCTGGAACGTGAGAAATTTCAAGTCGTGGCGGAAGCGTCCGATGGACAAGATGCAGTCCGTTTATCGGAAACGCACCACCCGGATATAGCAGTCCTGGATATCAGCATGCCTACGCTCAACGGCATAGTTGCGGCTCGCGAACTGAGCCGGTGCTGTGCAAAAACGAAAGCCATCCTTCTGACGCAGCATGAAGAGGATCAGTACATCTATGAAGCGCTGGAAGCCGGCGTGAAGGGATACGTGCTGAAAAATCAAGTCGCGAGCGATCTGATTCACGCAATTCAGCAGGTTTCCAGAGGAGAGTTCTATCTAAGCCCGGGGATTTCACGCGCAGTGGTCGAAGCCTATCGGTCCAAATCGGATAGGCCTGTCGATCCTTTGACAGTGCGCGAGCGGCAGATGTTACAGCTGATTGCGGAAGGAAAATCCACAAAAGATGCTGCTTCACTCCTGGGTATCAGCGTAAAAACGGCCGAATCACACCGCATGAGACTTATGCAAAAACTGGATATCCACGAAACCGCGAGTCTTGTGCGCTACGCAGTCCGCCGGAGATTAGTGGAGCCTTAAAGTTAAAGGCTCGGACCGGTGTGTCGGTCCGGTGGAGAGACGGTTTGCGCTTCAATGAAACCCTACACCCCGATATCCCCGCAATGCTCGCGTTTATCGGCAGGCGCTATTGTTGAGCTTTCGCAGCTGCTGTCCGGCCGCGGTGTTGCCTTTTTTCGACGCTGCCCGCAATAGGACCCGCGCTTGTTCACAACTCCTTGGAACGCCGTCGCCTGTCAGATATAGCTGAGCAAGGGCAGCCTCCGCAGAACTATCCCCAGCCTCTACTGCAGACCACAGCTGTTGTGCAAGGGCGCTGCGATCACTCCTCGAATGCATGTCCGGAAAATGTAATCGGGAAATCGGAAGATCTGTCTTGCGAGTGTCCGTAGGATTTCCTGCTTCAGTGGCTGATGCGGCAGATGATGCAGGGCGGGATTCATCCGGCGTCTCCGTTGAGGAAGCCTCTCGAGTTAGGTCTGGGACAGGCGGAGGGTTTCCAGGGCCAGGGTCCGAGGTCTGAATATGCAATGATGAAGAGGCTTCCCTTGGTGCATCCGAATCGCTCTTGAGTTTCTCCCCAAAGCGGATGAGCGAGCTCCCTACGCCCTGACGAACATTTCCCAAGAACAAGAAGGCCGCGAAAACGAGGGCAAAAAAGAGAATCCCCAGTGCGACACCGCGAACCAGCGGCGCGAGAGAAGAAGGCGTCTGACTTCTCTGCGAGAATGGCGCTGACAGGCGCGCGGTCGGCGGGATATTCGAAAATCGAGGCGCTGATAATGGGGCATGCATCGCGAGAGGACGCCTGGCATCATCCAGACTCGAAACTATCCGCGGTCGGTTGAGTGTGCTTTTCCATGCGGCGAGGCCAGGATCAATTTCATCCTTTGAGGCATACGACGGACCTGCAGGATTGGTATCCGGAGTCACTGATTCGGCTGTTTCTGCCAGCCATTGACGAATTCCATTCTTCGCCTCCGCGGTGACTTCCGTGAAGCGCAGCCCTCCGAACTTTCTCGCGTCATCCATCCAAGCAATTTCAGCGGCGAGCTCGAGCCGCTGCGTGGGATTGGGCGAAATAGACAGACGAATTGGGCCGGGCTGACGCACCGCATTCGCGGCATGAAAAGCGAGACCCTGTTCGGAGGCGTTCAACACGATTCCCCCGCCCTCCGGCTCGAACTGGATGTAGGAGAGTCTTTCAGGTGTCTCTCTTTGCAGACTCCGGCGTTCAAGGTTCATCTTTTCCAAGAGCCTCTCGACACTGTTCATGCGCGCGCCTCTTCTGCGCCGAAAGCATGGCCCAAACTGCGCATAAGCGATCGAACAACAAACCGATTTCGCTCCATGCAACAACCCAATTGTACATCGCAACTTTATTCTTAATTCTTGAAGGTGGTCATAACCCTTGAAATGGGTCATTCGAGCGTCCATTTCCGACGGTCTTGGAAGTTCTGGGGTTTCAGTGCGATAAGGATAGCTGGGAAAGGCCGTTCCCCAAATGGAACTCCAACCTAATCAGGTGTTTACCTCAGAAAAATAAGGGAACGACCCGATTGCCTTGAGGTGCCGAAACTCCTTAACCTGCCTGCGGTACAATGCCCACGCGTGTATTGCTCGCTGATGATCATGCCCTCATCCGACAAGGACTGAGGGCATTACTGGAAAAACAGGGATTTCAGGTTGTGTGCGAAGCCTCGGATGGACAGGAAGCTTTGCGCTCGGTACAGACTACGCAGCCTGACGTGGCCATCATCGACATCAGCATGCCGGTCTTGAATGGCGTCGATGCCGCTCGCGAATTGAAAAAATCATCTCCTAAGACCAAGGTGATACTGCTGACGCAACATTCGGAGGATCAATATGTCACCGAGTCGCTGCGTGCCGGAGTGAGAGGATATGTCCTGAAAAGCCAGGCGGGGGCCGATCTCGTGCACGCGATTCAAGAAGTCTGTCGCGGATCCGTATATCTCAGTCCGAACATATCGCGAGCTGTCGTTGATGCCTATCTATCCAAAACATATGTCACGACTGACCCTCTTTCGGGGCGCGAGCGCCAGGTACTTCAATTGGTCGGTGAAGGCAAGTCCACGAAGGACATTGCAGCGCATCTCGGCATTAGTGTAAAAACTGCCGAATCGCACCGGGCAAGGCTCATGAAGAAGCTGGACATCCACGAGACAGCGAGTCTGGTTCGCTACGCTATCCGCAATGGCTTGATCCAGGCCTGACGGCTGCGTCTCAGGTTAAGCCTCTGTAATGTCTCAATCATTATCCTCACTTCGAATGCATAGTTCACCGGATTGAGTTAATTTGGCGACAGGCTATGGTGCAGTGAAGAGAGCGGGCCGCCTCCATGGACAGGGCCCCCACCTCGATCACCCCAAATACCGAACTGCACTGACACGGAGGCGGGCCGAACTCAAAGCATTGGAGGTTTTTTAAGTGGCACACGGAGCCACGGTCGCAAGGGACAGTATGAAAACAACCCGACATTGCAAGGGAGGACCGTTCGCAGTTCAAGGACGCACGCAAATGCCGATTGGATCGAATAGATTTAGAAGTTCCCCGCGTAAGCGGTCGAGCGCCAAAAATGAAAACGATGCGTCAGACGTCGCGATCCTGAACGTGGCGGTTGATTCTGAATCAGTGTTTCGGCGCAGAGTTCCGGGCTCGTTATCTGGCAAGAGAAACAGAGCGGTTGATGACGTTTTCCATACTTTGCTTTCCGAAGCAAATCAAGAGCTCGCCAGCCTGCTGCAGGACGTACGGACAAAAGCTGGCGGCACGTCGCTTGGTGACGCCCGAAGTCAGCAGGTAAGTGAGCTATTGATACGCGCGGTCCGCTGCGCCGCGAAGCAGTACACGCTACAAGCAGAACTGGGTAATCTCGCCCTTACGGACGAGCTCACAGGCTTGTATAACCGCCGTGGTTTTATGGCCTTGGCAGAACGCCAATTGAAACTTGCGCGCCGATCTGGTCGTGGAATGTTGCTCTTTATGATGGATGTAGACCACCTGAAACAGATCAACGACAGGCTAGGCCATTTGGAGGGCGACTGCGCGTTGGAGCGCACGGCTGAAGTTTTGGAAGAAACATTTCGCGACTCGGATGTTGTCGCTCGTCTGGGGGGAGACGAGTTCGCTGTTCTTGCGGTTGAGGCAGCCGGGCACTGCGAGGCCACGATCAGAGCTCGTCTCTTCGAGTTATTGAAATCCATCAGCGCCAAGCAGTCTCGCTACTCGATATCTCTTAGCATGGGCGTCGCGCGATTTGATCCGGACAGCCCAGCGTCGATCGCAGACCTGATGATGAAAGCAGACCAGGCAATGTATGAACAGAAACGACAACGATTAGCGTCCTGTTTCGAAACGGAGATTGGTTCCTGTAGCCAATAGGCTTTCTGGTTTCTGGAGATCCCTCGTAGCTGGACTTCGTGTTAGTTCCCTTAGCTCTTCGGTGCCGCCCAGCCCGGTGCTGACCGACAGAAACCAGCTCACAAGGTGATAAGGCAAATGCCCGCGGGATCAGGACGACTTGAAAGACGGATTCGGCTGGCTGTTCCAGTTGAGGTATCCAGCCCTCAGGACCCGTCCGCCGCTGAACGAACCACTACGGAAAACGTTTGCTCGCTTGGAATACGCGTTCTGAGTCAACGCGCCAAAGAATTGAATGAACGACTACTGGTCAGCTCAATTGTGGGGGATCTGCGAACTGTTGCGCGAGTTGTCTATTGTCAACGGCTGCCCGACGGACGGTTTGGAATCGGATTACAGTTTCAACGTCGGGCTGTCAGCTGGCCAAAGGAGCCGTTGCCCCGGTCGGCAAATTGAATTGCGTTTACGCGGCGGATCGAGCAAGCCCCGATGCTTGATTCTTCCTGAGCATTTTCCCGATACGCAATTCAGTCGGACACCTGCTTGTCCCGAAACTTGATGGTAGGTAAATTGCCTTGCATGATCTTGCTGCTTGGTTCTCTCGAACCAAGGAAGCCCGGAGAGTGCACCGTAGCCTAGCCTGAAACTTGGAAATCAAATGGTAAATCCATCTCGGACTGAATGAAAAAAACATGGCGAAATGTGACGTAGCAATTGTAGGGGCCGGCCCTTATGGCTTGTCTGCGGCCGCTCATCTTCGAGCCGCCAATGGCTTGGACATTCGCGTTTTCGGCGAGCCCATGTCTTTTTGGGAAAGGCACATGCCGAAGGGGATGCTGCTTCGGTCTCCATTGGCGGGATCGCATCTTTCCGATCCTTCTCGATCTCTGACGCTGCAAGCCTATCAAAAGAAGAGTGGAAAACAGATCACCGCTCCGTTGCCGCTCTATCGCTTCACGGACTATGGACGCTGGTTCCAATCGCAGGCCGTGCCGGACTTGGATTGCAGGAAAGTTAGTCTCGTGGAGAAGAACGGAACTGGTTTCCAACTGACTCTGGAAGACGGGGAATCCTGGAAAGCGCGACGGGTGATCGTCGCGGCTGGAATTGTGCCATTCGCATGGCATCCGCCTGAGTTCAGCCATCTTCCGTTCACGTTGGCTTCGCACGCCTGCGAACACTGCGACCTCAGCCGCTTCGCAGGGAAGAGAGTTGCCGTGATCGGAGGGGGACAGAGTGCTCTGGAGTCTGCGGCATTATTGAATGAGACGGGAGCTGAAATAGAAGTGCTGGTTCGTGCTCCTTTCGTGCGCTGGCTGTGGCGCCAAAAGTGGTTTCACACATTTCGGCCGGTCGCTCGGCTCCTGTATGCGCCTCCCGATGTGGGCCAAGCGGGGCTTAGCCACATAGTGGCAAGGCCTAATGTTTTCCGGCGGCTACCACGCTCGTTGCAAGATCGGTGGGGAAAGCGCGCTATTCGTGCCGCGGGCGCCGCGTGGTTGAACCCACGTTGCGCGCCGATCCGGATCAGCACAGGCACATCCGTTGTTTCTGCTTCTCCAGTCGCGGAGCAGGTTGTTCTTAAATTGAGTGACGGCACTGAACGGCGCGTCGACCATGTGCTGCTCGCGACCGGGTATCGCGTGGACGTCTCACGCTATCCATTCCTCAGCGGACGAATGCTGGAATCGATGCGGCGCATAAACGGTTACCCGCAGCTTGATTCTGGATTCCAAACTTCAATTCCAGGTCTCCACTTCCTTGGTGCACCCGCGGCTTGGAGCTTTGGTCCCCTCATGCGATTTGTGGCTGGATCGGAATTTGCCTCCCTCGCCGTGACGCGCGGGATCCTGGGAAACCGTAATTCGAAACGTAGTTCATGAATCATGGCGGCCACAGCCACAATTCCAAACCGGATCGAAAGCTCGACACACGATGTGGCAATCACCCCGGGTGGCCGCGGGGCCTTAGTGATGGGCGCGGACTATCGAGCGCTCGGTGTGGTTCGAAGTCTGGGCCGACGGGGGATTCCGGTCTGGCTTATCAATCAGGGCGGTCACCTTGTGGCAAGCGCCTCAAGGTATGTTCGCCGCAGACTGCCATGGCCTGTCTGTGACGACCAGGAAAAAATTAATTACCTTCTAAGACTGTGTGCCTCCCATGATTTGAAAGGATGGGTACTAATTCCAACGGACGACCATTCCGTTGGATTGTTATCTAACCATCACCAAGCGCTTTCTAGCAGTTATCAGGTGACGGTCCCGCCATGGGAAACGTTGCGCTGGGCATGCGATAAACGGCTTCTTTATCAGCTTGCCGAGAGGGTCCAGGTTCACCAACCCTGGACCTTTTGCCCCTCGACCCGCGAAGAACTTGCAACAATTGATTTTCCCTTTCCGGTCATTCTCAAACCCGCCTTACGTTTGCGACCAAGTAATCTCACCGTTCCTAAAGCTTGGCCTGCCCACGACCGCAAGTCGTTGCTGAAACGTTATGACGAAGCCAGCGCGTTATTCTCACAGGAAAACCTGATCATCCAAGAGATGGTTCCGGGCGGAGGCGATGCGCAGTTCTCTTACGCGGCTCTTTGTAAGGACGGACACTCCCTGGCTTCGGTCGTGGCGCGGCGCACGCGTCAATTTCCCAGGGACTTTGGTCATTTCAGCACTTACGTTGAGACGATTGACGCGCCGGAAGTCATCGAACCGGCCGAGCGCCTGCTAGGTGCGATGCGGTTTACTGGCCTTGCAGAAGTAGAGTTCAAAAGAGATCCCCGGAATGGTCAATTCAGCGTTCTCGATATTAATCCGCGCGTTTGGGGCTGGCACACGCTTTCCAAACGTGCTGGAGTCGATTTTCCCTATCTTCTTTGGCTGCTCACCAGGGGCGAACCGGTTCCCCCGTTGCGCGGACGAGAAGGAGAACGCTGGGTGCACCTGATCGCCGACCTCAGGATGGCCATCGAGGAAATCTTGCGAGGCCGGCTTTCCTTGCGCGAATACCTGTGGTCCATCCGTGGCCCAGTAGAGTCTGCCATCTTTTCCTGGGATGACCCACTTCCCGGACTTCTTGATTTACCGCTCTTCGCCTACGCTGCGTGCAAACGCCTTCTCGGCCCGAAGGAACCCTCGCGCAGTTGACTCGTTTCTTCCACTCCAAGCATGGCCGCGGGCCATGCTTGCCGCCGATATTGACCCAACATATTCCTCAGGAGTTCACCGGTTCCTGATTTGCGGTGTGAACCCTATTGTGGCGCGGGTCCGCTTTGCGTACGGTCAACCTGAACAGCCGATAAGCAGAGCCTGATAAGGGTCAGTCTTGCTGGAGATTGCGTGGGAGTCTAGGTTATGGCGTGGCGGGAGAATCCCTTCAATAGCGTTTTCTTGCAAAGGGAAGGCTGCTCTCGTCCGCCGATTGGCAATTGCTCAACCCCTGGTCTGAAACAAGCATAGAAGTCTGAAGAAGAGAAGTGGGAGGTCCAAATTGCGAATCTCGGTAATCGGTTGCGGATATGTGGGGTTGGTGACGGGAACTGGCCTCGCGGAGGCCGGCCATCAAGTCATCTGCACGGATAATGATCCCGAACGCATCGCTGCGCTGAAATCTGGTGTGGTGCCCATCTATGAACCGCATCTAGATACGATGCTCGCTGAGAATCGCCGCGCTCAGAAGCTCTCCTTCACCAGTGACGCCGGAGAAGCCGTGCGAGAGGGAGAAGCCATCTTTATTTGTGTCGGCACGCCTCCGCTAGAGAGTGGTGAGGCCGATCTTTCTGCCATCGATAACGTGGCGCGTCTAATCGCCGCGGAGGCATGCGATTCGAAGTTGATTGTGGAAAAGAGCACGGTGCCCGCGCAAACGGGACAACAGTTAAAGCGCACCCTGGAAGTGTATTGCCGGAATGCTGGTGTGGAGTTTCGCGTAGCCTCCAACCCTGAGTTTCTGCGCGAAGGCACGGCTGTGGAGGATTTCCTTCACCCGGACCGCGTGGTTATTGGCGTGGAAGATGAAACCTCGGAAAAGCAACTGCGGGAGATTTACCGTCCGATCCTGGAGCGACGCCTCCTGTGCCCTGTGCACTTGAGCGGGTGTCCCTCGACGCAATCGCCGGCGTTGGTGGTCACTACGATCAACAGCGCCGAACTCATCAAGCATGCTTCAAACTCCTTCTTGGCCATGAAGATTTCGTACGCCAACATGATTGCTGACATGTGTGAAAAAGTAGGCGCCAACATTCAAGAAGTCACTCACGCCATGGGTTTGGATCCGCGCATCGGACCACGATTCCTGGAAGCGGGACTCGGATTCGGCGGCTTTTGTTTGCCCAAAGATGTCCAGGCTTTTATCCAGTTGGCGGAACGCTCAGGAGTTGACTCGGGCATGTTGAAAGAGGCCGAGCGGGTGAATAAGCGCAGAATCGATCTGTTCCTGGAGAAAATCCGACAGTCGCTTTGGGTCGTAAAGGATAAGCAAGTAGGCGTGCTAGGTCTGGCCTTCAAGGCTAACACCGACGACATCCGGTTTGCGCCCTCGCTTGAGATCATTCGCCGATTGCTGACTGAGGGGGCCCAGGTGCGCGCGTACGATCAGGAGGCTATGGACAGGACTTCCGCAATATTGCCGCAGGTTCGCTATTCTCGAGAGCCTTACGAAGTAGCTGACGGTGCGGACGCACTGCTAATCCTCACCGAATGGCAGGAGTTCCGTCAGCTTGATTGGGCCCGCATCTACAGCATAATGGGCCGGCCACTGGTGATTGATGGTCGAAACCTGCTCAATCCAGGCGCGATGTTGGACCTTGGCTTCGAGTACTACAGCTTCGGTCGTCCTATTGAGGCTTTAACCCAGCACCTTATCCCCTCGCTGGATTCTGGCGCTTCGGCGAGAGCAACTGCCTAAATACCTCCGGCTTGGTCCGTAGGTTCAGAACGCGACCTCGTTGCTCTTTCCACAAGACTCCTCCCAACAGCTTGACTCTGTAAGACTTAGACTGACAACCCTAGACGGACAAACGCTCACAGCCCGTTTTCTGGCCTTACGAGCAGTTGTCTGCCTGCAGTTCTTCCACCTATCGTCTTAATTAGGCCCCCGGCTGAGTGTCCCGACACAGGCTGATGGGAGAACTCTTCTCCCGCACTCTTTCTGCTCTTTGCCAATAAGTGTCGCGCCGGGCAACTTTCTTTGAGAGAGACGCTGCATGAATCGCTTTAGTTTAGTTGCAGTAGTAATGCTACTGGGAATCTCTTCTGTGGGTTGTTCTGGACTGGCCTCTCAAACTTCTGGCTCAGTCTCCACGGCCCCTTCGATTACGACCCAGCCTGCTAGCCAGTCCGTAACCGCCGGACAGATGGCATCCTTCTCAGTGGCAGCCACGGGTACCGCTCCTCTAAATTATCAGTGGAGGAGAAACGGCGCCGCCGTCAATGGTGCAAGCTCGTCCACTTACTCGACACCTGCAACCAGTAGCTCGGACAATGGCGGGCAATTCACCGTGGTCGTCAGCAACTCAGCCGGGAGCGTTACGAGCAGTACTGCCATCCTGACGGTGAATGCCTCCATTCCCCCCTTGCAAGTCACAAGTTCGCAGTTGTCCGGCGGGACCGTTGGTACTACTTACAGCGCAACGCTCAACGCCTCAGGTGGAACCTCACCTTATTCATGGTCGGTTTCGAGCGGTACGCTTCCTACTGGCCTGAGCCTGTCTTCGTCTGGCACTCTTTCTGGCACTCCGACGGTCGCCGGGGCATTCCCCTTTACTGTGGCGGTCAAGGATGCCGCCAGTGCTTCGGCCTCCGCCAGTCTCAGTATTAACGTCGTGAGTCTTCCACCCTTGCAAGTCACAAGTTCGCAGTTGTCCGGCGGGACGGTCGGTACTACTTACAGCGCAACGCTCAGTGCCTCAGGTGGAACCTCGCCTTATTCGTGGTCGGTTTCGAGCGGTACGCTTCCTAGCGGCCTGATCCTCTCTTCGTCTGGCACTCTTTCTGGCACTCCGACAGTCGCCGGAGCATTTCCCTTTACTGTAGCGGTCAAGGATGCTGCCACTGGTTCGGCCTCCGCAAGTCTCAGCATTAACGTCGTGGGTCTTCCACTCTTGCAAATCACGAGTTCGCAGTTGCCAGGTGGAACGGTTGGTAGCGCATACAGCGCAACGCTCAGTGCCTCAGGTGGAACGTCGCCCTATTCCTGGTCGGTTTCGAGCGGCACTCTTCCTACCGGCCTGAGTCTGTCTTCAACTGGAACCATCTCAGGGACTCCGACAGTGGCGGGGGCATTTCCCTTTACTGTGGCGGTCAAGGATGCTGCCAGTGCTTCGGCCTCTGCGAGTCTCAGTATTAACGTGGTTACCGCGGCTCCGCCTACGGTGTCGATCAGCAGCCCCGCGAATGGTGCAACTGTCTCCGGTACCACCACCGTCTCCGGCGTGGCCTCCGACGGCCTGACCATCACTTCCGTGCAAGTCTCCGTCGATGGCGGCGCCTTCGCCAATGCCTCCGGCACCACCAACTGGTCCTTCTCCCTCAACACCAACTCTCTCTCCAATGGACCACACACCCTGTCCGCCAAAGTTAACGACTCCACTGGCTCCGCCACCAGTCCCCTCGTCAACTTCTCTGTCAACAATGCCTCCACCTCTTCCGACTGCACCCTCTTCGCTTCCCCCTCCGGCTCCAGCTCTAACTCCGGCACCTCCGCCTCTTCTCCTAAGTCGTTCTCCAGCGCCGCAGCCGCATCCGGCCCCGGTTCCGTTGTTTGCCTCCTCGGCGGTACCTATACCCTCTCCTCTTCCTTCTCTCCCCCCACCAGCGGCTCCCCTTCCTCCTGGATCACTTACAAAAACTACGACTCCACCCCTGTCAACTTCGTCTGGTCCGGCGGCTCCAACGCTTCCGCCATGTTCTATATCGGCGGCGGCTCCTTCCCTTCCGGCCCCGCTTATCTCGAATTCCGCGGCCTCAACCTTAACGGCAATGCCAACGCCGCCGACGGCTTCTTCTGCCGCGGCTCCCACCACCTCCGCTTCATCTCCAACTCCATCTCCAATACCGGCGGCTCCGGTATCGCTTCCATCGACTGCGACTACCTCACCTCCGATCACAACCTCATCAACCACAACGGCTTTATCCCCTCAGGGACCGCCAACCCCCAGTGGTACAGCTGGACCAGCGCTATCTCCTACAACTCCAACCAGTGGTTCGATAACTACCCCGGCTTCCACAACATCATCTCCAACAACATCATCTCCGGCGAAGTCGACCAAAGCACTCATCACACTGACGGCAACGGCATCATCCTCGACCTCAGTTCCGGCTCCTACGACCCTGCCACCGCCAATACTCCTCCTGCTTTGATTATCAACAACGTCGTCTACGGCAATGGCGGCCGCTGCATCGTCGCTTACGTCGTCACCAACTTCTGGATCGTCAACAATACCTGCTTCAGAAACGACCTCGATACCTCCGAATCCGCTTTCGGCTCCTTCGAGCCCAACGACTCCC
>QHZD01000037.1 GCA_003225315.1 Acidobacteriota bacterium
CCGTAGGAGTCTGGACCGTGTCTCAGTTCCAGTGTGGCTGGCCATCCTCTCAGACCAGCTACCGATCATTGCCTTGGTGAGCCGTTACCTCACCAACTAGCTAATCGGGCGCGGGCTCCTCCTTCGACGCCTTACGGCTTTGAGTCCTCGAACCGAAGTCCAAGGAATATTATGCGGAATTAGCTTCGGTTTCCCGGAGTTATTCCCCATCGAAGGGCAGATTGCCCACGTGTTACGCACCCGTGCGCCGTGCGCCAGTTGTATTGCTACAACCGCGCACTCGACTTGCATGTGTTAAGCACGCCGCCAGCGTTCGTTCTGAGCCAGGATCAAACTCTCGTTTGAATCTGGTTGCTTGGCGAAAAAAAATCCCGGGATTTGCATCCCAGGCAGCCTGCCAAGCGAATTGTTGATCGCTCGAATTTACTCAGACCATTGGCGCTCGAAAAGCTCCAATGGTTTCGAACAGATTCTGGCACATCGTATCGGTTGTCAAAGAGCGAAGCCCCCCTGTCTTGCAGAAAGGCACATCCACAGCCCAAGAAGTATGCCAAGGGTAGAGAACAATGTCAACAGCAGATTAGCGATATCCACAGGCGTCCACAGAGGGCATTATGTGCTCCGGGGCGTGATACGATGCGCCAAAATCGGGACTCGTGACCCGGACAGCATCGGGGCAGGCCGGTGACTAGTGAGTCGTGCAAGGAAACTATCGTCCACAGGCAAGCGTGGATTTGCCCTTCTTGAGCAACGCATCCTTACTGCTTCGAAGAAGCAGGAGATGTTGCAGCCAGGCGACCGCGTGGGCGTGGCGGTTTCCAGCGGCGCGGATTCCGTCGCTCTGTTGCTCTTGTTGCTGGAGTTGCGAGCGCAGCTGGGTGTCGTGCTCAGCGTAATTCACTTCAATCACAAACTGCGTGGCAAAGCTTCCGATGCGGATGAGAACTTTGTTGCGCGACTCACCGCGAAACATGGGCTGGAGTTTCACGCCGCTTCCATCGAGGTAGCCAAGAAGGCGAAAAAGGAGCGGGCCAACCTCGAGGACGCCGCGCGGCGGGCGCGATACGACTATTTTCGTTCACTGGTGGAATCGGGAGTGTGCAATCGAATCGCTGTGGCACATACGGCCGACGATCAAGCGGAGACTGTGCTCGCACATCTCTTCCGCGGGACAGGGCTCGCGGGGCTTGGCGGGATTCATCCGATTTCTGGTCCAGTTGTCCGTCCCTTACTAGGCGTTCGGCGGAATGAGCTCCGGCATTTTCTGCGCGCGCGAAAACAAACATGGCGAGAAGATGCCACCAATCGGGACACGAAGAGAATGCGCGCACGAATCAGGAAAAAACTATTGCCGTTGCTTGAGAAACAATTTCAACCGGCAATTGTTAAGCACCTGGCAACGCTGGCGGAGCTTGCGCGGGAGGATGAGGCATTTCTGGACGCTTTGGCCGAAGCGCGAACAGTGATGTTGGCTCAAAAAAAGGATGGACAAGTACGAATCGCAGTCGATGATTTGTCCCAGCCCTGGAAAAGGGGGGAATTTAACGCAGAGAACACAGAGGACACAGAGTTCGCAGAGAAGAAAAAAGCCCTTAGCACGCGGATGGTGAGGCGAATCGTGGAGAAGGTCAAGCCGCGCGCGGGCCAATTGGGCGCCAACCATGTTGAAGCGGTGCTCGAACTCGCGCGAAGCGGACAAAGTGGAAGTTCGATTTCGCTGCCAGGCGGAGTAGAAGTACGAAAGGACCGAGACGCACTTGTGTTTCAGGCTGTAGAAAATGCTGGTGGACGAGCTTTACAAAGCGCACCGCGGAAATATGAGTACAAGATCGATTTGGCTGAGAGCGATATCGAAGTGCGCGTTGCGGAACTGGGGTGCGTATTCCGCCTCAGGGTGATTGACTGGCCTCCCGAGAGGGGGGAGACTAGTACAGATGGGGCGGTCTTGGACCGCGACCGGTTGCGTTTCCCGATGGTATTGCGAAACTGGCGGCCCGGAGACCGATTGCGTCCCATGGGTCATCGAAGCGCTCACAAGCTGAAGCGTTTACTGAACGAGAGGCACGTCAGCCGGTGGGAGCGTGACGGCTGGCCGGTGCTCGCGAGTGGCGGCGATCTTGTATGGACTCGCGGCTTTCCTGTGGCCGCCGAATATGCCGCGAATGAAAGGACCCGAGCGGGCATTGTGATCGCCGAGAAAAAATTTGAGTAGCCGAAGGGGGACGGCGTTTTCCGCGGCGCGCATCTCCGCACGCGTGGCAGCCCTGGGGAAAGAGGTTTCACGGGAGTACGCGGGGCGGCGGTTGGATATAGTCATAACGCTGGATCGCGGTTTTGTTTTTGCTGCGGATTTGATGAGGCACATCAGTGCAACGGTTGTTTGCCATTTCGTCCGCGAAGAAGTGCGGGACGTCGAGCAAGGCGGGCACACGCGGCGCGAAGTTTTTTTTGGAGCGGGGCCGGAGCTAAAAGGCCGGGACGTGCTGGTGGTTGACGCGGTGCTGGAGAGCGGCGTGACACAGGATTTTTTGTTGCGACGGCTGGGCGAAAGCAAGCCGCGCTCGATTCGGCTGGCAGTCCTGCTGGATAAGCCGGCGAAGCGGCGGGTGGCCCTGGAGCCCGATTACTTTGGGTTCCGAACCGCATCTAATGATATGTGGGTTGGCTATGGCCTTGCGGCAGCCAACGGCACGGGGCGCAACCTCCGGCAGCTTTCTCCAGGGACGAATGGGATGCACAGGAAAAGCGGACGACAGCGGAAGAAGTAGTGAAGTTTTTATCTTTTGGTTTCGGGTCGCAGGATTAGTGAGGACAACGTGAATTCTAGTTCCACGGCAAAAACAATTCTCTTTTGGATTTCGATCGTCTTCCTGGGCGTGATGCTCTGGAAGCTGGTGTCCGCCAATGGGGCGCAGGCGCGCGAGGATGAACCCAGCTACAGCGAGTTCATGCAGAAGGTCGATGCCAGCGACGTCAAAGAAGTAACCATATACCTTTCGCCGAACAGCTACGAGCTGAAAGGGGAATACGTCCGGCCCGCGAACCGCAAATTCCACACAACCGTATTCAAGGAGGATGCGGCAGGGTTGGCCAAGGCCCTGCGCGACAAGGGCGTAGCGATCAAAGTAGTAGAAGTGCGCAGCGGTGACTGGGTATTGATTCTTTTGAACGCTGCCCCGCTGATTCTTCTCGTTGGTTTCTGCTTGTTTCTGATGCGGCAAATGCAGTCGGGCGGAAACAAAGCATTGAGTTTTGGCAAGTCCCGCGCGCGGTTGCTTTCCGCGCAGCAAAAGAAGGCCACGTTCAAAGATGTCGCCGGAACGGACGAGGCCAAGGAAGAGTTGCAGGAAATCATCGAGTTCCTCAAAGATCCGCAGAAGTTCCAGAAGCTGGGCGGGCGGATCCCGAAGGGCGTGCTGCTGGTCGGACCTCCAGGAACGGGCAAAACGTTGCTGGCGCGAGCAATCGCCGGCGAAGCCAACGTTCCCTTCTTCTCCATTTCCGGTTCAGACTTTGTGGAAATGTTTGTCGGCGTGGGCGCGAGCCGTGTGCGCGATCTCTTTGAGCAGGGCAAGAAGAACGCACCCTGCATCATCTTCATTGATGAAATTGACGCCGTTGGGCGGCATCGTGGCGCCGGACTTGGCGGCGGCCACGACGAACGGGAGCAGACGTTGAACGCGTTGCTGGTTGAAATGGACGGCTTTGAATCGAACGAAGGCGTGATTTTGATCGCCGCGACAAACCGGCCTGACGTTCTGGACCCGGCGCTGTTGCGGCCGGGGCGCTTCGACCGCCGCGTAGTGGTAGCGCGCCCCGACGTCAAGGGCCGCGAAGAAATTCTTCGCGTGCACACACGCAAAGTGCCCATCGGCGACGACGTGGACTTGTCCATCATCGCGCGCGGCACGCCGGGATTCTCCGGCGCGGACCTTGCAAACCTCGTGAATGAAGCGGCCTTGTGGGCCGCGCGCCAGAACCGCAAGTTCGTCATGATGGTCGACTTCGAGATGTCCAAAGACAAAGTGATGATGGGCGTCGAGCGCCGATCAATGATTCTTTCGGATGAAGAGAAAAAAAACACCGCGTATCACGAGGCCGGCCACGCACTCGTCGCGGCGATGACCCCGGGCGCCGATCCAGTCCACAAGGTGACGATCATTCCGCGCGGCATGGCTCTCGGGCTCACGATGCAACTTCCCGAGGACGACAAGCACACCTACACGCGCGAATATTTGGAAGCAATGCTGGCCGTACTGATGGGCGGACGGTCCGCCGAGGAAATTTTCCTCGGCCATATCACCACCGGCGCGGGCAACGATATCGAACGCGCCACGGACATCGCGCGCAACATGGTCTGCGAATGGGGCATGAGCGAGCTGGGCCCGCTGGCTTACGGCAAGAAAGATGAGGCCATTTTCCTTGGCCGAGAAATCGCGCAGCACCGCGATTATTCGGAAGACACCGCCATCCAGATCGACAAGGAAGTGAAACGCATCGTCAACGGAGGCTACGAGAAGGCCAAAAACATCCTCGGGAAAAACCGGGATATTCTCGAGCGCATCGCACAGGCGTTGCTCGAGCGGGAAGTCATCGACGCCAACGAAGTGAAGTTGCTGATGGAAGGCAAGCCGCTGCCGGACAAGCCGCGCACGCCTACTCCGCCGCCACAAGCTGCTCCGGGCACTGACCCTAAGGTGGTGCGTCCGGAGTTGCGGCCGGCGCCGGGATTTACACGCGGCGAAAACCCCGCCAAGGCCTAACATCTCAACCGTATTATAGGCATCACGGGGCACCCGCCCTAGTGGGTGCCCCTACTTTTTTGTCCCGAAGGAGTACAATACGCCCTATGGGAAACCGCAACAGCGAAAACCTCTACGTCACCTGCCCGTGCTGCCAGGCAAAGCTGGTGATTGATCCGGTTTTTGGCGCGGTTCTGTCTCACGAAGCGCACGTAAGACCTGGTCCCGATGTGGACCTGACGAAGGCTTCGAGCATCCTTGAAGAGCAGAAGCGCCAACGCGAAGACAAGTTCGCGGATTCCTTCTTCCAGGAAACGCACAAGGAAGACATCCTGGCGAAAAAGTTTGAAGAGGCCATGAAGAAAGCCAAGGATGCCCCTGCTGGCAAGCCGATTCGCGATTTTGACTTGGACTAACCTAACGCTTCTCGTTTTTCCATTTCATGGAATTCACTATTTGGATTTGACGCCGGACTTGGTTCTATCTATCCTGGTGCTGTTCTCGATATCGAAGGATTTCTTTGTCCCACATTCGCCAACTCTGCTCCCGAGTAGCATTCAGCTCTTCGTGTTGTTCTCATTTCATGCGAGTCGGCGCGTGGAGGCTGATGGCATAGAACGAGGTTTCTAAGTTCTTCTCAGACGGCCACCGTCAGATTTGCATCTGGCAGGGGCCGTTTCTGTTTTCACGAGACATCTGGTTCAGGAGAATCCATGTGAAACTCGCCGTAAGAATAATCACTTTGACCTGCGCGGCCCTACTTCTGGCCGCAAAAGCGTGGCCGGATCAACATCGGCCGGAGAAACTGGAATCAACGTCCGGTTCAGCAGGAGGAAGTGGCGGCGATTGCTACGCTGCTCAAGACGAGGCCTCCCCACAGAACTCCCCAGAGACGGAAAAAAAGAAAGGACGTAGTCTTTTTCGCTCTTGGTTCCATATGGCCACGGAAACACAGGCCAACCAGCCGGACTGGCTTTCGCCTTTGGCCACTACGTCCGGCCGGCTGAAGCAGGAGCTTCGCTACGATATCTGGGACCAACCCTCAACTCTAGGGAATAGAACTTTCCAGTTTGGGGGCGGCAAGGGATTTGAGTTCATCACCAGTTCGCGAACCCAGATCTTGGCTGGTATACCCTCGTACACGCTTCACTCTCCCAATGGCGCACCTAGTGGATTTGGGGATTTGCCGCTGATGCTGAAATTCCGTATTGGTTCGGCTGGACGGGGAGAGGGCAATTATTTGCTGACGTTTATTCTTGGCGCTACGGCTCCCACGGGGTCCTCCCGGTATGGTGCAGGCGACGCGGTGCTGACGCCGACGCTCGCGGTCGGCAAGGGCTGGGGGAGATTCGACGTTCAGTCGACGTTTGGAGCGAACTTGCCAACAGGGAAAACGGCAAAGCTGGGCCGCCAGCTTCAGTGGAACACGGCCTTCCAGTACCAGGCAGCCTGGAAGCTTTGGCCAGAACTGGAGGTGAACTCCACGCTCTACAAGGCAGGGCCTAACGCCGGCAACAAACTGGTCTTCCTGACGCCGGGACTGGGGTTTGGACGAGTGCGCCTGCGGAAGGCATTTCGGTTCTCTTTAGCAGCGGGCTTGCAAATTGCGGTCACGAGATTCCATACCTACGATCACCGGTGGGTGTTCTCGGAGAGAATTTCGTTCTAAGCGGCAGGAAAGGAACCTGCGCTACACTCCTGTTGCGCATATGATTCCACGCCGAAGAGTTTTCCGGCTTAGGCTGCCATCGCGCATTCTCGAGCTTGGCCAACGCACGCTTGTCATGGGCGTGTTGAACGTCACGCCGGACAGCTTCTCCGATGGCGGCAAATTCTTGGAACCCGAGAGCGCGATTGAACGCGCCTTTGCAATTGAGTGCGCAGGCGCCGATATCCTCGACATCGGCGGTGAATCGACGCGGCCAGGCTCCGTCGAAACACCGGCCAGCGAGGAACTGGACCGCATTCTTCCCATTCTTGAAGCGCTTCGCGGGCGCCTCAAAATTCCTGTTTCCGTGGACACGCGCCGGGCCAGCGTCGCCGAGATTGCACTCCGCGCGGGTGCGGAACTTCTCAATGACGTCTCCGGATTGAAAAACGATCCAAAGATTGCCGAAGTGGCCGCGCGCCACCGCGTGCCGCTGATCCTGATGCACATGCGCGGAGAGCCGCGAACGATGCAGTCAGGAGGATTTGCGCGGGATGTAACGCAAGATGTCTTGCACGGGTTGCGCAAATCCGTGGCAGTCGCGCGCAAGGCTGGCGTGGCGAAATCACAGATTATCCTCGATCCTGGGATCGGCTTCGGCAAGAGCTTCGCTCAGAATTACGAAATACTGCAAAAGCTCCCGCAACTCGCGAAGCTCGGTTATCCGCTGCTGGTAGGGACTTCGCGCAAAGGTTTTCTTGGCGCGACCTTGGTCCGGGACGGCAGGCCAGCGCCACCGGAAGAGCGCATCTGGGGAACCGCCGCAACGGTTACGGCGAGCATTTTGAACGGGGCGCACCTTGTGCGCGTACATGACGTGGAGGAAATGGTACAGGTCGCAAGCGTCGCTGATTGCGTTGTCGATCTGAAACGTGGACCGAAGAACTGAACGCGGAGAACCCTGAGGGAAGAATGTCATCAACGAGCCTCCTTCGGTATAATCCGCTCTGCAACCGAAACACAAAACTTCGCCCAGAAATTTCAGGAAAAGAGAACCAACTCATGCTGCGCCGCACGATTTTTCTTATTTCTTTGCTTTTTTGCCTTTTCGCCTCCATAGCGCCGTTGCAACCCCAGATCCCCCCGGCGAAGCAGAATCCGCTGATCCCGGGGCAAGGCGCCAAGGGAACGGCTGGTTGCTCGACGACGGAAGCGTCGTCGTGTACAGAGGCCGCAGCAAAGATTCTGCCGATTGTAATGGGATCGTCGCCCCTGGAGGAGAATCTGCGGCGGCTGACGGACGAAATCGGTGGCCGTGTAACTGGGTCGCCGGAAATGGCCAAAGCCGTGGAGTGGGGAGTTGGAGCGTTTCGCGCGGCGGGAGTGGATGTTCACACGGAGAAGTACACGCTGCAAGTGGCCTGGAGCGAAGGCGACACGCGGCTCGAATTGCTAGAGCCGGTGAGATTTCCCGTGCGACTGAAAGCGACAGGGTGGTCGCCGGCGACACCGGCGCGAGGAATTGAGGCGAACATCGTCGACGTGGGATACGGCAGCGAGGACGATTTCGTGAAAGCAGGCGGACTAGTCAAGGGCGCGATTTTGCTGGTTCATAGCGACATTGGTTCGACTTGGGCCGATCTCTTCAACGAATACCTGCGCCCACCGTTGATCATCGGGCATGCCCTTAAGGATGGGGCGAAAGCAATTCTATGGATGGGCGCGCGGGAACGGCTGCTGCTCTATCGCCATACGAATTCGCTTGCCGGCGAGATCGATAAGATTCCGCAAGCAGTCGTGGCGCGCGAAAATGCGATGCAGCTTGCGCGGACCGTCGCCGCTTATCCAGGGAAAGTGCGAGTGCACTTTGACATGCCCAACAAGATTGGCAAACCGATGGAGCAGGAAAACGTTGTGGGCGAGATCCGAGGCTATGAGAAGCCGGACGAAGTTGTCATCCTTGGCGCGCATCTGGACTCCTGGGAATTAGGCACCGGGGCGCTCGACAATGGCTGCAACGCGGCGCTAGTGATTGAAGCGGCCCGAGCGATCAAGGCGACGGGGCTTCTGCCGCGGCGCACGATTCGTTTTGTGCTCTTCAGCGGCGAGGAACAAGGAACGATCGGCTCATTTGAATACGTGAAGGCACACGACGCCGAGCTCGACAAGATTCGCGCCATGATCACGTTTGATGCCGGCATCGGCCGCGTTACCGGTTATTCGCTAGGAGGGCGCCGTGACATTGAAGCAGGCGTGCGCGAAATCCTCAAACCGCTGGAGTCCTGGGGCGCGAACAATCACACCTATGACGCTTCCTTCGGCACGGACAATTTTGATTTTATGCTGGAGGGCGTTCCCACGCTGGTAGCAAATCAGGAAGAGGCCAACTACCTGCCGAATTACCACGCCGCTTCGGACACGCTGGACAAAGTCGATATGCGCGAGCTGAAGCTGCACACCGTGCTCGCCGCGCTGACCGCCTGGGGCATCGCCAACCGCGCCGAAACGCTCGGCAAGCGCTTGTCCCGCACAGAGCTTGATGTTCTCGTCAAAGAAACCGGACTCGACCAGCAGCTCAAATTGCTTGGATATTGGAATGCCTGGCAAAGTGGCGCGCGCGGACGCAAGCCATAGACTCGCCATCTCGTTCTTGCTTTGGATTTACGTGACGGGCATCTCTTTGGGCGCATCGCACATATCGCGGAGCCCTTCCCGGTATACTGATAGTGTGACCGCGACTAAAAGCGAACTGAATACCATTGAGCGGAGATTCATTCTCGCGGTGGACTATGGCCGAGCGAGGATCGGGCTTGCTTTGGCCGACTCTGAGACGCGCATGGCGCAGCCGCTAAGCACGTTGGAGCGCCTCAACCGGAACGAGGACATGCGGAGGCTGCGCGAACTGGTACGCGAAAACAGCGTGAAGCAGATTGTCGTGGGGTTGCCGCTGCGCCTGGATGGTACGCGCGGCGAAATGGCCGAAGAGGCGGAGCGCTTTGCGCAGCGCGTGCGGAAACAGATTGGCGTGCCGGTGGAAATGGTGGATGAGAGACTCACCAGCTGGGAGGCCGAGCGCCTGCTGGAAGAAGTTCAGGGAAGGTTCATCCACGAGGAAAAGTTGACTGGCCACAAGAAACAGAAGAGTGTCCAGGCCAAGATGAGCGTGGACGCCGTAGCCGCGGCCGTTATTTTGAAAGAGTACCTGGATCGCCAGGAGAAAACGGCCACTGAGACCTGAGCGAACCGAGAGAATAATTTGGCGAGGCTGAATTGAAACCTTTGGTCGTGCTATTGCTGCTTGCCGCGCTGATCGCCGGTGGCGTCGCGTGGTGGATGTGGTACGGAATGACGCACCCGTACCAGGGATTTCCAAAAGAAGGAGTCTTCGTTGATGTGCCGCGCGGGACGTCGAGCCGGTACGTGGGCTACATCCTGAAAAAAAATGGCGTGGTGCGCAGCAAGCTAGCTTTCGAGATTTACGCGAGGCGGCATCCGAAGCGCACGCTTCAAGCGGGCGAATATTTCTTTGATCACGCGATGACCGGCGCTGATGTTTTCTGGAAAATCGCGAACGGACAGGTATTCCAGCAGCCGTTCACGGTGCGCGAAGGCGAAACGATGTTCGACGTAGCCCGCGAGCTGGAGGCGGGAAAGTTCATGCGCGCGGGCGATTTCCTTTATGCCGCTGGCGATCCGGCGCTGATTCGTGATTTTGCGCCAGGAGCGCAGTCGCTGGAAGGGTTCCTCTTCCCTGCTACTTACGAGCTTCCGCGCCACCCTGCAGCCAGTGAATTGACTACGGAAATGGTTCGCAAGTTCAAGGAGGAGTGGAGGCGCATTGCTTCGCCGACGGCCGGTGGGCCGACAGACGACGGCGACCACCGCTTGGTGAACAGGATTGTGACTCTGGCCTCTCTCGTCGAGAGGGAGACACCGAAGCCGGAAGAGCGTCCGCTGGTGGCGGGCGCATTTGAAAACCGTCTCCGCAAAGGTATGAGGTTGCAATGCGACCCGACCGTGATTTACGGGATGGAACGGCTGGGGAAATATAACGGCGGCCTGACCGGCAAGGACTTGCAGTTCGATTCTCCTTATAATACCTATGAGCACGGCGGTTTGCCTCCCGGACCAATTGGCAATCCCGGCGAAGCGTCCCTGCGCGCCGCGATACATCCCGCACAGACTAATTATTTGTACTTTGTGGCCAACACGCAGGGCGGGCATTTTTTTGGCGCCACACTGGCGGAACACAACAGGAATGTGCTGAAGTATCGCCGGTTGCTGGCAGGACTTCCGGCGGATCCCCCGCCACCCCCGGCTCCGCCTCCCAGCCCCAGGAAAAAACACAGCAAGCTGCACCGAGGCAAAGCTAGATGACCGAAGATTTGAAATCGAAGAAAGCGTTAATCCTGGAGACCGCTCGGGAAATAAAAGTACAACAATGGACGCCGGCAGAAATCGACCAGTTGCGCCGCCGGCTTCTGGCAGAACATGGCGAGGCCGGCAAAACAGGAATGGAATATATCGCGGACGTGCTGAAAGACGCGGGACAAAAAGTAACCATCAATCAGATGGAAGAAGCCGAGGAACAATACGAAGAAGAGTTCGAGGATCTCTTGCATTTCAAGACGCTGGAAGACGCTGAGGTCAGCATCATGCGGCTGGATGAATTGATGCGCAAGTTCCGCGCGCACGGGGAACACGCGGCCGTCGAGCGTGTTTTGGACGTGGCGCGCCTCGGCAAACGCCGCGCGGAGATGATCTCGCGCAACCGCAAGGTGGAAGCCCAGAAACGCGCTGAAAAGGTAGAGATCGCCGGATGGTTCCGTATCTGGCTGGAAACGCCGGACGCCTTCTTCGACTGGCTGGACGTCCGGAAGCAGTCGCCGGATTTTCGCGCCAAGTTTCCGCAGTCGGAGTCCGAAGAATGAATGCGTCCGGAGCGGCGGCGCCTGGAAGCGGTGCGCTGGAGTTGCCGCCGTTTTCCCTGGATGTGCAAGCGCTGGACCTTGGCGGCGACGTGAAAGCCGTAGGGCTCGAACTGGTCGAAACGGAAAACCGCGAACCGGTGCACGGCAAGGATGCCGCGGAGATTTGGTCTGCGGTGTTTCCTGCCCTTGCGGGAAGCGAGCCGTACGTTGTGGATTTTTTCAGTCACATCGACCGCGTAAGAGAGTTTTGCCAACTTCACGAAATTGCGTTGCGAGAAGCGGCGGAGCGTTGCGTCGTTCTGCCACAACCAAATCAAGAGCAGTTGCGTCAGATTCTTGAACGCTTTGAAGGCGAAACCTTTGGCATCAGGGCTGGCAAAGACGTGCAATCCACCGATGCCGCACTTGAGGGCGATCTGTCAAAGCGCGGCTTGGACGCGTATCAGCAGGCGTACAATCGCTACACATTTTGCGCGATTTGCGAACCGGAGGACGGCTGGGTGACCCTGCTGACCGAGTCGCTCTGGCCCAGCGAAGTCATCCGTCGAGTGCGCCCGGCGGTTCAGCCATTTGACATTCATATTGCGCGGCCCAACTGAATGGCTCCCTGGCCGCGACCCGCGCTGATCGGCCGGCATCCAAGTGGTTGCTAGATTGCATTATTTATACGAGTGGGAGCGGAACTCATTGATGCGACGCGTGCAAACATGCACGGTACTGCTGACACTGGCGGCGATTTCCTGCGGTTGTCCTGGCGGAAGAGTGGTGACCGGCCACACCGTAGTTTCGCAAAGACCAGTCGCAAAGGATGCCACGCGTGAGGAGCTTCTGGAGGTCTACAATTTGATTGCACGCGGCACTAAAACGCTGAACGCCACCGTCGAAATGAAACCGACCGCGGGATCGCAGTATAGCGGTATCATCGACGAGTACCATGAGGTCAAGGCCTTTTTGCTGGCGGCGCGGCCCGCGCAGATTCGGGTGATCGGGCAAGCGCCTGTGATCGGAACCATGGTCTTCGACATGGCCAGTGACGGCGAAACCTTTCGCGTTTTGATTCCGTCGAAGAAGAAGTTCCTCGTTGGACCGGTGGCCGTAGATCGCATTAGCAGCAAGCCCATCGAGAATTTGCGGCCGCAGCACTTGCTGGACGCACTGCTCTGGCCGGAAATCCACAAGGCAGAATCGGTGACCCTCCGGGAATTCAATGACGAGAACGCCAGATACTACATCCTGACTGTTCTGCGTGGCGGCTATCAAGTGGAAGTGCTGCGAGAGATTTGGTTTGACCGTTCCACCTTGCAAGTCGCCCGCATGCAGAATTTCGGACCGAGGGGCCTTCTGCTTTCGGATGTTCGAGTTGCGGATTGGCAACCCGCGGACAACGCCGCCGGATCGAGCGGTGCGGCCACGCCTCCGAATGGGGTGGCTTCGTTCCCACGATCGATCCGGATCGAACGGCCACACGATGACTACAAACTGGATTTGCAGGCCACGAAAGTCACTGTGAACGAAGAAATCCCTGCTGAGCGATTCAAGCTTGAACAGCCAGCGGGAATGGAATTAGTGCCCGTTGGAGAGCCCACGGAGAACAAGCAGCCATGATGGGCGAACTAATCCTTCGTAACTTGCTGCACCGTCCGCTGCGCACGCTTATCGGCGCCTTGGGAATCGCTGTGGAGGTTGCACTGGTCGTTCTGATCGTCGGGCTGACCAGCGGCCTTCTGACGGAAACGGCCAAGCGCATAGAGGGCATCGGAGCGGATATCATGCTGCTGCCCGCGAATTCGTCAATCTTTTTTGCTTTTGGCAGCGCGCCGATGCCCATAAAAATTGGCGATAAGCTTGCGGAAATGAAGTACGTCCAATCCGTGGCCCCCGTGCTCTTCCAGTTCAACACCTCCGGCGTGGAAATCGTTTACGGAATTGATCAGGAGAGCTTTCGAGCCGTCTCCGGCGGATTTGTATTCATCCAAGGACACGACCTGGAAGGCCCGGACGACATTCTTGTGGACGACATCGCCGCGAAAACTAAAAACTTACAGCCCGGTGAAGCCTATCGCATCTTCAATCATGATTGGCATGTTGCGGGAATCGTCGAGCATGGCAAGGGATCTCGGCTCTTTGTCTCCCGCGCAACTCTGCAGGAATTGGTGGGCGCTCGGGACAAAGCCAGCGTCTTCTTTGTGAAGTGCACACGCCCCGAACATACCGAGGACGTAATGGAGGACATGCGCCACCTCCTTCCCAACTACACCGTCCGTCCGCTCAAGGATTATTTTTCCCTGATGACTTCGACAAATATTCCGGGCCTGGAGTCCTTCATCAACGCCATGATCCTGCTGGCCGTCACCATCGGGCTGCTGGTTATTTTTCTCACTATGTACACTACTGTGATTGAACGTACCCGGGACATCGGCGTCTTGAAATCGCTTGGCGCAAACCGTTGGTTCGTTGTCCGGGCGCTGCTCTCGGAATCCGCGGTGCTCTGCCTCCTCGGCATTGGGGCTGGCATCGGATTAAGCTATCTGGTGCGGGCCGGATTTATCTGGAAGTTTCCAACTTTAACCATTTTGATTACTTCCGGCTGGGTTCTTCGCGCGGCTGCCATCGCGCTCTTGGGCGCGCTTTTCGGCGCGAGCTATCCCGCGTGGCTGGCAAGCCGCAAAGATCCCGTGGAAGCGTTGTTATACGATTAGGACAGGAAGATTGAAGCACAACTGCAGTAAAATCACAGTAGCCTCAGAAAAACAGGAAGAGTCGCGAAGCGGAGAGGATAGCTAGGCACGAATGGGAATCACAGTTACAATACGGACACCTGCCGAAGGGCCGATTTTCCAGGGAAAAAAGAGCGTGGAGCCGATACTCAGAACAGAAAACTTGTGGAAGCTCTACCGCGCGGGAAAAGTTGAAGTCCCGGCATTGCGTGGCGTGAATTTCGAAGTGCAGCCCGGCGAATCTGTCGCCGTCATGGGGCCTTCCGGCTGCGGCAAGTCTTCGCTGCTGTACGTGATTGGCGGCCTGGCCCAGGCCTCGCGCGGCAAAGTGCTGGTCGACGGGAATGACCTCACCGAACTGAGCGACGCAGCGCGTACCAAACTGCGCCGCCACAAGATCGGCTTCGTCTTTCAGCGATTCAATCTGCTCCCTACTTTGACGGCCAAAGGAAATATCGCCATCGCGCAGTTTATTCATGGTGACGGGTTCGATCCGCACCGCTTCGACGTAGTAACGCAGATGCTCGGGCTGGCGGGACGCCTGCATCACAAACCCTCGGAACTTTCCGGAGGTGAGCAGCAGCGCGTGGCCATCGCACGGGCGATCATCAACGAGCCGAAGATTCTTCTCGCTGACGAACCCACCGGCAACTTGGATTCGAAAAACTCGGAAACCGTGCTGCAAATGCTGCGGCAACTGAACAAGGATCTGGGCCAGACCATCGTCATGATCACGCACAACCCTGAAGCGACCACGTATTTCGACCGCGTCGTGCACATGCGCGACGGCGTTATCGTTGACGGCGTGCCTACGGATTGACATGGCAAGCCTTGGCCAAATCCTGTCCCGGACATTTTTCTGGTCCTACGAACGCGGCACGTGGCAATACGACCTCGCCGTCATTCTGATTTTGGTCTTCGTGCTTCTCACTCCGCGAAACTGGTTTCACGATAAACCGCAAGGTGGGGCTCCTGTCGCACCGGGACAAGTTCAATTGATGTCGAAAGAGGGTAACCGGCTGAAGTATCGCGTGGACGCGCGCATCCTGGCTCCGCCGACCAGGCTCGCCCTCCAGAACGATCTGCACAACGCCTTGCAGGAAGCGCTGCCCGAATTGCACAATGGGAATTTCTCCATCGCCAATATCGAGCCACTGCGCGATGATCAAGGCACGGTGATCGCCTATCAAGTGGAGATTCGGCATTAGCCGTGGTCTTAGCCGGCGTTAGAAGTTGTTCTCAGGTAACATCCCGGCCTATCCGCGCATCTCTTTATGTATGTTAGGATTCCGAAGGTTTGGATGAGTCCCGCATTTTCTCTGAATAGAGGCCAAGTTTGAGACGTATACCATTCCTTCTTTTCGTCTTGGTCTTGGTGAGTCTGTGTGGTGCCGCCGGCGGGCTTCGACCCCTCACTGCGCAGGCGACTTCGAACTGGACCCTCGATGGCGTCTTGGCCATGCTGGACAAGTCCGCGCAGGACTTTCATACGCTCACAGCCGATATCGAGCACATCAAATACACCGCAGTCGTCAAGGACAGTTCGGCCGAGACCGGTCAGATTTTGGTCCGCCGCGACGATAAGATGCGCATCGATTTTCAAAAGCCCGATCCTCGAACCATCCTCCGAAACGGCGATTCTCTGTTCGTTTTCACCCCCAAGATCAATCGCGTCGAGGAATACAACATCGGAAAACACCGCTCGTTCGTAGACCAGTATCTTGCGCTGGGATTCGGCACCAAGGGCGAAACACTCAAGAAGAATTACGTTCTGACGTTGATCGGCGAGGAAGACTTCGACAACCGCAAGACCGTCGTTCTGGAATTGACCCCGAAGTCCGACCAGGCGCGCAGTCAGATCGCCCGAATTCGGATGTGGATCGACGAAGCTTCTTGGTTGCCGGTGCAGCAGAAATTCTTCGAGACAGGCTCCGACGACTATTTCTTATCCCACTATACACACGTGATGAAGAATCTGAAGATCAGTGATGCAAGGTTCAAGCCCGACTGGCCGAAGAATGTCAAAGCGGAAAAGCCCCGAGGATGATTTTGAAATTTTTGCAATTAAGCTGGTCTCGGGGCCTTGTGGTTTTCGTGACTTGGAAGGCTTAAGTTAGTTGCTTGCCCGGCGCTCTTGCGCCAGCAATTGTTCCTTGCGGGAAAGCCCCCAGCGATAGCCCGCTAGCGCACCGTCCTCGCGAATTACGCGGTGGCACGGGACCACGATGGACACCGGGTTCGTCGCGCAAGCTCTCGCGACCGCCCTCACGGCCTTGGGTTGACCGAGAGACCGCGCGACTTGCGAATATGTGCGCGTCCTGCCGCGCGGAATCCTCTGCAGCTCCTGCCAAACACGCCGCTGAAACGCGGTTGCCTGCAGGTCCAGCGGCAGTTCCAATCGAGGCTGCTTGCCTTCGATGCGCTGCACGATTTCGCGCACCCAGCGCTGGAATGAATCCGTGGCTGGCGCAATTTCTGCTCGCGGATACTCTTCCCGCAGCTCAGCGATCATCGTGTTTTCCGCATCTCCCAGATAAACCGCCGAAACCCCGCGCTCCGTCGCTCCCACCAGAACTTTCCCGAGTGGCGATTTCGCAATGGTGTATCCGATCTTCATACCCTGTCCTCCCTTTCGATAAGTCGCCGGCGTCATGCCAAGCTGTGCGTTGCTGCGCTCGTAGACGCGGCTCGATGAGCCATACCCTGTTTCGTACAGCGCATCGGTAATACTTTTTCCCGCACGGAGCATGGCCTTAAAGCGCTTGATGCGCAGCGCTTCGGCAAGCTCACGCGGTTTCAGCCCCGTTACCTGCAAGAACGCGCGGCGCAACGTTCCTTGCGTTGTTCCTAGCGCTACAGCTACCGCGCCCAAACGCACGCCATCCTCAGAAGATTCGGCGAAGTGACCGACGGCGCGTTGCACCAGCGCCACCGGACCCGCAATTTCATTTGGGCGGCAACGCAGGCAAGCCCGGTATCCCTGCTTTTCTGCCTCTTCGCGAGTACGAAAGAAAGTGACGTTGCGCCGCAGCGGCCGGCGCGCCGGGCATGACGGGCGGCAATAAATATGTGTGGAGCGCACGGCTAGCACGAAGCTCCCATCGGCTCGGGAATCGCGTGCCAGCGTCGCCCGCCAGTACCGTGCGGCCGCATGCGTTGATATGTTTTGCGCGAATTTGGTTTGTGTGTTACTCATGTTCAACACGCTAAAACTAGCTCAAGCAGAAAAGCAATTCTATCCGCAAACGTTCGGCAAAGTAAGAAAGGCGAGACCAGTGAAATACGGGACGATCAGGCTTCCTCAGCGGCCGGAACCGTGGCGACGATAGGCGCGGGCTTTCGGTGCGGCGCGGTGATCACCAATATGACCGCCGTGAGGATGACCGCTGCAGCAACAACAGTGCGCAGGGTGATGGACTCTCCGGCGATCAGCCACCCCAGGAACAGCGCCACGATGGGATTCACAAACGCATATGTCGCCACACGCGCCGCCGTGCTCTTCTGCAGAATATACAGGTACGCGCTGAATCCGATGCCCGACCCAAAGACGATCAAGTAGCCGAGCGCCAGCCAGGAGCGTAGCGAAATCGCACCTAGATGCAGTTCGCGAAATTCCCCCGCAAACAACGCCACAATCAGCAGAATCACGCCGCCCGCAAAGCTCTGCATCGCCACACCGAGCATCGCCGAACTGGGCATTCCACCGTGCTTTGAATACAGCGAGCCACATGCCCAGGCTAGCGAGGCAATCACCAGCACTGCTGCGCCTCGCGGATCGACGCGCTCTGAACCTCCCAGGTGCGCCGGCCCAACCAGCAGCGCCATCCCTGCAAATCCCATTAGTAGCCCCATGACTACCCTCGGGACTGGCTTTACGCCGCCCGGACGCAGCCAATCCATGATCACCAGCCACAGCGATACTGTCGCCACCAGGAGCGCCGTGATACCAGAGGGCACGGTCCGCTCGGCCCAACTGACGCCTCCATTTCCGGCGAATAGCAGCAGAGCCCCGGTGACAACGGCCGCGCGCCAGTTTGCGGCCGTGGGCTTGATCCCAGTCGTCCTTCGAAGGATCGGGTACAGCAACAAGCCCACAGTAACGTGACGAAGCCCCGCGAGGATGAGCGGTGGAAACGATTCCACCCCAATGCGGATCGCCAAATACGTCGAGCCCCAGACGAGATAGACGGCAGCAAAGGCCACAAGGACCAGAGTCGTTACGGTGGCGGGCGTGTGCGCCGCTTGGTTAGGAGTTCCCACTGAATTCTGAGAATCGGGAGCCGGGGCGGACATTAAATTATTTTCACCTGAAATCCCTTCCATGAATAGATGCGCCAGCCCCCACTGTCGAGCACCATATTGGTAGAGCATTTTGCTGGCGTATCCACAGAATGTAGTGGCCGAGTTCCAGTACTATTACCAAGTGTTTGAAGTTAAGACACTTCCGTCTTTTTCCACAGGTTGACGCTGGTCACGACTAGTGGCATCTTAGCGCTCCGCGCCGCACAGGCGTGGAACGGAGCAAATCCAGAAAGTCAGTTAGACAGCTAAGTTTGTTGGGCCAACCCAGCGACTGTGAAATGGCGTCTCTGAGGGCTTGATGAGGGCGACGAATCGCGTAGGTACATTTGAGTCGTGGCCGGATGAACCGGCCGAAGAAGCCCGCGAATCCGCTGTTGGACCGCAACTGATCTCCTTTGCGCCCCGCGTCCATGCGTTACGCGTTCCTGAGCTGCGATTGACCCCACTTCTGCACCCTGAGCAGCCTCGGCGTTTTGTCCGCGTGCCCACGCACGCCGTGGGTGTCCATCCCGAACAGCGTGAATATCCCCGTGCCAGCCTGAACCTTCCGCTGCGTCTTCGCAGTGCTGGCGGAGTGCCCGAGGAGTTTCCCATAACGCTGGTCACTCGCAACATTAGTTCCACGGGCGTCTATTTTCTGTGTCCCAGGCAACTGGCGGTTAGCACTCCGATCGAACTGGAAATTGTGCTGGTAAGCAAACCCTTGGGCCTCGGCAACGTTGTCGCTGCAACCATGGCACGTGTGTGCAGAACAGAAACGGCCGCCATGCCTGGCTGGCATGGCATCGCTGCAATCTTCGATGATGTCCAGTTTGACCGCGACGACCGCATCCCTTCCCGTTATCTGAAATCCTAGTTCTCTCGCTTCCGCTCTTTTCCGAACCGACTTCCAAACTTTTCTGCCATCTATAAAAATCAGCCGAATTCGACCTTCGCCGAGTTTCTGCTACTCTGTGGAACCATGTCCGCGAAACGAGCTTGCTCCATTGAAGGAGTTCTCTTCGACTGGGACGGCACGCTCGTTAATTCCTACCACGCCGATACCTCCGCCTACCTCGCCATGTTCAAGGAGATGGGCATCGCCTGGGGACTCGAAGAACTTGAGGACAATTACTCGCCCAATTGGTATCAGGTCTACCGCGCCGCGGGCCTGCCGCGGAAGCGCTGGGACGAAGCGGACCGCGCATGGCGCGCGCATTATGCAAAACACCGGCCGAAGCTGATGGCCGGTGCGCGCCGCGTCCTGGCGAGATTGCGCGACGCGCATTATCTTGGCCTGGTTACCAGCGGCGATCGCGACCGTGTCACCCGCCAATTGCGCGAGTTTCGTTTGACCACGGTATTTGCCGCGCGCGTTTGCAGCGGGGACTCCCTCCGCAAGAAGCCGCATCCGGAGCCGCTGCGTCTGGCCCTGCGACAGATGCAGTTGGACCCATCCGCTTGCATCTACGTCGGTGACGCTCCACAGGATGTGGAAATGGCGCGGCGTGCGGGCGTGCGCGCAATCGGCGTCCTCGGCCCCTTCCCCACAGAGAAACGTTTGCGCGCGTCGCGTCCGGAGTTCCTGATCGGTTCGATCGAGGAATTGCCGGACGTTGTGAAAAGATTGCTTTGTTAACGCACCAACTTGCTTACGGTTTCGCAGAAGTCGCAGCAGCCACCGGAACCGTCGCTTGCGGCACGCTGGAAACGGGTTTGAAGTCCGTCCATTTGATAACCAGGCGAACGGGAATCTCCAGCCCCTTCAAGTTCAGCGTGCCATCGGAGCGTGAGTAGTTCGGAAACCAATACTTTCCATCCACATTCTCGCGATAAGTCTCAAACAGGCTGAAGGGCAGATCCGCGACCGCATGCATGTCGCCTTGATCGGTCACCCATTTTCCATAAGTCTTCACAACTTCCAGGTACTTCGTATCCACCCACACGATGCCGTCGAAATACGCCTTGACGCGTTCAACCATTCTTGGCTTGGCCTGAAAAATGTAACACTCGACTTCATCCACCTGTTCTTTGCCCAAGTACTTTAGGTCGTATTTCGCAAGCTGGTTTGAAGTAAGCGGAAATGCAGGAACGCGCTGAAACCCCTCGAGATCTTCCGAGCGGAGAAAGAGATGTTGGAGCGTGGAATGCGGCCTCTCGACAACCTTCTCGAACAACTTCCCGTCCACATCTCGGCTCGGTTGCGTTACCAGCACAAATTCGCCTGAGGGCTGCCCGTCGGGACCGAATTCCTGGATTCGTATTGTTTTCCGGTAGGTATAACGCGTGCGCGAGAGGATGTATTCGTCCTCTTTCGCGGAAAAGTGTTTGATGATTTCTGTCTCGGGCAGCGATGGCGGCGCCTCCGGCTCGGACACATTTCCGACGCGATTAACGTGATGCTCCGGCGGTGGCGCGAGCGGCCCCTGTGGAGCGTCCTGCGCGTGCAGCGACGCCCCGTGCATCCCGGCGAAACAGAGAAGAACAATGCCACGCAAAAGTAGCGACAAGTGCGTGTGACACGGCAAAAGTCTAGCCTGGTCCATATAAGAGTTGGATGCGCTCAATTCGCCTCCGGGCAGCCTCGCACCCGGCGCCGAAGCAAGAAGTTTAGCGCACTCCTTGAACGTAGCCCTAGCAACCCGAAGTGTGAGGGACGGCCAAGGAAGAATCTTCGTCTCTCTGCTACAATTTCGACGATTCGTGAGCGACGCAAAAATAGCCAAACGATATTTCGTCTCCGGGATGGTCCAGGGCGTGGGCTTTCGTTACTTCGCGCAAGACGCCGCGGAAAAGCTGCGCGTCACTGGCTTTGTCAGGAATCTGCGGGATGGCCGCGTTGAAGCGTATGTCATCGCCACTCCGGAGCAGCATGCCGAATTCCGGGCGATGTTGCAGCGCGGGCCGCGCTTTTCGAGCGTCAGCGAAGTTCTCGAAGAGCCGGCAACTCCGGATCCGCAGTACGAAGGCGAATTCGTCATCAATCCAAGCGCTTGAGCGGAACGATTAAGACAAAGGAAAAGGGGAGACGTTTGAATGAACGATTTGAAGAAGCTGATCCGCGAAGTGCCGGACTACCCGAAGCCGGGCATCCTCTTCTACGACTTGACCACCGTGCTCAAGGACAAGCAGGGGTTTCACACCTTGATTGACCGGCTCTGCGAACACTACAACGGTCACACCATCGACGTCGTGGTGGGGATCGAAGCGCGCGGCTTCATTTTTGCTCCCGCTTTGGCCTACCGGCTCGGCGCAGGTTTTGTTCCTGTTCGAAAGCCGAAAAAGCTGCCCGCCAAGACAGTCAGCGTCTCCTATGCCCTCGAATACGGCACGGACACGCTCGAAATCCACGAAGACGCTGTGAAGCCTGGCCAGCGCGTAATCATTTGTGACGACCTGCTCGCCACCGGGGGCACGGCCGCTGCCACGGCCAAGCTCATCCAGCAACTCGGCGGTACAGTCGAAGGCGCTGCCTTCGCCGTCGAACTCACTTTCCTCAACGGCCGTCGCAAACTCAACGGCGTCGACGTCTTCTCACTCATTAAATACGATAAATAAATCTGTGCCGACTGCAGAGGCACTCACATCGCTTTGGTTCGCGAGTTCCGCTGGCGAAGTGCTTCGAACAACACGACGCCCGCCGCGACCGAAACGTTGAGAGACTTTACCGGGCCGATGGTCGGCAGCGAAACAACGAAGTCACACCGCTTGCGCGTCAGTTCATGCAAGCCTTGGCCTTCGCTGCCAAGGACAATCCCCACCGGCGAAGTGTAGTCCACTTCCGTGTAATTCTTCTCGCCCTGCTCATCCAGTCCCACCAGCCAATATCCCGCTTCTTTCAGCTCTTCCATCGTCCGCACAAGATTCGTCACTTTCGCGACCGGAAGATGCGCCAGCGCTCCCGCCGAAGCCCGCGCAACCGTGTCGGTGAGTCCCGCCGCGCGCCGTTCGGGAATCACCACGCCATGCGCTCCCGCCGCCAGCGCTGTTCGAATGATCGCTCCCAGATTATGCGGATCTTCAACGCCATCCAACAGAACAATCAGCCCTGGCTGGCCGTGGCCGGTGTTGGCATGCGCCAGAATGTCTTCCAATGTCGCCGCCGCGCGCGCCGCCGCCAGCCCCACCACTCCCTGGTGATCTTTCGAATTCGCCAGCCGGTCGATTTGTCCGCGGTCTTCGAACCGCACCGGGACGCCCTGCTTGCGCGCCAGTTGCACGATTTCTTCGACTCGCGTGTCCTGCCGCCCCTTGGCAATCGCAATGCGATCGATAGGCCGCCGCGCC
This sequence comes from Acidobacteriota bacterium, assembly GCA_003225315.1. Lineage (GTDB taxonomy): Bacteria > Acidobacteriota > Terriglobia > Acidiferrales > UBA7541 > Acidiferrum. The sequence continues at coordinate 22,607 of QHZD01000037.1, forward strand.
TCCAGCGCTTCCTTAACGGCATGTATCCCAGTCAGCTTGTCCATGGAGTAGTGAGTCTACCGTTGGCCGCCCGCAGTTGAAAGCAGTAGGTAGGACAGGCATTCCTGCCAGTCTTCCGTGTGATAAGGCATCCCCAGTGCGCTCTTTCTTTTTTCTTTGTAGTGGCGCAGAATGCTGCGCCCTCTTCGAAAACTAATCCAGCGCCGAACAAAATTCCACAATTCTCTCGCGCGCCGATTTTACGTGAACAGCAAACGAAAGCGCAGCCGCCTCATCCAACAGCAGAATCACCCGGTCAAGCTCCCCTTCCCCTGCACGCCCGGCCAGCGCCAGCCGGATGGGATGAAACAGCTCTCGCCCGCGCAATTCCATCCCGTCCTTCAATGCCGTGACAATCTCCTTGAATCTTTCCGACGTCAGCGCGTCGCCATCCAGTAGCAGCAACGCCACTCGCCGGAGCACTTCGCGTGCTGCATAACGCGAAAGGACGACGTGGCTTTCCACCTGCGAGATTATTTCGCGCGCGTCATAATGAAAAACCAGTCCAAGCCGATCGGCAAGCGCCGCCCGGTCAGAGGCGTGGCCTCCGAGCATCGCAGCCGCCTGTTCGCACCAGACCTGTTGCTCCAGCGAAGGCTCTGCCGCCAGCAACCCGCGTTCGCGCAGAATAGCGACGACGTCGCGCGCAGTGAAGACACTCGCAGCGCCAACCGGCGCATTAGAAGGATAATCAGGAGCCATCAAGGCGATTGTAGCGAACCGTAGTCCGCCCGTGTTGTAGTGGCGGGTCTTTCAGACCCGTTCTTTTCCCAAATTATCGCGAAGTCAGCGTAGCAACCACGTGCGCCGCGATAGCCTCCCCGCGGCCGATCGCGTCAACACCCTCATTGGTCTTCGCTTTGAGATGAATCTTCTCGGCGCCCACGCCCAACGCTTTCGCCAGAGCCTCACGCATCTTCGGAAAGTGCGGCCCCAGCTTGGGCTTTTCCGTAATCACCACCGCATCAACGTGCTCGATCGCGAATCGCTTTTCATCCAGCAGCTTTTTCGCGTGTTCCAGAAAACGCATGCTGTTCGCACCCTTCCACTTTGGATCGGTGTCCGGAAAATGTGTTCCGATGTCCCCCAGACCTGCCGCCCCCAGCAGCGCATCGCAAAGTGCATGCGCCAGCACATCCCCATCCGAATGCCCCATCGGCCCCTTCTCGAACGGCAACTCAATCCCACCCACAATAAGTTTTCGCCCCTGTTCTAGTCGATGCAGGTCGTACCCGATTCCGCAGCGCGTACTCATGTCTTCATGCGCTCGCGTTCTAGGTAGAACCGCGCCAATTCCATATCCGCCGGCTTGGTGATTTTCATGTTTCGCTCGGAACCCAGCACGACGTGCACGTCGTGCCCCATACGCTCCACAAGTCCCGCCTCATCCGACGCATTGACTCCATCCGTCTCGGCACGCGCAAACGCTTCTTTCAAGAGTTTCGTCGAAAACGCCTGCGGCGTCTGCGCCAGCACCACGCGCTCGCGCGGCACCGTTCCCGTAATCAACGCCACATCCTCCGGCAGGCTGGCGCGCTTCACTTCTTTGACAGTATCCATTGCCGGGATGCCCAAAATCGCAGCCTCGCATCGCCGCGCTTCTTCTATCACTCGCGCAACCTGCTCCGGCGTCACGAACGGCCGTACCGCGTCATGCACCAGCACGATTTCCGTTCCGTTCGCCACTTCGCGCAACGCCGCGGCCACCGAGTCTTGCCGCGAATCGCCGCCTTTCACCACCCGCACCGCCTGCTTGAACTTTTCCTTTTTGATCCGCTCCTCGAGCCGCGCCACTTCATCCGCCCGCGTCGCCACAATAATGTCCGTCACCTGCGGGCACGCCGCGATCCGCCGCAGGCTCAGGATCACGATCGGCGCCCCGTCCAGCTCCAGGAACTGCTTGGGCGTTTCCGCGCCCATGCGTGTTCCCATCCCGGCCGCGGGAAGAATGGCAGCGATTCGGCTCATGCTTGGAGCGATTCCGCCCGGACGCTTCAGGGCGTGGACTCGCAAACTTCAGAGTGTACCTCAAGCGAGGGCGCGGGGTGAAATTGGGTGAGTGTGCCGCAGCGCGTCAGTTTGAATTTTCTGAATCGTGACACTAGGTTCAGAATTCAAACTGGCCCGCTGCCGCGTGTGGCGCGCTATCGGCTAATTGGCGTCGGGTTCAGGTAGGACGACGCTAGCCTGGCGCTCCAGCGCGCCCTGCTCCTGCAGACGGTTGGGCGTTGCTGCCCGGTTCCCTGTTTCCGAACGCGCCATGCCGTTACTCTCTCCGCGGCCCGCGCCGGCAGCATGTCGCAACGCAGGCGCCGTCTGCTCCGCGCGTTCTTCCAACCGGCCAAAAATCATCTTTCCCGCCGTGGTCTGGTGCACCGACGTGACAACAATGTCGACGCCCTTGTTGATCAACCGCCGCGCGCCATCCACCACGACCATCGTTCCGTCATCCAGATACGCCACGCCCTGATTCGCTTCCTTGCCTTCCCGCAGAATCAAAACCTTCATGGGCTCGCCGGGAAGCACCGCAGGCTTCAACGCATGCGCCAATTGATTGACGTTCAGCACCGAAAAGCCCTGCACCGTGGCCACTTTGTTCAAGTTAAAGTCGTTGGTAACTATTTTTGCGCCCGTACGCCGCGCCAGCTCCACCAGTTTGTGATCCACGTCCCCCCCATGAGGCGCATCCTCTTCCAGAATCCGCACTTCCACTTGCGGCATTTTCTGAATTCTTTGCAGCACTTCCAGCCCGCGCCGTCCTCGCTGCCTCTTCAGCGAATCCGAAGAATCCGCAACCATTTGCAATTCATGCAGCACAAATTGCGGCACTGCAAGCACGCCCTCCATGAACTGCGCTTCGCATATCTCCGCAATCCGCCCGTCGATCAACACGCTGGTATCCAGAAGTTTCATGGATTCCGCCGCAGTGGACTTCTTCCCAAAGAACCCGTCCAGCGCGTTCACGTGCACTTCTCCGCCTCGCCCCGAACCAAGCACCAGCCCCAAATAGCCAAAGCCAAAGAGTGCTGCAAATTCGAGGAAAGATTTGGTCGGTTCGGGCTCATCGGTGCGCGAAATCACCAGGGTTACAAGCAACGCCGCAAACACTCCGAGCACCGCGCCAAACGCCCCTCCCAGCAGTCCACCCAAGGCCGCCCGGCGCAATCGTAATTCCGCAAACAGAATCGCCAGCGCAATCAGAACTCCCACTCCGGCAGCCTGCACTCCTCCGAGTCCGAACGGCTTCACCGTATAACTCACCGCTCCCGTGCACGCGAGGAGGAACGCCCGAACCGCCCAGAAATCCCAACCTCGCCGCAATCTCCATCCAGGACGCACGCGCACGCCAATTTCTTCGCCCTGAGGTGAAATTTTCAATTCCGGAGAATGCGTGCGCCGCTGCGCTTCACTACCCATCCGGCTCATACGACCTCACAGTTTGGATCTTTCACTGCAAAATCAGTACAGCCAGCCCGCAGGAGCGGAGGTTGGGAGAGGGCCGATGCGGGATGTGCAACGCTTTTTTTTCGCGCTGCCGAGGTTTATATACTCTCTCAATATTGCGGCGTCAAGTGAGTTTCAACTCGGCGCAGTAGATTTTCGGTGAAACCAGTAGGGCATTCCCATTATGGGACGTATAGTCGCGGGACGCGCTGGCTCACCGCGCAAAGCAGGTCCGAGGTCACCGTCCCGATGCTGCGCGCCACCCGATTTGCCGGCAGGATTGCTTTGCCATCCGTACCGTGAATGGTGGCCACATCGCCGATTTCCGCGCCATCGATCTCTGTCACATCGATCATGGTCACATCCATCGAGATAATGCCGACGATCGGCGCGAGCTTCCCACGCAGCAGCACATTCCCGCGGTTTCCCAACGAGCGATGGATTCCATCTCCGTACCCCGCGGCCAGAACACCGATGCGAGACGGCCGCTTGGCCACAAACGTCGCGTTGTAACCGACTCCCGCGCCGACGGGCACCGTGCGAATGCTGATGATCCGCGCGCGAAGGCTCATCACCGGCTTCAGCGGCAAACGCGCCTCGGCTTCTTCGCGTTTCTCCGGCGGATCGTAACCCGGATGGTAGCCATACAGAATCGCTCCGGGCCGCACCATGTCCGCCCACGTTTCCGGACGCGTCACGATCGCCGCGCTGTTCGCCAGGTGCACAATTCCTGGGTCAATCCCCAGCGCGCGCAAGCGTTCGAGCGCCGCGTAAAATCGCTCTTCTTGCTCACGCGTCTGCTGTCCAACCGCGGTGTTCGTAAACACTTCCGACGACGCAAAGTGTGAAAAAATTCCGGTTAGCTGCAGATGCTTGCACTTCCCCAATTGCCGCGCAAAGCAATCCATGTCCGTGGAAGAAACGCCCAGACGGTTCATTCCCGTATCGATCTTCAGGTGGAATGGCACGCGCTTCTTGCCGCCGCGGCGCGCGGCCGCCCGGTTCAATAATTCCAGTTGCTCGCAGCGATGAACCACTGCCGTTAGGTCATGCTCCACCAGCGGCGATTCTTCTCCCAGCACAAAACTTGTCAGCACCAGGATCGGCTTGCGGACGCCGTTCTGGCGCACCGCTATGCCCTCGTCCGTGCACGTAACGCCAAACCAGTCCGACCCGGCCTTCTCCAGCGCCTTGGCCACTTCCGGTCCGCCGTGCCCGTAGCCATTGCCCTTGACGATGGAGAGAATCTTGCGCGCCGGTTTGCGCTTTTCGTGCGGCGGATTGACGTACTTGCGGATCGCTTCCAGATTCTGCGCCAGCGCGCCAAGCGAAACTTCCGCCCATACCGGGCGTCGCACTTCTTTGCGGGAACTCTTCCGTGTGCCTGCCATGTGCCTTCCGAAAAATTTAGTGTACGCCATCTGCGCCGCTTAGGCCCGCCGCCGCCCACTTTGCCTGCCGCCTGAATGACAATACCTCTCACACTGCAAACTGGTGGCCTTTCGCAGTCGCACCTCCCGAGTTCGGCTAAAACAGTTTTGCTGGAAAACTTTCCTGCTGTTCCGAATGCTCTTTGGATCTTTCCATTATTCCCTTCTTAACTTTTCCTTGACTTTCCTCCATTAGCCAGTAAACTTAATCTCGTAGAAAACTACATTCGGAGTGCGGGAGCTTGCTCCCGCTTTTCTTTTTAGGGCAGTCATTTCGGCCTTGCTAGTCCAAAACAGCCAAAATCGCGTTCTTTAGAATCAATCACTTACGAAATGCTCTTTTTGTAAGTCCTTTCCTTTGACATTCATGCAAATTCATAGGGGGGTAGGGGGGTACAGCACCTATGCCACGCGCTGACGAGGTCGCTCGCTGCTCTTCCTCTTGGATGGGCTCCAACAGTCATGCGGCCGACTCAGCCGCCCAGTGTGGGCAAACTGCCGCGGTGGCAGCAACTACATGTCGTCTGGCGCAAATTGCGAGAACGCGTCCGGTGCAGCCTCTTCAAACCGCGTAAACCGGCTCCGGAACACGAACTTCACCATGTCGGTCGGTCCATTCCGCTGCTTTGCGATCCGGAGTTCTGTCTCTTCCCTTTCTTCCGGCGTCGCGCCCGCTTTGAAGAAATGCGGCCTGTAGATGAACATCACCATGTCCGCGTCCTGTTCGATGGCGCCGGACTCGCGCAAATCCGATAGCTGAGGCCCGCGCTCGTCGCGCTCCGGCGCGCGCGTCAGCTGGCTGAGCACCAGCACGGGGATCTGCAGTTCCTTCGCCAGTCCCTTCAACCCTCGCGAAATGCTGGACACTTCTTCCTGGCGGTTTCCAAAGCGTCCGCGTGCGGTGATGAGCTGGAGGTAGTCCACCACCAGCATGGACAATCCTTTGTCGCGCTTCAGCCGCCGTGCTTTTGCGCCGATTTCCAGCACGCTGATCGACCCCGCGTCGTCGATCCATAGCGGCGCCGACGAAATCGTTCCCAGCGATTCCGTCATCCGCCGCCAGTCTTCTTTGCTTAGGTGCCCGGTGCGGAATTTGTGCGCGTCAATCTGCGCCACGGACGCCACCAAGCGTTGCAGCAGCGATTCCTTGGACATTTCCAGGCTGAACATGGCCACCGGGTGCCCGCCGCGAATGGCGATGTTTTCCATCAGGTTCAGCGCGAGCGCCGTTTTTCCCTGCGAAGGCCGCGCCGCCAGAATTAGCAATTCCGAAGGTTGCAGGCCGGACGTGAGCTTGTCCAGCTCGATGTAGCCCGTGGGAATTCCCGTGATGCTCTTGCCTTCACGGAAAATTCTTTCCAGGCGCTCAAAATTGTCGCGGACGATGTCCTTTATCGGAAGCAACCCAGCGCGCACGCGGTCTTCTGCCAGCGCAAAAATCGAAGACTCCGCGTTGTCCAGGATCGCGTCGGCGCCGTCCTCGCCCTCGAACGCGCGCTGCTGGATGTTGTGTGTGGCGTGAATCAGGTTGCGCAGGATCGCCTTTTCCTTGACGATGCGCGCGTAGTGCTCGATGTTCGTTACGCGAGGCATGCCGTCCGCGAGCGACGCCAGGTACGGCGCGCCACCGGAGGCTTCCAGTTCGCCCTTGCGGTTCAGCTCCTCGGTCAGTGTCACCAGGTCGATGGCCTGCTGCCCTTCGCCCAGCGAGATCATCTGCGTAAAAACGCGCCGGTGCTGGTCCAGAAAGAAATCTTCCGGCCGCAGGTGCTCGATCGCCGGGTTCAGCGCGTGGTTATCCAGCAAAATCGCGCCAAGAACAGAGCGTTCGGCATCCAGATTATTCGGCAAGGGTTTTTCGAGTGTGGCGTCAGCGGGCATTAGTGTTCGCTTTATATTCGCCTACAATAACACAAAGCTCTTTTGCCGCGCAAGACTGGCTTGCAAACGGAAACGCGGCAGGCAAAAAATTTCAGGTGGCGAGAATAACTACGATGGGCTCGACCAGTTCCTGTTTGCTGCTTTGTGATGTTGGCGCAGTGTGCGCCGGAGAAAGACGCCTGTCAATTAGAATGCATGTGCAAGACTGCGGAAAGTGTGCAAAACTTTTTGACTTTTTCCGCACAATGTTTTTTACGGCCTCCGGCATTGAAAAATGTGTCGCTTTGCGCGAAGCGCGCATCGAAGTTCTGTGCATAAATCCAGAATATAAAGAACGGAGAGTCTCGATGGCAAAAATGAAAGTGGCATTGGTGCCGAAGCCGGGCGCGGATTTTGAAATTGTCGAACGTGAAATTCCGCAACCATCGGCGGGGCACGTGCGCATTCGCGTGCAGGCTTGCGGCATCTGCCACAGCGACAGCCTCGTAAAGGAAGGACACTGGCCGGGCATTCAATATCCTCGCGCCCCCGGGCACGAAGTCGCCGGCGTAATTGACGACGTCGGCTCCGGCGTCACTGGCTGGAAAAAAGGCCAGCGCGTCGGCGTCGGCTGGCACGGCGGCCAGGACGGCACGTGCCTCCCGTGCCGCCGCGGAGATTTCGCCAATTGCCGCAACCTGAAAATTTCGGGAATCAGTTATGACGGCGGCTATCAGGAATACATGATCGCCCCGGTCGAAGCGCTCGCCGCGATTCCGGAGAGCCTGGATGCCGCAGAGGCCGGTCCCCTGCTCTGCGCGGGAATCACCAGCTTCAACTCATTGCGTCACAGTGGCGCGTCGCCCGGCGACCTCGTTGCCGTGCAAGGCATCGGCGGCCTTGGGCATCTCGGAATTCAGTTTGCCAACAAATTCGGATACAGAGTTGCCGCGGTCGGCCGGGGCCCGCAAAATGCCGCTCTCGCGAAAAAACTTGGCGCCCATGTATACATCGACAGCAAAGCCACCAACGCCGCGGAAGAACTTCAGAAGCTCGGCGGCGCAAGCGTGATTTTGGCCACTGCTCCGGATTCAAAATCGATGTCCGAACTCGTCGGCGGTCTGGCCTTAAACGGGACACTGCTGGTTGTCGGCGCGGGGCAAGGTCCGATCGAGGCTTCGCCGATTCAACTCATCATGGGGCGAAGGAGAATCCAGGGCTGGCCTTCCGGCATTCCCACGGATTCCGAAGACACCTTGCGCTTCGCCGAAATGACCGGCGTTCTCCCGATGATTGAAAAATTCCCGCTGGAAAAAGCCGCAGAAGCCTACGCTCGCATGATGAGCGGCAAAGCCGAATTCCGCGTCGTCCTCACCATGTAACGACGCAGCCCAGCCTCAAAATAATGTAGGGCGCCCGCCTCAGCGAACGCCCCTTCTTAGGAACTTTTTGATGAGAAAGACTTACTGAGAATTCAGACGTGTCATTCTGAGGGACCCCGATTGGATCGGGGTCCGAAGAATCTCAACTTCGAGTGCTACTTTTCAGGTGACCGCTACGATTCTTTTTCGACCGTCACTTTGATTTGCGCGGTCACGTCGCGGAACACCTTGATGGTCACCGGAAATTCTCCGATGGTCTTGATCGGCTCGCCAAGCTGTGCCTGGCGCTTGTCAATCTTGAAGCCCTGCGCCCCAAGCCCCTCCGCGATGTCGGCGGAAGTCACCGACCCGAACATCTGGTCGTTCTCTCCGGTCTTGCGCGTGAACTTCAGCGAAATCCCGTTGAGCAACTCGGCTTGTTTTTGCGCGGCTTCCAGCTCCGTGGCCGTCTTTTTCGCCAGCGAAGTGCGAATCCGCTCGATGGCTTTCAAGTTTCCCGCGGTCGCTTCAACGGCAAGCTTTTTCGGCAAAAGAAAATTGCGCGCATAACCCGGCTTTACGGTAACCACGTCGCCGCGGTGGCCCAGCTTTTCGACGTCTTCCTGAAGAATGATTTGCATGTCTTCTCTCTAAGCTCCTGTTTCCTTGCCCCGAGGGTGTTTGCCCAACAGGGATTTACGCCTTCGGCGCTTCGGCCACCGGCGCTGCAGCCGGTGCCGGTGTTCCATGTGACGGCGCGGTGTGGGCCGCTCCTCCCGGCACCACGACGCGAGGCGCCTGCGTGCCCGCCGCGCTTCCGGAGAATGGCAGTAGCGCGATGTTGCGCGCCCGCTTGATGGCCACGCCCAGCCAGCGCTGGTGCCTGGCGCAAACGCCCGTCATTCGCCGCGGCAGTATCTTTCCGCGCTCCTGCACGAACTGCGAGAGGATGTCCGCGCGCTTGTAGTCGATGAAGTCCATCTTCTCGACGCAGAACTTGCACACCTTCTTCTTGCGGAAATACTGGCGCTTGCCTCTGGGCCGGCCTCCGGGCCCCCCAGGTCCGCCCGGACCGCCTCCCCCCGGGCCGCCTTCGCGCCGCGGACCACCGTGCCCGCCGCCCGGACCGCCGTGACCGCCACCGTGGCCGCCTTCACGCCGCGGAGCTCCTCCCGGCGCTGTTGCTTGTTTCGGTTCCTCTGCCATACCTTCCACCCTTTCACTCGTCGCCCCGGCCTCGCCGGTAACAAACCTTTTATGATTCCGGTAAAACCGGAGTCACTTTGCTGGAAACAAAAAAATCTTTCGCCGCGCAGACCTAGCTCGTCGCAGCGGCCTGCTCCGGAGCCGCTGCCGCAGGAGCGGGAGCCGGTGCTCGCCGCGGACGCCGCGCCGCGCGCTTCTCGCGCTTCAGTGAAAGTTTTTTCTGGCGCTTCAAATCTTCATCCAGACGAACGGTCTGGTACTTGATCACGTTGTCCTGCACGCGCAGGCGCCGCTCCAGCTCGGCGATCAATTCGCCGTGCGTGGTGCGGATTTCCTGATGCACGTAAATTCCTTCGCGGTGCTTGGCCACGCGGTACGCCAGCTTCCGCGTGCCCCAGTGCTCGGTCTTCTCGATCTTGCCGCCCTTTTCCGCGCAAGTGTGTTCGACGACCGCGAGCAGCTTCTTGATCTCGTCTTCCGGCGTCGCCGGCCGCACGATGAAAACCAAATCGTAATAACGCTCTTCCATGATGACCTCTTTTTCTTTTGACCCCGAACGAATCGGAGTCGCTTCAATCTCTTCCATGCGCGCAAAACGAAAAGAAAACTCTTTCTAATCTTGCTCCGCTTCTTCCGGCTCTTCTGGTTTCCGGCGGTTGTACTTCGTCATCGCCGCGTCGAGTCCCTGACTCAGGATCATCTCCACGGCGTCTCCAGCCTCGCCGATCATTCGCGCGGCGACTTCCAATTCCGCCTTTTTCATCGGCCGCAGCACGTATTCTTTGCGGCTGCTCAGCGGATGATCCGGCCCGCAACCCAGCCGCAGCCTTGCAAATTCCTGAGTCCCGACCGAACTGATCACGGACTTCGCGCCGTTGTGGCTTCCCGCGCTGCCGTCCGGATGAATCCGAATCGTGCCCAGCGGCAGTTGCGCTTCGTCCCACATGAGCAGCAGATTGTCCGTGCCCAGTTCGTACTTACCCAGCAGATCCCTCACGGAAATTCCGCTGAGATTCATGTACGTCTGCGGCTTTGCCAGGATCACTTCTTCCCCGGCAATCTTTCCCCGGCCCACCAGCGCCTTGCCCTCGGGCCGTTCCACGCGAATCCCGCCGCGATTCGCCAGTTCATCCACCGCCATGAAACCCAGGTTATGCGGCGTCCACTGATACTCCGGATCGGGATTCCCAAGTCCCACAATGAGCCGCATAGACGTTTTTCCAGCCGCCCGCGAATCGCGGGGCGCGCGTTACTTTTTCTTTTCGCCCTTGTCGCTTTTTTCGCTCTTCTCCGCCTTGGGCTTGGCTTCTTCTTCGGCGCCTTCTTCGCCTTCCACTTCCTTCTTGCCCTTCTTGATGACTTCCGGCTCGGCCGGCGTTGCTGTTTCGGCAGCCACGGCTTCGACGGGCTTCTCTTCTTCGACCTTGAGCATGACGACGTGCGCCAGCACGCGTTCTGATTCGGTCAAGAGTTTGAGTTTCGTCGTATCAATCGGCAAATCGCCAGCGCGCAACTGCTGGTTGAGCATCAATCCGCTGACATCCACCTTAAACTCCGTCGGAATGTCCGCCGGCAAGCATTCGATTTCCACTTCGCGCGTCACGACTTCAAAAACTCCGCCTTGCACTTTCACGCCCGCAGGCTCGCCAAACGTGTGCACGGGAACCATCACCTTCATCCGAACGTCCATGGCCACGCGCAGAAGATCGACGTGCAGCAATTTTCCGGTGATGGGATCCGTCAGCCAATCCTTCAGGATGGCAGGCTCGTGCTTGCCGCCAAGGTCTACCTGAAACAGCGTGTTGTGCCCGGTTTCCGAGCGGAGAATCGCGCTGACTTGCTTGGCGTTCACTGCCAGCGTGATGGATTGGCCCTTGCCTCCATACAACACCGCCGGCACTTTGCCCGTCTGGCGTAGCCGCCGCGCCTCGTTCTTGCCGCGCGAGCTGCGCGGCGCGCCTTCCACCACAATTTTTTCTGGCTTTTCTGCCTTCTGTGCCATGTCGTTCTTCCCTTCCCTGTGGGACAGGCATTCGTGCCTGTCTTATTGCTAGTTCTCAGAGGACAGACAAGTAATGTCTGTCCTGCAAATCAAATAAACAATTCGCTGATCGAAGTCTCTTCGTGAATCGAGCGAATCCCGCGCGCCAGCAAATCCGCCACGCTCAACACCTTGATCTTGCCCATCTTTTTCGCTGCCTCGCTCAGCGGCACGGAGTCTGTCGCCACAATTTCCTTGATGCTTGACTTCTCGATCCGCTCGATGGCCGGCCCGGAAAGCACGGCATGCGTGCAAGCCGCGTAAACTTGCGTAGCGCCTTCTCTCAGCAACGCCTCCGCAGTCTTCACCAGCGTTCCCGCGGTATCGATAATGTCGTCCACCACCAGCGCGCTGCGTCCGCGAACGTCTCCGATCAGGTTCATCACTTCGCTTACGTCCACATCCACGCGGCGCTTGTCAACGATGGCCAGCGGCGCATCGAGCTTTTTTGCGAAAAACCGCGCGCGCTCCACGCCGCCCGCGTCCGGCGAAACCACCGTCAGGTTCGGCAACTTCAACTGCCGGAAGTGTTCGACCAGCACCGGCGAACCATATAAATGATCCACGGGCACATCGAAATAGCCCTGAATCTGCGGCGCGTGCAAATCCAGAGTCAGCGCCCGGCTCGCGCCCGCCGTTTCCAATAAGTCCGCTACCAGCTTTGCGGAGATCGGAACCCGCGGCTTGTCTTTGCGGTCCTGCCGCGCGTAGCAGTAGTACGGCAGCACCGCGGTAATCCGCCAAGCCGACGCCCGTTTGAACGCGTCGATCATCAGCAGCAGTTCCAGCAGATGACAGTCCACCGGAGCGTGGCACGGCTGCACGACAAAAACGTCCGCTCCGCGAACGTTTTCCAGAATCTGAAAATAAATCTCGCCATCGCTGAAGCGCCCCAGCAAGGCTTTGCCGAGCGGCACATTCAAGTGGCGGCAGATGCTCTCCGCCAGTACCGGATTCGCGGTCCCAGAGAAAATCTTAAATCGGTCGTCGTCCACGACGCTTGCGCTCCGTGTGACCACTCGGTAGTCACACCAACTTGCATGCAACGGAACCGGAAAGATCTTCTACAACGGTATGGACACGAAGAGACGCTGAGGCAGAATCCACGACACGCCCGCAGACTACTCTGCGGTGCGCATCAGACGAGCGTACCTGTCGCGCGAGAGAGTCTCGCAAACGAAGGTCTGATCGTGCGGAAACCCAACAGCGGCTCGGCGCGCCATCGCTGGGCTCGGGAAAACTCCAAACACCGCCGAACCGCTACCCGCCAGCGAGGCTTCTGCAGCTCCTCTTTGGAGCAACTCCCGCTTGATTTGATCAAGCCGGGGATGCCGCTGGAAAACCGGCCACTCGAAATCATTAGAAAGGCCGCTTCCCTGCGAGCTCCAAGATAGAGCACAGAACTGAAAGAGTTTAGAGGTTCCCGTCGAATTTGTCAACGCGAGCGGTTTGGCCTCCAGCCAGCGGTAGGCGTCGGGGGTCGGCACATGAATGTCCTTTGGCGAGACAACCAGAATCTGCAGCTTCCGAATGTCCGGCAGAGGATAAATTTCGTCACCTTTGTTTACGCCGAGCGCTCGCCCGCCCAGCAGGAAAAAAGGAACGTCTGCGCCGAGAGAAGCGGCAATTTCCAGCAACCGTGCCGCCGCTAATTTCTTTTTTGTGAGCCGCAGATAGCCCTGCAACGCCGCGGCAGCGTCGCTCGATCCGCCGCCGAGGCCCCGCCCCGCCGGAATCGTTTTCTTGAGCGCAATTTCCACTCCGCCGCTGATTTTCAGTTCGCGGCGCAGCGCGTCCACGGCGCGATAGACAAGATTTTTCTGGGGCGCTTCCGCGGAAAGCGGCTGGTTGCCTTCGATGGTCAGTACAATTTCCGGCGAGCGTGAGGCGCGCAACCGCAAGTCGTCATGCAAAGAGATCGTTTGGAAAATGGTCCTTAACTCGTGAAAACCATCATCACGTTTCCCGAGGATATCCAGGCGCAGGTTGATTTTTGCAAACGCGGGAATGCGGACTTCGGGCATGCGCTGGATTAAGGCTTCGCGACGCTGGTCGTGGACTTTTGGGCCACGCGACGCTTCGACTGTGAGAGCTTCTTTTCGAGTTCGGCAACCTTGTCGGTTTCCAAATCCGCGGGGAGCGAGCGCCGCCATTCCACCAGCGATTTTTCCCACTCCGCGGCGGCCAGGTCGCCCCGGCCTAACTTCGCATAAAGATCGCCGAGGTGGGAATGAATCGTCGCGTCGTGCCTTTCTCGCTCGACGGCCTTGCGAAGCGTGCTCTCCGAAGCGCCCAGCTTGTTCTCTTTGAAATAAATCCAGCCGAGACTGTCGAGATACGCCCCGTTGAAGGGGTCTTCCTTCAGCGCCTTCTGGACGAGCGCCTCCGCTTCGTCAAGCCGTATCCCCAGGTCGCCCAGCATGTAGCCGTAATAATTCAGGACGGGGGCGTTTTTCGGATTCACCGCGAGAACTTTCTTGAACTGTTCCTCGGCTTTGTCGAAGAATTTCTGCCGCTCATAGATGGCGCCGAGCAGGAACCACACCATTTCGTTTTCGCGGGGCTGCCCCGGCAGGACTTCCGCGGCGCGCGCGGCTTCCTCGGCTTCCTTGTAACGGCGGCCGCGCTCGTAGACCTGGGCAATGTTCAGGTACGTTTCGCGGTCGTTCGTATCGCCGTGAAGCTGGGCGCGCAAAATTTTGACGGCGTCGTCCGTTTGTCCGTTTTCGCCGAGCAACAGGGCGTGGCTCGTTCGAATCGAAGGATCGGCCGGGTATTTCGCCAGCGCTTCCTTGCCCGTCTGCAACGCTTTGGGCAAATCCTTCGCGGCGCGGTAGGTGTCCATGATCATCATGCGCGCGCGGCGATCCTCTTCCTCGCCGAGATGCCCCAATTCTTCGAACGTATAAATTGCCGCCTGATAATTCTGCGTATCGCGATACAGCTGGCCGAGCTGCTGATACAAAATGGCCAGCGACCGACGCCGCGACGGCACCGCGGGAGACTGCCCCTTGATTCCGGTCACAGCGTCCGACAAAACGCGGATGGCGTCTTCGTAACGCCCCTGCGCCTGGTACAACATCGCCTCGTTGTACATGACTTCCAGGCTGCCGGGCGCGTACTGTCGCGCCTTGACTAGGTTTTCTTCGGCTTTGTCGAGCTGGTGCAGTTCGCGGAAAATCTGCGCGATTCGCAGATACACGTCGGAATCGTCCGGCATCACATCCGAAAGTTTTTGGTAAACCTTCAGCGCCTCGAAATATTTCTCTTCCGTCAGCAAGGTTTGCCCCAGGCCGCGCTGGTGGCTGGGCTCCGACGGATCGAGTTCCATGGCCTTGCGGTAGGCCTCTTCAGCCTTCGCCAGCTCATGCGTCTGCGTGTAGGCATCGCCGAGAAGATCCAGCAGCACCGCCGACGGAGAATGCGACGTGATGCCTTCGAGCAGAGTGACCGCTTCAACGGACTTGCCCTCATCCATCAGCAACTGGGTCAATTGCTCGACAGCCGGTTCGTTCTCCGGATCCGTCTTGAGGATGCTCCGCAGAACCTGTTCGGCCTTGTCGTGTTCGTTCTTGAGCCGGTAGAGCCGCGCCAGCCACAGCGCCGATTCGGCATCCGAAGGATCGAGCCGGTTGATCTCGCGATACTGCTCGATGGCCTTGGCCACCGTTTCCGGTTGGCCGTTACTCGAGCTGACGTCGCCGAGACTTCGCAAGTAGATTCGACCCAGGAGCCGCCGCGATTGCACGTTGTCCGGGTCGCGCTTCAGGATTTCCTGCGCTTCCGCTACGGCATCGTGAATCCGCTGTGCCTTCCAATACATCTCCGCCAGGCGTTCGCCGATGACCTGCGATTTCGGGTCCAGCGCATAGGCTTTTTTGTAGGCTTCGATCGCCTTGGTGGCGTAGTCCGCGCTGCTGGTCGCTTCGTACTGCTGCTCGTAAATATGGCCCATCGTGAAGTTGTAATAGGCATCGGCGCGCGCGGAGTCGTTTGCGGAAGGGACCGTTTTCGGCTCGATAAGCTGCTCTTGCGGCGCTTGCGCAAGGGCAGCCGCAGCGAAGGCGCCTGTCAATAATACGGAGAGAATAATCTGTCGAAGGTTCATCATAGCCCCAGAAACGTAAATTATCCCATGCGGCCGAAACGCGGTCAAAAGCGAAATCCTGGACGTTTCCAGAGCTTGGGCGCCCCCACAGGTAGGATGCAGACTGGAGGCAAAACGTTGAAACTAGCTGGCTCAATTTTCAATCGTTGGCCCGGTGAACTTTCACATGCTTGTGGTCTGCGACCGCCGCAGGATGTGCTCGCGCGTGTCCTCGTCGAAGCGGTAAAGGAGGACCGCGTCGGCTGCCCTGTCGTTTGCAGCCAGCTCCAGTTCGGGATTGTCCATGGCGACGTCGCCATTGTTTCGAATGCGCAGTTCGGCCCCGACTTGCAAAACAATTTTCATCCCTTCACGATTGGCGGCCATCGTTTCGCCTCCTGGTTTGCGTTTTCGATCATTGCCTTCAATTCATGCATGCAACTGACTCTTGCAACTCAATGGATGCGGCGCTTGGGTAAAAGGATCTACTGTCGGCGTCTAGTGCAGGAAGTGGCGCATGCCGGTGAAGACCATCGCCAAGCCGAGGCGATCAGCGGCGGCCACGACATCGGCATCGCGGACGGAGCCTCCGGGCTGGATTACGGCGGTGGCGCCGGCCTTGGCCGATTCTTCCACTCCGTCGGGAAAAGGGAAAAACGCGTCGGAGGCGACCACGGAACCGGCCAAGGAAGATTGCGCCTTCATCACGGCGATTTTCACCGAGTCGACGCGGCTCATCTGTCCCGCGCCGACACCGAGCGTCGCGCCGGCTTTCGCAAAGACGATGGCATTGGACTTCACATGCTTCGCCACTTTCCAGGCGAAGCTCATCGTTTGCATTTCTTCGGCGCTGGGTGCGCGTTTCGTTACCGTGCGGAGATCATCGTCCTTGATCTCGCCGAGGTCCGGCTGCTGCACGAGCATTCCGCCGAGGATGCATTTGAGCTGCAGTTCGCGTTCCGGCTTGAGGCCTCCGGCGGGCAATTCGAGCAAGCGCAGATTCTTCTTCGCACCGAAAATCTCTTTGGCACGGTCCGCAAAACCGGGCGCCGCGATGCATTCTGCGAAAAGCTTTGTGACTTCTTCGGCCGTCGCGGCATCCACCGCGCGGTTGAACGCCAACACGCCGCCGAACGCCGAAACGGGATCGCAGGCCAGCGCTTTCAAATAAGCGTCGACCAGAGTTGACTGTTCCGCTGTTCCGCAGGGATTGTTGTGCTTGATGATCACCGCCGCGGGACTCTTGAACTCCGCCGCCAAGCTGCGCGCCGCTTCGAGATCGACAAGATTGTTGTAGGAGAGTTCCTTGCCTTGGAGTTGTTTGGCCGCGGCCAAACCCTCCGGGGCGCGGCCCGCCGGCACGTACAGCGCCGCGGCCTGGTGGGGATTTTCTCCGTAGCGCAATTCCTGCTGGCGGCGCAAAGCGAGGTGCACGCGTTCCGGGAGCACGGGTTTCGCTGAGAGAGAAACGTGCCCAGAGACAGCCGACAGTCGCTCCAGCTCCATGGTAATCATGCCGTCGTACTGAGAAGTCGTAGCGAAAACCTTTCGCGCCAGCTCCAGCCGGGTAGCCAGCGTCGTTTCCCCCGAGCTTTCCAGATCAGTGGCAACGCGAGCGAAGTCCGCGGGGTCCATGACCACTGTGACGCTCTCGAAATTCTTTGCTGCTGAGCGCAGCATCGTTGGCCCGCCGATGTCGATATTCTCGATCAACTCTTCCGCGGTGAGTCCGGCTTTCGCCGCCGTGGCTTCGAACGGATACAGATTCACGACCACCAGGTCGATGGGAGCAATTCCATGTTCCGTCGCCTGCTTTTGGTCTTCCACATGGCCGCGGCGAAAGAGCAGTCCGCCGTGCACTTTGGGGTGCAAAGTCTTCACGCGGCCGCCGAGCATTTCGGGCCAGCCGGTGAAATCGGAAACGTCGCGCACTTCGATTCCTGCTTCGCGAAGCAATTTGGCGGTCCCGCCCGTCGAGAGAATTTCGATCTTCAGCGCGGCCAAGCGCTTGGCGAATTGCACGATTCCAGTTTTATCGAACACGCTGATGAGCGCGCGCTGCACCGCCATGAATGCCTCCACAATGGGAAAAGCAGATCAGTGTAAGGGGCTCGCGGGAATAGGGGAAGTACAAACCGTGCGGGGGATGGGAAGGGATTTACGATTTCACGAGAGCCTTCAATTTGACCTGACCCTCGACTACTTCGACGACGTATTCCACGTCGCGGCAATTCTTCTGTTTTTGCAACTCTTTCGTTTTCTTCAGAACAAACTCGTTGAAGCTGGAGCGCGATAGCTTTCCCGTCGCTTCCCCGGCCGTCTGCTTGGCTTGTAAAAACGCCTGGTACAACTGATCGACTTTCTCGGTTTCGCGCTCCGGCTCCGAGCACGTCATGCGAAAGGATTTTCCTCCGACGCCCACGGCTGCCGCTTCTTCCTGGGGTTGCTCCTTCGCGCGAGCCGCTTCGATTTCTTTCGCTGCGGCTCCAAAATGCCGCTGGACCGTGCCTTCTTCCTTCTGTTTCACTTTTTTCCGGAAGATGTCTTTGTATTTTGCGTAAGTCTGCGACAGATTGTTGAAGCGGAAACGCTGCGCGAACTTCAGTTCGCCGCCGCGTTCCGAATAGCGCTTGACCATCATGTCGATGCGCCACTCGATTTCCGTGGGTGGCCGCTTCCGTCCGCCGCCGAAATACTGATCGTATTCGACCTTGAGCTGTCGAATGTCTTTTTCGAGTGTAGCCAACTCTTCGTCAATGGTGGCCATGAGCGGGGAGAAACCTCGAACCTCCATGCTAAGAGCATGGAAGAGAACCGTCAACCTAAGGAATGGGCGGCAGTTCACACGCGGCACCGCGACGGACGAACTAACGGCATTGCCCCCCGCCCTGCACTGTGTTGAAATGTGGCGATGGACGCGGGGAGCAAGAGAACGATTTCGGCGGAGCAGGCGGAATTGCTGCGGCAGATTCCCTCGATAGACGAATTGCTCGCTCAGCCGAGGCTGGCGGCACTTTCCAGACGCGTGGACCGCAACCTAGTCGTCGAGGTTGCTCGCGCGGTGCTGGCGGACTTACGTTCACGCATTGCGGGTGATTCGAATTGGACAGCGTTGGGGCTGAATGCCGCTTCCGTGGAAGAGCTCATCAGCAACGAAGTCGAACGAATCCTCTCGCGGTCGCTGCAGCCAGTGATTAACGCGACGGGCGTGATTCTGCACACGAATCTGGGCCGCGCGCCGCTTACGGAAACAGCCCTGGACGAATTTCGCCGCAGTGCCACGCAGTACAGCAATCTAGAATACGATCTCGAAGCAGGCGCGCGCGGGAAACGTGATGTGCATACCGCGGAACTGCTTACGCGCTTGACTGGTGCGGAAGCGGCAATTGTGGTGAACAATTGCGCGGCGGCTGTGCTAGTGACGCTTGCGGCGCTGGCGCGCGGCGGCGAAGTGATCGTCTCGCGCGGAGAACTGATCGAAATTGGCGATGGATTTCGAATCCCGGAAATCATGGAGCAGAGTGGCGCGAACCTTCGCGAAGTCGGCACTACGAACCGCACGCACGTCGCGGACTACGAAAGCGCTATCAACGAGAAGACGCGCGTACTGCTTCGCGTGCATCCTTCGAACTTCAAGGTCACCGGTTTTACCGATAAGCCTTCGATTGAAGAACTCGTTGCCCTCAGCCAGAGAAGCGGACTGCCGCTCGTGGAAGATCTCGGCTCGGGGTGTCTCGTCGATCTTTCCGAATTCGGCGTGAGCGAACCCACGGTAAAGCAAAGCGTCGACGCGGGCGTCTCGCTGGTGATGTTCAGCGGAGACAAACTTCTGGGCGGGCCGCAGGCAGGCATCATCGCCGGGAAAAAAGAGCTTGTGGCTCGTGTGCGCCGCTATCCGCTGTTTCGCGCGCTACGGGTGGACAAACTCACCATCGCCGTGCTGGAAGCGACTCTTGGGGCCTACCTTCGCGCGGCGTGGGACGAAGTTCCCGCCATTCGAATGATTCGAGCGACGCCTCAGGAACTGAAACGCCGTGCGGAGAATTTCCTCCGCGAACTCCGCCCCGAGCTTCCGTTGGACGAAGTGGAAATCGAAATCGCCGATGGCAGTTCTCTCGCGGGTGGCGGCTCCACGCCTTCGCAATCGCTCCCTACGAAAATTATTCGGATTGCGAGCGTCCGCTACTCCGCGATGAGACTCGAGCAGCGGCTGCGGCGCGCTCCTGGAGGCGTCTCGGTCATCGCCCGCGTCGAAGACGACAGGCTCATCCTCGACTTGCGTACGGTGTTTCCGGAACAGGAATCGCTATTGATTAAAACGCTCTCCGCCGCTCTGCATTAGAGAGTAAGCTCTGTGAGACACGACTAAGCTCCGATTCGACCGAGCTTGGCTTCATTTTCGGAAATCTCTCCAGCACAATGTTGCGTCGAATAAAGAGTCGGAGTAATGTAGCCAGTCCCGTGTTACACAGCGCCTTAATTTATTGCCGAGGAATCATTTGATCGAAAGCTTGCTTCAAGATATCCGCTACGGCATACGCACGCTGGGCAAGAATCCCGGCTTCACGGCCGTCGCGGTGCTGACGCTGGCCTTGGGAATCGGGGCGAACACGGCGATCTTCAGCGTGGTCGAAAACGTGCTGCTTCGCCCGCTGCCTTATCCTCAGCCGGGAAACTTAGTGCAAATCTGGAATACCTATCCGCCACAGGCTCCGCGCGCCGGCTTGTCGCCGGGCGACTACGCGGACTGGCGCCAGCAAAACGCCAGTTTTTCCGAAATGGGCGGCTATGCCCATATCTCCCAGGGATTTAATTTAACTGGTGAAGGAGAACCACAGCGCGTGCTCGGGAGTTACGCAAGTGCGGGACTGTTCCCCTTGCTGGGGATACACCTCGCGGCGGGCCACTATTTCGTTGAGGAAGAGGACCGGGCAGGAAGTTCTCCTGTGGTGATTTTGAGTCACCACCTTTGGCAGAGCCGGTTTGGAGGCGATCCCGCTGTCGTAGGACGAACGATCACGCTCGACAACCAGCGTTATAGGGTAACGGGAGTGTTGCCGGCAGATTTTCGCCTTCTGCGCTGGCCTGACCTTTGGATGCCCTTTGGCCAGTATGGAGATGACTTGACCGAGCACGTTCATCACTCCTTCATCGGTGTGGCGCGGCTCAAACCGGGCGTCACGTTGGCGCAAGCGCGCGACGAAATGGCCAGGCTGAATCAACAGGAAACCATTCAGTATCCGGATTCGCACAAGTTCTTTGGGGTGCTCGTCGAACCGATGGAAGATCCGTCCGCAGCGAAACTGCAAGGCATCCTGCTGGTGCTTTCCGGGGCCGTGGGCCTGGTGCTGCTGATTGCTTGCGGGAACATCGTGAATCTCCTTCTGGTGCGAAATGCGGGCAGGGAACGGGAAGTGGCGGTGCGCACCGCGTTGGGCGCCAGTTCCTGGCAGTTATCACGCCAACTGCTCACGGAAAGCATGTTGCTATCGCTGGCGGGAGGCGCGTTAGGGCTGATCCTGGCAGTGGGCGGTTTGCGCTTCCTGATGGCGTTTGTTCCCGCCGATCTGGGAGTGTTACGAGAGAGCGGCCTGAACAGCAAGGTGCTGGGGTTCACCGCCGCGGTATGCGTGGCCACCGGAATCATTTGCGGGCTGCTTCCGGCGCTGCGCACACTCCGGGCGAATCTCGCGGGAGTCCTCAAGCAGGGGAGCAAAGGGACAAGCGGAACCGGGCATCGCCGGACGCACAACGTCCTGGTGATCTCGGAGATCGCGATGGCGCTCGTGCTGCTGATTGGCGCGGGCTTGCTGCTGCGGAGTTTTCAACATCTATTGGAAGTGGATCCGGGTTTTCGCGTGGACCATATCCTGACGGTAGAGGTGCAACAGGCGGCGCTGCCCTTTACACAGGCAAGCAAACTTTCACAGGAAGACTGGATCCAGATTGGACAAAAACAGTCCCTGCAATTTGAGCAAATCGTGGAACGCATCCGCGCTCTTCCGGGCGTGAAGGAAGCCGCGGGCATCGACGATTTGCCCTTAAGCAAGGAATTTCGCCAGGCGTCCAGATTCGTGATCGAGGACCAGCCCATCCCGAATGCCGGAGCACGGCCGATCGTGCAATTCCGGACCGTGAGCCTTGGCTATTTTTCGACCATGGGGATTCCCCTGCGTAAGGGCCGGTTGTTTACCGAGGACGACTGGAGAGTGCCGAGAGCGGTGATCAACGAGACGATGGAGCGGCGTTTCTGGCCCAACGGCGACGCACTCGGGAAGCGCATCAACCTCTGCTCGCTCGATCCAAAACCATGCTGGAGCACCATCATTGGCGTCACGGGAAACGTGCACCAGTTTGGGCTGGATGCCGAGCCAACCTTTGACGTTTACTTCGTGGGAGGGTGGACGCCGTATGTGGTGGTGCGGACGGCTTCCGATCCGGTAGCGCTGGCGGCTGCGGTCACAGACGTGATTCATAAAGCCGATTCGAATCTGCCGGTAACGCACGTAATGACTATGGACGGGTTGCTCACGGACTCTATCTCTCCAAGACGATTTTCGGCCACGCTAGTCGGGGTTTTCGCGGTGCTTGCGGTCGTGCTCGCGGCTGTGGGGATTTATGGAGTCATGAGCTACACGGTGAGCCAGCGCACACAGGAGATTGGAGTGCGCATGGCGCTGGGCGCGCAATTGACTTCCGTGCGGCGCATGATTCTGGGCCAGACGTTGAAATTGACGCTGATCGGAGTCGCGCTCGGACTGGCGGGCGCGTTTGTTGTGGCACGTTTCCTTACGAGTTTGCTCTTCGGCGTGGGCGTGTACGATCCATTGACGTTTCTTGGTGTAGCTGTGTTGCTGGTCGCGGTCGCATTGGCGGCTTCCTACGTTCCCGCGCGCCGCGCCATGCGCGTTCATCCCATTGTGGCTCTGCGGTACGAATAGACGGACGGCCTTGCCATCCCACGTCTCCGGACTGCGTCAATTGACTTCCTCCCGTGATATGATATAGGCGTGATATAGGAGCACGACATGGCCACAGCGCTTATTCATATGGATCCCGTACAGAAGCAGCGGCTCGCTCACCGCGCGAAACTGCGCGGAAAATCCTTCTCCCAAGAAGTTCGTGACGCGGTGGATTTGTACCTGGACTTACCTGTGGAGAATGAAGAGGAACTTCGCGACATGGCCAAGGCGGCAA
Source organism: Acidobacteriota bacterium (assembly GCA_003225315.1). Lineage (GTDB taxonomy): Bacteria > Acidobacteriota > Terriglobia > Acidiferrales > UBA7541 > Acidiferrum. The sequence continues at coordinate 45,272 of QHZD01000037.1, forward strand.
ATCAAGCCGCCGACCGAATGATCAAAAACCTGGACGAAACCGTCGCCTACGTTGACCGCGTTCTGAAGCGCCGTAGGAATGGCAAGTGAGTTGGGCGCGAGATGCAGTATCGGCCATCCGGAAAATCGTTCTGATCGAAGACCGGATGGAATCGCTGACGGTGCAAGTGAAGGATCTTGCAGATGGTTACATGGACGTCGATCGCCGTTTGGTACGGCTTGAAGCCAAATTCGATTTGATCGAGAAAATGGCGGCGCCTGGGCGGAGGGCTCTGCTGGTAAAATCGCGTTCCCACAGAGATAGGACTAGCTAGGCAGCAGCGTGCTCTCCTTCCGTGTAAAAAATGGAAAGCTGAAAGCAACATCGCGGCCGCTGCCGAAGCTCCGGCAGGGGTGGGCACTCGTTCGGGTGCGACTGGCGGGAATTTGTAACACCGACGTGGAACTGCTCCACGGCTACTACGATTTTCGCGGCGTTCCCGGACACGAATTTGTGGGCACGGTTGAACAATTGCGTGGCGCCTCGACTGCGAAAAAAAATAAATGGCTGAGGCGGCGTGTTTGCGGTGAAATCAATATTTCCTGTAGGGCGCTCGGGCGGCGTCCCATCTGCGGCTTTTGCCGCCGCGGACTGAAGACGCATTGCGCGCATCGAACGGTACTCGGAATCATTGCCCATCCGGGGGCCTACGCGAAATACTTGACACTGCCGCTGGAAAATCTTCACATCGTGCCCGATGGCCTCAGTGATGAGCAGGCGGTGTTCGTCGAACCGCTCGCCGCTGCTTGCGAAATCCTCGATCAAGTGAATGTGAAGGAATTTCGCTCCACTGCCGTTCTTGGCGACGGCAAGCTCGCCCAGTTGATCGCGCGTGTGTTGCGCACTGCCATCCCCCGCGTGGTGATGTACGGCAAGCACGAAAACAAGTTGGCACTCGCCCGCCGCGCTAAAATTCAAACAAAGAAAGTTCGTGGCGATGCGTCCGATCTGAAGCGGATTACAGAAAACTTCCGGCTGGTAGTCGAGGCTACCGGTTCGCCGAGTGGCCTGGCGCTAGCACAGCACATTACCGAGCCTCGCGGTACGCTTGTGCTCAAGTCCACGTTTCACGGTGCGGAGCCGGTGGAAACTTGGCCGATCGTTGTGAAGGAAATCACTGTCGTCGGCTCGCGCTGCGGCCCGTTCGGCAAGGCTATTGCGCTGTTGCAGTCTGGAAAACTCGATCCGACGCCGCTCGTCGCGCGCACATTTCCTCTCTTGGACGCGCCAGCGGCCATTCGCTTCGCGCGGCGGCCCGGCGTACTGAAAGTTTTGCTGAAGCAGTAAGAAAAGAATCTTGTTAGAGCCGGTTGATGCAAGAGGCGACGCACGCCGCGCCGAAGCCGTTGTCGATGTTGACGACAGTGACGTTGGAGGCGCAAGAATTGAGCATGCCTAGCAGAGCGGCGACGCCTCCGAAGCTGGCGCCGTAGCCGACGCTCGTGGGCACAGCGATCACCGGTACGGCAACGAGCCCGCCCACGACGCTGGGAAGAGCGCCTTCCATTCCAGCCACGCAGATAATCACACGCGCCTGAGCCAGCTTGCTCTCACGGTGTTCGAGCAAACGATGAATGCCGGCCACGCCGACGTCATACAGAGGCTCTGCGCGGTTGCCCATCATGCGCGCGGTGAGAAGCGCTTCCTCGGCAACGGGGATGTCGCTGGTGCCGGCGGAGACGACGAGAATGGTTCCTTTGCCGGTGATTTCGTCGCTGCGTTCGATGCTGATAACGCCGGACAATTCGTGAAACTTCGCGCTACGCGCGTCTTTTCCGCTGGTACGTTTTACGGCAGCAAAAATCTTTTTATCGGCGCGAGTCACCAAAATGTTGTGGCACGAATCTTTCTTACGCAGCATGGCGAGCACAATTTCCGCGATTTGTTGCGGCGTCTTGCCTCTTCCGAGAACGACTTCGGCAAAACCCTGCCGCAGCGCGCGGTGATGATCTACTTTGGCAAAGCCGAGATCCTCGAATGGCAAGTGCTTCAGCCGCTCGATGGCCTTGCCCGGAGCGAGTTCCCCCGCTTTCACGGATTCCAGAATTTTCAGCAATTCGCTTTGATTCATACTTTCCGGCTGCCGCGAATTCTATCATCGCAGAAGACGATTGCCTTTGCTTGACTTGCCGAAACGCCGCTGCGAGACTGATTCTACCCGCACAGAAAACATGACTGAAATACAAAAACAGATTGTCACCGTGGGTGTGACCGGCGCCAGTGGGGCGATTCTGGCGCAGAAGACGCTGGCGTTACTTGAAGAAGATCAGCGCGTCGGCCGCGTCCATTTGGTGATCACAGAAGCCGGCCAGCGGCTGTTTGCGGAAGAGCTGGGCATTACTTCCGGTGACTTGAAGCAGCTCCCCAGCCGCATTCTGGGACACCCAGTCGCGAAGATCGAAGGCCTGCCGAACAAAGACGTGGGTGCTTCGATTGCCTCGGGCAGCTACGCCGTGGACTCCATGGTGATCATTCCGTGCTCGATGGGGACGCTGGGCACGATTGCCGGCGGCATCAGCGACGACCTTGTTTCGCGAGCGGCAGACGTGATGCTGAAAGAAGGCCGCAAGCTGGTTCTTTGCGTGCGCGATACGCCGTTCAACCGCGTGCACTTGGAAAACATGCTGCGAGCGCAGCAGGCCGGCGCGGTGATCATGCCCGCAGTGCCGGCGTTTTATCACCATCCGAAAACGATCGACGATCTTGTGAAGCAATATGTGTGCCGCGTCCTGGCGCAAATTGGATTGGCGCAGGAACAGATGCATCGCTGGGCAGGCACACCGGCTGCGAAAAAAGCAGAAGCGTGAAGCAGCACGAAATTCAAAAATGGCCAGCCGCATCAAAACCGTCCTCGAAATGATCAAGTTCGAGCACTCCGTGTTTGCTCTTCCCTTCGCGCTGACGGGAGCGCTACTGGCCGCGCGTTGGACACGTCATGGCTGGCCTTCGCTTCGCCAAGTCTTGTGGATCATAGTTGCTATGGTTGCTGCGCGCTCCGCGGCGATGACCATGAACCGCATCGCCGATCTCCGCTTCGATCGCGAGAATCCACGCACGAAACAGCGCGCGCTCCCGACTGGCGCGCTCACGCTGCAATTCGCTTGGCTCTTCACGGTTGTTGCCGTCGCATTATTTTTCATCGCGGCTTGGCAATTGAACCCGCTCGCTCTGAAGCTGGCGCCGCTGGCTATCGCAATTCTATTTTTCTATTCCTTCACCAAGCTCTTCACCACTTGGTCGCATCTTTTTCTGGGATTTGCGCTTGGTATCTCTCCGGCGGCAGCGTGGATCGCCATTACGGGCGGCCTCGATTCGCGCATGCTGATCCTTTGTGCGGCGGTTACGCTGTGGGTTGGCGGGTTCGACGTGCTCTACGCCTGCCAGGATGTCGAGTACGATCAGCACGCCGGACTCTTTTCCGTGCCCAAGAGATTCGGGATTGCCAAAGCGCTGCGCATCGCGCGCATGATGCACATCGGCGTAACCGCATTTCTGGCCTGGCTGGCGTTAAGCTTCGGCTTGCCGTGGCCGGCATGGGCGGGAATCGCAGTCGTCGCGTCGCTGCTGGCGTACGAACATTCCCTTGTCAAAGCGGATGATCTCAGCAGGCTGGACGCTGCGTTTTTCGCGGTGAACGGCTATATTAGTATGTTGTTTCTGCTGTTCTGGGGCGCCGCGGCTGCGGTTTGGCGCGTTTGAAACTTTCGACGGATTCATAATGAGCGAACTCACCATCACCGATCAGCGGTTGAAGCCGATTGCGGACAAAGTTCTCGCCGGCGAGCGGCTTGCGTTTGACGACGGCATCAGCCTGTATCGTTCGCCGGACCTGCTCGCCGTTGGCTGGCTCGCGAATCACGTTCGCGAGAAAAAACACGGCAACGTCACCTATTTCAATGTCAACCGGCACATCAATCCGACAAATATTTGCGTCGCTCATTGCAAACTGTGCGCGTTTGGCCGCGACCCCAACGCGCCGGGCGCATACAATTTTTCGCTGGAAGAAATTTACGCCCGCGCCGAACAGGGAGCCCGCGAAGGCGCATTGGAATTCCACATCGTCGGCGGTTTGCACCCGGATTTGCCGTTTGAGTATTTCCTGGAGATGATTCGCGGGCTGAAGCGGCGCTGCCCGGGCGTGCACCTGAAAGCGTTCACCATGGTTGAAGTGGGCTACTTCGCCCGCATCGCGAAGCTGTCGACTAAAGAAACTTTGCTCAAACTAAAGGAAGCCGGTATCGATTCCCTGCCCGGCGGCGGCGCGGAAATTTTTCATCCCCGGGTGCGCCGGATTATTTGCGACCACAAGGTCAGCGGGCAGATGTGGCTCAACATTGCGCGCCAGGCACATGAAATTGGCCTGCGCTCGAACGCCACGATGCTTTACGGGCACGTGGAAACAGAAGAAGAGCGCGTCGACCACCTCGTCAAGCTGCGCGAGCTGCAGGACGAAACGCATGGCTTTGTAGCGTTTATTCCGCTGGCGTTTCATCCGGACAACACCGCGCTGTCGCATATTCCGAAGCCTACGGGCTACGCCGATTTGCGCAACATCGCTGTTTCTCGGTTGATGCTCGATAATTTTGAACACATCAAGGCGTACTGGATCATGCTTTCGCCCAGCGTCGCGCAAATCGCCTTGCGCTTCGGCGCGAACGACCTCGACGGCACGGTGGTCGAAGAAAAAATTTATCACGACGCCGGCGCTAAAACGTCCGAGTTCACGCCGCGCAGTGAATTGGAACGCTTGATTCGCGCGGCAGGACGCCTGCCAGTCGAGCGCGACACGCTGTATCATCCCGTCGACCGCTCGAAGATGCCGCCGCTTCCTCCGCCCGCGCGCACGGATCTCGTCTCGCTTACGCTCAACGTGTAAGGCCGTGGTAGACCCTCTTGCGTTGAAGGAAGATCGACTCGCGGTTCCTCCCGCTTTGGAAGCTTAGTTCAGCGGATTGTTGCGGCCTTCTGGGCGACCTTCTCCAAGACTTCGGGAGGCAGAATCGCGTAGCCCTTTTCCTGGGCGATCTTTTGACCGCTGGTGTAGACCCACTTCAAGTAGCTGGCCACGGAGCTGCCCCGGCGGGGTTCCTTGGCGACAGCCGGCACATAAAGCCACGTGAAGCTGCTGATCGGGTAGCTTTCTTTGCCGGGCGCATTTGTCAGGGAAACGCGGAAATCATTATTCATTTTGCTCTCGCTGGCGGCTGCCGCGATCGACTTTGCCAAAGGCTTGACGAATTCACCCGCTGCATTCTTGATGCTGGCGATGCGGACCGCCGAGCTGGCGGCAATGTTGAGTTCGGTGTATCCAATCGCGCCCGGCGTGCTGCGCAGCTTGGCTACCAAATCCTGCGAACGTTGGAAGGCTTGACCCACGGGCCATTTGGGCGATTCGCTGCGTCCCGCCGTGGCAAGAAACTCAGGACTCACTTTCGCCAGGTAGTCGGAAAGAATGTAGTTGGAACCCTTGCCCTCGTTACGATGAAGCACTTGAATGGGAAGCTCCGACAGTTTCATGTCCGGATTGAGCTTGGCGATCGCGGGATCGTTCCACGATTTGGTTTTTCCCAGAAAAATGTTGGCCAGCACCGGCCCGGTAAGTTTGAGTTCGCCCTTCACGTCTGGCAGCTCATAGATGATTACAATCCCAATCAAAACGGCTGGCAATTCAAGAATCGATTTGCCGGAAGTGCGCAACTGGGCTTCTGGAATCGGCGCATCGCCCCCGCCAAAATCACCTGAGCCTGCAAGAATGTTCCGGGCGCTCTCCGCTGTTCCCACGGCCATGTAGCGAATGTCCGTGGAGGGCTGCTGTGCGTGAAATTCGTCGGCCCAGCTTTTATAGAGCGGTTCCGGCATGCTGGACCCGGTCTCTACGAGGACCATTTTCTCCTGGCCATGTGCCCCGGCCGGGAGCAAGAATATCCATCCGAGAAAAGCTGCAGGGAGCCTGAATGACCTGGTACGCACACGATCCTCTCAATCTTCCGGAAATGTATTCAAATTCCGCGTTCAGTCAACAAATAATTTCACAACGTATACAACGAGACTAGCGGAAGGAATCAGGTGCGTGAAAGGGGGCGAGAGTACAGTTGTGTGGAATCTGGCACTAAACGATGGCGACGCGCAACTTAGGTGAATTCTGACTCGTCTTAAGCCTGTATTACACTGACATGCGAGGAGCCCTCTTGGAATGCGAACGATTCTATTGCTCACCATCTCGAACATCTTCATGACCTTTGCGTGGTACGGCCACTTGAAATTCCGCGGCGAGGCGCTTTGGAAAGTGATCCTAGTGAGTTGGGGGATCGCCTTCTTCGAATACTGTTTCCAGGTGCCCGCGAACCGCATCGGCTCTTATCAATTCAGTGCCGCCCAACTGAAGACTATCCAGGAAATCATTACTCTCTCGATCTTTCCAGTTTTCTCCGTGGCGTACCTCGGCGACAAATTCAGGTGGAATTACGGCGTCGGTTTTGCTTTTATCGTGATTGCCGCATTCTTTGTCTTTCACAAATGGTAGTCTAAACAGTCCTGGCCAACTTCTACGCTTGGGAGTTTTCATGCGTTCCGAGAACATTTTCATTTGCACGCTTTTCCTCCTGACAGGTGGCTTATCGGCGCGGGCCCAGACGGTCACTCCTTCGCCGGAAACTGGAGTTACTCCGAACACACTTCTCCTCTATCGCGCGGATCTTATTCCCGGCAAGGAAGCGGCCTACGCCCAAACGGAATCAGATATTGCCCGCGGCTATGCGAACGCAAAGATTCCGGTCTACTGGCTCGCCCTCCAGTCCGCCACAGGTTCGCCGCATGTGCTTTACTTCGATGGATTCGATACGTTCGCGGAAATCGAAAAGGCGGGGACGGACGTAGCCGAAGGGCTCAGCACTTATCCGGAAATCGCCAGCCTCCAGCAAAAGTTGCAGGAATTCGTTACGGCCACGCGCACGGTCATGGCCTTCCGCCGCGACGACCTGAGCTATCACCTCAACAAGATCGACCTCGCCAAAGCGCGCTACGTTCGCGTCACCATTTTTCAACTCCGGCCAGGCTACGAAGACGAATTCTCCGATGCGTTCCGTGCGCGCGCCAGGATTCATGAAACCAACGACGTCGAAACTCCCTGGATGGTCTATCAGGTCCACTCGGGACTTACGTTGCCCGCGTTCCTCGAATTCCAGCCCATGGATTCCCTCGGCGAAATTGACGATGCGCTCGATCGCGAAAAAAGAGGCCGCCGTGCTCCCGTCGAGAAGCGCCCATCGCCGGCCCAGAAGTGGATGAAAGACACGGAAGTCAGTATTGAAACGCAGATTTACAACGTCAGCCTTGCGATGAGCGACCTCTCGGCGCAGTCCGTAGCCGTGGCGCCCACACCAGCACGTCCTGTCTTCGAGCGAAATGGAGGAGAGGCCGCGAAGCCAGGGCAACGCCCAACGACTCCGCCATCGAATTATGCGCAAGCTCCGCTTCGGCGCGCTGAAGTTGCCACGGCGGATGATGAATCCCCCCGCGAATGATTCGACCGCGTCCGTCCGTTGTATACAAGCAATACCGTTCGGTTAGGAAATATTCCAGCGTGCCACGTCGCGAGGAAAACACTTCGCCAATGGGGCGATATCGGCACTTCAGCAACGCAGACGACGCTCCGAGATGCGTTCGCTCGCTGTCGTAGTGATTCCAGCCGTCCTGGTTTGCGCAGCGCATTCGCGCGTGAAAATACGGTAAGTGAAACCACGCACGTGCAATCGCAACCGCCAGCGCGTTGCCTGCGTCCAGGCTGAAAAACCACACGCCGGGCTTGCCATCGCATTTCACGTAGGTTCGGACGTTCAATTCAGGAAATGCCGAAAGCCATGGAAGCGCAGGCGTCCCGCGTAACCGCACACCGGTCATGCGAAACGGAACGACCGCGAGCCACGCGCTTCCTTCGAAGGTGTCGACTTGCAATTGCGGCGGGAGGAGCGGGCGCATCACAGCCGCATTCACTGGCCAATGTGCGAAGAGCAGGTCGTGCCAACTCTGCGCCATCACCCACGGCCCTGCGGACATTGGCCATGGCCGGTGCGCCACCCCTTGCATGACCGAGTCCATCTGGGGTTTCAAGACTTTCTCGACAAGCTCATTTTCTGAATATACCCTTCCACTGGGCTCCCGAATCGTATTCTGTGAATTCAAGTAGAACGAAAGAGCCAAAAGGAGATGGCATGAATGTTGAGTTTCTGAGGCGGTAGGCTTCCGGGAGCTGGAAACAGTTCTCGGAGTAGACAGGTTACAGGCTGCATCGTGTTTTTGAGGCGACGACCTCGTAAAGGAGATTGGTCAGACCTGTAGCCGGGTGCCACCGTAAGGCTCGCAAGAGACCTTGGATAGGAGAATGGGGCCGCCGCAGAACACGTCTACTCCACCTGTAAGGGAAGAGAACCACAGGAGGAGAAGATGAGCGAGAAGCGATACATCGGAGTCGATTTGCATCGGAAGGTGTTCACCTGCTGCATTCGTTTGGAGAACGGGAGGCCGTTTCTGAGCGAATGGCGGTTGGAGCAGGTGCCGCAGTTCGTGAAGAAGCTACGAGCGACGG
>QHZD01000038.1 GCA_003225315.1 Acidobacteriota bacterium
TGATGGCCCGCAAAATCACTTCCTGTACTTTCATCGCCCGCTCCATGGCGACCCTGGTGTAAACCATCCCGGCAACCTCCCGGAATGCGGTCTACACCCAGCCGCCTCTCAAAAGCGGACATTTCACATGCTAATCAAGCGGACATATCATGTGCTAACGACATTGTAGGGGTTTTTCTGTTGATGGTACCGACTTATTTCATTACGATGTCCGGCCTGCGGTACGACACTCCTGGCTTGCAATTCTTCAATAGCCCCATTCTCATCCTCGGGACTTTGGCAATCGCATTCGCGCTGAACGCACGATCTATTCTTTCGCTGAAGCTCGAACGGGAGAAGCCGCCGGTACTAAGGATTGCTCTGTCGCTCCGGGTATGGAACCTCGTGGAAATCCTGATTGCACTGTTTCTCTTAGGTGCGTTGCTCACATATGCGTTCGTAGAGAATTTTGAGCCACGCTTATCAGATATGTAATGGGAGGGAACCACCGGATGCCATCGCGGCAGTTCACGTGGTTATGAACAGAAACTGCCTCCCGGCAAAACAGTTTCTTCAGGAGCCGAAGTTCAGTCTGTGCCGCTCGCTACTGGATTGAACGAAAAACCCCGAACCGCAGCCAACTTTTGTTGGCCGGGCCCGGGGTTAGCAATTATCCGATTATCCCTTGAGGGGGATGGTTGCCGGCTTGGCGAGCTTGAACGTCAACTTGCTCTTGGCAGCGAGCAGGGTTACGTCCTTGTTCGCCTTGGACTTGTCGGCGTTCTTGGCATGGGTTTTCGGTCCGGTGATTGAATTGGAGTCCAGCGGGTAAGATTTCCCGTGGATGACCACCGAAGCGAGCGTCACCTTCAGTTCGTTCTTTCTGACCTTGACTATGCGACAGGTGACTTGGGTACCCTTGGGAATCACCGTCTTTCCATCCACCTGGATCGGCTCGGTGAGGCTGGCGGCAAAGGTGTCACCGACCTTGTTCTTGTCGGTGGCTAGCGTTTGCCTGGCCGCCGCGCTGATCGCCGTGCCTTTCGGCAAGGTGATCATCGTTGCCGGCTCCGGTGCTTTGGCCACGACGGCAGGCTTTGCAGCCGCAGGTTTTGCTGCCGCGGGCTTCCGGGGAGCGCTAGCTGTTTCGTTAGTGGCCTTGTCCGAGCAGCCGGCTACGGCTAAAACGGCCGCCCCTGCCAAGACAAGCCAGAGGTTTCGATGGGCTTGAGACTTGATCACTTCACACCTCCAAAGGGGCACCCTTAGGGTGAAAGGGATGAGGTGGCTGGTTGGACCCATTCCCCCGCTTAGAAATCAGCTGCGAATCGACGGGCACCCTGCTTTCGATAAATCATACAGAATTCGATGGTTGGAGTCTTTGGGCATTTGTGACAGGCGTTTCCTTCCCGGCACCGGTCATTCGGTCAGTGGTCCATGTGATCTGTGGAAGACTGCCCTCGCCCGTGGCGTTTTGTGACCAAACGCAATGCCTGACCTCCCCCCCAGTTTCTTGTAAATGTTGCATCTAAAGAACTTAGTGTTAATGTAAGTCGTTTAGAATCAACATTTGCGGGCACTCCTGCAAGTGTTGATTTTACAGGGAGTTACGTTGTAGCAAATCCCCTTTCTCCTAAGGGTCTTCAAGGTGCCAAAACATTAGGCACAGAAACAGGAGCAGGCGGGCAGGGCGGAAATAACGCAGGTTTACCTACGAACTAGGGTATCAGGACAGTAGAAGAAGTCAAGGAAATCATCGATGGCAGCCGGAAACTAAGGGTTTGCCGACACAAGCGTCCTTTGGCGGACATGCCTGACATTTGACCATTCCCTGTCGTCTATACCTCAGGAGGCAGCAATGGGAACAATGGGACTTGCGCTGCCTTGGAAGGCTAGAATCTCTTCCGTGCCGCGCGAATGGGGGACGCGAGTGGAACCTTCCGAGCACTTTGTCGGCGGCCCCAACCTAGCCGCCGAGGGTGCGCAGAGCGAGGATGCCGCACTGGCTGCTGCCTGCCGGTCCGGCGACCTGCGCGCTTACGAACGTCTGTATGCGATACATGGCGCGCGCATGAAGAACCTGGCGCGGAATCTTCTTGGCAATCCCGTTGACGCTGAAGACGCCGTGCAGGAGACGTTTTTGAAAATCCATCGCAGTATCGCCGGTTTTCGTGGGCAATCGAGTTTTGTCACCTGGACGTACCGGATCCTCATTAACACCTGCTACGACGCTCGGCGCAGCCGGTTGCGGAAGAAAGAAGTCGCGAACGAGGATTCCAAGGAGTCACCCGGAATTGAGCCGCGCGCGCCTGGAGCACACCCAACACTCCACATGGCGCTGGAGCGCGCACTGGCCGAGCTCACGCAACACCAGCGCGATGTTTTTCTGTTATACGAAGTCGAAGGCTTTCGTCATGCGGAGATTGCAGGGATGCTGGAGATGACGGAGACAGCTTCAAAGAACACGCTTTTTCAAGCGAAGAAAAGTCTTCGCCAAATGCTGGAACCGCCGCACGGCAGCGCAGCGTAGGCACGGTGAACCGCGATGAATGTCACTTGTAACGATCGAGATAGGATTTTTGAGGACGGCACGTCCGCCGAATGGGCGGCACTTGAGGCACATGCCGCCTCCTGCCCGGTGTGTAAAGAAGAGGTTCGCGCCTGGAAGTCGTTGAGTGTCGCAGCGGAAGAGTTGCGCGATTCTTCGGATAGTCCTTCGTTTTGGCCACGGATCGAACGCGCGCTGGAGGAAGAAACGACGAAAAAAGCGCAACGTGCCGGGCTGCGCCGTTGGTTCTCGTTCTTACCTGAGATCTCGCTGGGATGGCAAACGGCTCTGGCGGGCGCGCTCGTTCTGATTCTGACGGTTTCAGGAGGCTGGATCTTACATCGCCAGCGCTTTGTTGAGCCAAATCCCGATGACCAATCTCTCTTAAAAAGCAAAGCCCTCAAGGAAGTGGAAAGCGCGGAAACTGCCTACGAGCGGGCGATTGACAAGCTCGCCGCTGAGGCCAAGCCGCAACTCGACAATCCCGCGACGCCACTGCTCGCAAATTACCGCGAGAAATTGCTAGTGCTGGATAGCGCCATCGCGGATCTGCGGGCACAAGCCGGATTGAATCCCTCGAACGCGCAACTGCGCTATCAACTGCTGGCCATGTACCAGGAGAAGCAGCGCACGCTGGAAGAAGTCTTGGAGGCAAGACAACGATGAATCGCACCCAGTCCATTTTTCGGAGAGGACTGTTGCGTCTCGCACCAGTTGCGGGCATGCTCTCCGTGCTCCTCGCGGGTGAGCCGATGTTTGGCGCAAATGCTCAGGAGCAGGTCACGAAAGATTTTCAGAAGAGCGTGACGCTGGGCGCCGGGCAGTCCGTGCGCGTCGAGCACAAGTTTGGCGAGGTCCGTCTCCACGGCGAGCCCGGCAGGGAGGTGAAAATCTCAGCGACGATTCGCGTGCAAGCCAGCACGCGCGACGAGGCGGAATCCTTCGCGCAAAAAATTCAGATTGATGTGCAGCAGACGGGAGAAGGCGTGCGCATCAAGACGAATTACCCTGAGGAAGAAAAGCATTTATTCATCCGCCTTGGCAAGAGTCCTTCTTACTCGGTCAACTACGACATCGCGATGCCCTCGGACGCTCCGCTGAACGTCCGCAACAGCTTCGGTAGCGTGGACGCCGGCCGCATTCACGGTGCAATGGACATTGAGAATAGCCATGGGTCGCTTATGGTCCGCGATACCGGCGGAGCCCGGCTGTACAACTCATTCGGGAGCATCGAGCTCGCGGGCGCCGCGGGAAATGTGACCATCAATGACAACAACGGTTCGGTGCAGGCTGCCGACGTAAAGGGCACACTTGAAGTTCACAACCGGTTTGGAAGCATCACCACGCGGAACATTCAAGGCGCGGCGACCGTCAACGGAGGCAACGGGACGGTTTCGTTGATTGAAGCCGCCTCGGCGAGCATCACGACTTCTTTCGGAAGTGTGGAGGCGCGCAACATTCGCGGCGACCTCCTGGTCCGCGACAACAATGGCAACGTCGAATTCTCCAATATTGGCGGTTCCGCAGACATCACCAACAGTTTTGGCAACGTCACTTTTTCCGACGTGCGCGGCCGCGTGAATTGCGTCACCAACAACGCACGGGTTAACGGGAGGTCGGCTCTGGGCGCTTCCGTGACGATTCGCGATTCCTTCGGCAACATCGAGCTGGACACCATCAGCGGAGCGCTTGACGCGGAAACCTCCAACGGCAAAGTGCTAGTGCGCGATGCGCGTGGGAGTGTGACGCTTAAGTCTTCTTTTGGCGCTATCGAGGCTTCCAATATCCCAAAAGGAATTCGCGCGGTTACGGGTAACGGCGGAATTACACTCACCGACATTGGCGGAGACGCATTTGCGAAGACGAGTTTCGGCAGTGTGCTGGCCGAAGGCATTAATGGGAGCCTAACAGCGGAAAACAGCAATGGTTCCGTGACCGCACGAAACGTTAAAGGTGAAGTCAGAGTGAACACTTCATTCGCCGGCGTTACGCTGGACACTGTGGGGGGGCGAATTACCGTGGACAATCAGAACGGAGCAATTTCTGTGACGACCATGCGACCGGCCAGCGGTTGCCGGGACATTTCGCTCAAGACGTCGTTCTCATCCATCCGCGTGCGCATTCCAGAAGGCTTGGGCTACAACCTCACGGCCAGGACGTCTTTCGGCCGGATTTCCTCGGAGTTGCCAGTCACTTCAACGGGCAGCATCGGCGGCGATACGATGAACGGCACGATCGGCCCGGGCGGCTGCCAGCTTCAGCTTACAGATTCGAACGGAAGCATTGAAATCGCCAAGGCCCCTTGATGGTATGCCGCATCATTTGGCGGCTCGTCGCGCGCGATCCATAGCGAACGCTTTCCTCAGGACGCGGGTTGCGGTTTCGGTGAGGTGAAATTTGGCGAGTTCCTCTTCACGCGCGAACGCGACATCGGTGACATCGCTGCCCGCGCGGGGCTCGCCGCCGAGCCGTTCGCAAAGATAATCAACGATAACGAAGTGGAATCGCGGTTTTCGTTTCGCCTCCGCGCCAGTTGCGCCATCCTCGGGGAAAATTCGGTCGAACACCTCGATCAGGTCGAGGACGCGAACCTCGATTCCAGTTTCTTCCAGCAATTCACGAACGACGCCTTCTTGCAGACTTTCGCCTAGCTCCAAAGTTCCGCCAGGAATAGACCATTCGCCAAGCAGCGGTTCGCTGCCACGTCGAATCAGGAGCGTGCGGCCCTGGTCGATGACCACGCCCCCGATACCAACCACTGGCCGTTCGGGGTATTCTCTGGAAGAGGCCATTCGGGTGATCCTTCCACTTGCGGAGTGGTGATGCTCAAAGCAGTGCTGCCACGTACGGGAGTTGACTTCATACCCGCGGTATATAATACGCTGCACAGTGGCGGGCACGGTCCTCGTACCGCCACTTTACAAACGACTTTACGGAGGGTGGAGCCGTGATCCGTTGCCCTGAATGTTCCGCCGAGATCGATGTGGACGAAGACGAAGTCGAAGAAGGCGAGATTCTGAGCTGCCCTGAATGCGAATCCGAGCTCGAGGTTTCGCAGACGCATCCCGTCCACCTGAATCTCATCTCCGACGACCTGGACGAAGAGGACGATGAAGAGGAAGAGGATAAGACCGGGGAAAATGGCGACCTGATCGACGATGACGAGGAAGATGAAGAAGAGGACGAGGAGTAAGTGCAAGACTCATGCCGTCTGGCATCCTACCGTGTCCGTGCTGCCATCTAACTTTGTAAGGAGCAACAGAATGCAGCGCCCGCAGTGGATTTCGATTCTCTGCACGGCAGCGCTTGTCGCTTCCTTCAGCGTAGCGTTTGGGAAGGCTCAGGAACCCGCCTCACCGCCGCCTGGTTCTGCAACCACTCCGCAGGCTCCCACGTCCTTAACCGGCAAGCCAGTCAAGCAAAGATACAGCCACGCAAATGACTTCCTGATTCGCGGAACCGTGTTTACGGAGAAGGCGCTTTCTTTTCCGGGCGTGGAACTTCGCATCCGGCGGGCCGGAGAAAAGAAATTCCGGTGGGAAAGTTACACGAACTCCCGTGGGGAATTTGCAGTCCGCGTGCCTCAGGGCTCAGACTATGAGATGGTAGTCCGCGCAAAGGGTTACTCAGAACAGACGCGCGCTATTGATGCAAAAACCGGCGGAAACGAGCAAAACATAGTGTTCCGTATGCAGCCAACTGCGGGAGGCAAAGGATGAATGTGCAGCGACGCATCTGTGGTCTGGCACTGATTCTCGCAGTGTTTGCGGGCGTTGGGGTTGCTCAGGACAAGAAGCGCGAAGCTCAGCTCCGCACGGTCCGCGGCGTGGTGTCTGACAAGTCCGATAGCCCTCTTTCCGGCAGTGTTGTTTTTCTCAAAAACGTGCGCACTAATTCCGTCCGCAGCAGTTACACGGATGACACCGGCAGCTACCGGTTCAGCGGACTGGACCCGAATGCGGATTACGAACTGCACGCGGAAAAAGAGGGCGCCAAGTCGCCTACACGCACGGTCTCCAGCTTCGACAGTCGCAAGGACATCGTCCTGAATTTGAAAATCGACAAGAAAAAGAGCTGAATTCACTTTCTTCCCGCCAGTCAGCTATGCCAGCGAGCGTGCTGAAGTGTGTGCGCTCAGCTTAAGCTATGAGTCACGCTTGCCGCAACCTTTCCCGTGGCGATATTCGAGTAAAACCATTTCTTCGCGCAGTGAATCTAAGTGAGAACCTGGCGCTGTGGAACGTCGTCATCCCTTTGTTGCGGGAATAGCAAACCCTCTGGGAGACAATTGGTGATGTCATGATCAGACAAATTGGGGTGCAGCGCCAAATCGTGTTTTTGCTCCTAGTTGGATTATTGAGCGCCGCCATGCCTGCGTTGGCACAGCAGGAAGAGACTCAACAGCCCACCCCGGTCCCGTCTGATCCGCAAACAGCAAATGAGAAAGATGGGAAGGAATACAGACCCGGAGAGACAATCGGGAAGAGTAAACTGGAAAGAGAAACAGGAACGATTAACGATCGCATCTTCGAGGTTCTGCCTAACTACGGCACCGTCGAAAATGCCATCAACCTTCCTCCTCTCACCACGGGACAGAAATTCAGATTGGCTACCGCTGGCGTATTCGATTGGGGGGCGTATCCGTTCAACGGCATCCTTGCTGGAGTAGAACAAGCGAGAAATGATCCCAAGGCTTGGGGACAGGGGTGGGACGCCTTTGGAAAACGTTACGGCGCATCGTTTGCCGACAACAGTATCGGCACCTATATGACGACAGCGATCTTCCCGAGCTTGCTCCATGAAGATCCGAGGTACTACCAGATGGGAAATGGGAGTTTCGCTCGTCGGGCCTACCATGCCGTCAACCGGCTCTTTGTCAGCCGAACGGATTCAGGGCACGATCACTTCAACTACTCGGAATCGATTGGCAATGCCGTGGCCGCCGCCATGTCAAATGTGTACCACGTACCGGAGGATCGGACGGCTTCGCGCAATGCGTCCACTTTTGGTTTTCTGATTCTGTATGACGGAATGAACAACGAACTGAAGGAATTCTGGCCGGATATTCGCCGCAAGGTGTTTCATAAGAACATGCCGTAGTTCAGCCTGACCTACTGCTGGCAAGGGCTCCTGTGCGGTATTGGCGCACCAGTGGGTAATTTGGATACGCCTGTAAAAATGTCACGCAACTGCCAGGGGGCATAGGGCGTCGAATCATCAGTCTGGGGTGGGAGTTTCATCTTTGGAGTTTTGACTGCAAACACAATGAAAATCGCTCGAAGAATTGTGTCCAATGCTTTCTGTGCGATTTCTATCGCGCTGATTTTGTTCGCGTTCCCGACTGTGGCTCGACAGTTACAGGGTACAAATTCAACTGCTTCCAGGGCCTCCATCTCTGGCAGGATCACGGCCATATCCGGAGAGGGGGCAACCAACGTTCTTCCTGGAGTCACGGTAAAACTGACGAGTCCGTCCGTTGGACCAGCGCCGCAATCGACGGCGACCGATGCGGAAGGGCATTACCAGTTCACGCAACTAGCCGCGGGAACCTACACAATAGAAGCGAGTGCCGATGGCTTCAAAACATGGTCCACAACGATAACGCTCGGCGCAAACCAGGCCCTTGTCAAAGACATCGTTCTGCAGATCAGTTCCGTCAATCAGCAGGTTGAGGTTCAGGGAGAAGCTGCCGAAATTGCCACCCAGAACGTGGCGATCACTGCAACGGTAAACACCGATCAATTGGAGAGCCTGCCTTTGCCGACGCAGAAATTTACTGAGGCTCTCTCTTTGATACCAGGGGTCGTTCGAACTCACACAGGTAAGCTGACGTTCAAGGGCCAGGCAGAAAGCCAGGGGATGCTGGTGGTGGACTCCGCGGAGAACGTGGACCCTGTTTCCGGAAGCTTCTCGATTCCCATTCCGGTGGACATCATTCAATCCATGACCGTTTACAGTTTGCCGGAGAGTTCGCAGTACGGAGGCTTCACAGGTGGCCTGACAACCATCGAAACGATGCCTCCATCCGGCACATGGGAATACAAGCTGCGCGATTTTATCCCGGCGTTCCGCGGGAAAAACGATAGCCTCGTAGGACTCGCCAACTGGACACCGCGGTTTGAGTTCGGTGGCCCGCTCATCAAGAACAAGGTGAATTTCTCCGAAGAGGTTACGTACGAATTGCGGAAACAGCCTGTGCGAGGGTTGTCGTTTCCCGTGAATGAGATCAAAACGCGAAGCTTTACTTCCCTCACCAACGTTCAGGTGATTCTTTCGCCTCGGCACGTGTTGAATTTCAATGTCAACACCTTCCCGATGGAGCTCGATTTCGCCAACATCAATGCGTTGATCCCCCAAAGCGCGTCTACGAGCTATGGCCGAAGCGGAGTATCGGGCGGGTTCTCCGATTCGTATCAGTTTGTCTCTGGGGCAGTCTTGAACACCATGGTTCGGTACACTTTTTTCGACAGTAACGCCCATGGGCAGGGCCCTGCCGACATGCAAATCTCGCCGGAAGGATGGGGCGGCAATTACTTCAATCGTTGGGACCGTAAGGCGAACCAATTGGAAGTTTTGCCCGCGTATCAACTTTCAGCGAAGTCCTGGCATGGCAGCCATGAAGTGAGATTTGGCGCCGACCTCCTATATCGTCAGTATGACGGTAGCAGCATTTCCCATCCGATTGATTTGGTCGCGCAGGATGGCTCAGTCGCTGAGCGGATTGATTTTCAAGGCGCGGGCCTGTTGAGCGCAACGGATACGGAGGTGGCTGAGTTTATCCAGGATCGCTGGACGCTGAACGGTCACTTGACAATCAACTACGGCGCACGCCTGACCACACAATCCATCGGTCGCACTGCCGCGTTTGCTCCCCGCATCGGCGCGGCCTATTCGCTGAACGGGGGAAACACGGTAATTCGTGCCGGCGCCGCCGAGGTCTACGGCCATGTCCCGTTGCTGGCCGCAGACTTCACCAGCAATCAAGAGCGCATGCTTAGCTTCTTCGATTCTACTGGTGCGCTGATAGGACAGCCCATAGTCCTGGTAAATACCTATCTTCTTTCGGGCGCACCGCCGAGTACGCCTGGCGTCCCGCGCGAGCCTGGATCAAGTCCTCGCACATTTAGCTGGAACGTGGTGCTGGAACACCAATTCCGAAAGAATCTCAACCTGCGGGCCAGCTATCTTGACAGCCACACCGTGGACCTCTTTCTTCTGGATCAGATAGTCGATATGGCCAGCGGAACCGGCTTATTAGCTGTGAGGAACACGGGGACTGCAAACTATCGCCAGGCCGACATTACTGCCCACTATCGGTTTGGTAACCGCGCTGACATGAGCTTGTCCTACACCTGGAGCCGGGGGCGCGGTGATCTCAACACTTTGTCGGACACACTTGTACCTTTCCAGATTCCGGTAATCCGGCCGAATGTCACGGGTATCGTGTCTTCGGATGTTCCTCATCGCGTTGTGGCCTCGGGGTTCTTCGGTCTGCCGTGGAAGATGGTTATCAGCCCGGTGCTAGATGTGCACTCCGGACTGCCCTATTCAAACGTGGATGTTCTTCAGAATTATGCCGGCGTGCCCGATAGCCAGCGTTTCCCTGTTTATTTCTCGCTTGATGTCAGGCTGTACCGCGAGTTTGGATTCCACATACCGCGGACGGAGCATTCCAAAACTCACAAGGCGCGTCTTGGCGTGTATTCGACCGACATTACGAACCGCCTGAACCCGCACGACGTATTCAACAACATTACGTCTCCTTTCTTTGGTCAGTTCGCGGGCTTCCAGCGACGATACACAGGTCTGGTATTAGACCTGGTTCAGTAATGCCCCTGCTCTTGCCACATCATAGGCCAGCGAATGTCCTAACGCTGTGAAGGCGACAAGATTTGGATGGCCCTGGGCACAACTTCGATTTCTACCGGGGTTGATCCAATGATCTCACCATCTCCGTGAAACGCGGTTGGTTGATGCGTTGTAAGCCGCACCTTCTTCACCTGCCAGCGCTTCACACGCGAAGTTCGAAGTTCACCACTCCCCATCAATCGCGGCAGAGGCCGCATAATTCCCAAGGCGCCGATGTCTTCGATTAGAACCACGTGCAGACAACCGTCATCGACTGTCGCTTCGGGAGCCAGCCTGACACCAGCTCCGTAGCTCGGTGAATTCAGCGCTGCTAGCAGCAGCGCATTCGCCTCCCATGAAGGGATATCACTGTCCGGAAAGTCGACTCGCACTGGGATAGCCGCGAACCCCACTAACGCTCGCAGCGCTGACGCGATATAACGCAAGCGTCCCGGAAGCCAGCTGTACGCGCCACTCGCATAGCGCGCGGCCTGGGCGTCTAGTCCAATGCCTCCTCCACCGGCATACAAACGCATTCGACTCTCGGCCGTTCGCACTCTCGCAAGGTCTACAAAACGTGGATGGCCCCGCAGGACTGCTTCCGCCCTAACTGGATCGCCCGGCAACCCGAGTGCGGCGGCAAAATCGTTTCCTCCTCCGACAGGGAGAACACCCAAGACCACGTGTGCTCCGAAAGTTGCATTCGCCAATGCCTGAAATGTTCCGTCACCGCCCATCGCGAAGAGCGTACGCTGCCCATGCGAAATGGCGTCCTGTGCGGATGCCTCAAGTTCCGCTGCACAGTTCGTCATTACAAACTGCGCATCAACGTGGAATGATTCGAATAGTTTCTGAATTGGTGAAAGGCAAGAACGTGAGCGGCCTCCGCCAGCTACGGAGTTGACAAATACAGTAACCGAAGATTCGCGCAGAATGGAGGAAGCTTCAGAGCGATCATTCATGCAGCTGTTCCTCAGCTACAGCCGCTGGAATCATGTGAGGCTATTTTGGCACGAGATAGCTGGGCGTATGCATGGAGGGTCAGAATTGGTGCCGGCGGGGGGAATCGAACCCACGGCCTAGGGATTATGAGACCCTCGCTCTACCACTGAGCTACGCCGGCATGAGGCAGCCCTTTATGCTACGGATTCGTCTGCAAAAGTGTCAAGGCGTTCTGAGCCATGGGAGAGTTGCCCCGATTGCGTACAGGACGTGTACACGCCCAACTTCGATGATGCAAATGGAATCAACTAAGTGGAATTGCTAGCCGGACCGAGAAGAACAACCACGCTCTGCCTAACTCGCCCGAAAATCAAGCCAGCTTTCACCTGCTCCGACGGGAGAGTCAGTCCTATAATCGTTAGTACTAGGGTACTGTTGACCCGAACAGTCGTAAAACCTATCCTCAGTGGGATCGAACACTGTCCCACCTATCGGGTAGGCGAAGGCTTATCGAAACGATGGGACGGGAGGGTGTGTATCGTTTCGCAACAGGCTCAAATCCTGAGCTGCTTGACATTGCTGCACTAAGGAATACAATGCCACCGGGGTTGTTTCTTACCTCGGAGGCACAATGTCACGCAAACTCACGGTTGTTTTCCTCGCCATGCTCGTTCTGGTCGGGGCTATGAGCCTAAAAACGGTAGTCGTCGCACATGGCGACGGCTCCGTGATCATGGCAAACGGTGGAGCACCTGCTCCTCCGGTGCCTTGGAAGAATGGCGGCGCACCAGCACCTCCAGTACCTTGGAAGAATGGCGGCGCGCCGGCTCCTCCGGTGCCCTGGAAGTAGTTCAACACGGCCGAATAAGCTAACTCGGCGTGGACCAGGGCGCGTGGAAAGGTAAACGTGCTCGGTCCTTTCGAATGCTTTGTTTGGTTGCTCTGCACCCTTCTTGAGGCGGGCGTGGTGGTGTGCGCGGTCAGGACCCGTTCCTTCCGACGTTATTTCCTTCTGAATGTGTATATGGGGCTTTCGTTCCTGGTGAGCGTTGGTCGCTACACGGTTCTTAGACATTCTGGAGTGGACTCCCTGGAGTACGCGTACTTCTATTTTTACTCCGATGCTTTGCTTACCATCGGTTTGTATTTCGCCCTTCTTAGCTTGTATTCCCTCGTCTTTGATGAAATGAAGGCTGAACGCTATTTGCGACTGGGAGCATTTCTCCTGCTGGGTGCCACCGCGTGGTTCTCCTACGAAATCGTGAACCAATCCACGCACCGGATGCTGACGCATTTCGCGTTTGAGCTGTCGCAGAACCTTTACTTTGTTGGTCTCGTCCTCACCTATGTCCTTTGGGGAGCTATCTTCAAGCTCCGGGAAAGCCGCACTCGCTTGATTCAGCTTGTCTTGGCACTGGGCATCTATTTCAGCGCCTTCGCTGCGAATTATGCGCTCCGGAATTTGTACCCCAACCTTCAGCCGGTTTGGCACTTCGTAACGCCGCTACTTGGCTGCATTTTGCCTGCGACATGGATGTTTGCGTTCCTGCGGGTGCCTGAGGAAGCGCGGCTTGTGCCTGCGCGCCTTGCGGTGGTGCCTCGATGACGGCAGCTATCATTTTCGTTATCTCGATGGCGGCCCTGCTGCAGTTTTTCATCTCTTATTGCCGCTCTTTGATTGCCGCGTCCTCGAAGCAGGTTCTCTCGCCCGAAGTGAAGGATGTTACGGGCATCCAAAAGTTCGCTTCCGGCGAGGATTTCAACCGAGTAATGCAGCTTCTGCAGCTGTGCCCGGAACGGCCGGAAGACCGCAACAGCGTCCAGGCGATCGGCGCTTATTTCAAGATCTTGAATTTCCTTCGCTCGACAGTCGCCCGGATTGTTCCTTCCATGCAGGTCTGGACGGAATTAGAACGAGGACACTGCGCGTACTTTGCCGCAGTCGCCTTGGAGCGCCGCATCTCGTTCAGCCGGGATATGCTCGCCCAGCAAATGGACGCCTGAAACGTCTTTCCTGGCCTTCACCCCCTCTGCACGCTGTTTCTTTCGCTACCGTCCGCCTATTTTTTCTGATTGACATTTCAAGATAATGGTATTCTTGAGATGTTCCCTCCTCACCGGAGTGGAAGCGTCCGCAGCGCAAAACTAACCGGTGACTAAAACTTGCTCGCAGTGTGGCGCAGTATTGCCGTCGGGCGTACGCGCCTGTAATTTTTGCGATTCGTCCTTTTCCGTGGGCCCTTCCGTCTGGGAAGAATCCTCGGACATCTCCACAAGGGTGGATCTCGCTTCGAATACGAATATTGCCGTCGACGGCGTCGATCAATTCAACCGGCCTGCAGTTTTGCATGATTCTGGACAAAAAGACGCTGGCTGGCGTGGTGAACTCTCACAATGTCTCGAAACTTATCGCACGCGGCGCAAAAAGTTTGTGCCAAACGAAGCTCAATCTCAATTCTCTTTTGATGACCATTCCCGCAAGACACGGCCGCATACTGCCGCCGTAGTTGCGGACGCTTCGGCGCCCGTTGAGGACGACTTTTCATTTACGATCGCCATCGGCCGCTCTTCGAATAAGAGCACACCCGAAGAATCGCGAATGGTGATTGATGTTTCCTTACCCCCCGATTCAGAAACTGGCTCGCCAACCCATGTGGCGGAAGACCAAAGAAAATCATTGCCCGGTCTTCATCCGCTGGCTTCGCTTGACGACAGACGACTCGCGGGATTGCTCGATCTCTTCTGCCTGCTGTTTGCCTATGGTGGATTCCTGATGCTCTTCGGCTCTCTCGGCGGCCAATTCACTCTGAGCAAGCTGAGCGCCGCAGTGTACGTCGCTACTTTCGGCATTGTCTATCTGCAATATTTTGCGCTCTTCACCAGCTTCGGTGGCACGACTCCGGGAATGATGCTGCGAGGATTGCAGGTTGTCAGCTTTTCCGGGGAACCGCCCACGCCCCGGCAAATGCTGCTGCGCAGCGCCGGCTACATGCTTTCTGCCGGGACTTTTTTCCTGGGCTTCCTTTGGGTGATGTGGGACGAGGACGAGCTCGCCTGGCACGACCGGCTATCGCGCACCTATCTGAGCCCCGTGCAAACTCTGGCTGAATTTGAGAATCCAGGCGTGGCGCCCAGTCGTTAGATTGTTCGGACAATTCCGGGATGTCGTGCGGCTTGTACTCTTGCGGCAATCTACATAGAATGGCAGTCGTTCGCGATGCGGATAATCGCATGTAGACTGCGTTTCACGTCCGTCTCCGTGGTCGCCCAGGAGGATACGCTGATCCGCATCGCGGTCTTTCCTTGCCACACTGTTCCCCCACACCAGCAAGTTCCGTCCTCCTGGATGCGCCGGATCACTTCTCGTGTCACTTCGGGGCGGCCAAAGGACACTAGCACCTGGTTGATCACCACGTCATTCAGCACCTCGAAATCGCTCTCTTTCAACCCTTGAGCAAACCGTTGCGCGTGGGCGCACGTTCGCTCAATTAGCGCACGTAGTCCCGAGCGGCCGAGAGATTTCAAGGCCGCCCATGACTCCACGCCCCGCGCGCGCCTCGAGGCTTCCGGCGTGTGATGCATGGGCTCGCGGAGTAAACCAGGCTCGAGATACGCCGCTGTGATTCCCATCGAGGCACGCAGCGCAGTTCCATCTCTGACGATGGCGATCCCGCTGTCATAGCCGACATTGGGCCACTTATGCGCGTCGGTGGCCCAAGAGTCGGCTTGATCGAATCCCTGCGTCAAGTGTTCGTACTTGGGCGAGATTCTGGCCCACAATCCGAACGCGCCATCCACGTGCACCCAGGCGCCTTGTTCTCGAGCCGCTTTGCAGACTTCTACCGCAGGATCGAATGCTCCCGTATTCACATTGCCCGCCTGTATGCACACAATCGTTTGGTCCGATAGGCGCGGCAATTTGTCGGCACGCATTCGTCCCTGGCCATCGGCCTCGACAATGGTCACGCGTTTCCTTCCAAATCCCGCCAGATTCAATGCTTTAAGCATCGACGCGTGCACTTCCCCGCCCACGACCACCTCGATCGGCGGAGCGCCAAACATCCCGTCAGCCACGACATCCCATCCCGAACGCGCCAAGAGCGCATGACGTGCCGTGACGAGCGCCGTAAAATTAGCCATGGTTGCGCAGGTAACCAGGCCTCCTGAGCACTCCGGTGGTAATCCAAGCGCCTCACAAACCCAGCGCAGAACAACTTCCTCCAATTCCGCCGCGATTGGAGACATCACGCGCAATGCCGCATTCTGGTTCCACGCCCCCGCTAGCCAATTGGCGGCCAGCGCTGCCGGCACCATTCCGCCATTCACAAAACCGAAGTAACGCCCGCCGGTCGTTGCCACGGTCGCTGCCGAGCCAATCTCGTCGAGCCTTTTTATTACGGCCATTGGGTCGCAGGGTGAAAGTGGGAATGGTTCGTGGAGTTCGGCAAGAGCAGCAACCGCAGCTTCGGAAGGCCCCACCCTGCGTTCACCCGCGCCTCGAACGTAACTTCGCGCCTTGTATGCGGCAAGACTCAGCACGTCCTCGCTCTTAGATTGCGCTCCTACTGCCGTATCGGTCGCCATTCGGCTCTTCCTTTCTGCTCCAGATGCATCTCAAACGCAGTCAAAGACACCCATGCGCGAGCGGCTTTCTTTTCGCCGGTGAAAATACTTTATTCAGTTTTCGGTGGAGTAAAAGAGCCGAATTGTCCGCTTATTTCTTGACGACCGCTTCATCGGAAGCGATCTTGCCGTCACGGATGTGGATAATGCGGTGCGCATGTTGCGCAATGTCGTGTTCGTGAGTCACAAGAATGATGGTATTCCCTTGCCGGTACAGGTTCTCAAAGAGCGTCATGATCTCTTCGCCGGTTTTCGAATCGAGGTTTCCGGTCGGCTCGTCCGCCAGGACGATTGACGGGGAGTTGACCAGCGCTCGCGCAACGGCCACACGCTGCCTCTGGCCGCCGGAAAGCTCATTGGGCTTATGGTTCATCCGGTCCATCAGGTCCACGCGCTCCAGAGCTTTTTTCGCTTTTTCAATGCGTTCTTCCGCCGGGGTACCGTTGTAGATCAGGGGCAATTCGACGTTGTGCAGCGCTGTCGCGCGTGGCAATAGATTGAAAGTTTGAAACACGAAGCCAATCTCTTTGTTGCGAATGTATGCGAGCTCATCATCATCCAGCTCGCTCACGAGTCTACCCGCCAGCCAATACCTTCCGGAGCTCGGCGAATCGAGGCAGCCGATCAAATTCATCAGCGTCGATTTGCCCGACCCGGATGGCCCCATGATGGCCACATATTCGCCCTTGCGGATCTCCACATCCACACCGCGTAGCGCGTGCACCTGCTCAGCGCCCATTTCGTATACTTTGGCTAGCGCTTCGGTCTTGATTACTAGGCCGGAATTGACCAGGTCTTCCCGGTAAGAATCTGCGGCTGGTGTCTCGACAGGCATTCGAATCTCCTCGTCCTTGGCTGCGCGTCAGCTCTGTTGATCTTCCTGCTTCTTCGGTGCGCTGTTGTCCACCTTCACCTGCGCCTCCGGCTTCAGGGTGCGCAGCGCTTTGTAGCTGCCCACGACGATCTCATCGCCTGCTTTCAATCCCTTGGTGATTTCAATATCGGTCACGCCGGCAATACCGGTCTCGACGGGCAGAAACACCGCCTTAGTTCCGTTGACTACGAATACGCCCTGTACTTCATCCTTTTTGGGATCGCCTGGCGCCGGGGGTGGCGGCGCGGCCAGTGTCACGCTGGAACTGCTCTGTTTCTTTGCATTCTTTGCCGCTTCTTCCAAATCCTTGCGCGTCCGCACCGCCAGTGCCTGGATAGGAATCGCAACTACGTTCTTCTTTTCCGCCGTCTTGATCTTGGCGGTGGTCGACAAACCGGGCCGCAGATTCTCCGGGGGATTGGCCAGCGTCACGACGACTTTGAAATCCTTCGCTTCCTGCGTACTCGTCGTGGTCTGCGTGGTGGTGAGTCCGGAACTGCGCAGCACGGCTTGTGACCCGATCTCGGTTACTTTGCCCTTGAAAATCTTCCCAGGCACCGCGTCGATCGTCACGTCGGCTTCCTGACCCATTTTTACGTTGACGATGTCCGTCTCGTCAACTTTCACTTCCGCCGTCACCACGGACATGTCCGAAAGCGTCATCAGGAAGCTGCCATTCGAATTCTGAATGCCGGGCACAACATAGTCGCCCACGCGCTCCGGCAAATAGCTCACGATCCCATTGATCGGAGAGGTGTACGTTGTCTTTTGCAAAACATCCTTCAAACGCAACCCCACCGCCCGGCCCTGATTCACCTGCGACCGCGTCTGCTCCAATTGCGCCTTGAGGGACAGTACACGCGCGCGCGCCGATTCGACCGTAGCTGTTGCCGCATCATAGGCCGTTTTCCGTTGATCGAAATCCTGCTTGGGAATCAAGCCGTCCTTGTAAAGACCTTGTCCGCGGTCGTAATCCAGCTTGGCCCGCTCCAGATTTGCCTGTTGCGAGGTCAAGTCCGATTGCGCCGCCCTGTAGCTGGCTTCCGCAGCCTGCACTCCGGACTCCATCGAATTAACGGCCGCTGACTGCGCTTGCACGTCCGCATTTGCCTGGACGTTTTCTTGCAGCAGCAACTTGTCGCCCTTCTTGACATGGTCGCCCTCTCTAACAAGGATCGCGGTGATCCTGCCGAATCCTTGGGCAGTCACGTTCGTATAGGTTGTCGGCTTGATCTCACCCGAGGCCGTCACCAACGACACCAGGCTCTCCTGGTTGGCCACTTTGGCCGTTTGTACGGTGACCACACCCTTGTGCGCCTGGTTCACGCTGAACAGCACAATTCCGCCCAGCACTACCACAGCGCCCGCGCCAATCGCTACTTTATGCCACGTCTTCATGCGATTCCCCTTCGACTCACCACTCTATTCTCGCCAGTTCAAACGTCCGCCGCGGACTTCGCTTCAAGCGATGCTGAGAACGAACAAACCGCAGGGGAACAGATGTCAGTCCGGCTGCCTCTACCCTACATACGCCCATCCGGGGCGAAATGTTTCGCGGGAGGGTTGCTCCACTTTAGCGGTTCGGGCTTCAAAGCAGGGGACTTACTGGAACCGGTGGCTCCATTGGGTCAGCCGCACCCTCCATGGAGGTGTAGCCAGCCCCTGAAGCCATTCTATGTTCAAAACGCGAGAAAGGAAAGACTTCCCATACCGCCAGGGAACTCTCCCAGCAGCCGACCCACTTCATGAGACGCAAAGAGAAATGAAATGGTCAACCGAAGATAAAGGCTGCTCGGAGAACTGACCCCGTTTGCGATCTTCCTTTAATGATATACTGAGGGCCGTCGGCCGATTTTTTCGGTCGAACCGTCCGCGGAGAGGTGGCAGAGCGGCTGAATGCGGCGGTTTGCTAAACCGTTGTAGGGGCTAAAACCTCTATCGGGGGTTCGAATCCCCCCCTCTCCGCCAGATTCTGTATCTTGTTCTAACATCGAATCTTGGAGGTACACGCAACAGCGCGATTTCAATTGCTTCCGACGTAACTTGAAAAAATCTGCTGGCCATCTGCTGGCCTCACCGTCGAGAGGTGCAAAAGACCGTTGGGAGTTGAGCATTCGGATGCTGTCGTCGCTGGTTGCCCATCGTCAAATCTCAACTCCAGTTGTTGGCGATCTCCCTTCGCCTTTCTTAATTCTTCGATCTGGGCCTGCATCCTTTCGACGGCTTCCACCATGGTTCGATCAAAGACTTTGATGTAATGTTCCTTGGTAACGTGTGGTTTTGAGTGGCGCAAGATGCGTTGCACCACCTTATCCGGAGCTCCCATCGCATACAAGTTCGAGGCGAGTCCTCGGCGGAACGCGTGCCATCCGTACCACGGCAGATGAATAGCCTTAAGAGTTAGCCGAATCACCCGCCGCCCGACTTTATCCGCGTTGATCGGAAGCCTGTTACCGGAGTGAAAAACGACACCGGTTTCCGGATTACCTACGGACCTGCGGTATTCGTCTAAGATTTCGGCCAAAGCCGGAATTACCGGTACGGAATTGCGGCTGGCACGCGTCTTCGGAGGGTTGACCACAGATCTCCAAATCGAACGGTTGATCGTCAATTCGGCGCCAGTGTAATCGGTCCACTCGAGTCCACGCAGCTCACCTAGGCGTAACCCGACAAAGGCCGCGGTCGCCACCAGACTCTTTGCGAGGAGCGGGAGCCGATCGAGCATTTGGAGAACTTGGCTGAGATCGTAGGCATGCGTCTCTCCCGGTTCTCTGGCATCCCAGGGGATCAAGACGCCATCAACTGGATTTGCCCCATCGAACGCTCCGTCATTTTTGGCGAAGGTGAAGATGGTGCTGAGCACTGACTTGATGTGTTGCAACGTGGTTTTCGTAAGATCCCGCTCTTTCGCGATCGCGCGTAACATTCGGCTGGCGTCCACGGTGCGGAATTCTCGCAAACGAAGCTCCCCGACACGATTGCGGAGGTAATTGATCCAGATTTCCTCATGCCCCTTGCTGGTGCTCGCTCGACGCTCTTCCTTGGTCCAAGGCAAGTAAGCTCCCTCGACAAAGGCGGTTAACGTGATCCTTGAATTTGCACTGAGCCTATCGCGATTGACGGTTTGCATGAAGGATTCCCGACACTGCTCGACTTCAAAAATATTGGAGAAGTCATTCGAGCGGCCGAGATACTTGGAGACGCGCTTAAGCTCGCTGGATCCGTCGGCTTGCGAGATTCGCTGGCGGTATTGCACGTACCAGGCGCCGTGGTCTTCGTATAGATAGCCCTTTTGATAATGGAAATTTACTTTCATGGCTAGCCCCCATCTGCGGCTTAAGCCGCACACCAATCATTTGTTGGTAGTAACGGCGGATAGTCAAAAATCCTGGCCTGGCGGTTTTGTTTGGATCAGGCTACGGGCGGAAGGCTTAAGTCAAATTGGCGCCACAATCGTGTCCATAATGAATGCTTGAACTCCGCCATCCCAACCGACATTCACGAATCCAACAAGAACCTCCTCGACGTTCGCGCACACCCATCCCAGGCTGTACCGGTTCACGTGAGCCCACCAGTCATCATTGAGAATCGGTCGCTCAAAAGCTTGGGCATGCAAGGCGTTCAGCGCCTCATTGCTGAACTGACCGCGCCAGGAGTATGAAACCGGCAGAAGCATAGTCGACATCTTAAGTTAAGGCGCCGACGCGTACCAATCCAGCAAGCCTGCCAATACAACGAGGGAAAAGATTAACGTTTCGGGGTGTTTGTGGCGCCTGCGTGATATCAGGGGCAGTGGGACTGGCGCCCGAATATTGATCCATCACAACGCCACGTTTCGGCGGTTGCTGGCTCAAGACAATTCCGTCTGAGAACCAACAAATCGGGTTTTAGCAACCTGGTTCTAACGGGTGATCGGATTAAGAATGGCCCACTGTCGTGACAGTGATCGACTTCGTGGTTTGAAACTTTATCCGGGCACTCCGCCCAAAGCCTTATACACGGCGATGACGGCGACGTACACGTCTCGTTCGCTTTGCGCGACGGCATCCTCAGCTTGCAGCTGAGTTCGCTCGGCATCCAGCAGCGAAAGAAAATCAATCACGCCCTCGCGATAACGAAGCCGCGCAATGTCTGCCGCGCGCTTGCTCTCGCGCGCCTGGTCGTTCAGTTTGATCAGCCGGGCTTGCTCAGTGTGATAGCTCGCAAAAGAACTTTCTGTTTCTTCGAGTGCCCGCAGAACGGTTTCTTCATATGTCGCTAGAGCTTCATCCGTTACCGCGCTGGACCCGTGAACTCGAGCGCGCGCACGTCCCAAATCAAACGCCGACCAGGACAGCCCTGGAGTTACCGAGTACGCTTTGGAATCGCCGGTAAAGAAGGTGGTGCCCCTGCCGGCAAGGAAGCCCACAAAACCGGAGACGCTGACTTGCGGAAACAGGCCCGCGGAAGCAACTCCTTGACGTTCCGTTGCCGCAGCGAGTCTACGTTCCGCCGCGCGTACGTCGGGCCGGCGCTTCAGCAATTCGCCGGGATCGCCGATGGGCAGAACCTTTGCGATCGCCGGATAATCACGCGGAGTTAAATCTGCGTTGAGTTCCCCGGGCCGCGTTCCAGTCAGCACGGCCATGTGATATTGCGCGCGAGTAATTTCAAATTCGATGGATGGAATGCTGGCCTCAATTGCAGCCACGCGAGCCGCGGCGCTTGCTACGTCCTGTTCCTCGCCGACGCCCGCATCTCTGCGAAGCTGTGTGAGCCGCAACGTCTCGCGCTGGTTCGTAAGGCTTCGCTCAGCAACCGCAAGTTGCCACTGCGCGCCCCGCAATTCGAAATAATTGCGCGCCAGCTCGGCAACGACGCTCACTTGCACGTCTCGAAGATCGGCTTCCGCCGCTTGATTGTTGGCTTGAGCCGCGGCCACGTTGTGTCGCACTCTGCCAAAAAGATCCGCTTCCCAAAAGGCGTCAAATCCCGAACGGAACGTGTTAACCACTTGCCGCTGATCTCCAAAACCGGGAATCTGCTCCTTGGTGTATTGATAGGACCCGTCCACCGTTACCGTGGGCACGCGATCCAATTTCCGCTCATCGAAGACGGCGCGAGATTCCGCGAGCCGGGCCCGCGCGATGCGAATGGTATTGTTCGCGGTGAGGGCGCGATCCATAAGGGTATCGAGCACGGGATCCTCAAACTGACCCCACCAGCGCGCGTCCAGTGGCGCCTCCGAGAGAAGATTCCCATCCACTCCACGGAATTTCACAGCCGCAGGTTGTGGCGCCTTGTAATGCGGCCCGAGGGAGCAGCCTGCGAGGAGAGTGCTCGAAGTTAAGAGTGCGCCAATCCTAAATTGCGTTGGCATGTCTTAAGCCCCCGCCGAACTGGCGGAAGAAAGTTGCGAACCCACGATCGCTTTTTTCTCTTCGCACGCCTCTACCAGTTTCCGCACGACCACGTAAAACACAGGAGTCAACACCAGACCGAATGCCGTAACGCCGAGCATGCCGAAAAAAACGGCAATCCCAATCGCCTGTCGCATCTCCGAACCGGCTCCCGAAGAAAGCATCAGGGGAATCACGCCCATCGTGAAGGCGAGGGACGTCATCAAAATAGGACGCAAACGCAGGCGGCAAGCTTCAAGAACCGCCTCCACGCGGTTAAGGCCCTCCTTCTGTTTTTCGCGGGCAAACTCCACAATCAGAATTGCGTTCTTGCAGGCCAGGCCGACAAGCACGATCAAGCTGATCTGGGTGAAGACGTTGTTGTCGCCGCGCAGCAGCCAGACACCCGCGATCGCGGAAAACAGCGTCATCGGAACAATCAAAATAACGACTAGCGGAAGCGACCAGCTTTCATACTGGGCTGCGAGAACTAAGTAAACGAGGAAAACGGAAAGCGGAAAAATGTAGACCATCGTATTTCCGGCAAGAATTTTTTGGTAAGTGAGTTCCGTCCATTCGAACTTCATGCCGTTTGGCAATTGCGAGTCCAAAAGCTCACTCATCGCCGCTTCCGACTGCCCCGAGCTGTAGCCCGGCGCGGGAGCCCCGTTGATTTCGGCGGCGGGGAAGCCGTTGTAATGCATCACGCGGTCGGGCCCGTATGTCGGCTTGACACTGACCACGGCGCCGAGAGGAATCATCTGCCCAGCGGCATTTCTGGTTTTTAGCTGAACGATGTCCTCCGGATGCAATCGGTACGGCGATTCCGCCTGGACATTTACTTGGTATGTACGCCCAAAACGGTTGAAGTCGTTCACGTACAGCGACCCCAGATACACCTGCATGGTTTCGAAAACATTATTCAGATCGATTCCATACGTCTTCGCTTTTTCGCGATCCACGTGGGAATTGATTTGAGGCACGTTAACGTCGAAACTGGAAAACAATCCGGCAAGTGCCGGCGTTTGATTGCCCTTTTGCAACGCGGATTTGGTCTCGCCGTAGAGCGATTCAAGCCCAGAGCCGCCGCGATCCTCGATGTAGAGTTTGAATCCTCCAACTGTCCCAAGGCCCTGCACGGGCGGCGGAGGGAAAATGGCGATAAACGCCTCTTGTATCGAGCCAAACTCCTGATTGAGATCGGCTGCGATCGGGTTTGCGGACAACGCCTTTGATTTGCGTTCTTCAGACGGCTTTAGCGTGACAAAAAC
This sequence comes from Acidobacteriota bacterium, assembly GCA_003225315.1. Classification (GTDB taxonomy): domain Bacteria; phylum Acidobacteriota; class Terriglobia; order Acidiferrales; family UBA7541; genus Acidiferrum. The sequence continues at coordinate 23,464 of QHZD01000038.1, forward strand.
GATTCCCGAATTCGGGCTGTTCGTAAACCCGTTGATGGAAAGGCCCGGGAACGCGACGGAGCTTTCGACGCCCGGATGTTTCAGAGCGATATTCGACATCTTTCGGATGACGTCTTCCGTTCGATCTAAAGTGGCGCCGTTGGGCAATTGTGCGAACGAAACGAGATATCCCTTGTCTTGAGTCGGCACAAACCCCGTCGGCACTTTCGAAAACCCTATGCCAGTAACGGCGATGAGCACGCCGTAGATTACGAGCGCAATGGCACTCGCTCGCACCGTGTGTGTGACGAATTTTCCGTAGCCCGTCGATGCTCGCCCAAAAAAGCGATTGAATATCCTGAAAAACCAGCCAAATGCAAAATCAATGACGCGCGTTAGCCGGTCTTTTGGCGCACCGTGCGGCTTGAGTAGCAGAGCGGCTAGCGCGGGACTCAGCGTGAGTGAGTTAAACGCCGAAATGACCGTCGAGATCGCAATCGTCAGCGCAAATTGCTTGTAGAACTGGCCCGAAAGCCCAACGATAAACGCCGTCGGTATGAACACGGCGGACAACACCAGGGCGATTGCAATGATCGGGCCGCTAACTTCTTCCATCGCGCGCTCCGTCGCTTCCACAGGCTTCAGTCCAAGTGCAATGTTGCGCTCGACGTTCTCTACAACAACGATGGCGTCGTCCACCACGATGCCGATCGCCAGCACCAGCCCAAACAGCGAAAGTGTATTCAGCGAAAACCCGAGCGCCAGCATCACCGAGAACGTGCCGACGAGCGACACGGGCAGCGCGAGAAGCGGAATAATGGACGCCCGCCACGTCTGCAGGAAAACCAAGACCACAATCACCACAAGAATCAGCGCTTCCACAAACGTGTGCCCGACGGCCTGAATCGACTCGCGCACAAACACCGTCGGGTCGTAAACGATGCTGTAGTCAACGCCATCGGGAAAACTCTTCTTCAAGCGCTCCATTGTTTCCCGGACCTGGCGCGACGTCTCCAGAGCGTTCGAACCGGGCCGCTGAGAAATCGGAATAGCCGCCGCCGGCTTATTGTCGAGAAGACTTCGCAGGGCGTAAGTGCTTGAGCCGAGCTCGACCGGGCCAACGTCGCGAACACGCGTGATTTGCCCGTCTTTTGCAGCTCGAACGATGATGTTGCCAAACTCTTCCTCGGTTGTGAGACGGCCCTGTGTGTTCACGAGCAACTGAAACGCAGTGCTGCCCGTATTTGTGGGAGGTGCGCCGAGCACACCTGCGGCAACCTGAACGTTTTGCTCGCGAATCGCTTGTACAACGTCCGTGGCGGTCAGGTTGTGGGCCGCCAACTGGTTCGGATTCAGCCAGACCCGCATGCTGAAATCGCCGGCGCCAAAAACTTGCACATTTCCAACGCCGGGAATGCGGTTCAACTCATCCTTGACCTGCAGAATCGCAAGATTCGCCAGATACAACATGTTGTAGCGGTTGCCAGGAGATTCGAGGTGCACAACCATCAGCAAGTCCGGAGAAGTTTTTTCTGTTGTCACGCCGATCCGCTGCACATCTTGCGGCAAGCGGGGAAGCGCCTGCGATACTCGGTTCTGAACTTGTACTTGCGCCTTGTCGAGATCCGTGCCGAGGCCAAACGTAATCGTCAGCGTCATCACGCCGTCCGCCGTCGCCTGCGAAAACATGTACAGCATGCCTTCGACGCCATTGATCTGCTGTTCGAGCGGCGATGCGACCGTATCGGCAATCACGGTCGGATTCGCGCCGGGATACGTCGTGCGCACCACCACCGTGGGCGGAACTACTTCGGGGTACTCGCTCAGCGGCAGCCGGAAATACGCCAGCGCACCGATCACGAAGATCACGATGGAACTAACCGCGGCAAAAATTGGGCGTTCAATAAAAAAGTTTGAAATCTTCACAGGAGATTCCTCTTGTTGTCAGGCTCTGTTTTCTATTCCCGGCGGCTGGACGGGTTTGAAGAATTGCGAACGATGGAGGCAGTGGTTTTGCTCTCAGCGGAATCTCTGCCGGATGTGGAACCGTTGCTCGTACTCGTTATGGAGACGCGAACCGGCGTCACAACCGCGCCCGGCCGCGCGCGTTGTAAACCGTTGACGACGATCGAATCTCCTGGCTGCAATCCTTCTCGAACCACGCGCAGCCCCTCCGTCATCGGCCCCAGTTTCACGGCGCGATACTCCAGCTTGTTGTCCTTCCCAAGTGCCAGCACATACTTCTGGTTCAAGTCCGTAACAATGGCTTCGTCTTTGGCAAGGCAGCCGGCATACTTGCCCGAGCCTTGCAATTTGAGTCGCGCAAACAATCCCGGCGTCAGAACAAGATTCTTGTTCGGGAAAGTTCCGCGGACGCGAATCGTGCCCGTCGAAGTGCTCACTTGGTTGTCCACGAAGTTCACGCGGCCCGAGTGCGGAAAATCCGTTTCATCGGCCAATCCAAGAAACACGGCGTTCCTCAGTTCGCGGGAACTGCTGGATTGTGTTTGCGCTAGCCTCGAATATTTCAAATAGGTTTGCTCATCAACATCGAAGAAGGCGTAAATTGGGTCGAGAGAAACGACGGTCGTCAGTGGTTTGACCTGAGCTGCTCCACTCTCCACCAGATTCCCCGCGGTGATCTCCGCCCGGCTTACGCGGCCTGCAATGGGAGCTGTAACGCGCGTGAACTCCAAATTGAGTTCCGCGCCTCGAAGCGCCGCAGCCGTGGATGCAATTCGCGCTTCGGTTTCGTTCCGCACCGCCGCTCGGCGATCGTATTCCTCAGCGGACATCCCGTCATTATTGTGAAGGCGCTCGGCCCGCTCGAAATCGCTCTGCGCTCTAGCGAGTTGCGCTTTCGCCTGCGCCAAGTCTCCCTTTAAGCGGTCCACTTCCGCCTGAAACGGCCGCGGATCAATTTGGAATAGAAGGTCGCCCTGCCGAACGATCGCTCCTTCTTGGAAATGCACACTTTGCAAATAACCTGAAACCCGCGGACGAACCTCCACCGTCGTGACCGCTTCCAGGCGTCCGGTAAACACGTCGATATCCCCCAATTGCTTGCATATAACTTCCGCAACGCTAACTTGCGGCGGAGCTGGCGCGGCCTGCTTGGCTTCCCCCGAGCATCCTGCCGCTATCCCGGCTAGGATCAAAACGGCCATAGCAAACGAAGCCGCTCGAAGCGTTGCAGCGTGCCTCTTGCTGCCATCTTCTTCTTCTTTCGACTGGGAATTCTTGTAATCCCTGTAATCGAAACCCATTTGCATTTCCCCGGAACCTGGTTGGTCCTTTCTGCTCGCCTCTGCTGGGGCGTGCCGTATAGATGTATCCTTGCAGCTCGCGGTTATATCCAAATACTTGGCGACGAAGTCGTAGGTGGTATACAATATGGCACCAAGTAACAGATGAGACAGCAGTCTGAGCTTTGCCCTGTGGAAACCACCGCTCGCATTGTCGGCGGGCGTTGGAAAGCTGCAGTCCTCGAACAGCTCTTTGAGGGGACCAAGCGCTTTTCGCAGATTAAACGCAATATTCCAGGCATGACGCAGCGTTCGCTGGCCCGTCACCTTCGCGACCTGCGAGCCGCAGGAATCGTCGAGCGTGCCGTCTATCCCGAGACACCGCCTCGCGTAATGTACACAATCACTTCCCTTGGAAAATCTCTGCGGCCGTTATTGGATGAGATGTGCCATTGGGGTAAGTCCCATTCGGCTGCTATGGCTTTGAAAAAGCTACAATCCTCGGATCGCGAACGCGAGGCCTGAAGCGAATCCCTCCCTCTCCGCCAAACTTAAGTTAACTCGTTGCTGTGGCTTAGCGCGTGTCCGTTAGAAACGGCGGACGAAACGGCGCAACAGCCTTTATCCCAATTTATCCCAATGCGAGTACGGCGGTCCGCGAAACCGTCTGATTCGACGCTCTCTCGGTCTCGGAGATCGTTCCCATCCTGAATTCGTGCGTGAAGGCTTCATGCGAGGATTTTGAATGTAAAATAGCCTGGCGGACTGTGCCCGAGGTATTTGCTACTGCACGCGACGTTACGCAACTTCCAAAACTGCCGAAATTGACAGAGAAAATTGGAGGGTGAGCATGCCCAACTCACAAGCTCCTGCACACGGTGACGGGCACGAATGCAATTTAACCCACTTTCAAAACACGTCAGGGTTACAACGGTCTAGGGAACCGTCGCCTCTTACACGACTTGAGTCGACGGGCGAAGATGTAGTCGCCGAGCGAAACTCTATTTGTGGTCATCACGAGCACGCTTTCGGTTGACTCCGAAAGAGCGTTCGGTTACCTGACTCAATTGTGCGTCGCTCTTCGGCATACGTTGACCGGACAAGTCCTTCAATAGGCCGACCATGTGCCCGGCGTGGCGAGTTCGACTAAATGGCGATCCGGGTCTCGAAAGTACAGGCTCCAGCCTCCCAATTCCCACGTCCGCTTCTCTTCCACTGCGATTCCTCGCGTTTGGAGCCACGACTCCCAGTTGGCCAATTCAGCGGATGGGATGGCGAACGCCACGTGTAATTCGCCGTTCCCGTCATGAGGCGATTGGATCGCGCGCGAAGCTCCCTTCTTGAACAGCAGCAGCACCTGGCGTGTACCCGCGCGCATAGCGCAACCACGCTCGCCGAAATCGCTGATGACGTTGAACCCAAAAGTCTGCTCGTAAAAGCGAATTGAGCGAGGCACATCGCTCACGTACAAAGACGTTTCAAGAATGCCATCCGTTTTTGGATGCATCGAGCCCTCCGGCCTGGGCGGTGATCGTAACAGCTTTGTGACTCCTGATAACCCTCACCGGACAAATGAAAAACCACATGTCAGATAACCCGATTTATCAGGATTCAGTCCGTGGTCTGGTGATAAGTTACGAGTAGTCGACCATCCGGGAATGACCTGTTTTGTCGGAGTTTTAGGTACAAGCCAAAGGCGGTACCCTGACCTTCCGAGGCCCCATAGCGAGATCACCAATGTGAGCAATCTGAAGTACTTCGTTGACCCTACGAATGTTCTCCGACTGCCGCTCTCGAGTCGGCACACGCTAGACCAATCGCTTTGACAAAAGTGGCGAGGGCACATTCGATTCGCTTAGGAAGATCTGCATTCGAGCTCACGTGCGGCGCACCATCCCCCATCCCTTGTGTCACGTTGATGGACGCTTCGGGAATGAGTCTGGCGGTCATCACCGTGAGTGTTTCCGTGAGGGAGGCTTGCGCGTAGCTGGCACGAGGTGAGGCGTTGAAAAGCACGATGGGCTTTTCGTAAAGCTCACCACTAGCGACGAGCCAGTCCAAGGCGTTCTTCAACACGCCTGGAATTCCGTGCGCATATTCTGGACTGGAGATGATTACACCGGCCGAGCTCTTCAATTGAGATCGGAAATCCGTGACGGCGAGTGGCAGAGGCTCCGTGTCCAATTCGGGGTTGAAATGTGGAAGATTGCCAATCCCATCATAAATAACGAGCTTCACATTGTAGGGCGTTAAAGACGCCGCTGCTCTTAGAAGACTCGTATTTACGGAAGCGGTTCGAAGGCTTCCGGAGATACCAATGATTTTCATAGTGGCTCCGGTGAGGCTTGTCTCATACGGTCTCGAACTTTCCTGAGGTGAACTCAAAGGCCAAATTCCCTGCTGGCAAAAATCGACATGCACGCTGTCCAGCACTCTTCAGACGCGGTCTCGGTTTGGGATCTGAAGAAGGACCAGTACAATCCCTGCCCCAATATGCAGCTTGCCCAGAAGAATGATTCAATCATCTCGTTGCATCCCGTGACGGTATTTATTGCACCGTAACCATAACAGTTGATGTATGTGAGATGGCTCCCGATTGAGCGGTGACCATGACCGAGGCTGTGCCTCGATTTGCGTTCGTGGTGCTTCCGTATCCCCCGCAACCGGCGAGCGTGACCGAAAGCGCTGCGATGGCGAGAACGGCCGTGGCAGTGAGAAGAGAAGCCCGGCCGCTAGGGAGGCTTGCACCGTGCCTGAGCAGTAGAGCAAACAGCAAGAGCGCGGACAGAAGAGCTGCAGGACCAATCAGGGAAAACGGCAGAAGCCCATAGCGTGGGACGCTGGCGGAAGTGGTTACCGTCAACGTCGTGCTCGCGGCTCCGTTGGCAGGGGTTACGATCGCAGGACTAAAGGTGCAGGTGATGCCAGTAATTGGCGCGCAAGAGAACGTGACGTTGTCCGCGAAGCCTCCGGCGGGAGTCACGGTCACCATGAATTGAGTCGACTGACCGGCAACGACCGTGGCGCTGATGGGGGCTGCACCAAGGGAGAAATCGGCGTTGGCTATAGTAATGGTTACTGCCGCCGACGTGCTGGCTCCGAATTTGTCATCTCCGGTATAGGACGCCGTAAGAGAATTGGCACCGGCGCTCAGAGTGTTGATCCTGAGCGTGGCAACACCAGTGCCGTCCAGGGGAGCCGTTCCCAAGCTCGTGTTTCCGTCGTGAAATACAATCTGGCCGGTGGGTATTCCTTGCATCGAGTTAACGGTCGCCGTCAACGTCACCGCCGAGCCGGGGGCGGCATTTGCGGGCGCCACGAGATTCAGCATTGTGGGTAGAGCCGTCACTGGCACCGCAATGTTGTCGCTGCTCGCTAAGAAAACCGCGTCTCCTGTATACGATGCGGCGATGTTATGGCTACGCACGCCGCTGAGAACGGCGTCGACGGCGGCTGATCCGTTGACTAATGGCGCGGTTCCCAGCGAGATAGACCCGTCTAGAAATGTGACCGTGCCAGTCGGGTTGCCGAAATTGCCAGGCGCGGCCGCGACGTTGGCTGTGATCCTGGCGCTGCTGTCTGTCGGGGTAGTCGGAGCAAATATTCTAGTTATGCTCACCAGGCCCGTGGTGATGGCGCCGAACAATCCACCTTGCCCCCTATTGACTCCCGCGCTGAAGTACAGCGTGTTCGGGTCCCCAACTCCGTCAGATCGAAAAGCCAGCGCATGAAGACCACTCTCGACTATCGCTACTCCATCTCCGTCGGTCAGCTGTCCGACGAAATTTCCAGTCACCGGATCAAATGCATTGATGGTCCCGTCACCAAAGTTGCCGATCAAGATCTTACTGCTGAACGGCCCAAAATTAGCACTGGCAAGCCCAGTGACTCCCCACGGCGCGTTTAGTGCTCCTCCGGTGGCAAATCGCTCTAGGAAGTTACCCTGGGTGTCGAAAAGGCTGACGATGCCATTTCCGGGTCCGATGACCGGGTCGTGCTTAGCGGCGTCCTGCAGCGCATAGGTTACGACAACTATTTGACCAACCACCTGGATTCCGAAAGGCGCGTAACCCGCCGGGAGGTTCGGATCCGTAAACGAACCGGGCAGTGCCACTCCAGCGAATCCGGGAAGGAATGTCTCGATGAATCCATTGTGGAAATCCGTGACCGCTACCACTGGTTGAGTTACCCCAGAGTTTAGGATCGCCGCGCCCTTGTAAACCGCGCTTGCTCTACGACGACGCGGTGTTGCGTGCTGCGGAAGGTTGCCATTAGCGTCCGGGCCCCAGGTGAGAATTGTTCCCTCTTCGGTGACCAGGATGAAAGGTCTGACAAGCGACGGACCGCCAAAAAATGAATTCTGATCGGCGACAATTCCGGTCGGATTGTCCAAACCCGTGCCGGCGGCGTCCGGAACTGTGAAAAAAGGCAGCCCGAGGCTGGAACCCGAGGCGTCATGAGATGTCACACTTCCAGACTTGTTGTTCGCAATAAAAAATGGCTGCCCCGAGAGAAATGCAATTCCCCAGGGATTGATCAAGTCTGGCGTGACATTGTTGGCCACGTCCGGAAGGTTCGACGACAGATTCGTCTGCCGGTAGCCTATGGTTTGCGCCCTTGTGCTAGCCGCGACAAGTAGAAAGCCGAGAAAAATGAGGCGAGAGAAATTTAAAGCAATTTTGGATTTCACTGTGCTGTCTCCTCGAAGCGCACTGGCGCTTACAATCAATCGCGGGTCCTATCTAGCCTGCCCACCGGGGCGCACGCGAAGAGCACCGATCCTGGCGCGCCTTCGCGTGCACATTCCGAACCTTCCGTGACAGCGGGAAGTTTTTACTGTTCGTTGCGGAAGAAGAAGTAGTCAGCGCTGTACGGCACCAGCACCTGATGACCAACGTCGTTGGAGGCCAAACAGCCGGTGGCCGGATTAGCCGGAGCAGATCCGCCTTTTGTGTTCAGTCGCTGAATAAAAGTCGTCTTCGTGAGCGATTTGCCGCCCGCAGGTCCCTCATCAGAGCCGATCACCTGCAGCAACAGGCAGTCAATCGCGCCGCCATTGGGGCAACTTGCGTCGGTTCCCGCGGTAATGAAATCTTTTTTTTGCGCCCACACCCGGCTGCTATCAAAAGAACTCTGCCAGGTTGCATCACCGAAACGTGGCGGCTTCGGCCCGACGTCATTCGGATTCACCACCGGGCTCAGGAAGTGAGTGATGATCTGTACCGCTTCTCCGAAAATGTGCGTGAAGAGAGTTGCTTCGGGGCGAGCATTGTTGACGGTCCAGGATACGCCGCCTGCTGGGTTGGGCAGGCAAACATATCCCTGTGTGCCGACTCCGTGACCCAGTAGGAATGCAGAGGTTCCCACCGGTGGCGTGATCCGGTCTGGTGTCGTCGGGCTTGGAATCGAGCCAAACTTGATTCTTTCGTTTTTGTCTTGGTTTTCTTGCGCATAGACTGTGCCGGAGAAAACCAGAACTGCGAGAGCCGCCAACCATCCGCGAAGGATGCCAGCGCCCCAGAACTTCTTGCCACAATTGTTGTTCACGTCTTTCTTTCTCCTTGTCTTTCGATTAAGAAGGGCCGCTGATCTTTCGCGTGTCGGTACAGACTTCATGGCGACTCACCGCCTCGATTGAAATCTTGCCTAGCTGCAGCAAGACCGCTGGCCCATGTAGAAGCTAAACTGTGCAGGCCAATCGATACGTGACGTTCGCGTGCCTTTCCGGTCCAATTTCCGTGACGGCCGGCTGCGAGGGTCACCGGCCCAGGGCCGTGCGAGCGCGCGCCAGGTGGTGCCAGCTGTGCCGTAGTGCGTGGTCTTCAACGACGAACTGCGCGGTGACAGGCGCGCCGAAGCTCAGCGAGAAGGACGCCGCCCGGTCCAACTCGTCATCCGTGAACGCGCGCACTGCGGCGGCCGCCTCACGACTGTTCCGGCGCAAGAGTTCCAGCGCGGCGGCCTTCGTTACCTCCGCCTGGTCCTGGGCATGCTTGGCATTCAACTCCGCGACAACCTCCCACGTGACGTCCGTAACCGCCTTGCCGCTGGCGATTGCTCGCGCGAGATCAATTTCAATAGGGTAGACGCTGGCTACATGGTGCACGATGACGCCGACCGAATGGCCGGGCTTTCCACCTTCCGGCACCGCTGTACGCCACTCCGCTTCCGTGAGTCCTTCGGCAAAAGCAGCCAAGCCGGCAGCGCCTTCCTCGATTCGCGCAGCCAGAGATTCAGCACGACGACTCAGGGAGCCTCTTTTTTTGCAAGTAGCAGGGGTCCGTGGCACGTCCGAAATGCTCCCGCTCCGAGTCGCAATGACCTCAAGGTATTCGGCGTCGACCTTAGTGGCATTGCCATCCGCCTTGTTGTGTCCGGACCACAGGCGGACAAGCTCACTCCGGAGTTTCCCTTGTCCTTCCGCGTCGAGAGATGCGAACGCGCGTGACATCGGACCGTAGGTGGTACGATAGAATTCCACTACGGCTTCCGGTGGGAAGGGATAGTCAAAGTGATAGACGCGAAGTGCGCACTTCAGATCGGCAATTCCTTCATGCAGACGCTCCCGAACCGTGGCTTCATCCCCCCACAGGACCGGCGCGGGCATGCCGGACGGAGCGATATGGTTGGAAATCACTTTGAACATTTGCCCAACGAACCCACCGGGCGTCCAATTCGCCATGGCAATCATTCCGCCTGGGCGGCACACGCGGATGAGTTCGGCCGCGACGACATCAGGTCGAGGCGCAAACATCGCTCCGATCAAGCTGACCACTGCGTCAAACTGGCCATCTCCATATGGCAGCGATTCGGCGTCCTCCTCTTCAAAGGTGATCTCAAGTCCCTCGGCGGCCGCGCGGGCACGGGCTTTCTCGACCCAGGAAGTGGAAATGTCACAACCAGTTACCCGTGTGCCAGCTCTGGCCGCAATCAGGGGCAGTTGCCCGGCGCCGCAGCCCACGTCCAGCAGCCGCGTCCCCGGTGTGACGCCGAGCCGCTGGAAAAACAACTCCGCGTCCTTTTCCATATAGCGGGAGAAAACGTCGTAGTCTCCCGTCATCCATGTCGTCTTCAGGCGAATCTTGAGTTCGTCAAGCTCCGCTGTCGTCGGTGTCGCTTTCGCAATCGCATTCATGCTGGCAATCTCCTTCTCTATAGGTACAGACCCTTGTGGCATTGCTTTCACTAGAATCTCGTCTAGTCGCGGTAAGACGCCTACCCACGTACAAGCTAGACGGTCGTGCTTAATCGATACGTGACGTCCGGGTATCTTTCCGGTCCAATTTCGGTGACGGCCGCATCTCTGCCCTCAACGGAAACGGAGCCAAGATCGCGTGCTGCTGGCCCTTGTTCCCCATACAGCAGCAGCTGCAGGCGTTTACGGGCCTTGTGCACCTGGGACTTCAAGCAACCAATCGAGCATCCAACGAGGGTCGCAATTTCACTGTGTTGGTATCCCATAACGTCATGCAACAAGAAAAGCCGTTTGTAACCGGCCGGTAACTTGCGAATCGCGCGCATGAGGTTCAGCCGCTCAATTGCACCTAGCATCGAAGTGTCGCTGGTGCCGAATTCATTGGAAGCATCGAGATTTGCGGGAGCCTGATTTGAACTGTGAGGATGGATCTCAGGGGCTCTCTTCCGGCGCAGATGCATCAACACGGCGTTGACGGCCACTCGGTGCAGCCAGGTCGAAAAGCAGGAATCACCACGGAATGTGCCGATCTTGCGAAATACCCGCAGAAATATCTGTTGGGTCAGGTCCTCTGCGTCAGGTGTATTCTTGAGCATTCGTAAACAGACGCTGTACACTCGCTTGCTGTGCTCCTTGTACAGGTATTCAAAAGCCGCAGCGTCGCCATGCTGGGCGCGGCGGATAGCTTCTGGTTCAGTCAGCTCGCGCCTCGGTTCCTCCGTGAATGTACGCCTCATGCCGATTTACCTTCCTTCAAGTAGACTTCCCAGCAGTCCCCGCTACGAAATCTGCGGTGGAAGAAGTGGTAGCCCTCCTTGCCGGGAATCTTGAAGCAGACGTAGCCGAAGCCTTCTCCCGGGACAATGGGCTGCTGACATTTGCTGCAGATGACGACTGTCCTGAATTTCATAGGTTACCTCCCCAGCTTTGCTTGCTCTTCCTTGTAGGACAGCTCGTTTCGTAGCGTTTCCAGATCCCTATCGGCTTTCTGTAGACGAGCTCGTGCCTGGTCAATGGCCTTGAACACTTCGAGGTCGTAGATACCGACTCTCACTTCGGTCTCGTGCGCTTTGAGAAACTTCTGGATAACGAGCATTTCTTTGTCGAGCGAATCTTGCGGAGAGTCGTCTGGCAAGAACTTGATCTGGGTTATGAAGTCATTCCATGCAACGTTGCGCACGATGTGAACGACTGAGGGACGCTCTTTCCCATACGTTAGGTAAACATACGAGCTGATCAAGGTGACCAGCAGGAAAGTGCGAAAGAGTCGAGTGCGTATGATGTTCATGGCGAACCTCTTTCCTTACAGGAGCTCTTCTTCCTAGGTGGGACCTGTTCGCTTCTGTTACCCGCTCGGGCCTTGTCGGCTGAAGCCACGACCAAGTCAAAACGCTGCCCCAGAAACTTCAGCAGCTCCTCGGTCGAGCGGAATCGTCGCTCGGTGCAGGAATCAACCTCCTCGACCCAGCCTTCGAATAAGTCGTCGGCGGGCCGGGAGCCATTTCCAAGTCGAACTACAAATGCGAGTCGCATATCTAAACGCCGAACCCCGGCTCCATCGAATTCATCCTTAGACATCAGATCTTCTTGAAGGGGCCTCGACCACCGAGGCCCCTCCAAGTCTGCCCAACGCTTCTGCGACTAGGGGTTGAGGGTAAGGTTCTGCCCGCTTTGAGACGGACTGATGGTGACGATGCCTCGGGTGACCCCAGTGCGTCCAAACGTGTCCGTGACCTTGGCCGTGATGGTCACCGTCTTCTTGTCGGCCGGCACCAGGAGAGCTGTACCCACCACCCAGTCCGCGGTGACGCGAATGCGGCCGTTTGCGTCAATCTCCGAACCGGCAATATTGAACAGCGGGGCGAGGTTCACTCCCGCAAGAACGATGTTGCCGTTGGCCTGACGGATGGGATCTGAGAACGTGAGTTCGAGGCCCGGGAAGTTGCGATTCGGCCCGCCCGTAGCACCCGTGGTTGGGTTGGGGATCTGCGAACCGTCGGCGATGAGCCCAACGGTAGGATTCACAACGCCCTGGCGGATGCCATTCTCGCTGACTCCAATCTCGGCGTCGCCCTGAGCCACGGCGCTGACTTGAATGAAGAACAGAGCACCGTTGGTGGCGTTGAGCGTATTGTCCTGCGCGCCGTGCGCGATCGAGGTTGGCACGCGCGGCGCGATGATCGTGACTTCGGGCGCGCCCGGAAGGCCTTCGGTGCCACTCACGGCGGAAGGCTCCGGCGTAAGGGATTGGCCAGAAGACCTGGAACGATCCACTTTCAGTGTGATCCGATCCATGCCGATCCGGCCTGCGTCATCCACAAAGGCGGCAGTTAGTGTGAACTGGTCCACATCCTCAGGCACCGACTCCAGCACGTGCCAGCCGAACCAGGTCGTCACGCCGTCGCCGGGAGTGTCGTCCGTGCCAGCGACGTTGAATGCGCCGGCGAAATTGTTGAATTTAGGCAGAACTTTGCCATCCGGAGTGATGAGGTCAGTATCGAAGAAGACGTAAAGCCCCGGTGCGTCAGGGTTGAGCCCGCCGGCATTGAGGACGTCCACGTGTCTGATGTTGGTCGCTTCCTTCACGCGCAGAGCCGTTTTGTCGCGAGTGACCACTTCCAAGTTCACAGCGAAGCCCGCGCCGTTGGGGCTCCCGTTACCTTCCCCTGTTCTGGATTCGCCAGGGGCCACGCGGGAGTCGGCCAGCGGCGAAACGATGCGCACAACCGGAGCCAAGTCGCCTTTCACGCCGTCGCGTGGCCCAATTTGAATCACGTTCGTGTAATTGATTGGTTGCGTGTGCGGAGTCGGGGGGTCGTCACCCCGTGCAACCGCGCACCCGTACACAAACACCAGTGCGAGGGGACTTAACGCGAGGATTTTCTTCAGGCAAATGCCTTTCCACAGATTCTTCTTGAAAACCACGAGTGCATTCCTCCTTGAAATTGATTACCGGTTTAAGCCCGCAGGCCGACCGGCACGGGCAGAGTATGAGAATGGAACGATGGAGGGCGTGACGTGCCGGTGACGATTTCGGTCCAATTTTGGTGACGCTAAGCCATGAGGGCGGCGAGAATTCGATAGCCTCACCAGGAGGAGTTCACTCTCTTGAGGAAGGCCGTGGCGCAATCAGGCAGGGTTGCACAAGGGGGGACTCTACTCCGCTGCTGAGAGTTCTGTGCCGCTCGCTGAAGGCCATTTCCCTCCAGCGACAGCCACGCAGAGCTTCTCTGTCATCCGGTGCGACTGTGATTTAGTAAAAAGCAGCAAGCCCTTGTTGGCACGTGCCAACTCCCCCAGGTTCCAGTGCGCACGCATGATCCCCCATGGTGAGTGTGAATTATTCCCCAGCAATAGGTGTCCAATCTCGTGAGCTGCAACGTGCCCAAGAATGATTGCTGGGTCCACGAATGTTTCGTGGCGCAGTTTTTCGATTCCTTCATAAAAGATGTCGGCTTGACAACCAGTCCCGTCAGACAAGAGATAGGAAATCCCTAAAGTAGAGTCTTTTAAACTGAGAGAACGTCGCACAATGCGCAGGTGGAGATGCTGTGGGAAAGCGGCCTGCCGGCACGCTACCTCGCCGCCGGGAGCCTCTTCCGCCGGGAAACAATTGACCCAGTCAACATGTATTCCCGATTCTTCGAATACTTGAGACGAGACCTTTTCTGCCTCCTTCAGTATTTCGGAGGAAATGCCCGAATCGTTGAAAACAGAGATCGTTACGCTTGGGCTTTCTTGCGGTAAGTTCTTGGCCCAAACTGCCGCGCTTGAGAAAGCAATAAATAGTCCCAACTTAATGGATATCCGGAGCATCTTTTTGAGATTCACGGCGCTCACCTCCCGGGTGGAGCTGACCATGCGCGCTCGAGCCGAATCACGAAAGTTCTGCGCAGGACGACCGCAGAGTAGGGGGTGCGGGAGAAAAAAGGCATGACGCCTCGGTGACGTTTTCGGTCCAATTTTCGTGACGCGAGCCCACAGGGGGGACAGAGTTGCTCTTCCTCGGGGCGGGCCTAGTAGGCCGCAGAAGGGAGTGCAAACTCAGGATGGGTGCCGTAAGATACAGACCGTACCGAGTTGTGGCCGCGTCACTCCGTTTAAGGTCAAAGCGGGTTCGGGAGATGAAGGTATTCCAGCCATTCCGGCTTGATACGGTAAACCACTGCTTGTGGCGCGGGGAAGAACGTATGTCGCTCACCCCAAAGGCTTTCGATGTACTGCGCTACCTTGTCGAGCACGCGGATCGGCTCGTAACCCAGGATGAGATACTCGGGGCTCTCTGGCCGGAAACGTATGTAAACCCAGAGGTCATCAAGAAATATATCCTGGGAATCCGGAGGGCCTTGGGTGATCGTCACGGCAAACCTGAATTCATTGAAACGTTTCCGCGGAGGGGATATCAGTTCGTAGCCTCGGTGAGTGAAGTGAGCGCTGGTGCGCCCTCAGACGTGAGCCTCAGCGCCGAGCGGAAAATGGTCGGTCGCGAAGCCGCTATGGCCCAACTGGACGGCTACTTCGGCCAGGCCCTGAAAGCTCAGCGGCAGGTGATCTTCATCACTGGAGAGGCGGGAGTCGGAAAGACAACCCTGGTTGATGAGTTTCATCGAACAGCTACTCGCCGTCCGAATCTGCGAGTAGTCCGCGGGCAGTGTGTCGAGGGTTTCGGCGGCAAGGAAGCGTACTATCCCGTGCTGGAAGCGCTCGGCCAATGGGTTCGCGAGGCGAGCGGCGGCCCCGTGGTCCATACCCTGGCGAAACAAGCCCCCACGTGGCTGATTCAGTTCCCTTCGCTCGTAAAGGCAGAACAAAGGGAAGCGCTGCAAAAGGAAATACTCGGAGCTACGCGCGAACGAATGGTGCGTGAAATTTGCGAGGCCTTGGAATCATTGACAGCGCAAGATCCGCTCGTCATTGTCCTGGAAGACCTCCATTGGGTGGATCCGTCCACTCTTGATTTCATCTCCGCGCTGGCCCGCCGCCGTGGGCCGGCGAAGTTGCTGTTGTTGGGAACCTACCGCCCCGCTGATGTCATCATTTCGCAGAGTCCATTGAAAGCACTGAAGCAGGATTTGGTACTCCACAATCTGAGTCAAGAAATTGCTCTTGAACGGCTTGAAGAGTCCGATGTCGCCGAATATCTGGCCATCAAGTTCGTTGACGGGGGCTTTCCCCCCCGATTTGCGAAGCTGATCTACCACCACTCCGGCGGCAACGCGCTTTTCATGGTGACCATCCTCCAGGATATGGTGAAAAAGGGAGTAATTGCACAAGCTAATGGGAAATGGACACTCAGTGTGGCGCTTGAAGATGTTGGCCCGAGTGTCCCGGAGACATTGGATCAACTCATAGACGCGCAATTCCAGCAGTTGAGTGCCGTAGAGCAGTGCATTCTGAGAAGCGCCAGTGTGGCCGGAGAGCGTTTCTCCGTATGGGCGCTTAGCATTACGGCCGAATTCGAAAGTGGCAGCATTGACGAAGCTTGCGAGGGACTCGCCGACAGGCTGCAATTTATAAAGGCCGCCGGAATTCACAAGTTGGCGAACGGCCAGATTTCCGCGCACTATGATTTCCGTCATTCGCTTTATCGGGAGGTTCTGTATCGTCGGCTTTCCGAAGTCGCCCGCTCGAAATTACATCTGTTGTTGGCTCAGAGGCTCAAAGCGTTTTGCGATCCCTGCGAACAGGAACTGGCAACGGAACTCGCCCAGCACTTCGAGGGAGGGCACGACTACGAGCAGGCCATCCATTATCTGATACTTGCGGCCGAGAATGCGGTGAGGCGATTCGCTTACCGCGATTGCGTCGAGATACTGCACCATGCGCGTGAACTAGTGCCGAAGCTTACTCCTTCCCTTCGAGCCGAAATTGAGGTTCGCATCCTTGAGTTTATGGGCGATGCTCATTTCGCCTTGGGCGCTCTGACAGAATCCGCCCAGGCGTATGCGGCCGCCGCGGCACGCGCGCAACAAGCTGGCCTCAAAGCGGCTCAAATGCATGCGTTAACCTCCGCAATGTATCCACTGGGCTTCATTGATCCCGAAAAAGGTGTCGCGGCAATGGATGAGGCCGTGAAAATCAGCATGAGTGTGAACGATCCCCCAAGTTTAGCGCTCACACAAATGCTGGCAGCAGGTTTCCGCCTGGTGTTTGATTCCTGGACCCATACAAATGCTGAACTGTGTACGTCCGCTTACGAAACTTTGCTTCGTCTGTCTCCCGCGGAGTTGGATCCCTATCAGCGAATTGTGTATGCGCATATTTTAATGGTTCAAGGCAAGTACACAGAAGCATTGGATCTATGCGAACGCGGCGTATCCGAAGCCAGCGTATCCGGGGTGGGTCAAGTAGTGAACTTTCTGGCGCACTTTGGTGCACTGAGCGCAGAGACAATGATCTTTCTCCGCAAAGGGCAACTTGGAAAAGTGTTGCAGATTACTAAAGCCGGCAGAGCCTCTCCGGACGAGAATATGTCGCTTTATTGGCTACTCACTCTCCGCGAGACCATGCTTCGCACAATCGCTTTCGACTTCGAGGGTGCAAGGCAAATTTGTCAAGCAGCCCATAATGTCAAGGGGAGAGAATTTCCGGACGCACAGTACTACTCGATTGATCAGATAGCCGCCGGAAATCTCGCGCTGCAGCAACGGAAATACTCTGAAGCACTTGAACATTTCAAGCACGTACAAGACCTTGATGTGCACGCAAAATTCTTCATGAATTGGGAGTGGCGTATGATGGCAGACCTTGAATCGGGCAATGCCTGGCTCCTGTCCGGAAACGTCGTGAACGCGCGCACTCCGGCTGATGGTCTTCTAAAGTCCGCGCTGGCTACCAGCGATCCGTATCTGCAGGCGCTCGCGTGGGATCTGCAGGCGAGAGTGGCCATCGCCGAAAACGATTTGCCAGGTGCCCGCGAGTCGATTCAGGAAGCTCTCGCAATTATCGATAGATTTGAAATTTTGTTCGCAGCCTGGCAAGTCTGTGGCACGGCTTGGCAGTTGTACCAGCGCGTAAAGGAACACAAAACGGCGCAAACGAATCGCGAGCGCGCCGAAGCATGCATCCTCAAGATTGCTAATTCGTTCGACCCTGATGAACCTCTTCGCACAACGTTCCTCGCCGCAGCTCCTGTCCGCCGAATCTTGCGTGAAAGTGTCGTGAAGAAGGCCACGCGTCAACATCACGCGTCAGCATAGGTTAGCAGCCCGTGGTACAAGTCGCACGCCAGACTAGAACGTCCCTCTCTGATGATGAAGAACATTGCCTGCCAACTTGAGCATTCAGTGGAAGCCGATGTTAGTCTGTCGTTCGCCTGGAGCTGGCGGACCGACTTAAAGAACTGGGACGATCCACCCGCTCATTTCCAACTCGATGGTCCATTTACCAGCGGCGCGTGGGGAGCGACCGTGTTTCCTGGACAGGAGCCCCTGCGCTGGCGCATCCGTGACGTTCGGCCCGGCATGTCCTTCATCATCGAGATGCCGCTCGACCGAGCGGTACTATCGTTTGAGTGGTCGTTTGAGGCCGTGTCGTACGGCCGAACACGAATTACGCAACGCATTATCCCGTCGGGCGACAACGCTACCGCATATGCGCCTCAAGTGCGCGACAGTTTCGGATTGACGCTTGTCGACGGCATGAAGCGGATCGCCGACGCGATGGCGAGCGCAGAGCGTTCAGCGGAGGCAAGCCCATGACGTTCCCCACCCCTGTCCCGGAGATCCCCGTGGCCAACGTCGACAAAGCCGCAGCCTACTACATCAACATGCTAGGCTTCACCTTCGATTGGGGGGACGACCAAGGCGGCATTGCGGGCATCTCAAGAGGGGATTTCAGACTGTTTATTACTAATCGCTCCTTCCGAGAGTCCTATGGCAACATAGGGCCTATTCTTTTCTGGTTCAATCTCGACAGCAAGGCGGAGGTGGATGAACTCTTCGCACAGTGGAAGGCCGCGCAAGCGAAGATCGTTTCCGAGCTCGAGGACAAACCGTAGAAGCTGCGCGAGTTTATCGCCGCCGATCTTGATGGCAACCTCATTCGTGTCTTCTATGATTTCCGGGGCGTCATGTAAAAGAACCAGACGTCGCGCAAAGTCGGGAAGGGTTTACTAATCGACGATCCGCCCAGAACATCGTCTTCACGTTTTTTTCCTTTGGCTTGCCGCAAGGCGGTTTGTGGACCCATAGTCCTGTGTGCCAATTCTGCCGCGATTCTCGCCGTGGCCTGCACTGGTGGCAAATTCGTTGTGCCGTGGGCAGGAGAAGCGTAAGATGCACTAACTGGGAGTCCATATCGGAAATTCCTCCTTTTTACACTGTTCCCGACTTGGAAAAGCCGAAGGATGATTCCAGGGTGCCGGCCCCAAAAAACACGACACCAGGAGATAAAGCATGTTGCGCATAAACGACGAAGCTCCCAATTTCACCGCCGAAACTTCGCAGGGAACGATCAACTTCCACGAATGGATCGGCAACGGCTGGGCCATCTTGTTCTCGCACCCCAAGGACTTTACCCCGGTGTGCACCACGGAACTGGGTTACATGGCCGGGCTGCAACCGGAATTCGAGAAGCGTAACTGCAAGATCATCGGGTTGAGCGTGGACCCGGTGAGCAGTCACAGTAAGTGGGCCGTAGACATCGAAGAGACGCAAGGCCACAAGGTGAAATACCCGATGATTGGTGACCCGCAGCTCAAGGTAGCCAAGTTGTATGACATGCTGCCGGCGGAAGCAGGCGAAACTTGCGAGGGACGCACCGCGGTCAATAATGCGACGGTGCGCACGGTATTCGTGGTGGGTCCGGACAAAAAGATCAAGCTGATGCTCAGCTATCCGATGAGCACCGGCCGCAACTTCGACGAAGTGCTGCGGGTGGTCGATTCCTTGCAACTCACGGCCAAGCACAGGGTGGCTACGCCAGTGAACTGGAAACAGGGCGACGATGTAATCATCCTGCCGGCGGTTACGGACGATGAGGCCAAACAGATATATCCTAGCGGCTGGAAAGCACCCCGGCCTTATCTGCGGATCGTTCCCCAGCCGACGCAGGATTCCGCAAAGAAGGTTAGCGCAACTTGATCTTCAAGCAGTTCTATCTGCCGTGTCTGGCGCACGCTTCCTACATTATTGGAGACGAGCCGACAGGCACGGCAGCCGTGGTCGACCCGCAACGGGACACCGACCAATACATTGCGTTTGTCGCCGAGCACGCCCTGAAGATTAAGCACGTATTCCTGACGCATCTCCACGCCGATTTCGTCGCCGGGCATTTAGAGTTGCGTGATCGCGTGGGCGCTACGATCTATCTCGGCAGTGCGGCTAAGGCGGGATACGTGTTTACTCCTCTTCGCGATGGCGGCATTCTCGAATTCGGACGGGTACGCCTGAAGGTGCTCGAAACGCCCGGCCACACTCCAGAGTCGATCTCCATTCTGGTTTACGACCTGAACGCCAGCGATACGCAACCACATGCCGTCCTCACCGGGGATACATTGTTCATAGGAGACGTGGGGCGGCCCGACTTACGCGCGGCGCTAGGCTGGTCGGCAACCGAACTGGGCAGCCTATTGTTCGATTCGCTGCACAACAAACTGCTGGCCCTGCCGGACCAGAGCCTGGTCTATCCGGCTCACGGTGCGGGTTCGCTGTGCGGGAAAGCCATCAGCAAGGAGACGGTATCAACCCTGGGAGAGCAACGGCGATTGAACTACGCGCTGCAGCCCATGAGCAAGGAAGCATTCATCCAGGTGGTGACGGCCGATCAACCAGAAGCTCCGCCCTACTTCACCTATGACGCCGTGCTGAACAGCGAAGAGAGGCCCACTCTGGACGAAGCGCTGGCGCGTGAGATGAACCCGCTGACGCTCGAGGCTGTGCTGGCATTGCAAGCGGATGGTGCGCAGATCCTGGACACGCGTGATCCCGACGAATTTGCGGCGGCGCACCTGGCGGGCAGCATCAATATCGGACTCGGCGGCCAGTATGCAACATGGGCCGGAACCGTGCTCGATCGAACGCATCCAATCGTAATCATCGCGGACCCTGGCCGGGAGAACGAATCGGCAATCCGGCTTGGGCGCATCGGGTTCGATCACGTGGCCGGGTATTTGCAAAACGGATTACACAGCCTCAAATCGAGGCCGGAAATGGTAGCGTTCACCGAGCGCCTCAGCGCGCAGTTCGCCGCTGAACTTCTGTCATCGAGTCAGCCGCCGCTGGCCATCGACGTCCGCGCGCCGCGCGAGCGAGAACAGAAACACATTGGCGGCAGCTTGGGCATCCCGCTCAATCGTCTGGTGGAAAATCTGGAAACGCTGCCAAAAAGCCGTCCTCTGCTGGTCTACTGTGCGGGCGGCTACCGGTCGTCCATCGCCGCGAGCTTATTGCAGGGCAGCGGAATCACTCCTGTCAGTGAAATTGCTGGCGGCATCGCCGCGTGGGAGGCGGCGAAATTGCCCATTTGCAGTGCCCAAGTTTAGAGAGCTACGGAGCGTAAGAGCTCTGGCAACGCGCTTATCGAAGAACTGGAATCGACCTGTCGTTTCGAGAGACAAGGAAAGTACGACAGCGAGACTTCATTCGAGCCGGCAGTAGCAGTAAAGGAATTGCTGCGTGGTTCCAAACGGTGTTTGGTGCAGTTCCTGGGAACTCTCTACCAAGCGGAAGCCCCCACCAAACTCGCCATGGAGCGATTCGGCGTCATAGCGCATCACTTCGAGCCCGCTGCATTTCGTAGGGCCTTCTGGGCCAAATGTGCTGACAATCACGTGGCCACCGGGCTTGACAGCGCGGGTAACCTGGCGAACGTAGGCAAGACGTCGCTCTGGAATCGTAAGAAAATGGAATACCGCTCGGTCATGCCAGAGATCGTAGGCGTGTGGTTCCAGTTCGATTTCGACGATATCGCCGACCAACCAACGCACTTGCTCCGCAGTCGAACCCAATCGCTTTTTCGTGACCTCGATTGCGGTCTGCGAGACATCCAGTACGGTGAGGTTTTGGTATCCGCGAAAAAGAAGGTCGTCAACGAGCGTTGATTCGCCGCCACCAATGTCAATGATGGAGGATGAGCGTGCAACTGCAGCTCGCTCGATCAGCGCAAGCGATGTTTCCAGGTGCGCGCGATACCAGCTGACCGATTCTGGTGCCTTGGTCGTGTAGACCTTTTCCCAATGCGTCTTTACATCCATGGAAGCACTGTTTCTGCTCGATAGTCGAGATTAGACGTCCGCTCAACACGCGAGTCAAGCCATCAAACTTAGGTCCTCGACTACAGCTTCGATCTCCCTTCGGGTCGTTGTGCGGCCGAGACTGAACCGAATCGCGCCCATTCCGACCTCAGGCGCGACTCCCATGGCGCGCAGGACTGGGGACAATTCTACCGATCCGGCATGGCACGCGGAACCGGTGGACGCGGCCACTCCGGGCAAGCGCCCCAGAATCTCCGCCCCAACCCGTGCCACGAAGCTGACGTTGAGAGTGTTGGGCAACCGTTCGATCGGATGCCCGTTCAGGACCACTCGATCTCCAAACTTGTTTTGAAGGAGGTCCCAGAATAGATCGCGAAGTTCACGAACTGAGTCCGTGCCTCTCCACGTGCGGGCCAACTCGCAAGCCGCTCCCAAAGCCACATCTAACAGCACATTCTCTGTCCCAGCTCGGCGGCCGGATTCGTGGCTCGCGCCGTGAATCAGCGGCTCGAGAGAAACACCGTCGCGGATATAGAGCGCGCCCACCCCCTTGGGAGCGTAAAGCTTGTGACCTGCAACGGACAGCAAATCGACCCCGAGCCCCTGAACAGTGACACTGATCTTGCCTACTGATTGCGCGGTGTCACTATGTAGAAGGATCCCAGCTTCGTGCGCGATCTGTACAATCTCTTCGATTGGCTGAATGGTGCCAACTTCGTTGTTGGCATGCATTATGGAAATAAGGACTGTGCTCTGTCGCAGGGCACGCCGGACATCATCAGGGTCGACGCGTCCAAAACTATCAACTCGCAAGTACGTTACCTTCGCCCCAAGCCGTTCGAGGAACCGACAGGGATTGATAACTGCTGGATGTTCCACTTGGGTGGTAATGATATGAGCATCTGCTCTTCCGGTCGCGAAGAACACCCCCTTGAGAGCGTGATTGTTGGCTTCACTTCCACCACTGGTGAATATGATTTCATTTACTTTGCAGGCGAGCAGCCCAGCAACCTGCATTCGAGCTTTGTCGACCGCCTCCCTCGCCGGGCTCCCAGCCCAGTGGCCGCTCGAAGGATTACCGTATGGCTCCTCGAGGATGACCCTCATGGCATCGATGACTTCTGGCGCAACGGGAGTACTGGCGTTGAAATCCAGGTAAATGTGCTGATACGTTCCAGGCATGCAGGGAGGATAGTACACGCTTCCCGGAACTGAGTGAAGGTGAGGTGGTTCTTCGTCCTTTTGACAATTCTGCTTGCGCTGGGCATCGGGGCCGATTGGGCCGAAGAAGCCATTTGGTAGTTCTTACAGCCGTTTCACGGACGTCGAGGACAGTCCTTTGGGAGTGGATGACGGGCAACCGGGAAGTCATCGGTTCGTGCGTCGGATTAATACCGACAAACGGGCTACGTCCAAACGCGCTTCCGTTGACCGGCCTGGCCAAACTTGCAGGTGGTCGGCAACTCATTTCGTAACGATTTCGAGTGTCTTGGTTGTATCGTTTCCTAAAATGTCGATCAACGATGGTCACCACGCCCGCTTGTGGGCACCATCATCGGCTGGAAGAGCCCGGTTTTGGTCGGAAACTTTCGACGACGAAGACGTTTCCATAGAGGTCCTCAAACATCGCCTCCGTGACACCCCAGACCTGATCCACGGGAGTTTCGACAAACTTAACGCCGCGCTTCGACGCGAGCTCATAGAATTTGCGACAATCTTCCACTTCGAAGACCCACCTGGTTTCCTTGCCAATGCGAGCTTTGTAGTTGTGAATTGAATCGCTCGGAGAAAAAGGTTTGGCAATTTCCAAAATGATGCCAACGTCCCGTCGTCCACGTGGGGCGACGACAAGCCAGCGCTTCGCCTTCTTGTTCGCTGCTGCCTTTCCTACCTGCAGAGGATCCGAAGGTGTCGCGCCCGGCGCGAACGTGCCATCTTCCACCTTTTCCAGCCCCAGAACGTTCGTGTACCAATTCAACGCCTCGTCGTAATCGGGCACCACGATCGTGACATATCGCACGCGAACAATCCCCAGGTCTTTGTTCTCCGACTGAGACAACGTGATTACCGGCAGCAGTGCCATGCCCAGGAGCAGAACCGCAATTCTGAAACGGTGTTGGCTTGTAGTCATTTTTTCCTTGCCTTTCAATCAACTCTGACGGCCTGATTTTCAGGCCGGGCCTTCTTCTTACTTGCGACGTTCCTCCATGACGCCTAAAAGATTCTCCTCTGAGTCGCGAACCCACATCAGCCACACGTCGCGATCTGGCAGGCTTGCAATGACGTGCGGCGGCTGATGCACCGTCACACCTCGTTCCTTAAAGGCGGAGTGAGCCCGCTCAATGTTTGCTGCCCGGAAGTAAATCATCGAGTTCTTGCCAGCCTCGACGGTCCCCGGATTCGCATCCAGGTAGATCCGAATGCCGCCACAATCGAGAAACGCCATGTTCGGACCGTTCATCAGAAGCTGAAGACCGAGCTTGTCACGATAAAACGCACTCGCACGCTCGATGTCTTTTACCGGAATGGCTATCTGTAATACACTTGTCAACTCGCTGGCCATCGCGCACACCGTTCCGTTCGAAAGAGTCTCCCGAATCTTGTAATCATTCTTTCCTCGCTCTCGATTAGCTCTGGCGGCTTCGAATCCAGCTGTTTACAGGTCAGGAGTCCTGTGTTCCTGACTCAATCTGCTAATCACGATTCAGGGAACTTTCACTAACCGAGCTTGTTCGACAGGACGAACTGATTGCCGTCGACGTCCTTGAAGATGGCCATGGTTCCCCAAACCTCCGTTTTTGGCTCGGCGGCGAACTCAACGCCTTTGGATTTCAGCACCTTGGATGTCGCCACCACGTCGTCACACCAGAACGTTAGCGGCTGAAAACCACCGATCCGATTCTCATGACCTTCCGGTGTAAACAGCGCAAGCTTCGATTCCGCGCCAGGAATGAGAAGCTCAATCCAGCGCTGCTTGGGAGTGAACGGTTGGTCCGTAAGAAGTTTGAATCCCAATTTCTCTGTATAAAACTTCAGTGCGGCGTCCTGATTGCGAACAGGAACGCTGGCAACGCTGATTCCACGAATCATCTGGCTCCTCCTCGTAAAACGCAGCCTAACTTGCACGGCCCGGCTGTTGCAATCAGCCAGAGACTGCTATAGTAACAGTCGGTATAGGAATGATCTCTGTGGATGACTACGTCATCGACGTCTTGATGCGCGATTTGGTCGCTCATGATCGCCGACCCGTCAGTTTCTTGGTGTACCTGTGGCTTGCCAGGGAACAACAGCGTCGTGCGCGAGCAGTTCAAGTGAGTTATCGAGAGATGGCGGAATCAGTCGGCGTCTCCAAAAGTTCCGCACAAGCAGCCGTGAATTGGCTCACGCGACGCAAATTGGTTACAGTCGCGAAAGAAAATTCGACGGCGATTCCTTGTTACACCGTACTGCGTCCTTGGACTACGGGCGGGCAACGCTCGCGGTCGGCTTCAAGCACACTCTAAGTATCCGCTTGTATTCAATGGATTGTTGAAACGTAATCCGTTATTGAAAACGGCAGAGTCCAAGCGGGGCACATGATCTACCGGGAAGCGATGATATCTGACGTACCCGCTCTCGCGCGTATCCGCGCCGCCGAATGCCCGGCGAAGCCGCGCAGGTCAATCAGCAGCTGATCGAAACCTCTCCACGGGGGCGACGGGCTCTGTCTTTTCGAACTGCGGGCCCATTTTTGGGCCATTGATTCTCGTTTCGTCTCCCTTTGCTTTTTCGTGCTCGCCGTCGCCTTGCCGGCCTTGGAGCGAGGCGCACAATGAAACCCAACTATTTTTCCATGGAGGTGTGGCAGAGGGAGACGACACCGTTCCCCTGCACCCCATTCCCAAAAAACAAACCATGGCCGTTTACACGGAAGAATCGACGCACCCTCCAGTGCATGAACGCGAACTTCTCCGCTGATTACTCGTCGTCATGTATAGGCTTGAACCCGTCGTCACAAAATATTGACATGCTGCTAAAGAAGCTTTCTACTTGTCGCGGCAGAGTGTACCGACGCTTGTGGTCTGTCTTGCTGCACTCATTTGCTTTTCTGAGCCAAACCGCGGCGCTCCAAACCTAGGAGTTAGTTTCGGTTGTATACCTCAGGCGGGCACTGGCAAGCAAATCGCATGCTGTCGCCCCCTGTTCTCGGTCCTAAACAATCCCTGCCCTCGACAGCTTTGGGCACGCTGAGATTCGGGAGGGAAGATGAAGAAGGCAAGCGTCCTATCAGCGGTTCTTTTCGTTGCGTCATCTTTGGCGTTCGGGCAGGTTAACACCGCAAGCCTTACGGGGCTCGTCACCGACCCATCCGACGCCCCCGTTTCTGACGCGAATGTCACGTTGACAAACACTGCCACCAATGTGGCACAAACTACGAAAACAGGTGCAGCCGGCTATTATGAGTTCCCCGTGATTCAGGTGGGCGCCTACAAACTTAAGGTAGAGCGACAGGGATTCCAGACGGTAATCTCAGCACTCACGCTCGATATCGGCCAGCGCGCACGGTTCGACATTCCGTTGAAGATCGGCTCTTCGACCGAATCCGTAACGGTGGAAAGCACTGCCCCATTGCTCTCCACGCAGGACGCTATGCCTGGCGCTGTGGTAGAAAATGAGCTCATCAACGGCGCGCCACTTAGCGCACGCAACTGGGATGACCTGCTGGGCCTGGTTCCCGGTGTTCAGGGAGATCGCTATACCGAGCAGGGAGGCGGCACAGCCTCCGGGCGCACAGGCGCTGTGAATGTACATGGCGTGCGTTCCCTGCAAAACAATTTCGTTCTCGACGGGGTTGACAACAACTCTTTTTCCGAAAACGTTCAAGAGCTTACGACCCAGATCGTTCGGCCGTCCGTAGATGCAATTCAGGAATTCAAGATTGCCACTAACCCTTATTCCGCTGAGAACGGCCGTAGTCCCGGGTCGCTGGTCACCGTCACGACAAAGAGCGGCGCCAACGCCTTCCACGGGCTGGCTTACGAATATCTGCGCAACAAAGTTTTCGATGCCAATGACTTTTTCACGAACCGTGTGGGCCGCCCGCGGCCAAAGCATGTGCAGAACCAATACGGAGGGCAAATTGGCGGACCGGTAGTTAAGAACAAGGCGTTTTTCTTTTTCAATTATGAGGGGACGCGCATTCGCCGCGGCCGTTTCTATCAGGCAAACGTGCCTACCGCTGAGGAACGGATTGGCGATTTTTCGCTCGCGACAGCCACTAAGTACAACATCAAGGCTGATACCGTCAGTCCCGGCTGCTCGTCGTCTTCGCCATGCACCGGCTTTTTGCCGATGGTTGACCGCGTCGGCGACTGTGTTGGCGCCGGCAATCCCTTTCCTGGAAACCAGATTCCCGCCGGTTGCATTGATCCGATAGCCGCCAAAATCCTGGCGCTGGTCCCACCGCCGAACTTTACGCCCACGGGCGGTGCCCTCAACATCGGAAACTTCATCAATGTGCGCAACCTTCAGGACGACAGCAACAACTACGTCGGCCGCTTCGATTGGAGTCCCACGAATAGCGATACCGTCTGGGTGCGCTATAACTACGTCCATCGCTTCCGGTTTGTGCCCGGCACTTTTGGCGGCATCCTCGACGGCACCAGTTCATCCGCGAATGGCCGTCTAACGATGAACGGCCAGGGCACGTCCATTGGCTGGAACCATATCTTCACACCCAGGTTGGTCAATGAATTCAGGGTCGGCTGGGGCCGCAACTGGTCAAGGGGTGTGCAGGACCCGTTTGGACTGAATACGCTGGCGGACTTCGGGTTCCAGGGCGTACCTGATAGCTCGCTTTATAGCGGCGGCATTCCGCGCATTGCCGTCAGTGGACGTGGAGGAGCGCAATCCAACACGACCCTTTCCATTGGCGGCGTGGACAACTGGGGCTCGCCCGACTTCCTGCCCAAGTTCCAATACACCAACGAATATCAATGGGTTGACACCTTCAATATTTCCCTAAGCAAGCACCAGATTAAGGTCGGCGTGGATGCCCGCATGCCCATGCGCAACATCTTCCTTGACGTCCCCGCCCTCCGGGGCCAGATGAGCTTCGATGGCGCTCGTACCGGCATCGGCCTGGCTGACTTCCTGCTTGGCTACCCGCAGGCTGCCCAGCTTTCGAATCTTGCCGTCTCTGATGCGCGCTTGTGGATGCTTTCAGAATTCGTGCAGGATGACTGGAAGATTCTCCCCAAGCTAACCCTCAATCTCGGCCTGCGCTACGACTACGCCACCTGGCCTTACAGTGGTGCCGACCGCATGACCAACCTGCTCGACCCGAATCCCACTGCCACGGCCGCGACCGGTGTGCTCTTCTGTTCCGGAACTGTCGTTTCCCCTTGCAGCGCCAAGTCCACCGTTGGCCGTACGCTGGTAAAATCAGACAAGAACAACTTCGCCCCCCGCATCGGCATTGCTTGGCGTCTGTCGGAAAAGTGGGTAGTGCGCTCGGGATACGGTCGCTTCTATATGCTGTTTGAGCGTGCCGGCAGCGAAGACCAGATGTATTTGAATCCTCCCTGGTTGATCAACAACTCCGTAACCGCAGCCAACACAGCCTCGACCGCAAACAACATGCGGCTCGACACCGGCTTCAACCTCTCGCTCAATCCCGCCACGCTGAACCTGACCACGATTCGTCTCCGCGCTGTCAATCCCAACAACGTGCAGCCGGAAGTGGACCAGTGGAGCCTCGGCGTCGAGAGGCAAATGCCTTGGCAAACCGTGTTGACTGCAGAATATGTCGGGACCAAAGGCACGCACCTTTCGATTCTTCGCAACTTGAACCAGCAGTATTTCGACCCCGGCGGATTTCCCACTGGCGTCATTCCGTACGCGAATCTCGGCGCCATCGAATTTCGCGACAATGTGGGCAACTCTACGTATCACGGCCTGGAGTTAAGCGCCCAGAAGCGCTTCAGCCATGACTTCTCGCTCACGGCCGCCTACACGTGGTCTCACTCGATTGATCAGGTGCAAGAACATCTGATCAGTGGCAGCGGTTCCAACAGCTTCCTGCAGAACGAGCACGACCTGGCCCAGCAGCGTGGAAACAGCGACTTCGATTTCCGGCAGCGGCTCTCCTTCAGCTATCTGTACGAACTTCCTTTTGGTCCGGGGAAGCATCTGGTCCAACAAGGCCCAGTCTCGCACATCCTCCGCGGTTGGCGCGCCAGCGGTATCGCCGCCTTCCACACCGGTCGTCCCTTCACGATCTTCTCCAGCAACAACAACGGCATCGTGCAGGTACGTGGCGGACTCACGAATGCCCTGGCCGACTGCCTCAGCGGCGGCACCTTGCCTTCCGACCAGCGGACTGTGGATAAGTGGTTTGACACCAGCAGATTCGCCACGCCACCGGGCCGGCTGGGCACGTGCGGGCGAAATCAGGACCTGCGCGGCCCGGGCATGTCTGATGTGGATTTTGCGCTTTCGCGAACCTTCAGCTACTTCGGCGAGGGACGCAGCCTCGAATTCCGCTGGGAGACTTTCAATCTTCTGAATACGGCGTATTTCGGGCTTCCCACGAACAATGTGAACTCTGGCAGCTTTGGCAAAATCACAAGTCTTGCCGGCGATCCGCGCGTGATGCAGTTTGCACTTCGCTTCGCCTTCTGACCATTTCGCAATGTATGTGACCAAATACTCGCGCCCGGGAGAACGGCTAAGTTCGCCGGGATTTTTTCTGCGTTTCTGTTCCAGCCGCTTTTGTCAAAATCGTTTATATTGAATCTCCTTAAGACTCATTCGCTGCTGGAGACTCCATGA
>QHZD01000023.1 GCA_003225315.1 Acidobacteriota bacterium
TCCCCACCAGGAGCAGGGGCCAGCAAGCTGTGGAAAAGACGCTGCGCTTGGGAATCCCGCAAAAGACGCGGGATTCCCACTTTCCCACAGCTCCAACAACAGTCTTCCCTTCTCGATTCAGGGGGAGGAAAAACCAAAGGCAAGCGGACACACCACGTGCTAACAAAAGCGGACATCTCGATTTGCTAACAACAGCAATTCTTTTCATCTATACTTCCGCGGTGGCTAACGGCTCCCGAAGGTGGGAGACAAATCTGGTCAGCCTGCGAGCGGCTAAGTAGTCGAATATGGGTCTAACGATTCGTGACGTCGCGAAGGCTGCAGGCGTCTCTACTGCCACTGTGTCGAACGTCTTGAACAAGACGGGCAAAGTAGGACGGCGCACGCATCTCCTAGTGCTCTCGACAGTTAAACGCCTCGGGTATTTCCCTAACGTTCACGCGCGGCACCTCGCTTCGCATGACAGCCGCACACTCGGAATCATTGTGTCGGACATTGAAAATCCGTTCTTTCCTGAAGTGATCAAGAGTTTCGAAGTCCGCGCCCGCCAGCTCGGTTACGACGCCATTCTCAGCGACACGAATTATGATCCCAGCAGAACTCGAAAGGCTGCGGAGAGAATGATGGAGCACAATGTCCGAGGTGTCGCGGTGATGACCTCCGAAATCAGCATGCAATTAATCCACGAACTCGCCCGGAGAAGGATTGCGGTGACTTTCCTCGATCTCGCTCCCGTGGGAACCTACATGAGTAATTTGAGAATCGACTATTTCTCCGGAGTCGAGCAGATCATCAAGTACCTCTACACAATCGGACATCGCAGAATTGCTTTCGTCGCGGGGAGGCCCCGGCTTAAATCCAACATTGCCCGGTTGCAAGCCTACGAAAAGTCCATGCAAGATTTGGGACTCGAGGCGGGACCAATTCTTCCTGGCGACTTGCGCTTCGAAGGGGGCCTAGCGGCGGGCTCGGCCATCGCAAAGCTGTCTCCCAGGCCCACGGCGGTCGTGGCCATTAACGATCTTACAGCGGTAGGGGTCATCAAAGGTTTATTGAAAGCGGGCTGCCGTGTGCCGCAGGATATTTCCGTTACGGGCTTCGACAACACGCGGTTGGCCGAGTACAGCAATCCCTCCATCACGACGGTGGACGTTCACCGGGAGATGGTGGGGCGGATGGCAGCCGACGTTCTTCATGAACTCTCTTGCTCCGCGAATCCTCAGGGCAAGGAATATCAAGTTCCCGCGGAGCTGATTTTGGGAGATTCCTCAGGTCCCGCCCCTTCTGAATAGAAGCCCGCGTGTTAGCATGAAAAAGCTGAGGTACCCTAGCTTGGACGGCTAAGAATGGCGCGTCGCAAAGACGACAACCGAGTTTTTTCACGTCGTACGTTCTTGAGAGGGATGCAGTGTGCGCCCATTCTTTTTCTTCCCGCTCCTATCCGCTGGCTCCCCCTACCGTCAAAACCTCGCGATGCCTCAAGAGATAGGCCTGCCGATTTTCCATTCGCTGATTTTCGCCTGACGCCGCACTATCCCGCGAAGTCTCCACTTGAAGATGTTTTGGCCCGGGTTGTGCCCGGTTCCGACGAGTACGTCACGGAAAAGTACGCTTTTGAAATCATGCGGCACCTTACTGAATGGAGCGAAGCCCTGAAGGCGTCGCCCCCGGCTCTTGCCGTTGTCGCGAAGTTCCTGGATGCCTCGATCGAAGCCACTACGCTGATCCCGGTTCAGGAAAAAACCCTGCGTTCGGGGAACGGGATCGATGTCCTTCGAAGGCGGTTTTCGAAGGAAGCGGTAACGGGCCGTGAGCGATTTCTGCAGGAAATTCACAGTTATCTGGCGCCCCTGGCAAGACTGGAGACAACTGAATTCGAAATTGTCGGAATCAGAGAAAGTGCAGGATTATCGCCGACAGTGCAAATCCACATTCGGTATGACTTTGTTGGAACCCGAAAGGACAATGGGCGCGAGGAGCGTGTTGGAACTTGGAAAACGGAGTGGACACGCAATGAATCCAATGCGTGGCGAGCTATGCGATGGGCAGCGACCGAGGAAACCCTGAGCCAGTCGCGCGAACCGGTTTTCGTTGATATTAGTTCTCAGGCTATGGGCCAAACTGAGTCATACCGAAATCAGATGCTCCACGGAGTGGATTATTGGCGCGCTGCTCTGGACGGAGCGTGCGGAATCGACGTCTATGGGAACAACGGTTTGGCCGCAGGAGATTTTGATGGAGATGGACTGGATGATCTCTATGTGTGCCAGCCCGCGGGGCTTCCCAACCGGCTCTATCGCAACCGCGGCGATGGCACGTTCGAGGATGTGACCGAAAAAGCCGGAGTGGCTGTGTTGGATAGCACGGCTTGCGCTCTTTTCGCGGATTTCGAGAACAAGGGGCTTCAGGACCTTCTCGTCGTCTGCGGCAGCGGACCGCTGCTTTTCGTGAACCAAGGGAACGGAAGGTACTCACTCAAACGCGACGCCTTTCAGTTTGTGCGGCCTCCCCAGGGAACTTTCACACACGCGGCGATCGCTGACTACGATGGCGACGGCCGGCTGGACATCTATTTTTGCTTGTACAGTTATTATGTGGGCCTCGATCAGTATCACTATCCCGCTCCTTATTTTGACGCACGAAATGGCCCGCCAAACTTTCTGCTTCACAACGAAGGAAATGCGACGTTTGTGGATCGGACCGAGGCGGCTGGACTGAACGTGGATAACGACCGGTACAGCTTTGCGTGCGCCTGGGGCGACTACAACAATGACAGTCTTCCGGACCTCTATGTAGCCAACGACTTTGGCAGGAATAGTCTTTACCGCAACGATGGCGGAGGGAAATTCGCCGTGGTCTCGGCAGAAGCAAGTGTCGAGGATGTCGGGGCGGGGATGAGCGCTACGTGGTTCGACTTCGATAACGACGGGAAACAGGATATCTACAGCGCTGCAATGTGGTCTAGCGCAGGCATTAGAGTTTCAGAACAAGAGCGGTTTCATGAAAAGGAGCAGGAGAATGTCCGCGGGCTTTATCGTCAGCACGCGCGCGGCAATTCGCTATATCGCAATCAGGGCAACGGGAAGTTCAAGAACATTGGGAACGAAGCCGGAGTTGACATGGGGCGCTGGGCCTGGTGCTCGGACGCATGGGACTTCGATCACGACGGCTATTCGGAAATATATATCGCGAATGGCTACATTTCGAGTCCAGAGAATTCCGCAGGCGATCAGAGCGACGTCTCAAGTTTTTTCTGGCGGCAGGTGGTGGCGAAATCGCCTCAGAACCAAACGTCGTCGCTGCGTTACGAGCAGGGATGGAACGCCATCAATGAGTTGATCCGGTCAGACAACTCCTGGAGCGGGCGGGAGAGGAATGTTTTTTACGCAAATAATCGCGACGGAACATTTTCGGAAATCTCTGGCACAGTGGGACTGGACTTTCTTGAGGACAGCCGAGCATTCGCGCTTGCCGACCTGGACCAGGATGGACGACTGGAAGTCATACTGAAAAACCGGAGCGCGCCGCAGCTGCGAATTCTACGCAACGCGATGAAGGACATCGGCCAGTCGATCGTATTCCGTCTTCGCGGGCAGAAAAGTAATCGCGACGCGATCGGCGTGGCAGTAACTGTCGAAGCCCAAGCGCATCGCCAGACCAAGTATCTACAGGCGGGTTCGGGATTTTTGTCGCAGCACAGCAAGGAGCTTTTCTTTGGACTTGCAAACGTTCAAGGAACTGTGCGCGCCTCAATTCGTTGGCCTAGCGGGGTAACTCAAGTATTCGAGCATTTGCCCGCTAACCATCGAATTGAAATTCAGGAAGGTTCCGACAAATTTGTGGCCAAGCCCTTTGCGGTTTCGCCTCCTTCTTTCGCGCGAGCTGGTGAACCGCTGAAGCCGGAACTTCTTCCTTCGTCAGCAGAAACATGGCTCATCGAGCCTCTGAATGCGCCGGAGTTTTCCTTGCCCGACCTCTTAGGCAAGACGCGCGAACTGCGGGCGTTCCGAGATGGCTCCTTGCTTCTGCACTTTTGGATAACGGCTTCGCCCGCCTGCCGCGAACAGTTGCGGCTATTACAGAACTACCAGTCAACTCTCACCGCGAATGGTCTTCGTGTTCTTGGCATGAATGTCGATGATCCCGGCGATGCAGAAAAGGCACGCTCACTCGCCGTCAAAGAAGCG
Organism: Acidobacteriota bacterium; assembly: GCA_003225315.1. Taxonomy (GTDB): domain Bacteria; phylum Acidobacteriota; class Terriglobia; order Acidiferrales; family UBA7541; genus Acidiferrum. The sequence goes on from QHZD01000023.1 coordinate 4,188, forward strand.
TTAAGCTATCCGAACGTGCTCGCCACCCAAGAGGTAGCCGGCATCTATAACATTGCTTACCGGTACCTGTTTGATCGCCGCCGGGATCTGCCCATTCCGGGCTCTTTCTTGCTCGACAAGGACGGCCAGATTGTTAAGGTTTACCAGGGAACCGTGCATCCCGACCGGCTAATGGAAGATTTGAAATTGCTCCCGCGTACGCAAGCAGAGCGCATTCAGAGGGCCCTTCCTTTCAACGGGGTGCTCTACCAGGATGCGTTTCAGCGCAACGACTTCACTTTCGGCGTAGCGATGTTCCAGCGCGGATACTTGGACCAGGCGGCGGCGGCGTTCAAACAGGTCATCGCGGCCAAGCCGGAAGACCCCGAGGCTTACTACAATCTGGGAACGCTGTATCTGCGAAAAAACGATTTGCGCGGCGCACGGCAATACCTTGAGCAGACTGTGAAGCTGCGTCCAAACTATCCGGAGGCGTGGAACAATCTGGCAATGGTGGCCGCGCAGGAGGGCCAGACGGACGAGGCTATCCGTAACTTCAACCAGTCATTGCTCTTGAGGCCAAACTACGCCATCGCGCTTACAAATCTCGGAAACATTTATCGGCGCCAGGGTGACTTCGACGACGCGGAAAAACTCTTGAGCCGCGCACTGGAAATTACGCCGGATGACCCGGAGATCAACTACAGCCTCGGAATGCTCTACGCTCGGCAAAACCAGCTCGAAAAAGCTGCATCGTATTTGGAAAACGCAGTGAGCTTGCGTCCGGATTACCCCGACGCGCTGAACAATCTTGGGGTCTTGTTTGTTCGTGAACAGCGCAATTCCGACGCTGAAGAGCAATTCAAGACCTGCATTCGCGTAGCACCAAGGTTTGACCAAGCCTATCTTAATCTGGCCCGCCTTTACGTGATTTTGGAGAAAAAACAGAAGGCCAAAGAGGTTTTGCTCGCACTTCTGCAACAACAACCGCAGCACAAGGTGGCCCAGCAAGAACTGGAGATGCTAAAGTGACCTTGCGACAACTGCGATCAGAGCCTTTTCGGAGGCATACCGGGGGATGAAGTTCAATGTTGCAATGCGGCCTTCATCCAGGCTCACAGGTAAAGGGCCCAGGTTTAGCGGAATCCTTGCGATAGCGATAATTCTCTTCTCTTCGAGAATACTCGCACAGCAGTCCGCTTCAAGCAGGAAAGAAGTCCCGCAAACAGCGAAAATCCAATCACATTTTCCGGATGTGGAAGAGCTGCTCCGCCAAGGGCTGATCGAACAGGCCAAGGAAAAAATTCAGGATGAGCTTCAGCGAAATCCCTCGAGCGTGGAGGGGTACAATTTGTTAGGAATTATCTACAGTGGTCAAAAGGACTACGCAAAAGCTCTGGAAGCGTTTCAGTATGCGTTGAAGCTTGAACCCAGCTCTACCAGAACTCGCAACAATCTGGGGAACGTATATGTCGCGGAAGAAAAGTCCGATCTTGCCGAAAAAGAATTCAGGACGGTCTTGCGCCTCGATCCCGCGAATCGCGATGGGAACTATAATCTGGGCTTGGTCTTGATGTCCGAGGGTCACCCCGCCGAAGCCGTTGTCCACTTTCAGCGTGTGCGCCCCGCAAACGTCCAAGCTCGGTTCAACCTGATTCGCGCGTTTCTCCAAGCGCGCAGAACTGCTGAAGGTTTGAAAGTGGCAAGGCAGCTATCCGCCGAAAATAAGGACGACGTTCAACTGCATTTCACGCTGGGAGTGCTGCTGGCTTCTGAAAAGCAATACTCGACAGCCCAACTCGAACTAGAAAAAGCCGTTGCCTTGCAGCCGGAAACGTTCGAGATTCTCTTCAACCTTGGCCAGGCTTATCTTCGAGGCGCCGAATACACGAAAGCCGAGCAGGCGCTGAATCGGGCCTTGAAACTGAAACCAGATTCACCCGAGACACTTTATCTGCTGGCGCAAGTTTATGCGGATGAGACAAAGGCCGTCGATGCCCTGGATCTGCTCGTTCGCGCGCACAAGCTGGCTCCGCAGAATACGGACATCATCTTTCTTCTAGCACGCGTGAGCATGTCGCAGAATTATTTCGAGGATGCGATCCCGCTTCTGGAATCAGGCTTGAAAATAGCGCCGCAGCGCGCCGACCTCCACGCCGCATTGGGGGAGAGCTACTTCATGTCCGGCAAGGCGGAAAGGGCCATCGAAGAATTCAAGACACTGATTCAACTGGATCCGTCGCCGCCATCTTACGCATTCATGGGACTCTCGTATCGCCACCTGGGGCGCTTCGATGAGGCGCGAAGGTATTTTCAAGAGGGACTCAAGAAGGACCCCCGCAACGCCTCGTGTTTATTTAACATGGGCTACATCGAGGAGCGGCAGGGAAATCACGCGCGAGCCGAAGAGTTGTTTCAACAAGCGCTCCGCTCGAACCCCGATTTTTCCGAAGCGCTCTTGGAGCTGGCAAATCTGCGAATCGCGAACAAGCGACTGGAAGAGGCCGCGGAACTGCTTAGACGCTATGTGAAAGTCAGTCGCAACGCCGCTTCAGGATATTACAAGCTGGCCATGGTGGAGAGGAGCCTCCATCAGCTTGTGGCAGCGCAGAGGGACTTGAATGTTTTTCAGACGCTTTCGAAGGACGCTTCGCCGGGCCCGTATCCGTATCAGCACCTTTTCGATTACCTCGATAACCGCTCCAACCTTTCACCTCAAGCGCGGACGCAACTGGATTTGACAGAGCTGACGGAGCAGATTCAGAAACACCCGGATCAACCGCAAGATCTCTATCTGCTGGCCGAAACGTATCTGAAACTGGGCAAACTCGAAGACGCGCGAAAAACAATCGCGCAGCTTGATCAGCTCAGCTCCGGTGACTACCGGACACAGACCGGCGCGGGCGTACTGCTGGCTCGCTACCGTTTGTACGACGACGCTGTTCAGCATTTCCAATCGGCCTTGCGCGCCAATCCGGATTCCGACGACGTGAGATTTGATTTGACTGATGCGTATTTCCGCAAAGGCCTCTATACGCAAGCGCTCGAAGCTGCCCGGCAGATTTCTGCGGTGGGTCAGCAAGACGATGCTTACCTGGCGCTGCTCGGTGACATCCATGCGCATCTCGGCGACACGGCCCGCGCCAAAGGAATTTTCCAGGAGGCCATCCGCCGCAATCCTGATAACGACCAGTATTACCTCTCGCTCACACTCGCCCAGCTCCGCGAAAATAATGTCAGCGGCGCCGAAGAGACGTTGCGGAGAGGTCTGGCGCGAATTCCCAGCTCCGGAAAAATCCTCTGGGGCTTGGGAATCGTCTCGGTGTTGGAAGGGAAGACTCCGCAAGCCGCGGAAAATCTCGAGCGCGCCGTGGACCTTTTGCCGGAGTGGCCCGGAAGCTATTCCACGCTGGGCGTTTTCTATTATCAAACCGGAGAAATCACCAAAGCCCGCGAAGTGCTGAATCGCTTCAAGGGCAGCAACGCTGCCGGTGGCCTGGATGTGAATCGTATTGAAGAGGCTCTGGATAAAGCCCCGGTGACCTCATCTTCGCTTCGCGAACCCATGCCGATGGTTGCCAGACAGCAGTTGCTTCAACTGGCGCTGTCGCTTGCTGACCGTACGCTATGAGACCGGTGTCATTGTCGCGTCTTCGTGGCGCCCAGGTCGCGAATCTCAACGTCGATGGGGGCTTGAGAAGCGATCCAATGGATGTCGTCCAGATGGAAACTTCCAGTTGAGCGTCTGCATGGCTAAGGCTAAAATGCCTGAGCGAAGACCACGATGAATTCGAATGAGCACTCTTCAGGTCAAACGCCAATTGTTATCGCGCTTTGTTGCTTCATCGTCATTCTTGCCTTGGTCGTGGGCGTCGGGCTTGTCACCAATTTAGTGGTGCGTCATATCGTCCAGACTTTGCCGCTGTGGTTTGGAGTGGCGTTCGGATTTCGCCGCTCGCAAGCAACGGGCTGGATTGCTCTGCCGTTCTTTCTATGCTGGCTGGCATTAATGGTAATCGTCTGGCTGTATCTCCTGGGAATTGCACGCATCATAACCGGGCATTTTTCAGCCGTCGAGATTGCGATGACAATCATCGTCGGAGCAGCATGTCTGACCGGCATTGTTGTGTTCGCCGGCCTTAAATCTTTTTTGTCTCCGGCGAAGGCTGCAACGGCGTTTGTGGCCATGGCTGTATTACAATTGGCATGCCTTCGCATCAGCTTCCTGCCCGCAATCGCAAATCGGTAATCCGGGGAATGGGAAAAAGAACAACGATCAATAAGGCATTCGGCCTCACAAGCAGCTTGAGCGCAATCCTTGCGCTCAGTGCCATGAGTGTTGCCGCTATCCAGCTTAGAAGTTCTGCTGGGCAAGCTCCTAAAACACAGGGCGAGCGAATCACCGTCCAGTTTACAGACATTCGGCAGTCGGCGGGAATCACGTTTCGTCAGGACTCCACGCAAACCGACGAAAAGTATTACCTCGAAACCATGGGCACAGGTGTCGGCTGGATTGACTACGATCAGGACGGCTTCATGGATCTCTACTTCGTGCAATCAGCCGCCACTGACATTTACAAACCGCCGAATCCTCTGCGCTCGGCGCTTTACCACAATAACGGCGATGGAACGTTTACTAACGTCACCGAGAAAGCCGGTGTTGGAGGCGAAGGCCACTACGGTCAGGGAGTGGCCGTCGGGGACTACGACAATGATGGCTATCCCGATCTGTATGTGACTGGCTACGGCCGCGCCATTCTTTATCACAATAATGGCGATGGAACGTTTACCGATGTCACCGCCAAAGCCGGTGTCGCTGATGAAGGCCAGTGGTCCACCAGCGCGGGCTGGTTTGATTACGATAAGGACGGCTGGCTAGACCTCGTCGTCACGAATTACATCGAGTGGATTCCGAAGACCAATCTCTGGTGCGGCGAGCGACGGCCGGGCTACCGTTCGTATTGCAATCCTGGCAACTACAAAGGGCAGAAGACCAAGCTCTACCACAACAATCACGACGGCACGTTTACCGACGTCAGCGATGTGTCCGGTGTTGGCAAGCCCGAATCCAAGGGCATGGGCGTCGTGCTCGCCGACTTCAACAACGACGGTTGGCCGGACATCGTCATCGCCAACGATACTTGGCCGAATTTTCTGTTCCTTAATAAGCACGATGGAACGTTTCAAGATGTTTCGTTCGTTTCTGGTTTGGCGGCCAGCGAAGACGGCCGCTACGAGGCGGGCATGGGCATCGACGCCGCCGACGTGGACGGCGACGGCTGGCTGGACGTCTACGTCACGCACCTTGATCTTGAATTGAATCGTCTCTACCACAACAACCGGGATGGAACGTTCGACGATTACACCTATCGCTCCGGGATCGGCAACAAGGCCATCTTGTTGAGCGGCGTTTCCATGAAGTTTCTGGATTATGACAACGACGGCTGGCCCGATATTCTGCAATTGAACGGCGCCATGCTAGATAACGTGAATCTCTACCACAGCGAAGTCTCCTACAAGGAACCGCTGCTGATGTTCCGCAATCTCGGAAAGGGCCAGTTCGAAAAAGTCTCGGACTCTTTGGGACCGGACTTCATCCGTCCCATCGCCGGCCGCGGCCTGGCCACCGCCGATTTCGACAATGACGGTGACAGCGACATCGCCATCAACAATCGTGGCGATTTTCCCGATCTTCTGCGCAACGATGGCGGCAATGCCAATCACTGGCTGGAAGTCTTGCTGATCGGCACAAAATCTAATCGTGACGGAATTGGCTCGTCGCTGAGGCTGACGTCCGAAGGTGCCACGCACGTCGAACAGTCCAAGGGCGGCATGAGCTACATGTCGGCCAGCGATCCACGAATTCATTTTGGTTTGGACAAGCGCGCCAAGATCGAGTCTCTCGAAATCACTTGGCCGAGCGGGAAAGTGGACAAGCTGACGAATGTGCCCGTGGACAAGATCATCGCCGTCAAAGAGGGAGCAGGAATTGTGCCGCGCAATTTTCCCCAGGTGCCGAGCAAATGAAAAGAGACAGTCAACAACGCTCCCCAAGCGAATTGGTTCGCTCAAATTGCAGCTCGGCAGCTTGCGCTCCCGGTGATCGCTGGTTATGAATCTTCTCCGCCGCCGTTTTCTCGGCTCCTCCCTTCTGGTTCTTGGCAGTTCGCTTTTGGATGCGCTTACAACCCCACTCTGGAAATGGCGCGGCACCGTGCGCCTCGAGGCCGAAGTTCTTCCGAATCCGTCCGTTCCAAATTCGACGCCAACCTCCCCAGTCCAGTTCGTCGACGTAGCTCGCGAAGCCGGGCTGACCATTCCCAACGTTTGGGGCGGCGCCGACCACAAAAAGTACATCATCGAAGCCAAGGGCAGCGGGCTGGCTTTCTTCGATTACGACCAGGACGGCTGGCTGGACATCTATCTCACCAACGGAACCCGCTTCAACACCGACTGGCCCGCGGGCAAAGCACCCACTTCTCATCTCTACAAGAACAATCGCGACGGCACCTTCGCGGATGTTACGGAAAAATCCGGTCTCGCCCGTACCGGCTGGCAGACCGGCGTTTGCGTCGGCGACTACGACAACGACGGCTGGGACGACCTCTTCTGCTGCTTCTGGGGACACAACATCCTTTTTCACAACAATGGCGACGGCACGTTTACCGATGTCACGCGCAAAGCTGGCGTCTACGACGAACAAATCCGGTGGGGCGCTGGATGTACCTGGCTCGACTACGACCGCGACGGCCGTCTCGATCTTTTCATCTCCAATTACATCAAGCTCGATCCGGAAAAAACTCCTTCCAAAGCCGAGCCCGCTCAGTGCCAGTGGAAAGGCATCCCCGTAATGTGCGGTCCGCGCGGTTTACCCGGCGACACCAACGTTCTCTTCCACAACAATGGCGACGGCACCTTTACCGATGTCTCCGCAAAGTCGGGAATCCTCAAGCCTGGCCCGCGGTATTCCATCACCGCCGTCTCCTATGATTTCGACAACGACGGCTGGCCCGATATTTATGTCGCCGTGGACTCCGAACCCAGCATCCTCTACCACAACAACCACGACGGAACGTTTACCGATGTCGCGGTGATCGCCGGCTGCGCGTACAGTGAGAACGGCCACGAACAAGCCGGAATGGGTGTCGCGGTCGCCGATTATGACTGCGACGGATGGTTTGACATTTTCAAGACCAACTTTGCGGACGATACCTGCAACCTCTATCACAACAACGGCGACGGCACTTTCAGCGACGTCACCTTCTCGTCGGGCATCGGTATCAACAATCAGTACGTTGCCTGGGGTTGCGGCTTCATTGATTTCGACAATGATGGCTGGCCCGACATTCTGCAGATCAATGGACATGTCTACCCGGAAATTGAGGGCCACGAACTCGGCCAAACCTACAAAAATCCGCGCCTGGTCTACAAAAATCTGAGCGATGGCCGATTCAAGGACGTTTCGTCAGAGATGGGCCCCGGCATCAGCGAGCACTTCTCCAGCCGCGGTGCCGCGTTCGGCGACTACGACAACGATGGCGACATCGACGCGCTCGTTCTAAATATGAACGACCTGCCTTCCCTTCTTCGCAACGACGGCGGCAACCAGCAGAATTGGATCAAGATCAAGCTGATCGGCACAAAGGGCAATCGCACTGCCATCGGCGCTCGCGTTCGTGTAGTGACCGGGAAACATAACCAGATGGACGAAGTCCACAGCGGCTCAAGTGTTATGTCGCAGTGCGACCTGCGCCTGCACTTCGGCCTGGGAAAATCTCAGGTCGTCGATCTCATCGAAGTGAAGTGGCCAACCACGCAGAAGGTGGAACAGTTCAGGCAAGTGAAGGTGAATAAGATTCTGACTATCCTCGAAGGCACCGGAATCGTCGCGCCTGCTGGCGCCAAGAGCAAATAGTTTGTCCTCTTATCGGTGGGGCGTAGCTGCCGCTGGCTGGTCCTTCAAAATAATCAGGAATTGCCGAAGCTCTCGCTGTTGGCTCTCAATTGCCTCGGCCTCGGCTTTTTCAATTCTCTCGTACTCTCGAAATTCCCGCTCTGCTTTCGATTCTTCACCAATTCGCCTGTAGGCGGAACCCAGCCGATAGTGGGCTTCGCTGAGCTGCGGACTTACTTCGATGGCCTTTGTGTAATCGCGAATCGCCTGTTCGAAATTACCGCGCTCGGTACGGAAAATCCCAAGTTGTAGATAAGCCTCGCCAAGCTTGGGATCAATCCTAACCGCCTTGTCGAGCAATGCTTCAGCTTGCTGCAAGCTTGCTGCGTTTTTCTCCGATCCCCGGTCGCGTTTCCACAGCGCTACTCCGTAATAATAATTGGCGAGAGCATTCCAAGGCTGTTCGCGCACGAAGCGTGCAAGCTTTTGCTCCCCGCACGGAAGCACGGCGGTCGCCGCCTTCTCGATTCTTCCCAGGAAAACGTATGGCGCAGGATCTGCCGGTTTCAAGTCGGCAGCTTCGCAGAGCCGCCGCGCTGCCTCCTCAGTTTTGCCCTCGGCGTACAACGCCGCGCCAAGCCCTGCCAGCATTCTTGCGGAGTCCGGATGCGCGTGTGATCCCTTTGTAAAAACTTCCACCGCCGGCTCGTCCGCCCGGTGCAAAAGCAGTTCTGTGCCCCACTCAAAATAATTCTGCTCGCTGGGATCCATCAGCGCCGACCGTTCATATTCCCGCACCGCTTCCAGTGGATCACCCAATCGTTCGTTGAGTTCGCCCAGCAAGCGATGCCCGTCGGCAGTATCCGCCTTCGCCAGCATCGTTCGCGCTTGCTCGCGAGCAGCACGCAATTCTTCACGAGATTCGTTGGAGTTCCTGGCCGCTCCAGCCTTCGTCTCCGTGGAACTTTTGACCAGTCCGCCGTTCTTTAGCGCCAGCGTTTCCTTTGCGAGCACTTCGCTCGTTCTCACACGAACGTCCGACCCGTGCGTCCCCGTATTATTCCAATCCATCACTCCCGCGACCGTGAAGTTCGGCTTGTCGGTAAATTCCATCTCTCCCGCCGCGGGGCTGGAAGAACGGGATGCGCCGGTAGCTCCGGGATGATCTATCGGCAAAGACTCAAGCACCAGATCAACACGCTTCTTGTGTCCCGCTATTAGAACCAGCGGATTCGATACACCTTCCCGCCATCCCGCTTTTTCCGCCCTAACTGTGTAGACGCCCGGCCTCAGTCCCGAAAAAATAAAACTTCCGTCGGCTTTGGTCTTTGTCTCAAGAGAGTTAGACGGCTCTTGTTCCTCCAGCCTCACGATCACGCCCGTCAGCAGGTCTCCAGTCGAGCTCCGGATCGTGCCTTGCACCTTGTTTGTCTCGCCATGCGGTAGGGAAGTACCTTGCGCAAAGATCGCCCCGCCACAAAAACTCGTTAGCACCCCAACGACAGCGACGAGGGCCGCAAGAAATTGCTTTTTCAGCCGCCAAGCTACGCCGAGGACTTTGCGCGGAAGGTTCATCATGCAGACCATCTCACCCATGGAAACCAGTGTCCTTCCGAGTGAGCGCGTCGCCACGCATTTTATCCCCTGCCACCGCCGCCCGCAACGACCCGCCACAATCCCAAAATCCTACTTGAATCTTCCTTCGTTCCTAAAGAAGTTGACGGTGCAGCGAGAGATCCTGGAGAAACTAAACCGGCATGCTAACGGAATCCAATGGACACTAACACTATGGTTGTAGTATCAACTGAACTTCCAAACGACAAAATATCTCGGGCCACAAAACGATTCATGTCTTTCAGCGGTACAACATCATCGATGTCAAGGATAGATTGGCTGCCATGAAGCGAACAGAGCGTTACAATACAAGTTTAATGCAAAGCTGCCGCTCGCGGAAACGCGGAATGAGTGGTAAGTTGTTGATTCTACAAGCGTGGGGCCCGTAGCTCAGCGGTTAGAGCAGCGGACTCATAATCCGTTGGTCCTAGGTTCAAATCCTAGCGGGCCCACTAGCTCTCTTAGAGCATTTTCTCGCCTACCGATTACGGAGTTTCCCCGATTGACTGTTAGGTTCGCCCTATCTATTGTCGCGCCGTCTGCGGTCGGTGTTTTCGAAGTGAGGCCAGGAGCTGTCGGCCCAGAAAGGCTCTGGCACGAACCGTTCAGCCCGGGATCATGTGTTTTATTCTCAGGCCGGCGCGTCAGTTGCGAGTCTGAAAAAGCCGGCAGTGTTTCACTCCGAAAGTCGCAGTAGTTTAGGCACTCGGTGATTGCGGCGAGCGCTCCAGGTGTCTCCCGACATTCTCGCTGGCGTAGCGATCCGTGAGCCGACCGAGGTCGCGTGTCTCCTGGAGGTGAAAATGAAAAGCAATCGGCATTCCGTCTCCCCGAGAACAAGGTCAGCGTCTGCTCTTGAGATCTGCCGGCTTTTGGCCATCATTCTCTTTTCGACAGCGACGTTCTTGTGCGCGCAGGACTTCCGGGCAACGCTGGAGGGCGACGTATCGGATCCGAGCGGCGCTGGAGTTGCGAACGCTACTGTTAAAGCGATCAACGTCGAAAACAATGAAACCAAGGAAGCGAAAACGACCGCTGAGGGACACTACACGATTCCTTACCTCAACCCCGGGATTTACAACATCGAAGTGAGGGCTAATGGCTTCAGCACGCTAAAGCTGGAGAGCATTGTACTTCGCGTGGCCGACAAGCTGAACTTGCCCTCGCGTTTGCAAATTGGCGGGGTTGCCGATTCGGTCGTTGTCATGGCCCAGCAAGGAGTGATCGAGAGCGGCTCAGCGGACCGCGGCCTGGTTTTCGACCCCATCAAAACCCAGGAATTGCCCCTCAACGGCCGCCAAACGTACATGCTAATGTCCCTTACACCGGGCGTCATTTTTACGCAGGAGGCCTTCGGGCCGAGCGGTTTTTCGGGCACGCGCGGCTGGGACGTGAACGCTTCGTACAAGATTAATGGCGCTCGTGCGGGACAAAATCTCTTCTTGCTGAATGGGGCGCCCATAAGCGACGCCGGCGGCAGTTGGCAGTTTGCACCCAACGTCGAGGCCGTTCAGGAGTTCAAGGTAATGACCAACACCTACGACGCGCAGTATGGGCGTTTCGGAGGCGGCGTGGTCAACACCATCATAAAGTCAGGCTCGAGCAACTGGCATGGGGACGCTTTTGAGTACTTTCGCAATAAGGTCTTCGATGCGAACTACTTTCAGAACAATTTCATCGGTACGCCCGTTCCCAAACACAACCAACATCAGTGGGGAGGAATCATCGGAGGCCCAATACGGAAGGAAAAGGACTTTATCTTTTTCAGCTTCGAGGGGTGGCGAGAGATCGTTGGCTTTCCCGCACTTTCCAGTGTTCCTCCGTCCCAACTTCGGAAGGTGGACGCCACGTTGCTTGGCGGAGCAGGCGGCATCGACTTTGGCGCTCTCGGATACAAAATCTATGACCCGATGAGCGGGCACGCCTGCGGCGCAGCAAACGAACCTTGTTCGAAGGCTAGTGTTTGGCGCAATGAATTTCCGGGAGACATTCTTCCGGCAAACCGAATCAATCCGGTTGGGCTCAAAATTCTCTCCTACTATCCGGCACCGAATACCACTGGACTGAACAACAACTTTATCGCCAGCGGAAACGTCGGCCGCTATCGTTACGACCAGCCGATGGCCCGGTGGGACCATGTCTTCAGCGCGAGCGATAAGATCTACGCGTTAGCTACGTTTCAGCATGGTAGTGAATATCGGGATTCAACGGGTTTCGGGCCCCCGGCTGGGAGCGGAGATGTCGGGTCAGAGCGAACCGACCAAAACTACATTACGGCCTGGACGCACGTGCTTTCTCCAACATCGGTGTTCGACGTCCGGGGCTCGTACGGCAGGTTCACCGCGATGTTTCCGCGTTACACGGACTTCAATCTCACGGCCGACAAGCTTGGCATTACGCAAGTGTTTCACGCCCCCACTTATTCGAAGAACACAGTTCCGGTTATCCAAGTAGATGGGTACACATTTTTGTTCGGGCTCACCGGCGCAGGTACGCTACTGTCCTGGAACACTTACAATCAATGGAATTTCGCCCCAAGTCTGACCACGACCCGGGGCAAGCACACTGTGCACACGGGCATCGAGTGGAACTACGTGGCCAGGGGCGACGCGAGTTACGGATGGTCAAACGGGAATTTCACTTTTGGCCAGGGCTGGACACAACAAAACAACGGCAACAATCAGAGCACACCGACGGCATTTGACGGTTCCGGGTTGGCTACATTACTCCTGGGTGCGCCCACAGGCGGCACAGTCGACTGGAATCAAAGCGCGTACATGACGCGTCCCTACATGGGACTTTACGTCGGGAATGATTGGAGAATTCGTCCCCGCCTGACGATAAACGTTGGTTTGCGCTATGACGTGCAGATTCCGTGGCTGGAACGATTTGATCGCGTGAATCGAGGCTTCGACCTGACAAACAAGAACCCCGACAGCGACGTTATCCTGGCAAAATGGGCCTCCAACCAGGCGAATTGGACAGCTTGCGGCGGGGGTGACGCTACCAAGTGTCCCGCAGGAGTGACGCCTGCCACCGCGACAAAGTATGCCTACCCTTCTCCACCGGCGCAGCTTACGGGCGGATATTTGTTTCCGGGAGTAAACGGTCAATCTCGCCGGCTTTACAACACCGATTGGACAAACATCGCGCCTCGCGTGGGCGTCGCCTGGCTAATCACTGAAAAAACCGTGCTGCGGGCGGGTGCAGGCGTCTATTACATTTCGCCCACGCAACTCGGCACGCGCTCGGGATTTCAGCAGAACACCCCATACAACAGCATCGCGCCGGACGGCATGACTCCCGCTGCCTGTGGCAGCGATCCCACGACTTGTTCGAGCGGGCCGTACTCAATCACAAATCCATTCCCAAATGGGGTTTTGCCACCACCTGGATCGAGTCTGGGTTTGTTGACGAATATTGGAAATGGCGCCAGCTTCCAACCCCCGAACTACAAGATCCCGCGGACATATCAATACTCACTCGGATTCCAGCGGGAGTTGCCCCACGGAATCCTGGCCGAGGCGTCGTACGCGGGGAACTATCAAATCCATATCGAGTCCGGCTTTGATTTGAGCAACATAAGCCTGGCCGACCGTCTCACCGGCGTTGCGGACAATACCTATCTGAACCTGCGAGTACCCAACCCGTTTTTCGGAATCGTTTCACCGCAAACTTCTCTCGGCAGCAGCCCTACTATCTCGCGCTTCGATTTGCTGAGGGCAGACCCTATTTTCCCTGGACTTACGAACAGCCTCGTGCAGAATGGACGCTACCGCTCCGACGCCCTCCAGGTGAAGATCGAGAAGCGAGTTCTAGGCGATCACCGCCGTGGCGTTCTGACATTTGTCGTTTCGTACGCTTTCGCGAAAGCCTTCGAACAAAACCACCGCCTGAACAACTGGAACGCGCAAGAACCGTTGATTCACGAGCTGGATAACACAGACAAACCTCAGAACCTTTCCTTCGAAGGCGTCTGGGACTTGCCCATGGGCGCAGGGTATAGGGTCTTTAGCGGCCACAGGGCCAACGCGATTGCCGGGGGCTGGCGTTTCAAGTGGATTTTTACCTATCTTTCGGGCTATCCCGTCGCCTGGCCAAACCTGATAAACAGTTGCGGCACGTGGCACGCAGCCGTCCAAGATGAGAATCACTGGTTCAACAACGATAAGACGTGCTACAAGACCTTCCCGGCGTTCACCCCACGGACGCTTGCGGACCGGTTCGGCGACATCCGGAACCCGTCGCTTCGGCAGCTAAACGTCTCCGCGAAGAAAACCATTTCGTTCAGCGAACGGTACAAGTTCGAGTTCAACACCGAAGCCTTTAATGTGACCAATACGCCTATTCGGCCGGGACCAGATTCGAGCTTCAGCAGCCCGAGGTTCGGGCGGTTGCCGGAGAGCCAGCAAAACTTTCCGCGCGTGATCCAACTGGCGGCAAAGATACTCTTCTAGGTCAATATGTTTCGTGAAGGCGACGCCTTCGTGGAGAGAGAGCAGCCAAAGTAAAGGTCCATTCCTCAGCGCGCTAATGCGAGGCACTTTTTGCTGCGCGCGCCTCGCGCACGGCTTCGACTAGCTTTTTCGCCGCGTCAATAATTTCGTCCGGCTTTCCAGCTCGAAGCGCCGCCCCACTGACGAGGTCCGCTCCCACACCAAGAGCAAATACTCCGGCGGCGATATACGCGGCAGCGTTCGAGAGATTCACTCCTCCCGTGGGAATAAGCTCCAGGCCCGGGAAAGGAGCTTTCAGCGCTTTGATGTATTTTGCGCCGCCCATGTTTTCGCAAGGAAAAATCTTGATAACGCGCGCACCTTCCAGAGACGCCATCATCAATTCCGTAGGCGTAAGCGCGCCGGGGATTGCTAATTTGCCGTGTGCTTGCGCCGTCTTAATGACCGGAACCGACAGACCTGGACTGACCAGAAATTCCGCTCCGGCATCCAGACATTCCGTGGCTTGTTCGGAACGCAAGACTGTGCCTGCCCCGGTCAGCACTTTGTCTCCGTACTTGCGAACGACTTCTCGAATCACCGCCGGCGCATTCGGAACAGTCATGGTGATTTCGATCACCGGGATTCCGCCCGCGCAGATGGCATCGACCGCTTGCCGAGCCTCCTCGAAACTGGCAGCTCTCACCACGGGAACGATTCCAATCTCTCCGATCTTTTTAAAAACTTCATCGATGTTCATTGTGTTGTCCGGTGTAAAGCATGCAAGAAATCAAGAATTCTTTAGCGAGCGATTCGCGGCGCATGCCCTTCCATTACCTGCAAAACTTCCTGCAACGTCGCCATACTCGTATCGCCGGGAGTGGTCATCGCCAAGGCGCCGTGCGCCGCGCCGCACTCCACCGCCCACTGCGGCTCGTGCCCCGTCAGAAAACCATAAATCAAGCCGGAAGCGAAAGAGTCTCCGCCGCCAACGCGGTCCAGGATTTCCAAATTCTCGCGGCACGTTGCTTCATAGAATTTTCCGTTGCAATAGGCGATAGCGCCCCAGTCATTCAGCGTTGCGGTACGTGCATTGCGCAAAGTGGTTGCCACAACGGAGAGGGCAGGGAACTGCTGAATTACTTTTTCCATCATGCGCTTGAAATTGGCGGGGTCGAGCTGCGAGTGGCTTTCGTCCACTCCATCGACCTTGAAGCCGAGCGCGGCGGTGAAATCTTCTTCATTGCCGAGCATCACGTCGACAAAGGATGCCAGCGAGCGATTTACTTCCTGCGCTTTCGATTTTCCTCCGATGGATTTCCAGAGCGAACCGCGATAATTCAAATCGTAAGAGACGACGGTTCCCGCGCGCTTGGCCGCTTCCATCGCCTCCCGCGCAACGTGCGGAGTCGTTTCCGACAGCGCGCAAAAAATGCCGCCGGTATGAAACCAGCGCGCGCCTTCTTTGACAAAGATTTTTTCCCAATCGATTTGGCCGGACTTGAGCTGCGAAATCGCCGTGTGCCCGCGATCGGAGCAGCCCAGAGCGGCGCGCACGCCAAATCCGCGCTCGGTGAAATTCAATCCGTTGCGGACGCCGCGGCCGACGCCGTCGTACTCGACCCAGCGGACATGGCTGAGATCGACGCCGCCTTGCAACATCAAGTCCTCGACGAGGCGTCCGACCGGATTGTCGGCGAGCGCCGTGACGATGGCGGTGTTCAAGCCGAAGCAGCGGCGGAGGCCGCGCGCGACGTTGTATTCGCCGCCGCCTTCCCACGCGCGGAATTCGCGCGTGATAGAGACGCGAAAATCTCCGGGGTCGAGGCGCAACATCACTTCGCCCAGACTGACCAGATCCCATCGGCAGCTCTCTCTCGGCTTGATCTTCATCGAACCGGCGCCTCTTCCGTGACGCGAGTAAAGTTGTTTCAATTGCCAGAGCGCATTCGCCTGTCAACTATTGAAAGTCAAACTACATCTTGACGGTTGGAGTTCGAAATCAAGAGATCACGCTTGGCGTTCGACGCGTCGCTGCTGGCCGCGGTTCTTCGCAGCTCCACCCATCCGATTGCCCCTGGCTGCGCTTCCCAGCGATTTTCGCGCACCAAACTATTTGCGCACGCGCGCTTCAAAAATTGCGCCTTTAGATTAGGTCAGGGCGTGTTTCAGGCGCTTTGCGGTTTTCTGCAATTGGCGCTTGAGGGCTTCGACCTGCTTGGCTATATCATCAAGCTCCTTCCTGGCCAGTTTCCCGGCCTTCGCAACCTTTTGCACTTTGCGATCCGCGTTGCCCATGGCCGTCCCAATTTTCACCGCAACTCGCGTGAGCCTGCCCTTCCTTGCCATCGTAAGCCTCCCTTTGGAACCGAGCCATCCTATACCCGAACGATTCCCAGAGTCATTAGCAGAACGACATTGGGAGTCAAGCTTGATTCCGATGGATGGCCTGATGGACAATCACCGCCCGGCGTGAAACGCAGTCACTTTCGGCAAAATTGTTTAGCAAGCTTTGAAAGGTACGCGAATGAGCCGTTTTTTTCGCATGATTTGGTTATCACTTTTCCTTTGGCTGTTCGTCGCGGGCCCTGTGTGCGCGCAGTGGAATTCACTGAACCCAGTTCTCTCCGTGCAGCGCGAATCCGACGGAGTGCGACTGGCGCTGCAGAACGGAACGCTGAAGCTGCAAGTGTGCTCCGATTCGATCATTCGCGTGCGCTATTCCCCGACGGCGTCGTTTTCCTCTCGTCCAGAATTCGCAGTGATAAAAGACAGTTGGCCGGTAACAAAGTGGGAGATGCAATCCTCCGAAGACGCCATCACGCTGAGCACTGCGCAATTGAAAATCGTCATCGCGCGCAAGGATAGCAGCGTTACGTTTCAGGATTCCGCAGGCAAAACGTTGTTCGCGCAAAACGAAGTCAGCATGACTCCGGCTTTAGTGAATGGCGAGCAGACTTATCACGCGGAACTCTTTTCGAAACTATGGGCCTCGTACGAATCTTTTTACGGACTCGGACAGCATCAGTCCGGTGTTTGGAATTACCGCGGCGAAGCCGTGGACATTTCGCAGGACAATACGAACATCAGCATCCCTTTTGTTCTGTCGAGCAGCGGCTATGGCATTTTCTGGGACAACGCATCGCGAAGCCGCTTCAACAATCGCTTTCTGAGTGCACTCTATTTGAGTTCGGAAGTGGCCGATGTGCTGGACTATTACTTCCTGTACGGTCCGGAATTCGACAAGATCATCGGCGGATATCGCGAGCTCACTGGCGCTCCGCCGATGTTCGGCAGATGGGCGTATGGATTCTGGCAGTGCAAGAACAAATACAACACTCAGGATGAATTACTCGGCGTCGCCCACAAATACCGGCAACTGCACATCCCCGCAGACAACATCGTGCAGGACTGGTTCTGGTGGTACACCATGGGTGAGCCGGCCTTTGACAAATCCCGCTATCCCGATCCACCCGGGATGGTGGAAGACCTCCACAAAAACAATTTTCACTTGATGATTTCCTTCTGGCCTTACTTCCGCCCCGGCTCAAAGACCTATGAGGACATGGACAAACGCGGTTTTTTCATCGATAAGACGAAGGTGGGCGCCTTTCATCCGGCGCAAATGGGACTCTATGACGCGTTCAATCCCGAGGCGCGAAAGTACTACTGGAATTTGATGGATCAAGCACTTTTCAAGATCGGCGTCGACGCCTGGTG
This sequence comes from Acidobacteriota bacterium, assembly GCA_003225315.1. Classification (GTDB taxonomy): domain Bacteria; phylum Acidobacteriota; class Terriglobia; order Acidiferrales; family UBA7541; genus Acidiferrum. The sequence continues at coordinate 21,831 of QHZD01000023.1, forward strand.
GCTGGACACCACGGAACCGGAAACAGAAGATCGCGAAACCAATATTCTGGTGACGAACAAGACGTTCCTCGGAAACGGCGCGCGATACGCCAACATGTTTCCCTTGATGACGACGAGTGCCGTCTATCAGGGTCAGAGGAGCGCGTCGGAGAAGAAGCGCGTTTTCATTCTCTCGCGGTCCGCGTTCGCGGGAGCGCAGCGCAACGCCGCCGCAGTTTGGTCGGGAGATGTGAATTCGGACTGGGTATTCTTCAAGAAACAAATCCCGGCGGGATTGAATTATTCCATTTCTGGCTTACCTTATTGGACCACGGACATTGGCGGATTCGTTTCCGGCAACCCAGACGATCCGCAATACCGCGAACTGTTCATCCGCTGGTTTCAGTTCGGCGTGTTCAATCCACTGCTGCGAGTGCATGGAACGCGTTCCACGAACCAGAATGAATTGTGGTCCTATGGTTCCGAAGCCCAAAAAACCCTCGTGAATTTCGACGCGCTCCGCTACCGGCTGCTCCCTTACATTTATTCCCTGGCGTGGATGACCACCAGCCGGGGCTATACGCCCATGCGCGCATTGGTAATGGATTTTCGCACGGACGCGCGCACAGCAAGCATTGGGGACCAATTTATGTTCGGTCCAGCCTTCCTGGTGAATCCGGTCACCGAACCTGGCGCCATTTCGAGACACCTTTACCTGCCGAAGGCGAAGTGGTGCGACTTTTGGACCGGAGCTTCGATGGAAGGTTCACGCATTCTTGATGCCGCCGCGCCAATTGAGGAGTTACCGCTTTTTGTCCGCGCGGGATCAATCGTTCCGATGGGGCCGGAGAAGGAATGGTCCACGGAGAAACCGGAAGATCCCATGGAACTGCGCATCTATCGCGGAGCGAACGGTGATTTCACGCTATACGAGGACGAGAACGATGGCTACAACTACGAAAAAGGAGCGTACGCCACGATTCCGTTCCATTGGGATGAAACAAAACAGGCTTTGACCATCGGTGAACGCAAAGGCGAATTTCCGGGAATGCTTGCCGCGCGCAGCTTTCAGATTGTTTTCGTTGGCGAGAACCATGGGGTAGGGGTGCAGCCCGAAGGTAAACCGGACAAGGTCTTGCATTACGCCGGAAAGCAAATTACCGTAACGCCGTAGGACTTTTCTATCGAGCGTGCCAGCATGTGCCTGCGTCTTTTCAATGCAAGCAATCTTAATCTTTCAGACAAGGCTCTACGCGAAGCCTGCTTTCGAAAGCGGCAATTCCCGGATGCGCTTTCCGGTCGCGGCAAAAATCGCGTTGTATAGGGCAGGCGCAAACGGCGGCAGTCCGGGCTCGCCAATTCCGGCCGGCGGTGCTTCGCTCGGAACGATGTAGACATTCGTTTCCTTCGGCGCATTGTTCATCCGCGCCATCTGGAAGCCATCGAAATTGGATTGGTCAATCACGCCGTTCGTCGCGGTGATTTCTCCGTAGAAGGAAAGACTCGTCCCCATGACGGCTGCGCCTTCAAACTGTTGTTTCACCATCTCCGGGTTTACGACGGTACCCGCGTCGAGCGCCGTATCGACGCGGTTGACGCGCACCTTCCCCGCATCATCCACCTGCGCCTGTACGACTGTCGCGACGTAGGTTAGGAAACTGCGGTGCATGGCGATTCCCGTGCCCATTCCGTTGCCCTGTTTTTGTTTGCCCCAGCCGGACTTCTCCGCGGCCAGTGTCAGCACCTGCCGAAATCGCGCGGTATCTATCGGATACTGGTCGTAATCTCCACCGTAGTTCGGGAATTCTTTCGGGAGTTCGGCTCTCGGCACGATGCGATCGGGCCCCAGCAATTGCAGCAAGTACTCCACGGGGTCTTTTCCGGCCGCATGCGCGAGTTCATCTGCGAACGAATGAATTCCAAACGCATGGTAGACGTTGGCCACGGACCGGAACCAGCCGATGCGCGTATGGGCCGTCGCTGGCCCGTTTTCGGCGCGAAAGTTCGCGAAAGCGAACGGCACATCCGTGAAGCCCAGCCCAAGTTCTCCTGGGTCGGAATAATTGTTTTTGGGGTCGAACGTCGATCCGATCGGCGGAAACACGGTTCTCTGTAGCCATGCCGTGGGTTTTCCATCGGGCCCCAGCGCGGCCTTCATGTACATCGCCGCAACGGAGTGGTACACGTCGAACTTGATGTCGTCTTCCCGGCTCCAGACTACTTTCACGGGCGTGCCGGTCTTTTTAGAGAGCACCGCCGCTTCCACTGCAAAATCCGGAAACGACTTCCGCCCGAAACCACCGCCGAGCAGCGTCACATGCACGGTCACGTCTTCCTTCTTCAATCCCAGCGCTTGCGCGACAGCATCGCGCGCGCCTTGCGGACCCTGCGTGGGCGCCCACACTTCTGCTTTGCCGTCGCGGTATACCGCCAAGGCAGCCGGCGGCTCCATCGAGGCATGCGCCAACAGCGGCGCATAATACTCCGCCTCGACGATTTTTCCTCCCTTCGCAAAGGCGTCGTCCACGTTGCCATTTTCTCGGACGACCTTGCCCGGCTTACGCGCCGCTTCCTGCAATTCTTTTTTGTAAGTATCCGAATTCCAGGCACTGTGCGGGCTCTTTTCCCATTCAATCTTGAGTTTCTTTCTTCCCTGCATCGCTGCCCAGGTGTTATCCGCTAGTACGGCCACGCCGCCGTGCGCCTGAAATCCAATGGGTGGTTTGAACGCTTCGATGGTTTGTGTTTGCTTTACACCGGCAACACTGAGCGCCCCCTTGTCATCAACGGACTTCACACTGCTGCCGAAGACCGGCGGACGCGCCACGCTCGCATACAGCATTCCTTCCATGCGCGTATCCTGGCCGTATGCGGCTTTACCGGTGCACATGTCCTTGAGGTCGTAACTTACCGTGCCTTTGCCGATGTAGCGCCATTCGCGTCGCGGCTTCAGCTTGATCTCTTCCTTTTTCGGAACGTCCAGTTTTGATGCCCCCGCTGCCAACTCTCCGTAGCCCAGTTTTTTTCCTGACGCCTTGTGCACCACGGTGTGCAAATTCGTGGAGCACTCCGTCGGCGGCACATTCCACTGCGCGGCTGCCGCGCGGATCAGCATCAGCCGGGCGGTTGCGCCGGACTCCCGCAAGGTGTCGAAGAAGCTTCGCACGGAATGTGATCCATCCGTATCCTGATCGCCATATTTTTCATCGCCAATGGCCTGTACAAGTTTTACGCGAGACCAATCCGCATCCAGCTCATCCGCGACGATGCGCGGCAGAGCGGTGCGGCTGCCGCTTCCCATCTCGGAGCGATGCGCGATGATGTATGCGGTTCCATCCGTATCGATCGCCAGGTACACGCCTGGCTGCAGCGGGGCTTTGGCCATGCCATCCGAAGCAGCTGCGTTCGCGGGCGCGTCAAACAATTCTTCAGGCATCAGCCGGACGCTCAGAACAAATGCGCCTGCACCGAGCATGCCCTTAAGGAACCCCCTCCGGCTGAATAACTCCTGGTTGCGGTTGGAAATATTCTCGATGTGAATCATGCGCCCTCTCCGCCACTGAACGAAAATAGATGCAAAACCGCGCAGTGCAATGCACCATCGTACCGCCATTTCATTATCTTGCAAGTCCGGGCAGTGGAGAGGCGCGCCGCGCGGATCGCCCGGCAGTAGGTGATTCCAAGCATTACAGGCTGGACAGTACAATCTGAAACGCGGAAGAAAGGCAGGCAAATGTCACCAGACTTCATGAGGCACGCCATCGCGCTGGCGTTGGAAAATGTCCGCTCGGGCAGCGGCGGGCCATTCGCCGCGTTAATCGTCAAAGAAGGCCGCATTATTGCCGAAGGCGCGAACCGTGTTACACGCACGAACGATCCGACGGCGCATGCGGAAGTCGTGGCCATTCGCGAGGCTTGCCGCGTTCTTGCTGATTTTCAACTGCACGATTGCGACCTCTATACGACTTGCGAGCCCTGCCCGATGTGCCTCGGAGCAATTTACTGGGCGCGCCTGGCGCGGACTTTCTATGCGGCCACGGCTGCCGATGCTGCGGGCGCCGGGTTTGACGACGCTTTCATTTATGACGAATTGAAGGTCGCGCCGGCAGTACGGCGTATTCCGATGACGCAGCTTCTCAGAGACGATTCGCTAGTTATTTTTTCGGCGTGGAAACAGCAGGAAAACAAGACGCCCTACTGAAGGAGATTTGCGATTGTCCTGCCCCGCCTCAGATTCGCATGTGTTTACGACTCGGGCCAGGCGCCTAGCGCGCGACGTAGATCGACCAACTGACCCAGATGATAGGCGTTGTGATCGGCCAGCAGCAGCGCTTCGCGGAGAATCGTCTGGCCGTCTCCATGCGGAATCGTGGCGTAGAGATCGGTTTTCGGGTTTTTCACCAGCTTGACCATTTCCTGGAGATCGCGCTGAAACTCCTGCACGCTCTTTTCCCACGCAGCTTCATCCGGCGGCACGGGAGTTCTCGGCCAGTAGCCCTCGGGAAATCCCGGCGAGACGTGCTTGGCGCTGCGGCTGAATTCCAGGATGTCCCATTGCGCGATCCGTGCGTGCTCCAGCAATTGCCATCCCGTATGCGGCAGGCCTTCGACGAATGTTCCTCGTTTGGCTTCAGGGAAACCCTCGATGGCATCCATGAAGTGGACGTGCGCATGGCCGCCCTTCAATAGGGCGACGAGGTGCTCGCGCAGAACGTGATCGTAATTTCTTGAATTGCTTTTCTTTTTCGCGACTTTTTTGGCTTTTTTCTTCACGGGCCGTCCTATTTTTCCGAAAGAAGCAGCTGCTGGGGCGAGTCTGGAATCGAATGCTGTGTCGTTTTCACGAAGCCGGCATTCGCAAACATTTTCTCATATTGCGAGAAGGTGTAAGCATCGCCCGAATCCGTTCCTGCCAGCATGATGAGGCTGAAAGCCGCGGCCGTCGGCGGCGTAACGCCATCTTCATCGGGGACAAACTCAAGTGTGATTGCTTTGCCGCCAGGTTTTAGCGCGTCATGAACGCGGCGCATCAGCTTTTCGCAAGTTGGCACGTCGAAGTGGTGAAAGATGTTTGTCAGCAGCGCGATGTCGTAACCTTCGCCGAGGTCCGCTTCAAACGCGCTCCCGGGCTGGAAGGCGACGCGATCGGCTACGCCCGCGGCCGCCGCATTTTCCTTTGCGACTGCCAGGACGGGAGCCCAGTCAGCCGCGGTGATGTGCGCGTTCGGATTCTGTATGGCAATGGTGATTCCAAACATCCCGTGTCCCGCGGCGATGTCCAGTACCTTGCACGGTTTTCCTTCCTTCGCGCGGGCCAGGTCCGCGATAAACCCGGCCGACACGGTCGTCAGAGGCGACATGGTTCTTGCGAAGGTCACCCAGAGTTCGTCGTTTGGCTTGGTATTGTCGCCTTGCGCGACTGATGTGCCGCCTTTTCTTACCGATTCCGTCAGCGCGTCGAAATTTCTCTTGTGAGCGGCGCTGACAAGAAAATCCGCCAGGGTTCCCATATATGCTGGCGAATGCCGGTTGAGAAAAATGGCAGACTCTTGCGAGAGGGAGTAGCGGCCATTGCTCTTAGCCAGAAATCCATGGATGGTCAGGTAGTTGCAGAGGATGCGGACGCCGCGTTCCGCAGCACCGGTCTTCGCTGCGAGCAAAGCTGCCGTGTTCGTGCCGTCCGCGATGGCCGTGAAAATATCCAATTCGATCGCGGTTTTCAGCGCGGCGCTCTGCTGGAAAGCATTGAGAGTGTTGAAAATGTGCTCCGGACTAGGCCGGCTTGTTGCCGTGGAAGTGGCCATGGATGAACTCTCCTGTCGAGTGGGTTCAGAGGCCACAGATTATATACGCGGATTCCCTCAAAACGCATTTTTCCGAAGGCAAGCTAATTGCCGGAAAGCGGTCCCCACTGGCATACTCTCTTCTCCCCGCAACAATCAAGAGGGCGACCGATGCAACGCGAATATCACCGCTGGTACTCTCACCGGCTTGGCATGGAGCTGGGCGTCGTCGTGCACGGGCATTGGGGCGCGCCGCTTCTTGGTTTTCCGACCAGCGCGGGCGACGAGTGGGAACTCGAAGGCCAGAGCATGATCGGTGCGCTCGCGGACTTCATCGATGCGGGAAGAATCAAGTTCTACAGCATAAATTCGATCAATGGGCATAGCTTTTACAACAAGGGAGCGCACCCGTTTAACCGCAGCTACGTCCAGGCGGTTTTCGATTCTTACCTGCGCGAAGAGGTCGTGCCCTTCATCTGGAATAATTGCCAGACGCAGGGCATTGCGATCACGACAATGGGCGCATCGTTTGGCGCGTACCACGCCGCGAACAGCCTGTTCAAGCATCCGGATGTGATCAAACGGTGCTTTGCGATGTCAGGCGTCTACGACCTGCGGAATTTCATGGACGGCATGTACGACGACAATTTTTACTTCAACAACCCGGTGGATTACCTGTCGAACGCCAGCGATTCCTGGTTCTATCAGCAGATTGCAAGTTGCGACATTCACCTCAGCACCGGCACGGGGCCGTGGGAGAACAGTGGGCCGACCTACCGCCTATCCGAAGTTCTCTCCGGCAAGGGCATCCGCCACTCGCTGGACAACTGGGGCCCGCAGGGCGGCCACGATTGGCCATACTGGAAACACCAGATGTGCGAATACGTTTCGCAGATTTTCTGAGTCTGATTTTGCGTGGAACTAAGGAGTGTTAGGCTAGGCCGAGGTGATTGAGCTGGTAGTGGCCTTTTTCGATGACTTGGTCGTCGTCGATCCAAACGTCGCATTTACGGGTGAGAACGTCAACGTGCGTCTTCGATTTCCAATCAGCGTGGGTCTGGCTGCCGTAGGGATCGCCGAACGCGATGTGCACGCCGGGACATTTTTCGTCCTGAAGCAGGATTCCGATCATCTTGGACAGGCCAAGGTTGGTGCCGAAAGCGAGTTCGCCCACGCGGTCGCTGTTTTCATCCGTGTGGCAATAATCCCAAAACTCCCGCTCCAAATCCTTACGGGCGCAGTTGACACCTACGAGCCGCGCGCCTTTGATCTCCAGTGTAAGCGGCGTAGATTGCAGATCACCGTATTTTCCATTGAAATGATCGCCGGCGGTGGCGTCGCAAACGAAAGTGCCGTCCACGGTTGCAGGTGTGGTGAAAACTTCGCCAGCGGGAAGATTTGACCAGTAACGCGGGCTGATGAGCCCACTGGTCTTCACCCAATCGAGGCCGCGGTCGAAATGGGCGGCAATCTTTGTGCCGGCTTCGGTTTTTACCGTGAGCGTTTCGGCGCGCAGCATGCGTTCGCGCAGGCTGTCGCTCAGGCGGTCCACCAACTTGTAATCCGCGCGCATGCCCTGCTGCATGATCTGTGGCGTGACGCCGACCATGTGCGCGTAACGAATTTGGCGGCGCTCCACCACTTTCACGATGGCCATGCGCGCGCCTAGTTCGCCCGGCTGAGGCGTCATGCACATCACACCGACATCCGCGGTTTCCAAAGCTTCGAGCACCGGCGCGGGCGCGGTATTGATCGGGCGCGGCCCAAAATCTTCCAAGAGCAATCCGGTGTAAGGCGCGTGCCGGTCGTCCAGCGCGGAGGCGATACTGGCAGCGACGGCGCGGCAGGCTTCATCGGCAATCAGCGCCACATGCTCGCCGGGACGCACACCGAGACACGTTTCCACGGCATTTCGCGCGCCGGGCATCAAGTCCGTCTGTGGCGAACCAAAGTTCATCTTGGTAATTCTACTAGAATGGCCGGATTTTCTGTCTACGGTAAATTACTGATACTTCTTTTTTCGAAACTGGCCGATGGGCCGGTCAAAAAACCTGCCTCAAGGGGCGAGCCCGCACCAGAGCGCTTCCTTGCCTAGAAATTTTACCGTCTAGTTGGCCGCAGAGGCTCGCGGGGAAATGCGAAATGCCGGGACTTGGCCGCCGCCGCTGGTTACATTGGCGAGGCTGGTGGCACTGAGGCGGGTGAGAAAGCCGCAGAGCTTTCCGCGAAACAGGTACGGAGCGAAATCCACGAGCATGTCGCGGTAATCGACCCTGCCGACATCCGCGATGTAAGGAAAAACTTCGCGCCGGATGGGGATGCGTTCCTGGACGATCCATGCGCCGTTCTTCGCCGAAAGAGCGTTCTCGATCCTCACGTCCCAGTCGGCTTCACTGGTTTCCCAGCCGAAAGTCACACCGGAACCGCCGTACTCATCGCTGGGTTTCAGCACCAGGTTCTCACGCTCTTTACGGATAAAAGCAAGCAAATCGATGTGCTGGCCGTAGTGGGCCGTCCCGACGTCCGCAACAACGCGCGTCCAAGGAATATGATTTTCGATGACTGCGCGCTCGCTATGGGAAAAAAGGGCGCCGTTTTGCTCGTCGGTCAGCACGGCGAAAAACGCTTTTACATGCGGAATCTTGCAGCGAAAGTTATTCGCCACACACACGGCATTCGCCGCGTACGCTTTGACGAGGGCGGAACACTCAGCAGGCTTGGCCACAATGTCGTTGATGAGCACGCGGCGGTAGACGAGATCGATCTTCTTGTCCTCAGCGACAAGAGATTTGCCGTCCCACTCGAGCTGGCGGGGATCGGCAATCAAGGTTGGGATGCCCATTCGCTCGAAGCGTTCCTTGAGGATTTCAAACTCGCTCACGGTTGGAACGTCTTCCCAATCCACAATCGCAATCTGCGGCTTCGCGGACGATCCTCCCCAGTCCAGATAGCTCATCACCAGGGCATCAAGGAGCTTGGCGCTGAGAGGATAACTGTGAATTTCATAGTTCTGCGCAAACTTGCCCATCACCGGGAGTTCGCGGAAAATCTCCGCAAGCGTTTCCGAATAGCCCGCGCCGGCCGGCGATTCGCCATTGTATTCAGCAAACTTCAGAGAGTCTGGAAGTAGAAACGCATCCAGCCGCGAGGCCGTGCTCGCCCGTCCGTATCCCGTGGGGATGCGGGCGAGACGCTCCTCTTCCTCCCGCAGATGCAATTGGGCAAAAAGGTCTTTGTCGTCGAGGGCGGCGCTTGCGATGCGCTCGCCAAGGTCGGCGATCGTTTCCGCGACGGTTCTCACGCGCGTTTCGTCTTCGGTCGAAAGAAAAAATGGGCGCAGGAATGGACAGTGAACACGGTCGCCAAACGTAAGCCGGGCTTTGCGCATGCGCTTGAACAAATCTTCGGGGAGGGCGGGCACGCGCAGCAGCGTGGCTTTCAAAATCGCGTGCCATTCTTCCGCCGGGGACGGTGGCAAAGCCGATGGTGTTGGCGCGCTGGTCATTTTTCCACGATTCTCATTACGATCTCTGCGAGGCACCGGCAGCGGGAGCGGCAGCGCTCTTTTGCCCGGCGGCGACGCTCTTCGGCGCTCCTGTAAGTCCCGCGGCTGCGCCGATGCCAAGCATCTCTTCCCACCGCGGCCAGGGATTCGAAGCCTTGCCGTTCAGTGCGCGGTCAATCACCAGCCGTGCCATCTTTTCCACCACGTGCTCGAAATAAAATTCCGTGATGCGGTCGCGTTCGAAATCCGGCGCGGGATTCAGGAAGTCGATGGCATACGGCACACCATCCTTGACGGCGAACTCGATAGTGTTCATTTCGTAGCCGAGCGCCTGGTTAATGGTTTGCGCATCCTTCACGATGCGCGCGCCGAGCTCCGGAGTCAGGTACTGGTGGTCGACAAGGTATTTGCGTTCCTTGGGATCATAGTGAACGGGGACAATGTCCGTCTTGCCAAAGGTAAAACAACGCACGTACTGGGTGAAATCAATGAATTCCTGCAGCGTCATGCAGTAAGGGGAAGTCTTGTCGTACGCGGCGAGGAGTTCCTCTTTGTTATGCACTTTGTAGACGTGCTTCCAGCCGCCGCCTGAAAAAGGCTTCAAGATCGCGGGGCGGCCAACGTAATCAAGCAGCCCGTCCCAGTCCACCGGATATTCCAGGTTATGGAGTGACTCGGCAGTGATGTCCACGTCGATGGGATAACCCTTCTGCGGAAGGAGCACGGTTTTGGGAATCGCGATGCCGAGTTTGGCGGCCACCGAATAGTTGAAATACTTGTCGTCGGCGGTCCACCAGAACGGATTGTTGATAACGTAAGTCCCCTGAAGCACCGCGTGCTTCAGGTAGCCACGATAATATTCGACTTCATGCGAGATACGGTCGACGATGACGCTATAGCGCGCGCGCTCGCCCATGCGCGTGCCGCCCAGTTTCACAAATTCGGCGGTTACGCCGTCCTTGACGCCGAGCTTCTTCACGCGTTCGATAAACGCTGGAGGAAAACTGTATTCTCGTCCGCAGAGTAGGCCAACGGTTTTCATGTTCGTGCTCCTGTAGGGTCGCGCGGAACTACCTCGTCTTCGAGGCCGTCAATTCACGGCGTGTGCTGAAGAAGTGCGCGGTTGGGTGACGCCTCCGCGCGTTTCGGCAACCAAGTGCCGCACCACTGCTTTCAAGTCGCCGGTTTCCTGATAGATGCGCAACTGCCGGTCCGCACTGGTGCCTTCGCTCATGATCGTGTGTACGTATTCGACGGCACTGCGGCTGCCTAAGTCATCGACGACGTCATCCACCAATTCCAGCAATTCGGGAATCAACTGGCGCATGGGCACTTCGGCTTCCTTGCCGAAGTCGATCAGCTTTCCATCGATGCCGTACCGCGCCGCGCGCCATTTGTTCTCTTCGATAAGCGCGCGCCGGTAGAGCCGCCAACTCACATTGCCCTGGTAGAGGCGATGCAGCTTCACAATGATGGCCTGCGCGAGCGCGGCAATGGCCACAGCCTCCTCGACTCTCGTTGAAACGTCGAACATGCGGAATTCGAGTGTCCCGAACGTTGGGTGCGGGCGCACGTCCCACCAAATCTTCTTGCCGTTGTCGATGCAATTCAGCTTTACGAGGAGGTTCACGAAATTTTCGTAGGCGCTCCACGATTCGAATTGTTCCGGCACCCCGGTCCGTGGAAACCGGCGAAACACCGTGGTGCGGAAAGATTTCAAACCGGTGTTTCTTCCCATCCAAAACGGCGAACTCGTGGAAAGCGCCAAAAGGTGCGGCAGGAAATAGCGCACCCCGTTCATCATGTCGATGGTGGTCTGTTTGTCCGGCATGGCCACGTGGACGTGCATGCCGAAGATCAACAACGACCGCGCCAATTGCCCCATCTCTTCGACGATATGCTGATAGCGCTCGCCCGGAGAGATGACCTGGTCGATCCAGCTTGAGAAGGGGTGTGTCCCCGCGGCTGCGACTTGCAGCCCTGCGCGTTCCGCGGCGGCGACGAGTTCGCCGCGCGTGCGATGCATTTCAATGCGCAGTTCGCTCACGTTCTCGCAGATGCGCGTGCCCGTCTCCACAATGGACTGGTGCAGCTCGTGCTTCACCTGCTCTGCGATATCTGGGGAAGCCGCGGAAACGAGCTGGCTTACGTGCGAACGCAACTCGCACGTCGCAGGGTCAATAATCTGGAACTCTTCCTCGACGCCGATGGTGAAGTGGTGAGCCATGGATTTGGCCCTCGGGATTTACTGGGTCCTGTTGGGGACTTTGAGCTCGTATCATACCGCGACGCGGCGCAAAATACACCAATGCCCCGTATGCGGGACCACAATTTGTTTCAAACGGGGAAAGGCGGACAGGAATGTTTGTCCCACTGGAGACTTGTTGGGCTGGAACGTTCCCTGGTTGACCTCTTAGCCTAAAATGCCCGCGTATTACGCCGCGCCCATCGCTCTGCGCTGCTGGAAGCATTCTCGGCAAAACACCGGCCGCCCCTGTGTGGGACGGAAGGGAACCGTAGTCTCCTTCCCGCACTGCGAGCAGTTTGTCTTCGTTTCCGAGCGCATCGGTGAGGCGTGACCGCCTCCACCGCCGCCTTCGGCTCGCTTAGCCTTGCAGGCCTTGCAACGCTTGGGTTCGTTTTTGAAGCCCTTGTCAGCGAAAAACATCTGTTCGCCGGCAGTAAAAACGAACTCTGCGCCGCATTCCGAACACTTCAGCACCTTGTCGTGGTATTCCATGAGCCGCTCTCCCCTGGTCCCGTGTGGGGCAGGGGATTGGGCGGACTTTGTACCGTATAGCCTAGATGCTTGAGGAGACCAGTATCCGGGGGACGCCGGGCGCGGATCCCTTGGGCTGCGGGCACGAAGCTGTGACAACTTCCCAAACACTCTGCCTTACGGGGGCCTGATTCTCGGAAGTGCGGCGCCGAGCCGCGGCGAAAACGGAAGGGCGATCCCGGTGTTACCGGAACCGCCCAATATCATTAATCCGCTTCCCGCCGCTGCTTCTTGCGCAGTCGCTTCCGCGAAAGCGCTTCTTTTGCCCGGCGCTTCTCGCCGGGTTTCATGTAGAAGCTGTGCTTCTTGATTTCCTTGATGATGTCCTCCTGTTGCACCTTGCGCTTAAAACGGCGCAGGGCATTTTCCAGGGATTCACTCTCTTGAATGATGACTTCAGCCACTTTATTAAATTCACCCCCAATCCGGTTCGGATTGGTATCTTGCGGCGCCTGCCAAAATGACCGGCTCTGCTCTGCTGTGAGCACCGCCCCTGGTACTTATTATCGCATGTCTTGTCCGGTTAGCGTACGCACCCTGATAGGTAGATGGCTTCTTCTAATCAATTTCGCCCACATAGTCAAGGAATCTTTGCGTTTTTGGCCCGGTGTACGGGTACTGAGTCTCCCTCATAACCATCCGGGTACCCTATTGACGCAGGCATAACCAAAGGCATTTCCTTGGATTCGTATCGAGCTGCTGTTCGACGGGCCGCCTTCCCTCACTGCACCTATGCTCACCGTTTTCGTGGCGCCCTTCTTGTTTTTCCCTCCTTCTATTGTTAGATTGAGCCGCTTCGCTAGCCGCACCGCGGGGGCAGCCATGTCCGATATGCGGGATGCCATCGTCGTACTCCTTGCCGGAGGCCAGGGCGAACGCCTTTGGCCGCTCACTCGCGACCGCGCGAAACCCGCCGTGCCTTTCGGTGCTCTTTATCGCATTATTGACATCACTCTCTCCAATTGCATCAATTCGAATCTCCGCCGCGTATTCATCCTCACTCAATACAAGGCGCTCAGCCTGAACCGCCACATTCGCGCCGGTTGGTCGCCTCTCGCCGGCCTCGGCGATTACATCGAGGTCCTTCCGCCGCAAATGCGCGTCTCTCAGCAGTGGTATCAAGGTACCGCCGACGCCGTGTACCAGAACATTTATTCCATTGGCAGCGAGCGCTCCAAATTCGTTTTCATTCTCTCCGGCGATCACATCTATAAGATGAATTACGCCAAGATGCTCGATCAGCACGTGGACTGCGGCGCCGATGTGACCGTCGGCATTATCCAGATTCCTGTGGAACAAGCCGCCAAGCAGTTCGGCGTGATCGAAGTGGATAAGGATTGGCGTATCGTCGGCTTCGAGGAAAAGCCCGCCGCGCCGAAGGAGTCTCCACACCACGCCGGACATTGCAACGCCTCCATGGGCATTTACATCTTCAACACGCAGCTGATGATCCCCATCTTGCTTGCCGATTCCGAGGATCCCAAGTCGCATCACGATTTCGGCAAGGACATTCTTCCGCGCATCATTACGAAGCACCGCGTCTTCGCTTACAACTTCGTCGATGAAAACAGCAAGGATGCGCTGTACTGGCGCGACGTGGGCACCATCGACGCCTACTACGAAGCCAACATGGATCTAGTCAGCGTGTCGCCGGTCTTCAACTTGTACGACAGCGCCTGGCCCCTGCGCACTTGGCAGCATCAATATCCGCCCGCAAAATTCGTCTTCGCCGACCCCGAGCGCATGGGTGTGGCCCTCGATTCCATCGTCGCCGGCGGCTCGGTGATCTCCGGCGGCCGCGTGCAAACTTCCGTCATCGGCAACGATGTGCGCGTCAACAGCTACTCGGAAGTCTCGCAATCCATCATCTACAACCACGTGAACATCGGCCGCCACTCGCGCATTCGCCGCGCCATCATCGACCGCCACGTCAGCCTTCCTGAACGCACCGAGATTGGCTACGACCTCGAAGCCGACCGCCGCCGCTTTCACGTCACCGATTCCGGCATTGTCGTCGTCGTTCGCCAGGAATCCCTTATCGAAGAGCCTGAATCCACATAGCTCTTTGTTTTGTCATCTCGCAGTGGCGAGTTTTCTCATCCTCTGTAAACACATCCAGTGTCTCGTGCGTTTTTGCCGACCAGGTGGCAAGGTGCGTTTTTGTTTGACATTTGACAATGGTATGGGTAGCCCTGTACGATACCTTTAATGGAGGTACTTACCTCGCGTCAAGGATGGGAGCATGCCTATCAAAGAGCGTTTAAAGATTGCCGATGAGGTTTGGCTAGCCACTGCACAATTGCACCAAGAGCATCCCGAGGCCGACGATTTCTCAGTCGATGAAATTGTTTGGCGCGCGGGAAAATTTGAAGATCCCACTGCGATTCGGCCGGGGGTATACGTTCATGTGATTCAGCACTGCGTCGCGAACCGCCCTCCAAATCCTGGAAAATCTCGGATACTCTTTGAAACCTCGGAAGGCCGCCGGAGGCTCTATCGAAAGGCGGATCCCTTTCACCCAGGACGAGCAGGCTCTAAAGTCACTCCCGAACCGGAAGACATTCCCGTGGAATATCAAAGACTCCTGCTTTGGTATAAGGATTGGTCGGAGCGCGAATCACAAAGTCAATCTGCCAAAGATCCGCTCCTGCGTCTGAGCGGCTCAGGAAAGCGCCTGTGGGCTGACGAACCTGCCGATGAGTATGTGGAGCGTCTCAGGGAGGGGTGGCAGTGAGCCGCGTCTTTTGGGACACCAATCTCTTCATCTATCTATTTGAAGGTTCCCCCGCCTTCGGACCTCAAGTAGTAGCGCTAAGACAGAAAATGCTGAAACGCGGAGACGAGCTATTGACTTCGACGCTCACTCTTGGGGAAGTGCTCGTAAAACCGATGAAGCTGGGTGATGGCATACTCACCAACGAGTACCGGCGTTCAATTCCTGCGACTGCCACGCTATTGCAGTTTGATGAGAAAGCCGCAATTTTATACGCTAAGTTACGTTGCGATGCGGCTCTGCGCGCGCCGGATGCCATTCAGCTCGCCTGCGCCGCGTCGTTCGGAGTCGATCTTTTCGTCACAAACGACGGACGCCTTCACGGAAAGCAGGTGGACGGGATCCAGTTCATCACGCCTCTAGACCGCGTTCCGATTTGACTGCGGATTGGTTTTATTGAGTTGTTCGCAACACGGTGGCTCTCCCGGCCTTTCGGCCTTCTCCGGCGCCTCTGCTACAATCGTTGGTTCATCTTCCTTGAGGAGAGCTCGTAGTGATGCCCACAAAGATCACCAACGTCCACGCTCGCCAAGTCATCGATTCCCGCGGCAATCCCACCGTCGAAGCCGACGTCGTCCTCGATGGCGGAGCGCTGGGCCGCGCCGCCGTACCTTCCGGCGCCTCCACAGGGGAACACGAAGCCCTAGAACTGCGCGACGGCGACAAATCGAAATATCACGGCAAAGGCGTGCTCAAGGCCGTGGCCAACGCCAACAACGAAATCGCGAAATCCATCGCCGGTCTCGACGCCGCCGACCAACGCGCCCTCGACCACAAAATGATTTCGCTCGACGGCACGGCCACCAAGTCCCGCCTAGGTGCCAACGCAATCCTCGCCGTCTCCATGGCCGCCGCGCGCGCTGCCGCCACCGCCCTCAAGCAGCCGCTCTACAAGTATCTTTCGCGCTATTCCACGGATTCCTCCGCGAATCTCCTGCCTTGCCCCATGATGAACATCCTCAACGGCGGCGCACATGCCGACAGCTCCGTGGACTTCCAGGAATTCATGGTCATGCCGGTCGGCGCTCCGAACTTTTCCGAAGGCCTCCGCTGGGGTGTCGAGATTTTTCACGCCCTCAAGACCGCGCTCAAGAAGCATGGCTACTCCGCGGCTGTCGGCGACGAAGGCGGCTTCGCTCCCAGCTGCAAATCCAACGAAGAAGCCATCCAGATCGTTCTCGAAGCCATTGCCGCCGCCGGCTACAAAGCCGGTGAACAAGTGAGCATCGCGCTCGATCCCGCCTCCAGCGAGTTCTACGACAAGGCCAGCGGCAACTATGTCTTCAAGAAGTCAGATAAGTCTGCGCACACTTCCGCGCAAATGGCGGCCTATTGGACCACTTGGGCCGAAAAATACCCTATCGTTTCCATCGAGGATGGCATGGCCGAAGACGACTGGGCCGGGTGGAAATCCCTGACGCAGAGTATTGGCAGCAAAACTTCGAAGAAAAAAATCCAACTTGTGGGCGACGACCTCTTCGTCACTAACACCGCGCGCCTCTCCCGCGGCATCAACGAAGGCATCGCCAACGCTATTCTCATCAAGCTCAATCAGATTGGCACAGTCACCGAAACCATCGACGCCATCGAGCTCGCTCGCAAAGCCGGCTACAACTCCATCATTTCTCACCGCTCCGGTGAAACCGAAGACACCTTCATCGCCGATTTGGCTGTCGCCACCGTCGCCGGCCAGATCAAGACCGGCTCCGCCAGCCGCACCGACCGCATCGCCAAGTACAACCAGCTCCTTCGCATCGAAGAGGAACTCGGCAAGGCCGCGCGCTTCAACGGCAAAGCCGCCCTATCGTAGCCGCGGCCTTCACTCGCAAGGAGGACACCGCGTAGCCCAGAAATTTACCAGTACAACCTGCCCCTTGTACGCCTCCAACTTGGACCAGTTCTCGCCGTAATCTCGGAAGACCGCGTGCGGCGCAGGCAGATCGATGTCCACTTCGCTGGACATTCTCTCGCCTGATTCCTCGGACGGCCACCCCAGCGAATCGCGTTTCACCCAGGCCGCGCCCAGCAACAGGGCCAACGCCAAAAGTATGAGTAGACCCTTCAAGTTTCTTGCTCCAAATTTCTCTTTTGGCTTGAACGCGAGAACTTCACCGCCAATAACATTTAGTTTACCGAGAGAGGAATTCTTTCCGCGTTTCGTGGATGCGAGTGTGTCGAATGAATCCCTTGACCTTTGACGGAGCCCCGGTGAAGCACAGCCGACAGACTGGGCTCGCATTGGAACAGTGAGGAATTTTGCGAAGGGAGTTACACTTGGCGCGAGGCCAACATCTTAGGCAACAGGCAGAATTCTCTTTTATGGCCAATACCGCCAATGCTTGCTCTCCGGACAGCGTTTACATTCGTCCCGCCTTCCCCGACGATGTGGAACCTCTCGTCCGCCTCATAAACGCTGCCTTTCGCGTGGAGCAGCCCTTCATCGAGGGCGATCGCGTTGACGCCGCTGGCGTTCGTTCCTACATGGCCAAAGGCAAATTTCTCGTCGCTGAGGATTCCACTGGCCTGGCCGCTTGCGTCTACGTTCAGATTGACAATGGCGGAGGCTACTTGGGGTTGCTCGGTGTCGATCCTTCGCGGCAAGGAACCGGGCTCGGCCGCAAGATGATGGATGCTGCCGAAGGCTACTTTCGCGAAGCAGGTTGCAAGACCGTCAACCTCCGCGTCATCAGCGCACGCACCCCGCTCCCTTCCTTTTATCGTCACCTCGGCTACTACGAAACCGGCACCGCCCCCTTTGCTCCTGACGTGCCTGTCAAAGTTCCTTGCCACTACATCGTCATGTCCAAATCGCTCGCCTGACCGGCCCTGCGGCTGCCTTGGACTCCACCATTTTCAATTCTTTGCACTTCAGGCAGAATACCTCTTCTATTTCAGGGGGAATTCATGAACCGTCGTGCTGTCCTTTCTTCCTTTTTTTTTGCAGCCCTCTCATTTGCACCTGTCGGAAACCACGTCATCGCTGACGAGCAGCCTCTCTTTGGCTATTCCGCCGAATCTTCCCGCGCCGAACGCCAGTGGGAAGAAAAGCTGCGCGCCATTCCCAGTCCGGAAAATCTCCGGGCCTATATGCAGCGCCTTTCCGCGCGTCCGCATCACGTCGGTTCGCCCTACGACAAAGACAATGCCGAATGGATCGCCGCGAAGTTCAAGGAGTTCGGTCTCGACACCCACATCGAGCAGTTCGACGTTCTCTTTCCCACGCCCAAGGAACGCGCTGTTGAGCTGGTCGAAGGCGGCCCGAAATTCGCCGCCAAGCTTCAGGAGCCCGCGCTTCCGCAGGATCTCACCTCAAATCAGCGCGACGAGCAGCTTCCCACCTATAACGCGTACTCGATCGACGGAGACGTCACCGCTCAGCTCGTCTACGTGAACTACGGCATCCCTGAAGATTACGAGCAGCTCGATCGCATGGGCATTTCCGTGAAGGGCAAGATCGTCATCGCGCGCTATTACCACTCCTGGCGTGGCATCAAGCCCAAGGTTGCCGCCGAGCACGGCGCCGTCGGCTGCCTCATTTTTTCCGATCCGCACGAAGACGGATTCGTCCAAGGCGAGACGTTTCCTTCCGGCGCTTTCCGCCCGCCCGATGGGGTCCAGCGTGGCAGCGTCGCGGACATGCCGTTTTATCCGGGCGATCCGCTAACTCCGGGAGTCGGGGCCACGAAAGACGCCAAGCGCTTGAAAGTGGAAGAAGCTCCTACGATTACGAAAATTCCAGTGCTGCCGATTTCTTATGCGGACGCGCAACCATTGCTCGCGGTGTTGACCGGCCGAGTTGCTCCGGAAGGATGGCGCGGCGGACTCGGCATCACCTATCACGTTGGCCCGGGCGCCGCGAAAGTCCACCTGAAAGTGAAATCGAACTGGGACATCAAACCTCTCTATGATGTGATCGCAAAAATTCCTGGCTCAACTTTCCCGGATGAGTGGGTGATTCGCGGCAACCATCACGACGGCTGGGTGAACGGCGCGGAGGATCCCATTTCCGGCCAGGTCGCCATTTTGGAAGAGGCGCGTGCGCTTGGCGAGCTCGTGAAATCCGGTTGGAAGCCGAAGCGCACTATTATCTATTGCGCGTGGGACGGCGAAGAGCCGGGGCTCCTGGGCTCGACTGAGTGGGCCGAACAGCATTACGACGAACTGCGCGTCCACGGCGTCGCCTACATCAATTCTGACGGCAACGGCCGCGGTTATCTCCGAGTCGAAGGCTCGCATACGCTCGAAAAATTCAGCAACGATATCGCGCGCGAGATTTCCGATCCGGAAACAAAATTAAGTGCGTGGAAGCGCCAGCAACTTCGCGAAATTGCCGATGCCAAAACCTCGGAGCAGCGTGAGGAAATTCGCAAGCGCTCCGATCTCCGCATTCCCGCGCTGGGTTCCGGTTCGGATTACACCGCATTCCTGCAGCATGACGGTGTCGCCGCGCTCAACATCGGGTTCGGCGGTGAAGACCAAGGTGGCATCTACCATTCTATCTACGACGATTTCTACTGGTTCACCCACTTCAGCGACACGGACTTTGTTTATGGGCGCGCGCTCGCACAGACCGGCGGCACCGCAATCATGCGGTTGGCGGACGCGGATCTGCTTCCGTTCGAGTTCACAGATTTTGCTGACACCGTGCAGACTTACTTGAAGGAATTGAAGGCTCTTTCGCAAAAAATGCAGGACGACATTCGCGAACGCAATCGCGAAATTGAAGAAGGCGTTTTCAAAGCTACGGACGACCCCAAGCGCCCTCTGGTTCCGCCAACGGTCGAAACCGTTCCTCCTCATCTCAATTTCGCTCCCATGGAGAATGCTGTGGATGCGCTTTCTCGCAGCGCGGCGGAGTATCGCAAAACGTTGGAACATGCGAACGCCAATGGCGGCGCGGCGCTGGCCTCCGCTTCGCTTGCCGAAGTCAATAAAATGCTCATCGAGAGCGAGCGCAAACTCACCAATGCCGAGGGACTGCCCAATCGTCCCTGGTTCAAGCACCAGCTCTATGCGCCGGGTTTTTACACTGGTTACGGTGTCAAGACGGTGCCCGCGGTGCGCGAAGCCATCGAGCTAAAAAAATGGCAGCAGGCTGACGAAGCGATTATTGTTGTCGCACGCGTTTTGCAGGATGAAGCCGCGCTGATTACTTCCGTCGCCCAGAAACTCTCAGGTGGGAAATGAAGGTTTCTCGAGTACGCGTAGAATGAGTTTCTGATACCTCACCGTTTGTAGTGCGCCGTATACGCGGGCGTGGGAATGGCGGCATCGCACTTCTCGTCGCGGATCGGCGCGCCCGGCGTAAGAGCCAATGGAATCACGCCGGCCCAGACCGGCAGCACGTAGTCTGCCTCGTCGTCCTCCGGCGGCCCAACGCGCATCTTTGCGGAAACTTCCGTCAGCGGCAGTCGCAGAATGCTCGTGGCTTTCAATTCTTTTTCGCTGGGCTGGCGCGCATCGTTCCAGCGGCCGGCAATGATTTTCTCGGTGAAGGCGTGCAGCGCTTCTAGCTTTTCTTCCGGCGCCTCGACGAGCGCAGCTTGGCCGAGGGCGACGACTGAGCGGTAATTCATCGAGTGATTGAAAACGGAGCGTGCGAGAACAAAGCCATCCGTTAGAGTTACGGTAACGCAAACGGGAATTCCGCCGCTCAGGTTGCGGAGCATGCGGCTGGCAACAGAACCATGGAAATAAATCGCGTCGCCAACACGCGCGAACAGCGTGGGGATCACGTAAGGGTGGCCATCCACGGCAAAGCCGACGTGGCATACAAAACCCTCGTCGAGGATTTTGTAAATGGTTTCGCGATCGTAAGCGCCGCGATGCGATTCACGCACGACGCGCGTGCGCTCGGTCGGCGGAGTGGTTTCTGGCACGATTCACCTCATTGAGAAACGTGGCGCGAAGACGGCTGGTGCGTGGCCGCTCATTTGATTTGTAGCCGGCGCCAAAGCGGCATGAGTGAGGACCAACTACAAGTATTGTATCACTCGGGAAACCGAGGCAATTCAGAACTCGCGATGCGCGCGCGGACAATAGTGGTCCCAATTTGGATGGCGTGCCTTACAACCACGGCGCCACGTATGAGAAACTGGCGACCTGACTTGTATTCGTTTGCGGCCGGGAAAGGGACGATGAGCACACCAGGAATGCAGGGAGCTGAGAAAAAAGCGTTCGACATCGCGTGGGTGAGGGAACAATTTCCTTCGCTCAAATTGCAGGTGAACGGGCAGAATGCGGCGTTTTTGGACGGGCCGGCAGGCACGCAAGTGCCGAAACAGGTGATGGACGCTGTGCAAAATTATTTTATGAGCGCGAACGCCAACACGTATGGCGCCTTCCTCACGAGCCGGCGAACCGATGAAATGATCCTTTCGTCGCGGGCCGCGATGGCGGATTTTTTCAACTGCGATCCGAGCGAAGTGTCCTTCGGGCAGAACATGACGACGATCACGTTCGCGCTCGCGCGTGCAATCGGTCGCGAACTGAAAGCCGGCGACGAGATTGTAGTGACGACTTTGGATCATGACGCGAATGTGGCGCCGTGGCGCGCACTGGAAGAAAAAGGCGTGGTGGTCCGTCAGGCGGATATTCGCGAAGCGGATTGCACGCTGGATATGGATGATTTGAAGCGAAAGATTTCCGAAAGAACGAAACTCGTCGCCGTGGGATACGCCTCGAACATCGTGGGAACAATCAATCCTGTGGCGGAAATCACCAAGCTCGCGCACGCAGCGGGCGCGCTGATGTTTGTCGACGCCGTGCACTATGCTCCGCACGGGCTGATCGATGTGAAGGCCCTGGATTGCGATTTTCTGGCGTGCTCGCCGTACAAATTTTTCGGGCCGCACATGGGCACGCTGTTCGGCAAGCGCGAACAATTGGAGCGCTTCAAGCCGTACAAAGTGCGGCCGGCGACAAACGTTCCGCCGGAATGCTGGGAAACGGGAACGCAGGTGCAGGAACTAATCGCGGGAATTGGCGCAGCCGTGGACTACATTGCGGAGCTGGGCCGGCACTGCGACCCCAGCGCGAAAAGCCGTCGCGAAGCGTTGCAGGCCGCGTACCGCGCGACACACCAATACGAAACCAGCTTGATGGCGCAGTTGATCGCGGGTTTGCAGACAATTCCTGGGATGCGCATTTTCGGTATCACCGACGAGAAACGATTCAACGAGCGTTGCGCGACGCTGTCGTTCCGGCTGGGCGATCATCATCCGACGAAGATTGCGGCGTTTCTCGGTGAGCGCGGAATATTCACCTGGGACGGGAATTTCTACGCGCTGAATCTCTCCGAGCGCCTCGGAGTTGAGCAACTTGGCGGCGTCCTGCGTGTCGGCCTGGTTCACTACAACACCGTCGAAGAAGTGGACCGCCTGCTCGCGGCGCTACGGGAGTTCGCGAAGAAAAACTGAGCCGAACCAGCGCGACTCAGCGTCCGGCAAAAAGTCAATCCATCTCCGCAAGTGCAAGCTATCTGCAGGGATTGTGGCCGTCCACGCCGGAACCAGGAAGAATCGAAAAACCAAGTTCTTGCAAATCCTTGCGCAATTGAGCGACGGATTCAAAGAGGATCCCATGAATTCCCACCGCCCGAGCGGCCTGAATGTTTTCTTCGCGGTCATCGACGAAGGCCGCTTCAGCCGGCGCAATTTTCAGCAGGGAAAGAGAATGCCGGTAGATTACCGGGTCCGGCTTGATGGCGCGCAGCTCGCACGAAAAAATCTGATGATCGAAGTGGCTCAGCCAGGCGAAGTTCTTCCTCACGTGAGCGGCCATGTCCGTTTGCATGTTTGAGAGAATGGCGGTCTTAATGCCGCGCGAGTGGACGTGCGCGAGCCACTCCGTCATTTCCGGATTGACGTTGCTCCACATCTGTACATCCATCCGGCGAAGACTTTCCACCTGATGCTCATGAATCATGACGCCCGCCCGGCGCGCAAACTCAACCCAATAATCATGCCCAGTGAAGTCGCCGCGATCGTAAGGATTGCGCGAGGAACGATAGATGGGGAGAAATTTATCTTCGTCGATGCCAAAAATGCCCGCCATTTCCGCAAGAACTTCCGGAGAAGGGCGATGGCAAAGGACTTCACCATAGTCGAGGATAACGCCGCGAATTGGTCCTGCAAAAGCCGAACGTGAAACTTTTTCATCAACCATGAAGACGCTCCAATGAATATCGTGACGGAAACGAAGTGATTCGTCCAACAAATCCATGTATTCTGGCGCGCTATGGCAAAACGGCCGAAACCGATTGTGCTGACGGTGTTGGATGGATGGGGATACCGCGCGGAGACCAAGGGGAACGCCATCGCCCTGGCGCGGAAACCGGCGTACGACGAACTGCTCAAGAAATTCCCCAACACTTTGATTCATACGTCCGGTCCATTTGTGGGATTGCCCGAGGGACAAATGGGCAACAGCGAAGTGGGGCACATGAACATGGGCGCTGGAAGGATTGTGCACATGGACATCACCCGGATTGACCTGCTGATCGCCAATAAACAATTGCAGAGTGCGCCGCTTTTCCAGCAAGCCATGGAGCGCGGGCGGGCGCGGCAACTGCATTTTCTCGGATTGCTGAGCGACGGCGGCGTGCACTCGCACATTCAACATTTGTTTGCCCTGCTGGAAATGGCCAAGCAGTACAAAGTGGAAAAAGTGTTTGTGCACTGCTTCATGGATGGACGCGACACGCCGCCGAACAGCGGGCGCGATTACGTGCGTCAGTTGCAACAGAAAATGCGCGAGCTGGGCGTGGGCGAAATCGGCACGCTAGTGGGGCGCTACTACGCAATGGACCGTGACAACCGCTGGGAGCGCGTCGAACTGGCGTATCGCGCGCTGGTTCACGGCGAAGCGGAAACGCGAACGGATGATCCGCTTGCGGCACTGCAGCGAAGTTACGAAGCAAACGTTACGGACGAATTCGTCAAGCCGATCGTGGTGACAAAAGGTAGCGGACCATCCGCTACCCCGGTGGGTTTGATTCGCGATGACGATGCCATTATCTTTTTCAATTTTCGCGCGGACCGTGCGCGACAAATGACCTACGCCCTGGCGGCTCCGGACTTCGACAAGTTTACCGATGTGAAGCGGCCTCAGAATTTGTTTTATGTGGCGATGACTCAGTACGACAAGAACTGGCCGTGGCTGAAATATGTGATTGCTCCGGAAAAGCTTGAGCACATCCTGGCGCAAGTTTTTGCGGAATTGCAGTACAAGAATTTGCGGACCGCGGAGACGGAGAAATACGCGCACGTCACCTATTTTTTCAATGGCGGCGTGGAGAAACCATTCGCCGGGGAAGAGCGCATCCTAGTGCCGTCACCGAAAGTGGCGACGTACGACTTGAAGCCCGAAATGTCGGCGGCGGGAATTACGGACACCGTAGTGAAGGCGATTGAGAAGGGCGACTTCGACGCCATCATCATGAATTATGCGAATGCGGACATGGTGGGCCATTCCGGAAAACTGGAAGCGGCGATCAAGGCGGTCGAAGCAGTGGACGCGGGGCTGGCGCGGATTTATCAGGCACTGAAGCCGCGCGGAGGTGTGTGGATGATTACTGCGGACCACGGCAATGCAGAGACGATGATCGACCCGGCAACCGGCGGGCCGCACACGTATCACACGACGAATCCGGTGCCGTTTATTTTGGTGAGTGACGACGACAAAGTAAGGCTGAAGCCGGGCGGTTCGCTGCGGGATATCGCGCCGACGATGCTGGGCGCGCTCAAGCAACCGCGGCCCACCGATATGACGGGCACCGATTTGCGCATCATTTCCTAGCCTAACCATGAACCGTACAAAACCTGCAGAGACAAAACTCGTGATTTGTGTGTGGCATCCGTTTACCGAGTGGCGGCCGAAGTCGGCGATGGCGGAGGCGATTCGCAAACGGTGGCCGGAGACACGCGTGGTGCATTTGCCGAATTACGATTACTTGGCGAAAGAATTGCCTGATACGGATATTTTTGTGGGCTATTCACTGCGTGCGGAGCAATTGAACGACGCGAAGAAACTGAAGTGGATCCATTCGACGGCGGCGGGCGTGGCGCAATTGATGTATCCGGAGCTGCGCAATTCCGGAATCCTAGTGACAAACCCGAGTGGAATCTTCTCCGTGCCGATGGCGGAGCATACGATGGGTTTGTTGCTCGCACTGGCAAGAAATTTTCCGGATTCGGTGCGCGGGCAGGACCGCGCGCGATGGGCTCAGCAGGAGATCTGGGACAAGCCGCAGCACTTGACGGAGCTGAATGGGAAAGTTTTGCTGATTGTCGGGTACGGATCGATCGGCAGGGAAGTAGCGAAGCGGGCGAAGGCGTTTGACATGAAGGTTTGGGGAGTGACGCGATCCGGCAAAGGCGAACAGGCGCACATCGAGAAGATTTTTGCAGCGCCTCAACTACACGAAGCACTGCCGGGCGCGGATTACGTTTTGACCTGCGCGCCAGAGACGGCGGAAACGAATCACTTGATCGGCGCGACTGAAATCGCAAAGATGAAACGCGGAGCGCGGCTAATCAACGTGGGGCGCGGATCGCTGCTGGATGAAGCGGCACTGATCCAAGCGCTTGAAGACGGCGCGCTCGGCGGAGCAGCGCTGGACGTGGCGCAAACGGAGCCCT
This sequence comes from Acidobacteriota bacterium, assembly GCA_003225315.1. Classification (GTDB taxonomy): domain Bacteria; phylum Acidobacteriota; class Terriglobia; order Acidiferrales; family UBA7541; genus Acidiferrum. The sequence continues at coordinate 47,290 of QHZD01000023.1, forward strand.
TACCGGCGGAGAGTCCGGTGTGGAAGGCGCCGAATTTGTTCATCACGCCGCACACCAGCGGGGTAAGCGACCGGCTGTGGGACCGGCAGACAACCATTTTGATCGAATTGCTGAAGAGATGGTTTGAGGGACAAGAATTGTTCAACCGGGTGGATTTTGCGCGCGGCTATTGAATGGAAAATAGGAATTGGAAAATCGAAATTGGAAACCCGCACCGGAAAGCGGCCTCACGATTCTCCCAATTTCTAATTTCGATTTTCGAACTTCGGAATTAGCTCAGTCACCGACGCCGCCTTTGGGGGCCTGATAGCCTTCGCGGGCGTACACCTGATATTTCTGCTTTTTGCCTTTTTGATCGACGATGCTCAGAGGGCCGCCATCCGGAGCCACCAACTCCACCTTAACCTTGTGAAATTTGCCGTCCTTTGCGCCTGCTGTAGGCGAGTAGGAGAGGCTGTACTGGTGGCGCAGGAACGCGGCGACACTCCGAAACACATCTGGCATCTCGCCGGCGAACTGAGGAAACCAGGAATAGCCGCCGGTCTCCTGCGAGAAAGTTTTTAACTGATTTTCTGCCTGCAGGTAATCCATACGCCGCAGGCTGCCCATTCCGCCGTTCATATCGGCGTAGTTCTGAAAGGCGCGGCCCAAACCGATGCAAAAAATCGAGACGTCGCTTTGACGGAGCTGCTTCATGGTCTGATCAAGGGTGTGTTTGGAGAAGGTATCGACGCCGCTGGCCAGCACGACGATGGACTTCTTGCCTTTTACATCCTTCAAGCGATCCACGGTTTCCAGGATGGCGTCGAAAAGGTTCGATTCGCTGAAGCCGGGGAAATAGAGATGATAGAGCCCTTCCATGACTTCGTCTTTGTTCTGCGTGAAGTCGACTTCGACACGCGTTTTCATGTCAAACGTTTCGAGAGCGATCCAGTCTTTCTGTTGCAACGAGGGGAAGAGAGCCGTCGACCAATATTTACCGACATACGCAAAAAAACCGCCATAGCCACGGCTGCTGAATTCAAGGAGAAGCACCATGGTGATGGGAGCCTCGGTGGGAGAAAAGTTGGTGATCGTTTGGGGCACGCCATCGTCGAGGATGCGGAAATTCTCTTTCTTAAGACCAGGGATGATGTCGCCGTGCTGCGTGGTGGCGACAACATCGAGCGTGACTATGGGAACATCTACGGCGATAGTCACGCCGGCCTGGGGAGCTTGCTGTGCCGGATTAGTCGCCTTGGGCGAATCGGGATTCTGCTGTTGTTGCGCTGGGGGCGGAGCGCCACCTTGCGGTCCGGTGGGGGCCTGGGCGAATACGCAATTCTCAGCCAGCGGCAAGACCAAAACGACCGCCAGAGTTGCGAGCAAAGCTACGGAAAAAATGGCCTTCATCGTGCGCCCCCGATAGCAATCAAAACTGCAAATTTTCGACTACCCCCCGCTCGCAGGACAGTCTAGTAGCCATGAAGCGGGTCAATCTTCGCAACCGAACAGCAATGCCTAAGTCAAGCGCCCACACCTGCATGTTAGTATGAAGCGTAATAAAGGCAAAACGTTTACTGGCGCCGGAATGCCGCCAGCTTTTTCTAGGAGGATGGATTCGTGAACTGGAAACGAATGGTCCCGAGCATAGCGGGAGCGACGGTATTGATGGTAGCCGCAAGTTTTCCGGCCGCGGCGCAGGTGGCGCCAGCAGCGGGGCCAGGGATCCCAGCGAGTATTTCTTCGGCCGGGAATACACCAGCAATCGCCAAGGAAGCGCGAGGCTGGCTGGCGGACCTCATCAAGATCAATACATCGAATCCTCCGGGAAACGAGCAGGTCGCGGCGATGTACATTGCGGGAATCCTGGCCAGGGACGGGATCAAGGCGGATGTTCTGGACATGACGCCGGGGCGGAGCGCGGTGGTTGCCAGGTTGCAGAGTTCGGCGGTCGCGCAACCTTCAAAGGCGCTGTTGCTGGTGGCGCACATTGACACGGTGCCGGTGGAGAAGTCGCGGTGGACCGTTGATCCATTCGGCGCGGTGGTCAAGGACGGATATTTGTACGGACGCGGGGCCATCGATGACAAAGGCATGCTCGCGGCGAACCTGGCGGTGTTCCTTGAATTGAAGCGTTCGAGGGCGCGCCTGAACCGCGACGTGATTTTCCTCGCGACGGACGACGAGGAGACCAGCGGGGATGCCAGCATTCGCATGCTGATTGCGAAGCACTGGGAAAAATTCGCCGGAGGGTTCGCGATCAACGAAGGCGGAAACGTCTTTCTGAAGAACGGAAAAGTGCAGTACGTCGGCGTACAAGCAAGCGAGAAAGTGGCCACCAACGTCGCTGTGATCGCGCGCGGTACGTCAGGCCACGCTTCGCAGCCGACGAAAGACAATCCAGTCGTACATCTGGCGGCGGCGGTGGCGAAAATCGGTAATTATTCCGCGCCGGTGCACTTCACTGCGATTGTGCGGAGATATTTCGAGGGGCTGGCGCCGCTCGAGGATGACGAGATCGGGAAGTGGATGCGCTCGATGGACACGCCGGACCGCGGCGAGCACGCGCAACGCGTGATTTCCGATGCCAGTCCTTTGTGGAATTCGATGTTGCGAGACACCATCGCACCGACAGTTTTGACAGGAGGCGTGGCGAATAACGTGATTCCGGCGGAGGCGCGGGCAAACCTGAACGTACGGCTGCTTCCGGGCGATCCCATTGATGGCGTGATCAACGAGCTAAATAAGCTGGTGAATGATCCGCAAGTGCGGCTGGAGGTACAGCCAAACGCCGGACTCGCAGCGCCGCCATCGTCGCTGGAATCGGATTTTTATAATGTAATCACGAAGGTGGCTTCGCGAGAATTCGAAGGCGCCCCCGCGTTGCCGTTTCAATCGACGTGGCTGACGGATTCGGCGCAGTTGCGGCTCCACAACGTCCAAGCCTATGGGCTGGTCCCGTTTCCGCTGACGGACGATGATCTCAAGCGTATGCACGGGAACGATGAACGGATACCGCTCGCGGCGTTTGACAAGGGTGTGGACGTGCTGCTGAAAATCGTCACGGAATTCGCGGTCGCGCGCTAGCAGAGAACAGATTCGCAAGCGAAAACAGACACTGTCTCATCCAGTTCCCGTAAAGAATAAAAACAGTCTACAATCGGTGCCCTTAAAGGACGCATGAGTTTCCGTCATTCCAAAATAGTGTGCACCATCGGTCCGGCGAGCCGTTCGCCGAAGATGATTGACCGCTTGGTGGGCGCGGGTATGGACGTGGCGCGGCTGAATTTTTCGCATGGTACCCACGAGGAGCACGCGAAAAATATTTCGACGTTGCGGGCTGCTTCCATCGAGCATGAAAAACCGATTGCCATCCTGGCGGACCTGCAAGGACCAAAAATCCGTACCGGACCGCTGGCGGGTGGCGGGCCAGTTCTGCTGCGTACGGGCCAGAAGTTCATAATCACTACGGCAAAGATTCTGGGAGATTCGACGCGCGTAAATACAGTTTTCACGCCGTTGCCGAGAGAAGTTCACCGTGGCGACCGCATCCTGCTTTCGGACGGGTTGATCGAATTGCGCGTGGAAAAAGTCAGCGCCCGGAACGTGATTTGCGAAGTCGTGAACGGCGGAGCGCTCGGCGAACACAAAGGAATCAACCTGCCCGGGGTGAAATTGCGCGTGCCCGCGCTTACGCCAAAAGACCGCGCCGATTTGGTTTTCGCGCTGAAACACGGCGCGGACTACATTGCCGTCAGTTTTGTGCGGCGCCCGGAAGACGTGCTGCTGGCGAAGCAATTGATTCGCAGGGCCGGAAGAGAGGTCCCGGTGATTGCGAAACTGGAAAAGCCCGAGGCCATCGAAAATCTGGACGCGATTCTGCTGGCCGCCGATGGGGTGATGGTGGCGCGCGGCGACCTGGGCGTGGAAATGAATCCGGAGCGCGTGCCGGTGGTCCAAAAAACGATTATTGCGCGAGCCAGGGAACTCCGGCGCCCGGTGATTACCGCGACGCAGATGCTGGAATCCATGACCGAGAATCCGCGGCCGACGCGCGCGGAAGCTTCCGACGTGGCCAACGCGATTTTCGATGGCTCGGACGCGGTGATGCTCTCGGCGGAAACGGCCTCGGGGAAATATCCCATCGAAGCCGTTAGCATGATGGCGCGCATCATCGAAGAAGCGGAAGGGAGCATCCGGGAATTTCCGCGGCCGGCGTCTCAGGAGCAATTAAAAGTTGCGGGAACCGTCGCGGAGCTGGTGTGCCACGCCTCACGCGAATTGCACATGAAGGTGATCGCCGTCTTCACGCACAGCGGTTTCACGGCGCGACTGGTGTCGCGCTACCGGCCGCTGGTGCCGATTGTGGCGTTTTCCCCGGAAGCGGAGACCCGCCGGCGTATGGCCCTGATCTGGGGCGTGGTGCCGAGAAACATCCAGGACGTGCAAAAGGTGGACGGGCTGGCCAAGGTCGCGGAGAAACGCCTGCTCGAAGAGCGGCTTGTCCGCAAGGGCGAGATCGTCGGAATTGTTGCGGGCACGCCGATGGGCATTCGCGGGACAACGAACTTCATGAAGTTCCACATCATCGGCGGGCCGGCGTGAGCAGTGAGCAGCGTAGTCCTAAGGTGCTGCTACCCCCACCCCCCATCAATTTGTATGAATGTGAAAACAAAGGCCTTACAAAAAAAGCATTTCGTAACTGATTGATTCTAAGGGACGCGATCTTGCTTGTTTTGGATTGGCAAAGCTGAAATTGCTGGCTTGAAAAAGAAAAGGGGAGCAGCTCCCGCACTCCAAACGCAGTTATCTACAAGGTAAAATATAGCAGAGATTAGAGAAATGTCAAGAGGTTTTTTCATTTTTGTCAACCTCTTTTGAAATGTCCTTTTTTCTCCTCGATTAAAATGTCCCCTTCGTTCACGGGGGAAGAGTGGACGGAAGGGGCGCTGGCGACAGTCGGCAAGTAAAAACTGGGCTGGCTTCTTCTAATTGACCCAGTTGTCAGGGCGGGAGGGCGGTTCTTTCCTGTGCTTGTTGATGTAGACCTCGAAGCGCTTGCGATTTCGTTTGTGCTGCCAGTCCGTGACCGTGTTGCGGACATTGTATAGGAACGAGCCGCGGCGGAGGTAGAGATAACCAACGAGCATGCCGCCGAGATGGCAGACGTGGCTGACATTATCTCCGCCGGAGCCAATCGTGGAGAAGAATTCGATTGCCCCCATCACGGCAACGTAAGGGCGCATCGGGATTGTGACCGGAAGAGGAATCAGCCAAATGCGGCGGTCGGGGAAGAGCACCGCGTTGGCCATTAGGATCCCGAAAATCGCTCCAGAAGCGCCAATGGTGGGCGTCAAAGAAGGCGGCGCCCCGAAGAAGACAGGAACTGTTTTGACGATCACCTCGATGAGCCCCGCGCCTGCTCCACATAGAAAAAAATAATTCAGAAACCGGCGTTTCCCCCAAACCAATTCCAGTTCGCGGCCGAACATCCAGAGCATCAGCATGTTGATCAGGATGTGCCAGACCGATCTCGGATCGTGAAAGAAAATGTAGGTAAAGGGCTGCCAGATGCGCGGCGGAAGCAAACGTGTCACTGCCGCGGGGATCAAACCGAACCACTTCAGCATCCAGGCGCAAGCACCTGGGCTCAGGAGGTAAGTTAACACCTCGACCAGGAAGACGCCGGTGCACACAAGCACAATCAGCTTGACACCGGGGGTAATGAAACTGCGCCAGTCGAAGTTGTAACGCCGCGCGCCGAAGGTACTTCCCATTTAGCCAGTCTACGGCGACCGAGGGCGCTCGTCAAAGGAGCGTCTCGGCTAATCAGTAGTGGTGAGTTTTGAATCTTGACCCCAATTGTCACGATCAAGAAAATTCAAACTAGCCGACTGCCGGCTAATCGAGCTTCTTGCGGGCGAAATAGAAAAGCGAGGTCGCGAGAAGCGCGAACATAAAAACGCCGAAGAGATTGCTGGTCGCGAGCGGTCCCATCAGTTTAGGCCCAAAGGAGAAGAGGTCAGGCCGCCAGGGGAGGCCAAGAATGGATGTGAGGAAATGAGGGACGCGATTGGAGATTTCCGGGTCTTGCAGAAGAGCGATGATGATGCCAAGCAGCCCGAAGACACCTCCCGCGGCGATGAGTCCGCTGGAGTAGAGTGCGCCCGGGCTGGCTTCGCTTTCGTCTTTTTTCTTCGTAGTTGCTTCGACCAGCGCGCGGACAAGACCGCCGGCAAACATCGCCCCAGTCGTGGCGATGGAAAGATACGATCCGGTTGCAAAGGCCAGGGAGCGAACGCCCAGAACCTCCACGGCGATGACCAGGGCAACGCCCATCAAAACCAAACGCCAAGGCAATCGCTGATTCAGAATGCCATGTATCACGGTGGCCATCAGCCGGGCCTGGGGAGCCGGAGCCTTATCGCTGCCGATGCCCTGCGCCCACTGGAACTCGATTTTCTTTGTCGATGGATCGTAGAGATACTCGCCATCGGGAATCTCATGCGAGCTCAAGGAATTGATCAGCACATAAGTTTTTCCTTGATGGGTAAAAGTGTCTCTTTCGACTTTGACGCCCTCTGGCAGAGTCTGGAGGTTGACCGGTATTTCCGTGGGGATATATTTTTCCAAACCTTTATTCATCAGATTCAAAGTTGTCCCGATGGCGATGGTGGAAACCGTAACACCCACGAGAAGGCTCAATTGCTGATAGGAGGGCGTGGCGCCGACGAGGTAGCCGGTCTTCAAGTCCTGCGAGGTGGCGCCGGCAATTGCCGCAGCCGTGCAGACCACTCCGCCAATCATCAATGCCAGCACTTCGTAATTAGGCGCCGTCCACCCGGCCACAAAAAAGATCGCGCACGTAGCCATGAGCGTGGCGATACTCATGCCGCTGACCGGGTTGGAGGAATTGCCGAGCAGCCCGCTGATGCGCGCCGCCACGGTAACAAAGAGGAAGCCGAAGACGGTGACGAGAATACCGGCCAGAAGATTGTGGTACCACTGCGTATTCGCGCCCTTCATAGGATGAAACGTCAGCAGCGCCCACATCATGGCAATGATGAGGATAGAGCCGACAATGACCCAGCGCATGGGGACGTCGCGGTCAATTCTAGAAGCCGAGGATGAGGTATCAGCGCCCTCGGCACGCACGTCTTTCAATCCCGCGCGCAATGCTGAAATGATGGTGGGCAGAGTGCGCAATAGGGTAATCAATCCAGCAGCGGCGACGGCGCCTGCGCCCATCGGTCGAATGTAGCTGCGCCAGATGTCATCCGGCGTCATGAGAGGGATGGGAATGGTGGAGGGATAAATCGGCGTGTTGCCCGCAAGCTGGCCATAAAATTTGATGGCGGGCATCATGACCAGCCAGGAGACGATGCCTCCGGCGAAGAGGATGCCGGCAACCCGCGGACCAATGATATAGCCGACTCCTAGATATTCGGAGGTTATAGCCGCGCGAAAACTCGCTCCGGGAAACCAACTGGGCCGGCCCTCGGGCTGTGAGGTCCACGCTTGCACCGTGTTCATCAGGAAGGTGTAAACGCCGCCGAGCCCGAGGCCCCAGAAAACGCGGCCTGCGAAGGAGCCGCCACGTTCCCCTGCGACAAGCACGTCGGCGCATGCTGTGCCTTCGGGAAACGCCAAATTTCCGTGTTCTTTGACGATCAGTTGGCGGCGCAGCGGCACCATGAAGAGCACGCCGAGCCACCCACCTAGCAAAGCCAATGGGAAAATCCGCCAAAACGTGAATTCGGAGCCGAAACCGAGAAAGATCAGCGCAGGGATGGTGAACATGACGCCCGCGGCGAGCGATTCGCCTGCCGAGCCAGTGGTCTGGACAATATTGTTTTCAAGGATGGTGGAACGGCCGAAGGCACGAAGGATGCTGATGGAGAGTACGGAAATGGGGATCGAGGCGGAAACCGTAAGCCCGGCGCGCAGGCCAACGTAGACGGTCACGGCGCCGAACAGCAGCCCGAAAAGTGCCCCAAGGACGATCGCCCGGGTGGTGAATTCCCCTGGACTTTCTTCGGCCGATATATAGGTGCGGAATTCACCTGGTGGCGCCGTCGAACTCCATGCCTTTTCGCGCCCCCCAGTTTGTTCGCTCAATGAAGCCTCCCTATTTGCCGCAATTTGATGACGATGCCGCCCCTGTGCGGGGGATTATGCCGCAGGGGGGCCAGGCGGGGAAGCGAATCCTAGCCGTCGGAGGGGCCGCTTTTTCTCAGGTCTATGCCCTATTGACGGATAGAAGAGCGTCCCTATAATGGCCGCCGATATATGTTGCTCAGGTAGGCAACAGCCCATGGGATGTGACCTCTTGACGTCGCGGACAAACGCGAAACCGTTCCGGGCGCCGGTGGCCGCATTGCAGCCGGTTCACATGGGAGCCACCTGCGGATCCTTCCCCGTGGTCCGTCGAATACCGTGATTCTGCTGATGCAAGCTGGGAGAACTATCATGAGCTACCGCCGCCTGTTCCTGCTCGCTTTGCTACTGGCCGTTTTGGGCGCCGTGCGCCCCACTCATCCCGTAAGTGCCGGCGACGAATGGCAGCCTATCTCGCAGGAAGAGTTAAAGATGGCCAGCGAGCCGAAAGCGCCAGGGGCTCCCGCGGTCTATCTGTACCGCCAGGTGGACCGGGACGACAACACCCACACGCCGCACGAATACAATTACGCGAGAATCAAGATTCTTACGGAAGAAGGCCGAAAGTACGCCGACGTAGAGATTCCTTTCTTCAAGGAAGAGGGAGACATCCACGGCATCAAGGCCCGGACAATCCGACCGGATGGCTCGATCGTGAACTTCGAGGGGAAAGCTTTCGACAAGACCATTGTGAAGGCGAAGGGCGTAAAATTCCTGGCGAAAACCTTCACTTTGCCGGATGTGCAAGTGGGCAGCATCATTGAGTATCACTACACTTATGACTTGCACGAAGGTTACGTTTACAACTCCCGATGGATTCTTAGCGAAGAGCTTTTTACTAAACGCGGCAAATTCAGCCTGAAACCAAACTCGGATTTTGCTCTTCGCTGGAGCTGGCCGGCCGGTCTGCCGGCGGGAACCGCCGCACCGAAGGATGAAGGAGGTTACGTCCGCCTGGAGTCACAGAATATTCCTGCATTTCAGATTGAAGACTACATGCCGGCGCAGAACGAACTGAAATTTCGCGTGGATTTCGTTTACAGCGACGGTATTCCGGAAAAAGAGCCGGACAAATTCTGGAAGAAAGAAGGGAAGAAGCTGAACGACAGGGTGGAGAGTTTTACCGGAAAGCGCAAAGCGATGGAGGAGGCTGTGGCGGAAATCGTCGCGCCGAGCGACACGCCGGAAGTGAAACTGGGGAAGATCTACGCGAAAGTGCAAAAGCTGCGAAATACTTCCTGGGAGGCGGAGAAGACCGAGCAGGAGCAAAAGCGCGAAAAGCAGAAAGAAATAAATAACGTAGAGGATCTGTGGAAGCGGGGTTACGGAGATGGCCGCCAGATCAACTGGCTGTTTCTGGCGTTGGCGAGAGCAGCAGGATTCGAGGCGTACTCCGTGTACATTTCGTCGCGCAGCGAGTATTTCTTCAAGCCGCAGATAATGAACGCGTTCGAATTGAACGGTGACGTAGTGCTGGTGAAGTTGAACGGGAAGGACACGTACTGCGATCCGGCAACGGCGTTTGCTCCGTTTGGATTGCTCTCGTGGCCCGAAACCGGAGTAATGGGATTGCGACTCGACAAAGAGGGCGGAAGCTGGGTGACCACGACGCTGCCGCCGAGTTCCGATTCGCGAATCGAGCGGAAAGCCGACTTGAAATTGACGGAGACTGGAGCGCTGGAGGGAAAGTTGACAGTCACGTTTTCCGGGCTGGAAGCGCTCTGGCGGAGAATCGAAGAGCGGAACGAAGATGCGACCAACCGGAAGAAGTTTCTCGAGGATCAGGTGAAGGAATACATCCCTGTGGGAATCGACGTGGATTTGGCAAACCAGCCGGATTGGGGGAGTTCGACTCCGACACTGGTTGCCGAGTTCGATCTGAAAGTTCCCGGCTGGGTTTCGGGAGCGGGGCGGCGGGCGCTCGTGCCCGTGGGGCTCTTCAGCGCGCCCGAAAAGCATGCATTCGAACATGCCGGTCGCGTTCACCCGATCTATTTTTCTTATCCATCAACAAAAATCGATGATGTGACGATCGACCTGCCGCTGGGCTGGCAAGTGAGCAGCCTGCCGCCGGTACAGGGGCTCGACGCTAAGGCCGCTCTGTACAGCCTGAAAGCGGAAGACAACAAAGGCACACTTCACGTAACACGACGGCTGAATATGGATTTGTTAATGCTCGATCAGAAACTTTATCCGACGCTCAGGAATTTCTTTCAAGTTGTGAGGACGGGAGATGAGCAACAGATTGTGTTGCAGCCCGGCGCGTCGGCTGCGAGTAGGTAAAATGTGGCGCGTACTGCTTTGTTTTGCATTAGTTGTGATGGGCTGTCTTGCAGGTGTGCCGCCGTGTGCGGCGGGAGACGCTCCCGCTTGGATGCACGCGCTCGTTAGTGCGCCCTTGCCGGCGCACGATGAGAAGACAGACGCGGTGCTGCTCTATTCCGAGCGAATCGTAACGGTACAATCCGCGGACAAATTCAAAATTACTGTTCGCGAAGCCTACAAGATTCTGCGCCCGGGCGGCCGCGAGTATGGCACCGTGACAGTCTCGTACAACTCCCATTCAAAGATCACCGGCTTGCGCGGATGGTGCATTCCCGCGCAGGGCAAAGACTACGAAGTGAAAGATAAAGAGGCCGTAGAAATCTCGCTGCCAAAAGTGGACGGCAGCGAACTTGTCTCCGATGTAAAAGACAAACTCCTGCGCATCCCCGCTGCAGACGTGGGGAACATCGTGGGATACGAGTACGAGAAGGAATTACAGCCCTTTGTCTTGCAGGACGTATGGCGTTTTCAGGAAGCGAACCCCGTGCGGGAAGCGCACTATACGTTGCAGCTCCCGGCAGGCTGGGAATACAAAGCCACGTGGATGAATTATCCGGAAGTGAAACCGGCGCAATCGGGAAACCAGTCACAATGGATCGTGAGCGACATTAAGGGGATCAAGCACGAAGACAGTATGCCGCCCTGGCAAGGCGTGGCCGGCCAGATGATCGTTTCATTTTTTCCGTCAGGAGGTTCCGCGCAAAACCAGGGATTTCAGAACTGGAAGCAAATGGGGATTTGGTACCAGGGGCTGACCAGCGGACGGCGGGATGCTTCTCCGGAACTGAAACAAAAGGCGGCGTCGCTGACGGCTTCCGCGAGCACTCCAGCCGCGAAGATGAAGGCCCTTGGAGAGTTTGCGCAGCGGGATATCCGTTACGTAGCGATTGAGTTGGGGATCGGAGGGTGGCAACCGCATCCGGCCGCGGAAGTGTTCGCGCACCATTACGGTGACTGCAAGGACAAAGCAACACTGATGGGAGCGATGCTGCACGAGATCGGCATCGATTCGTATTACGTGGTCATTAATTCCGAGCGTGGTTCCGTTACACCTGAGACGCCGGCTCACATGGGCGGATTCGATCACGTCATCGTTGCCATCAAACTGCCTGATGGAGTCAGCGAGGGCTCGCTCGTTGCCACAGCCGCGCACCCGAAGCTCGGCAAGATCTTGTTCTTTGACCCGACGGACGAATTGACTCCCTTTGGACAGCTTAGTGGCGCGCTGCAAGCGAATTACGGACTGCTGGTGACACCGGATGGCGGCGAGTTGATTGCGCTTCCGGAATTGCCGCCAGCCATGAACGGAATTCAGAGGACCGCCAAGCTTAACTTGAGCGCCACTGGGACGTTGAGCGGCGAAGTGCAGGAGACGCGCGTGGGCGACCGTGCCTGGTCCCAGCGATGGGCTCTGCGAACAGTGACAAAAGATACCGACAGGATCAAGCCGATTGAGACACTGCTCTCGCATTCGCTCGCAACTTTCCAAATTACGAAGGCGAGTGTCGGCAACCTGCAACTCACAGACCAGCCGTTTTTGTACAATTACTCGGTGGTGGCCCAGAATTATGCAAAGCCGGCGGGAAACTTGTTGCTGGTTCGCCCCCGCTTCGTTGGCAACAAGTCGAGTGATCTGCTGGAAACAAAAGAGCCGCGAAAATATCCCGTCGAGTTTGACGGGCCATCGCGGGACTCGGACAGCTTTGAAATCACGCTGCCGGCAGGTTACGAGGTCGACGATTTGCCGCCGCCGGTGAACGCGGACTACAGTTTCGCGAGCTATCACAGCAAGACGGAAGTGAATGGAAACACCTTGAAGTACACGCGGACGTTTGAGGTAAAGGAGTTAAGCGTGCCGCTGAGCAAAGTCGAGGATTTGAAAAAACTTTATCGCATCATCGCAAGTGACGAACGTAATACCGCGGTGCTAAAACCCGCGGCTCACTGATTTTCACTCGCGCCAGCGCCCGCATGATTTTTTCGCAGGGCTTTCACCGACCAGACGGAATCCGCGTGTCCCATCAGAAACGCGGCGAAACAGAGCGCAAATACCGAATGGCTGAGGCTCGCGCCGAAGTATTGCCAGAAGGCCGCTCCCGCGCCGGGGTAGTCCGAAGAGAAGAGCAGCGTGAGCATGAAAATCAGACCGCAGAGACTTGCGGAGCGGACGAAGACGCCGAGAACGAGCGCGGTCCCGATTGCTAATTCGCCATAAGCTACCAGGAAGGCGATGGCAGTGGCGTGTGGAAGAACGAAGCCGCGCAGAATGGGCGCCATGAAGGGGTAAGTTCCGCCTTCGAGGAACTTGTTGATCCAGAATTGAAAGCCGCCGTGAAGAGTAAATGCAGTGCCGAAAACTTTGTACTGACCGAAGATCAGGAAAAAAATCCCTACGCCGATGCGGAGCATAGCAAGCGCATAGTTATTGCGGGCGCTGGAATCCGAACCAAGATTCATCGCTACTCCGATCCTATGGCGGAGCTTGCTCTCTGGCGGAGTTCGCCCGAGGAATGAAGAATAGTATCGCCGCGGGAGGCTGTAAGGCAGCCAGTTTTTTGCGAAGAGCGCGCGGCGAAGCGTCCAGCATTTGTTTCATCAGCGAGGCAGCCACTTCAAAGGAGAGATGGACGCGAAAGACATCGGCGCGTTCCGCGTGAGAATATTTTTCGTAGCGAGGAGTTGAGTCTTTCGCCGCAGTGAGCAGGATCTCCCAGGGACTTTGCTTTTGAAACAATTTCTTCGCTGACGCCTCGTCGCGCGCAAGGCCAACCAGAGATCGCTGTGCGCCGCCACCTATTTCGAGAGAGACTGAAGTGACCTGGGCAGAGTTGAACGGGCGCGCGGGATCGTCATCCGGAAAACGAGCGAGAAGTCCGGCGACTTCGATTTCGTTGGAAGCGAAACCGTCCCACCAGTAGCGATGACCGTTGTAGACGACAGTGCCCGCGCGGAAGATTTGCTGCACGCGGGCGGCGTTTTTGCCCGTCACGCTGACTACCATATCCGCGAGTTCGGCAAGGCGAAACGTTTGCTTCACAACCGGCCGCACTGTGACATAGCCGGCGTCTTCTTCCGTGAAGCGCAACGCGATGTTTTCAGGGAGCGGCATGCGGAAGGAATGATGCGAAGCTCAGCCGAGTTTCGAGAGGCGGTCGCGCACGCGATCGCTGAGAACCTTGCCGTCAACGGTCTTGCCTTCGAGGGCGGCCTTCGCGGCTTTCACAACCGCGCCCATTTGCTTGATGGAATTCGCGCGGGATTCGGAGATGGCCTTGGCGATTGCTGCGTCCATTTCGGCTTCGCTCGCGCCCGCGGGCAGATACGATTCGATAATGGCGAGCTCCTTGGTTTCTTTGCCCGCGAGTTCCGGGCGGTTGCCCTTGGTGAACTGCTCGATCGATTCCTTGCGCTGTTTTACAAGCGTTTGGAGAATCTGAATGGACTCGGCGTCGTCGAGGGCGCGTATTTTTTCGACTTCTTTGTGCTTGATGGCCGCTTTGATCCCCCGCAGGACGCTGAGGCGCAGCTCATCTTTGGCACGCATGGCGTCGACCAGGTCTTTCTGAATTTTTTCCGCAAGACTCATCGGCTTCTCCTCGTTCACCGACTATAGCAGAGGGCGGGCCGGCACCGGCAAACACCGAAAGCGGTCACTCATGTGCAGGGCCAGCATCCTCAACTTCAAGCCTTCCAGGAATCTCCTCACACACCGGATAAACCACCGACCCTCCATTCAGGTAAATCCCTTATTGGCCGGTGGAAGGTGCGTGGCAGAATCGGCCAAGCAACGAGGGTCCGCATCCTCCAGCCCACCGAGGCCTCGTTTTTAAGGCTCTACAGTTTTCCGTTTTCCGGTCCCCGCTCTTCCGCCCTCCTCTCCGGCCCAGGGTTCCGAAACGGAAGGAACTTCGTGCCGGGGTGTGAAATGAAAAAGGCATATCTGCTCTTGCAGTGCGCCTTGCCGATTCTCGCTGGATGCGCGGCCAACTCGACGCCGGCACCCGCGCCCACGCCCGTTTCCGTCCTTGTCACGCCCTCAAGCACAACTGTAGCTCCCGGCACTTCGGCGCAGCTTACGGCATCCGTCACAGGCGATTCGGCCGGTAAGGGAGTCAGCTGGACCGTGACATGCTCCACGCAGCAGTGCGGGAGCGTCTCTCCCGCGTCAACACCCAGTGGCGTACCCACGACATACACGGCACCGAGCCCACCTTCGACCAGTTTGACGGTGACCATCACAGCCGCTTCAGTCGCGGACGGATCTAAGGCGGCATCGGCAATCATTACGGTCCCGGCCATCCAGGTCGCAATCAATCCAGCCAGCGTAAGTGTTGCCACCCTCGGCACTCAACAATTCACCGCCACAGTCATGAACGACCCAAACAACAAGGGCGTGAGCTGGTCACTGACGCAGGGCGGGGCCAACTGCTCACCGGGCTGCGGGACCATCGCACCGGCAACGACTCCCAGTGGGAACGCGGCGACATACACCGCGCCGTCAACCGTCCCGCGGAACCCGAATGTCACGGTTGTCACAACATCCATGGCCAATACGGCAGTATCCGCCACCGCGACGATCACGGTCACGACGGGAGTGGGAGTGTCGGTTTCACCGGGGGCGGCGAATGTCAGCGTGAACGCAACGCAGCAATTCACCGCGACGGTGACAAATGACCCGAGCAACAAAGGAGTGAATTGGACGCTGTCGCAAAGTGGGACGCCGTGCTCTCCGGGTTGCGGAACGATTAGTCCGGCAAGCACGGCGAGCGGCGCGGCCACGACTTATACGGCACCGTCAGCGGTGCCAATCCCGGCGCAGGTGACGGTTTCTGCGATCTCAGTAGCAGACATCACAAAGTCCGCGACGGCCACAGTGACCGTTTTGCCCCCCATTGCTGTCTCCATCTCGCCGACGACTGCGAATGTCAGTGTGAACGCAATGCAGCAATTCACGGCGACGGTGACGAATGACCCGAACAACAAGGGCGTGAGTTGGACGCTGACGCAGAGTGGGACACCGTGTTCACCGGGTTGCGGAACGATTAGCCCCGTAAACACCGCGAGCGGTGCAGCAACAACTTATACAGCGCCGTCTGTGGTGCCGGCGAATCCGAATGTAACAATCGTAGCGACGTCTGTGGCGAATACGGCCGTATCCGCGACTGCAGCAGTTACGGTGACGCCGGGAGTGGGAGTGTCGGTTTCCCCGGCCACCGCTAATGTCAATGCGAACGCGACGCAGCAATTCACGGCGACGGTAACGAACGATCCAAGCAGCAGGGGCGTGAGTTGGACACTGACGCAGGGGGGAGCAGTGTGCTCGCCCGGCTGTGGCACGATCGCGCCGGCGACGACCGCGAGCGGTAGTCCGGCCAGCTACACGGCGCCGTCCACTATTCCGGCGAATCCAAATGTTACGGTCGTGGCGACATCGGTAGCGGATACGACAAAGTCCGCGACCGCGGCCGTTACGGTCACTGCGGCAGTGGGAGTGTCGGTTTCACCGGCGACAGCCAGTGTCGGTGTGACAGGCACTCAGCAATTCACCGCGACGGTAACAAATGACCCAAGCAACAAGGGTGTGAGTTGGACTCTGATGCAGAGCGCGACACCGTGCTCGCCGGGTTGCGGAACGATTAGTCCGGTAAACACGGGGAGCGGCGTAGCCACGACTTATACAGCACCGTCTGCAGTGCCAACCCCGGCGCAGGTGACGGTTACTGCGACCTCGGTTGCGGACACAACAAAATTCGCGGCGGCCACAGTTACAGTTGCGCCTCCTATCGGTGTCACCGTTTCCCCATCGAGCGCGAGTGTCAGCGTGAACGCAACGCAGCAATTCACCGCGACGGTGACGAATGATCCGAGCAACAAGGGCGTGAATTGGACGCTGACGCAGAGCGGGATACCGTGCTCGCCGGGATGCGGAACGATTACTCCTGCAAGCACGGCAAGCGGCGCAGCCACAACCTACACGGCGCCGTCTGCGGTACCAAGCCCCGCCCAGATAACGATTAATGCGATCTCAGTAGCAGACACCACAAAGTCCGCGACGGCCACAGTGACCGTCATGCCCCCCATTGCTGTCTCGGTTTCGCCGACGACGGCGAACGTCACGGTGAACACAACGCAGCAATTTACGGCGGCGGTGACGAATGATCCGAGCAACAAGGGCGTCAACTGGACCCTGACGCAGGGCGGGACACCATGCTCACCAAGTTGCGGAACCATTGCACCGGCAACGACTTCCAGCGGGAGCGCGGCGACATACACCGCGCCGGGAACAGTGCCAGCGAATCCGAATGTGAGTGTGGTGGCAACATCCGCAGCGGACGCCACAAAGTCCGCGACGGCCACAGCCACGGTGACGCCTCCTATTGCCGTGTCCGTCTCCCCGACGACCGCTAATGTCGATGTGACGAAGACGCAGCAATTCACCGCGACGGTGACGAATGATCCGAGCAACAAGGGAGTGAATTGGACACTGACGCAAAGCGGAACGCCCTGCTCGCCGGGTTGCGGAACGATTAGCCCGGTAAACACAGCGAGCGGCGCGGGTACAACCTATACAGCCCCATCCGCGGTGCCAAGCCCGGCGCAAGTGACAGTTACTGCGATCTCGGCGGCGGACACGACAAAGTCCGCGCTGGCCACAGTGACTGTCACGGTTCCAATTGCTGTTTCCGTTTCTCCGGCAACCGCCAATGTCACTGCGAACACGACCCAGCAATTCACGGCGACAGTGACAAATGATCCTAGCAATAAGGGCGTGAGTTGGATGCTGACGCAAGGGGGAGCAGTGTGCTCGCCCAATTGTGGCACGATTGCACCGGCGACTACCGCGAGCGGCAGTCCTGCCAGCTATACGGCACCGGCAACGGCGCCCGCGAATCCGAATGTGACGGTCGTCGCGACATCGGTGGCCAATACAACGGTATCGGCGACAGCCGCAGTAGCCGTCACGCCTGCCATTGCTGTCTCCGTCTTACCGACGAGTGCCAGCGTCAACGTAAACAAGACTCAGCAATTCACGGCGACAGTGACGAATGATGCGGGCAATAAGGGCGTGAATTGGACACTGACGCAGAGCGGGACACCGTGCTCGCCGGGTTGCGGAACAATGAGTCCGGCAAGCACCGCGAGCGGTGTGGCCATGACTTATACCGCCCCATCCGCGGTGCCAAGCCCGGCGCAAGTGACAGTTACTGCGATCTCGGCGGCGGACACGACGAAATTCGCAGCCGCCACAGTGACCGTCACGCCTCCAATCGCTGTTTCCGTTTTACCGGCGACTGCTAATGTGCCAGTGACAGGAACGCAGCAATTCACAGCGACAGTAACGAACGAAGCGGGCAATAAGGGAGTGAGTTGGACGCTGACACAGAGTGGGACAGTGTGCTCACCGGGTTGCGGGACCATTGCGCCAGCAACGACTCCTAGCGGGACTGCGGCAACGTACACGGCACCTGGAAGTGTTCCAGTGAACGCGGATGTGACCATCGTGGCCACTTCCGTAGCCGACACCACCGCTTCGGCCACCGCTACAGCAGCCATCAAAGGGGTGACAGTCTCCGTCGCGCCGACGACCACCAGCGTCAATGTGAACAAAACCCAACCATTCACGGCGACGGTGACAAATGACTCGAGCAACAAAGGCGTTTCCTGGACTCTTACGCAGAGCGGAACGGCATGCTCACCTTCGTGCGGCACGATTAATCCGGCAAATACAGCGAGCGGAGTATCCACAACCTACACCGCGCCGGCTAGTGTGCCGACACCCGCTCAGGTGACGCTAACTGCAACGTCCGTGGCCGATTCAACGAAATCTGCAGCCGCCACGGTGACGGTGACACCGCCCATTTCTGTCTCTGTGTCGCCAACTACGGCGAATGTCTTGCTCGGAACAACACAGCAGTTCACGGCAACAGTCTCCAACGATGCCAGCAATAGCGGCGTTTCCTGGTCCCTTATGCAGAACGGATCAAACTGCTCGCCCACATGCGGCACTCTTTCTTCGGCCAGCACTTCGAGCGGTACTGCCGTAACTTACACTGCCCCTGCCAGTATGCCCGCCCCGGCTGGTGTAACGATCGTCGCGACCGCCGTTGCTGATACCACAGAATCAATTTCGGCACTAATCGCTGTTACGGGTCCCTGTGGGACGGGGAACGAAGCTCTGCTGAAAGGCCAGTACGCCTTCCTCTTGCGAGGCTTCGACGCTAATGGACCAGTAGGCATCGCCGGCAGCTTTGACGCAGACGGCGCCGGAAATATCGCGAAAACTGTCGGCCTGGAGGACATCAACAGATCTTCGGGTCCACAGACGAACTTGACTATCCTCTCGGCGGGGAGCTCCTATTCGGTCGGCTCCGATAATCGCGGGTGCATGACGCTGGTCAATTCCACGGGGACAACAACTACATTACGTTTCGCTTTGGGCTCCATCGCCGGCACTCCAGGAATTGCCAACAAAGGTTGGATTGAGGAATTTGACGACGCCACGGGCACGGGAACGCGTGCTGCCGTCGGAGAGATCCGCTTGCAAGATCCCGCTTCGTTCTCGAACACTCAATTCTCGGGCCCTTATGCGTTTGGGTTTTACGGGCAGGATGGCGGAGGCGTTCGTTTTGCGGTTGCGGGAACCTTTACTCCCGATGGACTGCGTGCCATTACCGCTGGTGCTTTCGATTCTGATGCAGGCGGCACTTTGAGCGCCAATACGCCGATTGCCGGCGCGAGCTACAGCGTCGGGCCCAATGGCCGCGGGACCATGTCGGTGGGCATCACTGTGGGCGGGACCAATCATCTCGCTATGTATATGATCAACAGCTCGGACGCATTTTTTGTAACCACCGATAGCCTTGCTCTCGCTCCGATTTTCAGCGGAGAGGCGCAGCGATCAGCCACAGCATTTACAACTTTATCCCTGAATGGCACGGCGGTCTTTCATCTCTCGGGCGATTCCAGCAACATGGGGCATGACGCAGTCCTTGCACTGGCCAGCGCGGACGGAACGGGGAATCTGACCTCATTCCACATATTTCAAAACATCGAAGGCATCTTCACCACGCAAACCGTAACCACTGGAACTTACTCGGTGGCGCCGAATGGGCGCGTGACACTGAGCGGTGTGGGTCTCAATCCACCCCCGGTGCTTTACCTCAGCGCGCAGAATCAAGGCTTCGTCGTGGGCACGGGGCCGTTCTCGGAGATCGGGAAGTTTGAGCAACAAACGGGAGGTCCGTTCAGCAATGCTTCTTTCTCCGGGGCCTACTTCTTTGGCACCGAGACCCCGCTAAGTCCTTTCGGCCTGGTGGAGACCGGCACACTCACCGCAGACAGCTCTACGGCAACGACCGCTGTCACATCGGACCAAGCGAACGACGGAAACGGCGTTCTCGTCCCCAATAGTACGTTCAACTACACCTTCGCGTTCGCACCGGATGGTACGGGCAACATCGGAGGTGGCACGACCACCACCATCTTGATTTCACCAAGCAGATTGGTCTACATGCAAAATACGCAGCTCCCTCCGATAATTTTTGTCATCGAGAAGTAAACTACGCCGTTCAAGACACGTCTAGAGAGGGCCGGTCGCCAAGCACCGGTCTTCTTTTCTTTTTGGCTTGATGATTTGACACTAAAGCTGCGGCTCGCTACTTTTGAACTCTTCTCCGGCAAGAGAATCGCGCTTTTTGGCGCGTCCGGCTGATTGGAATCGGGATCAGAAAGGAATAAATGAAAGTTATCGTAGCGGATAAGATCAGCGATCGGGGCGTGCAACTGCTGAAAGAGCAGCCGGGCTGGAACGTCGTGCTGGCGACCAAAGATTCACTGAACGCGGAGATCGCCGATGCGGACGCGTTGATTGTGCGCAGCGCGACGAAAGTCAACGTGGAATTGCTGGACCGAGGGAAAAAATTGCGCGCCGTAGGCCGGGCAGGCGTGGGTGTTGACAACATCGACCTGGATGAGGCCACGAAGCGCGGCGTTCTGGTGATGAGCACACCTGGAGGAAGTTCCGTCAGTGTTGCCGAGCATACTTTTGCTCTGCTGCTGGCATTGGTTCGCCAGCTTCCAAGATTTGATGCGGCCATGCGCGAAGGCCGCTGGGAAAAATCATCCTCGGGCGCCGAAGTGCGCGGCAAAACTTTGGGTCTTGTCGGTCTCGGGCGCATCGGCAGCGAAGTGGCGTCGCGGGCGGAAGCATTCGATATGCGCGTCGTTGCATACGATCCATTCATCAGCGAAGCGGCAGCGCGGGAACTGTCCGTGGAACTCGTGCCGCTCGAGCAACTTCTGGCGGAATGTGATTTTATTTCGCTGCACACGGCCGTTAGCCCGCAAACGCGGGACATGATCAACGCCGGATCCATTGCGAAAATGAAAAAGGGCGTGCGCATTATCAATGCGGCGCGCGGAGAGCTGATCAACGAGGCGGATCTGGCGGCGGCGATCAAGAGCGGCCACGTCGCGGGAGCCGCGCTCGATGTCTTTGCGGAAGAGCCGCCGAAAAATTGTCCGTTGATCGGGCTTCCGAACGTAATCACCACACCGCACGTAGCAGGCTCCACGGCGGAGGCGCAAGAAGAGCTGGGTACACAGGTTGCGTTACAGATCCGGGATTATCTTGTGGAAGGAGTGATTCGCAACGCCGTGAACCTGCCGGCGCTTTCGCCGGACCAATATCGGCGCGTGAGACCGTATCTGGAATTGGCGGAGCGGCTTGGGTCGCTGGTTTCGCAAGCGGCAGGGACGCGGCCGGCGCGGATTCGTATTCGGTATGCGGGCGAAGTGGCTGAGGTAGGAACCCATCTCCTTCGCAGCGCCGTGCTTGCAGGTGTGCTTAACGCAGTGCTGGACGAAAAGGTGAACGTGGTCAATGCGCCGGCTGTGGCGGCGGCAAGAGGCCTGACCGTGGAGGAGGAGACTCGAAGACGCGAGCATGGCTTTTCAAACACTCTGGAAGTCTCCGCGCTGCCCGAAAAAACCGGAGCGGCACAAGGTTTTACCGCGGAAGGCACGGTCCTGCACGACGGCTCGCCGCGTGTACTGCAGATCGAAGGAATTCCCCTCGAAGCGCAACTCGAGGGGACAATCCTTTATTTGAGAAACCGTGACGAGCCTGGAGTCATTGGCCAGATCGGAACGACGCTTGGCAAGCTTGGTGTCAACATCGCCACGTTTGCTCTTGGACGACGGGAGGCGCAACGCGGCGCGGACGCTGTCTCGCTTGTGCGAGTGGACGGGAAAGTGTCGTCAGTCATTCTCGAGCCGATTCGGGCGATTCCCGCCATCACTGAGGCTAAGCTCTTGCATCTCAATTGATTTCTATAAGTTAGGCCCGCGGCCGCCGCATGTTGCCGAAACCTCAAGAGTAAGAGTCTGCTTAGATTTTGACGAAGGCGCACCCCCCACCCCCCTGTTTTTCGCAAAGAGTGCGGATCTATCTGATTTCAAAAGGTTTGCTTGTTTGTGGTCGCGCCAAAGAGTGCGTAAATGCTTGATTCTAAAGGGCTGAATTTCCGCAGAAGTGCGCATTATTGCAAAAGAGTGCGCAATCGTAGGGAAAAAAACGCGTTAAGGCAGAAGAGAAGCCAGAGAAATCCGATCAGTTCGCGGGGGAGAGGATGCTGCAAGGCTAAACGCAATCTTGCTTAACAAAAAGTATGCGCTCAAACAAGAAAATGTCAAAGGAAAAGATGGTAGAGGTGGAGAGCGGGCCGAAGGCCGCAAGAGGTATGGAATCGCCCCGGAAACGGAGCGCAGAACTGCCCGATTCCCCCGGCTTGAAGGCCGGAATCCGATTCGAGCTGCGGCGGCGCGTAAAAAACGCTGGATGGAATCGAAACAACTTGACTTGACATCCTTAGGCATCCTGGGCTAAAAGCTAGCTCAACGGTAGCTTATGTCGAGCGGTGGGTGAGGTTGCCCGGGGCTCATTGACATTATCCCTTGAAGGTCTTGAGTCGGCGGCGAGTCGGCGCCACTTCTCATTTTCCGGCACCTTCCTTTTGAGTTTGGTTCGATCTTCAATTTATGGTGCGCGAAGGGGGAGTGTATGCATTCACATTCAATGAAGCGCAATTTTCTGGTGGGCTTTGTCGTTCTTGTTTTCGCGACGGCGTGCGCCTGGGCACAGACGGGAACGACATCGTTGCGGGGCACGATTACTGATAAGTCTGGCGCGGCGATCGGCAACGCGAAGGTCAATTTGGCGAACGCTGCCCAAGCTGTGCACCGGGAGACAACCACGGGCCAGGGAGGAGAATATGAATTTCTCGTCTTGCCTCCTGGCATTTACTCGGTCACAGTCGAGAAGACCGGATTTCGCAAATTTGAGCAGAAAACCATCCAGCTGCTGGTGAACTCACCAGCAACCGTGAACGCCACGCTGGAAGTCGGCTCGACGACCGAGACGATTGAAGTGTCGGCACAGGCCGTGGCCCTGAACACGACTGATGCATCGCTCGGTACCGCATTTAACGAACACCAGGTGAAAGAATTGCCGATGGAAGGACGCAACGTTCCCGACCTGCTATCACTCCAAGCTGGGGTGGTATACACAGGGAATCGCGCGGATATCAACGCCGATGTAGACACGCGTAGCGGCTCCGTGAATGGTGCACGCAGCGACCAGAGCAACATCACGCTGGATGGCGTGGACGTGAACACGTCGGGAGGTTACGCCTTCACGGCGGCCCTGCCGGTCACGCTGGACTCTGTACAAGAATTTCGCGTAACAACAACAAACTACAACGCCGACCAAGGGGCGTCGTCGGGTGGGCAGGTATCGCTCGTCACCAAGAGCGGTTCCAATCAGTTTCACGGCTCGGCGTACGAGTACAATCGCAACACCTACACCAGCGCTAACGATTATTTCATCAAGCAGGCACAACTCCAGAATGGCGAGCCAAACAAACCTCCTAAGTTGATTCGCAACATATTTGGCGGGTCCCTAAGCGGCCCGCTAGTGAAGAACCGATTTTTCTTCTTCTTGAATTATGAGGAGGCACGCCAGCGCGAGGAAAACGCCGCGCTGCGGATTGTTCCGACAGCCTCCTTGCGTGACGGCGCGGTCCTGTATCCCTGCGATGATCCCAGCTCATGCCCGGGAGGCAGCGTACAGGGCCTGAGCGGCGCCAGCTACACAGTTCCAGCAGGTTCTGCGGGGCTTTCTCCAGCCGATCTCGCGACCATGGATCCTCTGCATGTGGGTCCGAATTCGGCAATGATTGCCTACTTCAAGACTTTTCCTCTGCCGAATGACAACACTCAGGGTGACGGACTTGGTTACGACTATTCGGGCTTCCGATTTAGGGGGCCGATCCAAAAGAACTACAGGTATTACATCGCGCGAGGCGATTACAAACTTACATCCAACGGAAATCATTCGATATTTTGGCGTGGTGCGCTGTCCAACTATGCGAGTCTCGGAGTCCCCTCTTACCCGGGAAAGACACCCGAGCATAGTATCATAAACTTCAATAAGGGTTTTGCCGTGGGATATACGGGGATTCTGCATTCTACCTTGGTTAACAATTTCCGCTGGGGCTTCACGCGGGAGAGCATCGGCGATGTTGGCGACTCCAACGAACAGTGGATTTTCTTCCGGGGAATAAGCCAGCGCATCACGCGAACACGTTCCTTCCAGCGCCCATTGCACAACTTTTCGGATGATCTTTCCTGGGTTAGAGGCAAGCATACTTTTCAGTTTGGCGGCAGCCTGGCGTTTATCCGGAACCCACGAAACTTTACTACAGGCTCCTTCAGCGACGGCGTGACCAATGCGTCGTGGCTGGACAACGCCGCAATCGCGGGAACGAACAGTTTTCTTGATCCCGGATGCACTGCCGCAGTGAACGCGAGTTGCACGTGGAATTTCCCCGCGGTCAGCGCAGATTTCGCGAATTCATACGATTTTCCAGTGATTGCATTGACAGGGATTGTGACGGAAGTGGATGCCTCCTATAACTATCTGAAAGACGGCAGCGTGCTTCCGCAGGGGGCACCCGTACAAAGGCACTTCGGGGCCGACGGCTACGAAATGTATATACAGGATTCGTGGAAGATCACGCCGAATTTCACGATGACCTACGGCTTGCGGTATTCCTTGTTTTCGCCACCGTGGGAGACCAAAGGTCTGCAGGTCGCGCCAAACTTCAGTCTCGGCGGCTGGTTGCTACAGCGTGGAAAAAATATGGCCCAGGGAATCCCGGCGAGCCAGGATAAGCTCGTCCAATTCGATTTGGCCGGTCCGGCGAATGGCGGCAAAAAGGGCTACTACGACTGGGATTATCATAATTTTGGCCCTCGGCTCGCCTTTGCCTATACGCCAAGGCCGCATTCGGGCCTCTTCAAGTCGCTTTTTGGGGAAGGAGACAAGACGACGATCCGGGCGGGCTTTTCAATTATCTACGACCGGATTGGAGGAGGATTGCTGAACACCTTTGACCAAAATGGTTCATTCGGCCTATCCACTGGACTAACGAATCCGGCAGGCGTCGAAAGCCTGTCCTGCGCCCCACGATTGACGGATGTTCACGTCATCCCGGCGAATGCAATCAATAATCCCGCAGCGGGTTGCGACGGACATCAACTCCTCCTTCCGGCACCTCCGGGGAAGTTCCCCCAAACCTTTCCCAGCACGCTTGATACAGGCGGGTTCGCAATTGCCTGGGGTCTCGATGACACCATCAAAACTCCGTACTCCTACGCAATGGACTTCTCGGTCGGCCGTGACTTGGGCAAGGGTTTTTCGATGGAGGTTTCGTATGTGGGTCGCCTTTCGCACAGGCTGCTAATCCAGGAAGATGTGGCGATGCCTTCGGACCTCGTGGATCCTGCGTCAAAGACTGACTATTTCGCAGCGACTACGGCACTGGCCAAGGTCTACCGGACGGGGCTGGATTCTCTAAGCTTCAACTCCTCCATGGTACCGACGAACGTAGCTCAGTATTGGCAGAACATGCTTCAACCCCTTGCGTCGGGTGATCAATACCGTATCCGAAGGTGTACTCCCGGCAACGCCGTGAAGTTTACCTCCGATCCGGTTGTGGCCGCTTATGACCTTTTCTGCGGATTCAACCAAAACGAGACAACGGCGCTCTTTATTCTGGACCTGCTCGGCATACGAAGTGCTTCGGGAACTCTTTATTTCCCGAAGGGTGGTCCGAACTCCTTCTTTAACCCGCAGTACTCATCGCTGTACGCGTGGCGGTCAGCGTCCAACGGGAACTATCACGCGATGCAGGTGAACTTGCGGCATCGGATGGAACACGGCGTGCAGTTTGACTTCAACTACACATTCTCGAAGTCGATTGACCTGGCCTCGGACGCGGAACGTATTGGAGCGTGGAGCGGGCTGGGGGGGCAGATCATTAATTCATGGTCGCCGAAGCAACTCCGGGCAGTCTCTGACTACGACGCGACACACCAATTCAACGCCAACTGGATCATTGAACTTCCTTTCGGCAAAGGTAGGTCTCTGGGAAGAAACGCCGGTGGGGCTTTGGACGCGATCATCGGTGGGTGGCAGATCTCGGGTCTATACCGCTGGACTTCGGCTTTTCCGTTCAACGTGTCTAATGGCTTCCAATGGCCGACGAACTGGCAGCTTGGTGGACAGGCGGTACTGACGGGCAAGGTGCACACGGGGGTGTTCAAGCAGCCAGACGGAAGTGTAAACGTCTTTGGAGAAGGGGCGGGACCCAGCGGCGCTATCACTCAGTTCCGTTCGCCGTTCCCCGGCGAAGCCGGAGCTCGCAACCAGGTCCGGGGAGATGGTTTCTTCGGCGTCGATCTAGGGCTCAGCAAACGGTGGAGGATGCCGTGGTCGGAAGGGCATAGTCTGCAATTCCGCTGGGAAGTTTTCAACGTTACCAACGCTACGAAATTTGACTCGCAGTCCATCGCGCCGGAACTGGATATTTCCGGTTCGTTCGGGAACTACGGTGGCTTGCTGACCAACCCGCGCGTGATGCAGTTCGCATTGCGGTACGAATTCTAGTCGCAACACTACATCTGGCGGGATAAACCCGCGCTACAAGGACCGCCGCCGGGGAGCGAAAGTTCTCCGGCGGTGTTTTTTTTTGCAACTTATGGAGGATGCCTCAAAGAGTTTGGCAAATTCATTTATATGAGACAGGCATCCGCATTCTTCCTTGTAAGGAAGGGAGAGGCGGAGAAATGGAGTTAAGGACGGTCCGGGCTTTCGAAGGCTTCGTGGAAGGCCCAAACGGTGCCGATGATGGCGAGTGAGATGGGTATCCAGATGAATTTGGGCTTCTTGATAGGCCACTTGTGGTCCTTGGCGCCTGCGCCGCGCGGTCCTTGCGGTTCTGGTTCCGCCGCGGCGGGGTCGAGAACGATGCGATAGGAGGCGCCTTCGGGGATCTCGCGCACGTCGTCCTCGACGGCGATGCGCAACGAGGCGCGAACGCTCTTGACCAGGAATTCCTTGGGATTCAGGACCATGACTTGTCCGATAGTGGGCAGGTCGGTGCTGGGGCGAATTACTGCCGCGGCGACATGGAAGGTAAAGGCCCTGGAATTCGCGGTGGAGAAAACGGCAGAGCCAGTGGTGAGGCTGGCGCCGAGTCGGTCGTTTTCCAGAGTTAAAGTGGCGCTGCTAGAGCCGGAGAGCAACAGACGCGCCGCGCCAGCGCGGATCTGGAGGCTGCCTGCTGGTTCGGTGCGCAACTTGTCGCCTGGGAAAATGGTCGTACCTGCAGAAGCATTTCCCGCACCGAGATGAGCGCGGTCGGCGTAAACAATCGCGCCGAGGGAAGAAGAGGAAGCGCGCGAAAGAGATGTTTGCGGCAGAGAAAAGGATAATATTACGGCGAGGATTACGCGCGAGCGCGCCATGTCCGCTAAGAATAGTGAGTAAGTTGGGAGCCGTCAATTGAAAGTACGGTCTTCAAGTGATCAACCGGCGAACCGCAGGCTTTGCGCAAAGAGAACACCACGCCCGAGGCATGGGACAAGCCTCGTATAGCCGTGGGTGGAGAGCTGTGCTAATCTGGATGCGAAGTGTGAGGCGGACAATTCCGCTTGACGGTCGGGGCGTAGCGCAGCCTGGCTAGCGCGCCTGGTTCGGGACCAGGAGGTCGATGGTTCAAATCCATTCGCCCCGACCACTTCTTTTAGAACCAGCAATTTACAGTATACGAAGGAGCCGAAGGCATTCTGGTTGTGGGCTAGGCATTCCTTTTTCAAATCGCCTGCACGCAACCAATCTTTCTTGTCTGAATCCAGTGTCTTACGGCGAGAAGTGCACCACACGGCAAGTCCCGGTTTGGGGATATTAAGTACAAGATCGCACTTTTGGAAGAAAAATCAAACTGCAATCTCAAGTCCGGCGCCTTGCACGGTCAAGACTTACCAAGGTTCAGGTGTCGGTTCGATTTCCGATAGGCCGCTCCATTAGATCAAGCACTTACAGACGTCTGATTCCTCGGCGTGGGAACACAAGGGAATAGAAGCTGTTCCACCCGTTGCCCGATCATCTCTCTGGAATGCCTCCCACTGCGGATTGAGTGTTTGGTAGGGACAAGTCGATAAAACCGTCATATCGCGCCAATTCAGCCGAGTAGGGAAGCGTATCATGTGTTTAGCGCCGAAGATTTTAGCACTGGAGTCCAAACTTGCATCGGAGTCGCTTGCCGATTCGCCCACGCGTAGTAGGGAATGAAGGTCAGCGGAACCCGCCGGGTCTTTACCGGCTCCCTCTTGTAGCGGAAGTAGAGAGCGTCACTCGAGCTTGTTTTGTCGTAAACCGCGCCCATGTGACGCAGCACATGCACCCCGCCGAGCAAATCGCTCCTGAGCTCGCTGTGGAACACTGCGCCCGCCTTCTGGTCCAAATCCACAGCCACATCGGTAAGCGCCACTCCATTCGGCTGGTCGAGTTCTTCCAGGCAGTAAACGAGAGGGCCGCGTTGGATGGCAACGCGTCCCGTGTCGTCGACGAGACGAGGATTTGCTTGGATCATTTGCGGGGTCATTTCCATTTGCAAACGA
Source organism: Acidobacteriota bacterium (assembly GCA_003225315.1). Taxonomy (GTDB): domain Bacteria; phylum Acidobacteriota; class Terriglobia; order Acidiferrales; family UBA7541; genus Acidiferrum. Next base: position 75,778 of record QHZD01000023.1, read on the forward strand.
ATCACGTCCCCCGGCGACCAGCGGCGCTGAATCGGCAGATATTCACCGGGCTTCGTGCCCGTGAACGCCTTCCCGTTCACGGAAACTTGCGTGCGCTCGGACCACCCTGGAATGCGCAGATAGAAAGTGAAATGCGAGACCTGCGCCGGCACGACAGCAATTTCCGCGCTGCCGTCCCAAGGATAATTGGTCTTCTGCGTGACCTTCAGGGCCGTGCCATTTTCCAGGCGCCAATCGAGCTCAGAATTATCGTAAAGATGCAGATAGATTCCATCGCCGCTCGTGCTGTAGAAATAGCCCGGCAGCGAAGCGAAGGTGCGTTCAAGGTTTGGTGGGCAGCAGGTCGTGTCGTACCACGAGTTTCTAATCTTGTCCCCGTTGGAAGGATCGAATGCCAGTGGGTTTCGATAACAGTAGAGCGTACCGTCAAGCGACATTCCAGAATTGATACCGTTATACAGCGCCCTTTCGATGACATCGGTGAACTTCGCGTCTCCGGTAGCCGCAAGCATTCGCCAGTTCCACATCATGTTGCCGATGGCAGCACAGCTTTCCCCGTAGGCCCGATAGTTCGGCAGTTCGTAGGCATCGCCGAAGGCTTCGCCAGCCGCGCGCGAGCCAACTCCTCCGGTAACGTACATCTTGTTTCCCGTCATGTCGTTCCACAGCGTGCTGAGTGTTTTCCAATAGGCGGGATCGCCCGTTTCCATATAGTAGTCTGTCGCGCCGCAGCAAGCATACATGGCACGGACAGCGTGTCCCTCAAGCTTGGTTCGCGATGTGAATGGCGTCCCGCTGAACATGTAGATTGTTCTTGGCTTTGGCAGTTGCAGGCGATCGTCTCCCTGGAGGATGTAGGCTGCGAGATCAAGTTGCCGCTTGTCACCGGTCATGCGATACAGCTCGATCAGGCCCATCTCAATCTCCGGGTGCCCGGAAACAATCGGCTTCTTAGGCGCGGGACCGTAATCCGGTAGGAGAAAGTTATTGACGAAGCGGATACCGGCATCCAGCATCTTGCGGTCGCCGGTACCCCGATAGTAGGCGATAGCGCCCTGCAACATGTGCCCAATGTTGTAGAGTTCATGGCCGGTCGTCTGCGTTTGAGTCAGCATGCGCTGCGATACGCGATCATCGACGTAATAGGTGTTAAGGTAGCCGCTGGGTTCCTGCACAGCGACAACATCATCGATGAATTTTTCAGCCATCGATCGCATCTCTGGACGGTCGCCCGATTGCAGCGCGAACCCCACCGCCTCGGTCCATTTATAAATGTCGGAGTCAGAAAAAACGGGCCCTCGCTGATCACCCTTGCTCTTATCAGCCAGTCGGCGGAAATTAATCATGCGGCCATTAGACTCGAGCAGGTCGTGCATACTGGGAATGCTTTTCGTGACATTAGTGTCGCGCCGGCGGCCCCAAAAACCGCTACCGATCGTGACAGCGCGCACAGGCACATTGTGCAGCCTGGAGTACGGCGACTTCGCAAGGTTCTCGATACCTTGGTCTTTCCAAGCGGCGCTGTCGGTCAGAACCGATCCAGTTTGCTGTCGAAGTGGGTCCGCTGTCCGTACGCTCTCCGCATAGCCGGCAAAGAGCCCTTTCATCGGCATGCATGAAATAGCGGCGCTCGAGATCGCTGAGTTCACAAACCGCCTTCGCGACATGTCTTTTGCCATAGTCATACGGTCTCCTTCGAGGGAAGTCCACGCTATGCAACGCAGAGAACGTTTTCTAGAATTCTGCGCTGTTTCAACTATGCGGCGCTTCAAGCAAACGGCCCTGAAGTATTCGAGCCTTAGCAGGCAATCACAAGCAATTCCCCTCTCTTCCGCCCGGACCGATGAAGCTAACCAATTGGAATTGACTGCACGGCCGGACGAAAGCCTCCGAAGGCCGCTCACGTCAAGGTTAATCGCGGACTGGGTCGGCGATTTCGACCGGTACGTTCTGATATAGGCGATACGATTCATCACGGATTGCCGCGAAAGGACGAAATGTCACTCTCCCGGCATCGGTCTGCACCAGCCAGTCTTCTGAAGATTGGGATGCAGCCGCAGCGGTGAGAAGCTGTGCACGAGTAAACTTTGCGGGCAGATTGCCAACGCCAAAGAGGGCAAGCGGCCCGCGGACCAGTGCCACCGTACTCGCGTTCTGCGCGTCCACCGCTTGCAGGCGAAGCGGCATTCCAATTTCAAACTCCACTCGATCTCCATTCTTCCAAGTTCGTGGCAACGCGAAGAATTTTCCTGGAAGAATGTCGCCTTCCGCGCGTTTGCCGTTAATGGAAATCCGCGTTTTCGCGTCCGTCCATGCGGGAATTCGTAGATAGACCGTGAAGTTTTCAGGACGCGCCATGTCGAGCTGTAGTTGCGTCGCGTTGGATGTGGGATAGGAGGTTTGCTGCGTGAGAGTGCAACGGGTGCTGTTATGCATCCACGTGACTCGAGAAGGAACGAAGAGGTTGACATAGATGCCGTCTTTGCCAGGATAGTATGAGCTGATGCCATAGTCGGCGGTCAACTGCGGGAAAGTGCCTGAACAGCAGGGCCACTTGTCTTTGTAATAGACTTTCTTGGCGCCCTCACTGTTGTAATCTGAATAGTAGAAGCTAGCGCCGTCAGCAAGAATCGGTTTGGCGCCGGCGACCGTGTTGTACAGCACCTGTTCCATGCTGTCACCGTAACGGGAGTCGCGCGTCACCCTTAGCAAGTACCGCGTGATCTTGAACTGCCCGTATGCGCCACACGGAGTCTCGAAGCTGGAGCGGGTCGTGCCCAAGCTTGCGGCAAGCAGGCCCTTGCCCGGTTCAACAAATGCTTCGTTCGGTCCCCATCCTCCCGTGGCGTAGCTCTGTTCCTGCACCATACGCAGTCCGTTCGCAGCAGCGCGGAGATATTTTTCGTTACCCAACATCAAATAGGCCTGCATCGCTGAACTTAATGTGTTGACGTGACTGTACGCGTGCTTGCCGGGAAGGGCATTGTGGTTTTCCGCGAGCGCGTCGTAGTACTCGTGATAGATGAAGCGCACCGCCAAATCACGATAGCGCTTGTCACTGCTCCGTTGATACGCGAGGAAGAGGTTTTCCGGCAGCGTATACGTTTCATCCCACGTGTAGGCGATGGTCTTATGGGGCCGGGCTTCCTGCTCGGCCCGGCTCAATGCCTTCTCGGGCAGATGGGACAAAACGGCGTCCGTACTTCGCTTGAGCACATCTAGCGCGATGGGGTCCGCCGCAAATTCATGGGCATCTATGAGACCACAGCAGGTTTTGTCGAATGTGTAGCCTGGCAGCCGGTAGTCAACGTAGAACTTCCCAGTGGGCTCTACAGTCTCCGCAAAGGCGCGCACCAACCGGTGAACTTTTTCCTGCGTTGGCTTCGATCTTGTCACAGCATAGGCGCGTGCCAACCCGGAAAGGTATTGACCAAACGTATGTCCAGCAATGAAGCCGTGAAAGTTATTCTCCTCGTTAAAGTCGTCCGCATTGTCATACCAGCCGCCGAGGTCGGGGCCGGGAGCCGGCATCCCCTGACGCTGGCGAAACGGTTTGAGCAACCCATCTTCATTGAGATGAAGGAACAGTTCATGGTTCTGCTCGAACTGCTGACGGAAGGGCCCGTCCAGGAGCTGCACATTTGAGTATCCGAAGACCGAAAGTGGAGGGACGATGGGCTCTTTCGGTGTTGTCTGTGCCCATGCGGGAATGGAACGCATCGCTAATACACCCGCAGTTGAAACCGCAGCCGACTTTAGGAACTGCCGCCTGGACTTGGTTTTCATGGCGAAATCTCCTGATCTGGCCGCTGGGCCGTCATTCCCGAAATCCCGAGAAGTGTCCAGCAGGCAATCTGCTGCGTAAGGATTCTCAGCAATCGTTTGCTCAACGGACCTATGTATAACGCGAGCGAGCGACGGCGTCAAACACTACCTGTAATCGCTTTCCCAGATGAAGTATCCTGTGGCTGCAGAGTTTCTACGTCTGCCCGGTATCTGTGATGATTCTATTCAGGAAACTAGGTTTAACGATTGTCCTGTTGTCCTGTCATTCCGTGGCCTTTTCCCAAACCCACGAAAACCGAATCGAGCCCATAAGCTCGGCGTTGCGCGCGAGGGAATTCGACAAGGCGGTGGAGTTGAGCCGATCCGCATTGCGAGAATCGCCGAACAATGCGCAATTGTGGACCCTGCAAGGCATCGCCCTCGCCAGCAAGGGAGATAGCAAAGAAGCCCTGGCGGCGTTCCAGCAAGCGCTGAATATTTCGCCGAACAGCATTGCAGCGCTAGCCGGTGCTGCTCAAATAGAGTACCAAGCGGGCAATCGGGATGCAGTGTCGCTGCTCAATCGTTTGCTGCAATTGCGTCCCGGCGATCCCACCGGCCACGCCATGCTGGCGGTGTTGGAGTATCGGCAGGGAAACTGCGCTGCGGCGACCCCTCATTTCGAGAAAGCTGGCGAGCTTCTCGACTCTCAACTCGACGCGTTGCATGCATACGCCACTTGCCTCGTGAAGTTCAAACGACTTGATGACGCGGTGACAGTCTTTCAGAGGGCGGTGGCTCTTCACCCTGACGACCGACAGGAACGTAACCTACTGGCCTCCATCCAACTGATGGTTCACAAGCCTCAAGACGCCCTTGCCACGTTGGGGCCGCTGCTTGAAGCCAGCAATCCCCGTGCGGACACGCTGGAGCTCGCCTCGAATGCCTATGAGGATTCCGGCGACACGCCACAAGCAGTGAGCACGCTTCGGCAAGCCCTGCTGCTTGACCCGCGGAACGTCAGCCTTTATTTAGATTTTGCCAACATTTCCTTTGCGCACGAATCGTTTCAAGTGGGGATTGACGTGATTACCGAGGGATTGACCCTGCAGCCAAACGCAGACGATCTTTACTTGGCGCGTGGTGTCCTATACGCCCAACTGGCGCAGTACGACAAAGCGGAAGCAGACTTCGAGAGAGCCTATGAATTGAACCCGAATCAGTCATTGAGTTCTGCCGCGCAGGGCTTGGTGGCTGTGCAAGCGAATGATCTTGATCACGCGCTCCGATCGGTGCAGTCAAAGTTGGCGCGAAATCCCAACGACCCGCTTCTGCTGTACTTGCAAGCAGATGTCTTGTCCCAAAAGGGCGCAGACCCGGGCACGCCTGAGTTTCAACTCGCGATGCGCTCGGCAAAGAAAGCTGTCGCTTTGCAGCCCACACTTGCCCCCGCCCGTGCCGTCCTGGCCAAGATGTACATGCAGACCGGAGAATATCAGGCGGCGATTGACCAGTGCAGAAAAGCGTTGATCAGCGATCCCAAGGATCAGACAGCCGTATATCGACTTATTCAAGCGCTCCGGAAAACCGGGCAGAAGGGCGAGATTCCCGATTTGCTGAAGCGGCTCGCGCAACTTCGCGAACAAGCTACAAAAGAAGAAAGGGAACGGTACCGCTACAAACTGATTGAAGAGGACACTCCGCCCAGGCCGCCAGTGCAGCCGTAGTTGCGAGGAGCCCTCCTGCGGGTCCACCAAATTTTCGCCAAAACCTTTACTCGTGATGGCGTCGCGACGATAATTGAAAAATTGCGTCAGATCACCAACTGAGGAAACTGTTTCGGGAATGACCTTTACACGGCGTACGTTTGTGCGACTCTCGCTCGGATCAGCGATCTCATTGACTGCGACTGCCGAACGATTGCTTGCGCAAGGTGTTTCGACCCACACCGCGAAGCCCCTGCCCAGGCAGGCCCCTTCCGGGAGACCTTTCAACGCACACTTTGTCGATGTGGCGTCTGCCGCAGGGCTGCACGCGCCGGTGATCTATGGAGGTGTCGAGAGCAAGAAGTACATCCTTGAGGCCACCGGCTGCGGCTGTGCTTTCCTTGATTATGACAATGACGGCTGGATGGATATTTTCTTGCTCTCGGGGACACGGCTGGAAGGTGCGCCTGTCGACGCGTCCAACCGGCTCTATAAGAACAATCGTGACGGAACATTCACTGATGTCACGGAAAAGGCTGGCCTGCGCGCGGCCGATTGGGCTTCCGCGGTTTGCATCGGAGACTACAACAACGACGGCTTTGAAGATATCTTTTGCACTTACTACGGACAAAATGTCCTCTATCGCAACAATGGCGACGGAACTTTCAGCGATGCAACCAAAGCCGCAGGCCTTTTGAACGAGCAACCGAGATGGGGAGCCGGATGTAGCTTCCTGGATTACAACCGTGACGGGAACCTTGATCTGTTCGTCTCCAACTACGTCCGTTTCTCCTTCGAACATGCGCCAGTTCCGGGAGAAAACAACAACTGCAATTGGAAAGGCATTCCCGTGGAATGTGGACCGCGCGGACTGCCAACAGGAAGGCATTCACTGTACAGGAACAATGGCGATGGAACGTTCACCGACGTCAGCCGGCAGGCAGGCATCGCGCAGGCTACACAAAGCTACGGTATGACGGTGGTGGCGGCGGATCTCGACGAAGACGGATGGCCAGACATTTACGTTGCTTGCGACTCTACTCCCAGTTTGCTCTTCATGAACAATCATGACGGAACGTTTCGCGAAGAGGGAGTATTGCGGGGCGTGGCCCTCAGCGACGACGGCACGGAGCAGGCGGGAATGGGCGTGGGAATCGGCGATTATGACCTTGACGGACATCTTGATCTTTTCAAGACACATTTCGCCGACGATGCCAACGTTCTTTATCGCAATGACGGTAAGGGGAATTTCGACGATGTAACCCGGACATCCCGTGTTGGGGTGGAGACGCGCTACGTCTGCTGGGGCGCTGGAATTGTGGATCTCGATAACGATGGCCATCCGGATTTGTTTCTTGTTACCGGCAACGTGTACCCAGAGGTAGAACGAAAGCTGCCACAATATGCGAACAAGACGCCACGCGCCGTGTTTCGTAATCTCGGCAATCACACGTTCGAAGAATTGATTGAGGCGGCTGGTCCCGGCGTGGCAGACGCGCGCTGCAGTCGCGGATGTGCCTTTGGCGACTTCGACAATGATGGCGATATCGACGTGCTGATTGTCAACTTGAATGAGCCCCCGTCTCTGCTGCGCAACGATATCCGCGGGAAACAGAATTGGATCAAGGTGAAACTGGAGGGTGTTAAATCAAACCGCAGCGCCATCGGGGCCCAGGTGCTTGCGCACTACGGAGGGAAAACCCAGGCCCAAACCGTCCTGAGCCAATCGAGTTTCTACTCCTGCAACGATCCCCGGTTGCATTTCGGTCTCGGAGGCCTTACTTCGGCCGACCTGGATGTGTATTGGCCCAACGGGCTTCACGAAAACTTCAAGCACCTCCCAGCCAATCAACTAATCACCTTGAGGGAGGGGGCGGGGCGGGTGCCAAGCAGAGGCTGGTCTAAGACCTAGCCGACGGGCGCAACCGCCAGGACACGTTTTCCTCGTTGCCACGCCCGATCAAGGATAGAAATCGCTTGACAGCGCTGAAGTATTGAATATATAAATCCGGCCAATTGAGAAAACGTTTGCTCTGCAAGACCTCGTAGAAGTTAACGCTCGGCTTTTTGGGGAGGAAGCGATGCAAGCCAGATCATTTGTCTCATGGTCTATCCGGGTGTTGTTCGTTGTACTGGTGATGGCAAGTTCCACCTGGGCGCAGTTCACCGGCAATATTCAGGGCACGGTCTCAGATCCGAGCGGGGCGGCGGTAGCGCAAGCAAAGGTCACGCTCATCAACGTTGCCACGCAGGTTTCGGCGACAACGACTACCGACGCTTCGGGAAGCTATCGGTTTCTGAGTCTTGCTCCCGGCTCGTACAAGATCACCGTCGAGGCATCAGGTTTTAGTAAGGCTGAATCAACTGTCAACCTCGAGACAAATCAAAACCTAAACGTCCCCATTTCTCTGAAGGTTGGCACGGCCACCGAAGCAGTAACCGTCACCGCCGAGTCTCCGCTCGTGAACACGGCAGAAACACGCAATCAATTGACGCTCGAAACGCAGGAGCTGTCGGCCTTGCCGCTACAGGGCCGCAGCATGATCTCGCTTGTAACACTCGCACCGGGTGTGACCGGGAGGGGAGTTACGGGGGGCGCTCCGGGATCGGGCTTAGACAACTACTCCACGGAAACGACGGTCGAAGCGAGCGCCAATGGACAGGGCGGAGTTTCGAACATGTTGATTATCGATGGGCTAGACGCTACTAGCTCCGTGCGCCAGGGCGTCCTGAACCTCACGCCCAATCCCGACGTCGTTCAGGAAGCATCCTCTCAGGTTAATACATTCTCAACCGAATATGGACACTCAAGTTCCATCCAGTTTGCGATGACCACGAAATCCGGTGCGGACCAGTTCCATGGCTTGGCCAGCGACTACTTCAATTACCAGGCGATGTTCTCCAAGAATTCCTTGCCTAATTCCGCTCAGAAATTCGCCCCTTTTCACAGCAACAACATGTCCGCCACCATTGGCGGCCCAATTATCCCACATCACCAGTTTTTCTTCTTCTTCGGTATCGAACCGCTGCGCGGGTCTTCATCCACGGGGGACGCTCCGATAATAATTGTTAACCCGCAGTTCATCGCTTTTGCCAATGCGAACAATCCAGGTACGTTTGGCACCAAGATCCTGACCAATTATGTGCCCAAGAATGTGACTGTGGGCAGCGTCCTGGACACAGCGCAGAGCTTTTTTGGAACAGGCACGTCCGGTTGTAATACGGCCGCCACGGAAAACATCCCGTGCGCTACAGTGCTAACTAACAACGGAACCTTTAATTCCAGCAATTTCCGAAATGGCGACCAGTATTTCCTTCGTATCGACAAGTACCTTAGGAACGATCGGATCTATGGCAGCTTTTTCCGGACCCTTCTTCACACTGGCGGGCCTGCCGCTATACCCCAGTTTTCAACCACCGGACATAACACGCAGCGTGCCCTACAGGTGAATTGGGAACACACGTTCAGCCCCACAACCCTCAATGAAGCAACCTTCGCCCAGAACCGCATTGAGGGATTTCTAGGCGAAACCGGAGACTTTACGATTCCGGGAATAACTGTGAACAGGTCCACCGGTTACGGCGTCGGCTTTGCTCAGGGGGATTTCATCCAGCACAACTATCACTGGCGCGACGTCTTAACGCATGTTCGTGGGACACACGTATTCAAGGTGGGTTACGAAGGCTGGTACGGCGACGATGTGGAGCCGTTCCAAGGTCCGTGGTCGCAGCCAGGATTCAGCTTCGACAGTTTGTTGAAGCTAGCGCAAGATGCGCCTACCACGGAAGGTGGAGTGATGTACAACCCCATCACGGGGCAGCAGCAACTTTGGGACTGGAATGCGGCTTCCAAGACATGGGGGCTTTTTGTCCAGGACACCTGGAAAGCAAGACGCAATCTGACCCTGACGCTGGGTTTCCGTTTCGATGATCAGGGGAACCCATACTCCCGGTCGAGCACGACGGTGTTTGGTAACTTCCTCCTGGGGACCGGTTCAACCTTCCAGCAGCAAGTGGCCAGCGGCATTGCCAAACCATCGCAGAGCGCGTTGAATCATGCACCTAAGACTTACAATCCGCGGATCGGCGCGGCATGGGATGTCACCGGAAAAGGAGAGTGGGTGCTGCGCGGCGGGTTCGGGCTGTTCTCCAATTGGCTCACACCGGCCAACATTCAGGAGGAATTCCGCGGCAATCCGCCAGGGCTAATTCGGCCAACGTTCAGTTCGACAAATGCGCCTGCAAACCGGCCTATTTTTGTCCAGGGTACCAGTAGCAAACCGCCCTTTGGATTCACATTTCCTGCGCTGGCAGGGACGGCGTTGTGTCCCGCAGCCCCCTGTCTCAACGCCCAGGGAGGACTTACGGGGGGAGCGGTCCCGATTGGCGGAATCAACCCAAATATCGTTTCTCCTACCGCATATATTTATGCTGCAGCGCTTGAGCGCAAGCTTGGGAGCCGCTATGTTGCGAGCGTGCTTTACAGTGGATCGCACTCTGCGAACCTCGTAGGGGGTGGGAATAATATCAATGCCGTGTCCTACGGATCTGACATCAATGCGCTGCCGGGGGACTTGATCGGCAAACCGCCGAACAGCCTGCCTACAAGGCTGAATCCCAGCTTTGGTGCGATAGCCTATACCGACAACGATCGCGTGAGCAACTATCAGGGCATTACTTTTGATTTCAGGGGACGAAGCAGGCGTGCCTTCTTCGATGCTTCCTACACACGTTCATCGTCCAAAGACGACGCAGGCGTGTATCCTACCGCGCTGAACCCTCACCAGTTCTACGGGCCCTCGGTTTGGGATGTTCCTAATCGTGTCTCACTCAGCTTCAATTATGAGCTGCCAAGCCTAAGTAACGGTCAGGGAGCAATGGGGAAGTTGACGGGAGGGTGGGGACTCAGTGGGACAAGTATTTACCAGACGGGAAATCCCTTCACGGTTTTCAACGGTGCCTCGTTCGCGAACGGCGGGGATTACAACGCCGATGGAGACAACCTGGATTATCCCGACGTTACCAGTTATAGCCAGTTGACGTCGCGGAGTTCCTATCTCACCGGTAGCATCCTGAAAGCCCAGTTCTCGGCACCGACACCCGGTACGAACGGTAACGAGAAGACCGGTCAATTCCGCAATCCCAGCTTCTTCCAGACAAATGCCACGGTGTACAAGAACACACACATTACAGAGAGGCTCAATTTGCAATTCCGGTTTGAGTTTTTCAACGTCTTCAACCACGTGAACTTCACAAATATCCAGGGCGACTTGAACTCCGGGAGCTTTGGTAAAGTAACGGGCGAAGCGTTGCCGAGATGGTGGCAGATAGGCGGCAAGATCACGTTCTAGTCTGGGTTCGACCAGCAACATGAGGGACCACCGTTCCACACCCCGAGCGGTGGTCCCTCAGGAGTGATGGGACCGCCCTAGCGCAACCCGGAGATCTTGGGCAGAGTCCCGGGCGAGCTTTCAAAGTTGCCAGAGAACGCAGTGCCAGCGGCGGAGACGGTGCAGCCCCGCCGCTGTTCACGAAAGGTTCTTGCCACGCCTTCAAAGTAAGCGGTCGCAGGAGTTTCTGGTAATCTCGGAAGCGGTCGCCTCACATCGAACAATGGCCCCCTTCGAGGTCCAGTGTAGGACGCGCTTTCCTGAGGGAAGTGTGCGACCTGTGCGAAGCACCGCGTTCAAGTTTCGACGCAAGCGCTCAAGCAGAGTCGAGGGTAAAGAATGATTGATCTTTCGAGTCTGGAAGCCTGGTTTGTAACAGGCAGCCAGCATCTTTATGGATCAGAAACCCTGAAAGCTGTGGAGCAGCACTCCACGACCATTGCTCGCGCCCTCTCCGAATCTTCGCTGATTCCCGTGAAGATCATTGCCAAGCCCGTGATGACAAGCAGCGAGTCCATTCAGCAGTTGTGCCTGGATGCCAACAGTTCGAAAAACTGTATCGGCCTGATTACCTGGATGCACACCTTCTCGCCCGCCCGAATGTGGATCGGTGGCCTGCGATCCCTGAACAAACCTTACCTGCACTTGCATACCCAATTTAACGAAGAGCTGCCTTGGCCGACCATCGACATGAGTTTCATGAATCTCAACCAGTCGGCTCATGGAGACCGGGAGTATGGGTTTATTGGAGCCCGCATGCGGCTCCCGCGAAAGGTAGTCGTTGGTTCCTGGCGAGATACAAGTATTCATTCCGAGATTGCCGTCTGGGCGCGAGCCGCCTGCGCTTGGCATGACGCTCAGCACTTGAAGATAGCTCGCCTGGGCGACAACATGCGGAATGTTGCTGTGACCGAGGGAGACAAAGTCGACGCGCAGATCCGATTGCGCTACTCGGTGAATGGATACGGCGTTGGAGAGCTAGTACGGTTCATTCACGAAGTGCAAGACGCAGAGATTGAGAGGCTGACAGTTGAATACGATGAAACGTACGAGGTCGCGGAGTCCTTGCGTCCCAATGGCAACCAGCGCAAGGCGCTGCACGAGGCAGCAAGAATTGAACTGGGTTTGCGGCACTTTCTTTTGGAAAGTGACTCCAACGCATTTACCGATACGTTTGAGGATTTGCATGGCCTCGCGCAACTACCGGGAATCGCCGCCCAACGCTTGATGGCCGATGGATACGGTTTCGGCGCAGAAGGTGACTGGAAGACAGCGGCTCTTGTGAGGGCCATGAAAGTCATGAGCCACGGTCTAAACGGCGGGACTTCATTCATGGAGGATTACACCTATCATCTGAAAGATGGCGGCCAGGTGCTTGGTGCGCACATGCTGGAGGTCTGTCCCTCGATCGCCGATGACAAGCCATCGGCCGAAATCCATCCGCTCTCCATCGGTGGCAAAGGAGACCCGGTCCGGTTGGTATTTACCGCATCCAGTGGGCGCGCTGTGAATGCTTCGATCGTTGACATTGGGAACCGCTTCCGTCTTGTCGTGAATCGGGTGAATCTGATGCGACCTGAGCAGCCCTTGCCCAAATTGCCCGTAGCGAGGGCAATCTGGGTACCTGAGCCGAACCTCAAAATTGCAGCAACGACCTGGATCTATGCCGGCGGCGCACACCACACCGCCCTCAGTCATGCTTTGACTCCCGAACACTTGCAAGATTTCGCGGATATGGCTGGACTGGAATGTTTGATGATCGACGGCAATACAAATGTCGCAGACTTTGTGAAGGAGCTCAGGTGGAACGATATGTATTACCACTTGGCGAGTGGAATTTAAGCGGGTAGCTTAGAGTTCCAACGGTTAATACAAACCAGAGCAAGCAAGCAATTCGTGCCACCTCTATATCTCTCTTCGCGAGCGGAGCCAGCCTCGCCTTATGTTGGCGAAGTTTCTCTGCAAGCAAACGGTCATGAGGCATCCATCGGTGAGAGGCCTGCGTTTTTACGTCCCCTTGCATTCCGTGGCATAAGCTTTTCGTACCGCCAAGCGCAGATCTTCCCAGTCGATGTCATTCCATCTCAAACCGAGGATTCAACGCGGGATGTACGGGAAGGGAGCACTATTGTTCCCGATGTGCATCGTTCAACGGGCGGGCCATAGCCGTTGAACGCCTGAGGATGAGACTGGTAATCAGTTCGTACTCGCTTTTCTGAGTGGACCTCGATTCCCGGCCGACTTCGTCTAGCAATGCTCGAAACGCAATCTGGGCCAGCTCTTTCTGCGACATTTGCACCGTTGTCAACGGTGGAGTCATGAATTGCGCTAGCCGGATATCGTCGAATCCAACAATTGACAGGTCGGTGGGAATCGTAATTCCGTGATCATACGCTTCGCGCATGACTCCAATGGCTGTCATATCATTGGAGCACACAACAGCAGTGGGTTGATCGCGCGCGCCGAGAAGTTCGACCATCGCGCGCATGCCGCCCTCCATAGTATGGTCCCCCGTCACAATAACTTCCGGGAGCAGTCCGATTTCCGCCATGGAAGTCTTGAAAGCCTCTGTCCTCGCCAGCGCGGATTTCAGTCGTGATGGCCCGGCAACGAACGCGATACGGGTATGCCGCAGGGCAGCCAAGTGTTGTACCGCCTGGCGAATGCCGTTCAGGTAGTTAATCCGGATGTTAACAATGCCGGGAGCATCGGGACCGACGTCAACGAAGACCAAGGGTACCTTTCGGAACCGAAGATGCCCAAGCAGCGACTCCTCCATGCCGAAGGTCAAGATCGCCACGCCCTCGACACGGCGTTCGATCATACGCCGCACCGACTGCTCCATTCTCTTCGGGTCGTTCACGGTGGAGGTAAGAAGAATCTCGTAATTGTTCTCCACTGCGAGATGTTCAAAGGTCTGAACAATTTCCGGGAAAAACGGGTTGGTAATCTCGGATACGATCAGGCCCAAAATGCGGCTTCTTCCGGACACTAAGGCCCGCGCTTGGGTATTGGGGAAATAGCCGAGTTCATCAACGACCTTCCAAACGCGCTTGGCCAGTTGAGGATTGACCGTGGACACGTGGTTAATCGCTCTGGAAACGGTGGCGGTGGAAACCTTTGCCCTTCGAGCTATCTCACGGAGATCCATAACAGTAAATTGAGTATTCGCCTTGACTAGACGCTTACAGCTTACACTCTAGCACACACGACTTGGGTATACGTTTACTGCATCAACTTGAAGAACTGCTGCGTTTGTTTTTGGCGGTCAGCCCAGTACAGCCCTGTAGTGAAGTGCTTGGATGGAACACGAAGTACTCGCGGCTGGTATTTGCGGCTTCCAGCGGGACCGCAGTGAATGCTTCTGTCATCGACCTGGGAACCGCCTTCGTGTAACACTGCGCCTCGAACTTTGTCCGGATCAAGCCGACCACTGAATCACGGTGTACGAGCGTGCGGGCACTTCGAACTTGGTTCGCCCGCCGGTCGTCGAAGGCTTATCAAACGTTTGCGGCGCGACGTGTTTGGGCGCTTCGAAGCTATTGAAAGCTTTCAAATCAGTTCCGCTCAGAACACTAGAGACAAGCACCTGGCCCGGCGTAATGTCTTGCCAATTAATTTCCACGACATGTGGTTTCGAGAGGTCACGATTCAGAACGAAAATCGCAAGTTTTCCGTCCCCGGGATCGATGGTGCCGGCTACATCCAGGTACGGAACTTGACCCATTTTCGCAACTTCGTACGTGGGTGACTGCGCGAGAAGATTAAGCACCGAACCGCGAGCATATTGAAGCGCCCAGTTGTACGGATAGTAGATCGTCTGACGGAGCAAGCCGTTTGCGTTGGTCATGATCGGCGCGATGACATTGATCAATTGGGCCAGGCACGCCACCTTGACTCGGTTCGCGTTGCGCAGCAGGGAGTTGAGCAGGCCACCCACGAGCAAAGCATCCTCCAGATTGTAGACCTCCTCAAGCAAGTGAGGCGCTTCCTGGTGATGCCCGTTCGTGTAATCGCCGCTCCGGGCTCTATACCATACGTTCCATTCGTCAAAAGATAACCACAATTGTTTTGGCGACCGCTTATGTCCACGTACAAGGTCACAAACTGCGACGGTTTCTGCGATTTGCTGTTCCATGCTGAGGTTCATCGCGAGGAACTTTGAACTATCGCCGCCGGTGTCCGCAGGAGCATTGGTGAAATAGCGATGTAGGGAAAGACCGTCGACGTAATCGTAGCATTGTTCCAAAACTTCGCGGTCCCATTCAAGATAAGTGGGCATGAACGGGCCGCTTGATCCACAAGCAATTAATTGAAGGGAAGGATCAACGTAGCGCATCTGCCTGGCGGCGTCCTGAGCCTTCAAACCATACTCAGTCGCCGTCATGTGGCCTATTTGCCAGGGGCCGTCCATCTCGTTACCCAGACACCAGCGCTTCACCTTATAAGGTTCGGCGAAGCCTTGCTTGCGGCGGAGATCGCTCCATTTTGTTCCCTGATCCAGGTTGCAATATTCGACCAGAGCGGCTGCCTCTTCAGGAGTTCCCGTCCCAAGATTGAGGCCCATCAAGGGCTCAGTGCCGGCAGCCTTGCACCACGCCATGAATTCATTGGTGCCGAACTGATTGGTGTTGATCGCATTCCAGGCCTTGTCAAGCACACGGGGACGGCTCACCTTGGGACCCACGCCGTCAAGCCAATTGTAGCCCGAGACAAAATTGCCCCCGGGGTAACGAACGATGGGAACTCCCATCTGGCGAATTTCACCGATGACATCTTTGCGAAACCCATTGGTGTCCGATAGCTTCGAACCGGGATCGTAAACGCCCTCGTAGATGGCACGGCCCAAGTGCTCGAGAAAGGAGCCGAAAAGATTGCGGTCGAGCGGGGCTGTAACGCGACGCGAGTCCACGTAAACGCGGGCGACGTCGTTAGCGCTCAGAGGCGAAGTTTGCGCCCGTAGAAAAGCGCCGCCAAGTAGTGAACTCGCACCCCAGGCGACGCCTGCATTCGCAGCTTGATGCAAGAAACTGCGTCGGTCGACGGAAAACATGTAGGTATTCTCCTCGCAAGTGAAACCGTAGCCCGATTACATTTTTGATTGGTAAACGTTTACCACACGACTGGTGACTATGGCAAGGCAGATATCGCGAGCTAGCTAAAATACCGCGAGCAGCTATCGAAACTTCTGTTTACCTATAGTTCCCGCGCCCTCTTGAATGGTGACGAGTTGGTCCGCCCCAACGTTTGGAAGCTTTTCCGCAGCGCCATCTCCCCAGCAGATTGTCAGGTTCACAGCGTTTTCAGCGCGGATTTAACTAACTATTGCGGTGCTAGCTGCGCCCTTGGATAGTGGTGATTATTGCGTCGGCTGATCACTGCGCCGGCTCAATAGCCTTCAATATCTGCCCGGCCTTGACGTTCTCGAATCTCTGGACAACCCCGGACGGCCACCGGATTTCGACCAACTTGGCAATGGAATCGCTGCCGAGGCCCGCTATCAACCGTTTGTCACTAGCTGAAAGATATCCGACGGCCGTATTAACGGTGAAATATTGCGCCAACCCAGACGCGGACACAACTCTTACGCTACAGCCAGTGCCGTCACGGTTTGATTTTCTGCCGATGGTTTGTATCCCTAACCACTTTCTGTTGTTCCCACCGTCATTTCGCAGCACGTAAGCTCTTTGACCCACGTTGCTGACCACGATGTCGACATCACCGTCGTTGTCGATATCGCCGAACGCCGCACCCCGGCCCGCCCATTCTTTTTGAAAAACGGCGCCGGGAACTACCCTCACGAAATGGCCAGACTCGTTCCGCAACAGCAGCGGTGGCTCGAGGTATTTCATGTTGGGTGAGGTTTGCTCGATAGTGTCCATCACATGCCCCTGCGCAACGAAGAGATCTTTCCAGCCATCATTGTCGTAATCGAACAAATGCGTACTCCAACCGGAAAAAGCGAAAGTCCAGCCGCCCATGCCGGACGGGTTGGTCACATCCTGGAAGGTGCCTTCGCCGTTGTTGTGAAAGAGGTGATAGCGTTCATTAGAAAGGTCCGTGACGACAATGTCGGGGCGACCGTCATTGTCGTAATCGCTGAAGTCGGCCCCCATCCCTGCAAACACTTTGCCGTCCTCATTGTAGGCAACGCCTGCGGGAAGGCCGACTTCGGTGAACGTGCCATTTCCGTTGTTGTGGTACAAGAAGCTAGCCACCGAATCGTTGGCGACAAAGATGTCCGTGAAGCCGTCGTCGTCATAATCGGCAAAAGATACCCCTAGTCCTTTGCCTTCAGGGTTAGCAATGCCAGCCTTCGCGGAAACGTCGGTAAATGTTCCGTCCCCATTATTGTGATAGAGGATGTTCGCGACGCCCTTGAAATTGTCGGGGTGACAGTAGGCCCGCAAGCCGGGTTTCTGTTCTCCACAATAGCGGTTGTTCCGGAAGCTCCAATCCACATAACGGGTCACGAAGAGGTCGAGGTTGCCGTCATTGTCGTAATCGAAAAACCCGGCGCTCGCACTCCATCCGCCAGCGACAACTCCGGCGCGTTTCGTTACGTCGGTGAAAGTGCCGTCCCCATTGTTATGATAGAGCGTGTTCCCGCCATAGCCTGTTACGTAGATGTCTTCAAAACCATCATTGTCGTAGTCGCCCACCGCCACACCCATCGGATAGTAGTTCTGCGCCATCCCAGTGAGGCCGGCTTTTTCCGTCACATCCGTGAATGTGCCATCGGGGTTTTGATGATAAAGCCGGTTCCAAAACCTTCGATCGGTCTTGTCCGGAAGCTTGCCGTCCGGCATCGGATCGTCGATCTTCGCGCCGTTGGTGAAGAAGATGTCCAGCCGCCCATCGTTGTCATAGTCCAGGAGGGCCACGCCTCCTCCCATAGTTTCCACCAAGTACTTGCTGGAAGTTGCCGAGTTTTCGTGCTTGAAATCGATGTTCGTGGACCGGGTGATATCGGTGAAATGCACCTCCGGACCGGCTGTGGCCGCGGTCACACAGAAGAAAAGCCCAAAGGACACGACCCAGCGGCGCGCATTTGAATATCTTCCCATGGCATGCCTGTCGAATCCTCTGGTTGCTAACAATTCCTTCGCTTTCCTGCAGGACAAAAGGTGATTGGCGTGCGAGCTCAGAAAGCTCTCCTTCAAGCCAGCAGGCCACGCGAGATCTACGCTTTCTACCTTCGTGGCGCGGCCCAGACCGACTCCTGATTCAGGCTTACCGCTTTCTTAAGGCTATTTTCAGTTCCGGAATACACATGAGCATTCATGGTCATGCTGCCAACGGCCAGTATGATAACGCAGCGTCGGGATGCCACCGAAGCTAATCCTCCAAGGTTCGGAACCGCCTCATTAATAATTGCGAGGACGGATCGTCCGGCCGGAGCTTTGCGGATTGGTAGGAGTTGGCTTGTCGTCTTTCGAGGATTCGCCGGGATTAGTCGTGGCGGGCTGATAGATCGCGGTATTTGATGAGACTCCGGGGAAATCCCGTTCGCGAGGAGGAACCGCCGTTTGCCAGCCGGTCCCAGTGCTGGCCTGAGGTACTCACTCGGCTTTCTTTCCAGGCAGCTTTTTCCAGGCGTGCAAGATACTTCTTTGATCGTTCGAAAAAACTTCTTGACATCAGTGCTTCAGGAGGAGTATCAGTGCACGCAATGCCCTCGGGAAAACGTTTACCGGGGGCTTCAAGTTAACGGGGTGAACCTGAATCCTGCGTGAAAACGATCGAAATGGAGCTGGAACAGAGCAAATGGTGCGTTTTGAGGACTGGGCCCTTGGTTTCAAACCTCGCACTTAGGAGCGAGTGTTCCAAAGCCCGGATCAATCTCGAGACTAACTTTCAAGGCTGTTCCAAACCGCCCATCAGATGCTTTCACGCCGGAATGAGGTTGGGCGCGTAAGTTTGGGGGAGGTGTAAAGATGAAGCGGCCATCAACTCTCGTGGTCCTTCTGTTGTGTGTTTTTGTCGTGTCCAGCGGGCAGAGCCTGTGTGCCCAGTTGGCCGACCGGGCTGAAATTACCGGTATCGTCACCGACGCAAGCGGTGCGGCGGTTCCCGATGCCAAGGTGTCGATCATCAACCAGGATACCGGTGCGAAAATAGTGGTGGGCACGAACAGTGCCGGAAACTACAGCACGCCCCCACTCCTCCTAGGTACCTACACTATAGAGGTCGAAAAAGAAGGCTTCAAGCATGCCACCCACCCCGGCATCATGCTGAGCGGCGCGCAGAGTTTCCGCCAGGATGTGAAGCTCGAACTCGGTTCGGTGACTCAGTCCGTCGAGGTCGAGGGTGGCGCAGCGCTGATTAACACTGAAAACTCAACGGTGTCTCACACGATTGGCGAGACCTACTATCGCGATCTTCCAGGAGTGATGGGGGCTGACATTCGTCTTGCCGAGTCCCTGCTGCAACTACAGCCGGGCTTTGTGCCCATGCAGCCGAACGGCGACGCGATTTTCCGCGGCAGCCAATTTACGTCGCGGATCAACGGCGGCCAAACCATGGCCACGGAGAATTGGTTTGACGGCGCGGCTTTCGGCTATGCGGAAGGTCACCAAGGGACGCAGGAAAGCGCGGTGCCCTACCCCTCCGTGCAGGAAATGACAGTCGTCGAGAATACCTTTTCCGCACAGTACGGACACACTAGCGGCGGTTTTATCACCTATGCCACGAAATCCGGCACCGACAAGCTGCATGGCAACGTCTACAATTTCTTCACCAACGATAAGCTGGACGCGGGGAACTTCTTTTTTGCCGGCATACCGACAATCCCGAATAAGAAACTGCCTTTGACCCAAGATAATTGGGGTGCTGCCGTGGGCGGGCCCGTTCCGAAGATTACCAAATGGGGCAAAACGTTCTGGTTCGTCAACGTGGACGGCCTCGACTACCACAGCACGGTTAACACCGGTTTTGTGAACACGCTTCCGACGCCTCTCCAGAAGCAGGGCAACTTCAGCGAGTTCCTGGGAGCCCAAGCAACGGATAAGTGTCCGGCGGGGACAGCAAATGCGGGCCTGGTTTACCCCGTCAGCGATCTTCTTGGCAATCCTATTCTTAAGGGTCAAATATACAATCCGGATCCGACAACTTTCCAGACGGTCACAAAAACCACTGTTGACCCTTGCACGGGGAGTCCTATCACGGTGGTAAACGGTACTGTGCGCACGCCTTACGCGGGCAACATTATCCCAGCTAATGACCCGCTGCGGAGCTCATTGGCGGCATTTATGATTCCCAACATCCCGGGGCTTGATCGCAACACATTAGCCGTTAACGGTTTTGGCGGAAGTTCGGACGATAATAACAAGATTAACGTCAGAACCTGGCTTTTCCGAATCGATCACACGTTCAACAGTAAGTTCTCCGTCAGCAACACCTACTACCAGAACAACCGGCCGCGCACCGCTCACTGCGGCGGGCCGCAGGGCTGCACCACGGTGCACAATGGACAGACGGATTCCGCGGCAAACGATACCTACATCGGCCAGGGATTCTTCCAGCGCATTACCAACCATTTCGAACACGTGCAGATGAACTGGGTGATCAAGCCGAACCTCTTCAATCACACCACACTGGCCTACGACCGCTGGCATATGCAAGGCAACCAATTATCCGGAGGTGTAGGCTGGAATCAGAAGCTCGGACTCGGCCTGCCCAACCAAGCCATATTCAACAACGCCGGCTTTCCGTCGATTAACTTCAGTGGACCTCAAGGCTACACCGCTTACGGGACACCTTGGGCAAGCGGAGGGAGCGACATCAACAATCGCTATCAATTTCTCGACGACATCACCTGGATTACCGGCAAGCACACGATCAAGGCCGGGCTGGAATTCCGCTATATGACTTTCCCGCAAACCGGCTGGGCCGTCAACACAGGAGGTAGTTTTAATTTCAGCGCCAACGAAACTGCCAACTACGATTTCAGAGGCGCTAACAGAAGCGATGTGAGTGGGAACGAGTTCGCCTCTCTCATATTGGGGCAAGTGAACAGTGCCAATTTCTCTGCACCGTTCAGTTATATGCCGAAGATGAGATATGGCTCTCCCTGGATCAACGACGACTTCAAGTTGACGCCCAAGCTTACGCTGACCTTGGGTATCCGCTTCGACTGGCAATCAGGGCTGTCGGAGCAGCACGGAAAGTTTTCCACATTCGATCCTACCGCTGCCAACCCTGTCGGCCATCTGGGAGCAACGGTATTCGGCGGCAGCAAGCCTATCGGGAACAGCAGTTGGAGCGTTGGTCCGCGCTTCGGCTTTGCGTATCAGATCAAGAACAAAACCGTGATCCGCGGCGGATACGGGATGTACTATGCCGGTGCGCAGGCCGACTCGTGGGATCCTTACCCAGTGGACGGCTACCAAACCAACCCGGTGGCGCCGAATATAACCAATGGGTTATTTCCGGCGTTCTACTTCCAAGGAACCGGTAGCTGTCCGAGCGTGTATGGTCCCACCAACCCGGCTCCTTGCGGCTGGCCGACAGGGTCCATCGTGCTCCCGCCCCAACTCAAGGCCGACGTAGCGAATGGCGGAAACCCCGTGGGCGTGGATCCCAAGACATACACGATGCCCCGCTATCAGAATTGGTCGATTTCGTTCCAGCGCCAACTGGGCCAGAACATGGCGGTCGATATAGCCTACGTGGGCAATCATGGGACGCGACTGATCGATGGCCGCAGCTCCGCCGGAGTATATGACAACATGAACCCCGGGAGTGTGCTCGCTTTGGGTAGCGTTCTCACGAACGGGCAATTCAGTAACGGTATTCCCAACCCCGCCGCGATTGCGGGGGGATTCGCGAGTCCCCCGTACCCGGGTTTCACGGGAACAGTGGCCCAGTCTTTGCGAACGTGGCCGCAGTACCGGCAGATCAATTGGCGCTATTTTCCAAACGGCAATAGCCACTACAACGCTCTCCAGGCTTCCTTTGACCGGCGCATGAGCCAGGGCCTGCAGCTCCGTGTTGCTTACACCTATTCCAGGCTCATGAATAACGGCTCGGAAACTGGGTTGGGAGCCGGGGGACCTCCCGTGCAGAATCCCAGCGATATGAGCGACCTATACACCGTCAGTTCCGACGACGTGCCGCACATTTTCACTTTCGGCTGGATCTACCAGTTGCCCTTCGGCAAGAGTAAGCTGGTGGGAAGGAACGCGTCGGGGGTTTTGGACAAGCTCATTGGCGATTGGCAAATCTCGGGGACTCAGACTTACCAATCCGGGAGACCGCTGTCCATTACCATGGCGAACAACAGCCTCGGCGGATATCTCTTTAACTATACCGAATATCCCAATAAGGTAAGCGGCACCAAGGGATTGACCGGAAACTTCCACGACCCGAACAAGGACACTTACTTGAACTCATCAGCATGGGCCGACCCGGGACAATTTGCCTTCGGTAATGCTCCCCGCGAGGATGCGAGCGTCCGTGGTTTTAGGTACTTTAACGAGGACTTCTCCATCTTCAAGGACACACACTTCGGCGAGGGTCGGTACGTTAGGGTCCAAGCCGACGCTGGCAACGTTCTCAACCGCGTTTTCTTTTGCCCGGTGGGCACGGCTTTAGGTAACGCCAACTTCGGGAAAACAGGCAGCCAATGCAATGTGCCGAGGCGAGTCCAGCTCGGGTTGCAAATTTTCTTCTAGGCTCGCCACCTGACTTAACCGCCGGTGGGTGGTCCGCAAAGTGCGGGCCACCTACCGGATTGTCTTTCTCCCTTCTATCCCGGGAGCCATCAATTTTCATATTGTGAAAGGACAACTCTTTCGGTCACCGGGAAACACCGCACGGCGGAAGTTTCTATCGCTTGCCAAATTGGTCGCGCCGAATTATGCCCCGGCCCTCTTGAATCACGAGCAATTGGTTCACGCTAACGTTTTTGAACGATTCCATCAGTCCCAAAGGCCATTGGACTTCAACCAAGTCTGCCTGCTTGGCCCGGCCAAGCCCAAAGTGCAGGCGAAAGTCATTTTGGGACATGTAACTGGAACCGCTCATTACCTCATTGATTTGAGAATGCCGGCCAGTAACCACGCGCACGCGAGCGCCAACGGCGCTCCGATTGGACTTGGTACCGATGCACTTGACCTTTAGCCAGTTGTTCCGCGAGCTGCAATCATTGCGGAGAAGCGAAGGCGCCTCGTTCATGTTTAGAACTGCGACGTCCACGTCTCCGTCGTTGTCGAAGTCTCCGAAGGCAGTCCCTCGGCTGCTGTGCGGCTGAGTTACGCCCGGTCCGGCGCTCGATGTAACATCTGTAAAGCTCCCGTTGCCGAGATTCTTGTAGACAGTCTTTCCCTGTTTGAACGTCACGTGTAGTCTCTTCGTGTCGACGGTAGGGAAGACGTGGCCGTTGGACATGAAGATATCCGGCCAGCCGTCGTTGTCGAAATCAAAAAGTCCTACTCCCCATCCCAGATACTTCGTATTGACGCCCAATCCCGCCTGAAAGACAGCGTCATAAAATGTGCCGTCGCCGTTGTTATGGTATAGATTGGCGGTCTGGTCGGAATAGTTGGTCTTGACGATGTCGAGCCAGCCGTCGCAGTCGTAGTCGCCAACTCCCACGCCCATGCCGCCCTGGGCCGTCCCGTTCTCGTTGAGGGCACAGCCCGCGTCGCCGCCTATCTCCTGGAACGTTCCATCTTGATTGTTGTGGTAGTAACGGCTGGGGACGGAATCGCACGCTACGTAGATGTCCGGCCAGCCGTCGTTGTCGAAGTCCGCCGCACACACTCCGAGTCCGTAAGAGCCCGCGGGCACCCACTGATTGCTGACAGAAGTCGGCGCCGTTGAGCCGCGCGGGACCGACACACCTGAGCGCTCGGAAACGTCCTCAAATGTTCCGTCGCCGCGATTGCGGTACAGGATGTTCGTCCCCCCACTCATCCCTTGCGGTCCGCATCCGACGGACAGACCATAATACCTGCAGTACTGGTTCTCGCCGGGTTGAGGCGCCACTCGAGGATCAAAATTCACATAGTTTGCAACAAACAAGTCGAGGTGGCCGTCACGGTCGTAGTCCACAAAACAGCAACCCGTGTTCCATCGCGGCGCTGGACCGTTTTGAACAAGGCCAGCCTTTTGCGTGACATCAGTGAATGTCCCATCTCCATTGTTGTGGTAAAGGACGATTGCACCCCAGTAAGTCACGACCAGATCGTCGTATCCGTCGTTGTCATAATCTCCGACGCAGCACCCCTGACCCCATCCCGAGCGAATCAGTCCAGTTTTCTCCGTTACGTCTGTAAAGGAGCCATCGCGGTTATTGTGAAACAAGAAGTTGGCCGGCTGATGTTGCGCCGAGATGCCTTCAAATCTCGTCCCATTGACCATAAAGATGTCCAGCCAGCCATCGTTGTCGTAGTCAAAAAGAGCGACGCCACATCCGGTTTCCTCTAGGAGCAAGCGCTTATGCGTAACGCCGCCAAAAACGTTAATTGCTCCGCCCAAACCCGCCCTTGCGCTAATATCTGTGAAAGAAAATCTCGCCGCATGGCCAGGACTGCTCTGGGGTTTCCGGCTTGCAGGTGATGCCGGCGATCTTTGAAGTGCCGTCGCGTCATGCAGCCCTGTCAGCAGTAGAGACGCGGGCACCACGGAGCCCAAACGGCCAAGTTGGCGGAGAAAGTCACGCCGTGATCCTGAGAGATTGCTGAGCAGACGAAGGCTCATTTGATCAGTCGGGTAACAGCAATCGGAGTTTCAAGTCCGTCTGCGAACTCCGCTCTGCCTCAAGCTTGCGTGACTCGGCAAACTGACTATCGGACTCGGCGGTTCTGCCAAGACGGCGAAACAACAAGCCGAGCTGATAGTGGGCTTGCACGGACCCGGGATCGAGCAGAACCGCGCGTTCAAGTTCTTCCTGGGCTTCGTCATAGTGGTGCTGTCTCAAAAGTATGCTCCCCAGCTTGACACACGAAGGCGCATGCTCGCCGTGACTCCTGAGCAGGTCGCGAAACACCACAACAGCCCGATCATCCTCGCCAAGCGCATCATAAGTAAGGCCCAGGTAGTAGGAAGCCGCAACCTGATCGGGCTGCGCTTGCAGGCTTTGTTTGAGCAAGGACTCGGCCTCGGGGTACTTGCCCTGCAGGTAGTTCACTGCCCCGATCGAATACTTCACGACGGCATCATGCGGATGCTTTTGTAGTAGCCGTGCGAATAGCGACGCAGCTTTGGAGAGGTTGCCTCTAGCGACGTTGGCGGAAGCCAAAACATAGACGTACGGATCCCGGTCGGGTTTTAGCGCGACTGCCTTTTCGAGCGCAGGCAAAGCATCCTCCAGCAGATTTCGCTGTAGGCACACTTTTCCGAACTCGAAAAGGATTTCAGGATCTTCAGGATCCAGTTGTTTCGCCGTGACCAGGTACGCCAAAGCCTTCTCTGTATTCCCTTGCCGCTCCGCAATCTCGGCAAGGCCCTGGTCACAAACCGTGCACGCCGGGTTCAAGTCGAGCGCGCGTTGAAAGTTCTGCTCTGCTCTGTCCATAACTCCCAGGGACAAGTAGCTTTTTCCGAGCTGCAAGGCTAGCGTGGGGGAAGGATGCTCAGCGCTCTTTACTTCTTCGGCTTCGAAAACCTGTTTCGCCTCGAGGATCATTCCGAACATCGTCAAGACATTGCCAAATTCCAGGGATGTTTCGTCGGACGCGGCGGGCAACTGCTGCCAGTTACGAACCAGGCCCCTAAGGGCTTCTTTTTCCCCCAGCGAACCATAGTCCGTTGCCAGCAACAGAATACCGTCATCGGACTCGCTTAGTTGAGCTATGATCGGGCCTGCCACTTCCAAGGAATGCCGATAGTTATGGAGAGATGCATCAACCTTGGCCAATTCAAACCGGGCGTTGAAGTTCCCGGGATCGAGCTTCACAGCCTCCCGGAAGCTTCTCCGCGCCAAATCCGGTTTACCCTGCAATAAGTAAGCGTTTCCCAGACTCGTTCGAGCGCCCACCAAATGAGGATTAAGCGCTAAGGCCTGGGTTAGAAAGCTCGTGCTCTCTTTATATTTGCCTTCCTCCAGCCGGATCGTTCCCAGCATCGCCAAAGCCAGCGCTCGAGTGGGCGGATTTCCCAGGGCCTGGCGCGCTTCAGTTTCCGCCTGGTCCATTTGTCCCTGGCTCAGCAGACGCGCCGCCATCTCAATATGGTTGAGCTGTGCCAACCCGACGATGGGGAAAATCAGAAGTGCAAGACACAGCTTGTACCAGCAGAGTGCGGGCCCAGCCCGGCAAGCGCAGTGCCGGAGGAACTCTGCGCGCTCACCAAAACTGCGCATATTCCTTCATCATAGCAAGCTGCCACAACCGGGGCAACTTCTTAGAGTTTTTGTGAACGCGCGAACACGCGAAAACATTGTGAGCGTGCGTCCGCAGGTGTAAATTCTCTTGTCAACGAGTTGGACGGTATTCTGCTGAAGTCGTGCAGCTATCTGGGGAGCTCCACAGCTTAATGTTCAATCAGAGAAGGCCGCACATCCGCTCGCGCCGTGGCTTCCTGAAGCGTCTGCTCGCTGCGCTCGTCGGGGGCTATCTGCCACGCTCCCCACGACCATACTGCCTCGCAGCGCCTCAGAGCGGTGGCAAGTTTCCGTTTGAGCTTGTCCCGCCTGCGGTGAGCGGGATTACGTGGGTACACCACAACGGGCGCTCCCCGGAGATGTACTTGCCGGAAACCGTGGGTGCGGGATGCGCATTCATCGATTATGACAACGACGGCTGGATGGACATTTACCTGGTCAACAGCGGCAAGTGTGATTTCTTCGATCCCGAGTCACCGCTCCGCAATGCGCTTTACCGGAACAATCGCGACGGAACATTCACTGACGTGACCGAAAAGGCCGGCGTCGGCGGCGGCGGGTATGGGATGGGTGTGGCGGCCGGCGATTACGACGGCGACGGCTTGCCCGACCTCCTTGTGACGCAGTACAACGGCGTCATTCTCTACCACAACAACGGCGACGGCACGTTTAGCGATGTGACCAGGAAAGCTGGCCTGCCCACCAAGGGCTGGGCATCGAGTGCCGTCTGGTTTGACTACGACAACGACGGAAAACTTGACCTCTTTATTTGCCGGTTTGTGGATTTCGACAAGTCCAAGAATAAGTTTTGCGGCAACCCTCAGACCGGCCAACGCTACTACTGCATCCCACGCGTCTACGACCCTATGCCGAGCTGGCTGTTCCACAACAATGGCGACGGCACTTTTACAGACGTCAGCCACGAGTCTGGGATCTCGAAGTCCCCCGGCAAGGCCTGGGGCGTCGTCGCCTGCGACATCAACAACGATGGGCGGATGGATTTATTCGTCGCCAATGACACAATGGCGAATTTCCTGTTTGTCAATCGTGGCAATGGGAAGTTCGAAGAGATAGGCCTTCAGGCCAACGTGGGCTACAGCGCCGAGGGGCGGCCGCGCTCCGGGATGGGGGTGGACTCCGCCGACTACGACCAGGACGGCTGGATGGACCTGTTCGTCACCAACGTAGACCAGGAGATGTATTCGCTTTACCGCAACAATCGCGATGAGACCTTCGACGATATGGCCATTCCTTATGGCATTGGCAAGGTCACGCGCCTGATGAGCGGCTGGGGTGTGAAATTTCTCGATTACGACAACGACGGCACGCCCGACCTCTTGCTTGCCAACGGCCACCCTGACGACAAAATCCAGGAGCATTCCAGCGAAGTGAAATACCGCGAGCCCATGTTGCTCTTTCACGGCACGGGCCGAGGATTCGAGAATGTGACGGCTGGCAGCGGTCCCGTTTTCTCAAAGCCATATGCCGCACGCGGCATGGCGATTGGCGATTTCAATAACGATGGCGCCCTCGATGTGTTGGTCGCAATCAACAATGGGTCGCCTCTGCTGCTCAAGAATCAGGTTGGCCGGCTAAGCCATTGGTTGGGCGTAAGACTGGTCGCGAAGGGAACCAATCCCGACGCTGTGGGTGCGCTGATTACCTGGCAGGCCGGAGACTTGAAGCGATCACACTTCAGGACGGGAGCGGGAAGTTATCTGGCCTCTCACGACCCGCGCGTGGTGTTGGGCATCGGCAGGCGCACCCAGATCGACTGGGTCGAGGTGAAGTGGCCGCTGCCAAGCGGCCGCGCGGAACGCTTCACCAATCTCCCAGTCAATCAATACATTACACTCGTGGAAGGGCAGGGGAACCCGCTGCGAAAACCTTGATTAGTTCTTTGCTGCAGAGAGGTTCCAGATCTTGTAGACGGCCCGGCGACCTTCGTAGGACACAATGAGGATGTTCGCCAAACCTTCCCAAAGTGGTTTTGCGCCGCGCTACCGTCCCGCCCGAGGAATCCCTTCATCGGAATGCATCTGTAAGAAAGTTGCGGCGTGATTGCGCGCCGCGGAGTCCTCTAGTCGCGTTGGCTCTTCGGTTGAGGCGGGTTGGCGGAGCGATTTGCGAGATTTCGCCGCATTTCTTCCAGGTCGCTTGTTTCCTTCTCCAGGCGCGTGAACGAATCCAGAGCCTTTTGGCTATCTTCCAAGTTCCCAAGCCGCCGATAAATGTGGGCCAGAACGTAATAATACGAAGACGCTCGAGGATTTAATGAAATGGCCCGGTTCAGGGCATCGAGAGCATCAATCAGCCCTCCCTGTGCTTCCCTGGCTTTTGCCTGCTGGAACCAGGCGCCATCAGACTTGGGATCGAGTTCCGACGCGGCCCGGGCGTACGCTAGAGCCTTTTCGGAATCACCCTTCCGATTGTAATACGCGCTGAGGTTCACATGCGCCGACGCGAACTTTCCCTTCATGGCTTCGTTGATCGCAATGGCTTTCTCATAACTCGCGACAGCTCCAGCGTCATCGCCCAGAGCCTCCTGAGCAAAACCCAGACCATCCAAACTTTCCACGTACGAAGGGTCGATATGGAGTGCGGCTTCAAACTCCTTTCGTGCAACGCTCCAATTGTCCTGGATGGAGAATAATTTGCCCAAGTTGAAATGCATCTCAGCGGATTGCGGGTTGTACCGGATCCCCTGCTCGAACTCCGCCCGGGCGGCGTCGTACCTGCCAATGATCATCAGGTTGCGGCCGAGAATCTTGTGCGCCTCAGCATTTTGGATGTCGAGTTGGAGCGATTTCGTGAGCGCCTGAATGGATTCGCCGATTTTTCGTTGGGCGAACTGGCTGTAGCCCAAGGCATACCAACCCCAAGAGGTTTTCGGGTGCTCGTTGACATAAGCAGCCAGGAGCGGCTCAACCTCCTGGAATCGCCCCGCTCGGATGTAGCCTTCAAATTCGGCGATACCTTGGGAGTCGTCCGCAAGTGCCTGGTCCTTCGAAAGCAACTGGACTTTTTCTCTGGCGAAGACGTCGCCGGGATTGAACCCCACTGCCTTTCGATACGCCGCGGCAGCACCCTGAGCATCGCCTTCCTTTTCAAGAGCCACTCCCAAGAAATGCTGGGCGTCTGAAGATTCGGGCTGGAGCTCAACCGCGTGCCGAAATTTGGCGGCGGCTTGATCCAAATCACCTTTGTCGAGCGCCACGCGGCCTTCGACGATATCCAAATCAGCGTTCTGCCTCCGGTCGTCGGAGGAAGCCAATTCGCGGCTCTTCTGCAACTCAGCAGTGGCCTCATCCTTTTGTCCTGCCCGCGCCAGAGCCAGCCCAAGCTGGTAATGAGCCTTGGTATTCTGTGGCTCAAGCCGCGCCGCTTCCCGAAGCTCTCCGATAGATTCCTCCACTTTCCCGTCGCTGAGAAGTGCCTTACCCAAAGCGAGGCGCGCACGCGCAAAGTTTGGTTCGGTCGCGACTACCTTACGCAACTGTTCGATTTCTTTAGCCGGCCCAGAGCTCGGGTCTGACCCGTACGCCACCGCGAGATTGAACTGCGCTTTCAACAGTCCCGGGGCGAGCGCTACGGCTCGCTGGAGTTCCCGCACGGCCTCTCGACTGTCCGTAGGAATGAGGACGGTGCCTAGATTCGCGTGCGCGTCCGCATAATCGGGTCGGATGCGCAGAGCCTCACGAAACTCGGCGATAGCTGCTTTGTCCTCGTTGCCCTGCGCTAGCACCAGCCCTATGTTATTGTGTGCATCCGCGAAATCCGGGCGCAGGCGCACGGCCTCACGAAACTCCGCCAGAACATCTTTGCTGTCTGCACCCTTGCGTCCAAGCAGCAGTCCGAGCATGTTGTGCGCTTCGGCGCGGTCCGGCTTCGCAGCCAACGCTCCGCGAATGCCTGCAATCGCCATATCCCAATCGGGGCTGGGACCAGACGAAGCGGAAATATTGATCCCGGCCTCGAATTGCGCCATCGCTTTATCGAGATCGCCTGCGCGAAGATAAACAGTTCCGAGGTCGATGTATGTGGCGGAGAAGGACGGCAGGAGCGCAATCGCGCATTGTAGGTTTCGTCGTGCGTTCTCTATCTGGCCCGTTTCGCCCAGAGCGGTTCCGAGAAAGGCGTAGCCAGCGCCTGCCGACGGATCAAGTCGAACAGCCTCTTGCAGCTCGGAAATGCCTTTGGTTTTCAAACCGCTGTACCACAGCGCAACACCAAAATTGTAGTGTGAGTCAGAAAGGTCCGGCCGGAGCGCTACGGCGCGCTCCAAGTGGACCAGCGCAGAAGGCAAATCTCCTCTTTGGCCTAGTATGAAACCGAGCAGATTGTGCGCGCCGGCGTGACTGTCATCTTTACTTAGGGCTTCGCTGAGTAGTCGTTCGGCTTCTTTCAGGTCGCCTTGTGCGGCAGTCTGCTCTCCACGCTTGTAGAGGTCGTCTGCCGGACTCGCCAGAGGCTGGCGTGGCTTGCGCAGCGATGCAGCCTGCTTCTTCAAGGCCAAGCCGAGCGCATAATAACCTTCGTGGAATTCCGGATTGATGCGCACCGAGCTCTCAAACGCTTCGATTGCGCCCTGAAGATCTGCGCTCTGTTGTAGCGTCTGGCCGAACACGTACTGAACATCGGCGCTGTCCGGTTCGCGCTCGGCGACCAGCCGTAGATGCACAAGAGCGCCCTTGGCATCACCTTTTTCCCGAAGAGCGACGCCCAGATTCAGGTGCGCCACTAGATTGCCAGGCTCGAGCGCGAGCGCTCTTTGAAAGGCCCCAACCGCTTCGGACAATTCGCCATTCTTGGCTAACGCCGATCCCAGGTTCGTGTACGCCCGCGCGTATTTTGGGTCAAGCGAGACGGCCTTCCTGAATTCAGCGACGGCGCCGGGCAAATCACCTCTCTGCAATGTAGCGACACCTAACCAGTTGTGTGCCTCGGCAGAGGTGGGGCCCAACTTCACCGCGTGCTGAAAGGCTTCGAGAGCATGCAAGAAATCGTTCCGGTCCCAATACGCCAGGCCAAGCGCGACGTAGAGCTTGGGGCTGTCAGGATGTTGTTTTATTTCATCTTGAATCTGGCTGACCGATGCCGGCTCATTTTTACTTAGCTGTGCCCGGCCGGGCAGAATCGAACCCACCAGGAGAACGACCAAGCCTAGAGTTCGATTAACTTTCGCGCGACTGTCCATCGACCCGCGTCCAACAGTCAAAGCTACAAATGAAAGTTGCCAAGCTGCCCAAGGCCTCGTATGATAGCGCATGATCGGATAACGCCGAAGCAAATCCTCCAAGGTTCGAATCGAAAGTCACCCTCACCCGACGAATCTTCATGAAATCTGCTAGAACTAAAAGGGTGAGCCCCGCGATGAGTTTGGCTCTGTGGTCATCGTTCAGTTTTGTTCTCTGCGGTTTGTATCTCATTTGGCCTGCGCTTCGAGCCCAGCATCAACCAGGCCCGGCTGTCGCAGCAGTAGAGATCGATGCGGATCGGGTCGAGGGTCAAATAAGCCCGGTGCTCTACGGCCAATTTGATGAATTCATGTTTGAAGGTGTGAAGCGCGGACTGACCGCTGAACTGATTCGCGATCGAAGTTTCGACGAAGCACCAAATGCGATAGGGCTGCCTCGCTATTGGGAACGCGAACCAGATGACCGCAATGATGACCCAGGGCTGCACTTCTACTGGGATGACGCAGTGTATTACCCAACGCGCCACGAATTCATGAGTGAGCGAACCGAACATTCGCTGCGGGTGAATCTTGCTGAAGACGATGGCCAGCGCCGTGGAATCCGCCAGGGAGAAATCCCCATTCGGCAGGGACTCCCTTACCATGGCTATCTGTGGATCAAGACCGATGTATTCAAGGCTCGCATCCATGTTGCTCTGGAAGCGGACAGGACCGGCGGGGAAACCTATTCGTCTGCGGAGATCAGTGATGTTTTCGGAGATTGGAAGAAATACGATTTCACCCTGACTCCTTCAAAGAGTGATGCGCTCGCAAAGATCGTCATCCTGTTAAGCGGAAAGGGCCGCCTCTGGCTCGACCAGGTTTCTATGTTACCGGGCGATGCCGTGGATGGCGTGCGCTCCGATGTCTTCCAGAAGATCAAAGCGTTGCGCCCTGCCTTTATTCGCTGGCCAGGCGGAAACGTTGCTCAGGATTATCACTGGATGTGGGGCATTGGTCCGCGCGATCAGCGCCTCACATGGACAAACCTTTCCTGGGGCAACGAGCCGGAGCCCAGCGATTTTGGCACTGATGAATTCGTTCGTCTCTGCCGAAATGTCAGCGCTGAACCCTCGATTACCGTGAATGTCGAGGGCCGCGGCGCAACAGCTACTGAGGCAGCGGCGTGGGTCGAGTATGCGAACGGCCCGGTATCTTCCCGTCAAGGCGCCATGCGCGCAGCGAACGGCAACTCCAATGCGTTCAAGGTGAAGTATTGGGAAGTTGGGAACGAAATCTGGGGAGACTGGGTTCACGGGCACAGTGATGCCAATACCTATGCACAGAACTTTGAACGCTACGCCGCAGCCATGTCCGGCGTCGACCCGTCCATCCAGCTAGTCGCTGTCGGTGACAACAACATGGACTGGAACCGCACGGTCTTGCAGCTTGCGGGTCCTCATATCGACTATCTTGCGATCCATCATTATTACGGTACCAGGGATATGATGGGTGATCCGTCAAACCTCATGGCTCACCCATTGTCCTACGAACGCTTCTACAAGCAACTTGGTGATCTCATTCATGATCTCGTTCCCGGACGCACAATCAAACTGGCCATCAACGAATGGAACACCTCGTCGCCCGTGCCGCGCCAACACTCGATGGAGTCTGCCTTATACGCCGCGCGGCTTATGAACGTATTCGAGCGCAGCGATATTGTGGCCATGAGCGCCGTGTCCGACATGGTGAACGGGTGGTCGGGGGGAATGGTTCAGGCCAGCCACGACAACCTATTCGTCACCCCAACGTACCTCGTCAACGAACTTTACAATCGCCACCTTGGCGCACAACGAATCACCGCGCGCGTAAGCAGCCCTACATTCGACGCAACCAGGGAGGGCAAAGGCGTGCCTTATTTGGATGTAGTGGCGAGCCGCACTGCTGACGGTAAGCACATCTTCATTAAAGCCGTTAATACAGATCCGCAGAGAGAGCTGCGCACCTCAGTTCACATTGATGGGGCGCAGGTCCCTTCCAGCGCCGTCATTGAGACAATCAACGCGGATTCGATGACGTCGGCCAACAGCTTCGCGACTCCGAACGCAGTTTCACTACAGCAGAAAACGATCAAAATCGGACCGCATTTTCTGGTCGATTTCCCCCAACACTCGGTTTCCGTCATAACCCTGAATATACTGAGTCCGACTGCTTTCCGACGTAGTACCGCAGTCGTTAATTCCGATTGAGAAAAACGGCATACTACGAGAGTCGTTAGGTACAAGTTAGGTACAACTAAGAGGGGGAAAATAACTGCTCGTGTCCCGTAAGCGACGCCAGACAAAGCGTTTATGGGATTCAGTTGTCTGGTTCGGGACCAGGAGGTCGATGGTTCAAATCCATTCGCCCCGACCACTTCTCTCCGTTGAGGTTTCTTCCGAGCGGAATCTCCCACCACCGCGTTCGTTATTTCGCCCTTCGATTTCGCTCGGTAAACCGCGGGACCTGCCTAATCAACGGATTGCGCTAGATTCACCACCGGCCGATGCCGCTTGACAGCACTACAAAAACAAAGTATCTGAAACGCAGTCATGGATCACCACGCAGTCTCTCGAAGACCTACGCTGAAATACTTGGGCTTGCTAGGCGCAACTGCGATAAGTCGAATCCTCCTCCTACTGCCGCTCGCGCTAACCATGTCCGCGCAAGAATGGCGATTTTATGGTGGTGATGCCGGCGGAACGCGGTATTCGCCGCTCAAACAGATCAATCGTCAAAACGTTAAGAACTTGAAAAGAGTGTGGACGTATCACATGCGAGAAGTGGACCGCGGAGGCAACGAAACGGATCGCCATAATATTGCGCCATTTGAATCCACGCCAATCGTGATTGACGGAGTGCTTTACTTCTCCGCGCCTTCCAATCGTGTGATTGCTTTAGACGCGGAGACTGGTCAGGAGGTTTGGCAGTTCGATCCACAAGCGGGGCGCACCGGGCCTCGCCAGTTCTTTCAACACCGTGGCGTGGCCTACTGGCAGAGTGAGACAGGAGGAGAAGGCCGAATTCTGTACGGCACTTTCGATGCGCGCCTGATCGCCCTAGATGCGAAAACCGGAAAACCTTGCCGGGAATTTGGAAAAGACGGCACGGTTGATCTGCGCGCAGGGGTCGCGGATGCTTATCCACGAGCGGAATATTCGGTGACGTCGCCTCCGGCCATCTATCAAGATTTGGTCATTACAGGAGCGGCGGTTCCGGAATATCCGTCGAAAGGTCCGGGTGGTGACGTGCGCGCGTTTGACGCTCGCTCGGGCAAACTCGTATGGACTTTCCATACCATTCCCCGGACGGGAGAATTGGGACACGAGAGCTGGGAGGGAGATGCATGGAAGCAGCGCACTGGCGTGAATGTCTGGTCGATTATGAGTGTGGACGTTGAGCACGGTTTGATTTTTCTTCCTGTGGGTTCGGCTTCGTATGATTTCTACGGCGCAGACCGCAAGGGCATGGATCTGTTCAGCAACTGCCTGGTGGCGCTCGACGCCGCAACCGGCAAACTCGTCTGGCACTACCAGATGGTGCACCACGATGTCTGGGACTACGATATGCCTGCGCAGCCCGTGCTGATCTCGGTGCGGCGCGATGGCCATGATATTCCTGCGGTTGCACAGCTAACAAAGATGGGATTTGTGTTTATCCTGGACCGGCTTACGGGCAAACCGCTATTTCCGGTAGAAGAACGCCCGGTTCCCAAGAGTGACGTGCCCGGCGAAACCACCTGGCCGACACAGCCTTTTCCGGTCAAGCCTCCGCCCCTTGTTCGACAGTCTTTCAGCGAAAGCGAGATCAGCACAGTTACGCCGGAATCCAGCCGTTATTGCGCGCAGCTGTTTCATTCGCTCGAAAGCCACGGAATGTACACACCCTACGGCCGCAAGATGACCTTAGTGGTACCAGGCACGCTGGGCGGGGCGAACTGGTCCGGCGCTTCTTTTGATAGTGCTTCCGGCTACTTGTTTGTGAATGCAAATGAACTGGGAGCCGTTGGAGAAATGAAGCCGCAGGCCGCTGACGCGCCATTGCGATACCGGAGAGGCTCCAAAGAAGGCGAGTATGCCCGCTTCTGGGACGAGCACCAATGGCCATGCCAGAAACCGCCGTGGGGGACTCTCAATGCCGTGGACGTAAATACAGGGGAGATTGTTTGGAAGGTTCCACTTGGAGCTGTAGATGAGCTGAAGGGGAAAACTGGCACGCCTAACCTTGGTGGCACGATTGTGACGGATGGCGGGCTGGTATTTATCGGGGCAACGATTGATAGCCGTTTTCGGGGCTTCGATGCGCGAACGGGAGAGCAACTGTGGGCCGGCGAGCTGGAGGCAAGCGCGCACGCCACTCCAATCACCTACATGGGCAAGAAGTCCGGCAAGCAGTTCGTCGTAATTGCCGCTGGAGGAGGCGGTTATTTCAAAGGGAGAGTGTCCGATGCGCTGGCGGCATTTGCGCTATCGGACTAGAGAATCCGGCTAAACGTAAATTGAGGATGCCTCTCGTAGGGGAAACATTGCCCAACGGCTCGCTGAGAATGGAGAACTTAAAGATGTTCCGGTCACCGACGAGCTTCAGATTATGCAGAGTCCGAGCACGATCGATCGCGAGAAATTGTTGCTTCGGAACGCTACTGCTGCTGGCGACCGGTGGCCTGGGATTTGCGCAATCAAATGTCGTCGTGGTTCGCCCAAAAGAAATCCACGATGTGCTTGTGAATCCTGGAATGGGCATTACCACGTTCCAGCGATTTAATGGGCAAGAGCCAAATCCTCCTTTGAAGTGGTCCGAAGTGGGGCCAGTTGCGAAGCTTCCGCAAGCGCCGACAAAGCCGGATTTTCCTAATACTTCTATCTCGTATTGTCGCTGGTATTGGAACGTCCTTGAGACGGAACCCGGCAAGTTCCATTGGGAAATTGTGGACCTCGCCCTGGAGGAGGCGAGAGCACATGGGCAAACTCTTGCCATTCGCTTAATGCCGTACTCGAACCAGGATCCGCTCCCGGCTTGGTATAGCAACTCGGGCGCTCGGCGTGCCAACAAAGCGACAGACAAAGACGGGGAAATCTGGCAGCCGGATTTTAGCGACCCGCTATTTCTTAAGTACTGGGGCGAGCTTGTGGCTGAAGCGGGGAAACGTTACGACGGGAACCCCTATCTGGATAGCGTAGATATTTCGTCAGTGGGCTATTGGGGAGAGGGCTGGAGTCCGTACATGCCGGCATTTGCTTATCAGAAAGAACTTATTGATATTTGGCTAGAAGCGTTTCAACGCACGCCGCTGCTGATGAATTTTGACGAGCAACAAGCCCTCACGTATGGCACGGCGCACGGCGCGGGATGGAGACTGGATTGTTTGGGGGACATGCGGACAAGTTCCACGAATCCTTACTTTCCGGCCGAGATGCTGGAGATTTACCCGCAACAAGTGGTGCGGGCGGGAATTCAGGACGTTTGGCAACACAAGCCAGTCTCACTGGAAGTCTGTTTTACAGTGGCGGGTTGGAAGGAGAGAGGCTACGACGTCGACTACATTCTCGATCAAGCACTGCGCTGGCATGTGAGCTCCGTGAACATAAAGTCGTCACCGATTCCGTCTGAATGGAAAAGTCAATTCGAGAACTTTCAGAAGAAGATGGGCTACCGTTTTATTTTGCGGCGCCTGGAATACCCGAAGACAGTTGAAGCCGGCTCGATGATGCCGCTTCACATGTGGTGGCTGAACGCGGGAGTCGCTCCCATTTACAGGGATTTCTCGCTGGCGGCGGAACTGCGATCTGCCAAGACAGCGACCATCATTCGAATTCCTGTTGACGTGCAGAAATGGCTTCCCGGAGATGCGGTATTCGATGGCACTTTGTACGTTCCGGAAAATTTGGCAGAAGGTCCTTACGATTTTCGCGTTGCGATGCTGGACCCGAGGACGGAACAACCGGCGATTCGTTTTGCCATTGAAGGCCGGCAAGACGACGGCTGGTACGCCATGGGATCGCTCACGGTGAAAACGCGGTGAAACATTTAAGAATGATCCGGCCATGCATCATTATGGTCGTGATGGCCGGAACGATTGCCTTCTGCGCCCTAGCCGTAGACGATTCGCCGCCAGCGCAAGCTTTCTTTGTTCGTGAACAGCCTTTGCCGCCGGGGCCGCGAATAACACCTTTCCTGCAATACCAGGCAGAGCAAGCGTGGAGCGAAGACAACGATCGGATAAAAGCCTGGGACGCCATCCATAACGAGCGAGAATTGCTGAAGACGCAGAGCGAACTGCGGCAGAAGCTCTTGCAAATGATTGGAGGATTGCCGGAAGTAAAAACAGATCTGCGTGCACGAGTCACAGGCCGGATTCAGATGGATGGATTCACCATTGAAAAGCTAATCTTCCAGAGTCTGCCAGGCGTCTATGTAACTGCTCTTGTTTACGTGCCGGATGATCATTCCAGGAAACATCCTGCGGTGCTGGTCCCCGCGGGGCACGCGGCGGATGGAAAATTTCATTATCAGGCATTGAGCCAGCGATTGGTGGGGCGAGGGTACGTTGTGATTTCGTGGGATCCCGTTGGGCAAGGCGAACGCAGCCAGTTCTGGTATGCGACAGCGGGCAAGAGTCGCTACAACCTGATTTGTGGCGAACACGCGGTGATGGGGAATCTGGCCTATTTGGCCGGAGCCAATCTCGCCAGGTGGGAAATATGGGATGGGATTCGCGCAGTCGATTATCTGCTCACCCGCCCCGAGGTAGATGGTGAGCGAATCAGCATCACCGGCACGAGCGGCGGCGGCACTCAGGCTGCTTTGATTGCCGCGCTCGATCAACGCATTAAAGTGGCCGTGCCTTCGTGCTATATCAGCGCGCTGCCGATGAGGATTTCCAACCGCATTTTTGCCGATCCGGACAGCGATCCCGAGCAGGATTTATTTGGCATGATTTCAAATGGCGTGGACCATCCCGGGTTGCTGCTGCTGATGTATCCGCGGCCGGTATTGGTGGCCGCCACAGTACTCGATTTTTTTCCTATTGAAGGAACGCGCAAAACCGTTCGCGAAGTTCAAAGGCTTTACGAACGTTTCGCCCATGGAGACCGTATTGCGCTGGCCGAAGGCTACCACACGCATCAATTCTCAGCGGAGAATCAGCAAGCCGCGCTCGACTTTCTCGACCACTTCAATCAAATGCCGATTCGGCATGGACTTCCAACAGTAAAGGAACTCGCGGGCAAGGCATTGCAATGCACTGAAACAGGGCAGGTCATGCTCGACTACGGCGACGCAAAATCCTTAATGTCAGTGATCAAGGAGTATTATGACGAGCACAAGTCCGGACCGGCACGCAGCCTCGCGAAGCAATACTACGGTGACCAATACAATGGAGTGAAAGACTGGCAGGTCAGTGAGTACACCGGCGTCCCGGCCGGGCGAGAGGAAATTACTTGGGAAGCCGCGGGGAACTGGAAATCAGGCGACGTTTCGATTGACCGTTACATGCTCCGCCACAGCAAACTGCTTGAAATGCCACTGCTGCGCATTCACAAATCCGCTGCCGACAAACGAACAGTACTCCTGTGGTTCAGTGAAAGTGGCAAAGCGACCGCAGCAAACTGGCCTGAAATCAAGAAATACATAGACGAGGGATACGATATCGTTTCGTTTGATTTCCGAGGCCTCGGTGAGAATCGAATGTCCTATACTGCCGTCTCGCCCGATGATCCGGCATTGGGTGCGTTAGATTTTGACCATGCTTATGTGAATTCCATTTCAGGCGTGCTGGCAAATCACGTGTACAACTCGCTTTTGATCGGCAGGCCGTATTTTCTCCAGATGATTGAGGACGCAGAAATCGCCGGCCGATTCGCTCATGAAAAGTTTGGTGCGAAAGCAGAAGCCGTAACCGCGCCGGGTGATGGATATACGCTCGCTAGCGCTATTGCGGAGACGCTGCCCGGCATCAAACTCTTGCCCAGGTCGGACGCAAGAGTCTTGAAATGGTCTGAAATCGTGGAGCAGAAACGGGCAACCTGGCCAATCCAGTATCTGCTGCCATCGGGAGCCTACGTTCATTGAAACTAGTCTGAACTAGTCTCATTAAGGCTAGATGCTTTGTCCGGCATTTTGGCGGAAGTGAGGCCAGTCGACTATCAGAAAGTCTCAACTAATTCACGAGCCGTAAGACTCCAAACCGAGTTGGCACGTGAAATGTCTTTCCTTCGGGAATGATGCTCCATGCCAGAAATTTGCGATGGTCGTCTCGGCCCTTCCCTGCCGCTCGAAAGAAATTCACCCGCCATTCCGCGCCCGGCCGAATCGCGCTGAGACTCATCGACGAGACTTGTATACGCATTTCGGCGGTCCAAATATGATTCTTAGCGTTGATGCTCGTGGCATGCTCAAAGCCAGAATTCCAAGAAGCATCATTAAAAGGGTTTTTGGTTTTATCGATTTCAAGATCGATCCACTGATTGTTGGGCGCTACCTCGAACTCATAGTAGTGATTCACTCGCTCCGGCTGAGGGTTCAGGAAGACTTCGGCAACATCACGATCCCAAAGGTGCCATCGCTCTACCTTTGGGTCTTCACCCTGATAGACATTCAGTGAGTGGTAGCGGCACCAAAAGAAGAAGTAGACATATGTTTCGGTCCAAACGGATGAGACACGCGTTGAAATTTCGGGAAAGTGGGAGTTGCCGGAGGCGTCAGTGTCAAATTCCACTGACTCGGCATGCTTCCAGGAAGGCTTCTCCGGAACACCGTCCGGCAGGAAATCCACCGCAGATCGTTTTGCCTGGAGTTGCATGTCGCTAGCATAGGAATGCTGAGGTATGTTCGCGATCTTGCCTTGCCCCGAAAAGGGAAGCATCGTGAATACGGCCCCCGCGAGAGCGCCGGTCAGAACGCCGATTTTCCAAAGTTCCATCAAAAGATTTCCTTAGTGCAAGGCCGGTCCGGCCTTCTTAGGAGCGATGTCCGCCGTTTAAGTTTCCGGTCGCTTTAATAGAAGCCGAGCTCGGAGATTTATGCCACTTTGACAAGCGAAAGTAAACGATATAGAAGAAGGCAAACAAAAAAAGGAAATCGGTGACGACGCGATTGAATAACACTGGAGGACTTATGAGCGGAATCGACCGAAGAAGCTGGTTGGGAAGTATTGGGATGTCTCTCGTCGCAAGCAGATTACCTCGAACCTCCATAACGTCACCGATGCCGCCGGAAGGTGCGGGGAGGCCGTTGCAGCTCGCGGACTTCCAACCACGCAGCATGTTGCACGTCCCAGAGACAAAGGTGCCCCGCTCGCGTTATCCGGTCATAGACATTCATACGCACCTTTCTTTTGCCGCCAGGACAGAGAACGGAGTCGGGATAGGCGAAGAAATGAAGTACTTGGCACCAGTGGACGCGTTGCTGCCGATAATGGACCGAAAGAACATCCGCATAATGGTCAACCTAACGGGCGGAGTTGGAAAGGGACTCGATGAATCGATTCGCAAGTATCAGCGGCCCTATCCTGAACGCTTCATAACCTTCACGGAACCATGGTGGGACCGCACGAATCAACCGGCGTACAGCAAATTTCAAGCCGATGAGATCGCTCGGGCACAGCAGGCAGGCGCGCGTGGACTCAAAATCCTAAAGACGTTGGGCCTTTACTTGCGCGAGGGAGTCTCGAAGGGGCCATTAGTGAAAATTGACGATCCGCGTTTCGACGCCATGTGGGAGGCATCCGGCTCGCTGGGGATGCCTGTTGCGATTCATGTTTCGGATCCGGAGGCATTCTTCCTTCCCATTGATCGGTTCAATGAACGCTTCGAGGAACTGAATAACCATCCGGATTGGTCTTTCTACGGCGGTGATTTTCCCAGTAACGCAGAATTGCTGGAAGCTCGCAACCGCGTATTGGCCCGCCACCCCAAGACGCAGTTCATTGTGCTTCAT
This sequence comes from Acidobacteriota bacterium, assembly GCA_003225315.1. Classification (GTDB taxonomy): domain Bacteria; phylum Acidobacteriota; class Terriglobia; order Acidiferrales; family UBA7541; genus Acidiferrum. The sequence goes on from QHZD01000023.1 coordinate 117,118, forward strand.
GTGGGCAATGACGCTGAGAATCTTCCTTACGTTAGCGAATGCATGGACCGCTTTCCCAACATGCACGTGGAGCTTGGTGCGCGAATTGGGGAGCTGGGACGCCAGCCGCGTATGGCCAGAAAGTTCTTCGAGAAATACCAGGATCGAATTCTTTTTGGAACGGATGCCGTCCCCCATGGAACGGACACGCCTCAGCAAGTTTTCGTCGATGAACTTTACGAGATTTACTACCGCTTTCTTGAAACCGAAGACGAATACTTCGATTATGCACCAGCACCTACACCTCCTCAGGGACGCTGGCGAATCTATGGCCTGGGATTGCCGGACGGAATCCTAAAGAAGGTTTACTATGAAAATGCCGCCAGGATCTTGCAAGTCAAGATTTAGCTCCCTTTCAAAAGAATTGACAAAGCAAAGACTTTCTGCCAAAAAGAAAGCGAAGCAATGGTAACGAAAGCAAAGAAAAGAAAAAGATGATCTTGTTCCTTCTTCGACTTGCCGTTGCTGCAATCCTGCTGGCTTATGGTGGCGACTCTCGCCCGGGTGATTTCAGGATCATTGGCCCCGGCGGCGGCGGAGCGATGTTCCACCCGACGATTAGTCCTCACGACTCCAACACCGTACTGGTTAGCTGCGACATGACGGGGTCCTATATCACCCATGATGCGGGCAAGTCCTGGCGCATGTTTAATCTGCGCGGAGTCGTTCAATTCTTCGTTTTCGATCCGCTGGACCGGAAAGTGATTTATGCACAATCAAATGGTCTGTGGCGTAGCCAAAACGAGGGTGAGTCTTGGAGCCTGATTTATCCAAAGCCGTTTTCCGTGAAGGGCATCAAAATGAGTTCAGATCATTCGGACGAAGATCTGATTGCGGAGCCGAACCCCCTGGGCAGCCTCACTGCGATGGCAATCGATCCATCGGATTCCAGGACTTTTTATGTTGCCGCAGGCGATAGGAGAAAAAGCACGTTTGCCCTCTTTACATCGCGGGACGGGGGCGAAAACTGGGTAAGAGAGAGGGATCTCCCGGGGCTGACCGACAAATTGTGGGTCAATCCACATTCGCCTACCGACGCGCGTATCCTTCTTCTTGCCGGTCCAAATTTTATAGCAAAAAAGACATCGTCCGGTGTGGAAAGAATATCGGGCCCCTCCGCAAAGACTTTCACAGATATCTCCGTGGGATTCTGGAAGGATGGCAAGGTGTTGATTTACGTTATCGGCGATGAGTCCGCCTTTGTGACAGATGATGAAGGAACAACTTGGCGAAAAGGCAGCCTGGGTAAAAGTGGTGGAAAGATGCGAGCGATCGCGACGAGCTTGCGCGATCCGGGCACGGCCTATGTTTCCTACAGAGATCTGGAAGAAGGTGGAATCAAATGGCTGGGGGTTGCCAAGACCACCGATGCAGGGCGCAATTGGCAACTGGTTTGGAAGGAGGACAGCAATCCCGCTGCCCGGGCTGCCACGAATATCCATGACGCATGGATCACGGAACGATTTGGATCGGATTGGGGAGAAAACCCCTTGGCGCTTACCGTAGCGGAGCAGGATGCCAACTTATGCTACGAGACGGATCTGGGAAGGACCATGCGCACGACGGACGGAGGCGCAAGCTGGTTCGCGGTTTACTCAAGAAAATCCAGTGAAAACGGATGGGTCTCAACGGGGCTGGATGTAACGAACGCCTACGGTTATCACTTTGATCCGTTCGATCACCACCGGCAGTTTATCTCCACGACGGACATTGGTCTTTTCCGGAGCGAAGACGGCGGGCGGTCCTGGATTAGTTCCACGCTAGGTGTGCCGAAGGAATGGATGAACACGACGTACTGGATGGTATTTGATCCCGTAGTAAAGGGTCGGGCTTGGAGTGTGAACAGCTGGACCCATGATTTACCGCGACCGAAGATGTGGAGAAGAAAAGGAATCGGGAGTTATCGGGGCGGTGTATGCCGCAGTGATGATGGTGGAAGGACCTGGACTAAGTCGAATGACGGGATGGAGGAAACCGCGGCGACACACATACTCCTGGACCCGACGAGTTCGTCCACCGCGCGTGTGCTCTACGTTGCTGCCTTCGGGCGCGGAATATACAAGAGCGTAGATGGAGGCAAGACCTGGAAGCTGAAAAATACCGGCATTAATGAGAAGGAACCGTTTGCCTGGAGAATTGTGAGAGATAGCGAGGGAACACTCTACGTGCTGCTCGCGCGCCGTTCAGAAGACGGAAGCATAGGGATGGAGGGTGACGGAGCAATTTACAAGTCCACAGATGGAGCAGAAAACTGGAGCCACGTAGCTATGCCCGAAGAAAGCAATGCTCCAAACGGCTTGGCGGTTGATCCCAATTCGCCGGATCGCCTCTATCTCGCGGCGTGGGCGAGGGACAAAGGAGAGCATGGGGAGGGTGGCGGCATCTATTTGTCGGTGGATGCAGGAAAGAGCTGGACGCGAGTCCTTGATCGAGATCGCCACGTCTACGATGTCACCATAAACCCGCGTGACGCGAAAAAACTCTACGCTTCCGGGTTTGAGTCCTCTGCATGGAAATCAAACGACCGCGGCGAAAACTGGGTGCGAATACCTGGTTTTAACTTCAAATGGGGACATCGCGTCATTCCGGATCCCGAAGACCCAACGAAGGTTTACATCACCACGTTTGGCGGAGGCGTTTGGCATGGTTCTGTAGATGGGGAGGATCGCCCTTTAGACATCGTTACGCCTGAGCTTCAGCCGGGACGGAGGTGAAGGAACTAGTGCTAACGAGAAAGAGAAAAAATAACTCATGGAAAGTGCATCCTTGTTGAACCAGGCGGACTGGGAACACGGGCTGACAAACGGTCAAGCGCGGGCAGCCGAATTATTTGGCCGGGCGGAAACGGAGCAAAAACGGCTTGGCTATTTCCACACGCTTAAGGAGATCTGCCAGCAGCCTTGGACGTGGCTGCGAACTTGCGATCGAATGATTGCGTCTCGAGATAGCCTGAAAAAGGATGTGGCGGGAATTCGAAGCCTCGCACTTACGGGATCCGGAAGTTCAGAGTACGCTGCCGAATGCGTGCGGCTCCCTCTTCAAAATGAGCTTGGGATCCACACAGAATCGATCAGCGGCGGATCATTGCTGATGTATGGCGGAAAAGCCTTGCCTCTGGGAAGGCCTGGTTTGCTCGTTTCTTTGGCTAGATCCGGTGACAGTCCCGAGAGTAGCGGGGCCTTGGAATTGCTACTGGACACAGAGCCTGAGTACCGGCACGTTGTGGTGACGTGCAACGAGCAGGGGAGTCTGGCTAGGGCGTGGCGCAACCATGAGAAAGTGCATGTCACCACGCTTCCCACCGAAACTCATGATAAGAGCCTGGTGATGACGAGCAGCTTTACGAACCTGCTGCTGGCGGCGCGCTTCATCGGAATGCTGGAAAGACCAGACGAATACCAGAGAGTGTGCGAGAGATTAAGCCAAATAACAAAGGACCTGATTCGGTCCTATTTCGACATCCTGGCGAAGATTGCCGCATCAGATTTTCACCGAGCGATATTTCTCGGCAGCGGGCCGCGTTTCGCGGCGTCGCGCGAAGCGGCGTTGAAGATGCTGGAGCTAACGTCGGGCCGCGTCACGACACTCTGCGAAACGTACCTTGGATTTCGGCATGGCCCCATGAGCTACGCGCAAGATGACACTCTCATCGTTTGCAATTTATCGTGCGATTCCACGATACGCGCATATGAATTGGATTTACTGCGCGAATTGGACCGAAAGAAACTTGGATTGTCCAAAGTCATTGTTGGAGAAAATATTCCGAATTCCGCGGTTAGGGCGGGCGATAAGGTCATCGAGTGCCGGGGACTGAGTGAACTCGGAGACGAAGAGACGCCGGTCGTGTATGTGATTGTCGCCCAACTTCTGGCCTTTTTTCGCTGCCTTGGGGAAGGACTTCAGCCGGATTCACCTTCCGAGGGGGGAATTATTAACCGTGTAGTGGAAAAGTTTCCTCTTCACACATCTTCGTGAATTGCATCAGAACGAAACTCTTTGAGTTGGATGAGCTTGGATGTCGGCATTAAACGTAATCTAGCAAGACTACTTGAAACGCTGCTAGCGAAGGTACGCGCCGCGAGGGCCACGCTAATGCGATGGACGGTCCTGTTTTTATTCCTAAGTCTTACCGTCGTTCCTATTCGGGCTCAGGTGCGCGTGTGGGAAGGTGTTCTGAACCTGCCAGCATACGAAGAGGGGGCGCCAGATCCCAATCCTCCTTTCGACGAGTTTGCGAGTGGCCGATTTAACTACCCCTATACGATGCGGAAGGAAGTCACGGACCGGCGCGCCGAACACCAATGGCGCGCAATTTATCTTGAAAACGAATATCTGAAATGTTCCGTCTTGCCGGATTTGGGCGGACATATTTATACGTGCATAGACAAAATCAGCGGACAGCCGATGTTCTATGCCAACCCTTCCATCAAAAAGGCCAGGATCGGTTATCGCGGAGCCTGGGCTGCTTTCGGAGTCGAGTTTAACTTTCCTGTTTCCCACAATTGGGTCTCCATGTCGCCTGTGGATTTCGCCTATGCAAGCCACGAGGATGGCAGCGCATCGATCACAGTAGGGAATATCGACAGGGTTTATGGAATGGAATGGTCGGTCCAACTGACTCTGCCGCCCAGTTCCACCGTCCTCGAACAACACGTTACGCTGAGCAATCGAAGCGATATACGCCATCGTTTCTATTGGTGGAACAATGCCGCCGTCCAGGTTTGGGACGATTCTCAGATTCAATACCCCATGCGTTTTGCAGCAGCGCATGGATTTGCGGAGGTGCAGAGGTGGCCAGTCGATCCAAAAGGCAAGGATCTCAGCGTCATTCGTGACCAGACGGATGGACCAGTTTCTCTGTTTGTTCATGGAAGCCGCGAGAACTTCATGGGTGTATGGCACCCTCGAACAAATACAGGGACCGCACATTTTGCTGACTACGCCGAGCTACGCGCGAAAAAGATCTGGTCCTGGGGTGTCGACGCAGAAGGTCTTGGTTGGCGTGAAGCACTCTCCGACAACAACAGCGCCTATGTAGAGTTGCAGGCGGGACTCTTCCGAAACCAGGAGACGTATGCATTCCTTGAACCGCGTCAATCCATTTCATTCACGGAATACTGGATGCCGGTCCGCGATACGAAGGGGATCTCTCGCGCGAATCTCGCTGGCGTGGTTCATTTGGAAAGAAAGGCCGGCATGCTGGCGGTGTGCCTCAATTCCAACCGGAAGCTGTTGGACGCTACGATCCAGATTCTGGATGGAAACAGCTCCGTGCTCAACGAGAAAGAAAATCTTGTACCAGAGCGATTGTGGAAGAGGGACATTCAGATTCCAGACGCCGGCAAAAAGTATACGTTTGAGCTAAGAAACAACGAGGGTGCGCTGCTCTTGAGGCAGACAGAGGGGAAGTATGACTGGGCGCCTGAATCCGAAATTAAGGTTGGCCCGCAAATTTCGCACAGGATACCGGAAGAGACGCGACGCACCGCGGGCGATTGGCTTCAGCAGGGCGGAACGGAAGAATTGAACGGCAATCTCCTAGCTGCTTTGCACACCTATCAAAAAGCATTAACGAAGTTCCCCACAGATCTTGAATTACTGAAGGCTGCAGGACGACTCGACACTAGTCTGATGCGTTTTGAAGAAGCTGTACCTAGACTGGCTGCCGCTCACGCGCGAAGTACTACCGATGCCGAGACTTCCTATTATCTTGGAATCGCATACCAGGGCGTTGAGAGAGAGAACGACGGGATCGATGCATACGAGGAAGCTATGCGCTTACCGTCGTACAGGGCGGCCGCTGCCTTGCGCCTTTCCGAACTCTTGGCTCGGCGGGGCGCCCTGAAGGAGGCGAGAGATTTCCTGACGAAAAGCCTCGAATCTGCGCCGGATGACCTGAGAGCAGGAGAAGAGCTAGTGGCAGTATCGCGCGCAATGGGAAGTAGGGTGGACGGAGAAAAGATGGCAAGGCAACGGCTCGCGCGCTTCCCTCTGAGCGATTTTCTCCAGGAAGAACTTGGAAAGCCGAATATTTTGCATCTCGCTGCCGATCCTTATCGAGTCCTAAATATTGCATCGGAATACGCGCGGTTGGGACTATACCGCCGAGCGGTGGAGGTCCTCTCACGGGAGTATCCGTCTCCCGAGGCGGACCAGAGCGAACCCGGTGCGGTTGCCCCCCAGAAGAACCCTCTGGTGGTCTACTTTCGCGGATACTGCCGTGAGAAACTCGGTGAGTCTGGTGCAAGTGACTATTTGCAAGCTTCTCAACTTTCGACTGTAGCTGTATTTCCGAACACCATCGAAGACCAGCAGGCGCTCAAAGCTGCGATCCGCGCGAATGAAAAGGATGCAACCGCTCATTACCTGCTGGGGACGTGGTATTTTGCGCGAGAAAAAACGGAAGAGGCCATTTTGGAATGGCAACAGGCGCGAAAGCTCGATCCCCAAATACCGGTGCTGGAAGCCAGTCTCGGATTAGCACTGCTGCACATGAAGAGGGATTTCGCGGGCGCCATGAATGTATTCGCGGAAGGAATAAGAAATGACCCATCGAACGCCGTGAACTATTCCGGTACTGTTGCGGCGATGGCCGTACTGGAGAAATCTGCAGCGGAACGAGCGAAAGCACTTGAGCTTTATCCTGACCTGAGCCACATGCCTATTAGTTTGGTCTATGAATTGGCTTTGAATCGTGCAGAAGAAGGGAATTATGAGGGCGCGATTGATTTGTTCCAGAATCGCTTCTTTGGCAGCGAAGAAGGGGGAACGGACGTTCGCCACGTGTGGGTGGAAGTAAAACTGCAGCAAGCCATCGGGTTGGCTCGAACCGGCCACTGCGAAGAAGCCCTAGTCGCGGCGAAAGCGCTTGGTTCCCCGGTTCCAAGCCTTTCGTTCACGCAAGATGGACTAGAACCATTGTTAGATTCCGCCAGAACAAATTACCTGCTCGGGGAAGCCTATTCTGCTTGCGGTCAAAAAGAAGAGGCACAGCGAAGGTACCGGCTTTCGGCCCAAGGGACTGACTCTTCGGATGTCGTATGGGAGTGGGCCGCAGCCAAGAAGCTAAGCGGCTATGATGCAAACCTATGGCGAGAGCATCTCACCTCAGCCCTGTCACGAGCGGAGTTCAACGCACAAAACAGCGCGTACCAGGGTTGGTGGGTCTATTCCGCCGGGGTCTTGCAGATGGCCCTTGGGCACGAAGCTCAAGGCAAGGCGTCCCTTCGCGAATCCTTGCTCTTGCCCGACAGCCGAATGTCTTACCACTTCAGCCGACTAGCAATGGAGGGTGCTACACCTCAATAACTTCTATGCCCTTCTTACGAAGGGCCCCAGTGAAATCCTGCGTGGCACGGTTATCCGTAATCAGGCGACGGATTCTGTCAAAGGGGCCGATCTTTGAAACGCTCCTCCGACCGAGTTTGCTGAAATCCGTGACAACATTGACCTCCTTGGCGGAGCGGATCATCACGTTGTTGAGTTGTGCTTCGAGCACGTCCGGAGTCGAAGGGCCGTTCTCGAGATCGAAACCATCGACCGCTAGGAAAAGACGGTCAGCGTGGAACTCGTTCATCATGGCTTCTGCCTGAGGTCCGACGAAGGAGCAAGCAACCGGCCGCAGCAGCCCACCGATCATTATTAAGGAAATTCCGGGAGCGTCCGCAAGCTCAACCGCAATGTTCAAGGCATTCGTGATGACCGTAAGCGACTGAACTTTCACCCTTTTCAAGTGTCGGGCGACCTCTGCCGTAGTCGTTCCTGAATCAAGGATGATGGTTTCGCCCGGCTGCACTAACTCGGCCGCGGCTCTTCCGATCCTAATTTTTTCATCCCGGTGAAGAGTTTCTTTGGTACGGAGCGGGTAATCCTGTGTGGCTTCCAGGCGCCTTACTGCGCCGCCGTGAGAGCGCACCACTGCGCCGATAGAAGCGAGAGAGTCGAGGTCGTTGCGGACCGTGACGGCAGATATTGAGAATCGCTTAACCATATCCGCGACAGTTACTTGGCCCTCTTGGTCGACGAGGTCCAGCACACTCCGGCGCCGCTGTTCTGTTAGCAGACGAGGTTTGGGGGTCATGCACTGTTTCCGTATGGGAGAGTATAGGGCGTCACTTCAACTCGGGTCAAATGACGAAAGCATAGCGCAGGCGAATGCTTTCGTATTCTTTCTCTTTGTGTCGTTCATGCTTTGTTTGTTGTTGCGTTTGCTTTTCTACTATGGTACATCGTTCCTCTGGATTATTTTGGGGGAGGTTCGCCTTGAAGTACAGAGTCACGTTTGTCTGTGTTATTTGCTTGGCACTTCTATTCTGTGTGTCCGCAGCAGTATTCGGCCAGGGAACGGATCTGGGCACGATTCGAGGAACGGTGACAGACTCCACAGGGGCTGTCATTCCAAGCGCCTCGGTGACGATTACCGACGCCCTTACCAACACCGCACGGGAAACAAAAACGAATGCTCAGGGCAATTACGAAATGTTCGGGCTGAAACCCGGCACGTATAGAGTGACAATCACAGCCCCTGGAATGAACAAGAGAGAAACCACGGACATTGTCTTGAACGGCAGCGACACGGTGAGCGTCGATGCCGTGCTCAAGGTGTCTGCGGCGCAGGAAAGCGTGGTCGTTACGATGGAAGCGCCAGCCATCAATACGGAAAACCAAACCATTAGCACCGCAATTTCTAACCAGGAAATTATTGAGCTTCCCCGCGACAGTCGCGACGTGTATTCATTCCTTTACTTGAACCCTAACATCACGCAGGGCGTTAGTGATGGCGAATTCAAGTTCCTGGGTTTCCAGAGTTACGGGGCCAATTTTACAATCGACGGCCAGCGCTCCACCAACACGATTTTCGGTTCGCCCACCACCAGTGAGCCTTCGCTGGAGGCCGTCGGCGAACTCAATGTTCTCTCCACTGATTTCAGCGCTGAATACGCTGGAATTGGCAATATTCGCATCACCACCAAGCGAGGCCAATCGCAGTTTCACGGCTCGGCTTTTTACAACAACAAGAATTCGGCCCTGGCGGCTTTGCAGATACAAGACAAACAGGGCATTGCGGATTTTGTGCCGACCCCAGGCGTCAGCAAATATCCCACTCCGTATTTCAATCTCAACGATATTGGTGGATCCCTGGGAGGACCGATTCTCGGCATCAAGAAGACCTGGTTCTTTGTGGCCTATGAACGGAACTACTCGAGGGCCTCTGTACCCATTTCGGACCAAAGGTTGCCGCATCCAGCATTTTGGGTCGGCGACTTCTCGCCGGCCATAAATCCTGCCGCAGCCAATCCCGCAAAGCTCCTCCCGGACGTGCCTGCCGGCGTAACTCTGACGCCTGCTGAAGTATTGGCAGACACCTATCTGGGCTTGGGGCAGAAGTTTGTGACCATACCTTCGCGCCTGTTGGACCCCAATGTGCAACAGCTCATTAGTACTTACTTTCCCAAGATAAGCCCATTGGTGCCGATCAATTTAGCGAACGGCCGGATTGCGAACCTATTTCAGACGCTGCTTCCGGGCAGTTCAACTCGTGATCTGGGAACACTCCGGGTGGATCACGATTTCACAGACAAAGATCACGTTTATGGAGTTTACAACGTCTCCGGTTTCGTCGGTGCCACGTCGCCGGTCAGGAACCCCTTCACAGGACTCGGCCTGGTTCAGAACGACCGCCGAAATAATACGGTTTCGGGCTCCTATGTGCGCACGATTCACAACAATCTGATTAATGAGGCACGCGGCGGATTCAATCGGGAATACAGCTTTCGACACAGCAACACCACTCTGGCGGGATTCCTTTCTAGCATCGGGTTTGATTCAAATGCCATAGATGCGTATGGGGCAGTCGTAGGCCAGGCACAGTTAAGCACGCACGGACACCCTGTAATCAATTTCGGCTCTACTTACACCACCTTTGACCGAAGCGGCAATCGCACCACTGAACGGCTGTTAAGCCAGTATCTGGCGACTTTTGGAGACACGCTTACCTGGGTGATCAAAAAACACAACCTGAAAATGGGCGCGGATTTTGTGCGCAACGTGGGACAGGATGGGTTCGCGACTGCCCGTGGGAATCCACGCGGAACGATGACGTATACCGTCAGTGGGGCGCTAACCAACCCGTTCGCACACTTTCTACTCGGGCTTGCGCCCACTAGAGTCACGTACATCGCGCAGCCCCGGCCCCCCATGGACGTACACAACTGGGAGCAGGGGTACTTCTTCCAGGACGATTGGAAGGTTACGCCCAGGTTGACTGTCAATCTCGGCGTGCGCTATGAGCTGGTTTCGCCATTCGTTGACAAGAACGACATCATGCTCAATTTCGATCCGACCTTCGGAAACAATACTGGGCGTTTTATTATTGCCTCTGACAAGACTACTCAATTCCTGGATCCCCGGATAGCTACGACTTTGCCAGTGGTCACTGCCGCCCAATCAGGGCTTGGCATCGGTCGAGGTCTGGTACGGACCGACAAGAATAATGTTGCGCCCCGCATCGGCGTTGCCCTGGGCCTGGGGGAGAAGTCCGCGGTGCGCGGCGGATACGGGATGTACTTCCCAACTGCGGCTGCTCAGGGGATTCGGGACCCGCTTTCAACCAACGCCTTCAATCAGGCACTTACTAAGTCGAATCTGGGCATAAACCCGCAGCAGCTCCAGCCTTGGCCGACCCCCCTGACCGGAGGCGACGTTAATAACCTGGCTGGCCTTCTCTCATTCAATGCGGTGCCCGTTGGGCTTCACCAGCCTCTCATTCAACAGTACAACGCGACCTTCGAACGTGAACTCGGGCTAAAAACTTCCGTACGTTTTTCTTACCTCGGCACCACTGCGCATGGGCTGATTGCGGGCACAGACCTGAACGAACTCAGACCCAGTGATGTTGGTTGGAACACCACCACAGGCGACGGAGTCACCCCCTGCGATACTGACGCTGGAGACTGCGAACCGACGCCCGCGCAAACTGCAGCGCTTCCCTATCCCGCGCTGGGAGACTTCTTGCTAAGTTTTGGAAACTTTGGCCACAGCCAAGCGAACGCCTTCCAGACGCAGCTGGCGCGTCGCTACGGCAGCGGATTGATGTTTAATGCGTCTTACACCTATCTGGACCAGAAATCTACGGGCTTGGATGTCGGCGAATCCAGCCTTGGCGGTGTGGCTTACAATCCGTTCAATCCTGAACAGGATTACGGCCAAGATGGGTGGGTATCTCGCCATCGGTTCGTTCTCTACGGAGTATATGACTTGCCAGTGGGGCGGGGCAGAAAGGTCGGCAGCTCTCTTTCAAGGTGGGCCGACACTGTGATCGGAGGCTGGCAGACAACTTTTCAGATGTTTGCCAAGAGCGGCACCGGATTCACGCCGTATTGGACTTGCGATAATTGTTTCAACAGTGACCATTACATTGGTCCGGGAAATATCGCCACAGGCTCGGTGGATGCTGTCGGGGACTTTGAGGGAGGCTACAGGCCTTTGGTCGTGGGGAACTACAAGCGCCATGTTGGAGACCAGCTCTACGATCCTGCAGCATTTGGACTTCCCCCGATGGGCGCCGACGTGTTTGATAATCCCCAGGTCGCCAAACGAAACCTGTTGTGGGGGCCCGGTGCCTGGGGAGTGAATTTTGGTCTGCACAAAGACTTTAGATTCGGCGAGCGAGTCAACGCCACCCTTGGGGCAGACTTTAACAATGTTTTCAATCACCCGCTGCGAGCGCCGAATCACGATGGCGGAGACACCTTCTCCAACCTCGGCAGCTTCAGCGTCGAGGTAGATCCGGCCACATTGAAACTGCGGCCCTCAACTGTCGATCCGGTTGTTCCTAATCCGGATTTCGCAAATCCGCGCCAGACTTTCTCGCAGGAGGGCGTGGACAGCAGGCGTACCGTGCGATTGAGGCTGCGGATCACGTTCTAACTCGCGAGTGCAAATAATTGACAGCGGAAAGAGGGGCGGGGCCAGGATTCGCCCCTTTTTTATCTGGGACTATGCTTGCCGTGCAGATTCTTGGCACTTTGGCATCGTCTAGGTGATGAAATAGGCGATAGAAGATATGCCTGTGGATTCCGCACATTCGATTCGTAATCGTCCTTGGAGCGGAGGATTGGAGTGAGGCTGTCGCCCGGCAAGCGAAAAAGGCTCGAAGGTGTCTCGGATCCTCGCGGCGTCATTGGCGCTCTTGCGATTGACCAACGCGACGCGTTGCGCCGTCTTTTCTCCGCCAAATTGAAGATTGAAAAGAGTTCGGTTCCACGAGACCAGCTTGAGGAATTCAAATCCATTGTCGTTCGCGTGCTCTCCCCGCATGCCAGCGCCGTCCTGCTTGAGCCCGAGTACGGCTTGCAGGCTGCCGGTCAGCGTGCTCCATCCGCAGGCTTGCTGATGGCTTATGAAGTTAGTGGGTATGATCCTGCCGTTCCTTCCCGCCTTCCTCGGCTTCTTGAGAACTGGTCCGTGCGTAGATTGGTCGATGCGGGCGCGCAGTGCGTAAAGGCTCTTTTGTACTATGCCTTGTCCGACCCACGTGAAATACAGGAACGCAAACGCGTTTGGGTCGAACGTGTCGGCTCGGAATGCGCCGGCTGTGACGTGCCCTTCTTCCTGGAAATTGTTCCATACCAGGATGGACTGGACGAAAAAAGTCCTCAATTTGCGCGCCGCAAGCCGGCTATTCTCGTCAGCGCAATGCAAGAATTCTCAAAACCTCACTATTGCGTGGATGTTTTGAAAGTTGGTGTGCCTGTAACTATGGCCTATGTCGAAGGTTCTTCGGATTCTTCGGGTGTGTTCGTGCATACACGCGCCGAAGCTCTAGAGCTTTTTCGAAATACTGCGGCGGCAACTGACAAACCGTTCTTGTTTCTCTCTGCGGGAGTTAGCAATCGCGCGTTCAATGAGGCCCTCGCACTGGCCTCGGAAGCGGGCGTCCATTTTTGTGGAGTGCTCTGCGGACGCGCAACGTGGAAGGATGGTGTAAGCGTGTTCGTCCGCGGAGGAGCGGATGCGCTTCGGGAATGGCTAGAGACCCAGGGCGCGCAAAACATGCGAAGTATCAACGAAAGCCTGAAAGCTGCCACGTCTTGGTGGGAAAATTATCCCGCAGATGAATAATCCAGCTGCCCAACCCAATCAACGCGCAGTCGCATTTTTTTGCGTGAGCTTGAATCCCGCGATCGACACGCGACTGACAGTGAAGGGATTAATTCCAGGCCGAGTCAATCGCGCCGTGGAAGTTTGTCGAACCCCGGGAGGCAAGGCTGCTCACGTTGCCATGGCACTCAAGGGCTTGGGAGCGACTCCGACCTGGATTGGTTTCTCCGGCGGTGCCACAGGCGGCGAGTTGGTTGCTGGGCTGGGCCTCTTGGAGATAGCAACTATGCCGGTGTCCACTGGCGAAGCATCTCGCGTCAATCTGGAAATCTTGGACACAGAGGGAGGAGTCACTGAAGTGCTTGAGCCGGGAGGAACAATTACTCCGTCCGAATGGTCAGAATTTCAGCAAGTTTGTGCCAGCGCCTTTCAAATTGCAGTCAGCAAGAAAATCGTGCTGATCTCTGGAAGCCTGCCTCCCGGCGTTCCAACCGAGGCTTACGCCGCAATCGCCAGCTCAGCCCGATCAGCGGACTGTCTGGCGTTTGTCGATTCCAGTGGCTTACCACTCTCTAAAGCGTTGGCCGCCGGACCAGACCTGGTCAAGATTAATCGGGAGGAAGCGGAGTTTGTCACTGAGGTTGCCATACGGGATCCTATTTCCGCGGCGCAAGCCGCGCGCAGGCTGCTTGACCTGGGTGCGAACTCCGCCGCTGTCAGCCTCGGCGATCGCGGCATTGTCGGTATTCGAAAACCTGGGCAGCTGGCAATTCACGCCTGGACCGCTCCCGTGCACGGAAAATCCACCGTCGGCTGTGGTGATTCCGCGCTGGCGGGATTAGCCTTTGCTGCAGCAACTGATCTTTCATTCGAACAAAGCCTGGCACTCGCCGTTGCTTGCGCAGCGTCGAATTGCCTGGCCGCGCTCCCCGGCCGCATCGTGCGGGGGGATGTTTCGCGCTTTGAGCAAAGCGTTCACATGGAACGGTTGCAAGTCTAAGGAGACAGGTCGGTGAAGCGTTTTGATATCAGCGTTCTTGGTGAACTGAACTGCGATTTGATCCTCTACGGTCTTCCCCCAGGGCTTGAACCCGAGAGAGAGCACTTGGCCAGTGATTTTGCGCTGACGCTCGGCAGCTCCTCTGCAATTTTCGCCCACAATATTTCTCTTCTCGGTAGCCGTGTTGGCTTCACTTCCTGCATTGGAGGCGACCCGCTCGGCAAGTTTTGTGTAGAGCGCTTGTCAGAGAGCGGCGTTGACGTTTCGGGCGTGAAACGCCTTCCGAGCAGGAATACCGGCGTAACTGTGATCCTTCCTATCGCCGAGAAGCGGCATATTCTGACTTATCCGGGCACGACTTTTGATTTGGACCAAACGCATCTTGACTTGGACTATCTGCGGGACGCGGCGCATTTTCACCTTTCCTCCTTTTTTCTGTTACGCAGGCTCCGTCCCAAACTGCCTGAACTGTTTTTTCAAATGAAGCAGGGTGGCCTTACCACGTCACTCGATACCAACGATGACCCGGATAATCTTTGGGCCGATGACGTCAAGGCCGTGCTCAAAAGCGTCGATGTTTTTCTGCCGAATGAACACGAAGCTTGTAAAGTCGCAGGCACAGGAGACGTTAATACTGCGCTCGATATCTTGTCGCATCTCGTTCCCGTCATTGTCATCAAGTGCGGTGCGCAAGGCGTGCTCGCCAAACGCGGGAAAGAGCGCTTTCGCGCTGCTTCACTCCCCGTTCAGCCCGTCGATGCTGTTGGGGCAGGAGACAGTTTTAACGCTGGCTTCCTGCACAAATTCATTCGCAGAGCAGGCCTTCAAGATTGCCTTGAATTCGGCAGCGTGAGTGCCGGCCTCTCTACCACCCGAGCCGGCGGCACGGAAGCTTTTCGCGATCGCGAGCACCGCGCAGAGTTTCTGCAGCGCCACGTGAGGGCGTAGAGACTTGAGCCAGGCGGTTGCAGGCGGTTCATATGCGCCGTACCAAGCCTTGATCGGTTGCACGCGTATTGCGGACGAGTAGCAGGACCAGGATCATCCCAATAAATGGAATAAGTCCGGCGACGACCACAATCGGGTCGAAAGTATGAGTGCCCGACGCCTGGCGCGCATCGGAAAAGTGTCCGATCAGTTCGAACGCGATGATGGTACCGATTCCCGCCCCGGTTCCGCTCAGGCCGCTCACCGTAGCAACGGAATCGCTGGCATAGAGGTCCGTAGGCAGCACGTTTGCGATTGTCGAAAAGGATGCGTAGGAAAACGTGGCGAGCGCGAAAAGCATCGCAATCAAGTACAGATTTACGGTGAAAATTGTCGGGATAAGAAGCAATACGCCGACGCCGCCAAAGACAACCAGCGCTTTACGCGCAGCGCCGAGCGACCAGCCACGCCGAATCAAATACCCAGAAACGCCACCGCCAAAAAAATTGCCCAAGTCCGCAGCGAGAAAGGGAACCCAAACAGCCAGAAGGCCGCTCTTGAGCGAAATCCCTTTCGCGACCAGGTAAATGGGAAACCAATCGGTGACGAAAAACCAAACGGGATCGGTAAGGCCTTTCGAAATGATCGTTCCCCAAGTCTGGGGCAGCTTCAAAAGGTCGCGCCAACGCAACCGCGGTTTTCTCGGGTTTTGTGCCTCCAGCGTCTCGGCAAGAATCATGTTTCGCTCAGCATCGCTGATACGCGGATGATCCTGAGGAAGGTGATACATCCGGCGCCACGCGATCAGCCACAAGAATCCGAGCAGACCCGGAATGACAAACGCAACGCGCCATCCCCAGCGAAAGTACACCGGCAAAATCAGGAAAGGCGCAACCGCGCCCCCGACGGATGAGCCACTGTCGTAGAACGCCGCCGCCAGTCCGCGCTCGCGTTTAGGAAACCATTCCGAAACAGCCTTGCTCGCGCCGGGCCAGTTAGCGGATTCGCCCGCCCCGAGCAGAAAGCGAAACACGGAAAAGCTCGAAAAGCCATTCGCGAGCGAAGTCATAAGGGAGACGATCGAATACCACGTAACGCTGATGGTCAGTCCGCGCCGCGTGCCGACGCGATCCATGAGCCGCCCGCACACAGTTTGTCCGAGGGAATAGGCGATGCGGAAGGCGATGGCGATGTTGGCGTAGTCCACATTGGTCCAGTGATAGTCCTGCTTCAAATAAGGTGCAAGAATGGAGAGTGTCTGCCGGTCGATGTAATTAATTACGGTCGAGGCGAACAGAATTCCGCCGATCCACCAGCGCAAGGAGGGAATAGACCGAGGCTCCGCCGTATTCATTTGTCCGCTATCGCCACAGAAATCCTATGTAAGCTAATGTGAGTAACATGGTCAGGAAAGTCATGCGGTCACGCATCAAGCGGGCGCAGCAAGCGCAATGAGCGCCCCGGGACTAAGCAAACTGGCTGATCCCCGGTCTAGATAAACCGTGGCCGCCGAATGTGTCCGCAGAATGGAAGCCGGCGCCATCGGACTGACTTCTCCATCGAAACACAACTTGACCGCTGGAGCTTTGCGCGCGTCAGGAACGACGCAAATAATCTCCTTTGCTTTCAGGATCTGTCTTATCGACATGGAGATGGCTTGCCGAGGGACTTCCGAAATACTTGCAAACCAGCCCTCTCCGACTTGCTGGCGCAGGCAAGCGTCATCGAGTTCGACGATGAGGTACGGCTCTTCTGTCTGGAAATTCGCCGGAGGATCGTTAAACGCCAGATGCCCGTTCTCTCCGATGCCGACGAAGGCAACATCGACGGGCGCTGATCGCAGAGCTTTGCCAACGCGGCGGACAACTTCAGCAGGATCACCGTCGCCGTCAAGCAGGTGATACTTCGCAATCCCCACCTTGTGAATCAAACGTACCAGAAGATACTTGCGGAAGCTGGCGGGATGAGTGATTGGAAGCCCAACGTACTCATCGAGGTGAAACATCTCCACTCGCTGCCAGTCGATGTTTCTCGCATTGGTTAGCGCGTCCAAAAAATCCAATTGGGATGTTCCCGTCGCGGCAATGATCCGGGCGTAGCCGCGATCGTGGATCGCACTGCGCACTGCGGCGGACGCTTGCTCGGCAGCGGCCTTGCTGAGAGAAAGCTCATCTTCAAAAACTCTAACGATCATGCTGGTATTCTCTCCGTGGCCGCAGACATACAAGTGCTTTGTACCCGCTTCATAGAAAGAGTTTTATATCACAGCCTGTGACTGTAACAATGGATTTGACATTCACGGCAATCGACTGCCGGGCGCAGTTGCTTTGCGGTTCTTTGCTGTGCGGTTGTCATTTCCGATACGCCATCTGACATCAATTGAGTACATTCTGTCGGTATTGCAAATGGACGTAGAATCGCGAGTTAGAAAGAGACTGAGCTCTGCGACAACTTCAAATCCCGAGGAGAAACCGATGGACAGACCAGACACAAAGACCAACCGGAGGGAGTTCTTGCAGAAAGGTGCATTTGTGGCGGCCGGAAGCGCGACATTGAGCACCACGGCGTTGTCATATGCGCGTATTGCCGGAGCAAATGACCGGATTTCACTTGGGCACATCGGTATTGGCAATCGTGGCAGGGAGCTCGACGGCATAGTCACGTTGCTCAAAGACAAAAAAAACGTGGAAGTGACGGCGGTCTGCGACTTATGGGCTCACAATCGCGAACAAGCGGTTGCCGCCAACCAAAAGTATTTCGGTAAAACGCCCCGCTCGCTTCAACATCCGCAAGAGCTACTGGCCCTAAAGGATGTGGACGCGGTGATGATTTCCACTCCCGAGCACTCGCACTCGCCGCTGCTGCAAATGACAGTCGAAGCGGGCAAGGACGCCTACTGCGAGAAGCCCATGGGCAATATTCTTGAAGAGGTCAAAGCGGCGCGCGATGCAGTCGTTGCCCGGAATCTCATCGTCCAGATTGGCACCCAGCACCGCAGCGAACCATATCAGATTGCCGTGCGTGATCTGGTACTTTCCGGCGTGCTCGGCGAAGTCACAAAGTACGAAATTGAATGGAACTATCATGGGCCTCGCTGGCGCGGTCGTCCCGAAGTGAAGATGATTCGCGAACAGGATACGGACTGGCATGCCTGGCTAGTGAACAAGCCGCACCGCCCGTTTGATCCACAGCTTTATTTTGAATTTCGTCTCTACAAGGAGTTTTCCAGCGGCATCTCTGACCAGTGGATGAGCCATGGCATTGATCTATGTCACTACTTCATGGACGAGAGCTTTCCGCAGTCGGTCGTGACAAATGGCGGCATTTTCGCTTGGCATGACGGCCGCGAGAATCCCGATACCTTCCATGCCCTATTCACCTATCCAAAAGGTTTTCTGGTGAGCTATGCCACGAGCTTCGGCAATGATGCGCCCAGTTTCACGCGCATCATGGGAAAGAAAGCCACAATGATCAATCACGGTGGAGAAGGCAGCCCGCGCTGGCAAATGGTGGAAGAGAAGGGAAATCATGAAGATGACACCGAAGTCGACAAGCAGCGCGCCGTCAAAGACATCCTGCTACCCGGCAATAAGACGCTTCCCCCAATGGGAATAGGCGACGAGGATCCGTCGCACATGGTTAACTGGCTGGATTGTTTGCGCAGCCGGACACAGCCGAACGCCACCGTGCACAACGGGTTTTCGCACTCCGTAGCCTGCATGATGGCCGCGCGCGCCTATTGGTCCGGGAAGAAGATTTATTGGGATACGAAGACTGAGGCGATTCTCGACCATCCACCAGGGGCATAGCCCCAACAGCGCGAGCAGAAAACTTTACATCACGGTCGCGCTCCCTTGGGTTGCTGATAACGCTGCTTTTCTGCAGGGGCAAACCTCGTCGACACTGAACCGGCTACCGTGAGGCTGAAGTGCTCTTCTGTCGAAAGACCTCCCAGACCGGCTGCAGTTACGACGACCTGATACGTTCCCGGTTTTGTATAAGCATGAGAAACTTCTGGGCCCTCTAGCGTGACACCGTCCCCAAAATTCCAACTAAAGCTAACCACAGTGTCGTTGGAAGTCGCTGGCTGAGCACGAAAGGTTGCGACCGCTACTGTCTTAATGCTTGGCATATTGTCAACTTTGATAATCGGTGACTGTGCGGGAGCACCCGTGTTTACGATCTTGAGCACGCGAGCTGAATGAGGAGGCAGGTCCACAACGACGGAGTTCGGATTCGGAGTTGCTATGGCTTTGCCATCGAACACATCCGAGACCGTGTACTGACCTGAAGGTGGTAAGCCCAGCCTGGAGAACTCGATGGAACGCGAATGATGTTGGTCGGTCCAGTTGAAGATTGTCAGCATGCCCTGGCGACGATCTTCCTCAAGCCAAAAAATGCTTGGCTGGCTATCCTCGGGCGAATAGCTCATGAGGTCTAGCGGTTTCGAGGCCCTGCCCAATTTAATCGTCTCGATCAGGTCTTGATTCTGAATCAACGCCAGGCGTTGCGGATCTCCTCCGAGAGTAGGGAGATCGTCACCGATTTCGTACATTCCGCCTGAAACTGCGGAAAGAGCGATGGACGCTTTGGCCTCGTCAAGAGTGAGGGGAACTTTGCCGCCATGCCAGGGCTGATCCGTCACAATCTGCGTGGAAACGGAAAAAGCATCGGGATCGCTGACAAAGAAATTTCGGTTCATATAGTATCTTGCCGCTATTCCCGGAGCGGCATCTCTCGTTGCCTCGAAAGTGTGGCCGGTGTCGAGAGAAATGCGCCCGGTGTCAACGATACCGACGGGATTGAGCATCGGGCTGCCGTCTTTATCTAGAAGCACATGTTCTCCGACGGTTTGCCGAATGATTTGTAGACCGATTTTTTGAGCTTCGAGTGCTGTAGTATTGGGCCGGTAATAGCGACCTTCGACGGCTGTATCTTCCATGAAATCCAATTTGATATATCCGATGCTCCATTCGTTTACCAGCGTCGAGTAAGTCTTGCGCAAGTATTCCTGGGCGCCGGGATTCGTCGCATCTAGCACGAATAACTGGTCCTTGCCAGCAACCTGTCCGATGCGGATCGGCTCACCTTTCGTGTTGCGCACCAGCCAGTCGCGATGATTTTCGTAGACCCAAGACCGGTCGGCAACCTCGAACGGCGCAGTCCACACGCCTGGAATCAAACCTTCGCTGCGAATCTTTCGTTCCATCGCAGCCATCCCATTCGGGAAAAGTGCGGAATCTGGAGTAGCGTATTCGCCGCGGGCGTACTGATAACCCTCGTCAATGTGGAAGAACCGGTATCCCACGGACTTCAAATGTTGAGCCAGCCAGTGAGCGTTGGTAAGTGCGCTTCCCTCGTTGAGGCCGAAATAATAAGCCGTCCAGCTCCACCAGCCCATCGGAGAGGGAAACGAAATCCGCGCGTGATGGAGCACACGGATCAATGAACCATACATTTCCAATTGAGAGTGGTAGTCGCCGCTAACCCCGAAAAAGAGTTTCTCGGAATCCAAAGCTCCACCTGGCGGAAGAACAAGGCTCAGTTCCATTTGATCTTCGGGCGGCGACTGTTTCAGGGAGTTCTCTTTAGTCAATTCGGTCGTACCAGTGGAGTCAACCTCGAATGCTTGGATTTGCGGGGCGTTTAATGAGCCGCCGACGTGAACACGGGACACGGTCAGAAAGCGATTGGAAGTGAGTACCCCGACAAAAAAACTAAGGCGACTTTCCCGATTGTACAAGAGCTGGCTGCCGACTCCGCGATGAACACTTTCCCCATCTCCAAGGTCGCGTATTTTCAAGGCGGGGCGGTCTTCGCTATAGCTGTCAGAGAGAACCCGGTCTAAAGCAACTGGCCCGCCCAAATCGAGAATCTTGCCTTGTCTCGCTTCGATTGGACGAATGGCCTCGATATGGATTGTCCGGCCAGCGCTATCGACGACGCGAACTTGGATGTCGCCGAATGGTTTGTCCGCATAAGAATGCAGTGTACAAATCAGCTCGGGAGCGCCTTTTAGTCCTGAGTGCCTCACCGTCCATTCATGGGCCATTCCCAAATCGTCGTTTGCGGTGGACTCTGTGATTGAATGTCGCGGATAATCGCGAGCGTGAAGCCACTGCCCATCTACCTTAGCTGCGACATTGGCGGTCAATACGCCCCCAACGTTGTCTGCTTGTCCGATGGCATAGTCTCCCGTCGTAGGACTAACCGTTACGCGCAAACCCCGTGAGGCTGACGTCGTATCCTCAGCCAGGATCGCGTAATTTACCGAGCCCAAGAGAAGTCCCAGGACACCGATCGAAGTCACCGATCGACAATAAATGAATGACAGATTCATCGAATCACCTCAGCTTGATCGCTGCGACTCGTTTCTGCAGGCTTGCATGAGGAGTCTACCTCACACTTATATGCCGTAAGATTGGAGTAGCCTGTCGAAACTACAGGACACAAATTTGTCGGTACTGAAATAGCCGGATTGGCAGGCTTTTCTTCAATTGAGGACTACTCTCCGTAGGGAACCCAAATGTTTTTCACTTGGACGGAGTGGTCGAGGAACCAGCGGCCTTCGCCTTGTTTGACGTCGAACCAGTTGATGGCGCGGCCTTCATTTGTAAAAACCTGCTTCAGATTGCCGACCGAAAGAGCTTTCACCGCCGCGGCGCTGGCCTCATCCGTGAAACACCAGAGGGCGTCGACGTCATCGTGTTCCGCCAGCGTCTTCATCAGTTCCGCGGCGCGGCCAGTGACGATGTTAACCGCGCCATCCGGCAAATCGCTGGTTTCGAAAACCTGATAAAGATCGGCAGTAATCAGCGGATATTTTTCCGAAGGGATGGCGATGACCGTGTTGCCTGTCGCAATGGCCGGCATCACGAGAGAAAGGAACCCAAGCAAGGGTGCGTCAGCGGGACAGATCACTCCTACCGTGCCAATCGGCTCCTTCATCGCCAAGGCGACGTTGCGGAACGGCGGGTTATGCACCGCGCCGTCGTACTTGTCGGCCCACGCGGCATAGGAAAAGATGCGCTCGATGCCGAGGCTGATTTCGGCCTCCGCTTGCTTCTTTCCAACCACATCGGACAAGCGGCTGGCAATTTCTTCGCCACGCTGGGAAAGATTCTCCGCAATATAGTAGAGCACCTGCGCGCGATTGTGCGCGGTTACTTTGCTCCAGCCTTCTGCTTTGCGCGCCGCTTCGACGGCGTTGCGAATGTCCTTGCGGTTTCCAAGCGGCGCTTCCCCGAGTAAGCGCCCGTCTGCACCGTGCACCGCCATGCTGTAACCCGAGTCCGGCCGCGCCTGCTTCCCGGCGATATAGAGTTTCACCGTGCGGTCGATCGGAGGAGCCGCGAAGTTTACCCGCTGCTCGGGCGGCTGATCGATGGCTAGCGGTTTGGCGCGAAGAGGCGGCGCCTGCTTGAACCACGCGGGCTCCAGATATTCGACCAGACCTTCGCGTCCGCCTTCGCGTCCGAAGCCGCTTTCCCGATAGCCACCGAAGCCGCACGCAGCGTCGAAGAGATTCGTGCAGTTGACCCAAACGACGCCGGCTTTGAGCTGTGCCGCAACGTGCAGTGAAACATTGATGCTTTCGCTCCATACGCACGCGGCCAGTCCATACACCGTATTGTTGGCGAGTTCCACGGCTTCCTGCGGAGTGCGGAAAGTCATCGTCGCAAGTACCGGTCCGAAAATCTCCTGCTGCGCCACGACGGAAGTCGGATGAACATTGCTTAGCAATGTCGGCGGAAAATACAAGCCACGCGAAGGTACAGGAATGGACGGTTGCCAGCACGTCGCGCCCTCTGCCACACCTTGATCGACCAGTCGTTGAATGCGCTCGAGCTGTACGCGCGCGACGATGGCGCCAATGTCGATTGCTTTATCGAGCGGTGGACCGATTCGCAGCGTGTTCATGCGGTCCTGAATCTTGCCGATCAACCTTTCCGCGATGCTCTCTTGCATCAGCAGCCGTGAACCCGCGCAGCAAACCTGTCCCTGATTGAACCAGATGCCATCGACAAGGCCTTCCACGGCGCTGTCCAGATCGGCATCCTCAAAAATGACGAAAGGAGACTTTCCGCCAAGTTCGAGCGAAAGTTTTTTGTGGCCCTGTGCCGTGACTCTGCGAATCGCGCGGCCTACTTCCGTCGAACCAGTGAACGCAATCTTGTCAACGTCGAGATGCTGCACCAGTGCTTCGCCGGTCGATCCATCGCCGGTGATGATGTTTACGACGCCAGCGGGGAGGCCGACCTCCTGGCAGATATGCGCAAAAGCGAGCGCCGTCAGGGGCGTGAACTCCGCGGGCTTCAGCACGACGGTATTCCCAGTGGCGAGCGCGGGCGCAATCTTCCATGCCAGCATGAGTAATGGAAAATTCCACGGAATGATTTGGCCCACGACGCCGCATGCGGTGTATCCCGGAAATTCCTGTTCAAGCAACTGCGCCCAGCCCGCATGGTGATAAAAATGACGTGCGACCAGAGGAATGTCGATGTCGCGGCTTTCGCGAATCGGCTTGCCGTTGTCCAGCGTTTCGAGCACCGCGAGCCAGCGAGAATGTTTCTGTACCTGGCGGGCCAGCGCATAAAGATATCGAGCACGCGCATGAGGAGTGAGGGATTGCCATCCAGGTAAAGCAGCGCGCGCGGCTTTCACCGCGCTATCAACATCCGCGGCCGAACCTTGTGCCACCGTCGCAAGTTTTTCACCAGTGGAAGGATCTGTGGTGTCGAAATAAGCGCCTTCAGCGGGCGCCTGCCATGTGCCGTTGATGAAGTGTCCGAAGCGCCGGCCATTGCGGTCCAGCCACGCAAGAGCTTCGCGCGGGTCCTCTGGCGCAGGGCCATACTCCATGGTTATGAATTTTTCGACAATGCTCATTCGCTTTTTCTCAGTCTCTCGCCACGAAATCAAGATTCCGAAGCTCACGCAATCGGATGGCGATAGTCCGCCGAATAGCGTCCCGTTACATGATGCTCCAGTTGCCGCTCGATATCGGCCAACATGCCACTCGCGCCAAACCGGAACAATTCCGCTTTTAGCCAGGAGTCGCCGAGTTCTTCTTTCATCAGCGCAAGCCACTCGAGCGATTGTTTCGCGGTACGAATGCCGCCCGCCGGCTTGAAGCCCACCGCCATTCCGGTTTCCTGCGCGTATTCGCGAATGGCGCGCGTCATAACCAAACTCACAGGCAGCGTCGCGTTCACCGCTTCTTTGCCAGTGGACGTCTTGATGAAGTCTGCTCCGGCCATCATGGCAACGAAACTGGCGCGCGCAACGTTGCGCAGGGTCATCAAATCACCAGTGCCTAGAATCACCTTCAGATGCGCGGGTCCACAAGCGTTCTTGAACGCGGCGATCTCATCGTACAGCGCTTGCCATTTCGCGCCGAAGACGTGCGCGCGTGTAATGACCACGTCAATCTCGTCCGCGCCGGCTTCCACCGAGCGGCGAATTTCCGCGACGCGCTCTTCAAACGGAGAAAGACCGGCGGGGAATCCCGTGGACACTGCTGCCACATGAATGCCGCTGCCTTCAATGGCGCGCCGCGCGGTTTCGACGAAGGTATGATAAACGCACACGGCTGCGACCTTGATGTCTAGACTCTCGATAGCAAGCTTCTGCACGAGTTCCTGCTGAAGCGGCTGCCGCGCCTTCGCACACAAGCGCCGCACACGCTCGTCCGTGTCGTCTCCGGAGAGCGTCGTCAAATCCATGCAGGTGATGGCGCGCAGGAGCCAAGCCGCTTGCCATTCCTTCTTTACCGTTCGCCGCGTTCCGATGGTTTGCGCGCGGCGCTCGACGGCGCTCGTGTTCACGCGTACCGCGTTTACCCAATCTAAATTGAGCGGTACGCCGCGGTTGGGCTGGAGATCACGCCCCGCGTAATTGGC
The DNA here is from genome assembly GCA_003225315.1 of Acidobacteriota bacterium. GTDB lineage: Bacteria > Acidobacteriota > Terriglobia > Acidiferrales > UBA7541 > Acidiferrum. Next base: position 142,087 of record QHZD01000023.1, read on the forward strand.
AATGGCGGTATCGGAAGGTGAAATCGGTGCACGAAGAACGGGGCGATCCAGACTTGACGGGCTGCCGATTCGCGGATTGTCGCGCAGAGTCATGAGATGGTCACCACAAGTGATAAAGCAATCAGGAACCTCCATCTTAGCACTTAGACAAAGCCGGTTTACAGGCGCCCTCCGCGATTCCGCCACTCCTTCTCGAATTCCTGCCGGCTGTAGAAGGATTTCTGCGTCCCTACTTTGGTTGTGGACAGAGAGGCGTAAAGATTTGCGCGTGGCAATGCTTCCTCCTCCGACAAGCCTTTGCTCAAAAAAACCGCCAGGCTGCCAATGAAGGCGTCGCCCGCGCCGGTAGTGTCCACGGCTTGGACCTGGAATGCCGGAATGAGCTCCATGCGATCCGCTCCTGCTGCCAAGCAACCGCGCTCGCCAAGAGTAATGACCACGCGCTGCATTCCCTGGCGCAGAAGAAACTCGGCGCACTTTTTTGCATCGTCGATCGAGTGAACTGGTATTCCCGTAATGACTTCAGCTTCGCTCTCATTGGGGATGAAATAATCTGCGGTGCCTACTTGCTTGAAGTCAACCGGCTGTGCCGGAGCGGGATTCACGATACAGCGAATCCCGTTGGCCTTCGCGAACTTCACGGTGTGATAGACGGTTCGCAGCGGGACCTCAAACTGCAGGATGATGGCGTGCGCCTTGCGGAGCAGCGGCGCGGCAGCGTCCACGTCTTCTGGCGAAAGCGTGTCGTTCGCGCCCTTCACGACGATGATGCGATTTTGGCCGCTCGGATCCACGAAGATTGGAGCGACCCCGCTGGAGACGCCTTCGGCGATGCGCACGTACGTCGCGTCAATCCCTAGCGATTCAAAGTTTTTAATCGTGGCTGGGCCGAAAAGGTCACTCCCGACTTTCGCTACCATTCCTACGTTCGCGCCGCAGAGACGTGCCGCAACCGCCTGATTCGCGCCTTTGCCGCCGAACCCAAGATCGAACTTCTTGCCGAAGATGGTTTCTCCCGGCCGCGGGAAGACGTCATTGAACGTTGTAAGGTCCACGTTTGCGCTGCCCACCACCGCAATCAAAGGTCGCTCGGTCATTTTTTCAGCTTTGATCAGTCCGACAAACGCCAGACACTCGGTATGGCTGCTATCCAGTGAAAACGTTGCGCACTATGAACCATAAATTCGCCGGCCGTTCCGCAAGCCTCCGCACAAACCACGGATACCAGTAGCTGCCGTAAGCGACTAGCACAATGGAAGTGCAGCCCTCGCTGGCGAGGCGTTCCTGCTCGGCGCCCTGGATGCCGTAGAGCATTTGCACCTCAAATTCCTTTTTTGCGAAGCCTTCCTCGGATGCGCAATTGGCCAGCCGCCGGATCAGCGTCACATCATGTGTGCCGAAAGCGGCGCGCATACAACGATTTTCCTTCTTGGCTCGCAGCATCTGCCTTCCAAGTTGGAAATAGTTTTTGTCGACGTCCTGTTTGCGCGGGAACGCGATTGTTGGCGGCTCGTTGTATGCGCCTTTCACCAAACGTATCGAAGGCCGCAGTGGAAGAAGTGTCCCCAGGTCATCCTTCGTCCGATACAGGTAGGCTTGCAGGCAGATGCCGACATTGGGATGCGCCATCAGTGCGCGGCGATAGAGATCCAGTGTCGAGTCCACATAGTTACTGGCCTCCATGTCCACCCAGACGATGGAGTCTTTTGCCGCCCGCTCGATAATGGCGTTCAAATGCTCGAAGCAGAGATCCGCCGAGAGATCCAGCCCGAGTTGCGTCAATTTGACGGATATCTCTGCTTGCAGACTTTTTTCTCTGATACGCTTCAATACTTCGAGATAATGTTCAGCAACCTGCTGCGCCTCCCCGCGGTCTTTGATATTTTCTCCGAGGTGCGTGAATACCGTCCCAATCCTATTGCTTCGCAGCGTCTCCGCCGCTCCAAGCGCGTCGTCCAGCGTTTCTCCGGGCATAAACCGCAACACTGTGCCGCGTACAAAGGAGTATTGCGTGGCATGATCACGGAGCCATCGATTCTGCGAGGCAGCCAGCAACAGGGAACGCATCAAACCCATCCTCTTCTCCACTCCTGTTTAACCGAAGATTTCGCTTACTTCAGGAAATTGCGAGCAGCCGCAGAAGCACACCGGCCAGCACGCCGCCGACGAGCGGTCCAACCACGGGAATCGGCGCATAGCCCCAATCCGAGCCGCCTTTCCCCGCAATCGGTAGAATGGCGTGCACGATGCGCGGCCCGAGGTCTCGTGCCGGGTTGATAGCGTATCCGGTGGTAGCTCCAAGAGACAGACCGATGCCCCAGACCAGGCTTCCTACGAGATACGGGCCGAGACCCGCTGCAGGACCAGACGCAGAAACGCTCTTTGAGAAAATCGCGCCAACCACGAAAACAAGCACGAAGGTTCCAATGACTTCGCTCAGCAAATTCGCCACAGTATTGCGAATCGCCGGTGCCGTGCAAAAGCATGCTAGCTTCGCAGCAGCATCCGGCGTTTCTTTCCAGTGCGGAAAGTAGTGCAGCCACACGAGCGCTGCCCCCACGATTGCTCCAAGCACTTGCGCTGCAATGTAGGAAGCAAGCTTGGCAAAACTGCCGTCCCGCATCGCGAAGCCGATCGTCACCGCGGGATTCAGATGCGCATCGTTGCTCCCACAGGCAATTGCCGTGAACACGCCCGCCATCACCGCGAACGCCCAGCCGGCGGTGATCACCATCCAGCCGCTCCCTTCCGCTTTCGATCGCTTGAGCAGCACGGCCGCGACAACTCCATCGCCGAGCAGTATGAGAATCATCGTGCCGAAAAATTCACCAGCCAGCGGTGAGGTCATAAGCAAGCGCCTCCATCAGGATTCCATCCAGTCAAAGGATCGTGTGACTGCTTTCTTCCATTGCTTATGCAATTGCTCACGTTCCGTTTCGGCAAGATGCGGCTTCCAGGTGCGATCGACGGCCCAATTGGCTCGCAACTCCTCCAGGCCGGAAAAGAATTTCACAGCCAAGCCGGCAGCATAAGCCGCGCCCAGCGCCGTCGTCTCTTGAATCACCGGTCGCACGACTTCACGGTTCAAAATATCCGCCTGAAATTGCATCAACAAATCGTTAGCAACCATGCCCCCATCCACGCGAAGACTGGCGAGGCTGATATGCGAATCTTTCTCCATCGCCTCGACCACTTCCCGCGTCTGAAATGCCGTGGCCTCCAGCACGGAGCGGGCGATGTGCCCTTTGTTTGCGTAGCGTGTCAAGCCGGCAACCACGCCGCGCGCATTCTCCTTCCAATAGGGCGCGTACAACCCGGAAAACGCTGGAACGAAGTAGACGCCGCCATTATCATTAACGGTTCGCGCCAGCGCCTCGACGTCGGAACTCTTCTCAATCATTCCTAGATTGTCGCGAAGCCACTGCACCAGCGCCCCGGCAATCGCAACGCCGCCTTCCAGTGCGTAGTTTGCAGCCCCATCGCCTAATTTGTACGCGACCGTAGTGAGCAGGCCAAAACTCGAGGGTACCATCCGCTCCCCGGTGTTCATCAGCAGAAAGCAACCTGTGCCATATGTGTTTTTGACTTCGCCCGGGCGAAAGCACGCTTGGCCGACCAGCGCCGCTTGTTGATCGCCCAGGATTCCAGTGACAGGAACTCCCCCGATCGCTTTGAGAGTTGCTTCCCCATAGACTTCGCTGCTCGAACGCACCTTCGGCAGTACCGCACGCGGAATGTCAAACGCCGCGAGCAACTTTTCGTCCCAATCCAGTGTTAACAAATTCAGGAGTTGCGTTCGACTCGCGTTGGTCACGTCTGTCACGTGCACGCCGCCTTGTGGGCCTCCTGTTAAGTTCCAGAGGAGAAACGTATCGATATTTCCGAACAGCAACTCGCCCGCGGTTGCCTTTTCCCGCGCCTCCGGAACATTTTCGAGCAGCCAGCGCAACTTCAAACTGCTGAAGTACGTGCTCAGCGGCAATCCCGTCTGGGGCCGGAAACGGTCTTGTCCGCCGTTGCTGGCAAAGCGCCCGACATCTTCCGTAACCCGCGTGTCCTGCCAAACAATCGCATTGGCAACCGGCTTGCCGGTTTTGCGCTCCCACAGGACCGTGGTTTCCCGCTGATTGGTGATTCCGATCGCGGCCAAATCCGCAGCGCGCAACCCTCTCTGCTCCAGGGCCGAGGCAATCACTTCTTCCGTGCGCCGCTGAATTTCCAGCGGATCGTGCTCCACCCAGCCCGGCTTCGAAAAGATCTGTTCGTGCTCTTTTTGCGCCACGGCCGCGATACGCGCCGACTGATCAAAAACCATGAATCGCGTGCTGGTCGTGCCTTGGTCGATTGCTCCAATGTAGTTTTTCACCGCGCCGGTCCTCTTTGCAGACGCAGCAGCATACTACGCAATTGCCGCGCCGTGCTTCACGCAAATGGCTCCCATCACCTGTAACAGCAAACGCCTTGCTCGCGCTCAACCGGGAATCGGCTCCTTATACGTCCGCCGGGCCGATTGTTGCATCTAAGAGTAAGGGGATAGGTAAGAGGAAAAAACAATGATCAAGAAAATAAAGTCCAACCGTATCGCCGGGATGATCGGGGCATTCGTCGTGGTATCCGGACTATTTGTTACAAATGTCACCGCCGCCGCACCGGGAACCGTCAGCATGACGGTAACCGCCGTCGGTAAGAAAGACACCAGTCCGCCGCTCGTTACTAAAGACGATGTCCAGCTTTACCTAAACAAAGAGCGCACCCAAATTGCCGACTGGAAGCACGGCGGAAAACTATATCTAGCCGTTCTAATTGACGATTCGCTGGCCGCGAGCATCGCCAATCAGTGGAACGATCTGAAGGCGTTTCTCACCAGCCAGCCTGACACCACTTATGTTTCTGTGTCCTATGCGCGCAATGGCACGGCCATGCTCGTCCAGGATTTTACTAATGACCACGAACTTGCGACTAAAGCGCTGCGCATCCCGCTCGGCGGCGGGGGGGCGTTCTCAAGCCCCTATCTCACGCTTCTGGACCTGATGAAGCGTTGGCCCGCTTCCGCGGATAGGCGCTCCATCCTCTTGATCTCTTCCGGCATCGATTATTTTCGCGGCGGTTTTGACTTTAGGAGCCCGGATCTCGATTCCACTATCAGCCGCGCGCAAAAGCAAAATATCAACGTTTGGACAATCTATGCTCCGGATGCGGGGCACCGTGGGCGCGGATTCTTCATCGCCAACCGAGCGCAATCGAATCTCAGCCAGCTATCCGACGAAACGGGCGCCGAATCCTTTTACCTTGGTACTGGTGCTCCCGTCACGCTCAAGCCCTATTTTGATGAGCTCTCCACGCATCTCAGCAACCAGTACCTTCTGACGTTCAAAGCCAGTGGGAGTGCGAAAGGACGCTTCGAGCGTGTCCGCGTTGCAACCGAGCTGCCTTACGTTGAATTTTTGGTGGCTTCCCAGGCTTTTTTGCCAGCAGCGAAATGAGCAGTTGAATCAATTCAGCGTAGAAACAAAAGAGAGCGGACCATTCAGTCCGCTCTCTTTTTATGACTTAGATCGTTGTCATGCGCAATTCTGCCCGGGCGAAGTGATTTTGACGTTGAAGGGACGTAATCTTCAATCGTCAGAACTGCTCAGAACCGCCGCTTGCGTGGAATCGCGGATCACCAGTTCCGGGTTCATCTTGTGGCGCGAAATGCTCCAGTCGCGTTTCTCGAGCCCGGCGTTGACGCCTTCCATAACGATATTCACGGCCAGATTTCCCATCGCTTCCAGCGGCTGCCTGACCGTTGTCAATGACGGTGCGGACAACGAAGATAGCGGCACGTCATCAAAACCTACGACTGAACAGTTCTCCGGCACTTTCACGCCCGCTTTCGTCAGCGCTCGAATCGCGCCGAGGGCCGTCAAGTCGTCGAAGGCCATCAAAGCCGTGAAGCGTTTTTTTCTCTGCAGCAATTCTTCGGTGAACCGGTATCCGCCTTCGAAGCCGGAATTGGGGTCGAACGAATCCGGCAGTTGCAGCACCAGTGCCGGATCGATCTCCAGTCCGGCCGAGTGCGCGAATTTCTGGATGCCTTTCCAGCGCGGTGCACTGTCAATCAACATTTTAGGCCCGCGGATGAACGCGATCTTGCGATGCCCCAAGTGGTGAAGATGCTCTAGCGCGAGCCGCCCTCCCGCTTCGTTGTCCACCATCACCGAGCTGACGTCGTTGCCGGGCATCTCCCACCCGATGGTCGCCGCCGTGATGTTTCGCTTGCTGAGGTCCGCGAGCAGTTGGATGTCCACGAAGAGCCAATTGGCTACCACGATCAACGCCTCGACGTGATGCTCCAGCAGCATTTCCAGGTACCGTTCGAACCGGTTTCTCTGGTTGTGGGCGTCGGCGAAAATCGGGACATACGATGATTGATAAAGCGCGTTCTCGATGCCCCGCAAAACCGGCGTGCAAAAAGGGTCCGTGATATCGAAGAACATCACTCCGACGCTATGGCTTCGTTTGCTGCGAAGAAAACGTGCCATCGCATTTGGCCGGTAGCCGAGTTTCTTGGCCACTTCTTCAATTCGTTTTTTTGTGGTTGGTGCGATGTACCGGGCCAACGGCGCATTGTTCAGCACAATGGAAACCGTCGCCGGTGAGAAGCCGCTGGAATTCGCGACATCCCGCATCGTGATGGTTTGGTTCTTTCCGCTATGACGTTTCACCAAGACGGGGTTCTCCGATTGCATCATCATCTGTCCTGAGCCACCGATATGCAAACGCCCTTTCCTCGCCGAGTCGTTATTCCACAGGTACTTCAAAAGAGAGCTGTTCCCGGAACCCGCGCGTTTTCCACACTCCGAACGCAATTCCCGCGGTCATCCAGATGGCCCCGATAATCTGTGCCATGTGATCGAGGCTTAGCCACAGGCCAAAGCAGATTAAGAAACCGAAAATTGGCGGGATCAGATTGCCCAATTGCTTTTCCGGATTGCGAACGTAGTAGCGCAGCAAGGCCGCCACGTTCACGCCCATGAACGCGATCAATGCGCCAAAGTTCAAGAGATTCAATCCCCGCTCGTAGGTGAGGAAAAAGGAGCCGACGAGAGCAATTGCACCTACAAAGAGGACGCTGTTTCGCGGGATGTGATGTTTCGGATCCACGGCACCGAAAAACGATTTTGGAAGAGCATTGCTCCGGCCCATTCCGTAGAGTAGCCGTGCAGCTCCAAGCTGCGCACCCAAGCCCGATCCAAAGTTCGCGACAATCAACGTAATTCCCACAATCTTAAAAAGTGGCAGCCACGCGCGTGCGGCAACGAAGACATAAGCCGTATCCGGATTTTGAAACGGTTCGGAGACCGGCCAGATCAGTTGCGCGACATACACTTCCAGTGCTGAGAGCAGGCCGATCACCACGCACGTCAGCACCGTCGCCAGCATGATGTTTCGCCGCGGATTTTCAGCCTCCTCGGAGAGCGTGGAAATGCCATCGAAGCCTATGTACGTCAGGACGGCAATCGATGTGCAGCCAAAGAGTCGCGCGTAAGTGAATGTTTGCGGATCGTAGAACGGGCGCGCAAAGAACATGGGGTCGTTATGTGGGTGGCCAAGTATGTAGCGAGCCGCCGCGACGAATACGATTACGATTACAGCGCTCATTGCCGCAGCCATCCCCGCGTTTACCCGCGCCGACGTCTTAACGCCGCGGATGTTCAGCAGAGTAAAAATACTCGCAAAGAAAATCTGCCATCCCCATACCGGAAGGCCGGGGGCAAAGTCATGGGCCTGCTGCGCGCACCAGATCGTGCAGATAAGTGGATTGAGCATGTAGTCCATCACCATGCTCCACCCCGTAACGTATCCTGCGGCGGGATGAATTTCCTGGGCCACATACGTGAAGGCAGAACCAGCACTCGGATAGGCGCGTGCCATGCGTCCGTAGCTGATCCCCGTGAACAGCATGCCCACCATGGCAATGAGAATGGCTGTGACCACGTGGCCATGACCGCGATCGCTGAGCGCGCCGAACGAGGACATTGGCGCCACCGGCTGAATCACAATCACGCCGTACAGAATCAGGTCCCAGAGCGTCAGAGTGCGCCGCAGACATGGCGCGGAACTCGCCGTGCCTTCCTCGCTCACGCAATTCTCCTTTTCCTGGGGAACTATCGTTCGAATGCGGCGTCACTGTAACATGCATGTGGCGCAAGCAGACTCTTGCAATCGTTTGGCCTGCCTCGCATGTTCATTCGGCCTTATTCAATCGTTTCAATGTTCAATAGTGTGCGCAATCCAACCGCGCCGCGCAACTGCAAAAGCTTCCTTGTCCGCCCAAACTTCCAACTTGAATTGCGCCTGCGCATTTTGTCCTGTCCTTTCGTACAGGGCGTAAATTTTCCACAGAACGTTATCTTTTGTCTAACCCCATCCTCGAATCTCGGCAACGGCGAAACCTCCTGCGTAGTCTAATTAAGTAGACGCTCAGTCGCGAAAACAAAGGAAAGTTGCGAATACCCCTATGGGGGAGGCCCCTCTCACACACCGTCGCAGCAACGCCAAGGTCTTCTTGGCGCATGTCAGTGCCTTTCTTTTAGTGGTTCTAGCTGCTTACTGGCTTCGTCGCATTGCTCTTCAGCCGGATGCCATTCTTCAAGGCTACCTGCAGGTCATTGGCGCTCTTCTTGCCTTTGTTTTCGCCGCTGTTACCCTGGTCCGTTTCCAGGGGACTCAGGACCGCATCTCGCTGATACTCGGCGCTGGATTTCTTCTCTCCGGTGCTGTACTAACCGCCACCAGCATTCTCTTTTTTCAAATTTTTCCAGAAGCTCCTTTTCGCCTGCTCTGGGCGCCTCTCGCCTGGTGGCTTGGCCGCCTGGCTCTGGCGCTTCTGCTCGTGGTGGCGCTTCTCGTCGAGCACTTCCTGCCGCGTTCGCGTCATCCACGTCGTGAAATCGCCGGCGCTTTGCTCACTGTAGTTGCTCTCACTTATGTTGTCTCCGCCGCCCTTCGCCGCCTGCCGCCGGAAGTTTCTCACCATCCCAGTGCCTTTTTCCCGTATCCGGAGCAATTGCTGCCCGGCGCGATTTTCCTTGTGAGCCTCATCTGGTTCCGTCGCCGCTTGTCCGTCGAGGATTCCTCTTTCGATCGCACGATCTATGCTGCCACCTGGCTGAATCTGGCCGCTCAGCTTTCCGCAGCCCAATCCACGCGCTTGCTGGACGCTCCGTTTGTCTTCGCACAGGCGCTCATGGTTTTGGGCTACACCGTCGCGCTGTGCGGAGCCCTTCTCGACAATGCGCGGCTCTTTGAACAGGTGCGCCATCTTGCCGTGAGTGATCCGCTCACCGGACTCGCTAACTACCGCCGCCTGCTCGACGTCCTGGAAGCCGAGACTGACCGCACCGATCGCAACGGTCGGCCGTTCTCTGTTTTGCTGCTTGATCTCGATGGCCTGAAAAAAATCAACGATAACTTTGGCCATCTCGTCGGCAGCCGCGCCATCTGCCGTCTTGCCGATGCCCTCCGCATCCACTGCCGGGCAGTCGATACCGCCGCGCGATATGGCGGCGACGAATTCGCCCTGGTTCTTCCAGAGTCTCAGGAGGACGAAGCGCGTCGTGTCGCCAACCGCATCCGCGAAGTCCTTGCTAGCGACACGGAACAGCCGGTCCTTTCTGCGAGCATTGGCATTTCCACGTACTGCGGCGACGGCGAGCGCATCGAAAAATTGCTCTCGGAAGCGGACCACGATCTCTATGCGGAAAAGGCTCGCAGGGTTAGACGAGCCGCCGCTGCGGCTAATCCCCGCCGTCATACCCCGAAATCCTGAACTGTTCAGGCTGTCTATTTGTTCGAATCGCTCGTCGTTGCGTAAGGCGCTAGTTGTTCGCTAATTTTCGCTTTGTCTCCCACCACCACGATCGTCATTTGCTCCGGCTTGATGTACTGCGCGGTCATGCGCTGCACGTCGGCTGGCGTGACAGCGTTGACTTTCTGCACGTAGGTTTTCAGGTATCCTTCGCCCAGCCCCTGCAGGTCTACGTAACGAAGCTGTCCGATCAACGCTCCGCGCGTAGAATTCTGAATCACGAAGAGGCCCGACAGATAACTCTGGATGCCCTGCAATTCCGCCGCGCCTGGCGCTTCTTTCTGCAATCGCTCCACCTCGCCGAAAATTTCCTTCAGCGAAGGCCCGGTCGCCGCCGTCGTCACATCCGCCGTTTCCACCCAGTACGCGTCGTGCAAACGCCGCGAAATCTGGCTGCTCGGCGAGTATGTGTAGCCCTTCTGCTCGCGGATGTTCGAGGTAATGCGCGACCCAAATGATCCTCCCAGCAAGGTGTTCATCACGCTCAGGGGAATATTGTCCGGGCTGTTTGCCGGAGGCACTGGCAGTCCCACATAGATCGTCGATTGCGCCGCACCCGGCCGGTCCGTCACGTCCAGCAAGTGCTTTGCCTGTGCCTTCGGCGGCGCGTTCGCCGCTGGCGCGCCCTTTGCCCAGCCTGCGAAGCTTTCGGCAATCGCCTTCTTCACCGCTGCGCTGTCAAACCGCCCTGCAACATAAAGATGCGCCCGCGCCGCGACGAAATTTCCTTGATAGAACGCCCTGGCATTCTCGATACTCTGTTTCTGGATGTCCTCAGGCGTGGGCAGAACGCGCCCGTAAGGATGATCCGGATAGAGTATCTTGCGGAATCGTTCGTTTGCGATTTGCTGCGGGATCGACCGCGCAATCGTCACCTGCCGCACTGCATCGTTCTTCAGCCGAGCGAGCTCGGATTCCGGCAGCAGCGGATGTTGTGCAACATCAGCCAGCAGCTTCACCGCCTCCGGACCGAATTCGCTCAGCACGTCTGTCGTGAAGGAACTCTCATCCTCGCCAACGCCCACGTTCAAGTCGCCGCCCATCTGCGCGAATTCCTCCGCGAGCTGCTTGGCGCTTCGCGTGGCAGTACCTTCCTTCAGCAAATTTCCCAGGATCGATGCCACCCCGTATTGTTCCGCCGCCTGGTTCGCGCTTCCGGCTCGCACCACCAGGCTCGCCGTAACTTTTGGAATCGCCCCGTACGGCACCAGCGTCACCTGGAATCCGTTCGGCAGGGTGTAACTCTCGTGCGCGGGCAACGTAAATGCCTTCGGCGGACCTCCGGCGGGTGGCGTCTGCTTCTGTGCAAACGATGGGGCAGCGGCAAGAGTCATCGCCGCGAAAACCAGCAAGAACCTCTGTATGGATGTCCGATTCATGTTTTCTCCGTTCCTCTCACTGGTTCTTGGCAGGCGCGGCGAGCGCTCCTGCGGGCGTTTGAGCTTGCGGATTCAAAACAATCACCGTTCGATTTCCTGGACGCAGATATTCCTCTGCTGTCTTCTGGACGAGTGCCGGAGTGACCTTTCCAAATTCAATCGTCAAACAGCGCAAAGCTCGCCAACAGATCTACAAGTCCGAACCCGCCCTGGCTCCCGATCGTGTCGTACAAATCCGAACGCAGCTTCACCAGCGCGCGATCCAGCGTCTTTTGGTCTACAGGCTTCATGCGCAGAGGTTCCACGACTCCATCAATCGCCCCCAGGATCGCGTCCGGGTTCGTCGATAAGTCATACACGAAGTTGGTGATGAACAGCATCGGCCCGTTGTAGTCGTACGCGTTGCCCAGCAGGTTGATCCCGCCATTGACGCTGCCCGTCATCCCGCGTTTCTGCACCAGTTCCTGATGCAGCAGGCTGTCGTCGCCTTCGATCAGCATCGAATCGATCGCCGCCATCGCATAGTATTCCGGCGTGTTGCGTTCCGGCATGTGGTAACCCACGGCGATCGCCGGCCTCTTCGCCAGCGGATCGGTCTTGGTTATGCGCTTTTCTTTTTCCTGCCGCGGTTCACTCAAGCCCGGTTGCGGGGGAAGATTTGATGCCTTCAGCGGCCCGAAGTATTTCTCCACAAATTTTTTCGCTTCCGTGGCGTCAAAATCTCCCACAATCGCCAGCGCCGCGTTATTCGGCGCATAGTACGTTTTGAAAAACGCCTGCACGTCCGTGAGCGTCGCCGCTTCGATGTCCTTCAGGTCTCCGTAGAAGTTGTGCGCGTTGTACCAGTTGGTGTTCGCGGCCATCGGCATGTCAATCCACGGGAAGCCACCATATGGACGGTTCAGCACGTTCACTTTCACTTCGTTCCCGACTACGCCCTGCTGGTTCTTCAAATTGTCTTCATTCACCGCCAGCCCGCCCATGCGGTCTGCTTCGGCCCACAGCGCGGTCTCCAGTTTGTTTGCAGGCAGCACTTCGAAGTAATTCGTGAAGTCGAATCGTGTCGATCCGTTCAGGATTCCGCCGTTTTGTTGAACTAGCTTGATGAATTCCATCTTTCCCAGGTTCTGCGAACCCTGGAACATCATGTGCTCGAACAGGTGCGCGAACCCTGTCCGGTCCTTCGGCTCGATCCGGAATCCAATCCGGTAGTACACGCCTATGCAAATTGTCGGCGAAGTATGATCCGGCGAGAGCACCACGCGCAGTCCATTCGGCAGCTTATAATACTCCACGGGAACTCTGAACTCGGCCGCGCTGGAAGGCCCTGCGTTGGCGGGTGCAGTCCACATCAGCACGAGTGCTGCGAACAGCGCGAATGCTCGGCTGGCTCGATCAGTTTTCGAAACCATTTCTCCTCCGTATTTTCAACCTTTCGGAATCTGCAAAGTGGCGAGTCGGAACGGCAGACCAAGAACGACCCTTTTGTACCAGACGCACGCCAAAGCCGGAAGTTTCACCGCAAGATGGTGTTCAGCGTAGCGACGGTCAGTATACTCCAGGCGTTTCTTTCGCTATTTCTTTTCAGCGGATTCGCGCAGCTTCGCCGCAAATTCGGGATACTGCTCTCGAATAGCGTCTGCGAACCCTATTTTCATTTTCCCGCGGTCGCCTTCAGGCCACAAATCAAGCTCTTTCATGGCTTCGTCAAATCTCTGGCAGAACACGTATTGCAACGCCCGCGATAGCAGCGCGCTCACAGTATCTTCGTTGTTCCAGTCTCGAGTCCCGGTTGTTTCCAATTTCTTCAGGTTTTCAGGTGTCAGCTGGCGCTGATCGGCCTGGTAGTCTTCAGACTCGTCGCTCAAAATCTTCCCGCAGAATTCCGGCGTTGCATCCACCAGCTTTCCTTCACGGACGCGCAGAACTTTTTCTGCAAACGGGGTTCTCGCATTCGACGTAAATCCATAAGGCCCAGCCGTTCTCTTCCAGATCACCATCTTTCCGTCTTTGTCTTTCTCAAAATCAACGCGGCCTTCCATGGCAATCTCAAAGAGCTTGTGTGGCTTCGGTGAAAGCGAATAAACAATGTAGCCCCAGCAGCAGTGCATTCCCCCGCCCGTATCGTTCCGAAACACCACTTCGGGCTTGCCGTCTCCATCAAAATCTTTTCCCGTCTGTTCTTCATCGAACACCACGTTGAATCCGTTGGTGCGAAACACTACACGGCCCGTACTGTTGTAGATGGCAGCCGTGCATTTTTCTTCTACTGCTTCAGGATCTCGCGAGGGCCCTAGTGAGATTTCGTAGCCATCCCAAAGTTTTTTCTTGTGGGGGAGCATTGTCCTTGTGATCCGAGTAGCAGGAAATGTCGTCTTTCAGTTTTTGCGCCCGAAGCAAGGGTGAAAAACAAACCGTACAAATCAGCACAAGTGAGACTCGGCGCATCAACGACTCCTTTGTCCGCCGTCTCAATAGACGGCGCGATTCTGCGTGGTCGACTTTGTCTCCAGCAAAAACCGCGCCTCCGCCGGCGCGCCATCGACCAACTGGCCCGTCACGTATTCTCCCACTGCCGGGCCGTGTTTGAAGCCATGCCCCGACCCGCCCCCCACAAACCACACGTTTTCCATTTCCGGATGCCGGTCAATTAAAAAATCTCCGTTCGAAGTATTTTCGTATTGGCAGACGCGCGTTTCCACAATCGGCGCATCTTTGAGCGCAGGAAACCGCCGCGCCACATACTTTCGCACCAACTCCGTCATCGCCGGCGAAACAATCCTCGATTGCGTGTCCGGATCAACTCGTTCTCCATGTTCGTCAAATGCAATCTTCAATCCCCGCCCCTCGATGCCCGGCATTCCGTAAACCAGGTCTTCCTGAAAAAGCCAGGTCGGCAGTGCCGGTGCCGCGAAGCTCGTATCGCCCGCCGGAATGCCGAAAAAAAACACTTCTTGCCGCGAAGGAAAAATCCGCGAGCCAAGAACATCCGGGAAAACCTTGCCAAGCCACGGTCCGCAGGCAAACACAAACTCTTCCGAGGCGATCCGTTCGCCCCGGCTCGTCGCAATGTGTTCCACCCGGCCAGCCTCTCGCGGATTCATTGCCTGCGCGCAGTGGTATTCCACGCCAAGCCGCACCGAATCTTCAACCACTGCGGCCACCGCGCGTCTCGCCATCAGAGCACCGCTCTTTGGCTCAAAGATGCCGTGTCCAATGCCATCAAACGCTATTTGCGGATACCGCTTCTCTAGCGCTGCGCGGTCCAGCTCCTCGAATGTCACTCCGCATCGCTTTAACGTCTCGCCGGTTTGCCGCAATCGCTCGTCTTTGTTACCGCCCATCCACAGCACGCCGGTTTCGAGAAAAAGCGGCTCATGTGTCGCCGCAAAAAAGTCTTTCCATTGCGCCAGCGATTTCTGCGACCAACGCGTGTACAGCTCATCCGCGCCGTAGCCCATTCGAATGATGCGCGTTTCGCCTCCGGAGCTCGCCCGCGAATTCGCCGGACCATACGCATCAATCAGCGCTACGCGCTGTCCTCGTTTGGCGAGGTGCCACGCCGTCCACGCGCCAAAGACGCCCGCTCCAATCACCACAACGTCAAATGTTTTCTGTCCGCTCACCGCGCCAGCATCGTATCGCAACCTGCACTCCAACTAAAAACGCTTCCGTCTAACACCGCGTAGCGATAACATTCTTGGTTTTCCGTTTCTATCTCTGGAGGTGTGTGTGAAAGCGTCTTGCCAGCCCGTCTATTTCGTTCTGCTTGTTTGCTTCCTGATGCTCGTAGTTCCAGTCTTTGTCGACGCCCAGCAGAACGCCCCGCAAATCGACCCTAAAACTTACGGCGGAATGAAGTGGCGCCTCATCGGGCCCTTTCGCGGCGGGCGCGCCCTTGCCGTGACCGGTGTGTCGAGCCAGCCGAATACCTATTATTTTGGCGCGGTTGCCGGCGGCGTTTGGAAAACCACGGACGGCGGCGTTTCCTGGGATCCTCTTTTCGACAAGCAGACCACCTCCTCCATCGGCAGCATCGCAGTCTCCGAATCGGATCCCAATGTCATTTACGTCGGCACCGGCGAAGCTTGCATTCGCGGCAACATTTCCTTCGGCGACGGCGTTTACCGTTCGAACGACGGCGGCAAAACCTGGAACAATGTCGGCTTGAAAGACTCGCGTCAAATCGGCAAAGTCATCGTCCATCCCACGAATCCCGACGTCGCCTTCGTCGCTGCTCTTGGCCACGCCTACGGCAAAAACACCGACCGCGGCATTTTCCGCACTCGCGATGGCGGCAAGACCTGGGAGAAAGTTCTCTATCTCGATGACCGCACCGGCGGCATCGACATCGTTTTCGATCCGCAAAATCCACACGTTCTCTTCGCCGCGATGTGGGAAGGCTACCGCACGCCCTGGATGCTCAACAGCGGCGGCGACAAGGACGGCCTCTATCGTTCGAACGACGACGGCACCACCTGGAAGCGCGTCGAAGGCAACGGCATGCCTGAGGGCCCGCTCGGCCGCATCGGTGTGGCCGTTTCCGGCGCGGATTCCAATGTCGTCTACGCGCTGATCGAAGCGAAGAAAGGCGGTCTCTACCGCAGCGATGATGGCGGCACCAACTGGACTCTGATCAACGACGATCATCGCTTCCGCCAGCGCGCCTGGTATTTCACGCACGTTTGGGCCGATCCGAGAGACTCAAACAAGGTTTACATCGCCAACACCGGTCTTTTCCGTTCGAACGATGGCGGCAAATCCTTCGAGCGCCTCAACGCTCCCCACGGCGACCACCACGGCCTGTGGATCGATCCCCACAATCCCAATCGCCTTATCAACGGCAATGACGGCGGCGCGACAATTTCCATCGACGGCGGGAAAAATTGGTCCACCCAAAATAATCAACCCACCGCGCAGTTTTATCACGTGACCGCCGACAACGATTTTCCGTACCGCGTCTACGGCACGCAGCAGGACAATTCTTCCGTCGGTATCGCCACCGCCAGCGACCGTGGCTACATTGATCGCGCGGACTGGGATGCCGTCGGCGGAGGGGAGAGCGGCTACGTTGCAGTTGACCCGCGCGATTCACATATCGTCTACGCCGGCTCCTATTTCGGCTATATCACCAGGCTCGATCGCCGCACCAATCAAACGCAAAACGTCCAGCAGTGGCCTCTCGATCCCGACGGCTACAACGCTTCGGTCCAAAAATATCGGTACACCTGGACCATGCCCATCGTATTTTCTCCGCACGATCCGAATACTCTCTATCATTCTTCCCAGTATCTCTTCCGCTCGAAAGATGGCGGCCATTCCTGGGAAACGCTGGGCGGGGATCTCACTCGCAATGACAAATCGAAGCAGCAGGATTCCGGCGGCCCCATCACCAAAGATCAGGCCAGCATTGAGTTCTACGATTTGATTTTCACCGTTGCGGAATCACCGAAACAAAAAGGTTTGATTTGGGTCGGCACTGATGACGGCTGGATTCAGGTCACGCGCGACGATGGAAAAAGCTGGACCAACGTCACTCCCAAGGGTTTTCCCGAATGGGCCATGATCAGCCTGATCGAGCCGTCGGCGATCGAAGCCGGCACCGCCTACGCCGCGATCGACGCCCACAAGCTGGACGACTTCAAGCCCTACATTTTCAAGACGACCGATTTTGGCAAGACCTGGTCGGCCATCGCCACCGGACTTCCCGACGGCTCCTACGTCCACGCCGTGCGCGAAGATCCCAAACGCAAAGGCCTGCTCTATGCCGGCACGGAAACGGGCGCGTGGGTTTCTTTCGATGATGGCGCGCACTGGCAGGCGCTGCAGCTCAATCTGCCGACCACTCCGGTCCACGACCTCATCATCCACGGCGACGATCTGGTTGTTGCCACGCATGGCCGCGCGTTCTGGGTGCTCGATGACATCAGCCCGTTACGCCAGGCGAACGCCTCCATCGCCGCCGAAGACGTGCACTTGTTTACCTCGCGTCCCGCCATTCGCACGCGCATGGGACGCGCGCGCCGCCGCCGCTACGCCATCGGAGAAAATCCTCCCGACGGCGCCTCGCTCTACTACTACTTGAAGGAAGAGCCCAAAGAGGACATCAAGCTGGAAGTCCTGGACGCGCAAGGAAGAGTCATTCGCGCGTTCACCAGCGAGGAAAAGAAAAAGGAAGGCGGCTCCGACGAATGGGAGAGAGACGAAGCCGCGGAACACATTCCGGCGAAGGCCGGGCTGAATGAATTTACCTGGGATCTGCACTACGAACCGCCCAAGAAAATTCCCGCCGCCATTTATGACGAAGGCGCACCGAGCGGCCCGCTCGTTCTTTCGGGCAATTATCAAGTGCGATTGACCGTGGGAGCGAGGAGTGTCACTGCTCCTCTCGAAGTGCTCATGGATCCGCGCGTCAAGACTTCGGCGGACGATTTACGCAAGCAGTTCGATCTGATGCTCCGAATGCGCGACCGCCAGGACGAAATGAACAAAGCCATTCTGGCGATCCGCGATCTCCGCGGCCAGTTGCAGGCGCTCGAAAAGCGTCTCGGTTCGAGCGATCCCGCGAAGCCGGTGGTCGCCGCTGCCGGTGATCTCCGCAAAAAAATCAGCGCGATCGAGGAAGAACTCATCCAGGTGAATTCCAAAGCCAGCGAGGACGAACTGAACTACCCGACAAAGCTCAACAGCAAACTTGGCTATTTGCAAAACGCAGTAGACAGCGCGGACGCGCCGCCGACGGAAGGCGAACTCGGCGTCTACGCCGAACTCGACCTGCAGCTCGAATCGCAACTTGCGAAGTGGCGCGAGGTTTTGTCGAAAGACGTACCTGCGCTCAACGACGCCATGCAGAAAAACAATGTGCCGCTCATCGCTCCATCCGCGGCCAAGACTGACTAATTTCGGCGAACCCATCAAACCGTCATTCCGAGCGGAGCGGCCGATTTTTTCTTTCGTTCGCGTGGCGAACGTCGGCCGTGAAGTCGAGGAATCTCTCTTCTTGTCCTCTACGTGCTCTATTTGTGGAAGGCCGCAGCGATTGATTTCGCCCAGCGCGAAAGGTGATTCAGCGATTCGGTGTGCGTGGGATCGAGGTGCAGCGGCGTGATGGAAACAGCGCCGGAGAAAATCGCGGCGTAATCCGTGTCCGGCTCCACGTTTTTGTCCAGCTTTTGTTCGTATAGCCAGAAGTAGCTGCGGCCGCGCGGATCTTTTCCTTCCGTCAACTGGTTGCGGGTGATTTTTTGCGATTGGCGCGTGAATTTCACCTCGCCGTTCCACGGCTCCGGCACGTTCACGTTGAGCAAAACCTGGTCCAGCAATCCTTCCTTCAAAATCATCTCCGCGGCGGCCCGCGCCACCCGCGCGGAATTTTCAAATTTCGCTTTTTCTTTTTTCGAGCACAGGGACATCGCCACCGACGGAATGTGGTGCAGCGCGCCTTCCCGCGCGGCGCCCACG
This sequence comes from Acidobacteriota bacterium, assembly GCA_003225315.1. GTDB lineage: Bacteria > Acidobacteriota > Terriglobia > Acidiferrales > UBA7541 > Acidiferrum. The sequence goes on from QHZD01000023.1 coordinate 160,780, forward strand.
GTTCCGGAGTAATAGACGTTTTCCCCGAGATTCGCGCCGTGATTGATTCCGGAAATCACCATGTCCGGCTTTTCCGGCAAGAGTTTGTGCAGCGCCACGATCACGCAATCCGCCGGGGTCCCGTCGATGGCCCACTCGCGCTCCGCGATTTTGTTGCAAACGATGGGCTGCCGCAGCGTCAGCGACTGCGCCGTTCCGCTCTGCTCCCGGCTCGGCGCCACAATACTCACGGTGGCAAATCCCTCCAGCGCCGCTGCCAGCGCCCGCAGCCCTTCGGCCTGGTATCCATCATCGTTGGTAAGAAGAATGTGCTTCATACTTGTCACTGATCTGAGTGCGTTTGGCAACCTGCCTTCGAGGACTTCACGTTGACTGCGCTGAGATGCTTCTTAACGTCACGCCGGACCGGTTCCAGCTGCGTTGTGTGTCCGTAAGCCGTGTACGAATCTTCCTTTATCATAGGTAGCTGTCGCACAAAAAGCGCACGGGCCTTTTCATACAGTCGGCATTTGTCTTGATCAGAGACGTCGGCCAGAGTTTCGTACCCCTCCCCGATTCCAAACGGATCAAGACTAAGGTCGTTCTGGGTTTGCTTGTCGAAAAAGCTGAGCGCTTTTTGGAGGTTTTCTTCCGCTCGCCGAATGGATTCGTCTCTTGAACGCGGCTTCTTGTAAGCTCTCGCAATGTAGACGATTGCGATTTCTTCATACATGAACCCATCGTGAGAAATGTCGCGCCGACTATCGCTCATCCAGGTTTGCATTACTTGCGCTGCCTTCTCGTATCTTCCCTGTTTCTGCAACTCGATCATGCGATTGAGCGCTTCCTTCTCATTCTGTGGGACACGCGTTTCGTGATAAGCGAGCCAAGCAGCGAGCGCGACGAACGGCAGTAGAAGCGCTAGGAGAAAAATCTTCTTGGGACGGATCATTGTGGCGGACTTTAGAATGGTCGGGACGACTGGATTTGAACCAGCGACCTCACGCACCCCAAGCGTGCGCGCTACCAGGCTGCGCTACGTCCCGACCGGTAAGCTGACCGCGACAGGCCAACGAAACCACGAGGCCAAATCGGGGAGGGAATCAGCACCTCCAAGGTATCACCGCCGTTCGAGCAGCGTCAAGAAAGTGCGCAGCGTATCGCGCAAATCGAGCAGCATTTTGCGGTTCAACAACTGCGCCGAGCCTTCCGCCGCATGGCTCACGCCCGCGCTCTCCGCGTCCCAATTCCCTTCATGCCCGCGCAGAAACCGGCGCGCTCCCGCGATGGTGAATCCTTCGTCGTAGAGCAAGCGCTTGATGCGGAACACCATGTCCACGTCTTCCTGGCGATAGAGACGATGGCCGCTGGAACTTTTGACCGGCTGCAGCATGGGGAATTCGGTTTCCCAATAGCGCAGAACGAAAGGTTTTAGATCCGCGAGGCGGCTGACTTCGCCGATGCGATAGAGTTTTTTCTCCGTGGCGACTTGCGTAGCTGTGCCGTTGTTTGGCATCTGAAGCCCTGCCTGGGGACGCCGCTATCGTAGCAGTTTGCGATGGATTGATGTAGAGGGAGCATTCATTCGGCACCGTCTGAGTCACCTCCACGGGAGTCGCGATCGCGTTTGCGGAGGCGCTGGATGAAGCGGACCGGCGTGCCAACGAAATCGAACTTGGCGCGAAGCTGGTTTTCGAGGAAACGCTGGTAGCTGAAATGCAGCGGGGCTTTCTGATTTGTGAAAAGAAGGAACGTGGGCGGCGCGATTTTCGCTTGCGTGATGTAGTAGATGCGTACGGGGCGCGCTTTTGGCGTGGTGCCGCGCTGCAGGTCGACTTCTTCCTTGAGCCAATTGTTGAGCGCCGGCGTGGCGATGCGGCGGCGGCGCGCTTCCCAGCATTGATTGATGAGAGGGAAAAGTTTTTCGGTGCGTTCGCCGGTCTTTGCCGAAAGAAAAACAATCGGCGCGTAGCTCAGGAATTTCAATTTGGCGCGGATCATTTTTTCGTAGTCGAACATCAGACGGCCAGCGTCAAAGTTTTCCGGTTTGTGGCGTTCGCCGGGAGCGCGCTTGGATTTCCCTTTGGCGGTGGCGGCATCGCGTGACGCAGCCTCGCGCGCGGCGACGACGGCGAGATCCCACTTGTTGATAACGATGACGACGGAGCGGCTGGACTCTTCGGCGTAGCTGGCGATTTGTGCGTCGCCCTGAGTGACGCCCTGCTCGCCGTCCACGACGAGAAGCGCGACATCGCAGCGCTCCAGGCCGCGGCGAGCCATGACCACGCTGAGTTTTTCCGCGACGAGCGTTGTCTTGCCCTTGCGGCGAATTCCAGCGGTATCCACGAAACGATAATCGCGGCCATCTCGCGCGATTTCCGTATCCACATTGTCCATGGTGGTTCCGGGAATGGGAGAGACGATGGAGCGTTCTTCTCCAACCATGCGGTTCAGCAGCGTGGATTTGCCAACGTTGGGCCGGCCGATGATGGCGACCTCGATGGTGTCAGGTTGTTTTTCCTCCTCGCCTGACGGGACGACGCTGACCTGCTCGAGCGCGGCATCCAGCAGATCATCCACGCCGGTGCCGTGCTCGGCGGCGATGGGGAAGATGGGGACGCCGATGCGATGGAAGACGGCGGCGTTGGATTCTTGCGACAGGGAATCCACTTTGTTTACGGCGATAAAAAACGGTTTGGCGGTGGTGCGCAGGAGCCGGGCTAGCTCTTCGTCGAGGGGCGTAAGGCCGGCCTGACTGTCAACCACCAGAACGAGGAGCGCCGCTTTCTTGATGGCTACGTGGGCCTGGCGAAGAATTTCCTGGGGGATAAGCGCTTTGTCGTCCGGCACGATGCCGCCGGTATCGACGACTTCGAGTGCGCGGCCGCGCCACTCCGCTTTGCCGTAGATGCGGTCGCGAGTAATGCCAGGCTCATTGGTGACGATAGCGCGGCGCGTGCCGGTCAAACGGTTGAAGAGCGTGGACTTGCCTACGTTGGGGCGGCCAACGATGACTAGAGATGGAAGCAGATCGGGCATAGGTTCCTGAACCGCACGCACTATGGATGCTGCGGACCGTTGAGCAATCTTCCAATGTAGCGCATTCCTAGTCGTGCAGATAGGGGAGCCGATCTGCGAGGGATGCGGCTGGTCAGTACCGCCGAGCACCCCTCCCCCCACCCGGCCTTTTTTCACAAGTGTTGATTCCAAAGGGGGTTAAAGTCCTTTGCCTTGACACACTTTTGTAAGTGTTCATTCTAAAGAGACTTACGTTGCACCAAAATTGTGCAACTGGCTGGTCAATTTGAAGTTGGGCGGTGGACGTTGAACAGACGCAAAGGATTAACGACAACTATACCTAACCCGCAGTGTACCTGAGGAACGGCAATCTGTCAAGGGAAAGATGGGAGTGTGTCGTTAGCACATGATATGTCCGCTTGATTAGCATGTGAAATGTCCGCTTTTGAGAGGCGGCTGGGTGTAGACCGCATTCCGGGAGGTTGCCGGGATGGTTTACACCGGGGTCGCCATGGAGCGGGCGATGAAAGTACAGGAAGTGATTTTGCGGGCCATCAGCAAGCAG
>QHZD01000039.1 GCA_003225315.1 Acidobacteriota bacterium
CCTTTCTCTCGTGACTCAGCGCCCTCTCCAACATCTCTCCCGTCGCCTTGTCCCACATGACAATCTGCTGATAGCCCGGATGAAAATCACAGCCTATAATCTTCATCGTTCGGCTCCTTCCTCCCGAGCCTTGGTCGCTCATCACGCCAAGTCTACCCGGGTCCAAGGAGCCGACCTCGTTATGAAATCAAAAGGACTCCCGCATGGCGGTGAGGTTGTCGCCGGTACCAGGACCATCCACGCCTTCGGGGGCCGCCGAGCCCAAAGGGCTCATCGGTAGACCAAGGCCGCTGGCCGCGTCTGTCCGAGTGGTGGCAGTGATGTGGCATCCGCCATAAAATCGGTCACAAAAGAAAATGGGCGAACCGTGATCGGCCCGCCCGTCTGGCCATCGTCAGTCTTATGCCGCGGCTCTTCCAGCTTTCAGGTGGTGTGCTGAGGAGTTCTCAACGGGAAGCGTCTGTACGGTTGGATTTCCCTGCATGAGTGGCACCAGGTTGGTTGCCACTTCCTTGAACAGCCCGTTGTCGTAGTTCTCGACGTCAGACGCGGTTCTCCACAATGTCATGCAGCTGAATTGACCTGTGGCCGGGTCCAACGACTCGATGTTATCAACGAATCCGGGCTGCGCCTGGATACGCGGCAAAAACTGGTTGTTCAGTGCGTTCTTGAATTCATTTAGCTTGGCCGGGTTGATGGTGCAAGTAACGAGGCGTGAATGCATGTTCTCCTCCTTGTGGAAAGCATGGAACTGTGGTGCGTGGGAGCCCCAAAGGGGACTTCCCCCGGGGAAGTAAGGGAACCGTACTCCCACGCAGCCACGAGGTCAAGAACTGTGTGCACAAACGGCCCGGACGATAAATCCCAATTCTTCTTCGATCTTTGACTTTCCCTACCATTGGGCCGGATGCCTCCCGGTCGCTTAAACCGGGACGTTTCAACGTCTTACAGCTCCATTCGGATGATGTCCAGCAAACCAGGAAACTTTATTGGGGGCACTCTCGTACCTATCTCCAAGGAACCGGCCCAGCGCCGGCTAGGAGGTGTGCTGTCATGCTTGACCGCTACAAGATTTCATTCGCCAAGATCGCTCTCATCGCTAGTACGGCTCTTTTCCTGTCGCCCCTCGGCGCACTTGCGCAGACCACCGCCGCGCCGCCAAGTACGAGACAATCTACGACTTCTGTATCCAAAGACCGCTGGCTGCACGTCCGCGTTATCAGCTCGGACGCCAAAGGCGAGACCGTCCGCGTCAACGTCCCTCTCGAACTGGCGGAAAAGGTTCTCCCCGCTATCCATCAGGACCGCATCCATGACGGCAAGGTCAAGATCGACAACGCCCACGTCAACGATGTCGACCTGCGCGCACTCGTCGACGCCATCCGCACCACCAAGGACGGCGAATTCGTCACCGTGCAGAGTAACGATTGCGACGTGCGCGTGGCCAAACAGAGTAACCACCTGATCGTCCACGTCCTCGACAAACAGAATTCCAAGAAGTCCGAAGTCGAAGTCAAGGTTCCCATGAAGGTCATCGACGCGCTCTTTTCCGCCGGCAAGGATGAATTGGACCTTGTCGCCGCGCTTCATGCTCTCTCCACGCAGGGCGACACCGAGCTTGTCTCCGTGAAAGACCATGAAAACACCGTGCGCGTCTGGCTCGATTCCAAAAACGTCACCGACTAGGACCGGCTGGAGGTAAATATGATGTTACTCGCGAAAGCAGCTCTCACAGTTGGCGGAACTTTCGTCCTCGCAGGCGCTTACACCATGCGGGAAGGCGTGATCCGCATTGACGTTGACGAATACCGTGCCGGCGGCTCTCACGTTCATCTATGGGTTCCCGCCGCCGCCGTCCCCATGGTCCTGCATTTCGTGCCAACCGAGCATCTGCGGCACGGCTCCGAGCAGGCGCGCCAAGCCATGCCGATCCTTCGCGCCATCGTCAAAGAACTGAAAAAGTATCCAGATACTGAATTTGTTGAAGTGGACGATCATGACGAACACGTGCGGATACGCACTCAAGGAGCGCGACTGCAGATTGACGTCGACGCGCCGGACCAGAAAGTTCACGTTCTCTGCCCGCTCTCGACCATCGAAGACGTAACCATCCAGCTTGAGGAGCACGGCCCGGCCGCTTGAAATTCGCGGCGCGAAGGTCGTTACTAAATTTTCGGGATTAGAGGATTAGATTTGAATCGTAAGAATTCTTACGATTTTTGCCAAGCAAGGTAAGCCGGAATTTGCTGCGCTAGCCCGCCCCGGCTGAGCCACTTTTGGCCTCTTGAAAATAAACCTCTTCAAACACCGTGTCCTTCTTCCAACCGGCTCGCTCGAGAATCCCCCTCGCATTCTCTACCATGACGGGATGCCCACACAGATAAGCCGTCGTTTCTTCCGCCCGCAACCCCCACTCATAAGCATATTTTCGTAACAAATCGTCCACGCGGCCTGTCTCGCCTTTCCAATTCGAATCCTCCCACGGCCGGCTCACTGTGGGAACGTACTTGAACCACGGCGCTTCGTTCGAGTAGCGTTCCAATTCTTCGCGATAGCCGAACTCCCACGAACGGCTGGCGCCCTGTAGGCAGTACAGCTTATGGTTCCCGGGCATGGGGCTGTCGCCACTCTTCCAGTCCCGATAAAGCGTTCGAACGTAACTCACAAACGGGGCGATGCCGGTCACCGTGGAGACCAGTAGGTGATTGGTTCTGCCGCTGCGCAAATCCAGCATAAAGCGTCCCTTGGCAATTTTTCTGCACATCAGGGTATCGCCCTTTTTTAGCTTGAATAGGTCGGGGGTCAGATCTCCTTGCGGGACCAGCTCGACAAAAAACTCGAGCGCGTCTTCATACGGAGAGGAAACGATAGAGTAGGCCCTTTCTAGGCGTTTTCCCTCGTGCGCGACTCCCAGGGTCGCATACTGCCCGGCGCGGAATTCGAACGGCCCCCCAGGGTCGATTCGAACGATCCAAAGATCGGGCGAAATGTCCCGGCGCTCAAGAATCCGGGCTTGATAGTGCTTGCCCGGGGAAGAGGCCATTTGTTTTTCATCCATGAGATTCAACACATTCACCAGAAAACGTACCGGGCGGAACCGTCGCCGCTCCGCCCGGAATTCCATTCCCGCTGCAACCGATGCGAGACGCCTTCCATGAGAGCTATAGAACCAAGGTCAAGGCGGCGGGCTTCTCGACGCACCGCGACCAAGATGGACTAGAACCTATCAATTTCAGGCTCGCAGAGCAATCCTCTGTCCCAAACGTATGCTGAGCGGGACGCTGAATCTGCGCTATTCGTAGGCTAGGGCGACAACCGGATCGTAGCTGGCGGCGCGGAGAGCGGGATAGATGGCTCCGGCGGAGGCACCGACAAGAGCGAGAAGGGCAGCGGCGAAAAGCCAGGAAGAAGAAATCAAGATCGGTAGGTCCGGTTTTGCTTCTTTCAGAATGGCTTGTGTGAGGAAGGTAAGCGCAATGCCGAAGCCGGTTCCGAGCAGTGTGAGAACGAGAGTCTCACCCAGCAGCATTCGAACGACGTCGAATCGAGAAAAGCCCAGCGCTTTCAGAATGCCGATCTCGCGCGTGCGTTCCATCACCATGGTGTGCATATTCAGGAGGACCACGAGGAAGCTCACGACGATTCCCAGCGCCACCATCGTGCGTGTGAAGGGGCGCAACTGCGGCAAATTCGAGGAAGTCATTAATGTCACGTACTCCGATAACGAGCGGACACTGTTCTCCGGCATCAATTTAAGGATTTGCGCGCGCGTGGCTTCCGTGTCTCCTTTGCTTCTCACGTAAAACATTGAAACGCGCTTCTCCGCCCCGGCAATCTCTTGCGCCGTCCGAATGGGAATGAAATATCGCGCGCCTTTCCCGTGTACGACGATCCCGCAGACCGTAAAAGCATGATTTAACAGCGTTATCTGACTTCCCACCTTTAAGTGACGCGTTTGCGCGATGATGTCGTCGGCAATTACTTCGTCCGGTCCCTCAAATGGCCGCCCGTCGCGAAACAGAAAGCCCTTGCTCAGCGCATTGAACCCCTTGTAATCGATTCCATACACCATCACTAAGTGCTTTGGTTCCGTGAGGATGACCGTTGGCGCAACCTCATCGACGCCACTTAGCGCGGCAATTTTTTCTCCCAGCGATTCCTGCATCCCGACACTAACGAAAGCGAAAAAAATCGAGGAGTTGGGCGGCTGTACCAGGATGTCCGCGCCGACACCCTCGACACGCTTTCCCCATTCGGAAACAACCCCCGAAGTGAGACCGACAATCATCAAGATGAGAATCACCTGGATTGCAATGGCGATCACGCTCAAAACACTACGCAGCGGCCGCGCAGTAATGCTGCCCCAGAACATTTGGAGGAGGGAAAACGGTCCGTCGTAGGTTTCTGTCATCGACTGCCGCCAAATTTGTACTGTACCATTCTGATTTCGTACCGGTCAAAAATTACATTGCCGGCGACAGGGCAAGATGCATGCCGAAGTTCGCGTAAAATATTTCTTCTGCGTTAAGATTTCAACACGAATGTTGATAAGGTTGTGGAAATCCCTTCTCCGCGAACAGCTAACTTCCCGCCCTTCAACACCCTTCTCCTCTTTGCACCATTTGTGTGCAATTTTATTTTTTCACACGCATGTACGCCGGCAAAAAACTCCCTGACATTAGGAAACCAAGTCGTGGAAAGATCTCAAGTCATGAATCGAGGAGAAGAGTTTTTCTTTTGCTTTTCTTAAACTGTTGATTCTCAACGACTGGCCCGGATGCCCCCTCAGTACCACTTCGGCGGCCGCTCGAGATGCACCTTGATCGTCTGCTTTGGGTCAGTGATATCCATCCAGTGTCCATACGTCTTCCATCCTTCGGCGACAACCTGGACCAGAACTCTTCCCATTGGCGCGTTCGGAACGTGAGCGATGCCGTCGCGGCTGGTTTTCACATTCATTTCCAGCTTCTTGTCCTTCCTTAGCGACCGTTCTTCAATGAATTTCACGTACACGCTGGCGTTCTCAACGGGAATGCTCTTCTCACCGCCGGTCACTTCGATGGTGATGCGAGTCTGCGCATCGCCAGCGGGAGGCGGTGCTTTCGGTTTGGACGCCGGTGCCGGCGGATCCTGGCCTGCCACCCCATTGGCAATCACCGCGCAAGCAGCGATACAAACACAAGCAAAAAACTTTCCCTGCAATCGCATAAAGTCGATGGACTCCATGGTCTACGGAACGGCTGGCTAGGTCAAGTGTCGCCGCGTTAAGATTGGATGCCGCTCGCGATTAGTGTGCTGCCCCGGCGCTGCTCTGCCGTGGAAACCCCGGACAACGGCGATTTGACTCATCAATATGGCTCCTGTAAGTTCTCTAGAAACTACTCGGCAGGCGAGATGAGGGCGCGGCCAATTTGAAATTTACCCCAAACCGTCAGCGCCGGACGTCCAAATGACGGCGTCACAATCAGGACAGCATTCGCAAGGAGAGCACAATGGGTTTTGCCACCAACGCCATTCATGTCGGGCAGGAGCCCGATCCCGCCACTGGGTCCATCGTCGCGCCCATCTATCAGACGTCCACGTACATCAATGAAGAGCTGGGGAAAAACAAAGGATACGATTACGCGCGAACGAACCATCCGAATCGCAAAGCGCTGGAGCGCACCGTTGCCAAACTGGAAGGCGGCCACAGCGCTTACGTTTTCTCTTCCGGAATGGCTGGTATTGACGCCGTCTTCCGGCTACTGCGTCCGGGCGATCATGTAGTTCTTTCCGAAGCGGTTTACGGTGGCGTGTTCCGCCTTTCGACGCAGCTCCTGGTGCACTTCGGGCTCGAATTCAGCTTCGTGGACACGTCCGTTCCTGATTTTGTGCGTACCGCGTTGCGCCCCAATACGAAAATGATTTACATCGAGACGCCGGCCAACCCCACTCTCAGCGTCACCGATATCGCGGCGATTTCCAAGCTGGCCGGCGAGCGCAACCTCACGGTGGCCGTCGATAACACCTTTCTCAGTCCTTATTTGCAGCGTCCCATCGAGCTAGGCGCGCACATCGTTGTGCATTCCATGACAAAGTATTTGAACGGCCACAGTGACTCCACCGGCGGAGCAGTGGTGCTAACGCGTCCCGAAGATGCGGAAAGGATTTATTTCATCCAGCGCTCGGCCGGAACGGGACTGTCTCCCATGGATTGCTTCCTCGTTTCGCGCGGCATCAAGACCCTGGCCGTCCGCATGCTCCAACACAATGCCAATGGCATTACCGTGGCGCGCCATCTCGATGCTCATCCAAAAATAAAAAAGGTCTTCTACCCGGGCCTGCAGTCTCATCCACAACACGAAGTGGCCCGCCGCCAGCAGAAGGGCCCGGGAGCGATGCTTTCCTTCGACGTAGGTTCGCTGGATGCCGCGCGGCGACTCCTGAACCACCTCAAGCTTTGCTCGCTCGCCGAAAGCCTCGGAGGCGTGGAAACCTTGATTTCGCTTCCCGCAATGATGACCCACGCTTCCATGCCCAAGGAAATTCAGGATCGCGTGGGCATCACGGAAGGCCTGGTGCGTCTGTCTGTGGGCATCGAGGATGTTGAAGATATCATCGCCGACCTCGACCAGGCGCTGCTCTATGTATAGCCGCGCTTGATCTTTTGCAAGCTGGCAAGCCTATGAGCTGGACGAAAATTGCTTCTCCACTCGCTGGGCAAGTCATCGGTTCGGTTACCGATGCCTTTGTGATCGCCGAGTGGCGCGACCCAGGCGGTCCTCCAGGTCCACCTCGTCTCATCGCCCCGCCGCATCTTCATCGCAGCGACGACGAAGCTTGGTACGTCTTGGAAGGCGCTCTCCGCGTTCGGGTTGGCACGGAGGAAATCGAGGCCCACGCGGGGTCGGCCGTGTTCGTGCCGCGTGGAACGCCTCACACATATTGGAATCCAGGTCCCGCTCCGACGCGCTATCTGCTGGTAATGACCGCCAACATCTACCGCTTAATTCAGGAAATTCATGGGATGAAAGAGCGCATTCCCGCCTCGTTGCGCGCCGTGTTCTCAAAATACGACTCCGAACTCCTCGACTCATAATTGGAATCGCGCTCGGCGCGCCATCAGCGTCGACCCCGTTGCTTCTCTGCGCTACGAATAACCCAGGCTATTTATGATTCTTACGCGCTCTCGCGACACTTTCGTTCAACCACGAAAGATATTCTTTCGAGCCTTCGCTAATCGGCAGGGCAATAAATTCCGGCACCTCGTAGCAGTGAAGGTGTTTCACTTCGTATTCCAATGCAGCGAGCCGCTTTGCGCTCGTCTTCATGATAACCAGATATTCGCGCGCTTTCTCCAGCTTCCCCTTCCACGTATAAAACGATTCGACGGGGCTGTGAACGACGTTAACGCACGCAGCAAGGCGCGTCTGCACCGCAGCTCGAGCGATTTTGCGAGCCAGCGCACGAGTCGGGCAGGTGATGAAAACGACCCTCTTGTTCCTTGCTTCCGCTCGATTCATTGGTTTCTCATCATTATGACTTTCGCTCTATGACGCGGAGGACTAGAATACGGCCTCATGAGCACGAGCACCAGTCTAGGAGCGACCTCGCCCATTAAGTTTGGCACGTCCGGCTGGCGCGGCCTCATCGCCGACGATTTCACTTTCGCCAACGTGCGCTTGGCTGTCACTGCCATCGCGGAACATGCGAAATCCAAAGCGAAAGAGCCCGCAATCCTGGTGGGCTACGACACGCGGTTCTACTCCGAAGAATTTTCTCAGCTCGCCGTGGACATCCTGCAGCACCACGGGATTCGCACGCTGCTCTGCGAAACGTTCACGCCCACTCCGGCCGTGGCTTTCGAAATCATGCGCCGCAAACTCGATGGCGCCATCAATTTCACCGCCAGCCACAATCCCGCGCAATATCACGGCCTGAAATTTTCCTCTGCCGATGCCGGCCCCGCGCTGCCGGAAGTCACCAAGGACATCGAGGCGCGGGCCGCGAAACTCGCCGCGAATGGCGGCGTTCCGCCCCTTCCGCATGGTGCATCAAATTCGCCGCGGGGCGAAAAAGTCAATCTGCGTGAAAACTATTTGAAGCGCCTCGAAGAGCTCGTTCAGTTCGAGACGCTGCGCAAAATCAAGCCATCCTTGGTTGTTGACGCGCTCCACGGCTGCGGCGCCGGCTATCTCGACCGCACGCTCATCGATCACGGCGTCACCGTGCAAGCCATGCGCACCGAACGCGATTGCCTGTTCGACGGCACCGGCCCCGACGTTTCCGAAGAAAATCTCGCGCCGCTTCGCAAGGCCGTGGTGGATTCGAAGGCGACCGTTGGCTTGGCCACCGATGGCGACGCTGATCGCTTTGGCATCGTTGATAGCGATGGCGCATGGATCCAGCCCAACTTGGTCCTTGCCCTGGTCTACGACTATCTCGTCGAAACCCGCAAGTGGAAAATGCCTGCGGCGCGCAGCGTTGCGACCACTCAAATGATTGATGCCGTCGCCAAGTCGCAAGGCCAAACCGTCCATCAGACGCCCGTCGGTTTTAAGTACATCGGCCAGCTCATTCGCGAAGACAAAATTGCTCTGGGCGGCGAAGAGAGCGCCGGGCTCACCATTCGCGGCCACATCCCGGAAAAAGACGGCATCCTTGCGTGCTTGCTCGTCGCGGAAATGATTGCCGCCCGCGGCGCCTCCATCGGCGAACAGGTTCGCGCCATGTACAAAAAACTCGGCCGCGAATTCTGGCCGGTCCGCGAAAATCTTCATCTTTCCGACGAACAAAAGGCAAACGCCGTCAAGCGTGTGGCTGTTGACGCTTCGACACTCGCCGGCCGGAAAGTCGTATCCATTGACCGCACCGATGGCGCAAAATTTGTTTTCGACGACGGTTCGTGGATGTTGCTGCGCCTTTCCGGCACGGAGCCGCTACTTCGCCTGTACGTCGAAGCCGAAAGCGCCGCCGCTTCCGCAAAATTGACGCGAGACGCATCACAATGGGTTCTGCAAGACTGAAGAAGACAAGTCCTGGCGAAAACATGCCGCTCTTCCTGCGCCAACACGGCCGCGCGCTCCTCGCGCTGCTTGTGCTAGTCCTCCTGGTGCACGACATTTTTGGTACGCACGGCTTTTTGGCCATGCGCCGAAAGCAACTGGAAATCAAGAAGGTAACCACAGATCTGGAGCAGTTGAATAAAGAAAATCTACAGCTCGAGCAGGAAGTAAGAGAGCTGAAGACCGATCCCCGCAAAATCGAAAAAATTGCCCGCGACGAGCTGGGTCTCGCCAAGCCCGGCGAAGTTATCATCAAGATCCCGCGGGCGCAGCAGTTGCCGCAGGATTCTTCGGTAAAGCCCTGACCCGCCATTTTTTCCACGTTGTGCGCGCCAGCGAAAGCCCCAGCATCGCCAGGAAAATCGTAATCAGTCCCGCCGTGGCCTTTAGCGCGCTGCACTGCCCCTTGGGCAGGATGGAGAATCTTCCATAGACAAATTCAATGTGCACCCAATACACCAGCAGCGAAGTATTTCCGAGCTGGATGATGGGGCTGAATCCCTTCTGCGCCAGTCCCCACCGGCACCAGGCGTAAACCAAGAAAAGAATGATCAGCAAGACGCCGCAGCGCAGCAGCAAGAAATTTGGATTGCTATGCCAGTAGTCGTAAACCGCGTACAGCCGCACGCGCGACGAATCGAACAAGATCGACAAGTAGCACGCAGCGATTCCAGCGCCCCCGAGCGCGGCGAACGCAAGCCCTTCCCTGCGACGCGCAAAATCCGAAGACAGAAAAAAGCCCACCGCGAGTCCCACGAATGCAAATGCCGACCACGGAAACAAAGGAAAGAGCCATGGCTGCGGCTCCTTAAATATATGCACGCCATTGATGTAAGACTCGAGGGGCCAGGGTAGGAACTTTGGCCAATGCGTCGTCCAAAGCGGCGGCGTCGCCATGGCCGCAATCACCGCCGCAAGAATTCCCGCGGCTAGTGTTCGGACTCTTGCCTCAGCAGCATCGCCATTCCCTGCGGCCCAGCACAACACTCCCATCACCATCATGGAAACCCCGAGGATGTTTAGCACGTCGACGCGCAGCAAGTCCGTCCACGGCGACCACGGATAGCCCAGCGCAAACTCCTGCACGCGAAATAGCAGTCCCATCCCGAAGATTTCCGCGCCGCGCCAGATCGTCTGCCTCGCAATCGCGTTTCGTGCGATTCCCTTCTCGCGAAGTTTTTGTGTCACCAGAGCAAACGACACGCCTGCCAAAAAAATAAACAGCGGCGCCGGCAGCGTTCCACCTAGCCGCGACCACCCAATGAGCGACGACGATTTCTTCGCCTCCGGGCTCATCCACGAGTCGTAGCAATGCGTCTGAAACATCAGCACGCACGCCAGCCCGCGCATCCAATCAATGTAAGCAAGACGTTTCATTTTTGTCGTAATGCGTCAGCCAGAGAACCCATACATACTACGAAACAAAGCGCTCTCTAGGTGCGTATAGTTCAACAATGGAGGTGTCCTCTTGCACCCAACTTCCATCCGCCCGCGCTGCCTGCAACAGTTGAAAAACACCACTGCATCGAAAACGCGGAATCCTTTGCTGTTTACGGACTTGGCCTTCGACTTTCCCTTCCTGCAAGATATAGTCGGGGCGGCGTAGAAGAAGAACCTCCACATGAAAGCAATTGTCTATTCTAATTACGGTTCGCCGGATGTTCTCAAGTGTGAGGAGATTGAAAAACCCGTTCCCAAGGACAATGAAGTTTTGATCAGAGTTCGCGCGGCTTCCCTCAATCCGGTTGACGGGCACCTCATGCGAGGCCCGCTCCCGCTTCGCCCGATGACCGGGCTGCGCAAACCAAGGAACGCACGGCTAGGCGTGGATGTGTCCGGCCACGTTGAAGCGGTCGGCAGGAACGCAACCCAGTTCAAACCAGGCGACGAGGTGTTCGGCGCGTGCCGAGCGGCCCTTGCCGAGTATGCGTGTGCTTCCGAGTCAAGATTGGTTGTGAAGCCCAATAAAGTAACCTTTGAGCAAGCGGCGTCTGTACCTGTAGCCGGACTCACCGCATTGCAGGGTCTTCGCGACAAAGGAAAGATTCAGCCGGGGCAGAAGGTCTTGATTAATGGTGCGTCGGGAGGTGTCGGTACTTTCGCTGTACAGATCGCCAAGTCATTCGGTGCAGATGTGACCGGCGTGTGCAGTACGCGGAACGTGGCTATGGTCCGATCTATCGGCGCAGATCGCGTCATTGACTACACGAAAGAGGATTTCAGCCAGAGTGCGCAACGTTACGACCTTATTTTCGATAACGTCAGCAACCATTCGTTCTCAGAGCGCCGGCGCATCTTAAGTTCTAATGGCACCTGCGTCTTGGCGGGGATTGGAGGAGCAGGATCGCACGAGGGTCAATGGGCGCGTTTGGGTGGTTCGCTTAAAGCGCTGGTGGCGTCATGGTTCGTAAGCCAGAAATTCGTCACGTTTATTGCGCGAATAACCAAGGAGGATCTGACCATCCTGGGTGAACTCATGTCGACTGGAAAGGTTACTCCGGTCATCGCCAAGCGTTACGGGTTGAATGAAGTCCCTCAAGCTCTCCGTTACCTTGAAGAAGGACATGCACAAGGCAAAGTCGTAATAACCGTTACATAGGGCGACTGCGCTCGACAACCCACACGCCCGGCTGCGTTACAATCCTCTCTTGCCTGCCACCCGCCAACTCGGCCCGTTCTCGATGCTCGGTCTCTGGGCCGTGCTCACTCTCACCGGAGCGCTGTACTCCGCCTGGCAAGGCTACGGCGGCCGCGAGTTCGCCGCCACGCTCACGGCTTTCGCGTTTTTCTTTCTGGTGACTCTGCTCTTTGCCGCGCGCGGCGTCGAGGATCGCCTCGCTTCGCGCTTCGGTGCTGGCAGCGGCTACTTGCTCGGCACCGCCGTGTTCCTCTTCTATCTGATCTACGCGCTGGGGACAAATACCTTCGCCTTCTCGCGTTCTCTCGCCGTCGCCGCTCTCGTTTTCATTCCGCTGCTCCTCGCTGCCACTGCGGAACGTCAGCCGCCCGGCGCTTTCCAGGACTTCCTCACCATCGCGGGAATATGGCTGGCGGTGAAGCCGCTGCCGAATCCCTGGGGATGGTCCTTGTCGCACTGGCTCTGGCCTTTCCCTGGCGGTCGCCTCGCGTATGTTTTCACGGTGATGATGTGTGTGAACATCGCGCTCGCAACATTCGTGCTGGCGCGCCGGGTCAACGGAACCGGCTATTCCATCGGCTGGGGCCATCATTGGACCTTTTTCATTCTTGGCAGTTTCCTGGCGTTCGCTTGCATCGCCATTCCGCTGGGCCACGCCATCCGCTTCATTCAATTCGAACCGCAATGGTCGCAATTGAAATCGCTTCCCCTGGTATCGCTCGGTATTTTATTTTTCACTGCCTGGCCTGAAGAGTTTCTCTTTCGCGGCCTGCTCCAAAACATCCTTGCGCGCGCCACCAAGAGCGATCTCACCGGTTGGTGGATCGCCTCAATTGTCTTTGGCTTTTCGCATATCACCAACATGGGCTTTCCCAATTGGCGCTACGTGATCCTGGCTTCCATCGCCGGGTTTTTCTATGGCTGGACCTGGCGCAAGACCGGCTCAATCTTCGCCTCCGCCCTCGTCCACGCCGCCGTCGACATCACCTGGCACTTCTTCTTTCGAACCCTCTAGATTGCACTCGGAATTCCTGCAACGAAGACCTTCCTCGTGCATCCAATCGGCAAGGAAGACCGGGGGCGGGCCTGTTCCGGCCCCGCACTTGTACAGAACGCAAAGCGCATTCAGGAGAAAACCGATGGCCGATGCAATGACAGCGGATCAGGCAACTTTTTTGCTGCATGACTTGTATATGGGGACCTTGAAAACAGAAAGCCGCACCACCAAGAAGATTCTCGAAGCCGTTCCCGCAAATAAGGCGGATTACAAGCCGGACCCCGCCTCAAGAAGCGCGATCGAACTGGCTCGGCATATTGCCGCGGCGGACAACCGCTTCGTCGAAACGGTAATCAACGGCGTGTTCGACACCAACCCATCGATGATTCCAGAAAACGTCAAGACGCCCGCTGAAGTTGCTTCCTGGTACGAGGAGCGTTACGCGAAGAACTTCGAAGCGCTCGGAAAAGTCAGCGGCGCGCAATTGGTGAAGATCATCGATTTTCGCGGAATGTTCCAGTGGCCCGCCGTGAAATTTGTGATGTTCGGCCTGCACCACACCATTCATCATCGCGGCCAGCTCGCTTCGTACTTGCGCTGCATGGGCTCAAAAGTGCCGTCAATTTACGGCGAAAGCTACGACGACGCCCAAGCCCGCAAAGCCGCCCAAGCATAAAGAAATTCAGTAACCACTGCGATTTCAGTAACAGCGATTAACGTACGACTCCGCTCATGGGGCTGGAGGCCGAGGCATAAAGGCGCTTCGGCATGCGCCCAGCGAGGTAGGATTTGTGGCCGGCGATCACGGCGTCGCGCATGGCTTCCGCCATGAGGACGGCGTCCTGGGCTTCGGCAATCGCCGTGTTCATGAGCACGCCGTCGGCGCCAAGTTCCATGGCGACAGCAGCGTCGGATGCGGTGCCAACTCCTGCATCCACGATCATGGGAACTTCGGTGATGCGCTCGCGGAGGATGCGCAGGTTCGCCGGATTTTGCACCCCGAGCCCGGAACCGATGGGCGCGGCAAGCGGCATCACCGCGGAAGCGCCCGCGTCGATCAGTTTGCGCGCAGCGATTAAATCGTCATTCGTATAAGGCAGAACGACAAAACCCTCCTTCACGAGGACGCGCGTCGCTTCGATGAGCTGCTCCGTATCCGGAAAAAGTGTTTGCTGGTCCCCGATCACTTCGAGCTTGACCCAATTCGAGAGGCCAACTTCCCGCGCCAACCGCGCCGTTCGTATCGCTTCGTCGGCGGTGTAGCAGGCAGCCGTGTTTGGGAGAATGAAAATCTTCTCGCGATCGATGTAGTTCAGCAGCGATTCTTTGCTGCGGTCGGTGAGGTTCACTCGTCGGACCGCCACAGTAACCATGTCCGCGCCGGAAGCGGCATGCGCGCGCGCCATTTCCTGGAAGCTGCGGTACTTCCCTGTTCCGACGATCAGTCGGGATTTGAAAGCTCGGCCCGCGACGACCAAATTATCCGGCATGTAGTCCTCAGAAAGATTTTAGACCTTCAGAGGCCCGCCGACAAATCGCTGGCGGCCCCGGTTCGAGAGCAATGCCCTCCCAGCGCAATCGCATCACTCAGCAACAGGTTTCTGGCGCGCCGTAATCAGGATTGGAGATGCGCTTCCAGAAACCAGAGATCCTTGTCGAGGTCGCGCATGATGGAAGTGAAAAGGTCGGCGGTAATTTTGTCGCCGAGGTCTTCGCTCTCATTGATGGCCTGACGAAGCGCGTTGGCATGGTGCGCGACGTTGTGCACCAGCCATTTCAACTGCGAAGGGCCATCGGAGGCGCTGAGGTTCGCTTCCTTCAATCCGGACTTCGCCGCAACTTCGCGGGCGGTGCCATTGGCAACGCCTCCGAGAGCGGCGATCCGCTCAGCGATGGAATCCGTCTGACCCTCGACGTGTTGGGCGACCGAATCGAACAATTCATGGAGCGCAATGAAGTTTATACCTTTGAGGTTCCAGTGGGCCCATTTGACCTGCGTGAAGAGATCGACGGCATCGGCAAGACGCGCATTGAGAAGCGCGGTGATGGCCTGCCGGTTTGACTCCGGAACTCCGACACTGCTTTTGTAAGTGCGAGCTGCTGCGGTTCCTGTTCCAGCCATGTGACTCCCTCCTTATGTGTTCCCCCGGTGTACTATCCGATGCTAGAAAAAGGCAATCGGTTTCGTACCCCACCTAGTTTTGAAGGATAGGGCGGGGCTCGGCGACATCGGCGTAGAGGGACTCGATGACGGCGGCGTACTGCTGCTCGACGACGCGGCGCTTGAGCTTAAGGGTGAAGGTGAGACTGCCGTTATCGAAAGTAAAATCTTCGGGGAGAAGAGCGAAGCGCTTGATGGTTTCGTACTGCGCGAGATGGACGGTCAGGCGCTTGACCTCAGCGTCGATCAAAGCATGGACCCAGGGATGGGCGGCCAGTTCGGCGTTGGAGGCGAACTTGATTCCCTGGTCAGCGGCCTTGGCGGCGACCGTGGTGGGATTGGGAACGATAAGCGCGACGATAAATTTGCGTCTATCGCCGACGACCATGGCGTTCAGGATGTAGGGGCTGGTCTTGAGCGCGTTTTCGATGGGTTGCGGAGCGACGAATTTTCCAGCGGCGGTTTTCAACAAATCTTTTTTGCGGTCGGTAATGAAGAGATAGTTGTCCTTGTCCACGTAGCCGATATCGCCGGTGCGGAACCAGCCGTCCTCGCTGAGAACTTCGCGTGTGGCTTCGGCGTTTTTGTAGTAGCCGTGCATGACGCAAGGACCCTTGACGAGGATTTCTCCATCTTCGGCAACGCAGACTTGGACATTGGGAATGGGTTTGCCGGAACTGCCCATGCGATTTACTGGATAGTTGCTGGAGACGATGGGAGAAGTTTCCGTAAGACCATAACCCTGATAAATGGGAATACCGATAGTCCAGAAGAATTCCGCGAGCGCTTTGGAAAGTGGCGCGCCGCCGGAAGAGACGATGCGCAAATGGCCGCCGGTTCCCAGGCGGATTTTCTTGTAGACCAATTTATCAGCGAGTTTCCACTGCGCTTTCAGGGCAAGGCTTGCATGAGCTCCGTTCGCGCGCCAGGGAGTGGCTCGCTGCGCCACGTTCATGGCCCAATTAAAAATCATTCTTTTTGAGCCGCTGGTTTTCGACCCTTGCTCGACGAGGCGGGCGTAGATTTTCTCGAAGAAGCGCGGGACGGCAGCGATGATGGTGGGACGGACTTCGAGGAGAGCCTGAGCGACAGCGTCGATGGATTCGACGTAGGCGAGAGCGGCGCCTTGAAAGATGTAGATGTAATCGAGCGTGCGGCCGTAGACGTGGGCAAGCGGAAGAAAGGAAAGCGCGACGTCTTTGGCGGGATCGAGGCTGAAATCGTGGCCCACGTCGTAGACGTTGGAGCAAAAATTGCTGTGAGTGAGCATGACGCCCTTGGGCTCGCCGGTGGTGCCGGAAGTGTAGATGAGGGAGGCGAGCTGGCCGGGAAGAACCTGGGCAGCGCGCAAACGGTAGGAGGAAACGTCCGCCGCGCTTGCTGCAGCGATGAGCGTTTCGTAGCGGAGACATTCGGCGGGGACGTCCGAGCCACCGTCGGCGACGATAATTTGTTCAAGCTCAGGGAGGCTGGCGCGGACGGCGAGAAGTTTATGCAACTGAGGCGCGCCAACTGCGAAAACGACTTTCGCGCCACAATGCTTGAGGATGTAGGTCATGCGGTCGGGCGATTCGTTGAAGTAGACGGGAACGGTGACGGCGCCTGCACCATTGATGGCGAAATCGGCGGTATGCCACTCCGGACGGTTGGCGGAAAAGAGGCCGACGCGGTCGCCGGGCTTCACGCCGAGTTCGACAAATGCGGTGGAAAGACCAGCGACGCGGCGAAGAAATTCCTGGGACGCAATGGCTTCCCAGCGGCCGTCGCGGCGAACCATTTGGGCACGCGGGTTCGGATGAGTGTCGACGGCATTCAGGAAGCGCGATGGAAGCGTGCCGTAATTCATGGCCTGAGCGTCACTGTACCTTACCCATTTGGATGACGCAATGAAGCGATGGATTGCCATTTTCGATGAGCGCCGAAAAGCGCGGGTCTAAAAGACCCGCCACTACAACGCTTCTTTTGGACGGCGCAATGTGACACGGTCCTGGCGTTTTTACGAAGGGCCTCCGTTCTACGCCGCGCGCTGCGGTTCATCCCTGCCGAGCTCGGCAGCAGCCCCGGCCGGTTGCTGATTACTGCGCGAGGCAAGTTCGGTGCTCCTTTGGCGAAGGCCGGCGATGAGGCTATCAAACACCGCTTCGTTCGCGCCCTCCGGTTCGTCGCCTGCACGTTGTCTGGCCATGGCGGTTTGGCTGGTGAGGATGAGTTGCGAGATGTAGGCAAGAGCGATGGCATCGCGGCGCGCGATGCGCTTGCGAACGAGTTGCCGGACGAGATTGCCAAGGAAGAGATTGACCTCATCGGCGGTGGTGAAACTGTCGATGTCAGTGAGAAGCTCGGCGGCGAGGACTTCGGGGTCAACGGCAGGAACACTCGCTTTGAGACGATCGGCGTGATAGGCGCAGAGCGTGGGGCGGTGCACGCCGTTGGGAAGCCGACGGTTTTGGTCGACTAGCATATGGCAGCGCTGGCCTTTGGGGCTCACGTGCTGGCATTGGGAATCGAGGGTGACGCTAACTGAAGCGTTGGTTTGGGACATGGTTGTGCCTTTCGGAATTTGAAGTAACGACGTAACAGAACAAAGACACACAGAAAGGAAGGAAAAGAAGGTTCCCTCCCGACGAGGTCGGAACTCGCAGACTTCGCTCGTTGCCCGCCCCTCCCCCACGTTTTTTGTAAAGGATTGACAGGACGGGGTTTAGTGCTTGGGGGTCGGATAAAGAATTGTGGGGAAAGGAGTTACGAGATGAAGAGAGTCGAAAGTTAAAGGTTGAAAGTCGAAAGTTGAAGAAAAGAAAAGAGAAAGGGGCTAGATGCCGTACACGGAGACTTCGCGGAGGCAGCAGAGGGGATCGGCGATCGTGGCGACTAACTATCAAGCACCATATTACCATACGTGTACGGTACTTGTCAAGAAAAAGAATTAAGTGGATGAAGGGAAAGGGGTTATTGGGAGAGGAAAGTTGAGGGTCAGGAGTTGAAAGTTGAAGGATAAAGAAAACAAAGGAGAAAGCTGAGGCGGAGAATTGGGTTACAGAGCTGCCCATGGACCGTACAACTGCTACAATCAAGTTGTATAGGAATCCGCAACGAGTAGATGGGCAATGAAGGGAAGGAAGATATGGCGTCAACCATAAGAGCCCGGTTTTCTCATGGCACTTTGAAACCCTTGGAAGCCGTGGACCTGAGAGAGGGCGACGAAGTTACAATCACAATTGTCTCTTCACGTCCGGAGTCAGGAGGAGACTGGCTGGACCGCACGGCCGGCGGGTGGGCGGATTTAGTTGATGCCAATGAACTAAAACGAAGAATCTATGACAGCCGGTTGATCGCGACGCGAACCGAACCGCGGCTATGAAGTCGCTTACTTTCCTCATTGATACGGATTGGATGATTGAGACGTCTTGTGGATTGGCTGTCGGACACGCCACCACTACTGGCTTGCATGGAGGTGTTGTGAAAGAAACTCGACAGCGCTTTCAAGAGCGTGCACAGTCCCTTTCTGATCCCTGTCAACAAAGAAGAGAGGTTTGGCGTCTTCGTTCGCGCCAACCAACTTAACGTAGGCAAACCCAATGTCACGGGTTCCTCTGACAGAGACATCAAATCTTGGGTCTGCCGTGTTCTTGATTACACGGTTGTCGCTCACCGTTTCTCGCCACCAGACGATTTTGTAGGTTGCCTTGGCCGGGTCGTAACACGCTGCCGGGAATTTCTTCGCACCCTTCTTGTCCCACCATTTGCGCTGGGCATCGTTCATCCCCTCCAAAGTTCCACCTGGCAGATGGAGATCTGACTGCAAGACGGAGAAGGAAACCCTGCACGCTGCCTGACCGGGCTTATTCTTATCGGGCCCGCCTTGAGCGTGCACCCCCATAGCAAAGGAACAATAAGCTAGACCAACGGTTAGACCAAACAACAGTGAGCCAGCACTTCGCACCTGGGCCTCCTCCGCCCAACCATCGAGCCATGCATACCCCGAATCCTTGGATCACGCCATGACAACTGAGGACTGATCTACGTAAGACATGCAGAAGATCCCCCAGTCTCTACAATCCATGGCGTACGAAAAATCGACTTCCAATCGTACAAGAAGGTCGGCAGAAGGGTGATCTTGGACTCGCCTTTCACAAGCTCTAAGTACTTCAACACCAATTCTTCCATCTCAAGCAAGCACTTGCTCAGATCATGGAATGTCGGAACCGGCTGCCTCAGACCCTTTTCATCATAGTGGGCAACGACTCGATCCGTGTAATGATGGATTTTTTTCGACGCCGCAGCCAATAAGTCTATATCTATCTGGATTCTCGCTGGATCGAGCTCCGTGCGTCCCAGTCCCACATAATTGTCATAAGCATGATCAACCAACTGCTGAACACGCGTTGATTTGTTTTTGAAAAGATTTCTATGGTACTCCCTTGTGACAAGATGGGGATATTTTTGGAGCTCGACGAGAAGCCTGTGGAGCGAAACGCTCTGGTCGTCAAGGGCTGCCTGCCTTCGCACGCCAACGGCTGCTGAATGTGCGAAGACGGAAACCATCCATTCAAAGAAGACGCTCTCAGCATGTTGAAGTTCTTTATTAGCGCGGATGACCTCCTGAACCTGCCAGAAAGCATAATTATTAATCAGTAGTTCGACTACCTCTGCCGCGATTATATCGAGCCACGCCAAGACTCTCTTTAGTCTTTCCTGATCTCTCATGAGCCTAGCCTCTCTATCAGTATCGAGGACACGCGGCCCAGACTCAACAATTGAGTGCGGGTGCAAAATGGAGGTAGCGTGCGCTAATACATGGCAAGAGCCCGCGTGCAACTCCAACAGGTGGGGCTGCCTGGATCCTCCCTCGGTCCCAATCCTACGAAATGCGAAGAGAGATTCCTCGACTGCGCAGGCCGACGTTTTCGTCCCGCAAACCATCCGGGACGCAAAAAACGCGCAGGAGCGAAAACGGAATGACAGCTGGTGTATGGGCTGCGAAACGAAGGGCGTGATATTCCGGCTGCTGCCCGGAATCTGCGGTATCGTGCCCGTACAAGAAAAGCTGCCGGGCTTAAGCCAGGCGCTACGAAACCCGGAGGAGGCAGCGGACAGCCAGGAATGGCTGTCCCACCTATTAAGCAGCTTACGGCCAGGCTTAACGGTCCTTTAGGAGATCACGGAGACTTTGGTGGACGCGCTCGACGGAGAGCTTCCTTCATGTCGGTAAAAATATTGACCTTGATTTTCCTCGGCATGTTCAGCCTCCAAGTCCCTTCAGGGGGTTTGGATGCGGGGAGCGAGGGCGGGGGCGAGTGACTGATAATGCTTGAGATTCCAGGTGAAGACGGCGTCGGCCTTGGATTTAGCAGCGCAGGCTAAAAGAAGGGCATCGTAGATGCGGCCACCGGTGAAACCAGTTGAGGCGGCGTTCTGGATGGCGGCGAAATACTCGTCGGCGGAGAGAGAAACGAGGGCCAGGCGATTGCGAACCTCTTCGATGAAGAGCAAGGCCTGTTCGGGCGGAATCAGCGGCTTAACGGGCAACGTGGTCATAACGGCGTAAACTTCGGCGAGAGTGTGAATACCGCAGCCGGAATGTTTTTTTTCAGCTGAAGCGAAGAGCTTGAGGCTGGGCGCATGGTGAACATGGCCGCCCCAGAAGGCAGCAACCAGGACGGAGGTGTCAAAAAACTCCTTCATTGGCGGACTTGACTCAATAACTTCATTGGATGAGGTCGCGGAGGCGATTCTCGCGTTGACGGTCGATAAGATCGGCGATGGAGGTGTCCGTCGATTCTCCCTGGTACACCCAGACGCCAAGTTCCTTTTTGAGCGTGACGTTTGCGCGGACAGGGCGCAGCGTGATGCGCTCGCCTTCCGATTCCAGATGGAGGGTGTCGCCGGGAGCGAGTTGCAAGCGGTCACGAAGGGGCTTAGGCAGAACGACGCGACCGGCTTTATCGAGGGTGAGCTTGGCAGTCATAATGGCATTATGAGATGGGAGAAACCAATAGTCAACGGCACAGTCTGACAGTGGGTGAGGCGCCCAGGTTCGAGCAGAACAATGGTTGGCAACCGCCCGCTAACGCCTTCAGTCAGGCTTTAGGATCCTTTAAGAGAGCAAGGAGGCTTTGGTGGACGCGCTCGACGGAGCGGAAGAATTCATCGATGCCCACGGTTTCGCGGGCTACTTCGTCGGCAGCCACGCCCGCCGTTATAGCGTCACAGAGCTGAGTGGCGCGGCGGATACCTTCGGCGGTCAGCAGAGGGATCACAGTGAGTGGATCTTGTTTCCGCGATTGGCGCTCTTGCCACTCTTGAACGGCCCACGCCGTCTTGCGCACGTTATCCACGGCATCCCGGAATTCCCTGAGGATGCGCGGATCGAATGGCCCCGAGCGCATCTCGTACTCCAGCCTGACCAGGTCGGCGCAAGTTTTCTTTAGCTGGAGATTCTTGCCCCAGAAAGTCTCACTAGGGACGAAAAGCTCGACGGCAACGCCTAACAAGCGGCCTTCGCTATTGCGACGAACGCCGACAACGCGAGCTTGTGAAGTTTCGTGGGTAACGAGATTCGTCAACTCAATCTGAGTGCCGGCGGCAGGGTAAGTCTTCATCTCCAACAAACCACCCTGAGCGTTTACTTCCGTGGCTTGCCCCGCTTCACGGAAAACTTTGCCGTTAGCCTCCTGCCAGGTCGCTTCCACCGGGGAGATGAAGGGAAAACGCCTGCTCCGCCGCTTTTGGGGTGTGGAAGAAGGTTGATTCGCGATCGGCTGTGCCATTGAGGCGCTCCCATCAAGGTGATTGAGTGGATTTATAACATTAATATAGCTCTCTTTGCCGAGATAAACGAAACGTCGAATTTGGCGGAGTTAGGGGAGAAGAGCGTTGGTGGTTGATGGTTGAAAAGGTACACATGGGGCACTCTCTATGATGGCAAGTTGGCGTATCGGCCTCACGAGAGGCGGGTAATTCCAGGGAAGCCGTCGAAACCAGAGTCAAAACTCAGGACCTGTTTGATTCCGTGCTGCTCCATGACGGCCAGGTGGACGGCGTCACGCGCGGACATCTGCCGGCGTCCCATCACGATCTCTTTTGCACGCTGGGCTGTGGCCCGGTCGATGGCCAGTACCTCATCAGCGATTCCTAACAAAGCATCGAATGCGGGCTGGATGGCATCCCGCCGGTTTATTGCCACATAGCGGTGCAGGATTTCCTGCAGTACCTCCGCATCCGTGACAAGGCGTTGGCGGTCGCTGATCAGATTTTCCAGTAATCGCTGGGCGTCGGCCTTGTGGGGATGGGGCGCGCCGACGAGGTACATTGGAATATTGGAGTCGACCAGAATCAAGAATGCGTACCAGCGCCGTACCCGCTCTCGATCTCCGCAAGCATCCGGTCGATATCAGCCGAGGGAAAGTCGTGCCGCGTCGCAGCACGAATCACTTCGAGCTTCTTGCCCACTCCAGTGCCAGGCTCACGGCGGCGAGCTAGATCGAGAGCCTGGCGGACCCACTCCGCGATGGACATGCGGCGAGAGCGCGCGACACGTTGAATTTCCCGGTATTCGGGGTCCTTTAGAATCACTTGGAGACGTTTGGCCATAGGTATGAGTCTATTTGACTCAAGCTTATGAGTCAAGACGACCAACAGGTAGTGAAGCGCGGCCTACTAGGGAGGCCAAGCGAGTGCAAAAGGGGATGGCGTGGGTTAGTATGAGCGGCGGAGAGGGAAATTCATGAGTTCGACGCTGTCACGGGGCGCGCCAGGAACGGTGACGGAGGCAGGATTGTCGAAAGGGCCGTTTCGGGCGCTGCGGGGAACGGAGATTTCGTGCAAGGGCTGGCAGCAGGAGGCGGCGCTGCGGATGCTCATGAACAACCTCGATCCGGAAGTGGCGGAGAAGCCGGAAGACTTGGTGGTGTACGGGGGGACGGGCAAGGCGGCGCGGAATTGGGAATGCTTTCACGCGATTGTGCGGTCGCTGAAGGCGCTGGAAGCGGACGAGACGCTGCTGGTGCAATCGGGAAAGCCGGTGGGGGTTTTTCGCACGCATGAATACGCGCCGCGGGTGCTGCTGTGCAATTCGAATCTGGTGGGGCATTGGAACAATTGGGACCGCTTTCATGAGCTGGACCGCGCGGGATTGATGATGTACGGGCAAATGACGGCGGGGAGCTGGATTTATATCGGGACGCAAGGGATTTTACAGGGAACGTACGAAACGTTTGCCGCGGCAGCGAAAAAGCATTTTGGCGGGGATCTGAAGGGCAAACTCGTTGTGACCGGCGGGATGGGCGGGATGGGAGGAGCGCAGCCGCTGGCCGCTACGATGAATGGCGCGGCGTTCCTGGGGATTGACGTGGACCCGGAACGCATCAAGCGGCGTGTGAAGGCAGGTTATTGCGACGTGATGGTGACTTCGCTGGATGAGGCGCTGCGGATTCTGAAAAATGCGGTGCGCAAAGGCGAAGCAACTTCGGTGGGGCTGGTGGGCAATTGCGCGGACTTGATTCCGGAACTGGCAAAGCGCGGCGTGGTGCCGGATTTGCTGACGGACCAAACGAGCGCGCACGATCCCATCGGCGGATATGTGCCGAATGGAATGACGCTGGAAGCAGCGCTGGAACTCCGGAAGAAGAGTCCCGAGGAATACAAGAAGCGGGCAGTGGCGGCGATGGCGGCGCACGTCCAGGGGATGCTGGATTTGCAGAAGCTGGGCGCGGTGACGTTTGATTACGGGAACAACATTCGAACGTTTGCGTTTCAGCAGGGCGTGAAGAACGCGTACGACTTTCCGGGATTTGTGCCGGCGTACATCCGGCCGCTGTTTTGCGAAGGCAAAGGGCCGTTCCGGTGGGCGGCGCTTTCCGGAGAGGCTTCGGATATCGCGAGGACGGATCAACTAGTGCTGGAAATGTTTCCGCAGGACGAGCACCTGAATCGGTGGATCAGGCTGGCGCAAAAGCGCGTGAAGTTTCAGGGGCTGCCTTCGCGGATTTGCTGGCTCGGATATGGCGAGCGCGACAAGTTTGGGTTGGCGCTGAATGAGTTGGTGGCGAAGGGAGAAATAAAAGCGCCCGTCGTAATGGGGCGCGACCATCTGGATTGCGGGTCGGTGGCGTCGCCGTACCGCGAGACGGAATCGATGCGGGATGGTTCCGACGCGATTGCGGATTGGCCGCTGCTGAATGCGCTGATCAATACGGCGAGCGGGGCGTCGTGGGTGTCCATTCATAATGGCGGGGGCGTGGGGATCGGCTATTCGCAGCATTCGGGGCAAGTGACCGTGGCGGATGGAACGAAAGAAATGGCGAAGCGCATCGAGCGCGTGCTGACAAACGATCCCGGGATGGGCGTGGTGCGGCACGTGGACGCGGGATATCCCGAGGCGATTGCGTTCGCGAAGAAAAGCGGTGTTAAAGTGCCGATGGAGTAGAGCTGGACGGCCTGCCGGTGTCGGCATAATTTCCACGAAGCGTCTTTTTTGCTTCGAATTGCATCGTATTCGTGCAGTATCAGGAGGAAATCATGTACGTCATCTTGGGAGCGACGGGAAACACAGGATCAGTGGTTGCCAGGAGATTACTCGATAGAGGCAAAAGAGTCCGCGTGGTCGGACGGGACAACAAGAAACTAGCACCGTTTGTGAGCCGGGGTGCGGACGCATTTGCAGCGGATGTTCTCGATACGGACGCGCTGAGCCGGGCGTTCGCCGGGGCGCAAGGCGTGTATGCGCTGATTCCGCCGGATATGACGAGTCCCGATTTCCGCGCGTATCAGGATCGCGTGACGGAATCCATCGCAAAAGCACTTGAAAAAGGAGGCGTGACTCATGCTGTGACGCTTAGCAGCGTGGGGGCCGACAAACCGGAAAAGACCGGGCCGGTCGTGGGATTGCACAAGATGGAAATGCGGCTGGCACAAGTCCGCGGGCTGAACGCGTTGCACCTGCGCGCGGGATACTTCATGGAGAATACTCTGGCGCAGATCGGTATCATCCGGAGTTTCGGCGTTATGGCAGGGCCGGTTCGCGCAGACCTTCCGCTGCCGATGATTGCGACGCGCGACATCGGCGCTGCGGCCGCAGAGGCCCTGCTCCGGCTGGACTTCCGCGGGCAGCAGACGCAGGAACTGCTGGGGGCGCGGGATGTGACTTACAATGAAGGCGCGAAGATCGTCGGCACGGCGATTGGGAAACCGGCCCTCACCTACACACAATTGCCCGATGAGCAGGTAATCGAGGCGATGACCGGGATGGGAATCTCCAGGAACATCGCGCAACTGCTTTGCGAAATGTCCGCGGCGCTTAACAACGGATACATGCACGCGCTGGAGCCGCGGTCGGAGAAGAATACGACTCCGATGTCGTTTGAGACGTTTGTACAGGAAGTGTTTTTGCCGGCGTACAAGGGGCAGGCGGCGAAAGCGTAATATCAATGCAAGGATGAAAGTAACCGGCAGGAGGGCTGAAAGCCTGTCCTGCCGGTCTTGTTTTGGGCATAATACGGAGGCCTTGGCGGATTCGCTGCTTATCACGGGTGCATCGCAATTGTTGACGCTGCGCGGGCATGGTCCACGGCGCGGCAATTCCCTTTCCAACTTGAGCTTGATCAAAGATGGCGCGCTGCTGGTGCGCGATGGATTGATTTCCGCAGTGGGGACACGCGCGGAAGTCGAAAAACTGGCGGAAGCGCAGGCGGCGGAGAAACTCGATTTGGGCGGGCGCGTGGCGCTGCCCGGGTTTGTGGATTCGCACACGCACCTGGTTCATGCCTCGAGCCGGGCAGAAGAATATGAATTGAAGATTGCCGGGGCGAGTTATGAGGAGATCGCGCGAAAAGGCGGCGGGATTCTCAACTCGGTGAAGAAGCTGCGCGCAG
Organism: Acidobacteriota bacterium; assembly: GCA_003225315.1. Classification (GTDB taxonomy): domain Bacteria; phylum Acidobacteriota; class Terriglobia; order Acidiferrales; family UBA7541; genus Acidiferrum. The sequence continues at coordinate 25,712 of QHZD01000039.1, forward strand.
CGACTGGCGAGGCTTTGAAGCAGCGAGCGCTGGCGGCGCTGAAACGGTTCGCGGCGCACGGAACGACAACGCTGGAAGCCAAGAGCGGGTACGGGTTAGACGTGGCGAGCGAGCTAAAGATTTTGCGATTGCATAAAGAGGTGGCGGCGGAGCAGCCGCTCGAAATTGTGTCCACGTTTCTTGGAGCGCATGTGGTGCCGGCAGAGTTCCGAGGAAAGGCTGGCGGAGCGGAACGTTACATTCAGATGATCGAGCAGAGGATGCTGCCACATATCGGCGAGGGCCGGCTGGCGGAGTTTTGCGATGTGTTTTGCGACCGCGGCGCGTTTACCGTCGAGCAGTCTAAGCGTGTGCTGCAAGCGGGCCGGCAGTGGGGATTGGAGCCACGGGTTCACGCCGAGCAGCTTTCGCGGACGGGCGCGGCACGACTAGCGATCCTGCTGCGAGCGGCAAGCTGCGACCACCTGGAGAAAGTGAGCAAGAGCGACATCGTAGCACTGGGGAAATCGGAGACGGTGGCGACGCTCCTGCCCGGATGCGATTTTCATCTGGGACTGAAGGAATACGCGCCGGCGCGGGCGCTGATTGAGGCGGGGGCAATTGTTTCGCTGGCGACGGATTACAATCCGGGAACAAGTCCGACCCTGAGCATGCCCATGATTCTCTCGCTGGCCTGCACGCAATTGCGCATGACGCCGGCGGAGGCGATTGTGGCCGCGACAATCAACGCGGCGCATGCATTGCGGAGGGAAGAGTCGATTGGATCGCTGGAGGTTGGCAAACAGGCGGACGTGGCCGTATTCGAGGTGGCCGACTACCGGGAAATTCCCTATTATTTTGGTGTGAACCATTGCTGGATGACCGTAAAGCGTGGTCGCGTAATCCATGCCACCGAACAAGCCACAATCTAACTTTTCGAAGAGGCCGATAAGGAGGGTGCGCCTCCTGAAGATCGTGCCGCGCAAGAGCAAAAGTCTGCTCGAAGAATATTTCTACAGGTTTGTGGCGGTGATCTGCGTGGCCGTGATGATTTTGGGAAAAGCAGGGGGGCTGAGTGGATATGATGCGGTGGTTACCGGACTGTGGGTCGGAGCCTTCCTGTGGTTTGCCCGGCAAGTGAGGAATTACAGAAAACAGCAAGCCGTCACAGCCACGATTGAACAATCAAAACAAGCGGTGCCAGCAGCGCCGCAATTAATGAAAAACGCGCTGCCTCCGAACATGAAGCCGATGATCGGGCCGCAGTGGCCGGTAAAAATGGCGCCAGGGGCAGCAAGGCCGCGGCTGCAAAGGCCCCCTTTGCCGACGCGGGAGTCGGTAAAGCCCGCGCAACCGCCAGCGCCGGCCGGACAAACACCAGGAACGACGATCGAGCCAGGCAATCCGGGAAAGAAGGCGTTCGTGTATGAAAGGCCGACATTACCGGATCGCAAGCCGAAACTGCCGAACAATTGGGCGGGCAAACAGGACAAAAAGCCGAAAAAATGAAACGACTGATTGAGTGCGTGCCCAATTTTTCCGAAGGACGCGACGCCGCCAAAGTCGATGCCATTGTCACGGCGATGAGCAGCGTGCCCGGCGTGTACGTGCTGGACCGCGAGATGGACGCGGACCACAATCGTTCGGTGGTCACGCTGGCGGGCGAGCCGGACCCCGTGGCGGAAGCCGCGCTGCTGGGCACGGGCAAGGCCATGGAATTGATTGACCTGACGAAGCACACCGGCGCACACCCCCGGGTAGGTGCGACAGACGTGCTGCCGTTTATTCCCATTGAAGGCGTGACCATCGAGGATTGCGTGGCACTGGCACGGAGAGTGGGCAACGAAATCTGGAAACGCTACCGGATACCGGTGTTCTTTTACGAAGCGGCGGCGACGCGGCCGGACCGCGTCAACCTTGAAAACGTGCGGCGCGGACAGTTCGAAGGGCTGCGCGAGGAGTTGAAGAAGAACCTCGAGCGCCAACCGGACGTTGGCGAACCGAAAGTGCATCCGACGGCCGGCGTAACCGTGGTGGGTGCGCGGAAGTTTCTCATCGCCTACAACGTGAATCTGAATACGTCCGATGTCGGCATCGCGAATAAGATTGCAAAGGCGATCCGGTTTTCGTCTGGCGGGCTGCGGTATGTGAAGTCGATGGGCGTAGAACTGAAGGCGCGCAACCTGGCGCAGGTGTCCATTAACCTGACGGACTTCGAGCAGACGCCGATGCATCGCGTGTATGAAATGGTGAAGCGCGAAGCGGAACGCTATGGGGCAGTTCCGGTGGGCAGCGAAATCGTCGGGCTGATTCCGAAAAAAGCGATCGAGATGGCGGCGGACTTTTTCCTGCAATTGGAAGACTTCTCGCCCGCCCAGGTATTTGAAAACAGGCTGGCGGATGTGTTGAGCGGCGCGCCGCTGGCGATGGCGAAAGACGGAAAGCTGGCAGGCCTGGCGCGACCGTTTCTGGAGGCGGTGGCGTCTCCGGCAGCCACGCCCGGAGGAGGAAGCGTCTCCGCACTTGCGGGAGCGCTGGCGGCGGCGCTGGGGCAAATGGTTGCGGGGCTTTCGCGGAAAAAGAAATCGCAGGCGGGATACGCGGACCAGCTCTCAACGGCGCTGGATGAAATGCGAAAGACCGCGGACGAGCTTGCCGACGCTATCGACCGCGATGCAGCGTCGTACGACGCCGTCATGGCAGCATTCAAATTACCGCAAGAAAACCCGCAGGAAACACGGCAGCGCGAGGAAGCCATTCAGAAAGCAACAAAGGGCGCGTCGGAAATGCCGCTGCAAGTGGCCGAGCGCGCTGTTGAGCTTTTCGAACGGCTTGGACAACTGGACAGTATCGTCGCGGCATCCATGAAGTCAGACTTGCAAGTGGCCAGGTTGATGGCGGAAGCGGGAGCTCGCGGAGCACTGGCCAATGTCGAGATCAATCTCGATGGCCTGAAGAACGCAACTTACGTCGCGTCGATGCGCACGAAGATTACAACACTGCGGGAGCGGCTGGGCAATGCAGCCCGCGCGACAAGAGCGTAGACTAGAAGTTTCCCCTGCCCCGTTCGAAAGGAGCAGTACATGAGATTGACCAGCAATTCAGGTGTGACCCCACGGAAACCAGGGGCGATGCGCCAGCTCGTGGCCGCCGGCGTTTTGGTGGCGATGTCCTTAGCAATGGCGAAGTCCACGCGGGCGGGACGCCTTGGCCCGGATATCATCGCGCTCTTCCCCAAGGAGATTGGGGAATTCGCTTACGCCGATTTGAAAAAGGCGCGCTCGCTGAAATGGTTTCCGCAATTGCAGGAGCAGATGCTGCCGGACCGCTTCCGGCAATTCGAAAAATTCCTGGCTGCGGCGGGAGTCGATCCGAATTCGCAAGTCGATGAACTTGCCTGGGGGCTGGTTGCCGAGGGGATGAGCGCGAAGACGGAAGGCGCGGGCTCTACGGATGTTCCCACGGGTGAAGAGGTCGTCGGCGTGGCGCTCGGGAATTACAATCCGGGTTCAACGGAAGGATACTTCAAGCAGCAAAAGCTCCCCACGTTTAAGGCGCGCGGCTACACGCTCTACGCGTTCGGCACTGGTTCGGGAGCGAACGATTTGTTCTTCTTTTTCATCGACTCGAACACCGCCGCGTTTGGTCACCGCGCCGTACTCGAAAAAATGGTCGAAGTGCGCTTTGGCGCTGAAGAAGGATTGCTGCGCAACGAGAGGCTTTTCCCGCTGATCAACGAAGCAAACGGCAGCGGCGTGGTCTGGGCGGTGCTGAATCCCGCTTACACGCGTTTGGCGATGCAGCAACTGGCCCCGGAGGTGGAGCAGTTCCCCGAAGCGGCGAAGCTGGTCGCGCGCATGCAGAACATGATTATCAACGTGGACGCGAGCAGCGGGATTGACGGCAAATTCCAGGCGGTGTGCGGATCGACCGAAGATGCGAACACGCTGGGACAATTGCTGCAGGCGGGATTCCTCTACAAACGGTATCAAACGCAGAAAGATAATCCGGATCTGGCGCAATTGCTGGATCAGGCGCGGGTGACGCCGGCGGGTGACCGAGTGATGCTGCGAATGTCGCTTAGCGACGACCAGATGACGTCGCTGATTCGCAAGAATACGTTCGCGCTGAAAATGTGAATTTTAATAAGGGTAGCGTGCAAGAGAAAAGGCCAGACAGCCGCGCTGTCTGGCCTTTTTTGTCTCGAGCAGCACCTAAACGCTGGGAGCGACGCGGCCGATATATTTCGTCAGGCGAGTGATGGCTTCCCCATCGTGCGTTTCGTACTGAACGCGGTCGAATCCGGCGAAAACAACCTGAACGGACTCCGTAGCGCCAACGTGCGAGGCAAAGCCGGCGATGGTGTCAAGGCCAATCGCCGGAGAGTCTTCGTCCATAAGGGACAGAGCGACTTCCATGCGATCGGTAAAACGTGTGAACGTAACTTCCAGTTGAGGATGAGCCGCGCTTAGATGTTCGAACGCTTCCGAGCACGCGGCGATGATGGCGGATTGCAGCCGGGCGGCAGCGTCGTTCTCGACTCCCGCAGCGTCGGCGAGAAAGCGTCCAACGCCTCCCGCTGCGGCCGCCAGGCGGGAGTCGGCGTCCAGAAGCAGGCGGAATGTTTTTGTTTCAGTGGCCACGGGTGCTGGCCAGAGAAACGTCGCAAGCTTCCCGGCAATCTGGACAATAGTAGAGGCCGTCGGAGCACAGGCGTACGTTCATCTGGCCCTTGCAGATGGTGCAATATCTTTCGCAGGAGCAGCGATCTTCCGGCAAGTCGCATTGCGCGCAAAGGGTCTGACCTTGCATGGGAGCCTCTAGAGAAAACTCTACCTGAGCAGGTGAGGATGCGGCAAGGCGAAGGTGGCGACGCTGTGCGAGTCATTCAACTCCGTAAGACGGTAGAAGGATTCCCTCACGGCGGGCTTCTTTTGACCAGTTCGGGAGCGCATGCTAGTATCGGTTTCTGCTTGAGACATTGGAATGGAATCCGCCGCAACTCCTCACAAGAGCGAGCTTCGTAAGACGCCGCTGAACGCCTTGCACCGCCGCCTGGGCGCCAAGATGGTCAACTTCGGCGGATGGGACATGCCTGTCGAATATCCGTCGAGCGGCGGGCTGATCGCGGAGCACAAGGCGGTGCGCGCCGGCGTGGGCGTTTTTGACGTCAGCCACATGGGAGACATTCGCATCCGCAGCGGCGCGAAACCCGGCGGGGCGCTGGCGGCGGTGCAGCACATCAGCATGAACGATGCATCGAAGCTGGCCATCGGCCAGGCGCAGTATTCGGCGATGCTCTATCCGGAAGGCACGTTTGTGGACGATGTGATCGTGCACCGGCTGGGCGAAGATGATTTTCTAGTGGTGATCAACGCCGGGACGCGCGAGAAAGACGTTAATTGGGTGCGCGAGAACACGAAGAATTTCGATTGCGTTGTCGAGGACCTGAGCGACGCCTACACGCAATTGGCGATTCAGGGACCGCGCGCCGTCGATGTGATGAAGAAACTGACGGATGCAAATCTCGATGGCATCAAGAATTACTGGTTCACACATGGAACGGTCTGCGGCTTGAAGAACACGCTGATCGCACGCACCGGTTATACCGGCGAGGATGGTTTTGAGATTTACGTGCCCACCGATGTGGCGACCAGCGAGAGGGTCTGGAATCAGGTAATCGAAGCGGGGCGTGAATTCGGGATTGTCCCCTGCGGCCTGGGATGCCGGAATACGCTGCGGCTGGAGTCGAAGATGGCGCTATATGGTCACGAAATCAGCGACAAGATCAATGTGTGGGAAGCGGGGCTGGATCGCTATTGCAAGATGGAAAAGGGCGATTTCATCGGGCGCGCGGCGCTAGAACGCGCGAAAGCCGCAGGATTGAAGCGCACGCTGATGGGCATCGAGATGATCGACCGAGGCATTGCGCGGGACGAGTATTGCTGCTGCAATGATGCAGGAGAAGCCATCGGCGTGGTGACGAGCGGCTCGCCTTCGCCGACGCTGGGAAAAAATATTGCGTTGGCGTATGTTCCGCCGGCGTTCTCTCCTGTTGGCACAGTTTTGTATGTGGAAATACGCGGACAGAAGTGCAAGGCGCAAGTGGTCCCGACGCCGTTTTACAAGCGGCCAAAGAAAACTGTGGTTCAACAAGTGTCCTGACGATCGGGAACGATTCCGAAGGGGTGACTGATGGCGTATCCGAAGAATTATCGTTACACCAAGGAACACGAGTGGATCAGCGTGGACGGCCCGCTGGCGACGATCGGGATTACCGACTACGCGCAGCACGAGCTGGGCGACGTGGTCTTTGTGGAGCTGCCCAAGCCTGGGGCAAAGCTTGAGACTGGAAAATCGTTTGGCACTGTGGAGTCGGTCAAGGCCGTCAGCGAGATTTACGCACCGGCTGCGGGCGAAGTGATTGAATCCAATGCCGAACTCCAGAATACGCCCGAGAAAATCAATACCGATCCGCACAGTTCAGGATGGTTGGTCAAAGTGCGCCTGACGAATGCCGCCGAACTCAACGGGCTGATGGACGCGCCTGCCTACGAGGCCTATATCGCGGCCAAAAGTACGGAAGCTTCGGCCTGATGCGCTATCTCCCAAAGAGCCCCGCCGAGCGGCAAGAGATGCTCGCAGCCATCGGCGCAAAATCCATCGGCCAACTTTTTTCCGGCATTCCGGAACGCTTCCGGCTGCGCGAGGCGCTGAAGATTCCCGGACCGTATTCGGAAGCCGAGGTCATTCAGTATTTCAAGGACCGTGCGGCGGAAAATTCGAACGGCTACACGAGTTTTCTGGGCGCGGGCGTCTACAATCACTTGCGCTCGGTAGTGACGGACGCAATCATCCAGCGCGGAGAGTTCCTGACGTCGTACACGCCCTATCAAGCGGAGATTACGCAGGGCACGCTGCAGGCAATCTTCGAGTTTCAAACGCTGATGTGCCAGCTTACGGGGCAGGAAGTGGCCAACGCCTCGATGTACGACGGGTCGACAGCCATGACCGAAACCGTGTTGATGGCGGAGCGGCTGACCGACCGCCAGCGTGTACTTGTGGCGCGATCCGTGCATCCGGAATACCGCGAGGTGTTGAAGACCTACGCGAAGAATTCCGGCTTGCGGGTGGAGGAGATTCCTTACACGGCAAGAGGAACCGTGGATGCAAAGGCGGTGCAAGCGGCGTTGAAGGACGATGTCGCTGCGGTGGTTGTGCAGTCGCCGAATTTTTTCGGTGTAATCGAATCGTACGCGCCGCTCGCGGAATTCGCGCATGCTTCGGGCGCCATGTTCGTTGTTGTGGTGACGGAAGGCGTCTCACTCGGCCTCTTGAGGCCGCCGGCGGAGGCGGACATCGTCGCGATGGAAGGCCAGAGCTTCGGACTGCCGCCCAGTTATGGCGGGCCGTTTGCTGGTGTGATTGCTTCGCGGGACAAGTATGTGCGCCAGATGCCGGGACGGCTCTCCGGCCAAACGACGGATTCCGAGGGCCAGCGCGGCTTTGTGCTAACCCTTGCCACGCGCGAACAGCACATTCGCCGCGAGAAGGCCACCTCAAATATTTGCACCAACCAGGCGCTTTGTGCGCTCGCGGCCACCGTGCACTTGACGCTGCTCGGCAAGGAGGGCCTGCGCGAGATGGCGGAGCAGAATTTGTCGAAGGCGCAATTCGCGCTTTCAGAATTGCTGAAAATTCCGGGCGTGCGGCGCGCGTTTGACGAGCCGTTTTTCAACGAATTCACGATAGAGCTTCCGCGCTCCGTCAAAATTCTGAATTCGCACCTGCTGCGTGACAAAATCATCGGGCCGCTCGCACTGGGCACGGCGTACCCGGAATTGACCAAGCACGCGCTGGTCTGCGTCACGGAAACGACGCCGCGCGCGGAAATCGAGCGATTTGCATGCGCCTTGAAGCACGCGCTCGAGCGGCCGGTTTAGTCGGAGCGTGTTCCCTTTAGGGACATAGCACGCTGCGCCCCTAGAGGCAAGAACTGGGAAATGAACAAAAAAATCAAAAAGGCATCGCGCCACACCAGCCAGAACGAGGGGCTGATCTTCGAGAAGTCGTCTCCCGGAAAGCGCGCGTTCGAATTGCCGCCGCTTGACGTCCCGGCGGCCGATCCCGCCAAGGCTCTTGGCGTGAACCATCGGCGCGCGGGCATTGAAGGTTTCCCGGAAGTCAGCGAGATCGAAGTTCTCCGCCACTTCACGCGCCTTTCGACATGGAACTACGCCATCGATCTGGGCATGTACCCGCTGGGTTCCTGCACGATGAAGTACAACCCGCGCGTAAATGAATTTGTTGCCCGGCTCGATGGCATCGCCACCGAGCATCCTTATCAGCCGCAAGAGCTTTCGCAGGGCTGCTTGAAAATTATGCGGCTGCTGGAAAAATGCCTCCTGGAAATCACCGGCATGGATGCGATCACGTTGCAGCCGGCTGCGGGAGCGCACGGAGAAATGACCGGCCTGATGCTGATCCGCGCGTATCTGGAGAAGCTGGGGAATCCGCGCAAGAAAGTTTTGATTCCGGACTCCGCGCACGGAACGAATCCGGCAACGGCAGTGATCGCGGGGTACGAAGTCGAAAACATTAAGTCCGAATCGCACGGCCAGATTGATGTCGATAAGCTGCGTGACTTGGTGACCGGAGACGTTGCGGCACTGATGATCACGAATCCATCGACGCTGGGAATTTTCGAGCAGCGCATTCCGGAGATCGCGGAAATCCTGCACGCCAAAGGCGCGCTGCTGTACATGGACGGCGCGAATATGAACGCACTTACCGGTGTCACGCGGCCGGGCGACCTGGGCGTCGACCTGATGCACTTGAACCTGCACAAGACATTTTCAACGCCACACGGCGGAGGGGGACCTGGCGCTGGTCCAGTGGCGATGAAGAAAATCCTCGAACCTTTCCGGCCGGTGCCGATCCTGGTTGAAAAAGAAGGCGGCCGGCTGGCGCTCGAACCAGTGCGGCCGGATTCCATCGGCAGAGTAAAAGCCTTCAGCGGAAATTTTGGCGTGCTGGTTCGCGCCCTGGCATACATCCTCGCCTACGGCCCGGGAGTGCGGCAGGCCACGGAAGACGCGGTGCTGAATGCAAATTACATTCGAAAGCACCTTGAGGGCGTATACGAACTGCCCTATTCCCTGCCCTCGATGCACGAAGTGGTCTTCAGCGACGCCATTCAAAAGAAAAACGGTGTGAGCACGATGGACATCGCGAAGCGCCTGATCGATTACGGCTTTCATCCGTATACCACAGCGTTTCCACTCATTGTCGCTGGAGCGATGATGATTGAGCCGACGGAATCCGAGTCCAAGGAAGAATGCGATCTTTTTATTGATGCGATGAAATCAATCGCAGTGGAAGCCGCCACGACGCCGGAGATTGTGAAGACCGCGCCGCACACCACGCGTGTCCGCCGTCTCGACGAAGTCGGGGCCGCCCGCAAGCCCGTTTTGCGCTGGAAGCCAGCGGTTCCGCGCAGCGAAGCGGCGGACTGAGCGAACGAACACAAGCTGAATCACGACGCGCCAGACCAAGATTCCCTTCAAGGCACACATTCACCTCGCCGCGCGGTCACCTTCGCTTACTTCTTGCTAGAATCTTCCTAGATGTTTTTCCCTGGACAGAAAGCCGCATGACATCCGCTCTCGAAGCCTGGCTCCCGAAATCGATACTCCTGCTGCGCGGCTATGATCGCCACAAATTCCTTTCCGACTTAATCGCCGGCGTGACTGTTGGCCTCGTGGCGCTTCCCCTGGCGATGGCGTTTGCGATCGCTTCTGGAGTGTCCCCGCAAGCGGGGCTGTACTGCGCCATTGTTACGGGCTTCCTGATCTCTGCGCTGGGCGGCTCGAAAACGCAAATCGGCGGGCCGACGGGCGCGTTCGTGGTGGTCGTAGCGGGCATTATCGCCAAGCACGGCATCGACGGGCTGTTCATCTGCACAATGATGGCGGGCGTTCTTCTGGTCCTGCTCGGCGTGACCGGCATGGGAACCATGGTGAAATACTTTCCCCGGCCGGTCGTCGTTGGCTTCACCAATGGCATCGCCATTCTGATTGCCAGCACGCAGATTCGCGATTTTTTTGGATTGAAGATGGATCACGTGCCCGGCGATTTCTTTCACCGCATGATGGCCTTTGGGCGGGCGTGGAATACGTTCTCTGTGCCGGCAACTGCCGTATCCATACTTTCGATTGCCGTGATGGTTTTCTGCCTGAGATATGCGAGGAAAATCCCGGGCGCCATCCTGGTCACGTTTGGTGCTACGGCGGCCGTTATACTTCTGCATCTGCCCGTTGAAACCATCGGAACGCGTTTCGGGGGAATCCCCAGCGGTTTGCCAAGAATTGCCGTTCCGCATTTCCACTACGACGTCTTTCGGCAGCTCCTGTCGGCCGCGTTTACAGTGGCGATGCTGGGGGCCATCGAGTCGCTGATGTCCGCGGTCGTCTCCGACCGCATGAGCAACGACAAGCACAATCCCAACGTGGAATTGATTGGCCAGGGCATTGCGAATATCGTTTCACCGCTCTTCGGCGGACTCCCTGCGACCGGAGCGATTGCGCGGACTGCCACAAACGTGCGCTCCGGAGCGAGAACACCCATTGCCGGAATGATTCACGCGTTGACGCTTCTGGCGATCGTTCTGTTTGCTGCGCCACTCGTGAAGAGCGTACCGCTAGCTGCTTTGGCCGCGATTCTCATGATTGTCGCCTACAACATGGGCGACTGGGAGGAAATTCCCGAGATTCTAAAACTCAGCGCTGCGGACATTGCCGTTTGGCTGCTGACGTTTACATTAACCGTCGTCACCGACCTGACGTTTGCCGTGGAAGTCGGAATGGTGCTGGCCGCGCTCACGTTCATTCGTAAGGTTTCCAGAACGACCACCGTGAGCCCCGTGACCAAGGATTACGTGGAAGACAGCCGCGTGCATGTCTTGCAAGGCAAAGACATTCCGGACTACGCGATTGTTTACCGCATTCATGGGCCATTCCTTTTTGGCGCAACCGATAAGTTCGCGGACATTCTGCATTCCCTCGACAAGTTGCCGCCCATTGTTATCCTTCGTCTGCGCAACATGACCGCGATTGACGCCACAGGCTTGGGCGCTATTCGCGATCTCGCGGACACGCTGCACGCCTCTGGACGCTCGTTGCTTCTCTGCGGTGCGCGCGAGCAGCCCTCGCAACTGATGAAGCAGGCGGAGTTCGAACGCCACGTCGGTGCGGAAAATATTTGCGGCAGCATCAGCGAAGCCTTGCAACGCGCCGCCGAAGTTTATCGTCAGCGCCTTACAGAAAAGGCCGCAAGCGAAGTACCCGTAACTCGATAACTCCCTGTTGTTGGTTATCTTGAGAACCGCAAGGAGTCCAGAATCGTGGAAAAAACCTTGTCGTAATTGTCGTAGGCAGATTGCGGGGCCACGCACACGAAATAAACCAGGCCCTCCGGACGCAGAACACTTACAACCCAATCCGTCTCCTGGCCGCCGGCGGGAGAAACATTGCTTAAATAAATCGAGAGCCCCGGCTGTCCGTTCAAGCGCAACCGTTCGCCTTGCCGCGTTATTTTCATGCTGGGGTTCGACTTTTGAAGATCCTGAATCACCTGGCTTGTCGCGCTATTCAGGGCTTTTCCATCATTGGGATCGCCCTTAGCCTGCGCCACGCCTATGATTAGCCCATACGCGACGCTGCTATGGCCGCTGCCATCGTCCAAGATCCCCCCTTCGGGAGCGAACGAAACGCCGGGTCCGTCGCTGTCGGGATACTTCTTCCAATTGTCCGGATACTTGAGCGCGTACGAACCTGCCTGATACTCGGCGAAGTGGCGCGATGGCGGCGCAGGAGCAGCGGCGGAGCCAGGCGCTCCGGGCGCCGGTTTTTTCACCACCGGCAGGGCCAGCACCTCGCGCTTGATGGCTTCGAATTCAGCAGAGTCCCTCTTGAAGTTTGGCTGAACGCCGCCAAGTTTTTCGACTTCCTCATCCACGCGCTCGACGCGGTGCTCCGGATTCGGGTGGTCGGAAAAAAATTCCGGAGGATTCTTACCCTTCGACTCCGCTTCGAGCTTCTCGAAAAACTGCGCCATCGCTCGCGGGTCGTACCCCGAATCGTACAAGACCTGAGTGCCCATGACGTCGGCTTGCGATTCGGCCGTTCGTGAATAGCGCAGGAGCACTCCTCCTGCCGCAAAAGTGCCCAGGGTTGTCACGAGCGCACCACCCGTGCTGTCTCCGAAAACCGCGCCGAAGATCCCCAACCCTGTTTCGGCCAGCATCGCTTTCGACGCCTGGTTCGTTCCGTGACGAAGAGCGACGTGCGACAGCTCGTGGGCCATCACGCCTGCAAGCTGCGCCTCGTTGTCAGCGGCTTCGATCGCTCCACGGTTCACAAACACGTAGCCGCCGGGCAAAGCAAACGCGTTGATGGCTTTGTCATTCACGCAATGAAATTCGAACGGATACTGCACTCCGCCAGTCGGCAGCTTTTGCGCCAGGCGCGTGCCCAGTTGTGTCAGGTAGGCATCGACTTTTGGCGCGTTGCAAAAAGGCAACTGCTTTTCCGCATCCGTCGCTGCTCGCTTGCCGAGAGTTATATCGTCTTGGGGAGAAAATTTGTTCCAGCCTGGCTTGAGTTGTGTCCTCTGCGCCGAAGCGCCCGGAACCAGGAGTAAGGACAGACCCACAAAGAAGCCCACCGCTAGTTCGCGATGCGCCCGGCGCATTCGCAGGTCTCGCCTGGCAATCCTTCTGAGTGTTCCTGATTTCGACCAGCGGAAACTCACTTCAACCTCCGGAAACGCCTCTGAGGAAGGATGGCACTTCTCTCCCAAAGGTTACTTTACCACCTGGCGAACGACAAAGAAAAAGCCCGGGCGGCGAACCACCCGGGCGGGATTCAGGGTTGGGAAAAAGTTTGATTAGCGAGCCAATCGTGGCGTCGGTTCCGGCGAAAGCGTCACTCCCGGCGTATCCACGGCCTTGCCACCTTTTGCGGGAGCGGTTCGCGCTGGAGCCGCCGGCTCCGGCTTGCGCGCCGGAATCGCCAGGTTTTCACCTTCGCGGACGAAGGTAAGGCGGTCCTGCTCCTTGTTCCAATCAATGCAAATCAGATCGCCGAGGTGAACCTGCTCGGTCGCCAGCAAGTTTGCAAGCGGATAGACGACGTGGCGTTCGATGGCACGCTTCAGGTGCCGTGCGCCGTAGCGCTGGTCCGTTCCTTCCTGCAGCAGGAAGTCGCGGCCGCCGTCCGTCACGCGAAACAGGAACTGCCCCTTGGCGGTTTCCAGAACGCGCTGCTGCACCTGACCAAGTTCGATCTCCAGCACCTTCTCAAGCTGCTCGCGCCTCAGTGGATGAAACACCACCACTTTGTCGAGGCGATTCATGAACTCCGGAGAAAACTTGCGGCGAGCCGCTTCCACGGCGGTGCGCTCCACCTTTTCGTCGAGGCCGGCGGCTGGCTTGTCCTTCGGCTGAATGAAGCCCATACCGCCCTGCATGAGTTCGGTAATTTCTCCGCCGCCTAGGTTCGAAGTCAGGAAAATGACAGTCTGCGAAAGGTCCACGCGGCGGTTGTCGCCCAGCGTGAGCGTAGCCTTGTCCAGCATGCCAAGGAGCAATTGCCAAAGGGCATCGCTGGCCTTTTCGATTTCGTCGAAGAGCAGGAAGCTGAGCTTCAGCTTCTCCGTATGGCTGGCCGCCAGCGCTTCTTGGGTGATTAAGGGATGGGTCTCGCGGTGGCCCAGGTAGCCTGGAGGCGAGCCAATCAGCTTGGCGATTTCGTGCGAGTGCTGGAACTCCGCGCAATCAACCTTGATTACCGCGCGGGCGTCTCCAAACAGGATTTCCGCGGCCGCTTCCACGATTCGGGTCTTTCCTGAACCCGTCGGTCCCAGGAACAGCAGGTTGCCAACAGGACGGCCGGGCGAATTCAGGCCGGCGCAAAAAACCTGAAACATGTCGACGAGGGACTGTACGCCCTCTTCCTGACCTACAATCTTGGCTCGCAAGGAAGCGTGAAAATCGCAGGTGTCATTGCTGCGAATGGTTGGATCCAGTTGATGGCGGACGGCAGCTTTCATTTCATCAACCCTTCATCGCGTCTAGTTCCTCCAACGCGAAGCGCGTCTCAAAGTCGTGCATCCTTGAGATGTAGCATGGGGGTTGCCAATCTTTTCCACAGCTTGCATAGTCAAGAAGCGACCTAGTCTCAACAACATACAAGATTTGGAATCCTGAAGATTGTCTCAAGCCATGAGACTGTGATTCATCTGCAAACAAAATCAGAGACGCAGAACAGTTTATGTCACGGGCCAGACGACAAAAAGGGGCGCGCTTTGTCGGCGCGCCCGGGGTCTACAATTAAAGTGCTGCTTTAACTATTTCAACGGTCTTGCTTCTTGCGTCCTTGCGCGGGAGCCGCGGAGCCCCCACCGGGCTGCGCTACCCGCGATTTCCTCTCGTCCGCGGTGGTTTCGGTAGGTGTCTCGGCGGACTTCCCGTCTTTCGCCTCAACAGCAGTAACCTTGCTTCCGCCTCCCTGCGTGGCGGCTTGAACCAATGCCCCTTCGCCCTCCCGCACAAAAGTAAGCTGCTTATGGCTCTCATCCCAGTCGATGCGCACCAGGTCGCCCAGGCTGACCTGATCCGTAGCCAGCAGATTCGCCAGGGGATAAACGACATGCCGCTCGATGGCACGCTTCAGATGGCGGGCGCCATAGCGCTGATCCGTGCCTTCCTTGAGCAGAAACTCGCGGCCGGTATCCGTCACGCGAAAGAGAAACTGCCCCTTGGCTGTGTCCAGGACTCTCTGCTGCACCTGGCCCAGCTCAATATTGAGCACTTCCTGAAGCTGCTCGCGCCGCAATGGATGGAAGACCACCACCTTGTCCAAGCGGTTCATGAATTCCGGCGAAAACTTGCGCCGAGCCGCTTCCACGGCCGTGCGCTCCACTTTCTCGTCCAGCCCGGTGACCGGCTTATCCTTGGGTTGAACAAAACCCATCCCACCCTGCATTAGTTCGGCAATCTCGCCGCCGCCAAGGTTGGACGTCAGGAAGATCACCGTTTGAGACAAATCCACCTTCCGGTTGTCTCCTAAGGTGAGCGTGGCCTTGTCCAGCATTCCCAGGAGCAACTGCCATAATGCGTCGCTGGCCTTCTCGATCTCGTCGAACAGTAGGAAACTCAGCTTCAAGTCGTCACGATGGCTAGCCGCAAGCGTTTCCTGGGTGATTAGCGGATGGGTTTCCCGATGGCCCAGATAGCCCGGGGGCGATCCGATTAGCTTGGCAATTTCGTGCGAGTGCTGGAACTCCGCGCAATCGACCTTGATCACCGCGCGAGCGTCCCCAAACAGGATTTCCGCGGCCGCTTCCACGATGCGCGTCTTCCCGGACCCCGTCGGCCCAAGAAAAAGGAGGTTCCCTACCGGGCGGCCCGGCGAATTCAGCCCGGCGCGAAAAACCTGGTACAAATCGACCAGCGCCTGGACGCCCTCTTCCTGTCCGACAATCTTCTCCCTCAGCGCCGTCTGGAAATCAATCGTGTCCGTGCTGCGTTTGCTGGGGTCGAGTGGCAGGATAGTTTCGCTCATGACCGCCTCCTAGTGCGCCCGCGCTGCCGGGCTCACGTTGCCGAATCTCCCGCGTACACGGCCAAACTGGTCGAGCTTAACCTGAATGGTGGACTGCAAGAGCCGCATTTGTACAAGCAGTTCCCGTGCCACCACGGGGGATTCAGAAATTCGGAGGAGCGGCGGAACGATGTCCGCTAGTTCGAGATTCAGGGCTCGAAGAGAGGAAACAAGTTTTTGAACCGCCGGCGAGTTTGGATTCGCCAGGTCCACTTGACCGTTCAATTGTTCGCGCAGCGCTTTCCAGTCCAGCTCCACGAAAGGATGCTTCTTGGAAACTTCGCGAACGACATCATCCGTAATTCGCGCCCGGGCTCCGAGTCGGGCCAGGTGGAGCTGGCGCACTTTTCCGCCGCGGCGCACGTTGTGCACCAGATACAACGAATTCCCTTTGCGGCGGACAAAAGCCACGACATCACCTCAAACTGCCGTCACGCTGCGTAGTGTAATTCTCTTCCACTACGCTCTACAATATTAGACACATGTTTTGGCATAAAGTTGCATCCAATCAGTAACGGCTTTCAACGTAGAGCAAACACCGGAGAAATCCCCATCACAAATTTTGCTGTTTTTCATCGAAATAACGCATTCTCGTTTCATCGCGCTGTTTTCGCCAATTTCTCTGCCGTTCCAATCGAATGCTTGCTGTTTCTGCCACTTCATGAATCTGCGGCGCTATTTAGCTACCGTATTAAGCCCTGGAGGCGCACTTTTCTCTTGTTCCCTCAGCTAGAGACACCTAGAATTTGTCACAGGTTTCTTGTCATCTCTCTTTGGAGCTCGATTCGACATGTCTTGGGATCCTGTCTTCCGATTCGTAAAACAAATTCCCCGCGGCTGGGTTTTAACTTATGGGGCCTTGGCTAAAGCCTTGCGTCTTCCCGGTGGCGCGCGCAGCGCCGGACGCGCTATGGCCGCGACTCCTTCCGGAAAAGGCATCCCCTGGCATCGCGTCCTCGGCGAACGCGGCAAAATCCTCATTCGCGAGCCTTACGCATCCCTGCAAAGAAAACTCCTCGAAAGCGAAGGCGTCGCGATCAGCGAGTCTCGCGTGGACCTGAAACGCCACCTCTGGAAGCCGCCGAAAAAATCCGCGCCGAAATTCCGCGCCTTCAAAAAGCGTATTCACAAATGAAGCGGCAGTCAGTCTGTTCTGCCGTTACGAACCGGCTGCTTATCTGCGGTATGCTATAGCCTCTTTTCTCAGCGCGCCCCGGGTGGTGCGGGGCAACGAACATGGCTAATCCCGTTCTTCAGGTGGAGAATCTCGTCAAGCGCTACGGCGACGTCGAAGCCGTTCGCGGCGTCAGCTTCAACGTGGAAGAAGGAGAAGTTTTCGGCCTGCTCGGGCCGAACGGCGCCGGCAAAACCACTACCGTTGAAATTCTCGAAGGCCTCCGCGATCCCGACGGCGGCAGCGTTTCCGTCTGTGGCCTTGATCCGCAGCGCGAATCGGAGGCTCTCAAACACGAAATCGGCGCTGCGCTGCAATCCACCTCGCTCCCGGACAAGCTGCGCGTCATGGAAGCTCTTCGTCTCTTCGCCAGCTTCTACAAACGCGGCCGCAAGCCTGAGGAATTGCTTAAACGTTTCGGCCTGGAAGAAAAGCGCAACACTTTTTACAACCAGCTTTCCGGCGGCCAGAAGCAGCGCCTCGCCCTCGCCATGGCTCTGGTCAACGATCCGAAGGTAATCTTCCTGGACGAACCAACCGCGGGACTTGATCCACAAGTGCGCCGCGAAATCTACGACGTTATCGAGGAACTGCGCCGCGAGAAAAAAACCATCCTGATGACGACGCATTACATTGAAGAGGCCGAACGACTCTGCGACCGCGTTGCCATCGTGGACTTCGGCAAGGTAATCGCTCTCGGCACGCCTCGCGAACTGAAAGCGCATTCCGGCGGCGCCACTCGCATCGAAGTGCGCCTCTCGAAGCCGGAATCGAACGGCGCACTTACGAACCTCGAAGGCGTGGCCGACGCGCGCGAAGTGGATGGCACCTATGTGCTGCACTCCAAACGCCCGCCGCAAACCATCGTTTCCCTCGTCAAGCATCTGGAAGCTGGCGGCAATGAACTTGTCAGCCTCGAGATCGCTACGCCGTCCCTCGAAGATGTCTTTATCGAAATGACCGGAAGGAGGCTACGCGATTGAGCAACTTTGCCAGTTTGACCCGCACGCGCATTCTGCTTGCCCTGCGTAACAAAATGTTTTTCTTCTTCAGCGTGGTCTTCCCCCTCGGCATGTTTTTTCTGTATGCCGGCATTTTCGCCCGCAGCAATCCTCGCGCCGTCAGTTATTTCCTGGGCCCGGTCATCGCTTTCAACGTGATGGGCAGCTTCTGGGGACTTAGCGCCACTCTCGTGATGTTTCGCGAACAAGGGATTCTGCGCCGCTTCCATGTCACCCCCGTCACCGCCACGGATATGCTTGCCTCCAGCCTCCTGGCAAACTATGTGCTCACTCTCCCCACCGTTTCCGTTGAAGTATTCTTGGCGCGTTTCATCTTTCATGTTCCGAGTCTCGGTAATCTTTTTTCGCTTGCAGTTTTGGTCACCGTCGGAACGGTTTCCTTCGGCTCGCTCGGCCTCGTGGTCGCCAGCGTCACCAACACCATGCAGGAGACTCAGGTGCTCAACCAGATTATCTGGCTGCCGCTGATCTTTCTTTCTGGCGCCACGTTCCCTCTTGCCTACTTGCCCAACTCCGTCCAACATGTCGGCCTGTTTTTGCCGGCCACCTACCTTGTTACCGCGCTACAGGGCGCCCTTTATCAGTCTTTTTCCGTCTCGCAACTCATGGTTCAAATTCTGGCCCTCGCCGTTTGGGCTATCCTCACTTTTTTCGTTGCGGCGCAGCTCTTTCGCTGGGAGCCCGAGGTCAAAATTCCGCGCAAAGCCAAGCTTTGGGCTTTGGCTACCGCGCTGCCTTTTTTTCTCTTGGGCGCCTGGGAAAACACGAACGGCGATATCCTGAAACAGGCGCAAGCCGCCTTCCATTCTTTGGAGCGCCCCTCGAATTCCGATCAGCCGTCCAAGACTGCGCGGTAACAACGTAGCATCTTCAAACGCCGCGCCAATTTGGTTTAAGCCGGTTCTCTCCTGGCGCACGCCGTGCATTGACGCTCGCCGCCCCGTACCGTATTCTGCGATTTCGAGCCGTGCCGCGGCGAATGGCACTGCCAAACAGGGAGCATCTATGCCGATTCAGGCCACCGAGAAAATCTGGCACAACGGAAAGTGGATCAACTGGGACGACGCTAAATTGCACGTCCTTTCGCACGTCGTAAGCTACGGCTCCGCGGTCTTCGAAGGCATCCGCTGCTACGAAACCAAGCAAGGCCCCGCGATCTTCCGCCTCCGTGAGCACATGCAGCGCCTTATCAACTCCGCGAAAATATACCGCATGGAGCTTCCCTACTCCGTCGACCAATTCGCCAGCACCGCCTGCGAACTTGTCCGTCTCAACAAATTAAATTCCTGTTATGTGAAGCCCATCGTGTTGCGCGGCTACGGCGAAGTAGGAGTGAATCCGCTGAATTCGCCCATCGACATTTACATGGCCTGCTGGAGCTGGGGCGCGTATCTCGGCCCGGAAGCTCTTTCGAAAGGTGTCGACGTCGGCGTCAGCTCCTGGACACGCATCGCCCCGAACACTCTTCCCGCCATGTCTAAGGCCGCTGCGAATTACATGAACTCGCAGCTCATTCGCATGGAAGCGTCATTCAACGGGTACACTGAGGGAATCGCTCTCGATTCCGACGGCCACGTCAGCGAAGGCTCCGGAATGAACGTTTTTCTCGTCCACGACGGCGTGCTTTACACTCCGCCTCTAGCCACCAGCATTCTTCCCGGCATTACCCGCGATGCCGTGGTCAAACTCGCGGCGGACCTTAACATTCCTTTCAAGGAAACGGTTATCCCGCGCGAAATGCTCTACATTGCCGACGAAGTTTTCTTCGTGGGCACCGCCGTCGAAATCACTCCCATTCGTTCCGTCGACCACATCCAGGTCGGCAAAGGCGTCGCCGGACCAATCACCCTCACATTGCAAGCGGAATTCTTCGCCATCACTAAAGGCACCAAACCCGACCGCCACAACTGGCTCACTCCAGTAAGCGCTCCCGTCAGCGCCGCCACACGCTAGACACTCGATTCGAATGCTCTGATTTCCCTTGTCATTCGACTATAGCGTTCGGTGTCGCATTCCGGCTAGAATGCGTCCGTTCGAATCAAGCACGCTTCCTTTTCTCTGCGTGGAGGATCATCGATGTACGGCACATCGCAAAAGCTGATCGCGGAATTCCTGGGAACGTTTGCGCTGATTTTTTTCGGCGCTGGTTCGATTTGCACCGACCAATATTTGCACGGCACGGGCGGCCTTGGCCTTCTCGGGATCGCCCTCGCTCACGGCCTCGCCATCGGCGTTATGGTTTCCGCGCTCGGCCACATCTCCGGCGGACATTTCAATCCCGCCGTGACCATCGGCTTCTGGGTCACCAAGCGCGTGAACACCGTGGACACCATCCTCTACTGGGCCGCGCAACTTGCCGGGGCAACGGCTGCGGCATTTTTGCTGAAGTCGGTCGTCCCCGAAGAAACCTGGCGCGCCGTCACCCTGGGTACGCCGGAGCTGGCCCGGGATTTTCCGCGCTGGGCAGGCATGGCTCTCGAAGCCGTAACCACTTTCTTCCTCGTGCTCACCGTTTTCGCCACCGCCGTCGATGAAAAAGGCGCATTTCGCTCCATCGCTGGCTTTGGCATCGGTTTGTCGATCACCCTCGGCATCCTCGTCGCTGGTCCGCTCACAGGTGCAGCCTTGAACCCCGCGCGCGCCTTTGGACCTGCTTTGGCGTCCACCCATTGGGCCAATCACGGCGTCTACTGGGTCGGCCCGCTGGCCGGAGGCTTTGTCGCCGGCCTCCTCTACGATTCGCTCTATCTGAAGAAGCCTTAATCTTCCATTTGCACTGAAAAACCAGTCCCAAGGCCAGTTAACTAGCGCGCAACCGGCCTCTGCGCTTTCCTTGCTCGCCCTTCCCTCGGATGCTAGTTTCGTATCTTAGCTGCATTCTTGCGGGGTTCACACGATATGGCCATCAGCATTGACGATCTTCTGCGCCGCGCTGTCGAAAGCAAAGCGTCCGACTTGCACCTGAAAGTCGGCAATCACCCCTATTTGCGCATAGACGGCCTGCTCACCCCGCTCACCGATGTGGCTCGCGTCACGCCCGAAGAGATGCTTTCCATGGCCTTCAGCATGATGACCAACCGCCAGAAGCAAAAGTTCAAGGAAACGGCGGAATTGGACATGGCTTATGGCGTGGCGGGCTTAGGCCGTTTCCGCGTCAACGTTTTCCAGCAGCGCGGCAACGTCGGCATGGTGCTTCGCGTCATCCCCACGAAAATCCGCACCAACGAAGAGCTGAACCTTCCCTCGGTCGTCAACAAAATTTGCGAAGAACAGCGCGGCCTGATTCTGGTCACGGGAACCACCGGTTCCGGTAAGTCCACAACGCTGGCGGCTATCATCGACCGGATCAATGCCACGCGCGCTGACCACTTGATCACCATCGAAGACCCCATCGAATTCTTACACCGCGACAAGAAAAGTTTCATCAACCAGCGTGAAGTCGAAGTGGACACCGCGAACTTTTCCACCGCGTTGCGCGCCGCCCTTCGTCAGGACCCCGACGTGATTCTGGTCGGCGAAATGCGCGACCTGGAAACCATTTCTACCGCGCTGCTCGCCGCGGAAACGGGCCATCTGGTTCTTTCCACGCTGCACACTCTCGACGCCACGGAAACCATTCAGCGTATTATCGCGGTCTTCCCGCCACCGGAGCAGAAGCAGATTCGCTTGCAGCTTGCCGCCACGCTGAAAGCTGTCATTTCCCAGCGCCTGGTTCGCCGCGCGGACGACAAAGGCCGCGTGCCCGCTTGCGAAATCATGATCGCCACCGGCTACATTCGCGATTGCATCATCAACGCGGACAAGACGCGCCTGATTCACGACGCCATCGCCGCCGGCACCAGCCAATACGGCATGCAGACGTTCGATCAATCGCTCTTCGATCTTTATTCCAAGCAGCTCATCACCCTTGACGAAGCTCTCGCGCGCGCCTCCAACGCCGACGAATTCAAGCTCCGCATCCAGGGTATTCGCTCCGCCTCCGACTCCGCCCGCGAGGAAATGGAGCGCCAAATGGCCGACTTCGAGCGCTTCGCCCGCAAATAATTTGGAGTGCGGCAGCCTTGCTGCCGCTTTTTCCTGAGATAAGATGGATGCAACGTGAAGACAGCCTCGCTAGGCTTAGTAATATTCTTGGCCTTTGCCAATTCGACCACAGGCGCTCCCACAAAAGATAGGGCTGACATTCGGAGCATCGATTTCAAGAATTTCTCCTTCGAGTGGGATGACGACACAGCTGCGCCTCCGTCGTTCACTGCTACGCCATGGCATTGGATTGATTCGAAGCCGAAATCCCACACGCATGTTACAAGCGGCTTTCATCATTTTTACGCACCCGGTCAATCGCGGCTGGAACACGAGCACTCTCCGCTAATCAGTGTGGATTCCGTCACATACGGCGACTTGGATGGCCACGGAGAGGAAGAGGCCGCAGTTCATTTGAACTACAGCACCGGGGGCACAATGAACTGGGACTATCTCTACGTCTACAAGTTCGCTCGTGGAGGCCCCAGGCTCATGGGTATCCTCCAGAGCGGTTCGCGTGGTTACGGCGGTCTCGTGCGAACCTCGATTCAAAGCGGAATGTTAGTATTGGACTTTGCCGACCCAGAGAGACTCGCAGGCGATTGCTGCTCCGAAGGATACATCCGTGTTCACTATCGCTGGCAAAATAAGGGTTTCATCGAGGAAGGCCCACGAGAACGCGGTGACCTGGATTTGAACTCCCGCTAAATTGCTCGCCTTATTCCTCTCTGCGCCCTCGGTGTTAGATCTTTTTCTTCTGTTCTCGCCACTCGCCACTAGCCACTCGCCACTTTCTCTTCTATCCTTCCTCTATGTTCAGTAGGCCCCGCCAACTGGAAACCGAAGCGGAAATGTACGACGTAGCGGTGCGCGCCTTAATGCGGCGGGCGCACTCCATCCACGAAATGAAGCAGAAGCTGGAGCGCCGCAGCGACAACAAGCTGCTGGTGCAAGTAGTGATGGCGCGCCTGAAAGAAAACGGCTTGATGGACGACGCGCGGTACGCCAAACAATTTGCCCGCCAGCGCACCGAATCCCGCAAGCAAGGAAAATACCGTGTCGCGCGCGACCTCCGCGCCCGCGGCATTCCCGACCGTCACATCTCCTCCGCCCTCGAAGAAGTGGCCCAGACTTCCGACGAAGCCGCCATGGTCCGCCAGCGCATCGAGCGCAAGCTGCGCTCGTATCGCGGCCCCGATACAGGAAAAAAGATCGACGAAAAGAAGATGGCCTCCCTGTACGGGAGCTTGCTGCGCGCCGGATTCTCCGCCGACGTCGTGCGCCGCGAATTGAAAGCGCTAACAAGGGAAGAATTACCCGAAGTCGAGATGGAGTAACTTTCTCTGCTGGCCCATGAATCCGGCTTCATTTTTCGGAAGGGGCCAGTTTGAATTTTCTTGATCGTGACAATAGGGGTCAGAATTCAACCTGTCCCACTATCCATTTTTCATTTGACTTCTTCTTACTTTGTGGTATACTCTGTTTTGTAGATTACTGCGTATAAAAGCGGGAGCGCCCTCCCGCTTTTTCTTTTCTGGGCGGCCGTTTCGGCCTTTGCTAATCCAAAACAACCAAAATCGCGCCCTTTAGAATCAATCGATTACGAAATGCTTTTTTTGTAAGTCCTTTCCTTTGATATCCATGCAATTTCATGCCGGGGGTGGGGGGAGGGTGATCTTCAGTTCAGAACAAAAAGGAAAGCCGCCCGACGAATCGAGCGATTGGTAGGGGCACGATATATCGTGCCCCTACGATTGCTGCGCAGATAGGCGTCTGCCATAATCCAAGAACCTGTTCGCCTAAAGAATCATGGGGAATACGTGACGGAGAACGACACAAAAGGAAAGTTGACGGCGCCCAGTAAGGGCACGCACATGAAAATGACCGGCAACGAAATCCGCGAAACCTTCCTGCGCTTCTTTGAGTCCAAGGGCCACCGTCGCGTGCGCAGCTCGTCGCTCGTTCCTCATGGCGATCCCACATTGCTCTTCACCAACGCGGGGATGAACCAGTTCAAGGACGTTTTCCTCGGCCTCGAAAAACGCGACTACAACAAAGCCACCTCCGCCCAGAAATGCGTGCGCGCGGGCGGCAAGCACAACGACCTGGAAAATGTCGGCTTCACCAAGCGCCATCACACCTTCTTCGAGATGCTCGGCAATTTTTCATTCGGCGACTATTTCAAAGAGGACGCGATTAAGTACGCGTGGGAGCTGCTCACTTCGCCCGAATGGTTCGCCATCCCAAAGGAAAAACTTTACGTAACCGTATTTAAGGCGTCAAATCCGCCAGATACCAATTTTTCGTGGGCTGTTCCCGATGATGACGCTTCCAAGAAGCATTGGTTAGATCAAGGAGTTCCGTCTAACCGAATTGGCGAGCTTGGATTCCGGGACAATTTCTGGCAGATGGGCGATACCGGCCCCTGCGGTCCGTGTAGCGAAGTTCACTACGACATGGGCCCCGCCGCATCCGACGAGGGCCATACGGATTGCAAATTCCCCTGCGACTGCGGCCGCTACGTTGAAATCTGGAATCTTGTCTTCATGCAATATAACCGAGAACCAAGCGGTCTTTCTGAGCTACCCAAACGGTCTGTGGATACCGGCGTGGGCCTTGAACGTGTTGCGGCCGTCCTCGAAGGCGTCATCTCCAATTACGATACCGATCTATTTCTTCCACTGATGAAGCGGGCTGCGGAACTCTGCGGCGTGGATTATGAAAAAGAAATTAGCTCCGAAGTCGGCAAAGGTGGCGCTGCTTCGCTTCGGGTCATCGCCGATCACGCTCGTGCGACGACGTTTCTGATTACCGACGGCGTTTTACCGTCTAACGAAGGGCGCGGCTATGTTCTGCGCAAGATCATGCGCCGTGCGATTTACCATGGACGCCTGCTGGGCGCGACACAGCCGTTTCTCTCCGAAATGGTGAATGCTGTTCGCAACATCATGGGTGCGGCCTATCCGGAGTTGATCGAACCTGGCGCTTCAGGCGTGGTAGACATCGTATTGGGCGAAGAGGTCCGATTTGGACGCACATTAGCGTTGGGTCTGAAGAAACTACAAGATGACTTGATTCCGCTCGACCAATACAGAACTCGATTTGAGCAATTGGAAATTCAGAAGCTGCGTGCGTCGCCGATACCGCACTACGACGCCGAATATGCAAAAGCCCGTTTGTTGATGACTTATTCTGGCGCGAAAGCATTTAGGCTTCAGGATACTTACGGGCTGCCGAAGGACCTTATTCGTGACGTAGTTCGAGACGCGGGATTGTCATTCGACGAAGCAGGTTTTGAAGCAGCGATGGAAGAGCAACGCAAGCGAGCGCGAGCGTCGTGGAAGGGTGGGGCGAAGGAAGCGGCAAATCTGGCGTATGCGAAGATTGCGGACCGCTTCACCACGGAACTGGACTTCTATCATGGGACGACGGCGAGAGATTGTGAGATAGAAGCAATCATTTTGACTGGCAGCGCTCACCGCGCTGACACAAAGAACGGTCCGGTGAATGAACTGAAAGCCGGCGAGAGCGGAGAAGTTGTTCTCGACCGCACGGCGATTTATGCGGAGTCTGGCGGGCAGGTGGCGGACACCGGCGCGTTTTACGACAATTCGGAATCGCAATTGCTCGCCGAAGTGAAGGGCGCGTTTTATCCCGTCGCCGGACTCGTGGCGCACAAAGTTGTAGCGAAGGAAACGCTGCGCGTGGGCGATCGCGTTGCGGTGGTCGCGGACGCGGAGCGGCGCGCGCGCATCATTCGCAATCACACCGGAACGCATCTTGTGAATGCGGCGCTGCGCAATATTCTCGGCACGCACGTGAAGCAGTCCGGCTCGCTGAACGCGCCAGACCGGCTGCGCTTTGACTTCTCGCACTTCGCGCACGTGGACGCGGAAGAGCTGCGGGACATCGAGCAGCAAGTGAACGACGAGATTCGCCTGAACACCGAGATCGAGACGAATGTCACGTCGCTCGAAGAGGCGCTGGCTTCCGGCGCGCTCGCGTTTTTCGGCGACAAGTATCCGGAGCACAACGTTCGCGTGGTGACCATCCCCGATCCCCGTGCCGCCCGCGGCTTCTACTCCAAGGAGCTTTGCGGCGGGACGCACGTGCAGCGCGTCGGCGACATTGGCGTGCTCAAAATTGTCAGCGAAGAATCCGTGGCCGCCGGCGTTCGCCGCATCGAAGCCGTGACCGGCATCGGCGCGCTGGAGCATTTTCAAAAGCAGGCGGACACTCTGCGTCAGCTAGCCGGCCAGCTCAACGTAGGCGAAGACGGCATCCTGGCCCAGGTGGAGAAGCTCTCCCAGACCGCCAAGCAGCTCGAAAAGGAGCTGGAAACGCAGAAGCGCAAAGGCGCGCTCAGCCAGATCGACGAGCTAGCGGGGCGCGTGCAAGTTGTTAAAGGGATTAAGCTTATTGCCGCCGAAGTGCAAAACGTTGACCGCGAAGGACTTAGGCAGCTGGTGGACAGCCTGCGCCAGAAGCTGGGTTCCGGAGTGGTCGCCCTAGGCATGCCGGAAAATGGAAAAGTGGCCCTGATCGCCGGAGTCACCAAAGATCTGACCGCTAAAGTCCATGCTGGCAAGCTGATACAGGCACTGGCCAAGCAGCTAGGCGGTTCAGGGGGCGGGAGGCCTGACCTTGCGGAGGCTGGCGCAAAAGACACAGCTGGCCTAAAAAGTGCCCTATTGAGCATCCCCTCCCTGCTAGAGCCTTTGTTATAATGGGGTTGCGCCAGAACCGTGTCCTACGGGAGACAGTGTCCGTTCCCGTGTGTGCGGAGTACCAAGATGAGCCACCGCCGGGCGACCTCCCTTCGGGTAGACCGTTCGTGCGGGGGCCTAGTACGGAAGGAACATTGACGGTAGAACGTCAATGTTGAAAACTGTCTGCTGTGTAGTGGGTTCCAAGATTGTTGTAGCCTTCCCCAAGGCAGAACCCCGGCAAAACCGGGGTAACAGTCGACCGGGCTAATGGAATGACGAGACGCACGGCAATCACGGCAGGGCTAATTAGGACCACGCTGGCTTTTTGCGCGATTTTCTTCGCATCGTTTTTCGCGAAAGGTGCGAACGCGCAGATCGCCAAGGTCCTGAATGATGACGGCCGGCAATTTTTCGTGAACGCCGAACCGCCATCGCCGAAGCTCTCTGCCGCGAATCTACTTGCCCTCCGAAACTTCTTTTACGGGACGCAGCCGTCTGGCCCTGGACATGGGCCGCGACGGCGTCGAAAAAATCGTACGAGAAGCGGCGGACCGCCATCGCGTGGATCCTGCACTGGTCCGCGCGGTGATCGAAACGGAGTCGAACTGGAATCCCAAGGCGTGGTCGCACAAGGGCGCCGGCGGATTGATGCAGTTGATTCCCACGACGGCACAACGATATGGAGCCTATGACGTGTTCGACCCGCAACAAAATATCGACGCCGGGGTTAAACATTTGAAGTGGTTGCTAGAACGATACAATGGCAACCTTGACCTGGCCCTGGCGGCGTACAATGCGGGTGAGGGTGCTGTGGACAAGGTTCACGGCGTCCCCGCGTACCGAGAGACGCGGAACTATGTGCAGAAAGTACAGAACGCCTACTTCCGGCCGGGCTCGGGACGTCTTGCTGGCGCTTACGTCGGTTCCCACGCGATCCACAAAGACGTCACGCCAGAAGGCCGCATCGTATTCACCAACGAATAGAAAGAGCTGCTCGTGGTTGGCAGCTGGCTATTTTTCCGGGAGCCGGAATTTGGGTCTCGGAAGTTTGATTTTTTCGGCGTTTGTTTTTTCTGAGGTTTGATTTTTTTCTGAAGTGCGTGGCGGTTTCTCGGCTACAAGGTTTGGGGGATGCGGGCTGATGTTTTTGGCGGAAAACAATTCGCGGATCAGGTTCGCCCGTCTTTCGCCGATTTTTGCCGCGTTAAGCGCCGCGCTGTTTTTTGTTTCTGCGGCACAGGCGAAAACGAATGCGGAAGCCGCCGCCACCGCGTCGCTGAAGCGCCAGTCGGCGACAGCGCAATTTGCGCGAGCCGAAGAGCAGCGCGCGGCGCTGAACAGCAAACCCCCCGAAAAACGCACGCTTGCGGATTACAAACAAGCGGTTTTGGTTTATCGCCGCGTAGCCATGATTACGCCGCGGGCTCCGGAAGTTCCCGATTCCCTGCTGGCCGTTGCGGAACTTTACACCGAAATGGGCGACCGTTTTGGACGCGCTTACTATCAGTCGGCCGTGGACACTTACCAATTCCTGATTCGCGAATATCCGACGAGCAAGTATTGCCAGGATGCGATTCTGCGAACGGCGAAGTTGCAGCGCGAGCATTTGGGGGATTCGGGGCTGGCGAAGAAAACTTATGAAGATTTCCTGAAACGCTATCCGCGTTCCCCGAGAAAACGCGAAGCGCAAGAAGCGCTGGCGGAATTGGCTCTGCTGCGGAACGGCGACGTACCGCCCGACGCGAACAGTGCGGCTTCGAATGCAAAGACGGCATGGTCAAGTATTGAGGAACCGCGCGCGGAGGCGCCAGCACACTCCGGCGGCAAGTCCGCAAGCAGCAAAGGATCACGCGGGATCCCGCAGGTGCAGCGGATTCGCGCGGCTGTCAACGGCGATGCCACGCGGGTGACTATCGATCTCGATGACAGCGTGCAATACACTTCCGGGCGCATCGCGAGTCCTGAGCGCATCTTTTTTGATTTGCATTCGGCCCGGCTGACGCCGGAAGCGGCGCGCGCGAATATCCACGTGGACGGCGGCCTGCTGCTGGCGGTGCGCGTGGCGCAAAATCACAACGGCGTGGTGCGCGTGGTGCTGGACGTAGACAGAGTTAAGAATTATGCCGCTTCGCTGTCCGGCAATCCGCCGCAGCTTTTGATTGATTTATTTGGGGACTCTTCGGCAGCTGTGCCGGTACGAACTGCAATAGGGAAGCCCGCGCAGGAAGCTGGCGCGGAAGACGCGAACAAGAGCGCGGCGGCCGGCGGCGGAATGCAAACCGCTCAGAATGGTTCGGGAAAGGAACCGCCGGCGGAAACTACTTCTCCTTTGCAAAAGATAGTGGCGAATGCGAAGAGCGCCATAAATACGACGATCAACGGCGGCGCGGTTAACGCTGGCGCGACTAACGGAGGTTCAGTTGGCGGAAGTAACGGCTCAAGCGCGGGGGATAGTTCTTCCGCGGTGGCGCGCAATGCGCCTCTGGCCGCGAAAAACTCCAAGTCGACACCATTGAAAACAGCGGCTGCAGGCGCGAAGCCGGACTTGGTCCGGCCAGCAAGCACGCCACAGCCAACGCGCGACGGCCAGTCCACGCTGACCCGCACGCTGGGCTTGAAGATTGGAAGAATTGTGATCGATGCTGGCCACGGCGGCCACGATACGGGAACGATTGGCCCAACGGGCTTGATGGAAAAAGACCTGTGCCTGGACGTGGCGCTGCGGCTGGGGAAAATTATCGAGCAGCGGCTGCCGGGCGCGGACGTGGTGTACACGCGTTCGGATGACACGTTTGTTCCGCTGGAAGAGCGGACAAACATGGCGAACCAGGCCAAAGCGGACCTGTTTATTTCCATTCATGCGAATTCGAGCCGGGACCATGGGGCGCGCGGCATAGAGACGTATTACTTGAACCTGAAAGGCTCGGCGGAAGCGATGGAAGTGGCGGCGCGCGAGAACGCCACGGCACAAGGAGGCGTGCACGACCTCCAGGACCTGGTGCTGAAAATCACGAGGACGGAAAAGATTGACGAGTCCAGGGAACTTGCCGAGGATATCCAGGATTCCCTTTCGAGGCGGATTCAAAAGACCAACAACCCGGTGAAGAACCGCGGGGTGCGCAAAGCTCCTTTCGTAGTGCTGATTGGCGCGGCCATGCCGTCGATCCTGACGGAGATATCTTTCCTGAGCAATCCGGCGGACGAACAATTGCTAAAGAAGCCCGAACAGCGGCAAAAAGTGGCGGAAGGGCTTTACCAGGGCATGGCCAGCTACCTGGAAAGTATGAACAGCGTGACCATGAATCTGCCCGCTAAACCAGGGGCCGTGCGTCCAGCCGCGGCAGCTGTTGAACAATCTCGCAACCAAAACTAGTCTGTTGGTGTCTAATAGAAGCCGGGATGCAAAAATTTCGTTTTATTGCTGCGTTGTCTCTGGCGCTTGCCGCCTCGCCGTATTTGTCCGCTCAGCGGCAACAGAAGCTGCCCACGCATTTCGCCGGTTGGTCCGGCCAGCCAAGTCCGATGTGGGTGGAAACGGAAGCTGCGCCAGATTATTTAGACCTGTGGAAGGAAACCGGGCGCGCGCCCGGAGAATTCTGCGAGTACTCCTCCGGCGGCGCCAAAATCCAAGTAAATCTGCAGAAGTATCATGATCCCAGCAGCGCGTACGAAATGTATACCGCGCTGATCCGACCGGAAATGCATCCATCGACACTGAACAGGACTTCGGCCGTGGATGGCGACCGGCTGTTTGTCCTGGTGGGGAGTTCCATTCTGGAGGTACGGCCGGCGCCGGCTATTTCCACAGCGGATTTGGTAACACTGGTGAACGCGGTGAGCGCGCATGCCGACCAGACGCCGCTGCCGCCGATTCGAACGTACCTGCCGCGGGGATTCAGCGACGGGACGCAAAGATATGCGCGAGGGCTGGCGGCATTCCAGAATGCCATTGCCGCGCTAAAGCGGGATGAGTTCGCGAACCTGGCGAGCGAAGCTGGATTCGACATGAACGCGGAAGCGATGCTGGCGCAATACCGCGAAGGAAAAGAGGAAGCAGTGCTGCTACTGCTCGTCTATCCCACGCCGCAACTCGCGGAGCAACATTTGCGGCATTTGGAGCAGGCGATTTCGCCCGCGGCGAAGCAAGCAGGAACCAGCATCGAACGCAAAGCGTCGCTGCTTTCCGTGGTATTGAAGCCATCCTCGGCGAAGTATGGCGATTCGCTGCGCCGGGCGGTGAATTACGAAACGGAAGTGACCTGGAACGAGCCGCACCAGACGGTCACCGACCCACCGCTGATCAACAGACTTGTCGTGATTATCCTCGCGACAATCTTGTTCATGGTGGCCGCCGTGGTGCTGGGCGCGGCGTTTGGCGGCGTGCGCTTGCTGACGAAAAGGCTTTTTCCGGGGAAGGTTTTTGACCGGCCGGAGCAGATGGACGTGCTGCAACTCGGACTTTCCAGCAAGAGAATCGATTCCCGCGATTTTTATTGAGTGTCGACTGCGGAAGAATGGGCCCGGCGAGCCAGCTGCCGGCGGGGTACAATTGACACGGTGGCTTCTGAGGCGCAGATTGCCGCAGGCTCGCAATGCAACTCGCGAAAAATAACGCATTTCCCTCGTTGGCGTCTAATCTAGTCTTGGGTGTGCCTAACTTTATGAGCAGAACCGGGCCTCACAAACTTCAGAGGTGCGTGCAGGGCGTGACGTCGACTATGGGCTGTTGGGCTCGGCCCGCAATATACCCTTGGCTGGTAGCGTATAGACAAACGAGGGGAGGCTAAAAATGAAGTTGAAGGTCGGATTTCTGTATGTCCTACCGTTGTTTGGCTTGCAAATCGCAGCTTTGGGTTGTAACCGAGCGAATCCCCAAGCTGCAGGTCCTCAACTCCCGCCTCCGCCCCTAGTGAGTGTAGTCAAGGCGCAAGCCCAAGATGTGCCCGTGTACCTCGACGAGATCGGCAAGAGCTTCGCTTTCGAGTCGGTTACCGTAACCCCGCAAGTCGGCGGCCGCATTACGCAAAGGCAATTCCAGGATGGCGCTGATCTGGCCAAAGGGCAGTTGCTCTTTGTGATTGATCCGCGTCCGTATCAAGCCCAGCTCGATTCGGCAAAGGGCACTTTGGCCCAAGCAAAAGCGGCGCTCGAACTCGCGAAAGTAGAGTTCGCGCGCAGCTCGGAGCTATTCAACTCGAAGGTCATCGCAAAGCAGGATTATGACGCCAAAAAGAGCACCGTCGCCGTCGATCAGGCGCAGGTGGAATCGGCGGAAGCGGCCCTCGAAACCGCCCAGCTCAACCTGGAGTATTGTTATATTCAATCGCCCATCCAAGGGCGTGCCGGCGCACGACTCGTTGACGTCGGAAACGTGGTGCAGGCGAACACAACAGGGTTGTTGCTAATCCAGCGCCTGGACCCCATTTATGCGGACTTCACGATAACTGAGCGCGACCTCCCCAATGTGCAAAAAGAGATGACCCGCGGAACGCTAAAGACCTTGGTGAGGCTGCCCTCCGATCCGGAAGAGCACGTCCGCGGCGGTAAGCTCACATTTCTCGATAACACCGTCCAGAACGGCACCGGCACGGTCTTTTTGCGCGCCACCATCTCCAACCCCGATCACCATTTCTGGCCGGGGCAATTTCTCAACGTCAGGCTAGTCCTGGCAACGCAGAAGGGGGCGGTGCTGATCCCCAACCAAGCCACACAGATCAGCCAAAAGGGTTCCTTCGTCTACGTGGTGAAACCCGACAACACCGCGGACCTTCGACTCGTGACCTTAGGCCAGCGGCAAGGCGATAACGTGGTGATTACCCAAGGTGTCGCCGCGGGTGAGAACGTCATCATGGCCGGCCAGATGACCGTAGCTCCGAACAGCAAGGTGCGCGTGGATACCGCCGGCGCGGGACCTGCAGGGGGCACGCCGGCGGATGCGCCGGCGAGGGCAAAGTAATGGGAACGAAGATCCATGAATCTGTCTGAACCATTTATTCGCCGCCCGGTGATGACCGCGGTGCTGACGATCTCGGCCATCGTTTTTGGCGTACTCGCTTATTTTGTCTTGCCGGTCAATGACTTGCCCGCTGTCGACTATCCCGTCATTCAAGTTAACGTAGGTTATCCCGGCGCAACGCCAGAGACCATGGCGAACAACGTGGCCACCCCGCTCGAGCGTCAGTTCATGCAGATTCCCGGCCTTGAGTTGGTGACCTCTAACAGTGGACAAGGGCACTCGAGTTTCGTCCTGCAGTTCGATCTCTCCAAGAGTGTAGATGCTGCGGCAACCGACGTTCAGGCGGCCATTACGCGCGCGACGGCGCAACTTCCCGTGGATTTACCGAGCCCGCCCACCTTCACCAAAACCAATCCGAACGACCAGCCCATCATGTACGTCGGGATCACCAGTGACAGCGCCACGCAGGGCCAGCTCTTCGACTATGCCAATACGCAAGTCGGCGAGCGCATCAGCATTCTCCCTGGCGTGAGCCAAGTGGCCGTGTACGGCGCTCAGTCCGCAGTGCGCATCAAGGCCGACCCTTCCGCGATGGCCGCGCGCAGTCTAACCATTGATGATTTGACGGCGGCGCTGAAGAACGGCACCAGCTCCACGGGAGCGGGCCAATTTGACGGCGCGCATCACACCTTCTTGCTTCAGCCCGAAGGGCAGCTCAGCGAAGCGCATCAGTATGAAGATTTAATCGTCAGGCAAGGCAACGGCGCTCCGGTCTATCTGAAAGACGTCGCAACTGTAAAAAACGGATTGCAAGACGAACGCATCAGCATGCGTTTTTGGTATCGCGGACACGAGGTTCCGGCCGCTACGGTGGTCGTTGCGGTTTTCCGGCGCGCGGGATCAAACGCCGTCGAAGTTGCCAAATCCATCCGCGACCTCCTTCCCACGGTGCAGGCCCAGCTCCCAAGTTCTGTTGGAATCGTTCCCATTTATGACCGTTCGCAAAGCATCGTGAACAGCGTCAAGGATGTTCAGGCGACGCTGTTCATCGCGTTCGCCTTGGTTGTCCTGGTGATCTTTATTTTTCTAGGCCGCGTGCGCGACACCTTGATACCGGTTGTGGCGCTGCCCCTCTCCCTCCTGCTCACCTTCGTGGTCATGAACATCCTAGGCTACAGCCTGGACAACCTGTCCTTAATGGCCCTGACGCTGGCCATCGGATTCTTGGTCGATGACGCCATCGTCTTCCTGGAGAATACCGTTCGCCTCATGGAGAGCGGCCTCGGTGCCCTCGAAGCCGCCCTGCAATCCGCCAGGGAAATCAGCTTCACGATTCTCGCCATGACCATTTCCCTAGCCGCCGTATTCCTCCCGCTGGTCTTTATGAGCGGCCTGGTGGGGCGCATTTTTCGCGAGTTCTCCATCACCATCATCGTTTCGATTTTTGCCAGCGGCATCGTTTCGCTGACGCTCACGCCCTTGATGTGTTCCGGCCTGCTTCGGGAGCGCGGAGAGCGGGCGGAGAGGAACTGGATCGAGCGCGTCATCGGCGGCGCAGAAAAAAGCGTACTAGCCGTCTATGGGCGCTCGTTGTGGTTTTTCCTTCGGTATCGCTGGATTTCCCTGGCGATTTGGGTGGTTTGTCTGCTGGGAACCGGCTATCTTTTCTATATCGTCCCGAAGGCCTTCCTCCCCATCGGCGACAGTTCCTTCGCCCTCGGCGTGTTCATCGCTCAGGAGGGTACGTCGCACTACGAAATGCATACCCACCAAATAGAGGTCGAGGACGTCCTCCATGCCAACCCCGCCGTGGACATGACCTTCACCATGAGCGGCAACAATTCATTTTTCCCCGCCAACCAAGGCCTGGTGCTCGCGTTCCTGAAGGCTCCCGATAAGCGTCCTCCCATTCAGGTCGTAACCGGGCAGTTGATGGGGCAGTTGAACTCTAAGATCCCCGGTCTGCTGACATTTCTCAAGCCCCAGCCCGTCCTGCAGATCAGCACCGGAGCCACGGCGCAGTTGCAGGGCCAGTTTGCTTATTCCATTTCCGGGATCGATCCGAACGAGGTCTATGCCAGCTCAGGAACCCTGATGCGCAAAATGTTCGAGTTCCCGGGGTTCCTCTTTGTCAACTCCGACCTGTTCAACCATACCCCGAATCTGCAGGTCGACATCCTCCGCGAGCAATCCAAGACCTACGGCGTCTCCGAGACGAGGGTTCTCAACCTCCTGCACCAAGCGTACGCGCAGAACTACGTCTATCTCATCAAGAAGCCCACCGACCAATACCAGGTGATCCTGGAAGTTGCCGACGAGCAGCGTTCCGAGCCTCAGGATCTTCATCTGCTGTACATCAAGAGCGACGACGGCTCGCGCATGGTTCCGCTCAACGCCCTAGCGACTTGGCACCCGATGTTGGGCCCGCAATCCGTCAATCACATCAACCAATTCACGAGCGCCACCCTGTTCTTCAACTTGAAGCCAGGCTATTCCATCGGGCAGGCAACTGATTTCGTGGAGAAGGCTGCGAAGCAAGTCTTGCCGGCGGGAATTCGCGGCGAGTTCCGGGGTGAAGCGCTTACGTTCCGCGACACGGTATCGAGCCTTACCATCCTCATGTTTCTCGCGGTCTTTGTCATGTACGTGATTTTGGCCATTTTGTACGAGAGCTACTTGCATCCGATCACCGTGCTCTCCTCGTTGCCGGTTGCGCTCGTCGGTGGCCTCCTGACCCTGTGGCTGTTTGGCGCCGAGGCTTCTTTATACGGGTTCATCGGCATGTTCATGCTCATGGGCATCGTGAAGAAAAACGGAATCATGGTCGTGGACTTCGCGCAACAGCGGGTCGAGCACGGTGTACCAGACGATCAAGCAATTCACGACGCCAGCATGGAGCGCTTCCGTCCCATCATGATGACCACCATGGCCGCGCTCATGGGAGCGCTGCCGATCGCCCTTGGCTACGGGACAGATGGCGCTTCACGCCGGCCGCTGGGGCTCGTTGTGGTCGGTGGGCTGATTGTGTCGCAGTTCATCACCCTTTTCATTACTCCGGCGATCTATCTCTACCTCGAAGAGTTCCAGGAAAAGGTCCTGGATCGCTTTGCCTTCTTCCGGGCGCGACATTCGCGGCCTGCGGACGTAGCCGTCCCGGGACATGCAACCGCGGACTAGGGACTTCGCTGGCGTTCATTCTTGGTGTTGTGCCGCTGGTGCTGGCGCAGGGGACCGGACGAGCGGGACGCATTTCCGTCGGTGCAACCGTCTTTGGCGGAATGATTGCCGCGACGACGCTGAACCTCGTTTTCATTCCCGTGCTATACGTGATCGTGCGGAGTCTCGTGCCTGGGCGCGAGGCGGTGAAGGCAATGTCGCATGCCGATTGAGTTTTTGTTACGATTCCGTCTGGCATGAGGATTCAGTCATGACCCCACGCACACTTTCGCGGCGGTCGTTTATTGCTTTTTCGGCGATGCTGCCATGGGCGCTTTCGGCTCGCGCGGCGAAATCGATTCCCGCCGGACTGGAACTCTATTCTGTGCGCGAGGAATTCAAAAAAGATTCCGAGGGCACGGTTCGCGCCGTCGCGGAAATGGGATATCAGGGCGTTGAATTCTATGCGCCCTATTTCGAGTGGTCGGAAGCGCAAGCCAAGCAGATGCGAAAGCTTCTGGACGATCTCGGGATTCGATGCTTCTCAACGCACAACGATAGTTCGAATCTGAGTCCGGAGAAAATCGGCAAAGCGCGCGACTTCAACTTGATTTTGGGCAGCAAATACGTGGTCATGGCTTCGGCGAAACCCCAGCCCGGCCTGGAT
The DNA here is from genome assembly GCA_003225315.1 of Acidobacteriota bacterium. GTDB lineage: Bacteria > Acidobacteriota > Terriglobia > Acidiferrales > UBA7541 > Acidiferrum. The sequence goes on from QHZD01000039.1 coordinate 62,060, forward strand.
GGCTGGAAGACCGTGGCCGATGCGCTGAATGCCGCCGCCGATCAACTGGAGACTTCCGGACTGAAAGCCGGATATCACAATCACCGGTTGGAGTTCACTGCGGTTGACGGCCAGCGCCCGATGGAAATCTTGGCGAAAAATACGAAACCTTCCGTCATGCTGCAACTGGATGTGGGCACTTGCCTGGAGGCCGGCTCCGATCCAGTTGCATGGATACGCGCGAATCCTGGGCGAATTCACTCTCTTCATCTGAAGGACTGGTCGCCGGACCCAGAGAAGGGTTACAAGGTTTTGTTTGGGGAAGGCGCTGCAGAGTGGAAAAATATTTTCGAGGCAGCCGAGAGCGGCGGCGGAGTGGAATATTATCTGATTGAGCAGGAAGGCAGCCGCTTTACGGAACTTGATACCGCGCGCCGCTGCTTGCAATCCTTCCGGCAAATCCGTCCAGCATGATGTCGCGTGAAACTTCGCTCCCGGTTTGGATAATTCCACGAGAACTCTGGAGCCGAGAGTGGGAGTCGTGTCTGGCCCGTTCAAAAAAAGTGCGGCCTGTGCGCGGCCGCCCTTTCCCGGAATCCAGGAAATGCCAATAACTGGATGACTTTCAATTGACAGGCTCTAAAGATAATCGGATGGCCATCGGAGCGCAGCTCAAAGTGACCACCGAGGACGGCGCCACCAGTACGATATTGTCTCGACAAGCGTAGGCTACGGAGCTTCACGGGATCCGCGCCCGCATTTCGGCCGGGGTCCGTTCAAGGCTGTGAAACAAATCGAAGTGCACTGGCCCAGCGGCGTGCGCCAAGCGCTGAAAGATCTGCCCGCCAATCAGGTCCATCGCATCGCGGAGCCATGACGCAGCCGCGGCCACAGCCTGGGACCGCTGATTGTAGGCAATCGGTACGAATTGCAACCCAGTATGGTAAAGACCTCGGCGACAATGTTCAGTCGTAGTTCCAATAGGCAAAGTCAGAAGGCATATCGTTTGCGGCGGCTGCAGCCCTCGCGCCGGTCCCACTGGAAGCCCGCTTCTCCAGAAAGAAATCCAGATTACCCCGCATGATCAAGTGCGGTGCGAGAGTGACACGAAAGGCAGGGCCTCTGCCATGGAACAAGAACTCCTGCAGAACGCGAAACGCGAGTCTGCCCTGGGTGCGCGGCCGCTGATAGATCGTTGCGGCTACATTGCCGTCGCGAATTTGGTCGATGATGGCGGGGAACAAATCAGTGGCAATGATGGTAAGACGGTCCAGTAATTGAGCGTCCCTAGCTGCCTCGACCACCGGCATCGAGGCTTCCGTGGTCACGTAAATCCCCGCTAAATCGGGATGGGAGGCAAGCAGCTTCCTGCACTTGTCATAAGCTTCCGATTCGACGTCGTGATCCTCAATGGGATCAACGAGCGAAATGTCGGAATGCAAGGATTTGAGCGTCTTCTCGAAGGCAGCCAGTTTTTCCGCGTGCTCGGTCACGGCCAGTGCGCTCAGTGTCACCGCGACTTTGCCCTTCCGATTCAGAAATCTCCCCATCAGGTCGGCTGCCAAGGAGCCGCTTGCCATGGTGTCCACGGAAACGGCGGCAAGCCTGCTTGTTTCCGGTGCGTCCGTGGACACGCAAACGACAGGAATTCTTGGCCGCGTGGCGCGCCGCATCCAGTCACGCAGGCTGCTTGGACGGCTTGGGAACAGGATGATGCCATCCGACTCCGCAGCCATCGCCGCTTCAAAGGCCTCTTCTTCCCCTTCTCCCAAGCGCGGGAACGTGCGGAATTCGACATCTTCAGCATGCATGCCGAGGGCCTGAGCCTCTTCACCAATGCCGCTGCGGACCTCATCCCAGAAGGAAGTCGTGCCTTTCAGCGTGTTCACAGAAACGCGAAAGTGCTTTTTTTGCGAGAGTAGGCGCGCAACCATGTTAGGGCGATAACCCATGTTCTTCGACATCTGCAGGACACGGGTTCTGGTCATGGGATTTACGTCGGGATTGCCATGCAAAGCGCGGTGCACCGTACCGGTAGATATGCCCAGGGCATTGGCTATGTCGAAAAGCGTGACTCGGCGGCTTATCGTCATCGATTTTGGTTCAAAAGAAGCAAAAGTCTACAGAGCCCAAGGCGAATCGTAGCCAAGAACCATGACCAGCGGTATTACGTTGAACCATTGGGCTGGATATCAGGGCAGTGCTGGCCGACAGTGTTCTGTAACGGTTACGGTGATACTTTAGGCTAGGAACAGAAGGATGGGCAAGGGATTTATGCTGGTCTGTAAAGGGGATAAGTGGAGCCGAGAGTGGGAGTTGAACCCACGACCTGCCGATTACGAATCGGCTGCTCTACCACTGAGCTACCTCGGCTTATCAAGCAGTTACGGGTTGTTTAGAGAGCTGCCGACCGCAATTTGAGTTTTCGTTGCGTTTTCGGAGACCTTCGCCATCGCCTCATGCAGTTGCTCCGTGCTCACGATGTTGTACCGTTGGAAGACTGCCACGGTGCGATGTCCGGTGATTCTCATTGCCGTGCTCTGGTCTACTCCCGCTTGAATCAAATTGCGGGCGGCTGAACGGCGGAAGTCGTGAGGGATTAGACGCTCATACTGGTGCCACTCCTCGCCGGTCTTTTTTCCCAAACCAAGTTTAACACAAGCTTTTATCCATTCTCTACGGAAGTTCGTCGTGTCGAACACAGGACCGTCCTTCCGAAACAGTTTCTTAAGCATCACCGTGAGTTCCTTAGATAGGGGCAGGATTAGCGGCTTGCGATTCTTAATGACCCCGGGGGGCAGGTGTATTTCGTTTTTGTCGAGCTTGACCCAAGGCCACACGATTTGCTTCATGGCTCCCGTGCGGCATCCGGTCTCGTAGCAGAAGGTGAGAGCGGCGTGGAGGTTGACCGGCATCTCGGCGCGGAGCGTATCGAACTCGGGTCGCTCGACGAACCCCTCACGGGGATCGGACTCTTTGCTCATCGGGAAGTAGGGGATGTACGTGACCTTGCCCTCACGTTGGGCGAGGGTGAACATACGGCGGAGTCTGGCAAGGTTTCGGTTGCAGGCTGGACCTGCAACCCCATCCTGTTCCTTTCGCTTCGCTGTAAAGCGCCGTAGCGTGTCCGTCGTAATTGCTTGCACTGCCATGCCACCGAAGAAATCGTCGAGCGACTTGAGCACGCCTTTCTTACCAGAAATCACGAGGTCTTCCCCGTCCATCTCCGCCTTGCCGTTCGCCGTGTAGTCGGCTACGAGGATGGCTCGCAAGTCCTCGTAGAAAAGTTTCCTCGTGTCCACCGGCGCGATGCCCTTCGCGAGCTCTTCCTTCGCCTTGCGGAGCATCTCGACCGCTACCTGTTTGAGTTTCGACCCTGAGGATCGCCGAACTGTTTCCCGTTGAGGTTGATGCAGGAGAAATACCAGATGTCGCCGATTTTTTCGAGTCCGCCTTCACCGCGAGTTCGCATTAGCTCACGTCCCTCAAGTAAAGTACATTCTTGTCTCAGAGCAACTTCTTCTTGCGTTCGAACCATTTCGTCAGATCGGCAATAGCGATGCCGTAGGATTTGCCGAGTCGGACTGCCGGGAGTTCGCGCGCGTAGATTGCCCGACGAATCTGTTTATCGTTAGTGCCGATCAGCCAAGGCGACCTTCGACAAAATGAGCACTTCTGAGCGGCTGCAACTGATGGAAGCTATTGGCAGTCTTGCTGGCTTGCACGAAGGTCCAAAAAACGCCTTTCCAGATGGCACACATTATGAGTACGACCCTGATCTGAAAAGAACTGTGGAGGTCGACCCATCAGGACAAGTAGCCCCCGTGACTCTGGTCACAGGAAAGCTCCAGCGCGAATCACAGAAGACGCTCGCGCACAAAACGACACGATAAGGACATTTTGCTCTGAGCGAAACGAAACCAGCATTGATAGTGATCGCAGGCCCCATGGGCGCTGGGAAGACTACCTTCTATGACGCCCACCTTAAGGAAGCTTTCCCCATCCTCGTTCCCCCTATTCCGTACCAGCGCGAAGCGATACTGGGCGAACACCGCTCATTTGCAGTCGAGGATCTCGTCGTGGACACAGAATTGTTGGAGAGCGCGAGAGAGGCAGGTTTCACCACGAAAGTGGTCTTCATCTCCACGGAAGACCCCAACCTGAATGCCGGTCGCATCTTGGTCCGGATGAGTCATGGCGGGCAATCGGTCCCACTGAGCACGGTTCCGGAGTCGTACGAAGAAGCGATGAAGAGCCTGCCTGAGGCGCGCAGGCATGCCGACGATCTTCTTGTCTACGACAACACACCGAATGGGAAGGGACATCGGCTGGTGGCACGTTTCATTGCAGGTGAACTAGTGAAAACAACGCATAGCATTCCCGATTGGCTAAAGAATGTCTTCGGCCATGAACTCGGAGAAGCCAAACAACAAGAAAAATCCCACCGCGCGCGTTAGGACGCGAATCCCGCACTGCTTGCCGTCACAGCCCTCGCCGATACGTTGAAACTACCCTCGCACAAGCTGATCGAAAGGCTCTGCTGAACGCCAGGGAGTTCCCTTCGCTCCCGCCGCCTTCAAGGGTCAGCCCGCTGAAGGCGACTCCCTGCGGTCGCCCTTGACTGCGGCTTCGCTGCGGGAGTGCTCCTGCTGCGAGAGGCGCGAACCTCTCTGCGCCCAAAACTGCCGGGCGCGGAGTTCGGAGCTGAGCTTTCGGCTGGTGCTGACCTTGAGCTTCAAGATCGACGCCGGCGCATCGTGCGACTCGAATGCGAACAGGCCGCTCACTGGACCTTTCCGCTTCTCTAAAAACTGGAAATGCCGTTTAGACAGAGTTTAGACAAAGGTATCTGCCGGTCAGAAAACTAGAAGTAAACTCTTTATGCCCAGACTAAATTCAAGAAAACTCTTGCTTAATTGGTTGGACTTAGTTAGCTTACTCTCAAAATTTGGGGGTTCTGTGGGCCTCATAAAGAGTTTTTTGTTCCTGCCTATCCGTACACTACAGAAAACTGATGGAGGTGTGTGTATGCTTCGCGTGAAGACTGTGTGTTCCATAGGAGCCGCGTTGGTGGTCGCTTTATTGTTGCCGAGTGGTTCGCTGCGGGCGCAAACGGCGTCAACCTCAACAGTGATAGGTACTGTCTCTGACAAGTCAGGCGCCAGTGTTCCGAACGCCAAGGTCGATTTGGAAGATGTGGACACCAAGGCGAAGACAACGGCCACCACCGGAAGCGACGGCGGTTATACCTTTCCTTCCGTGCGTCCGGGGAACTACGGCATCACGGTTTCAGCTAAAGGCTTCAGACAGTCAGTGGTGACCGGCGTAAGAGTTGAAATCGGAAAATCGGCCTTGGTTAATGTGATTTTGGAAGTTGGTGGGATGACCGAGGTTGTCGAGGTCAGCGCCGGTACTGGTGTCGAGTTGCAGACTTTGAACGCGAGCGTAGGCGACGTGCTCGATGCCAATCTCCTTGCGAACATGCCGACATTGAGCCGGGATGCCACGGCCCTGGTGCTACTCCAGCCCATGGCGATTCCAGGCTTTAACGGGGCGGTTGCCGGTTCGGGCGACGGCAACTCGAGTGGCGGAACAATCGCTGGGGCACGCATGGACCAGAACACTTTCATGCTCGATGGTGGCGACGCCACCAGCAACATGGAGGGCGGCGGCGGCTACAACACCGGCTTCCAGGCTACTCCCCGAGCAGTAGTGCCCACTCCTGTAGAAAGTTTGGAAGAGTTTCGGGTACAAACGAACAACGCCGGTGTGGACTTCACCCGTTCACTTGGCGCCGAGGTTCAGATGGTCACCCGACGGGGCAGCAACGATTGGCACGGGGCAGGTTACTGGTACCATCAAAATGACGAGTTGAACGCCAACGACTGGTTCCGAGGCCACCGCCCCGACGCTTTTACGGGGAAGCCATTCACGGAAAATCCCGAATGGCGGGATAACCGCTATGGTGGGCGGATCGGCGGGCCGATCTGGAAGAACCGGACATTCTTCTTCCTCCATGAGGAAGAGCGTCACTTCTTCACCTCGTCGGTATTTCAACGGTTGGTGCCGTCTGATGCACTTAGGGTTGGTATCCTGAAGTTCCGGGATGCTGGTGGTGTGGTCCGAGCCTTCAATCTGAATCCAACGCCAACGCTTGATCCAGTCGCGTGCTCCAGCCCTTGCAATGATAACGATCCTCAAATCGGCACCGTGCTCCCTGCTGACAACGGCACTCTTGACCCACGATTGATAGGGCTTAACCCTGCCATAGCCGCCGAATGGGCTAATCTGCCTGCAGCTACTGATTTCTCGGCAGGTGACGCAGCACTAAGGGCACCGTTTTTCACGAGCAGCGTGCCGAACCTTGCCAACGAGCACTTTGCCGTGCTCCGGCTAGACCATAAGATCAATGACAAGTGGGATTTCATGGGTTCCTATCGCTACAGCACCTCCGCTATTACTCCCGCCAACATACAGGAGGACGTTGGAGGCATCGCATCCGGTTGTAAGTTTGGACAACCCTGCGCGCTGGCCAGCCGACCGCTGCAGCCGCGATTCTTGGTTGCGGGCTTGACAGGGCGGCTTACATCTAATCTGGTGAACGATTTCCATTTCGATTGGTTGCGTCATTGGTGGTCTTGGATTGCTCCCGGGGCAAGTGTCCCGGTGCCTGGACTCAACAACGGTACGGCTTGCGGGGCGGTGTCCCCATGTAGTGACACAAGGCTACAGATTTGGTCAGAAAGCCGGATCAACGCCATGGTACCCATTAACGTCAATACTCAACAAGCGCGTCAACGTGTCTGGAACGGACAGGACTACACGTTTATCGACAACCTGTCTTGGATTAAGGGCAAGCACGCGTGGAACTTCGGAGGACGCGTACAGCTCCAGCACTTCCTGCACGTCCGGGATGACAAGGTGGTGGGCGGCATAACTACGCCTCTCTACTTTGTGGCTCGGGGAGGTCAATTCCTCGACATCGGCGGAGTCCCTGTCCCCTCTTCTGTTAAGAGTTCGGACGCGAGCACATATAGACGGGCTTACATTTCCGCACTCGGGTTAGTGGACAGCGCCACGCAGGTGTTAACACGCGCTGGGGACTTGAGTCCGCAGCCCGTGGGGAGCACGATCACACAGAAAGAAAATGTAAATGCCTATGAACTCTATTTTGGCGACACCTGGCGCGTGTCTCCATCACTGACATTAAGCTATGGTTTGACGTGGGGTGTACAGATGCCGCCAACTGATCCGACAGGCAAGACGGCCATGATGATCGACGTTAGTACTGGCAAACCGATTGATGCCAAATCTTATATAGACACCAAGGAAAAGGCCGCTCTGAACGGAGACGTTTTCAATCCGACTGTGGGTTATGTGCCTATTAAGAGCCTCGGACGAAAATATCCATTTGACCCGGATTATACGAACTTCGGTCCCCGGCTGGCCTTTGCCTGGAATCCCGGTTCCGGCGGCCCACTGGACATGCTCCTTGGGAATAAGAAGACGGTGCTTCGCGGTGGCTGGTCGCGAGCGTTCGAGCGGAAGAACGGCGTCGGGCTTGTTCTGACTCCGGCCCTAGGTATAGGGTTCGGCGATCTTTCCGTTTGCACGGCGCCGAATACGACTGGTGCGTGCAGCGGGTTCTCCAATCCGACTACTGCCTTCCGGATCGGGATAGACGGCAACCATATTAATGTTCCGCCCCTCCCGGCGGTCAGCGGTGGGGTAATCATCCCGGGGCAGGGATCACCCAGCGGCATTCAGCCAGCAAACGCCAACAGCGTCTTCGAGAGCCGCGACTTCCGTCTTGATCCGCACTACACTACTGGCGGCTCGGACTCCATCGACTTCAGCATCCAACGCGAGTTGCCCGGCAAGATGATCTTGGAATTAGGATATGTGGGCCGTTGGTCTCGAGATCTTTACGGCAACATTGACCTAAATTCAATCCCGTACATGTTTACGCCCAAGGGCACCAACCAGAGCTTTGCGAAGGCGTTCGACGCCGTGGCGGCGCAACTCCAGGCTGGTGTTTCGACCAGGGCGGTTACCACTCAGCCAGCGTTAGAAGCCATGCTGGGCGGATTGGGTAGCCCCTTGTGCAGTGGCAGTGCGAGCGTATGGGGGAGTACGCAGGCGCCGTTCGCTTCCTGCACGGCTGCTGCTGCCGAGTTTGACGCTCAAAATGGCAACCCCTTCTGGCCGGCTCACGGGGCCGGTGCACTGTGGTTCCTCTTGGAGCCGAACTTCGCGACCGGGCCGATGACCCTGGCTAATACTCAGGTGGGTTCGTTGGATTGGAGCGGAAGCTTCACTTACGCGAACTACAATGCCGGCTTCATCACTGTGCGATCGCGCGCGTATCGCGGTCTGACATTCGATGCCAACTACACCTACTCCCACTCGCTGGACAACTTCGGCATAACGCAGGAATGCACCGGCGCCATTCCCGATGCCTATGACCATCATCGCAGCTATGGTCCGTCGTTGTTCGATCGGCGCCACACCTTCAATCTGCTGGTCAACTACGAACTGCCTTTCGGCAAGGGCAAGAGCATGGCCAACGGTGCGTTTGCAGACAGGGTGTTTGGTGGTTGGTCTGTCTCCGGCGTCTACGTTGCTGCCAGCGGCTTGCCAGACATGGTCTATGACTCGTCTGCGTGCTTTTCGGAATTCGGCAGCACGCCGTCAAACGGAAACTCGAACGGGATGATTCCGATAGGACCTGGCACATTCAATCAAACCCGCGTGAACAATCCCACGCTGTCCTCTTCCGGCTATGGTTCCGGGAGCACCGGAGGAGTGCCGAATATGTTCCAAAACCCGGATGCGGTGGTTGCCGCTTTCCGATACCCGACGTTTGCCGACAAGACTCTGGGGTTTGGCCGCGTTCGCGGCCCGATGCGTTGGAACCTGGACTTGGCGGTATCGAAGCTCACGCGCATTACTGAACGCGTATCCACGCGGTTTGATGTGCAGTTTGTCAACGCCTTCAACCACGTGATGTTCGGGAGCGGTGGTGATTCGTATTTCTCTAACCAGCCGGGCATGGACATATCCGGGCCTGGCGCCTTTGGTGTTCCCAGTAACCAATACAACTCGCCCCGATACATTCAGATGGGCTTACGATTCGACTTCTAGAAGGAGGCGAAGCCTCATTGTCCGGGGGTCAGGTCGTTGGCCTGACCCCCTTTTTCTTGGCGCCCATGCATTATGATATGGAGGAGAAAGTGATTGGAGGGCTTGTAAAGCCGGACCGGCGTGAGTTTCTTGGTGCTTCCCTGCTCGGGAGTGGTGCGCTCCTTCTAGGTCTCGACAAACTCAGCGCCTTCGCGAAACCGCAAAATGAGCCAGACAATCCGTTTCGGGGCGGCAAACAGCTTGAAATTCTTGAATTCACTGGAGAAAGCCAAGCGCCACTTGATACGATGATCGGGGCGGGCCTGGACGCGCGTCAGTTTTCGGACCTTTCTAGATTGAGTCCAGAGCAATTGGTCACCCCGATCGAAAAATTCTATACCCGCACATGCGCTTCGGAGCTACTCGATGGCGGGAAGCCCTGGACGATCAAGGTGGGCGGGCTCGTTCAAGAACCGGTGAATCTAACGGTAGAAGACTTAGGGAAAAGCGCGAAACCCATGGGCATGCACCTGATGGAATGCTCCGGCAACACGCGCGCAACGCGCTTCGGACTGCTCAGCGTGGCAGATTGGATCGGCGTACCTATTTCTGATCTACTCGCGACTCAAATCAAGCCGAGAACGGGTCGCGTGATGGTTTCGGGCTTCGACGAGTACCCGATGAAATCGGCAACGTCGATTCCCGGCGCGGATTGGGTCTTCACAGTTGAGCAACTCAAGGCTTCCAAGGCCTTTCTGGCCACTGAGATGAACGGGCAGCCACTTAGCAAAGACCACGGCGCGCCCGTCCGGCTGATTATGCCTGGCTGGTATGGCTGCACTTCCATCAAGTGGGTAAACGCAATCACATTTGTCAATGAAAATTTCTTGGCGACGTCGCAGATGCAAGAATTTGCCGCCCGAACACATCAGCAAGGCATACCGAAGCTGGCGAGAGATTATCGGCCGGCGATAATAGACCAGGCGGCTATGCCAATTCGCGTCGAAAAGTGGTTTGTGGATGGCAGAATCAAGTATCGCGTTGTTGGGATTCTGTGGGGAGGGTCGCACCTGGTGAAGGCGCTGGAAATACGCTTTAATCCGGAAGAGGACCACGTCCGAGTGTCTCATTTTTCGCAAACAACAAATGATCCCTGGAGTTTTTGGGAACATGCATGGACGCCTAAAACTTTGGGAAGCTATATGATCCGGCTGAGGGTGGCCGATCCGCTGGTGGAAACAAAGAGACTCGATTCCGGACACTACGTTCGCTCCGTCGAGGTGACCGAAATTTGAGAATGAATTTACAGGAGAAGGGTGTACCCCCGCGATCCGGCAAGAAAAGGGACTCAGCAAACGATGGCGCCTGGAATAGTGATGGATGTTTGCATGTGGCACGACGGGCAATCTTGCTAGCGTGTTTAGGTGCGCTATGGTTGGCACCAGTCCTGGCACAGCACGAGGGACACGAACAACATGAAGTCGTCGGATGGGTGCCGCAGGAGATTCTCGAGCGGCCGCTCCCGCTTCGGCACGACCTTGGCAATCTTCATGAGAAGGTGACGACGTCCTCCGCGGAAGCTCAGGCCTTTTATGATCAGGGGATAAACTACCTTGCTTCGTATGTCTGGATCGAAGCGGCGCGCTCTTTTCACCAGGCTTTACGGCTGGATCCGTCCTTATCTGCGGCCTTTGTGGGACTATGCGATGTTTACGTGCAATTGCAAGACGTGCCCGCAGCGCGAGCCGCATTGGAGAAAGCGCAATCGCTCTCCAGCAACATAACCGAGGCCGAACTGCGGCGCGTGGAGATCCGTGCCCGCCTCGTGGATTTCCTCGAAGACAAGCAGAACCTCGACAAATTCGTTGCCTACCGGAAAGCCATCTATGACGCTTTGATGGCTAGCCCGCTCGACCCAGGTCTTTGGATTTTGCGAGGCTTTGCCGATGAAGGCCCAGGGGCCGGACACGGTCAGACTGGGGATCTGGATTCCATCGCGTTCTACCAAACTGCGCTGGCGGTTTCTCCAAACAATTCCGCTGCGCATCATTATTTGGCTCATTCCTACGAGAATATTGGCCGCACCGATGAGGCCCTGAGCCACAGCGAGGCGTACTTGCGTGCGTCCTCATCAATCCCGCACGCACATCACATGCGCGGACATGAACTTCGCCGGGCGGGACGCATTGAGGAAGCCATCGCTGAATTCAGCAAAGCCAACGATCTCGAGAATGCCTACTATCGCGCTGAAAACATCTCCGCGGAATACGACTGGCACCGGCCGCACAATCTCACTCTTCTGGCAATCTGCTATCAACTGTTGGGGCAAATGAAAGCGGCGGAGAAACTGCTGAAGGAAGCGTTTGCTCTGCCGACACACAGCGACCTTGCGGAATTTGCGCGCAAACAGTGGCCAGAGTTTTTGCTGGCACGCGGCAGAACACGGGAAGCTCTCGAGCAGTCTCAACTGCTGCTGCAAAGCCCCTCAAGGATGGGGCAATTTGCAGCTCATACGCTTATCGGCCGCGCTTTGGTTGCGATGGATCGTACCGAAGAAGCCGAGAAGGAGCTGGTGTCGGCGCGGGACGACCTCGTTCTCATCCCCGCAACGGAAGCGGACCGTCTGCGCTCGTATTCCGAGACCTTGCGCGCAGAAATTTTGCTCTCGCAAAAGAAGTCTGCGGAAGGTGCAGCGTTGATGAAGGATATCGAGGAACAACTGCGCGCATCTGCGGGACCGGACGCGCGAAGTCAGGCTTTGATCCAGCTCGATTCCATCGCTCGCCGTGCCCGGGAGAGCCAAGAATGGGCTTTGGCCGAACTCACGGCTCAGCAAATGATCCAGCAAGACCCGAGCTACTCCGGTGGCTATTACGCGCTGGGGCTTGTAACCGAACAGGAAGGCGACTTGGCGGCCGCCAATCAGCAGTTCGGAGTTGCGGAAAGGCTCTGGAGCGAGGCCGATAAGGATCTTCCTGAACTGCTCAGCGTTCGCCAACGACTTGTGCTGAACCAGTCAGAGCTTCATATGACCCGGCAGGAATTACTGAAACGTCTGCAAGGACGCGATGGAACGCCGATCTTACTGCAACCGGGCAAGGTCCACGTCGCCTACGACCCGGCCCGGCTTCGCGGAAGTCCGCAGGCGCCGGTAATGATTGTTGAATTCTCCGATTTCCAGTGCCCGTTTTGCAGAAAAGTTCAAAGCACCTTGAAGAACATGCTCGAAAAATACCAGGGACAGGTTAGCCTGTCATACCGAGACTTTCCGCTACGCGGGATGCATTCGCAGGCGGAGTTGGCTGCGGAAGCTTCGCGATGCGCCCTCGAGCAAGGAAAATTTTGGGAGTATCATGACCTTTTGTTCGGCAACCCCGATAAACTCAACCAATCAGGCGTGGCGGGAATGGCTCAAAGGCTGGGCCTCAACGAAAAGCAGTTTGACGCTTGTCTGTCCAGTGGCAAATACGCGAAACAAGTTGAACAAGACCTGCAGGATGGGATTCGCGCTGGCGTCGAAGGCACTCCGGGGATTTTTGTAAACGGAATCCTGCTCAGCGGAGCCCAACCGGAAACCGCGTTCGAAAAGGTCATACGAGCGGAACTCGAAGCCCCCAAGGAGAAGCGCGGGAGTCCTTAAACCGCTCACCTATCGAATACGAGGTGCGTTCTGCGCTTGAAGTTGTTGGATGTGCGCCGCGATGTTTAATTCTCGATCGGCGTCGACTGATTTGCCCAGCGCACGGTAAACCTGGCCAAGGAAATAGTGCGCCGTGTAGCTCCCGGAATCCATAGAGATTGCCCGCTGCAAGGTGCGTTCCGCTTGTGGTAATTGCCTCTTGGCCATGAACACTTTGCCCAGAATCACGTATGGCTCCCCGCTGGTCGAGTCCAACCATAGGGAATCCCGCAGAACTCTTTCCGCATCCTCGTTTCGCTTAAGCCGCCAGTATGCGTTCCCCAGGTGGTTGAACGCGGGCGCATAGCCAGGATTGATGTCCACCTCTTGCTGGAATTCGCCGGCTGCTTTCGGATAATCACCGCTGTATGCGTAGAACTCTCCCAATGTGAAATGGGCGAGCGGCAAGCGTGGTGAAAGTGCCAGAGCCTTGCGCACCTCTTTCTCAGCGATCGGATCGAAGCCCTGACGGAGCAAAATGCGACCTAGCATCAAGTGGGATGCCGCGGAGTCGGGCTCCAAACGGTATAGACGCGCGAAAGTCTCTAGCGCCTCTGGGTAGTTCTTATTCAGCGCGTAGCAAAGACCTAGAACATAGATGGCGTCAATATTCTCGTTGGGACGCCAGAGTCGTACCTTTTCTAGCGCCGGAATGGCTTGTGCTGGCTTGCCGCTGAAGTAATAGGAGAGCCCTAGTAGTTGCGCAGCATCACGATCTTCGGAATTTTCTCCCAGGGCCTCTTCAAGGTACGTAGCCGCCTCAAAGTAGTCCTCCTGGTAATAATAAGCGATGCCCAGTTCGTGGCTGATGCCTTTCGTTCCGGGGTGGCTTGCTGCCAGAGCCTTCAGTTGGACAATAGCTTCCTGGTTTTTGTGTTCTTGGATAAGGGAGCGGGCCGTGCCCAGCGCCTGGTCTTCCTGCTGAGCGGTGGCGTTCGCCACGAGTGAAAGCGTGAGGATACAGAAAAGAGCAGTAAGCTTTGCGGCACGACGCATACACACACTTTTCGACGGCGGAGCGGTCACGGCTAATCTCCATCCTTTCTGTCCGGTTTCTGCATTGTCCGTCCGACAGGCTGTCCGGAGCCCTCGATCACAACGACGATGCTGTCCGCACGCGGATTCAAATAGCGTTCCACCAGCCCACTGGGCCATCGGACTTCCAGATATTCAATCTCTTTTATCCTCCCTAAGCCAAAGTGAACACGCATATCGTTGTTGGAAATATAGCTCGAACCGCTACGAACTTCGTCGATCTGCGTGCGAGTAGCGGTCTTGAGCACGAGACGCGCGCCAATACCGCTGCGGTTGGAGTCGGTACCCACAGTTTTGATTTCAATCCAGTGGTTCGGATATGTAGTGCGGTTGACTAGCAGACTGGGCGTCCCGTTCCTGTTTACGATCACGGCCGACAGGCGGCCATCATTCCAGAGGTCGCCAATCGCCAGTCCTCGCGCTGGGGCTGGTGTGTTGATTCCCGGCCCTGCTGCCTTCGAGATGTCCGCAAACTTGCCATCGCCGTTGTTGTGAAACAGCAACTTCGGTTCGCTGTAATCGATGCCTAGCTTCAAGTCGTCAACCTCCGGATACACATGGCCGTTCACCAGAAGAAGGTCGGGCCAGCCATCGTTGTCAAAATCAAAGAACATCGTGCCCCAGCCAAGATATCGAGTACTAGAGCCAAGACCAGCAGGGTAAGTCACGTCGGTAAAAGTGCCGTCGCCATTGTTGTGATAAAGCGTCGGAGTGTCATCGGAGAAGTTCGTGCGGAAAAGATCCAGATTTCCATCGCCATCGTAATCTGCAACCGTGGAGCCCATGCCTGCCTGTTCGCGACCGTCGATGTTGTAGGCCACTCCCGAGAGAATACCCACGTCCGTGAAGGTTCCGTCGCGATTATTGCGGTAGAGGATGCTCGGTGTGCTGTCGCAGGACATGTAGATATCGGGCCAGCCGTCGTTGTCAAAATCAAAGGGTGAAACGCTGAAACAGTAATGGCCCATCGTGCGGTCAACGTGTGCGGAGAGCGTCACGTCTTGGAAGCGGCCCTTGCCGAGATTGCGATAAAGGATATTTCTGCCGCCAGGCAGGCCTCGTGGCCCACAAAAGACGGCAATGCCCTTCCACAAGCAGCTAGGGTATTTGCCAGGGGGAGAGGCGTGTGCAAGTTCGAAGTTCGCGTAATTCGCGACGACCAAATCGAGCTGCCCATCCCGATCGTAATCCACGAATCCGCAGCCGCTTCCCCAAGTTTTTCCATCACCGGCGACGCCCGCCGCATCTGCCACCTCTTCGAAAGTGCCGTGGCGGTTGTGGTAAAGCCGGTTTTTTCCGTAGTCACCCATCATTGTCAAAGTCCCCTACGCATACGCCCTGACCCCATCCGGTTGCCACAAGGCCTGCCTCGGAAGTTACGTCAGTAAAAGACCCGTCGTGATTGTTGCGATACAAGTGATTGGTAGGGGCGCTCTCAACGGGAAACCCTTTCAGCGTTGATCCATTCACGAGGAAAATATCCGGCCACCCATCGTTATCGTAGTCGAAAATCGCAACTCCAGTGCCTGTGCTCTCCAGAACGTAGGTGGTGTGGTCCTTTTCGCCGAAGACATTCGTAGCAGTGAGTCCGGCCTTTTTGGCCACGTCGTTGAAGTCGGCGACCTGCACAGTCTTGTCCGACGTCGGAGCGGCGGGGCTGATCCACACGCGGGCGGCGAATAGCCAAACTATAAAAAGAATCCAGATCAAAGGTATCCGCACTGATTTGTACCCAGTTGTTATACTAAGTTTGCAATTATGAGTCCCGGTCTCGTTCATGAGCCATCAGCTACGGTAGCTAAGACTGCGGCGCTAATCTTAACCCGATAGGGGCCGGACGTCCTCTGTGATTACTGTCCTCGGAAACTCTCTATCCTGTTTCGGGTCGACCTTACCCTCGGGCCACTTCCGATGTGTGCCAAAGGTATCAGCGCCCACTGGATTGGGCAAATTTGACCAAGCTCGTGGCCGTATGTCGCAGTCGAGTTCGATTATGTCTCAAGATAGATTCAGGAAAATTCCGTTATTCCGCCATCGGTAAGTAGAATTCGAAGGAGCGAACGGTGCGATGCGAGCCCCCGGCAATTTTGGTATTTCTCGACCCTATGTATCCGACAATTCTGGTGTCTGGCGTCACTTGGGTTGGCGATTTGTGACGAGATGTGGCGCACCTGCCCACTACGATACTCCGGGATATTATTGAAATTGCGCCTCTTGACGGACTGAGGCGCTTCCTGACGCCAGCACCGGGATGGCTTAAAAGGCCGTTGGCGCCGACGGTCCACAAGGGACCCAAGCACGGCATCATCGCGTGTGGCTGACGACGCCCCCAATGGATTTCACCTGCGGCATTTTTCAACCGGCGCGAGCCATACGTTCCACCCTTGAGGGTTTTGTTGCCACCCTTCGCCGCCTCGACAAATCGCTAGCTTCTTGAAAAGATGGTTGGTAGGGCAGTCGGGATCAAACAAAGCACTCCGTTTCGCAGTCATTTGACCGACGTCCTACGCTTCAAACACCTAGAAATCTTGCGTTGTCTTTGCGTTGTCAGATCGGAAATGATGGGTACTGATGGGGCGCGACGGGCAGCTAAACTGTTGAGATTTCAGCTATGTCGTTTGCTCCCACTGCCCTGGTGCTGTTTACGAATCGCTGCTCTACCACTGAGCTACCTCGGCCCGTTCTAATGACAATAGCATCCGCAGAAAATTACTGTCAATTCATCGCCGAAAACGGCGTTCTTTCAGCGTGAGAAGGGATACATCGCCCAGCCAATTCCCACGCCAATCAAAAGAAAAAGAAGCAGGGACGACACGATGTATTTCACGCGCTCGATCGGCTGTCGGCGGCTCAGAAAACCAAACGCGATGGAAATCAGCAAGGCGAAGAGCAGCATGGATTGCAAATGGCTGAGCTTGAATCCCATTCCCGCGTTCATGCTTTGCGTCCTCGCGCTGCTTCATACGCATGCAGCGCCGACAAAAGGTTAAGCACACCGGCGGTAGCGAGAAAGCGCGTGCCGTAATCGCCGCCCGCATGGGAAACGTCCGGGCCGCCAGTTTCGAGCGACCTGGCCACCAAATAAAACGTTCCCGTCCCCAAATCCGCCAGATAGCCCAGCCAATCGAAAGCATCGTTGGCGGCTGAACTAAAAACGTTGCCGCGCATCCCTGCGCCAAGAATCACGAGTGTGCCCACTGTCAGAAAACACATCGCGGCGCGACCCCACATCCTTATAAGAGCGTGACCCAGCCCGGGCACGAGCCATCCTGCCACGCCGATGACGTACGCCATCGTCTCGCGTCGTGAATCCTGCGATGGGGTTTCCGGTGCCGTCGTCTCGCGCGCGGAATCTTGCCGCGGAGCTATCGGTGCTGTCATCTCGTTTCCCAATTCCCTTCTTTCCGCTCCGCTTACGCCAGCAACGCCAGAATTTCGTTCTGAATCGCTCCCGTTACGCGCGCCTCTCGCTCGCCGATGTACACGTTCACTTCGCTGCGCACGCCAAATTCCGGCAAATAAACTCCCGGCTCTACTGAATTACATGTCTTGGGGATCAAGTGCCTCACGTCATGCGTTTCGAGTCCGTCCATATTCACACCATTGCCGTGTACTTTTTCTCCGATACTGTGCCCGGTGCGGTGGAAGAAATATTTTCCGTAGCCTGCTTTTTCAATCACGCGGCGCGCCGCCTTATCCACCTGCCATCCTTGCAGCGGCTTTCCTGCGGCAACGTGCTTGCGAATCAAATCGGTCGCCGTTTCGCGCGCATCGCACACGACGCCAAAGACCTTCACATATTTGTCCGGCACTCTCGCTCCCAAGTATCCCATCCAGGTGACGTCGTAATAGACGCTTCCCGGCGTTTTCTTCTTCCCCCAAACGTCCATCAATAACAAGTCACCCTCGCGAATCGGCGAAGCGGATTCTGCCGTCGGTCCATAGTGCGGATCGCTGGCGTGGGCATTCACGGCGATGTCCGGGCCTTCTTCGGTCCAAATCCCCGCCGCATCGAACTCCTTCAGGATCCAGTTCTTCAAATCGAATTCTGTCAGCGTCTTTTTTTCGCGCACGTTCTTGGCGGCAAGCTGGAAAGCCTCGCGCACGATCCGGTCGATGGCCACTCCCGCGGACAGATGCGATTCCAGCTGCGTCGCGCTCCAGCACGCTTCGTATTTCTGCACCAGGTCCGCCGAACTGACCACCTTCGGCCCGGAGCTGCGCACCAGTTCAATCGTCCCCGCATCCACCATGGCGACGTAGGGGATCGCGTTTTTTGGCGAATATTGCATCGCCACGATTTTTGCGCGGCCAAACATCTTTTTCAGATTTTTTCGCAGCTCCTCTTGCGCTGAGTAATACAGCGTCTCCCCAGGCAACGATGCCAGCGATTGCGTTTCAATCTTATGAACCAGCTTCTTGGGAGTTCCCTTCGCTGGAATGAAGTAGAACCACCTTCGCGTCCTCATTCCCTGTGGCAGGCTCAGGATGTGCTGCGCGATGGGGTCGCGCCCGCGAAAATCATAGAAAAGCCATCCATCGATCCTGGCGGCACGCAAATCGCTCTGAATTCCTTGAATATCTGCGCTCATTTGGGAGTAGTTCCATCGCCCGGGCAAGACTCAACTATCACGCCTCAAGCGTCCTGCACCAACAGCGCAAAGATCTGCTGTCGGGTCACACCGCGGATTTCGATGCGTTTCGTGCGGCTTCTTTCACCGCTCAGAATTCTAACAGCTGTCCTGGGTGTTTTCAAAAGTTGCGCCAGGAATTCCGCCAGCGCCTCGTTCGCGCGCCCTTCCACAGCCGGTGCTTGCAGCCGCACCTTTAGGGCCCCTCCCATTTCCCCTGCGATTTCGTCCTTGCTGGCTCGCGGCTGTACCCTCAAGAGAAAAGTTACGGCGCCCTCCCGCTCCTGGATCTCCAGCATTAGATTCCTTACGATTCACTATTTCGCTTCGCGCGTGCCAAAGATCGCCGTTCCGACGCGCACTTCCGTCGCGCCTTCCTCGATCGCCACTTCAAAATCATGCGACATCCCCATCGATAGCACAGGCAGCGCGACACCAAGTTTTTTCGCTATATCCTCGCGTAATTCTCGCAAGCGCCGGAAATAGGGCCGCACTTGTTCAGCCTTTTCCAGGAACGGCGGAATGCACATCAGCCCTACAAGCTCCAGTCGCGGCAGACCGGTAATCTTTTCCGCTAATCCCAAGAGCTCGTTGATTTCCACTCCGCTCTTAGTTTCCTCCGGCGCCACTCGCACTTCGATCACCACGCGTAATTTGCCAGCAACGCTGTCCTCGGCCCGCGCGCGATCCAGCCGCTGCGCAACCGCAAAATCATCGATGGAGTCAATGCTGTGAAAAAGTCTCGCCGCCCGCGCCGCCTTATTGCTTTGCAAATGTCCGATCAGGTGCCATGTCGCGGCCAGTCCATCCGTCTCCGCGCGCTTCCCTTCCCACTCCTGGACGCGGTTTTCGCCAAAGTGGCGAATCCCCGCTTCATACGCCTCGCGGATGGCGCTCGCCGGATG
The DNA here is from genome assembly GCA_003225315.1 of Acidobacteriota bacterium. GTDB lineage: Bacteria > Acidobacteriota > Terriglobia > Acidiferrales > UBA7541 > Acidiferrum. The sequence continues at coordinate 81,412 of QHZD01000039.1, forward strand.
CGTTTTCGACACCGCAATCAGGGTGACCTCTTCTGCCCCCCGCCCCGCGCGCGCCGCCGCTCCCGCGATCCTTTCTTGAATTCGCCGCAAATTTTGCCGCACCGAAGTTGGCGTCATGTTCGATTTCGAATCCTAGCACGCGCGGCATTGCGGCGCAGAATGTCTCCGGTTAGACTGGCCTGCGGTCTTGAGCGGTGGTGAATTATCCTGGAACCGAGGCTGATTTGCGTCCAAATGTAAATAGAAGGGCCCATGGCAGGCTCATTGCCATCGAAGGCATCGACGGCAGCGGGAAGCGCACGCAGATGGATTTGCTCCACGGAGTCATCGCTGCTGGTGAAGGCGGCCACTCCGTCTATTCCACCGGCTTTCCTCAATATGATTCCTGGTTCGGCAAGATGATCGGCCAGTTCCTAAACGGTGATCTCGGTTCGCTCGAAAATGTCGATCCTCACTTCACTGCGCTGCTCTATGCCGGCGACCGTTTCGAAGCCAAGCCTAAGCTCGAAGCGGCGCTGAACAACGGCCAAATTGTCCTTGTGGATCGCTACGTCGGCTCGAACCTCGCGCACCAAACCGCTCGCGTCACACCGGAAAAGCGCGCCGAGTTCATGAGTTGGATCGAACACCTCGAATATGGAATTTACGGGCTCCCGCGCGAGGATCTTATCCTCTATTTGCGCGTGGCTCCGAGCGAAGCGCAAAAGCTTGTCGGCCAGAAATCCAAGAGAAGTTACACCGCTGCGAAGCAGGATATTCTGGAAGCCAGTCTGCGCCACCTCGAGCAGGCCGCGGACATGTACGACCTCCTCGCGCGCAAAGCCCCGTGGGTAACCATCGAATGTTTTGACGCCGCCCGTGGCGCGCTGCGCTCGCCCAAGGAAATTGCCCAGGATGTTTTAGCTGCCGTAAACAAAGTTACAACTACTCAAGTCGTGCATAATTCCGGCACAGGTGGCGACTGATTATGGGCTTTCAGGAATTTCTTGGCAACGAACGCATAGTCGCCGCGCTCCGCGGCGCTCTTCGCGCTAAACGCGTTCCGCACGCCTTGCTCTTCACCGGCCCGCGCGGCGTCGGCAAATTTACTCTGGCGCGCATGTTCGCGCAGGCAGCGAATTGCGAACGCCTCACGGACGACTTCTGCGGCGAGTGCGCTACTTGTCAGCGCATCTCTCTGCTCGCCGATCTCCAAACGCTGCTTGAACAGGGACTCATCGAGCGTGGCGAGAGTGCCGACGCCGCCACCGTCGAGCGCGTGCCTTTAATTTTGCAGTCGCACCCGGACGTTTGGGCGCTCGTCCCTGATCCTGTTCGCTTGAAAAGCCCCGTCGCGCGCCCGATGCTGCGTGTGGGCCAATTGCGCGCCGTCCAGCGCGCCGCCTACTTTCAACCCATGGGCCGTCGCCGCGTCTTCATCCTCGATGGAGCGGAAACGATGCGCTGGGACGTTGCCAACGTTTTCCTGAAAATTCTCGAGGAGCCTCCCGGCTCTGCCACGCTCATACTCACGGCGCCTTCTCCTTACGCCCTTCTTCCAACCATCGTCTCGCGGTGCCTGCAATTTCATTTCGCGCCGCTTCCGCAAGCGGCGGTGGAGAAAATCCTGAAAGAAAAAACTACTCGCAAGCCCGCGGAAATCAAGCTCGCCGCGCAACTCGCCGAGGGCAGCCCGGGCCTCGCCATCGAAATGGACGTCGACGCAGCCGCCCAGCGCCGCAGAAGCGCTCTGCGCATCCTCGAACGCGCTGCGCAGGGTCAAGGTTTCGCCCAGCTGTTTTCGGACACCTCCGCTCTCGCCAAGGACCGCGATTCTTCCTTCGAAGATCACCTCGGCGTCTTCTATGGCTTGCTTACCGATCTATTGGAAATCACGTCGAAAGTGAAGGAACCAGTACTGCGCAACGTCTCGCTCGCGAAAGAACTGCAATCGCTCGGCAAGACTGTGGATTCCGCATGGGTTCTCCGTGCCATCGCTGGTTTTGACGAAATTTACGCGGGTGCGCGCCGCAATTTGAACCGCCAACTCGGCCTCGACGCCCTGGCCGCATCACTTTCGCCTGCGGTTTCGCGCCCTTCCGCGGCCCATCCCTGATCGGCGCCGACAAATATTTCGCTATCTCAAAATTAAATCGCTACACTGTAACCCACACGCTTCCGAGCGCATCTTAGACAGCAGATATTCCACAACTCCTAGGTTAGAAGGAGCAGTCATGGTGAATCGCCGTATGTTTCGTCCGGGTTTCCCGGACGTTAAGGAGCCGAGCATTCCCCGCCCTCAGCACAACGGCCCGATCCCCAGCAAAAAGCCAGCGCCGCCGGAGACTACCCACGCAGAGAACTTCTACTGGGTCAAGCAGATGCAGTCTCATACGCCGATGGCCGTCGTTCTCGAGGATGGTGAAATGCTTCGCGGCACGGTCGAATGGTACGACCGCGATTGCATTAAGCTTACGCGCCAGGGCAGCCCCAATCTGCTCATTTTCAAGCGCGTGATCAAGTACGTCTACAAGGATGGAGAAGAATCGGCTCAGGGCGGCGACGAGTAAGCACTCTATTTGTAAAGTGAGTGCCCCGCGGTTGCTCCGAAGGTGAGCAGCGCTTTTGCGGCCAGCGACCCGTCCTCGTTGAAAATTTCGCACTCCGTCACGATAAAATTTCTGCCCGTGCGCAAAACGCGCGCGTCCGCTTTGATGCGCCCGCCCGGCACCGGCTCCAGATAATTAATGCTCAGCTCCACGGTGGCGATCTCCGTGCCTTTCGGTATCGTCGTATAAGCCGCAATCGCCGCCGTCGTATCCGCCAGCGCCGCTAGAATTCCTCCATGTACCACGCCGTGAACCTGTTTGTGATTGGGTTTCACGTCCAGCCGGAAAATGGCCCGTCCCGCGTGCACGCTTTCCACGTCGAATCCCAGAAGCTCCGTCGACCGGCTTTCTTTCATCCGCCGCCGCACCAGTTCCGTGAAGCGTTTCTCCCCTTTCGACATTTTCTTGGTCATCGCGTTTTTTCGCCCGTCAATAAGCGGTCAGCCCTCCATCCAGCGGAATCGCCGCCCCGGTAAGCCACGACGACTCGTCCGAAGCTAGGAACACCGCCATCTCCGCCACATCCATGGGCTGCCCGAAGCGTCCCAGCGGAATCAACGACAACCGCGCCTTGCGCCGCGCTTCTCCCTGTTCGCTTGCGTCGAAGAGCCCCTTCACCAATTCCGTCTCCACGATCGAAGGGCAGATGCAGTTGACGCGTATGTTCTCGTGCCCGTGATCGATGGCCATGGCCTTCGTCAGCATCGTCACGCCGCCCTTCGACGCGCAATACGCCGCGCGATCCTTCATCGCCACCAGCCCCAGCACCGACCCGATGTTCACGATGGCTCCCCCGCCGCACTTTCGAAACTCCGGCAGCGCTGCCCGCGACATCAGGAACGGCCCCTTCACGTTGACCGCCATCACCCGGTCCCACTCTTCTTCGCTGATGCCCTCCACCGTCGATACATGCAGCGTGCCCGCATTGTTCACCAGCACATTCAGCCGCCCAAATCGCTCCACGGTTCCCTTCACCGCGCGCTCAACGTCTTTAGCGCGGCTCACGTCGCACTCCATCGCCAACCCGGCCCCGCCCTGCTTCTGGACTTCAGTAATCACCTCTCGCAATTTCTCCAACCGTCTTCCCGCCACCGTCACGCTTGCCCCTTCCCGCGCAAACGCAAGCGCGATTGCTCGACCGATGCCCGTACCGCCGCCGGTAATCAACGCCACCTTGCCAGAGAGTCGTGTCACGGAATTCCTTTTCCTCGCGTCTAATGGGATGCCGCGGCACCGCATTGCTGCGTGGGTGGGCGCGACTCTAGCATTCGGCTCCCTCTCCCCGCAAGCCGCCGCATTTTATAGTTGTAGCCGCGGGGCTTGACCCCGCGCTTTTCTATTCGCTCTTGTAGTGACGGGTCGGAACCTGTCCCGATCGGATCGTGAGATCAGGCTTTCTGCCTGGCATCTCCAGGTCGTGTAAATCATTTCTGTTGTATCGTAGCGGCTCCCATAAGCGCGACGGAGACTCGAAAGCTCACCTATGCGCATCGGCATTACGTGTTATCCGACCTACGGCGGCTCCGGCGTCGTCGCCACCGAGCTTGGCATGGAGCTCGCCGCGCGTGGCCACGACATTCATTTCATCAGCTACGCCCCGCCCATCCGCATGAACCCCAACGATCCGCGCATCCATTTCCACGAAGTCGAAGTCGTCTCCTACCCGCTCTTCGACCATCCGCCGTACACGCTGGCGCTCGCTACAAAAATGCTCGAAGTTTTCGAATCCGAATCGCTCGATTTGCTCCATGTCCATTACGCCATTCCGCATTCCGTCAGCGCCATGCTCGCGCGTTCGATGGCCGCGCCGCGCCGCCTTCCGTTCGTCACGACGCTTCACGGCACGGACATCACTCTGGTCGGCAGCAACCGCAGCTATCTCCCCATCACGCGCTTTTCCATCGAGCAGAGCGACGGCGTCACTGCCATTTCGCGCTATCTGCTGAATCAAACTCTCAAGGAATTCGAGATCAAGCGCCCCATCGAAGTCATTCCCAATTTCGTGAACTGCGATCTCTACAACCGCACTGCCGACAAAGGCCTTGCCACGCAGTGGGCTCCCAACGGCGAGCCCATCCTCATGCACCTGTCGAATTTTCGCCCCGTTAAGCGCCTCACGGACACCGTCGAAATTTTTGCCATCGTTCGCGCCAAAATGCCCGCCAAGCTCGTCCTCATCGGCGACGGCCCGGATCGCGGCGCCGCCGAATACCTCGTCCGCAAATATCATCTCCAGAAAGACGTCTTCTTTCTCGGCAAGCAGGATGCCGTCTACGAAAAGCTCGCCGCCGCGGATCTCTTTCTACTTCCCTCGCAGCTTGAATCTTTCGGCCTCGCCGCTCTCGAGGCCATGGCCTGCGAAGTTCCCGTCATCGCCACCGACGTCGGCGGTGTCCCCGAAGTCGTCAAACATGGTGTGGATGGATATTTGGTGGAACCGGGTAACGTCAAGGAAGCCGCGCGCTACGCCATCGAAATCTTGTCCCGCGCCGACCGCGGCCGCGAAATGGGCAAAACCGCCCGCATCAACGCCAAGAAAAACTTCTGCGCCAACGACGTCATCCCCGCCTACGAAAACTACTACAAGCGCATCCTCTCCGAATCCTGATCTCCGACCAACATTTCTCAGGTGTCCGAATTTGCAACATGGGCATCCTGAAAGCGAGCGTCTGGGACAACCGCATCACATACTAAGTGTTTTACAATGTGTTGGTTAACTATTGGCAGCCCATGTGCATTATCCACGGGAAAGAGGTGGTCAACACCATGTCATTTCTTCGCGATCTAAGAGTTGCGTTCTACTCCCTCCAACGGACGCAAGGGCTGGCGATCGCCGTCATCCTGACGCTGGCGCTCGGCATCGGCGCTAACGCCGCCATCTTCACCCTTGTGCGCGGCGTGCTTCTCAAACCCCTTGTCAACCGCGATGAGGACCGGCTGATCTACATCCGCCAGAGCGCCCCGGGCACCGGCGACGAAAACACCGCGTTCTCCGTGCCCGATATCCAGGATTTGCGCGCCAGTGTTAAAACTCTGAGCGCATTCGGCGATTTCTCGACCACTGAATTCACCATGCTCGGCCTGGGTGAGCCTCGCGTGGTTCAAGCCGGCGTGGTCGGCGGCAACTTCTTCGAAGTCATGGGCCTCCACCCAGTCCTCGGCCGTCTAATCGGACCCCAAGACGACGGCCCCAAAGCCGCTGGCGTCGTCGTTCTCACGTATCGCTTCTGGGCTGCCACTCTTGGGAAAGATCCTTCCGTCCTTGGCAAAACCGTCCGGCTCGACAGCGGGCTTATGGGCGATCGTTCTGCCACCGTCATCGGCGTCCTCGAACCCTCCATCCCCTATCCCCAAGATACCGAACTCATCGCCAACATCGTCACCAGTCCGCATCACCTCTCTGCAACCATGGTCACTGGCCGCGTCCATCGCATGACGGAGCTTTTTGGCCGTCTCGCTCCGGGTGCCACCCTCGATCAAGCTCGGGCCGAGTTGCGCTCTGTCTACGGGGCCATGACCAAAGCACATCCGGAAGCCTATCCGCCCAAAGCGCAGTACCAGATCAGCGCCAAGCTGCTTCGTGACCAGATCACCTCGGGCGCTCGGACGGTACTGCTGGTGCTGCTCGCAGCTTCGGCGCTCGTCTTCATCATCGCCTGTTCCAACGTGGCTAACCTGATTCTTACCCGGACGGTTCGCCGCGAGGGCGAGCTGGCGACCCGTGCGGCACTCGGCGCAAGCACCGGCGCTCTGCGGCGCATGCTGCTTGCCGAAAGCCTCCTGCTCTGTGGCGCTGGCGCTGCGGTCGGCATATGGAGCGCGCAGCCGCTGGTGGCCATCCTGGCCCGCTACGCGTCGCGGTTCTCGGTTCGCGCCCTCGATTTGACCGTCGACTCCAGCCTTCTCTGGGTAGGAGCAGCGCTGGCTGCTGTCGCCGCGGTAATTTTGGCGTTTGTTCCGCGCCTGCCGTCGGCCGACACGTCCAATGGCCATAGCCTGTCAAGCGGCACTGCACGGATCACGGGTAGCACCAGCCGCCGCCAGCGCATCTTCGCGGTCACGCAAATTGCTGCTTCTTTCGTGCTGTTGGCCGGCGCAAGTACGGTGATCACTACCCTGATCGCATTACAAACGGCGCAGACGGGGCTCGACATGCGCCACGTCCTCACCATCAACGTTCCCCCTATGGCCCATGGAAAAACGCCTCAGCAAGTGGTCGATTTCTACAAGGAAGTTATTCGCCGCATTGATGCTTTGCCCGGCGTGAACAAGACCGCTTTCGGTTTGGCTGTTCCCTGGCGCGACGTGGGTGGCAGTGGTTTCGGTCTGCAATTCTCCGCCGACGGGCATACTCATACCCCTGGCGAAGACCCTCGCGCGCAGTTGCGCGTCGTTTCCCCGGGATTCTTTGCGGCGCTCGGAGTACCTATCCTTAGCGGCCGCGATTTCGATGAACTCGACGGTCAAAGTAAAGAGCCCGTCGCCATCGTCAGCGAGACTCTCGCAAAGCGCATGTTCCCCAATCAAGATGCCGTCGGCCGGCATGTCTATTGGACCGATCCCGTGATGCAATTTGCTCCCGGGATTAACGCCGCCCCGCACCGCATCATCGGCGTAACTGCCGATATTGACGACCAGCACGTCGTTCCCGAGCCCATCGTCACCATCTATAGCACCTTTGAAAAGGGTCCCATCTTTGGCGGCCGCCTTTTCATCCACACCAGTGCGGATCCTTATTCTCTCGTCACGCCGGTCACCCGCATTATTCGCAACATGTCCGCCGATCAGCCCGTCGAGCACGCTGCCACTCTCGAAGACGTCCGCGCCGAGGTGCTCACGCCGGACCGCTTGAATTCCCTGGTGTTCGGCGTCTTCGCGGCTGTCGCGCTGGCGATTGCTTTGGTTGGCGTCGCCGGAGTGCTGGCGTTTTCGGTCAGTGCGCGGACGCGCGAATTCGGCATCCGCCTGGCTCTTGGATCGCAGCCGCAGCTTCTCCTGAAAGGAGTCATCGCCGACGGCGCTGTGATGGCTGGGGCCGGCCTCCTCGCAGGCGCGGCACTCGGGTTCGTGCTCGCGCGCTTGGCGGGCCACTATTCTCCAGACATGAAGATGCCGGGCGCCTTGCCCGTGGTCCTCTCTGCATTCGTCCTGTTTGCGGCTGCGGTCGTCGCGTCGTGGCTGCCAGCCGCCCGCGCCGCCCGCATCGATGTTATCCAAGCCCTCCGCTCCGAGTAACCGTTCGACGCGTCGCTCACGCTTTGCGATCTTCCGGCCCGAAGAGTTCAAGGAAAAAACTCTGCATCAAAGCCGCGGAGCGCACGTCTGACTGGGCGTGATAGGCAACGCCAGGAACGTTGGGTCCGGTTTCGTGCGTAAAACCATGCATTGCCCCGCCGTAGACAATGAGCTGCCAATCGGCGCCGGCGCGGTTCATTTCTTCAACAAGCGCGCTCACGTGCGTCATCGGGACATGCGGATCAAGAGCACCGTGGCAGACGAGTATCTTTGCCTTAACCGACCCCGGCTGAGCTGGCCGCGATGTGTCCAGACTTCCGTGTACGCTAATCACTCCCGAGAGGTCCGCACTGCTCCTTGCTAGTTCGAGTACGGTCATCCCCCCGAAGCAGTAGCCAACCGCTGCGATTCGCCCATCGACCCCTGGCTGCACTGCCAGCACGTCTATCCCCGCGTGTGCCCGCTGGCACAATTTAGCCGGGTCACTCCGTAGTTCCGTGATTCTTGCCATCACCTGTTCACGATTCCCGGCAATGCCATCGCCGTACATGTCGCAAGCAAATACGATAAAGCCTAGCTCCGCCAGCCGCCTCGCTCGCCCCATAGCATGGTTGTCGAGGCCAGCTCCTCCATGGACGACCAGAATGCCTGGACGCCGGTGCTTCCCCGCATCATTCCAAGCTAGAAAACCGGTAAGTTCTGTATCGCCATCGCGGTATCCGATTGCTTTCGTTTGGATTGGCATGTGTTCGTCCTTTCGGGCAGCCTGCGTTTGGCTCAAGCGGTTCGGCGGCTCCCACGAAAAAGCGGAGCCCTCTGTACGGTCCAGCGAGACTGCCGTATGAATCTCCGTTAATAAGTATACCATATTTTATAGAACAAGTCAAGATTTTACACCAGATTTCAATGTTGTTAGCAAATCGAGATGTCCGCTTTTGTTAGCACGTGGTGTGTCCGCTTGCCTTTGGTTTTTCCTCCCCCTGAATCGAGAAGGGAAGACTGTTGTTGGAGCTGTGGGAAAGTGGGAATCCCGCGTCTTTTGCGGGATTCCCAAGCGCAGCGTCTTTTCCACAGCTTGCTGGCCCCTGCTCCTGG
>QHZD01000040.1 GCA_003225315.1 Acidobacteriota bacterium
AGAAGTCGCCGCGCGAACCGCAAGGACGCAAGCGCCCAAGGTATGACTCATGATTGGGGTGAAGTCGTAACAAGGTAGCCGTAGGAGAACCTGCGGCTGGATCACCTCCTTTCTAAAGTAGTCGTGGCTCAACCCGCTATGGTGTGCGGGTCATGCCACGCAAGCATCCCTAAGCTCTCACGGGCCGTGGGGAGGCACGCTCAAGCTCTTCACGCTTCGGTGTGAACAGTGATTTACTCTCACTGCCCTTCTTCGGCTTAGGCTGAAGTCACGGTAGCTTCGGGCAGATTCTGGCAGATCGTATTCGAGTTTCTCCTGAGCGTTTTTCAGCGAAGGGTCAAAGAGCAAAACAATCTGCATTTGCGACTTAGGGCCGCGTGATTCTTCCGCGGCCCTTTTTGTTTTTGGCGCGACGAAAATTACGCTAGCGAGCTTAGTTATTGAATTGTTAGGAATTCGTGGTCGGGCCATGATCGCTTGCCTCCAAAGATTCGCGAACGTTGGGCGGTATCTACTCCGACGGGTTCCTTTGAGAATGTCTGTGAGGCAGGGTTGAGTGGAAAGTCGCTTTGGAGATTGGTGCGGAAACGACGTTTCCAGAGATTACCGGATGGAGTGTTATCTCAAGCTCCGAGTATTCCGTTCCGTTGGCATCGGTGCGTTCCTGTAGGACGAGGGATCTGCCGAATTCTTTGTAACCTGAATCGCAAACAAACGAACCTTCGGCGTCGTCCCAATCCATCCCCAGCGCGAAGTAAGCCCGATAAGTTCCAGGGGTCAATCGCCGGATGCTAACGCGACTATGATTTCTGACATACACGCTCCGTATTGTCTGGCCTGAATCTGAGGCGACAAGGTTCAAGACCGCATCGTCGTCGGTCCCGTTAACAATTTTGAGTATTCCGTACCCTTCTGTCCGCTCCTCGTCACCCAACAAGAACCCGTTTGCCAAGCGTTGGGCATCTCTCTCCTGACAGTTTTGGGGTGGTGGTGCTAACGGTGCCTCCGAAGCAGGAGCAGGTGCGCGAGCCGAAACTACTGCTTGAGATTCTGATTTCGCGGCGGAAGCGCTAATCGTAGCAGCTTCATTTGAAGGCTGCTTCTTGCCAAAGAATTCAACGCTTACAGAAATCAGAATTGCCGTGACAACGAACGATAATAGACCTATCAGAATCCGGCGGCCAGGTCGACTGGAAATTACCTTGGACCACAATGAGATTAGGCCACTCTTAGTGGCACGCCACGGCCATGATTTCGGAGAGTGAATGCTGGCGGAATCTAAATTAAGTTGCTTAGGCGGCAAAGCGATCAAGACAGGAGCGCCGCACCCGGCACATCTAAGCTGCCTTCCTAATTGCTCTAGGGATGCGTGATGAACGGTTCCGCACAGCTCACATTTTACGTCAACCATTACCGTCTGAAGTTATCGCCTGAATGGATTAGTCGTCAATGCCCGTGCCGTATGCTTTGCGCTTTTTGCCAAGCGTGCGGTTTATCCTTCACCTTTCAAGGTAGTAGATATAGCTGCATTTCCGGCATCGAGAAGTCTTTGCGGTGTCAGTTAGCGATGCGCAGCCGTGTTCAATCGCGATGGCAGCCACAATCGTATCCGCCACAGTCAACGTGCGGCCTTTCCTGGTCCATGTATCAGGATCGACGTGTCCGGCAGCGGCTTCATTTTTTCGCGTTCCGCCGCTTACTCTTGCGTTTCTTTTCGCTCTCCTGTCGGAGCTCACGGACCCACGCCGCAGCACCGCCAGCCAGCTCGGGATGATCCGTGCCTTTCCGCGGAGGAATACCGCTTTCCAGGAAACGCAATAGCTTTTTTCGCCGCACAGCTTCCTGGGCTGTCTCGTGGGGCAACAGAATATCAGCACGTTTGTCTTTCATAGGCTAGCACTCACTATGCGCCTGCCCAGTGTGTCATAAGGTGTGTGCCAAGTCTTCGAGATATATTTGTCCCCTGTTCGGAGGAGCGGTGAACGATTCGCTACTCATTCCGCCATTTCGCGTTGACCACCTGACTGAGCCAACTTAAAATTGTTATTGTGTCCGTCGCGTTAATCTGAGGGAGAAAGGCCCAGCCCATGCGCCGTTCCTTCGCTGTGCTTCTGTGTTCGGTCAGCCTGCTTGCTAACCCCGCTTTTGGTCAGAGTGTCGCTATTGCACCGGTCCGAGTCGCCGCAGGCGTCGTCCTAAAATTTCATCTACAAACTCGTCTTAATCAGACTAGTGGAGATGCCGTAGACGCCCTTCCAAAAGGCACGGTCCTGGAGGTCAGAATGCTCGACTCCGTCGATTCAGACTCTGATCGTGACGGCACTGAATTTCACGGCACGCTGGTGGTCCCTCTAGTCTCGGGAGGAGAGGTGATTATTCGTTCCGAAGCGGAAGTACGAGGCTTGCTGGTCCTTCTGAGAAGCAAAACCCATCCGGAGGGCTTCCGATATGAGCTTCTTGTTACGGGACTTACGGACCGCGGGAAATCCTATGACCTGACGGCATCACTCAATCCTTCTTTCGTTGATCCTGCGGTTCAGCCTGAAGCGGATTCGAAGTCCGCGACGGAATAAATCTCGCGTCAACCCCAGACTATTCAACTCGCTCGGTCACGACGCCAGAGATCACCCTAATTCCATACCGGGTCTTGTAATGGTGCGTGCAGAATCTAGCCAGATTTGAAATGAATGATGAAGAGATTTCCCGTTCTAGTACCTATTTCCCGGGAAGATTTCTATTGCCAGCCCCCCGCGTAAGCTCAATATTCGACAGAGGATGTAAGATTTTTCACGCCAACCAGTGGTCGTGGCAGATTTACTGCAAAAACAAACAGGCTCGGCCGAAAATCCTAGGAGGGTTCAAAAATGAAGAATGTCGGACGAGTATTTCTTACCACTGTGGCCGGTCTAACTCTCGTTGTAGCAGTCTGGGCCTTTTCACCGCCCACGACCCACCAGGCCGCGCTTCTAAGTCTGTCAAGCAATTCCAACGCTCCACAAGAGCAATCTGTATCCGGTAAGATTGCTTCGGTGGAGAAGACTTCGTTCACTCTCACCGTGGGGCAATCGCAAACTCAGAACCTGCAGCAGGATCCAAGCACTCCCAAGACCATGACCTTCATGATCGATAAGAATACGACCATAGATGGCAGCCTCAAAGTTGGCGCCAACGCCGATGTAACGTATCGCCAGGAAAAAGGCTCCAACCTTGCGATTAGCGTCCGCGTTACCCCGTAATTCGCGGACTCGTGGTTTCGCGATTGCATTTGGCGCTACTGCGCGAACAACTTCACTAATGGTTCCAGCGAAGGGTGGTTTTATTTACCACCCTTGCTGGGTGCCGAAGCGTAGCATCTAGTAGTAACGGTACATCCAGATTACGCCCAGGCGGAATTTCTTACTTCCCGATCGGAATGTATCATCAATAAACCACGTCATTTGAGTATGTTAGAAGGACATCCTCTGGCAAAAACACTGCGTTCGAAACTGCCGGAGGTGTTCATGAAAGTAACCAAACGCTCCTACGGTGTGGTCGGAGGTCTGGCGGCACTGTCGCTGGCACTTGGGCTTGGCGTCGCCATGAGGGTGCGTGCAGGCAGCCGTGACGCTACGACGCTGCCGCAACACACGCCGATCCAAGTGGTTCTCGATCAGCCTGTCTCGGCGGACCGGACCAAAGCCGGTGATCGCTTCGCAGCAACTGTTGCGCAGCCGGTCATCGTCGATGGAAACACAGTGATTCCCAAGGGCGCCCGCGTTAGCGGCGTCATCGTGGAATCACGGCATGGTGGACGAATCAAGGGAGATGCGGACCTGCGCCTCGCCCTCCACAGCGTTAGGGTGAATGGGACAAGTTATCCCATCCATACAACGGCGTTTCACCGCTCCAGCAAGGACCACAAGAAGCGAAACTTGCTGATGATTGGTGGCGGCGCCGGAACTGGCGTGCTCATCGGCGCGCTCGTCGGCGGCGGTGCAGGCGCTTTGATCGGCGGTCCAGTCGGCGCTGGCGCCGGGACTGCCACGGCGATCTTGACCAACAAGAAGGACGTCAAGCTCCCATCCGAGACGCACCTGACGTTCAAACTCTCCGAGCCGGTTTCCATCTCGGCAAAGAGCTAACGATCACGAAGACTGTCTCTGGGCAGTCTTCCCACGCTGAAGTAATTCAGCTTCCACCTGGGCCCGCCGCGCTTTTCTCTGCGGCGGGCCCGGTGCATTTTGGTCATCTACTATCTCCAGCGCAGTGAACAACCTCCCGCGGAGATTCGTGAAACAATTGCAATCAATTCCAGCTGGGAGTACGCTCTGGCAGGCCTCACCCCTTCCAGGTTTGCAAATCGCTTCGATCGCTTCGTGAGGCAGGGCCCATCTCCGTGATTGCCGGTTCGCCATGATCCGGAGGAGGAGGAACCTCATGTCAGCCGATGCCGAAAACAAAGCCATCATTCGGCAACTCTATGAGGAAGTTTGGAACAAACGCCGGCTCGAACTGGTGGACGAAATCCTCTCTCCCAGTCACGCTCTCCACGATCCCAACGCCACTGGTTCGGCGGTTGGCCCTGAAGCGTACAAACGCCTAGTCACGCGTTTTATCACTGCCTTTCCTGATCTGCGATTTATCATCGAAGACTCTTTTGGTGAAAATGAAAAGCTGGCCATTGCGTGGACTATTTCCGGCACTCACAAGGGCGAATTCATGGGAATCCCCGCCACGAACAAGAAAGTGTCCGTAGACGGAATCACAATCATCCACACCGTGAATGCCAAGGTCATGGATTCCTACGTCAGCTGGGATGTTTGGGGACTGATGCATCAGCTTGGCGTCGTTCCCGCCTTTGGAGAGCCGAAGGGCGTGGCCGCTCGCTGATCAGGGGCTTCAAGTAGTTGAAGACTCACTCTTCGCAAGTGACTGACCCCACCTTCCCAAATTGAAACGATTTCCAGTTTTCCCGCACTACGCTAAAGGAAGGAGTACATCATGGCGGGAAAGGTTTCTCTCGTGCTCGACGCCATTTACGACATTTTGATTATGGACGCCGACGGTCAGCGCCTCGAATTGGAGAGTTATAAGGACTTAGAGACGGCCCGGCGGCGGCTCCCAGCGCTTGCTGCCCAGTACCCCGGCACGAAAGTCGCGCTCTGGAATCGGCACACGCGAGTCATCCTGGCCGAGAGCGAGGGTTATTGAATCCGCGGCGCACCTAGATTTCCGGCACCGCACGTTTCCAGGACTGTTCTTGCGCTGGCGACTTCCGATTTCTTCGATTTGAACGATTGAATCTTTCGATGCCATCTCAAGCGAATTTCGAGGAGATGGCGTTCCATTAATTGTAAAATGGGAGCAGCAGTCGAAAGGGGAAGAGCATGTCCAAGAATGGGAAGAGTTCCTCGCCAACCGTGAAAAAGCCGCGGGCAGCTGAAGTGCGTCCGACTAGGGAAGAAATCGCGTTGCGCGCCTACCAAATCTATTTGGAGCGCAGCGGCGCACCCGGAAATGCGCTTGAGGACTGGACCCGCGCGGAGCGCGAGTTGCTTGAAGAATCCGGCAAGCCTCGCCGCAAGCCCGGGCCGAAATTGGTCGCCGCTTAAGCGTGCCGGATTCCAGCTGCCGGCGATATTCCAAGGCCAGCGTAGCGCGGCCACCTCCGGCCGCCGCCTCCTTGTGCCACACCTGGCGCGTGTCCTGCAATTTGCCTCCAAATCCGAGAATAGTTAGTCTCGAACATATTTGCGAGAGCTGCCTTCGGTGCCTCATGAGTCGAAATTGCGCAGAAATGTTCTCGCATCTGTGTATATACTTCGGTTAAGGCAGCCATCTCTTGGAGGTGGATACATGCAATCCCTCTCAAACTCCCTACTCTCCGCGTTTCTGTTCTTCTCGACTTGTACTGCTGATTCACTCCCTGCACCAACCGCCGTGCCGCCAACCCCTGCTAGCAAGATCCAGCAGTTCGCGGCCCCGTCCTCCCAAGAGCCTGCGGCAGCTTCCCAGTCCAGTCCATCGGGACCAGCTCAGCCGAAATCCGCGCCAGGATTTGCATTTGGACTCGAAGAGGGCACGCCCGTCCCGCTGAAGCTTGCCCGCGAGCTTTCCTCCGCCAAAGAAGCCCCCGGCAATAGGGTAGATTTTGAGGTGGCGGAAGACATCAAAGTGAACGGCCTAGTGGTGATCCCGAAGGGAGAAATGGCCTGGGGCACAATTGTGGATGCAAAGCCGAGACGGCGCCTGGGCCGGGCCGGCAAACTCGACGTGCGCATCGACGAAGTGCGTCTCGCAGACGGAGAACGCATCCCTCTGCGAGCCTCTCAGGAATCCAAAGGCAAGGGACGCTCCGGGGCGATGACGGGCGCTATCATTGCCAGTGGCGTTCTCTTTTTTCCAGCTGCACCCCTGTTTCTTTTCATACATGGCAAGGATGTGGTCATCGCCAAAGGGGCACCTGTTACTGCCTATATCGATCAGAACACTGCGCTCGACCGGTCAAAATTCGAAGCACTGCCTGCTGCACCTTCTGACCGCCCCGCAGTCCGGCCGGCCACACCTCCGTCCGCTTCAGCCAAGTCCGTTGAATGAGCCGTGCTCTCCTCTTTGCGCTCTTTACACGCTGTTACCTTACACCTCGGCCTGTCCCTAAGTTCAGGTATAACCGCAAAGGCAATTCAGACCATTGCTTCCGCTGTTTCCTCACCAACGATTCTAGAATCAAGGAATGACCCAGCCTTCCAAAGGCGCCGCCGCTTTCCTGACGCTTTTTGGACTGTCGTTTCTATGCGGGGGCCTCGCCTCCGCTTACGCGCAGCTGGTCAGCCACAGGAATTTCGATACGTTCCAACTCGCCCTCGGCATCATGGTCGCCTCGGTTTTTGCTTTCATTGGTGGCGGGCTCATCTATGCAGCCTTCCGGGGATACGCGCTCTTAAAGCAACAGGCTGCCCGCATGGAAGGAAATCCACTCTCCCCCTGGTTGTGGCGGACGGATTGGGCCTCGCGCCGGGCGGAAAGCCGAAACAAGAAGAGCGAAATCAACTATTGGGTGATCTGCATTTTATGCAACATGATCACGCTTCCCGTGGCTGCGAATCTCGTTCCGAAGATGGTTCGTGCGAACGATCCTCGCGTATTCTTAGTTCTCGGTTTTTCGTCACTCGGCTTGATTCTTCTTGTAAACGCCCTGCGCGCCACGATTCGCCACCGGCGCTTCGGCGACACTTACATTGAGTTCGATGCGCTTCCGTTCTTACCGGGCGAAAAAGTGAGTGGAAGGATTCACCTGAAATTCGAAACTCGCGCGGAGCACGGCGTCGATCTAAAGCTCTCTTGCGTGCGCAAAATCGTCACTGGATCAGGCGACAGCCGCAGCACCAGTAAAGTCGTTCTCTGGGAGGCGGATCAGAATGTTCCCGCCGGGGCCGTGCAGCCAGGGCCGCTTGGCCTTGCCATTCCCGTGGAATTTTCAGTCCCCGCAGACAGTTTGGTAACCAATCTCGACAATCCGAATGACCAAGTTCTTTGGATACTCCACGCGCAGGCGGACGTGCCCGGGGTGGATTACTCTGACGATTTTGAAATTCCCGTTTTTCGCGGCACAACTTCGTCCGCACCGGCCAGTAATTTCGGAATGCGAATTACAAGTGGAGCGGACACTCTCGCTTTTCCTGCATCGCAGCCCACGGAGACAGATTCCAACGACGTCCCGCAGCCCGCGCATATCAAGGCCGTCGTTTCGCCGAGTTCCGGCGGCACCGAATTCTATTTTCCGCCGTTGCGGAATCCCAGCCGCGCACTGATTCTGCTCGTTGTCACCGTGGTCTGGAGCGCGGTGATTTACCTGATGTACCAGAAACATGCGCCGATGTTGTTTTTTGTTCTTTTCGGCCTGACGGACGTACTGATCATCGCGGGCTTTCTGCACACTACGTTTGGCAGTTCGCTTATTAGCGTCCGCAGCGGAGAGATTCTTTCGCGCCGGGGAATCCTCGGCCTGGGGCGCGCCCGCACAATCCAAGTTTCCGAAGTGGTTTCCATTCTGCCGGTGGTCAGCATGCAGCAAGGCGGCAGTTCGGACAACGCGCTGCACGCGATTCGAATGCGATTGAAGGATGGCAGAAAAATCAGGCTGGCTGACGAAATCGCCAGCCGACAGGAAGCGCGCTGGGTGGTATCGCAGATCGAAACATTGTCCGGCTTGAAACTGGACACGCATGTGGAAGTGGATCTGCCGCTCGGTGTGCCTGTTACACCCATCCTGCAAGAGCCAGGGCAGACGTTCACTCAGGCACGGCCGAGCACGTCGACGGCGACATCCCTCGGCGTGTTCTTTGTGATGGTGTTCGGTATGTTCGGTTTTCATGGCTTGGCGGATGTCGTCGTTCACTTCCCGCATAAGCAACTCGCGGACGGAAGCAGCAGCTCCTGTTAAGCGGCCAGTGATGCCGCGCGTTTTTTCGCCTTTAAGGGATGAGGATGTAGAACGCGTACGCGCACTCCCTGCCCAGGCGCAGGCGGAAGAGTTGCTTGAACGCGCCATTGGCCACGACACGCGTGCCCTGGAACTTTTCGATGAGCTAGTTGACGGCTGGCGTGGCCACATTCGAATGAGCGACCGCATGAAGCAATTGGAGCGGCGCTCGGAGTTTTCCAAGGATCTGCGAGTACGTTACGCCAACGCGGACATTAATCTTGTGCTGGAAGGCTGGCAAAAGAACGAGCATGCAGCCGATCTGTTGATTCAGCGCGCGCTGTCTGACCCGCGCTACCGTGCCTGGGCGGTCTACTATCTCGGGATGTTGGCGGGCCGCGGTGTGGACTACGAGCGCATCCATGGCCTGCTCCTGAATTATGCGCGGAACGATAAGGATCCAGTTGTGCGCCAGTGGGCCGTCGAGAGAATGCGCTTTCTGGGCAAAGACGAAGTTCTCGACGAGCTGTTCACTTCGTTCACGGAAGATCCCGCAAACTCCGTGCGCGATCGCGCGGGCTGCAATATGTCCGATTGCGGAATCTTCACTCGCAAGCAGCGAATGAGAATGGTGCCGAAGCTCCTCGATCTGGCCATGAATCCTCGCACAACCGGACCAATGCGAAGCTGGACGTTCCGCGCGCTTCAAGAAATCACGGATGAAAGTCTGCCCGCAGACGCGCTCGCCTGGAGCCGCTGGTATCAGGAACACGGCTCCGAAAAATCGGCTGAATTCGAACGCTCGGAATGGTGGCAGGTCCGCGGCGACGAATAGCGCCTGGGAGCTGAAGCCCCCCCTCGACTGCACGACAATTTCAAAAACACAGCCATTCACAGAGATGCTCTGCGGTGTAGACTACCTCGCCGGGGAAGCTACATCGATGCCGACAACTCAAGAAAAGCAGGAACACATTCGCATTGGCGTGGATCTTGGTGGCACCAAGATTGAATTCATTGCGCTCGAGCGAGACGGCAGGGAATTGCACCGCCACCGCATTGCTACGCCGCGGCACGATTATGACGGCACGGTGCGCGCCATAGCGGAAGCGGTGCGAGAGATCGAGAAAAAACTCGGGCGAAGCGCCACGGTCGGCCTGGGAATCCCCGGAACCATCTCCACAAAGACCGGCTTGGTGAAAAACGCCAACTCCACGTGGCTGAACGGGAAACCGTTCGACAAGGACCTGGGCCGCGCGCTGGAACGTGAAGTACGTTGCGCAAATGACGCCAACTGCCTGGCGGTTTCCGAAGCCACTGACGGTGCGGGCGCGGGCAAGCACATCGTCTTCGCAGTGATATTAGGGACGGGCTGCGGTGGCGGAATTGCCGTGGATGGCCGTGTGCACAGCGGTTCGAACGGAGTCGCCGGCGAATGGGGACACAACACTTTGCCGTGGATGCGGCCGGACGAGTTTCCCGGCTCGGCTTGCTACTGCGGGAAGAACGGCTGCATCGAAACGTGGATTTCCGGAACGGGACTGGAAGCAGATTATAATCGCGCGACAGGAGTCGCCCTCAATGGTCCCGAGATCATCGCGCGAAGTAGCGCAGGTGAAGCGGTCGCGCTTGCCGCTCTCGGTCGATTTGAACACCGCCTCACGCGCGCTTTAGCGCACCTGATCAATCTTCTTGACCCGGATGTAATCGTGTTAGGTGGAGGCGCTTCGCAGATTCCGCGCATCTACAAGAATGTTCCGCCCTGTCTGAAAGAGTACGTTTTTGGCCACGAAGCAGACACGCCGATTCTTCCGGCTAAACATGGAGACGCCAGTGGAGTACGCGGCGCGGCCTGGCTTTGGCCTTTGGAATAGGAAATGAAGGGCCCCGCCAGCCCGGTTCAGAACGACGGGGCCTTTCCGTTGGATGAAGTCAGAAGGTTTTAGCTCTTCCCGGCGGTTTTGGCCATCTTCGCGGTCCACTCTGCGGAGCGCCGCTTCATCTCCTCGGGAGCTACGTCTTCGATGTGCTGCGCAAGGCCCCACTGGTGGCCAAAGGGATCGGTCAGCTTGCCGTAGCGATCGCCCCAAAATTGATTTTCAAGTGGCATGTCCACCTTGGCGCCCGCAGCGAGAGCACGGTTGAAGGTAGCGTCCACGTTTTCCAAGTACAGGAAAAGACCACACGGGTTCTTGGTTCCCGGCGTGGGCGCGCTGGACATGCCGGGGAACTCGTCGGCCAACATAAGGCGGGAGTCCCCGATTTGTATTTCGGCGTGACCGATTTTTCCGTCAGGCCCGGCCATTCGCATAATTTCCGCGGCGCCGAAGACCGACTTGTAAAAATCAATCGCCTTGGCTGAGTTCTTGCAAGTTAAATATGGCGTAACGGTGTGATACCCCTTAGGAATTGCTTGGACAGAATTTGGCATGATGATCTCCTTGGTTGTTTTGGACGTGCGCGCCGAAAACGGGAGGGAGCAAAGCGCAGCACGCGTAAGGGTGTAAATACGCCTGTGTTGTGGCTTAGTCAACCACCAGTTCTTAACAATAGAGCGGCGAGAAAAACCCGCCAAACCCACGTATAAGGATGGACTTCATGAGATACGAATTCCTGGTTGAAACATACGAAACCGAACGGATCAAAGTGGTGAGCGTGTGGAGTGAATTCCGCGACAGGGACCTTCCGATTCGTCCGCGAGAGAGTGACCCGCGAGGGCGAAGCGTGCACGAACAAATGGTACATCAATGCGTGAGCGAAAATCTTTGGTTTATCAACATGCTGGGAATTGACGTTGGCGCGCCGCCGCTTCCCGTGACAGAGACTCGTCTGGAATTCATGAAGCGCTATGCGGAAGATAGCGGAAAGAGGCTCGCGGCCCTGCAGGCGAAGGAAGAAGTTTGGTGGGAGTCGGAAACGAGATTCTTTGACGTGCAGCGATCACGCGCATGGGTGATGGTTCGAAGGATTGCGCACACTGCCCACCATCGAGGCCAGCAGATGGCGATGCTCCGAATGGTGGGAGGAGACTTGCACAGCAATTACGGACCCACGGCCGATACCGGCGGCCTCATGCAGAATCATGCGCCGACCATCTACGGCTATCCGAGCCTCGAAGCATTAGTCGATGGAGAGGCCACGGGGGGCAAGAAGACACCGCTGCCGGGGGCAGCGGGCAAAGCCGTGACCGAGCGCCCGGACAAGAAATAATTTTGAGAAGCGGCGTGGTCGGGGGTTATTCCGGCTTGGTGATGACGCCGCAAGCGATGCGCGGCGGCGCACCCGAGCCGGTGCCACCCGCGACGGCGTGAATGACAATCGCCGTGCCGCCATTGCTGAAGACGGAATTCTCGTCTGTGCCGAGCGTCACGTTCGGCGCAACCGTGCTGGCGTGAGCCGTGCCATCCGCAGCGACGATCAACGCAAAGTCCGGGATATCGCCCGCGGGCATTCCCTCATGGGCGTGGCCCCCGAAATGTGGACCAGCGGACTTGAAGTCGGGAGGCTCGCACTTTGCCACCTGATGGATATGTATGGAGTGTTCGCCAGGCGGCAGGTTCTTGATGTCAATCTTGATGGTAACGCCCTTGGTGGCCGGCGTCAGAGTCGCAGTGCCGACGCTTTGGCCTTGCGCATTCTTGATGTCCACGGTGACGGGCTTCGCCGCGGCGCGGGCATAACTGTTCTGCGCAAGGATCAGACCTGTTGCCGACAAGAACAGTGCTGCACATGCGATTGATCTCATAACGGTTCTCCTCACGAGGAATGGTGTTCCAGGATTAGCACTCTCTCAGAAAAACGCCCCACTTCAATCTATCGCAATATCAGTTGAGAAGTAACAACTTGTTCTCAAACTGACAGCCTCGGGGGAATTTGCAGGCATTCGGGAGCGCCCTGTTGGATCGCCAAAATTCGCTTGGGGAAAGGAGTCATTTGGAACGGGCCATGCGTCTGAGGCATTATAAGTGCGAGATGATAATCGTATTTTTAGAAAGGGTACCGCTATGCGAGCACGAAACATTCTCACCTTAGCCTTCACATTCTTGCTGTCTTCTATGGCGCCGGCGCAAGTAACGCACGGCCAAAAGCCAAAGCTGCCGGCGCCGTTCATGACGAAGTCAGCGAGCAACGCACCCGAAATGGGGAAACCGCCAGCGGGATTTCTGCCTACAGTCCCAAAGGGATTCCATATAAACGTATTCGCAACAAAATTCAAGTATCCCCGCTGGCTGACGATCGCCCCGAACGGAGATATTTTTCTGGCCGATTCCGGCGCAGGAGAAATCGTCGTGATGCGCGACCCGCAGAAAACCGGAGGAGCAAAGGAGCGCGAGACTTTCGTGAATGGGCAGCGGGAGCCGTTTGGCATCGTCTTTCACCAGGATTATGTGTACGTCGGAAATACGAACGAAGTCGTGCGGTTTCGTTATGACCCAAAAACCTCCAAACGGCTTGGTGAAAAGGAACATTTGATGGACTTGCCGACGGGCGGACATAGCACACGGGCGCTGGCTTTTTCCGCCGACGGCAAGCATCTTTTCGTCTCCGTGGGTTCCAATTCCAATATTGACACGGGAGAGGATTCACGGCGCGCCGCCGTAACTATCTGCGATCCCGACGGGAAAAATGCGCGGCTCTACGCAACCGGACTCCGGAATCCGGTGGGACTGGCGCTTGAGCCGATAACAGGGGAGGTCTGGACGACGGTGAACGAACGCGATCGTCTCGGCGATGATCTTCCCCCGGATTACTTCACGTCGCTGAAAGATGACGGATTCTACGGATGGCCATACAGCTACATCGGCGGTAACGTCGACAGCCGCGTGAAACAAGAACATCCGGAACTCGTCGCGCGGGCCATCATTCCCGATGTATTGCTTGGCGCTCACGTGGCCCCCATTCAATTTACGTTTTATAACGGGAAGCAATTTCCGGAGAGCTATCGCGGCGGCGCATTCGTTGCGGAACATGGCTCGTGGAACCGTTCTAGTCGTGCCGGATACCAGGTCGCGTTTGTCGCCTTTAAGGATGGCAAACCTTCTGCTGATCCCGTGCCCTTCCTGACTGGCTTGGTTCCCGATCCAACGAAACCCGATGTCTACGGACGGCCCGCCGGCGTGGCGGTTGCGCCGGACGGCTCCTTGCTGGTGTCGGATGACGGAGCGGCGGTGATTTACCGCGTGTCCGCTGCGAGGTAACAACCGGGCTCACTACTTCACTGTCAGCGTCAGTTGAACAGGCTGGAGCTGGAGCGGCGTCCCTGACAAAGACGTCGCCGATGTCGTAAGCATGATCGTCGAAGTTCCCGACGGCGTGACGACGGATTGCGGCGGGGAGGGAGATGGCGTAACCGCCGAGTTTGCACTGCCACAGCCCGCTGCACAGAACACTGAACACAAGAGAATTCCGACGAAGGCACTGCAGTACGCCAAGCGCCTCGCGCGAAGAACGCGATCGAACATCGAGCGATTCTTGGCGACCTTCATTAAGACCAGAGCGAGCGTAAGCAGAAGCAGCATGCGAATTCCGACCGGAAGAACGAAACGTTCCGGAATCGAGGGCGGCGACATGGCGCCACCACTGGTGGATATGGTCACTGTAAATCGTGCGGCGACACCACTCACGATCGAAACAGTTGCGGGAACTTGGCACGCCGCTCCAAGTGGTGCACCGCTGCAGGCGAACGACACCGTGCCGCTGTAGCCAGCCCCGGGCGTTAGCTGCAACAGATATTGCGCGGTTTGACCGGCCGATACAGAAGCGGTCGTTGAACCGTTTGGAGCCGCTCCTGCCGTGAATGCGGGACTGGCACTGGCGATAAGCGAAACGGTTTGCGGTGAACTCGGCGCATCGTCGGTAATCGTAAGAATTGCCGCACGTTGTCCCTGACCAATTGGATTGAAGACCAGCGAAATCGTGCAGTTGGAGGCCGGTGCGACCGGCGCCGTGCAATTGTTAATGAATATGAATTCCGAAGCGTTTGCGCCACTCAGCGAAACCGACGACACGTGGAGCGGTCCTGTGCCTGAGCTAATCACTGTCAGTGTTTGCGTCGTCCCCGATGTTCCCTGGGTGATCGCCGGGAACGACGGAAGTGCGGGAGTAAGGCTGACGTCGGGCACTGCAGCGACGCCCGTGCCGTTCAGCGCAAGAGTTTGCGGACTTCCAGGAGCATTGTCCGCGACCTGGAGCGTCGCCGAGAATGCGCCAGCGCTCGCAGGCAAGAAGTTGATGCTGACGGAACAATTTGCGTTGGGAGCGAGCACCGACCCGCAAGTATTGGTTTCAGAAAAACTCGAGGCGTTTGCCCCGCTGATGGAAATGGAATTGATGGAGAGATTCTGACCGCCGCTGTTAACAACGGAAAACACCTGGGTGGGGCTGCTGGTGCCAACCGTGGCGCTAAAATTTGCGGTGGATGGAAAAATCTTTGCGGCAGGGCCGCTCGCGGCTTGGACGGGATTACCCGAAATGGCGAGGCCTAATGACCCACCAATTCCGGTCATTCCACCGTTGAAAGGCGATCCGGGAATTTCCACGAGATTCCCGGATACCTGGTCGACCTGATAGACATGGATTCCGATGCCGAGTCCGGCGGCGAGAGAATAAATGTAAGGCCCGATTGGATCTGCGACGGCACTGGCCTGCGAGAAGGAAATTGTGCTGATCGGGCCCTGGACGGACGTCAACACCCCGGAATTCTGATCTACAGAATAGGTAACCGTACCGTCGCTTCGACTGACATATAGGAATTTTCCGGAGTTCTCGGCGACCAGGCTATCAGGGAAAATGTTTAATCCAAGCTGCAGCGATGCACAGGCTTGAATTGCCGTACCGTCCACGGGAGAGAGCACGCAGCTATCCAGACCACCGACGTTTCCGCCCCAGCCGACAAACGCAAAGCGAGCGAGCGGATCCAGAGCCAGGGAGCGTCCCACTGCCGGCGGGCTGTCGGCCAAGCCCAAGTAGCCCAGCGTACCCGACGCAGGATCAATGGAATAGACTTCCGCGCCTCCAATTTGCAGCTTGTTCTGGCCTTGGCTCAATCCAACGTAAAGGTGCAGGCCTTTGGGATCGGTGAGCAATTGCGCGGGCGCACCGCCAGTGTTCGTTTGAATGCTGTGCTGCGTGACGAGGACAGGACTGAGCCCAGACGTGTCAATGGCCAGCGAGACGACGGCGCTTAGTCCCGGAATGTCACCCAGAAAATAGCCGACAAAGAGGAACTTGCCCGATTTTTCCGCAGCAATGGAGATCGGCTGTGATGGCGCGAGATTCGGATTGATCGTTGGTGGAACCTGGAAAGGAGACGCCGGAACTTCAGAAAGCGCTCCGGACGCCTGATCAATTTGAAACATGGAAATGTTGTTGCTCTTGGCATTCAAAATGAAGAGGAACTTGCCCTGGCCGTCGATGGCCATGAGTCCGCCTTCAAATCGTTCGGGGATTGGGAACCCCGTAATCAGGTTGAGCCCGCCTGTTTGCGCGGCCTTCGTGAATCCGGACACCACGGAAGTCGGTGAGTTTGGCTGGGAGCCATAGACATATTGTTGAGAAGAGGTCTGTGCTCCTGCGGCGGAAGGGAATCCGCCGATGAAACTCAAGATAAGGAATTTGAGAGCCTTAAGATAGAGCGGAATTCTTTTCTGAAAAAGGAAAGGTGCAAGCGGACGGGATTTAAGTTGTGTGGCCATGTGTCTTCCCTTTGGCCGTCAGTCATGCGGCATTTTTAGGTTTCCGAGAGGGAAACAACAGCGGCCTGACGTTAACCCTGAAAAGTAGGACCGTCAAGGTAAATAAGCAGATAGGCAAATATGAAAGGAATTCATCCTGAGGAATCAACAAGTTGCCGGTTCTTTGACGAAAGCAGGAAACTTTCGTTAAGACAGGGAATGGAGACGTTTCACTCTTCGCGAAGGATGCGCATAAGCTCGGTGGCGGCATGCGGAAGGCGCGCCCCGCGACGCGATATCAGGTAAACGTGCCGCGGCATATTCATTTGCCGGACTTTTACTTCCTTCATCCAACCGCGTTCGATCTCCCAATACACGCACATGCGCGGCACGATGGCCACGCCCATGCCCATCTGCACGAAGCGTTTGATGCTCTCGATGGTGGGCATTTCGATGGGCATGTTGAGAGCGGTGCGGTTTCTCGCAAACAACTCGATGACTCGGCGGCGAAAAGGAGATTCGACGCTATGCGCAATAAAGGTTTCTTCGCCAAGCTCCGCGACGTCGACTTCGCGCTTTTTCGCCAGGACATGCTTGGGATTCACTACCAGGGTCAGCTCGTCCTTGCGGACTTCCGTGGCCAGAAGCTGCGCGTCCCGAGGGACAAAAGAGATCGCTCCCAGATCCAACCGGTAGTTCAGGACTTCATGAGGGATGTCCCGGGAGAGCATGCGGTGTACACGCACCTGAACGCCGGAATGCCTTTCACGAAACTTGGCCAACGCGGGGAGTAGGGCGTGAATCGAGCTCTCATTGACGCCCAGAGAGAGTTCGCCGCGCTTCAATCCCTCCAATTCGGAGAGACCTTTCTTAACTTCATCGCGCAGGTTGATCAGGCGTTCTGCGTAGTCTTTCAGAAGTGTGCCCGCATCAGTGAGACGGACGGGCCGCGCCCCTCGGACGAAGAGCGGCTGTCCGAGCGAGTCCTCCAGCTTGCGGATCGCCAGGCTGATAGCCGGCTGGGTGCGATAAAGGCGCTCCGCGGCGCGGGAAAAACTGCCTTCTTTTGCCACCATCAGGAATACCTGCAATTCTCCGAGATCCAAGCAAACCTCCAGTCGCCGCCAGTATAAGACGAAATTATCAAAAGTAGAATAAAGATAAATTGGACCGCAAGGTGCCTCCTGTGCGTTACTAGAGCATGGGAGACTCTATGGACGTCGTACGCATTTTCGACACCACGCTCCGTGACGGCGAACAGTCCCCGGGCTTCTCCATGAACACCGAGGAGAAGATTCGCCTGGCGCGACAGCTTGCCGCCCTGAACGTGGACGTGATTGAAGCCGGCTTCCCGATTTCGTCGCGCGGTGACTTGGAAGCAGTTCAAAAGGTCGCCAAGGAAGTTCGCACCGTGCCCATCGCGGCCCTCGCCCGCGCCAGAAAAGAGGATGTAAATGCCGCCGTCGAAGCACTGAAGCCGGCGGCTGCCCCCCGCCTGCATATCTTTCTCGCCACCTCCGATCTGCACCTCCGCGTCAAGCTGAAGATGACCCGTGAGCAGGCTCTCGAAGCCATCGGCTCGATGGTTCGCTTCGGTCGGCAGCATGTCGGCGAGGTGGAGTTTTCCGCCGAGGATGCCGGACGAACCGACATCGATTTTCTGTGCCAGGTGTGCCGCTCTGCGGTAGATGCCGGGGCGACGGTCCTGAATTTGCCGGACACCGTGGGCTATGCGGTGCCGGAAGAGTATGGCGCGATGTTTACCAAGGTCCGTGAATACCTTGGGGATCCGCAGGGAGTCACGCTTAGCGCGCACTGCCACGACGATTTGGGTATGGCCGTCGCGAACTCGCTTGCGGCGGTTCGCGCCGGCGTGCGCCAGATCGAATGCACTATTAACGGAATTGGCGAACGCGCGGGAAATGCGTCCCTCGAGGAAGTTGCTGTAGCCCTGGCGGTTCGCAAGGATACCTTCGGTGTAACGACAGGCATTCGCCTGGAAGAGCTTTTCCCCACCAGCCGCATGCTTACTGAAATCACGGGAGCACTAGTGGCACCCAACAAGGCGATTGTGGGCGCAAACGCCTTCGCGCACGAAGCGGGAATTCACCAGGATGGCATCATCAAGAATCCACTCACTTATGAAATCATTTCGCCGCAGACGGTTGGTGTGCCGGCACGTTCGCTGGTTCTCGGAAAGCACTCCGGCCGCAACGCTCTGCGCATGACCCTGCGCGATTTGGGTTACGACGCGAGCGACACCGAGCTTGCGGAAGTTTACAGCCGCGTGACCGCGCTGGCCGATCAGTCCAAGCAGGTGCGTTCGCGAGACATTCTGGCCATTGCGCACGAAGTGATTCGACGGCGGCCCGCGGCGATGGCTGCGGAATCGTCTTCTGCCGCCTGACGGGGCTGCGCCCAAGAGTTTTGCAAAGCCTGTATCGCGCGGTTCTGACCCTTCCTGCAAAGTGCGCGTGGCTTGCCGGATTTCTGTCAATATAATATGGGGACCACCATGAAGAAGACTATCGTCCTTCTGCCGGGAGACGGTATCGGCCCGGAGGTGACGCGGGCGGCCGCGGCCGTCCTGCGTGAATCTGCGCAAGAATTTAATCACAAGTTTGACTTCATGGAATTTCCTATCGGTGGCGCGGCCATCGATGCCGCAGGCACTCCGCTTCCCAACAAAACGCTGGACGCCTGTCGCAAAGCCGACGCCATTTTTCTGGGAGCCGTCGGCGGACCCAAGTGGGATGCGCTGCCCGTAGGGAAGCGCCCGGAGAGCGGGCTGCTCGACCTTCGAAAAGGGCTCGGACTCTACGTCAACGTGCGCCCCGTGAAGCTGCTCGAGCCGCTGCGGGGTATTTCTCCCTTGAAGGCCGACCGGCTCGGCGACCTGGACCTTGAGATTGTGCGCGAACTTGCCGGTGGAATGTATTTTGGCGAGCGCGGAAACACCACGGAAAAGGGCGTCGAGCGCGCCTGGGACACGGAATCATATTCGACGCCCGAAATCGAGCGCATTACCACATTTGCTTATGCGCGCGCGGATAACCGCTCGCGACGGCTGTGCTCGGTAGACAAAGCGAACGTTTTGACCAGCTCGCAGCTTTGGCGCCGCACCGTCTCGGCTATGAGCGCCGTCTATCCCACCGTGAAACTCGAGCATATGTACGTGGACAACGCCGCGATGCAGTTGACGTTGCGGCCATCGCAATTTGACGTGATGCTCAGCAGCAACATGTTCGGCGATATCTTGAGCGACGCAGCCGCGGCACTAGTTGGGTCGATTGGGCTGATTCCCTCGGCCAGCTTTGGTTCGTCCGCCCCGCTCTTCGAGCCCATTCACGGTTCAGCGCCGTCCCTGGCTGGAACGGACTCCGCCAATCCCATCGGCTCGATTCTCAGCGCCACTATGATGCTCCGGGACGCCTTCGGCCTTTCACTGGAAGCAGACTGGGTCGAACAGTCGCTCAATCGAGTGCTTGCCGGCGGTTACCGAACGCCCGACATCACCGAGCCCGGCACCCGCACAGTAGGAGGCTCAGTCTTCACCGAAGTCCTTCGGGAAGAGATGCAGCGCACTTTCGAACACGCCGAGCGTTACGGCTGGGGCGTCTAGCGCCGTGACCTCCCCAGGAACTTCGGATGTTAATTTCTGGCCGTCTCCACAACATGCCAAGGACTATCTGCAGCGGGCGGACTCCATTCCTCATCGCCGCGAAGGCGAGGCGACACTACTTTGAATTTCTGCCCGCACAACTCGGCCGTTTCCTCGATCTCGGCGCTGGGGGCGGTCGCCTCCTGAGGTTTGTCAAATCGGCGCGACCTGCGTCTATGGGCGTGGCTTTGGATTTTTCACCGACCATGCTCCAGGTGCTGCGGGATACCTTCGGAAGTGAACCCGGGATTACCATCATCGAGCACGATCTCGATCGCACCCTTTCGGAGTTGGGTCGGTTCGATGCCGTGGTTTCCAGCTTTGCGATCCACCATGTGTCCCACGCGCGCAAAAGTTCCCTGTACGCCGAAATCTTTGCCCTACTGAACCCCGGCGGAGTCTTCCTTAACCTGGAGCATGTTGCCTCGCCAAACGATTCCTTGCACCAGCGATTTCTCAATGCGATCGGCTACACAGTCGAGGCAGAGGATCCCTCGAACAAGCTCCTTGATTTCGAGGTTCAGCTTGCATGGCTGCGTCAGATCGGATTCGTAGATGTCGATTGCCATTGGAAGTGGCGCGAACTGGCTCTGCTCGCGGGCGCCAAGCCACCCTTGAGCAGCGCGTGAAACGCGAGCACCTGAGGCAAGGGGTCTGCTTGCGAGAAGCCCCTGACAATGCTACTTTTACACTTTCCGAAGCAGCTTGCGGCAAACCAGAGTCGGGGCCACACGGCGATATGGGCAAGGCGCGGGCTGAGAATCCGTTACACTGCCGTCTGACCATTTGACCAAAGATGAGAAACATCATTACTCATCGCCATTTTCTTGAGCTATTCTCGTGGCGGAATGGTCGCCGCTCGTCGTAGGCCCCCTATGTCGCAGCCCGGATCCAATGCGCACCATGTCTTGCCTGCCGCCGGGACCGGCGCCCTCTCCTATTGGCGCGTCGAAGGCTCTCTTCTCGAACTCGGCGCCTTGCGCCCGGTCGGTTTTTTCACCTGGAACTCGCAAAGCTTTTCCGAACGCTGGGCGCGGCGCGCGGGCATGGCTGGCATGGCTCTGGCGCGGCCTTTCGCTTATTTTGCCAGCCGCACGTTCGCGACTCGCTTCCTGCACACATTGCTCCGCGGAGTCAGCCGCGATCGCCTGGATCTCTTGGGCGAGGAGTACTTCCACTATGTGCTGAAGCCGCAATTGCGGCGCGAGGCCGCCGAGAAGCTGATCGATGCGGTCCGGAACGGTGAACGCGTCGTCCTGGTTGGCCAGCTTCTGGAAAACATTCTTCGTCCATTGGCGCACCATTTCGGCGTCGACTCGTTCGTCTCGAATCGCTTGGAATTTCGCGATGGCAAGGCCACCGGGCGGCTCCTCGATCCCATCGTGCGCCCGCGCGGACCTTTGGCGTGGATCGCCAGCGGCGAAACCGACGGCCGCATCCCGCGCGAGAAACTTCTTACCAAGCTTGGCTGGACAGAGAAGCCCAGGCATCTTGAAAACGCATTGAAGTCTACCGCCCGGCCAGCCGTTCCGTCGGGCAAGTCCGTCGCGCTCTTCGGGAAAACTCCGCGTGTCGACCGTCTCTCGGTGCGCGAAAATCTAGCGAACCGGCATCTGCTCCTCATCGGTGTAACGGGGTTTATCGGCAAAGTCTGGCTCGTCGACTTGCTCGAGAATATTCCCAACATTGGCAAAATCACTCTGTTGATTCGCCGCAACCGCACGACGTCCGCGCTCCGCCGCTTCGAAAAAATTGTCGAAGAATCTCCTGCATTCGATATCGTCCACGAGCGCCACGGCCGCAAGCTAGGCGCATTTCTAAAGCAGAAACTGGAAGTTGTCGAAGGGGACGTGAGCCTCCCTGGTCTCGGACTCGACGAGGAAACCCAGGGGCGGCTCGCAAATTCCCTCGATCTCATCGTCAACAGCGCCGGCTTGACGGATTTCAACCCCGACTTGCGCGACGCCCTCTCTTCCAACGTGGATTCGGCAATCCATTTACTCGATTTTCTCCGCAAGTGCCATCACGCCGGCTTGATGCATCTTTCTACTTGCTACGTTGTTGGCATGCGCGACGGCCGCGTCACCGAAGAGCTGCACGACAATTACAACCCTGCCGGCGATTCCCAATTCGACGCCCAGCGCGAAGTCGGGTCGCTGCGTGAAACCATTCGCCGCGTCGAAGAACGTGCCCAAAGCCCCGAGCTCGACAAGGCCCTTCGTCGTCAGGCGCTGGGACGAGGTGGCAATGAAGCTTCCGCTCCGGCCGCGGAGCTTGACGGTGTTTTGAAACGCAATCGAGCTCGCTGGGCGCGCAATCGGCTCGTGCGCGTCGGCCTGCGCCGGGCGCAGCATCTCGGCTGGCCCAATACGTATACGTTCACAAAAAGTCTTGGCGAGTCCATCCTCGCGCGCCGCGGCCGCGATCTGCCTATTGCCATCGTCCGCCCGTCCATCGTGGAAAGCTCGGAGCGCTCTCCCTTCACTGGCTGGAATGAAGGCATCAACACGTCCGGGCCGCTTTCCTACCTTCTCGGCACGAATTTCCGCCAGCTCCCTTCGAACGAGCGGAAGTGTCTTGACGTGATTCCCGTCGACATGGTCTGCCGTGGAATGACGCTCATCGCTTCCGCGGTTGTCGCGCGCCGCCACGCGCGCTTGTACCAGCTTGCGACTTCCGCGATCAATCCCGTCAATATGGGACGCAGCATCGAGCTCACCGGGCTCGCCCACCGCAAACATTACCGCACGACGAACGGTATCGATAGCTGGCTCAAGGTGAAATTTGAATCCATCCCGGTTTCGAAGCAGCGCTACGAGCGCCTCTCGATTCCCATGCAGAAGGCCTTAATCTCTCGCATCAATCGCGCTGCTATTTCCCTACGTATGAAGAAACCGCCGCTCGCCCGCGCCGAACGAGACCTGATCCGCGCCGAAAAACTGATCGAACTCTACGAGCCATTTATTCTTCACAACGAACATGTCTTCGAATGCGAGAACGCGCGTCTGCTCTCCGCCATGCTTCCGCCCGACGAGCGTCCGCTCTTCGATTTCGCCCCCGAATCGATCGACTGGTGGGACTACTGGATCAACGTGCACATCCCGGCGCTGCGCCGCTGGTGCTATCCGCTAATGGAAGGCCGCCCGCTTGAATCCCGTGAGCCACGCGCGCTGGATTGGACTGGCGATCCGGCGCATGGAGCGCCGCTTTCCAAAGCCGCTACGCCTTCAGACCCTTTATGGCGATCTTCGTAACCGGCTCGACCGGCTATCTCGGTAGTTATCTTGCTGCGGGGCTCCTCACCGGCTACCGCGACAAGCTGAGTCTCCTGGTCCGCGCCAAAACTGAACAGGAAGCACGCGAGCGCCTCTGGACTTCGCTGCAACTCCATTTCAACTTTCCCGAATTCATCGAATATTTGAACACCCGGGTCCGCATTTTTCGCGGCGACCTTACTGCCGAGCGTTTTGGCCTCTCCGATGACGAATACCATGCCCTCGTCGACAGCACGGATTCCTTAATCCATTGCGCTGCTTCGCTGAACCGCAAATCGGAGAAGCAGTGCCTCAACGTGAACCTGCGAGGCACGCTCGAAGTCATTCAACTCGCCCGCCGCGCTCAGAATCGCAACGGCCTACGCCGCTATTCGCACGTTTCCACCGTCGCCGTCGCGGGAAAAAGAAAAAACGAAATCGTCACCGAAGACGCCGCCATCGACTGGTCCCGCTCCGATTACGATCCCTACGCGCGCACCAAGAAATTCTGCGAGCACATGGCCAATCAGCTTCTCCCCGATGTGCCCAAGACGTTTTTTCGTCCCGCCATCGTTATGGGAGACAGCCGCCGGCCGGAGACTTCGCAATTCGATATGGTCCAGGCTTTCCACGTTCTCGCTCAGATGCCTGTTCTTCCGCTCCGTCCCCAGGATAAAATCGACATCGTGCCGGCCAACTACGTCGGCAAAGCAATCGTGACCATTCATCAAAAAGAGCCGCCCGCCCACGGCATCTATCACTTGTCCTCCGGCACGGGCTCGCAGACCTACCAAGAGCTGACCGACGCCATTGCCCAGGCCGGCGCCATGCTTCGGCCCATCTATTTCCCATTTCTGGGCGGACCTTTTTCCAGCACCGTCAACTGGGTCGCCAATCGCAGCGGCGCTGCTGGATACGGCGCTTCGCTGTTGAAAGTCTTCTGGCCCTATCTCGACTGGAACACCGTGTTCGACAATTCCCGCGTCGTCGCGGAACTTGGCGAAGCGCCCGCAAAATTCTCGGCCTATGCCCCCCCGCTTCTGAAGTACTGCCGCGAGAACAAATTCCAGTTTCCAGCCAAGCCCTGGCCCTCCAATTCGGGAGCGGGTAGGAATGCCGTCGCCGAGAGAGCCCGCGCATGACCGATTTTCTCCTTGTCGCCTGGGTTAGCGCCCTGATTGAGATTACCCGTTTCGGATGGATGTTTGGCCTCGGCGAGCGCTGGACGCCGGGTGAAAAACTGAAGCTGCTCTTTGCCGGTTACAACGGTACGCGCAACACCGGCAGCGATGTGCGCGTCCAGGAAATGCTGCGACAGATTCGCCACGTTCTTGGCGCGGAGCACGTCGACTTCAGCGTCATGACGCAAAACTTCGACCGCACCAAAGGCTACTTCGAAGGTACCCGCCAGGTTCATCTTCCCGACGTTTACCCGCCTTTTCTCTTTCGCGAAGTCCGCGCCAACCACGGCGTCATCGCCTGCGAAGGCTCCATGTTCAAGAGCAAATTCGCTAACGCCCTCACCACTATGATGATCGGTTCGCTGGGTCTGGCGTCGGCTGAAAATAAGCTCTCGCTTGCCTACGCTGGCGAAGCCGGCCACATGGACGCGCTCATTCAATCGATGTGCGCGCGCTACGTCCCTGATTCCCTGGTCATCACGCGAAACGTGGAATCGCAAACGCTCCTCAGTTCGCTCGGAATCCCGACGGAGCTAGGCACTGATACGGCCTGGACATTCGAGCCGCATCCTCCAGAATACGCTCGCAAGGCGCTTCGCGATGCCGGATGGGATGAGAGAATTCCCATCCTCGTCCTCTGCCCCATTCATCCTTTTGTCTGGCCGGTAAGAGCTTCCATCGCGAAATACATCGCGCGCGCCACGACCGGCACCTATAAAGACAGCCAGTACCGCACTGTTTATTTCTTCGAGTCCGGACCCGAAGTCGATAGGAGATTTCAGCACTACATTTCTGGATTCACCAAGGCTACTCAAGCCTTCACTCAACGCCATCGTGTGTTTCCAATTCTTGTGGCCATGGAGCGCCTTGACGCGGTCGCCTGCCGTGAGATTGCCGCGCGCATTCCCGGCACGCCGGTTTTCAATTCCGACGATTACGACATGTTCCAGCTCGTCTCCATCCTGCACGCGTGCTCTTACATGGTTTCCTCGCGCTACCACGGCATTGTCACTTGCATGCCCAGCCTCGTGGCCTCTGCGGGCGTGACCATGGACGAACGCATCCGCAATCTCATGCGCGAGCGCGGGCATCAGCATCTCTTTCTTACCGTCGATGACCCCGATCTCGAACCGAAGCTCCTCCAGGTCATGGAAACTCTTGTTGCGGAAGCCGACTCCGTCCGCGAAGGCATCGGGCAAACCGTTGTCCGCAATCTCAAAGTGATGGCCCGCATGGGCACGTTCCTCGAAGACGTTGTCCGGCGGACCTATCCGGAGTTTCCGTTGCGTTCGGGCGTTTTCTCCTGGGAAGATTATCTGCCGCCCCTCAGCAAGAGTCTGACTCATCTCGCAGAGCGCTACGATTCTTCACCGGCCGCGCTCGCGGCAGTTCGCTGATCCTGCATGCCCAATTTTCTAGAAACGATTGTGGCTCAACTGAAGCGCGCCAGTGGCCGCGTGGTTCTTCGCCAAATTCACGGTGATCGCTTTATCAGCGTGACGGGCAGGGAATTGCTCGATCAGATTCAGCTGGTCCGTTTGTTCCTTCGCGGCTCCGGCGCCCAGCCTGGTGATCGTTGCGCTCTTCTCGCGCCCAACTCCATTCGCTGGGCAGCTTTCCATTTGGCGCTTATGGCCGAAGGCGCGATTGTCGTGCCACTGTATTTCCGTCAAGCGCCCCCCGAACTCGTCGCTATGACGAAGGATTGCCGGCCGCGCCTCATTTTTGTGAGTGACGCTGCGCTCGGCGATAGCGTGGCCCAGGCTTGGGCCGACGCTCCGCGCCGCGTCCTTTTCGAGGAAGCCCTCCAAGGATCAGCGCCTCAACCCCGCCTTCCCGATGTGCCCAATCCTCGCCAGGACAGCGATATCGTCACCATCATCTACACTTCCGGAACCTCCGGTGAGCCGAAAGGGGTTTGCCTCAACGTCGAAAATCTCAACCACATGCTCTCGTGCACCACGGAACGCCTCAATCAACTGATGGGCGCTACCCGCGAGCCCGACCGCGTCTTCCATTACCTGCCCTTCAATTTTGCGGCCTCTACGATTCTGCTGCTCTCTTGTCTCTCGCGCGAAAGTGTTCTTACTCTCTCGACCGATCTCAACAAGCTCGCCGACGAAATCCGCCTGGCTTCGCCGAATTATTTTCTTAACGTCCCCACGCTGCTGGAGCGCGTCCGCCGCGGCGTCGAGGAAGCCATTACCAAACGGCCTGCAGTCATCCGTTCCCTGTTTTCGAAAGCGCGTGCCGCTTGGCAACGGTTGCACGTCGGACGCGGCCGTGTAAACGATACATTCTGGCTCGCCCTTGGCCGCGTGCTCATCTTTCGGAAGATTCGCGACCGATTCGGCCCGCACCTTCGCGCGCTGATCTGCGGTTCCGCCCCGCTCGCTCCAGAGACGCAGCAGTTTTTCCTGATGCTTGGCATTCCCGTGCTCCAAGCGTATGGACTCACCGAAACCACCGGCATCTGCACGCTCGATGATCCGCGCGTCCCCGTCGAGCCCGGATGCGTCGGTGCCGCGATCACCGGCATCGAAATGAAGGTTGCCGAAAACGATGAAATCGTCGTGCGCGGTCCGCACATTTTTCGGGGCTACTGGAACCGCCCCGAAGAAACTGCCCGCGTCCTCCAAGACGGCTGGTTTCACACCGGCGACCAGGGCGAAGTCAACGTTCGCGGAAATTGGCGCATCAGCGGCCGCATCAAGAATCTGATCATTTTGAATTCAGGCCATAACATTGCGCCCGAACCCGTTGAGGAAAAGCTCGCCCGCCTTCTTCCCGCGGTGCAACAGGTCGTAGTCGTTGGCAATGGCCGCGGCTACCTCTGTGCGCTCCTGACTGGCGCGGTCGAACCTGCAGCCGTTCAATCCGCTCTCGATGCCGTGAATCCGGAACTCCCGCATTACCGCCAGATTCGGGATTTCACGATTGTCGGCGACGCGTTCACCCCGGAAAACGGTTTGCTCACCGCCAACGGCAAACTGCGTCGCGACGCCATCAATGCGCGTTATGCGGCCGAAATCAATGCCATGTACGATTCGAAAGCCGTCCGCGAGGCCGCTAGCAGGCAGCACGCATGAAAATGAGAAATTTCACCGGCAGGACGCTGCGCTGGGAATGGCGCGAAGGCGTAGTCGAACTGACCCTTGATCATGCTCCTGCCAACGAAATTGGCACCGCCATGCTCGCCGAACTGGAGAAGTTTGTCGCTTCGTTCGAATCGCTGGCCCCGGAGACTTCTGTCTGCATTTTTGTCAGCGCGAAGAAGTCCGTTTTCTCCGCTGGGGGAGATTTGCGCGAACTGTACGCGACCGCTGCGGCAGTTCCTGCAAGAGATCGCCCCGCAGGCGTGCGCGCTTTTCTCGAACGCATCCACGCCGTAATGAACGCCATCGATGCCGCTCCCTTTGTCACCATCGCCGCTGTCCACGGCGCCTGTCTCGGTGGAGGACTTGAGCTCGCTCTTGCCTGCGACATGATCATCGCCGACAAAATGGCGCGCTTTGCTTTCCCCGAACTCCGCCTTGGATTCATCCCCGGCTTCGGCGGTATCCCGCGCTTGAAACGCGATCTTGGCAATGCTTTCATCCGCGATTTGCTCTTTACCGGACGAACCGTCAACGCTACGCGTGCCCAAACCATCGGCCTCGTTGCGCAGCTTGCCGGTGAAGGCGAAGCGCTTCGCATCGCGCGCTCGACTGCTGCGCAAATCATCAAGTACGACGCCGTAACCCGTGCCGCCGCCAAGAAATTCATCAAGCCCATTCCCCACGATGAACTTCGCCGCGAGATCGACCTCTTTTGCGAACTCTTCACTCGCCCCGCCGTCATGGCCGCCCTCAAAAAATTCGTCGAAGACTCCGGCCCCATGCCGTATCTCCCCTGAAACTCAACCCAGGAGGCGAAGTGGACGCTTTTGAAATAATCATCGGAAGGATCTTCGAGCATCGGGGCTATTGGGTGAAATGTGGCTTCAAGGTTGAACGCACAAAATCTGAGAAACGACGAATCGGACTTCCGAACGCTCCACGTTGGGAAACTGATCTCCTCGCCTACAAGTCAGCTACGAATGAATTGTTGGT
Source organism: Acidobacteriota bacterium (assembly GCA_003225315.1). GTDB lineage: Bacteria > Acidobacteriota > Terriglobia > Acidiferrales > UBA7541 > Acidiferrum. The sequence goes on from QHZD01000040.1 coordinate 28,259, forward strand.
GATTGAGTGCAAATCATTTCTCTACGGACCGGGAGTTAGGTACGCCGCAGTCGTAAGGTCAGATCATCGAAGCTCAGATCGATACAAACTCTTCAACAACGAGCTCTTACGACAGGTTGTTCTGAATCGACTGGTCAAACAGCTTGAGGCATCAGGTTCCTGCCCGGAGGAACGCGAGAATTTCTATGTGTTTGGCCGCAGGGAGAGTTGTTTCTGAGGATGACAGGAACAAACTGAAGCAGCATTTTGCGAGGCAGCGTTGGCTTTTTTTCGGCGAGGAGAGCATCCGGCAAGCGTTGAAAGATATCGCTGCTTCGGGCTATGAGAATGACGTTACATCTGTCGTTGCCAAACTGTTCTTAGGACCAACCCTTCACGCGCGGTAAGCAGCGATGAGGGCCCGCACCTAGCCGAAATTCCAGGTCCAACCTAGCCATCCGGCGGATGTATACGCCAGTGCTCCTGTTGCATCTTGTTCATGGAGGTAGAGAAATGTCAGCAGAACTCATTGAACTTTCGAATGCGTTGGCCCAGATCACCGATCACGCCGCGGCGTCTGTGGTTGCCGTCCACGCCGAGGCACGCGGCTCCTCGAGCGGAGTCCTTTGGCGCGAAGGAGTCATTGTTACGGCGGAACACGCTCTTCGCCGCGACGAAGAAATTCAAGTAACGCTGCCCGATGGCCGTGTTGTGCCTGCGACTCTCGCAGGCCGCGATCCTTCGACCGATCTTGCTGTCTTGAAATGCGCGGACGCAGGCAATCGTTTCGTCGAGCGCGGCGATGCCTCAGCCGTTAAGCCGGGCGGCATTACGTTGGTTGTAGGACGGACGCGAGCCAGCGGTCCCGTGGCGGCACTTGGAGTCGTGAGCCTTGTGGTCTCTGAACGCCGCACGTGGACTGGCTCCTCGCTTGCCCCATACATCCGGCTCGATGTCGGCCTGCAACCGACGGCTGTCGGCGGCGCGGTAGTTGATGCGCACGGCAAAGTCCTCGGAATCGCATCGCCGCGTTTTGCGCGATTCGGCGCCATTGCGATCCCGGCCGCCACGGTCGATCGTGTCACCGAAACCCTGTTGAAAAAGGGCCGCATCCCGCGCGGGCATCTCGGCGTGGCACTGCAGCCGGTGCGTCTCCCGGATCATTTGCGCCAGTTGCTTCAACACAAAGAGAAGACCGCGGCCATTATTCTCGAGGTCGAGCCCGATGGGCCGGCCCAGAAAGCGGGAATCGTCATCGGCGACATCCTGGTGTCTTTGGCAGGTCAGCCTGTTTCGCGTCCCGAAAATGTCCAGTCTCACTTGCAATCCGAAAATATTGGCAAATCTCTGGTCGCGAAGATTCTTCGCGGAGGCGCCGTGCGCGACGTGACCATCGCTGTCGGCGACCGTGCGAACGAAGGAGAGTGATATGGCCATTGCCGGATTTGGTGAGATCGCTGAACAACTTCGCCGCTCGACGGTCCTAATTCATTCCGGAAGTCGCGGGAGCGGTTCCGGTGTGATCTGGTCCAGCGACGGCTTGATCGTGACCAACGCTCACGTGGTCCGCGGTTCAAACGTCCGCGTCCAACTCTGGGACGGACGGGAGATCGAGGGAGCCATCGCCTCACGCGATCCACGCCGCGACCTGGCAGCGCTCCGAATCAGCGCGGATTCTCTGCCGGCGGCGTCCCCTGCGGACTCCTCGCAACTTCGTCCGGGTGAGCTCGCCATTGCCATTGGCAACCCGATGGGCTTTGTTGGCGCGCTCACCACCGGCGTGATTCACGCCATCGGCCCGTTGCGCGGGCTTGGCTCGCAAACCTGGGTGCAGGCCAGTGTGCGGCTCGCTCCCGGCAATTCCGGCGGGCCGCTGGCTGACGCTCGTGGTTATGTGATCGGCATCAACACTATGGTTGCTGGCCGACTCGCGCTCGCCATCCCGAGCAACGCGGTTTGCGGCTTTGTTGCGGGCGGTCCACGCAGCGCGTGGCTTGGTGTTGCCGTCCATCCCGTGCGGCTGCCACGCGCCAATGGCCACGCTTTTGGTCTTGTCCTGCTGGAAGTCGAGCCTGGCAGTCCGGCCGCGCAGGCGTCGCTGATGGCCGGTGACATTTTGCTGGGCACGGAGGAAAAGGGGTTTCAATCGGTCGAATACGTTGCGGCGGCGATCGATGGTCAAGGCTCGCGCCTGCTGCGTCTCGAATTCCTTCGCGGCGATTACTCGCGAGTCCGTCGCGTGACGGTGCGGTTGGGAGATTCGAACGACGGAAAGGATGTAATCGCTGCGTGATCCGTGTTTTTATCGTCGCAGCTTCGCCGCTGATTCGCGCGGGCCTGCAGAGCATGCTGGCGGACAGCCGCGTCGACGTCGTAGGCAGCGCGCCGGATCTCGAATCCATTTCAGCGCAGCTCGTCGATGTTGAGCCTTATGTTGTTCTGGTTGAGGCGGCGGCAGACGCTCATCAAGAATTGCTGGACATGCTTGAGGATACAGAAATTGAGCGCGAGTATCCCGTCATCGTGTTATCGGAGCAGATCAAAGCCGATTGGCTGTCCGATGCGCTTCGTGCTGGCGTGCGCGCCGTCTTACCCCGTGAAGTCACACCGGAACAACTTCGCGCTGCTCTCGAAGCTGCTGCCGCCGGACTGCTCGTCGTTCATCCCTCGGGACTGGATACGGTTCTTCCTGCCACTGCCGGCTCCTCCGCGCCTGACGACGAATTGCTTGAGCCCTTAACAAAGCGCGAGCGCGAAGTGCTTCAAATGCTCGCCGCGGGACTCGCTAATAAAGAAATTGCTGCTCGCCTCGCAATCTCCGATCACACTGTGAAATTCCATGTAGCTTCGATTTTGGGCAAGTTCGGCGCCTCCACTCGAACCGAAGCCGTTTCTGTGGGAATTCGCCGTGGTCTCGTTCTGCTCTAAGAGCGTCTTCAAAGCGTCATAACGCGCGTGAAGCGTCGCGTTGAGAATTTTCTTTCCTGGCGAAGGAATGATAAATTGACCTTTCCATGCGAACCTTGGAACAAACCACGCAGGAAGTCTTGGACTTGGCGGCGAAGCATTTTCAATTGCCATCGGGTTCGCTCGCCCCGGATGACGATTTTTTCAAGAAGCTGGGCATCGATAGCTTACAGACGCTGGAAATGCTTTCACGCCTCGAAAATCATTTTGGCATCGAACTGCCGGACTATGAAGTTCAGGGTGTCAGCGACTTCAAGACTCTGGCTGAGCGGATTCAATCCCGCCTGTAATGCTGGACCTTTCGAAATACCAATCCGTTGGAGAAGCGCTGCGGGATGCGCTGGACCAGTATGCGAACGAAGTGTGCCTGATCGAAGCCGACCGCGAGCGGGAAAAAGAGCGCCTGACCTATCGCGACTTCAAGCAACGTGCGCATCCGCTCGCAAAAGCTTTACAGGATAGCGTTTTCTCCGCCGGCGCTCGCGCCGGCATTATCATGACCAATCAGTCGAAGTGGCTGATCTCCGCTTACGCGATTTTTTTTGCGGGCGGCGTTCTCGTTCCCCTCGATTACAAACTGACACCCGACGAACAGTGGCAATTGCTCAAGCATTCTGAAGCCAGCCTTCTCATCACGGAATATCCAATCTGGCGGCAGCTCAGCGGCTCGCCCGGCCGTGCCACTGCGACGAACGTGCAAACCGTGCTGGTCACGGAAGCGCCCGCCAACGCTGATCTCTCCGGCGCGCAGCGCTGGGAAGAATTTCGCGGAACCGGCGAGCCTGTCTTCGTTGCGCGCAAACGCAGCGACACCGCCTGCGTTGTCTACTCGTCCGGAACCGGCGGCCGTCCGAAGGGCTGCATGATGACGCACGAAAATTATTTGGAGCAGTGCGTCGCCCTTACGTCGCTGTATCCGTTCTGGCCGGGCGTGCGCTACCTCAGTATTTTGCCGACGAACCACGCCATCGATTTTATGGTTGGTTTTTTTGGGCCGTTCACTTGCGGCGCCGCGGTCGTGCATTTGCGCACGCTGCGTCCCGAATATGTGCGCCAAGCTTTTCCAAAATACAAAATCACTTACGTGAGTCTGGTTCCTCTTGTCTTGAAAAATCTGCAGAAGGGCCTGCAAGCGCGTTTCGATGCGCTTCCACTGGGCAAACGCAAGATTTTCAACGCGCTCGTTGGCGTGAACAAAGCGCTGACAAAAAGCCGTCCGCGTCTCGGGATCAGCCGCCTGCTGCTCAAGCAAGTTCACGAAGCGTTTGGCGGAGCGCTTCGAGCGATCATTGTTGGCGGCGCCTTCAGCGAACCCCAGACGCTGCAATTTTTCTACGACCTTGGGATTCCTGTCGCCAATGGATACGGACTTACGGAAGCGGGCACGGCGATCACGGTCAACGATTTGAAACCCTTTCGCGCGGACACCGTCGGCAAGCCGCTTCCGGGCATGGAAGTGCGGATTCTAGAGCCGTCCGCGGACGGCGTCGGCGAAGTCGCTGTCCGCGGCAAAACCGTCATGGCCGGCTACTTGAATGAGCCGGAACTCACGGCAGAGACAGTCGTTGACGGCTGGCTTCTGACCGGCGACCTCGGCCGCTTTGACGGCGCGGGTCATTTGCAACTCGCGGGCCGCAAGAAAAACATGATCGTCACCGAGGAGGGGAAAAATATTTATCCTGAAGACATCGAAACCGTATTCGAGAGCCTCTCTGTGAAAGAATTTTGCGTGCTCGCCGCCAACTACATCTGGCCCAAACGCTCGATGACCGGCGAAAAACTTGTGCTGGCGCTCCACCTCGAGGAGGGACAACAGTACAGCGAAGAACTTCACCAAGACATCAACGCGCGTAACAATCGCCTGATAAACTACAAGCGTATTCATGGGATCGTCTTGCTGGACGAGGACTTTCCCCGTACGGCTTCACTCAAGATCAAACGCAACGTCCTGGCGGAACGGCTCGCGAAGCTGGACAGCGGCACTGCGATTCTGCCTTTGTGATGCAAACTTGAAAATGATTGCGTGGAACGGAAATTAAAACTTCGGATTCGTTCGTGCTTCCCATGGACCGGTTTTTCGCCATCGTAAACCCCGCCGCCGGTGGCGGCCGCTCTGCGAAACTCGCGGGGCCTGCGCTCGCACGTTTGCGCGAAAAAGGGCTGAAGGTCGACGTCATCGCTTCGACCGGCCAGGGGCACGCGGTGCAGCTTGCGCGAGAGGCCTGCGAGCAAGGCTACCGGCGCTTTCTTGCGGTCGGCGGTGACGGCACGGCTCATGAAATTCTCAACGGGGTGTTTACGGGACGCAGCGTGGTTCAGCGCATCGCGCTGGGATTCCTGCCGCTGGGCACAGGCAATTCTTTCTTGCGTGATTTTGCAAAGGACGGAGCCGCAGCTTCGTTGCAGGCGCTGCTCGAAGGCCGCACGCGGACCGTCGATCTTTTGCGCTTGACGCACGCACAAGGCGAGATTTACTCCTTCAATCTTTTGAGCATGGGCTTTACTGCGGATGTTGCCGAGCTGACGAATCGCATGTTCAAGCCGTTCGGCGGCCTCGGCTATTTGCTCGGTGTGTTCGTGCGCGTGGCGCAGTTGCGCCGGCGTTCCCTGGCCCTGCGCTGCGATGACGACGCGGAATGGGACGAAGGGCGCTCTCTTTTCCTGACGTTCAACAACAGCAAGTACACCGGCGGAACGATGCTGATCGCGCCGGATGCCGATCCCACTGACGGATTGATTGAATTTGTGCGCTGGGGCCCCATCGGGCGGCTGGGATTGCTTCGTACATTGCCACGTCTTTATGACGGTTCTCATATCAAACATCCGCTGGCTTCGCGGCGCGCCGTACGCCACGTGGAATTCAAGGAAGCCGCGCCCATAGACGTCATGATCGATGGAGAAGTTGTGAGCGTGGAGTGCCGGGCGCTCGACATTCTTCCCGCCGCCGTGGACGTCTTCATATGAAAAAATTTTGGCTGGCGATCCGCAGCGCCATACTTTGGTTTCTCAGCATCCTGCATTTTTTCATTGTTGCGCCGATGCTGGTAGTCCTGGGAATTTTTCTGGATGCGCGCAAACACGATTGGTTGCAACGCACGTTCTGCCGCCGCATCGCTTTTTTGTCGGGCGCGCGAGTGGAAGTAGTGCGGTCCGCCGGTTTCGATCCGCAACGGACCTGCTTCTTCATGTCCAACCACGTCAATCTTTTCGACCCGTTCATGCTGTACTGCGCCATCCCGCAATTCGTCCGCGGATGGGAATTGGAATCGCACTTCAAAATTCCGGCGTACGGCTGGCTGATGAAGCGCTTCGGCAATGTGCCGGTCCCGGATGTGCGGCGCCCGTCGGATTTGAAACGCATGTGGCGGCTCACGCAGGATGCCGTCGGTGGGGGCACCAGCCTGATTATTTTTCCTGAGGCCAAACGGACGCGCAACGGGCGCGTGGATCAATTCCAAGACGGCGGTTTCCGCGTGGCGCAGCAGCTCCGCATTTCGATCGTGCCAGTGAGTATCGTAGGCTCGTTTCAGCATCACCGGACGGGGCACTGGATGCTGTGGCCAGCGAAGGTCACCGTTCATTTGCATGACACCATCGAGACAAAGGGACTCACGAAAGAAGACGTGCCGACGCTGCGCGAACGCGTTCGTGAAATCATAGCGACGCCCGTGGAAGAAAATCTCCGACAGACGCATGGAGGCACTAAGCAAAATCGGGGCTAGTCAGCAAAGAGATCCCTTCGTCGGCACGTGGGCCCCCACCCCCCCACATGATTCTGTATCAATATTAAAGGAAAGGACTTACAAAAAAAGCATTTCGTAAGTTATTGATTCTAAAGAGCGCCGGTCGGGTTTGTTTTGGAATAGCAAGGGCCTCAAACGGACCCTAAAAAGAAAAAGCGGGAGCGAACTGCCGCACTCCATACGTAGTTACCTACGGCGTTAAGTATGCCACAGGGCAAAAGAAAGTCAAGGAAAACTCTCTGGTGGGGTTCGCTTTCGGAAGGGCCTTATTTGTGAGAACGGGACGAGGCGTGAGTTAGAGCGAGAGCTTGATTCCGGGGAGGATGCGGCCGGCCTTGGTTTCCTGCCAGGTGAAATAGATGCGGTGGATAACGGTGAGCGTGGAAACGACGGCAATCGCCCAGAGGACCGGCCCCATGCGATTGAAGATTCCACCGATGATGAGCAGAACGATGCGCTCGGGGCGCTCCATGAAGCCGACTTTACAGAGTGGAATGAGGGACTCGGCGCGTGCGCGCGCATAGCTGACCATGACGGAGCCGGCAGTGGCGACGGCGGCGAGAACGACGTAGGGAGTTCGGCCAGCCACGGAATAGTAGACCAAGAGACCCATGTAGAGGGCCATGTCCGCGTAGCGGTCCAACGTGGAATCGTAGAAGGCGCCAAAAGCAGTGACGCGGTTCTGGCGCCGCGCGACCTGGCCATCCAGCATGTCCAGAAATCCGGCGAAGAAAATAATCAACGCGCCGGTGAAGAATCCGCCCACGGCAAAAAAAGCGGCGGCGATAAAGTTCACGACCAATCCAAGAAATGTAAGAAGGTTGGGATTGATTCCCGTAGCGGCGATCACGCCGACAATTTTGTCAAGCAGCCATTTGCTGCCGGTTCCAATTCCCCCGGTTAACGTAGCCATAAGCGACTAATAGTGTCTCAGAATTACCGCAGATTCGCGAAATCGCGTGTTGGGTGAGTTTGAATTTTGACCCCTATTGTCACGATTAAGAAAATCCAAACTGACTCGCAACCCGAAATCGCCACCGGATTCGGAATGCCGCGAATCCTCCAACGGCAGGGGCTGGCTGCCAACGGACGTTTGCGCGTGCCAATTTGGATGGAGAATTTAGATCATTTGCATGCGTCAATTGTTCTTGACGGAGAATGGGCTTCATCCTACAGTCGGGAAGTCTGAGAACATACGACAAAATACAATGAGCGAGCTTAATCGACGCAAGTTTCTACTGCGCGCGGGAACAGGTTTCAGCGCCGCGTGGGTTACCGCAAACTGGCCTGCCCTGTTGTCCGCCGCGACTCACGCGCATAACGCCGCGAAAGCAGCGACGCCGCCAAAGTTCGAATTCTTCACTCCGGAAGAGGCTGCCGAAGTCGAAGCGATCACCGCCCGAATCGTACCGACGGACGACACTCCCGGAGCGCGCGAAGCGGGTGTCGTTTATTTCATCGATCATGGGCTGGTTACTTTCGGAGCCGACGACCAAAAAACGTACCGCGAAGGACTGCCCGAACTGTCTGCGAGAGTGAGCGAGTTGTTCCCGGGCGTTATCAAATTCTCCAGCTTGACGGCGGAACAGCAGGACGCGGTCTTGCATTCGTTCGATGAAAGCGCGCCCGCCGGCCGAAGAGGGTTCCGGGCACGCCCGGGTGCGCAGAATTTTTTTGAGACACTCCGCCAGCACACGATCGCAGGATTTCTGATCGATCCCGAGTACGGCGGCAACCGCGACGGGGTTGGATGGAAGCTGATTGGGCGCGAACGCGAACATGTGTTTCAATCACCGTTCGGCTACTACGACAAAGACTATCCCGGCTGGCAATCGGCGGCGAAAGAAGCGGACAAGACATGATGGTGGACCAGCCTCGTTACAAAACTTCCGACGAAGTGGATTTTGTGATCGTGGGCTCCGGGGCAGCCGGAGGCATCCTCGCCAAGGAACTTTCGACCAACGGATTTCGCGTGGTCGTGCTGGAACAAGGCCCTTACCTGACGGAAGCCGATTTTACGCACAATGAAATCGAAATCCTGGCGTTAGACAAGCTCACCAACCATCCGAAACTCCAGCCAACTACGGTTCGGAAAACGCCGGACGAGAAGGCCAAGCAGCAGCGCGCGCTGGTCTATGGGCGGTGCGTGGGTGGGACGAGCGTACACTTCACCGCTAATTTCTGGCGGTTTCACGAAATTGATTTCATCGAGCGCAGCAAGGTGGGGCCGGTTCCCGGCGCGGGGCTGATGGATTGGCCGATCACCTACGCGGATCTCGAGCCGTACTACACGAAAGTGGAATGGGAAATCGGAGTTTCCGGGCAAGCCGGCGCCAGCCCGTTTGATCCGCCGCGGTCGAAGCCTTATCCGATGCCGCCGCTGCCAGTGAAATCGTCGGGCGTGATTTTCGAGCGAGCCGCGCGGAAGCTAGGCTGGCATCCGTACCCGGCGCCGATGGCGATCCTTTCTCAGGCGAGGGCGGGACGAAGCGCATGCGTGAATTGCGGATTCTGTCTGGGCTTCGGATGCGAAGTCGGTGCGAAGTCCAGCTCGCTCGTTGCCGCCATCCGCGTTGCGGAACGAACGGGGCGCTGCGAGATTCGGCCCAATTCTTATGTGCATCGCATCGAGATGGACGCCAATGGGCGCGCGACCGGCGCGGTGTACTTCGACGAGAAGCGGGCCGTGCATCTGCAGAAGGCCAAGGCGGTGGTGGTGTGCGCGAACGGGGCAGAGACTCCGCGCTTGCTATTGCTCTCCGCGAACAAACAATTTCCCAACGGGCTCGCGAACTCCAGCGGGATTGTCGGCAAGTACCTGATGTTCAACAGCGGCGGTGTTGTGACCGGCCAGTTCGAGCACCCGCTCAACGACTACAAAGGCTACGCCGTCAGCCGCGTGCTGCACGATTTCTACGAGCTCGATCCGCAAAAAGTCGGCTTTTACGGCGGAGGGGGACTTGACGCGCGGTTCGATTTCACGCCAATCAGTTTTGCTTTCGGCGGGCTTCCGCCCGGAACACCGCGCTGGGGAAAAGATTTCAAGGCGGCGTTGGCTCTGGATTTCAACCGCACCATGGAAATTTTCTGCCATGGCACTTCCTTGCCGGTAGAAAACAACAGCTTCTCGCTTGACCCCGACTTGAAGGATGCGTGGGGGCTGCCAGCGCTGCGCCTGACGTACAAGGATCATCCGGATGATTTGAAACTGGGCAACTGGATGTTCGCGCGCGCACATGAGCTTTTTGACGCCGCAGGCGCACAGAAAAAGTGGAGTTTTCCGGCAGGGGAACAGCAATTTGGCGTGCACTTGCTTGGGACATGCCGAATGGGGAATGACCCGAAGACTTCGGTTATCAATGCGGATCACCGCACGCATGACGTCAAGAACCTCTTCCTTTGCGACGGCAGCAGCCTGGTGACATCTGGGCGTGGCCAACCCACCATGACCATCGAAGCCCTGGCGTTCCGAGCCGCCGACCGCATCACGGCGCTGGCGAAGCGGGGCGAAATCAGCGCCTGATCTTGCGCCCAATTCAGCAAAACCCAGTTGCTTCTTGTAACCGCGCTGCGTGCGGCTTCGTCAATTTATCTGCGAGGGTCAAAATCGTGAATCGAAATGGTGCGAAATTCTGGCTAGCCGTGTGCGGAACATTGATGTGCTTGTTGTTGGCGATTGCAGGCGCGTGGGCACAGTCGAGCGCGTCTAAATCCGCGACGGCTCCGGCGGGGCCAAAACTTGCGGAAGAGGAATTCAAAAATATCCAGGCGCTCAAGGGAATCCCGGCCGAGCAGGTGATTCCCTCGATGCAGTTTATTGCGGCATCATTGGGCGTCGAATGCGAGTACTGCCACGTAGCGCACGCGAACGAAAAGGACGATAAGAAGCCAAAAGTCACGGCCCGCAAGATGATCAACATGATGATGGCGGTCAATAAGGATAATTTCGAGGGCCATCGCGAAGTGACTTGCTACTCGTGCCATCGAGGCTCCGCGGATCCGGTGGGCACGCCTATCATCACAGACGATGAGCCCCGGCGGGCAGGCGGGGAAGAGAAAAAAACCGGCGAGGCAAAACCCGTGCTGCCGGCGGCTGACGAATTGCTAAACAAGTATCTTGCGGCTATCGGCGGAAGCGAGGCGCTTCGAAAAATCACGAGCCGCGTGCAAAAGGGAACGCTTACTGTATTTGGCGGCCAGCATTTTCCAGCCGAGGTTTATTCGAAGGCTCCGGACAAGCGCGTTTCGATCATGCGCCTGCAGAGCGGGGACAGCGTCACGGCGTTTGACGGGAAACAAGGATGGCTCAGCGTGCCGGGACGCGTGCATATGATGTCGGCGGCGGAAAACGCCGCCGCGCGCATCGATGCTGATTTTTATTTTCCTGCACACTTGAAGACGCTGTACGAGAAATTCAGCGTTGATCCCGGTGAAAAAATCGATGGCCATGACACTTATCTGGTCGTGGGGCGCACCCCGGGCCAGCCGCCGCTGCGCTTGTACCTGGATAAGGAGTCAGGGCTGCTGCTGCGGCTGATTCGGTACGCGGAAACCCCTCTTGGGACTAACCCGACGCAGATTGATTACGCGGATTATCGCGACGCGAACGGCGTGAAGATGCCGTTCCGCTGGACGCAGGCGCGACCGGGCAACCGATTCACTATTCAAGTTGAGCAGGTTCAGCAGAATGTTCACGTGGACGATGCCAAGTTTGTCGCTCCGCCGCCACCGGCAGCAGCGGCACCAAAGCCTTCGACCCCGTAGACCTGGTTCGGTTTGCAGGAAATCAAACAAGGGGAGCGATTCTCCGCTGGAAGTACGGATCCGACCAAGAATGGTGGGCCTGGGTGGACTTGAACCACCGACCTCGCCCTTATCAGTGTAGCGTGGTTAGGTTTTACAACAACTTACAAGACCGCGGGGACTGCCAAACTACGCGGAAGTCATATAAGACGAAGGTTCTTGTGGGCTGGGTTGTGGGTTGGAAAAAGTCCACAAACTCCGAAACAGTCCCAAATTTATTTCCCGGAACCTCTTTCTGGCTAAACGGGTGGTCTCAATGGGTCGACGCAACACTTGCTCGAAGTCTTCTTTTAGAGGTCTACGAGGCTGCTTTCGTTCGCGAGTGCTGATTCAAAAAGAACACTGCCCTGCTTAGGTTGTGATTGGGTCTTGCCGCACAGACCGATCCTCATGGAGAAGTATTGTCAAATCAACCGACTACCAGGTGTTGCATCGACCGGTTGAGCCTGCACGCCTAATCGGGCGTTTTCCGTTCTCGGTCGCATCCAAACCATCACCTTTCATCCCTCTTATAGTCTCTCTTCCATTCCACCCAGCGTTTCGCGATAAACCACAATGCCGTGAAACCAAGTGCGAGAAAAGCCGCACCCGCGATGATCCTTGCCGTTTGGGTCAGATCCGAGGTGGAAACCCCATCGTAGAGGAGGGATGCGCCGCCGACCAGGAGACAGACCGAGGCCAAACAGAGCGCGAAGTTGTCGAGCGGATTTAACTTTGGTCTCGCGTCCAATGGCACTCTGGGCGCCCTCATGCACCTACCCTTGTGCCAAACAGGGGAGCTAGGACTTCGCGATCCGCGCCGCGATTTGTTAGAACGGGTTGGTTGTAAGGCTTTTTCATCTCCGAACCGCAGCAACATCTAACGTTGAATTCTCCCTCGATGGAACCTTTCGTCACCTCGATTTCAGCTGCGCACTCGCGATTTTGGCAACGATATCGCTGCCCCTTCTGCAAGATCATGCTCAGTTACCCCCGTAGGACTGGTCCAAGCAAATGCTATCCGCCGACACGAATTGCGACTTATTTCTGACTCTTTGCTCGCTTTTCCGACCAGATCAACTCCAAAAAGGCAAATCAAGAGATAGCCTCGTCTCCGTCGAGCCACCGTGGCTGAAGGCGGAAAATTCTTTATTCAATGCAGGTGCCGGAAGTCAGTAGGGAAACAGGGTTCTTCAAGTCATTGCTCCACCACAGGTTAAACGTTTTGTTTTGAGGGTAACGAGACAGCCCGACTCGAACTAGCGAAGGCAAAACGTGTGACGAGTCACCGGATTGTGGTGCCGCTCTCCTGCTTGTTGGATGCTCCTTGACTTGTCCCCCCTCTCTGTTGAAGGTCGCAAATTCTAAGTGTGGTCGGGAAACCGACCACCATAGACCGACTACCTCAAGACCTCCCGCACGTTTCGTAACCTACCCGCGGGTCCGTATTCACCGGGTCCCAGATTTCATCTCAGGAGAAAAAAATGTTTTCCAAAAAGGGAATGTGTTTCTTTTTGTTTGTAACTGCCGTGCTTCTGCTCGCAACAGCTCCTGGTTCGTTCCAGGGGCACAATCAGAACAATAAGGACAAGATTCGAGCCGACGGGACAGAACCGCCTCCACCGCCGATACCTTGGCCGTCAGGAACAACCGCCGTGCCGTTGTTCAAAGCTGATGGTACCGAGCCCCCGCCTCCTCCTATCCCTTGGGGCCAGGCCGTCACTGAGGGGAAATTCCAGAAGGTTCAGATTGCTGATGGGACAGAACCTCCTCCACCCCCGATACCTTGGCCAAAAAGCACAGTCGGAATCGCAGCATAGCTGATCCTAATCGGGGAGAAGACTGCCGGAATCTTCTCCCCGATTGTGTTACGCTTCACGCAAACCTCGAGGGGTTCAAGATGTTGTCCTCACTGTTTTGGGTAACCGGGCTCGTTCTTGAGAGCGTCCTGTTGGTACGGGCACTGCAAGGGAATTTGCAGAAGTATTACAGTCTTTTCTATTTGTATTTGATTTCCGTTTTTCTCCGGTCAGCTTCCCTTTTTGTGATTTACCACTTGTGGCCAAACTTCTACTCGCCTGCGTATTGGTTCACCCAGTTCTTGATCGTCCTTCTGGGATGTGCGCTTGTTTGGGAGGTTTACAAGGTTGCGCTTGCACAGTATCTCGGTGCGGCTCGCATGGCACGCAACGTGCTTGCCTTCCTCTTCATCTTGGCAATCACAAGAATTTTCGTGAAAGCATGGAACAGCCCGAACTGGATCCCCGGAAGGACGACACTAGAAACGGAACGTGATTTGCGGATCGTGCAGTTGGCGCTTCTGATCGGTTTGGTTGGTCTTTTTGCCTCCTACGCAATTCCCCTGGGCCGAAATCTCAAAGGGATTATCTATGGTTACGGCCTGTTTATCGCTAGTAGCGTTGCTCACTTGACAATTAGGGATTATCTCGGAGACAGCTTCCAGCGCGCCTGGCAGTACATACAGCCCACCTGTTACCTCGTTGTTCTCGTGATGTGGTGTGCGACTCTGTGGTCCTATGCGCCAATTCCACAACCCACAAACGAGCCGCAACTCGAAGCCGATTATGAGTCTTTGGTTGCCGCAACCAGGAGGAAACTGCATTCAGCGCGCAGTTACATCCTTAAGGCCATGCGACCATGAGTGTGCTTGCGTATTTTCTGCTGGCGGCAGTGATAATTGTGAGCGTTTGCTTACTCCTTTCGAGGCGTGGTGGGCGAAGAGATTTCGACTGGGAAGGCATTGGAACCGGGCAAGAAACTTCCCTTCCTGGTGGATGGGATTCCCTCGCTTCCGAACTGAGCGCCAGGATTTTCGATCCGGAAGACTTGAATTTTGTTGCGAGTGAAGCGTCCCGGCAACTTACGCGACAGTTTCGACGAGAGCGTACCATGCTCGCGCTTGACTGGCTGCGAGCAGTTCGCGGCCAAGTCAATCATTTGATTCGGGCTCACCTCAGAGCCGCACGGGGAAACGCTGAGCTCAAGCCGGCGGAAGAAATAAAGCTGGGATTCGAGTTTCTTGTTTTTCAACTAACAAGCGGAATCCTCTACTTAGTGATCTGGGCGTTCGGCCCTCCGCGTGCCGCAAAGCTTGTCGGATATTCACTGGAATTGGCCGGGCAAATGCGAAAGGTGACCGAAGATATCCTCCCAGCCGGTCGTCCGGTAGTCGCGGACTTAATGGACAGCAAACAGGAGCCGAAGAGCTAAATCGAAATTCGATAGCGTACGTATGCACGGTGAACTCAAACACGAAGATGTCGAGGCGGCTCGCAGGGATCTTGCGGATCGGACCTTGGCGAAGATTCGTGGAGATTTCGCCCGCCTGATATATCTGGCTTCTATGCGCGACTACAATACGGGCGAGTACCACCACGAAGGGCTCGCTTGCCGGTTCAGCGAGAGCGTTGCTGGAAGGGCTATTGGGAGTTGCCATCATGACGCGTTTAGGCGGTTGGTTCTCTACTCGGTAAAACAACTTGTCGAGGAACTTGAACTTTACGCTGATTCCAACTGCACTACAGCCTCCGAGCTTGTTCGAGTTTGGGAGAAGCTGCAGCCTTACAGAATCGCAGTCCCCTTGGAATGCGGTCCGGTCGTGGCTCGTTTTTTTGCCTCAAATATCAGGGCCGCTTTGGCAATCTTGCAGTCTCGGCAGTTGCGGGCTCGTCGGGAGGAACTATCCGCATTGCCAAGCCCGTGACACGCCCCACGATTTCAGCTTCGCTTTCGTATTTGAATTGGCGAATCGCGCACCCTGATGATGGATGAGGAACCAGCATGAGCTGACTTCCTTGGAGTTCGCACCAAGAACACACATAACCGTCACGCAATTCCACGAAATAGATCGGCCGCTCATACTCCGTCTGCCATTTGAGCGGTAGTATCTTTTTAACGTTCGGGTCAATTTGCACAAAAGAGCCGGGGCGCAAAAGAGGGTACAAGGTCCTGTCTTCCAGCCCGATGTACCCGTACATGCTATGCCGGACATCCAGATGTTGGATGACTGCTATCGGCACTTCGCCCCAGATTTCCACCATACGGGACAAGAGGTTTGTCTTATCCCTGTTGAATCCCCGGTCAAAGCGGACCGGGAAAGTAACCGTCCCGGTCTGGTCAAAAACTTCGACAGGCGTCAAGTGGGTCTGCGGAAGCGGCATCTCAATCTGTAGCTTGTTGATCTTCTGAACGTCCACACCATAGAGCTGAAGAAGATCGCCGAATTTGACATGGTAGATGACGCTCAAGCTATAGAGCTTGTAAATGCTCGGGATGGACTCCGAGTTCTCAATCTCTGTAAGCCACGCGTTAGAGATGTGGAACTCCTGATTCCCCTCGGAATCTATAATTTTCTGGCTCAGATCTGTGACATCGCGTGTGGTCATTCCGAGCCGCAAGCGAAGTTCCTTTAGCTGTTCACCCGCGCGCAAGATTGATTTGGTTTCCGACATGTCGTTTGAAACGGGACAAAAGTACCGCAAGCTTTTCCACGTCAGTAATTTGTATGAATTTGGAGTGCTGATATCGAATGCAAGCCGACCCAGCACACCGGTCAAGACTACGTGATTCTGCGCAGATTGCAAACCTTCCGCCCGAATAATTGATGGCTTCCCACAGCGAGTTATGAACTATCTACTTACAATTGTTGAAGTTGTGTTGTGAAGCCAAGTCGTGGAGGTAAGGGTACCTGTGTACCGCCCGATTTTCCGCTTCGTACCATATCAAACAGCGGAGTGAACACCCATAATGTGAGGTGAAGGAGACACACGTGGACCTAATGGCACCGCCGGATAGACGGAAGTTCCAAGTGCGTTGCGATGCAGGGAGTTCAGGTCGATTTGAGGTCGGCACGGACACCTTATCGGTGCGTGTCGGGCAACGAATGCGAGCGGGAAAACAGGAGGAGATGTGGGATTCCGTTCAAATCCTGTGCAAAGAGCAGTCGGATGGGTCCCTCACCGTTGAGGTGATTGTTTGTCACCCAGACTGGGAAGAAGCAAAGACAATTGCGGCAATTCATTCGCGCCCTCAGGATGAGGGCACAGCAACGCCGAGTTTAAAGTGTGATCTCCAAATGTCAGGACCTGATGAATTACAGCGGGCGAGCGGCGCATAACATTTGCCTTTCCGGTGAGCTCAACCGGGAGGTCGACAGAAGCTAGTTGGTTAGCCTATTCCCCCCACCCCAGATTTTTGGGGCTTCGCCAGGTAGCGGTTCTGCGGGTTCATCTTGCCCTTCTTTCGCCGCTCTGAGTGGCGGTAGCAACACGATTTCCCGATTCACCGTTCTGCCTTTCCCCCTTAGGTTCTGCGCGAGCGGTTCCCAGCATTGGGCGCAGATATCGTATTCCTTGCCCTCAATTTCCTTCTGCAGACAATCTTTCACCTCGCCGCATAGATCACAAACAATTATATGATTCCCCTCTGGCACTAATTAGAATAGCGCAAGAGCAAGACTGTTTCACGATCGACACGTCTCGTGTCAACGTAACAATCGCTTCAGCACGTTTTCCAGCAAAATTCGGTCTTTCAACCGTAATTTCTTGAACTCGACACCCATCCCCTCGCCGGCAACAATATTTCGCACGATGGCCTCTGCCTGCACGTTCCCACCGGGCACTTCAAACGAAAGTCTCAGCTTCGTGCCCACTGGAGGTGGATCGGAAACGGAAATGAACAGTCCTCCCATGCCTAGCGTCCTGACCCGCGAAAAGAGTTGCAGGTCGCCACCATGCCAAGCCACCCGCATGCCCTTCGGCAACGAGATGCGCGGGTATTGGCGCTTCTTACAAAGAACCTCCTCGGCCATGCGGTGCTCACCTCCGGATGTGACGGAAGCTTCAGCGCGATTTGCGAAGATTTTCGATCCAGACCAACAGTGTTGCATTGGAGTCCGGAGCAACGTCCAGAAATTCGAGGCCTATTCCCACTTCCGGTTTCACGACACGGACGACTGCAAGTATCTTCACTTCCTGGCCTTCCTGCTTGAGCGTTGCGCGGACTCGGGCGCCGACGTCCAAGGTGCGACGAGCACACACAAAACATCCTCCCAGAGAAAGATCGGAAGTCACCCCACTCACGCGACTCCCGGATTTCAATTCCAGCATCTCCGTGTCGGCTGCGAAAGGATGGCGGATCGAATACCGCCGGTTACGCACACTGGATTCTTTGGTGCGTTTGTCCTCGTCAGATTCCATGCAGCTATCTCCTCAATTTAGCAAACTCTTGCTTACGTCACGGAGTAATCTTCCAACAGAATGAGTCTCTCAAGTCCTTTAGTCTGATGGAGATTTCTTTGTGGGAGAAGATCTTTGCTCCGTGCGAACTGTGAATGGGCCAACATCTTTTTGGCTTCTCCCAGAAGGCGCCGCATGCAGAGGCATTTGTCAGCGGACGAGCAGCCGGCCCAGCAGCACACGGACAAATTCAAAACAGAAGAAATGAGATCAGGTTTTCGTTTCGAGAAAAGATGGACCTAGACAGCTAACGCAAACACGCGTGGCGGCGTGCTGCTTACAATTTCCTGCGATCCCTGGGAAAAAACAAAGTATTCGCCCGGTGAGCGGGCCGCCAATTCCCTTACGCGAAGGCTCGCCGTTTCGAGGTCCTGCACCTCTTCCATCCAAACCGGCGTGCCGAGAAGGTCTTTCCTGAATATGTCATATGGAGTAGCTTTCATCAAAGCTCCCTCTAGGTGACCAAGTTTAGCGATGGGGGACCGCTCCGCTATTTGGCGTTAAGCGTGCATTCTTGTAGCCAGCGACCCAAGTTTTGCTTAATTGCCTGATATTTCAATGACTTACGAGGATTCGTTATTCGACCCTAGGCGCAAACGTTAGAGGTAAACTCCGCAAATTTTCGTGGCCGAACCGGCATTTTTTACATACCACCACCATGGTCTCCCTCACCATGATGTTCTCGGCAAACGCCCCGTCCTTGACTCTACGGACAGGGAAAATCTCTTTTTTCCCGGGTCGAGAACGTGATGGTTCACGGCTGTATTGATGCAAAGGCGACGACGCCAAATATAGAACGAGAATTGGCGGGCCAGGGTGCTAGTTTGGGCGTATGGGTAGTTTCCCTCCGTCAAACAGTGATCAGAACGCTCAACGCCGCAGTCAGCGTGTCTATATGTTAAGTGGAATAGGTCGGGGCCGCAGTTCGCCCCGCTGCCGTTCGCGCCATTAGAGCATAGCTGTGTTTCGATGGCCACTCCTGGAACGGAGGCCTGTGACGCCGTAGGCGGCGCGCTTAGGCCGTAGTGGAGGGAGTGGCCATCGCGGGCTATTAGGCGAGCGGGTAGCCTTTGGCATTCTGCCGGCTGCGCTCTTTGCATTACTTCCGAGTTGCTAAAAATAACCGGTCCAAACTGCTTGCACAGTGTAAGTGCAATTAAATCCAACAGTTTGGCCAGTTAAGCCCGTCATCCGCCCGCAATCAGCGGCAGGCTCCTAATGGAGCTTTCCAACGTCCCAAAGCGGGACTTCGGGGCGCGATCCCCCAACATTGGAACGTCGCAGGAAAACTCCGCTGATGAGGACTTCCCCGTTTCATCGCTGGGGGATTCATTGAGCTGCGCTTCGCAATCGCGCGAGTTCGGAAAGGAGATGACGGGCCACCGCCGCTATAGGCTCTGGGCAGGCTTGGGCTTATATGTGTTGCCCGAAGCCTTTGGTGCGTGGGCGTTCCGGTACTCGTCCAGATCGATCTCGCTGATACGGTAATGTGTTTGCGGGGGACAGTTTGAATACGTGGCCAGCTCACGGTGGAGCCTCAGAGAGCAGATCTCGGGAGCGTCTTGGTAACGTACGCGTCGGGAATTAAATGCCTCGTTCACAATTGTCAGCGTAAATTCGCGGATCTCGCTCGAAGCTTGCCTCACATGGAAATTGTATTCGCGGACGAGTGCTTTGACTTCGAAACCGACGAACAGGACGATAACGGTATCGCTCATAAGAGCCTCTTCGTTCTAGCATGTGAGACTTTCCCTGGCTTCCCTCTTTGCTTCTTGGTCGTATTGCCTCTGCTCCCTGCCCAACGCTGGATTGCCCTTTTCCTGCCGTTAAGTTGCATCTGTTTCTCGATGCCAGCCGCCTCCAGATATTTATGCATCGGGGCGACTGACCCTTCGGGCTGGGACTGGCCCAGTGTTTTTTTCCGCGCGCTCTGGGCCGTGAGCGGGCGAAAATGAAGCGGGTCCCTGAGGTTCTGCAATTCCCGGTAATAATAAAGCGGCGTGGGGCGCTTCCCGTTGAACCTCAGTCTCTTTAGAAACTCGATTTCTTCCCCGGTCGCATCACCACTCACAGACTGGTGCCGAAGGAATTCTTTGAGCCCCGGCTCTTCCTCCGTTTGAGCAGATTCCCTTTCGACAAACTCAAATTTCTTTGCGTAACCCGGAATTAGTCTCCGATTCAAAACGACTTCCATCCCAAAGGTTGCGAGATCGATATCCCAAGATTCGATCAGCGGATCCAGGAAGGAAACGCAGTTCTCCACTGACACGCTGAAGGCATCCGCGTCCAGGAACTCGAGGATGCTGACTCGCAACGCTTCATAACTTCGGCCGCTGAGCCGCGCCACCGAGTGGAGCCAGGTTTCACTTTCCAATTCGTCTTTTGCGACTCTCTTGACCAAGTCCAAGAGCTTTTGTGTGACGAGGCGCTCGAGTTCGCCGAAGGGCTGCTTCTCAAATATCACCCGCACTTGTTTTTCTTTGCCGGGTGCGCACTTGCGAAGAATCAACTCTCGACCCTCTCTAAATAAGGGCTTGGGTGGATCGTCTAGATTCCGCTTCAACACCTCTCTACGCTGATGGTCCGCCAGCTTCGCAAGCTTGCCGCCCGGGAGCTTCAAGAATTTCCCCATCTTGGCGTAAATGTCCGTCCGCCCCGGTTCCGGGGGTAATTTTTTTCGAGTCAGCAGCTGCGAAATGTAGGACTCCGTGACCTCGGCAGCGGCCGCCAGGTCTCTTTGCTCCAGCCCCAATTCTTCCAGCCGCTGTTTGATCACCAGGCAGACATCCACGGCGTCCCTCGCTCAATTAACTGGCACTGATTAACTCCGAAAATACTCTCAGATTGTACTTGACAGGTCAAGTTAATTAACCTAAATTAGTTAAGGTACTGAGGGAGTCTTCAGATCAGCTGAACCACCAGAGGTTATCTGAATCCCCCCTTGGCCAGCCAACCAAGGAGGTTGACATGTTTGCACGCAAAGTATCGATGCACCTGAAAAGCGACGGTGCCCTGGCATTCAAGCAGAAGATTGAAAGTGAAATTATTCCCGTGCTACGCAAGCAGAAGGGATTTGTCGACGAAATCACCCTCCTATACCCAAGCGGAAAGGAAGTTCATGCCTTCAGTCTGTGGGAGACTGCGGAACACGCGGAGGCTTACAACCGTGAAACGTATCCGGAAGTGACGAAGATTCTGGCGTCCGTGGTCGAAGGTACGCCGCGGGTGCAAACGTACGAAGTCCTCAATTCAACGATTCAAAGGACTGTCGCTGCAGTAGCGGCCTGAAGCCAGCAGGTCCTTTCGTTTGGAGGGGGCGGGCTAAGTCCGCCCCCTCAAGTTGTCCGGCAGAGGGGAAACGCAGGAGCACGCGAGATTTCCAATGCTTAAGATGATCAGGGAACGGGCTGCAGATGCGCTGTTACGGCCAGAGCTCCTATGCGGGGAAGCAAACTTCCGCACCTTAGCTGAAGCTATTGCGTGTGCGGTATTCATTAGTCACGGCGAGCGGCTGCACTATGTGAATCATGCCGCCGAGACTATCACCGGATATGCACGAGAAGAGCTTTTGTCCATGACCTTCTGGGATTTAGTCCATCCTGATTGTCGAGAACTGGTCTCAAACCGAGGGGGCGTGCGACAAGGGGACGCCGAGCAGCATGCGGTCAAGATTCTCACAAAGAACGGCGACGAGCGGTGGCTCGATATCAGTACAACGATGATCGAATTTGATGGAATGCTGGCCAGTGTGGTTTCCGCATTCGACGTCACGGAACGCAAACACGCAGAAGAGAACGTACAACTTCTTGCCGTGACTGACCCGCTTACCGGTTTAGGTAACTACCGTCGGCTCACTGAAGCGCTCGACGCAGAGGTCAAACGCACCGGGCGCACCGAACGACCGTTTGCCATTTTACTGCTCGACCTGGATCAGTTGAAAAAGATCAACGACCGCTACGGCCACTTGATCGGCAGCCAGGCGCTGTGCCGCCTCGCCGATGTACTCCGCGTCTTTTGTCGAGCAATCGATACGGCCGCGCGATACGGTGGCGATGAGTTTGCCGTCATCCTGCCCGAGACAACGGCGGCGGCGGCAAGGCTTGTTGCATCGCGCATCCGTAGCCGGCTAGCCATGGATAGTCTCCAGCCACCGCTTTCCGTGAGCATCGGCGTGGCTGTATATCCCCAGGATGGTGAAACGATTGAGGCCTTGCTTCGTACCGCAGATCGCGAGTTGTACGGGATGAAGCCGGTGTGAGGAAGAACCCACTCCGTTAGTTTATATCTTTGTGAGTTCACCGGGCAGGCTGGTTCACAAGAACGCTTTTCCGGAAACAGAGATGAAGTAAACAACCTGCGGAAGGTAATTCATAGATTCGTTCAAGGAGAAATGTATGTACTTTCTGTCGTGGATCATCGTTGGGTTGGTTGCCGGCTGGTTAGCGGGAAAGATTCTCAAGGGTAATGGATACGGTCCGTTGATGGACATGGTGATAGGCATTGGCGGAGCTGTGGCGGGCGGATTCCTCATGCGCTCGGCAGGCTTTTCTGGCTATCGAGGAACGATTTACACAACGCTAGTCGCAATAATTGGAGCCGTACTTCTGACGCTGCTCGTAGGTTTCGTGAACGGCAGAAGGCTTTACGCGCAGCAACTCTAAACGTCACGTGGCTAACACTAAAATGCCAGACACTAATAGAGCAGGGACGACTTTGATTAGAGAAGGCACGCCTTTGCCGACGAATCTGTCGATCGAAAGTGAAGCGTTCTTGACTGGCTGGAGAATCATCAAGAATCTCGATCGCTCTACGCTGGCCCGAAACATCGAGGGTGCGAATTGGAACTTCTTCTACCTGGCCGGCGAGATCAGAGCTACCGTCCTGGGTCGTGACCGTTCAGGAACCCTGCGCAGGGCAGTCAGACGTGTGCTGGCGAAGCAGAAGGGGCAGAAGTTTAACTCCTTGGAGATTACGAACGTCGTTTCGAAATGGTTCCTCGGGATTCCTTTCATAAATATTACCGCCCATTTGAGGCATATCCAACAAGGTATTGGCCTGGTCCCTGCAAAGGATTCTGCCCTGAGAATGCCTGTTGGCGCCCCAAACAAAGAAATGCCCACAAAGCGATATACGGCCCTGATTCCAAGTTCTTAGCAATTCGTAGGAGATACGGAAATGAAAACGATACGCAGTTCGATTCTTTTTTTTGTTGTCTTGCTTCTTTCGGCGCCACTGCTTCGTGCGCAGGATCTTTCCAAGTATCGGCACTTTACACTTGGAATGAGCTTGACCAGACTGCTGGAGCGTACCGGCCAAAAGATGGCCGATGTGAAGTTGATTCATGGCCGTCCAACGCTGGTTCAGGAAGTAAATTGGTGGCCGCCAAGCCTTCCCGGGGCTTCGTTCCAATCGGATACCGTTGAACAGATTCTTTTCTCTTTCTACAACGGCGAGCTCTACAAGATGTCTGTGACTTACGATCGAAACTCCACGGAAGGGCTCACCGCGGAGGACATGGTGAAGTCCATCTCAGCGAAATACGGCCCGGCGACAAATGTTGCGCTAGAGATCGATTCCGCCAAGAACGACCGGTATGACGATAGGCAAAAGCCTGTCGCATCTTGGGAGGATGCACAATACTCCTTCAATCTTGCCCGTTCTTCCTCCACTGATCATCTTGGGCTCATCATTTACTCCAAGCGAGTCAATGCTGAAGCTGAGCTTGCCGCTGCGGAGGCTGTGAAATTAGAGGAGCAAGAGGGCCCGAATCGCGAAGCCGCACGCCAGAAAAAACAAACGGATGACCTGGAAGTGGCCCGGCAGAAGAATCGGAAGATTTTTCGGCCGTAGTGTTGGCCTAGGGCCGCAAAAAAGTTGATTGTTCGAGTTTTGGAATGGATTGAATAGAGGCCAAAGAAATGACTGTGAATATCACTCCCCTGCATGACCGCGTCCTCGTACGGAGGCTGGAAGAGAAAGAAACCGCGAAGGGCGGGATCATCATTCCCGATACGGCGAAAGAGAAACCTCATGAGGGCGAAGTAATAGCCATCGGAGCCGGCAAGATTGAAAAGGGCCATCGCATCCCGCTCGATGTGAAGGTGGGTGACCGGATCTTGTTCGGAAAATACACCGGCAACGACATCAACATAGACGACCAGGAGTATTTGATCCTTCGCGAGGAGGAAATCCTGGTGAAAGTCAGCGGAATCGCCAAAGCGGCATCCGGCAAGAAGTAGGTTTCACCCGTACCGAA
>QHZD01000041.1 GCA_003225315.1 Acidobacteriota bacterium
AACTCTTTGCACTCCGCCCGGTTCAGCTTAAGATGACCGTTGCCGAGGACTTTCAGTTCTCGCATTTAGGGTGTACCTCCTCTTGGGGTTGGCGCTCCAGAGAAAGTACGCCCTTTTTTTCTGCTCCAAAAACCGAATTTACACAAAAGAAGTTACGCTACCTTGCGGCGATTTGGTTGCCGCGGGAAAGCTAGGGCGCCGCTAATTTGGCGCCGGGAAATATACAAGTGCGGGGCATTCGGGGGGACGGCTTGCCATCCCAGGGCACCTACTGCGGAACCATTCCGATCGTCCCCAGCCACGTCTCCACCAACTGGGGCCATCCGGTTATCGGAAGTTTCGTTCGTCGGAGGCCGAACGCATGCCCGCCCTGCGCATACAAATGCATCTCCACGGGAACGCCAGCCTTCTTCAGCGCAGCATAGTAAGCAAGCGAATTCTCTACGCCGTCTACGGGGTCATTCTCCGCTTGCAGCAAAAACGTAGGTGACGTTTGGCTGTTGACATGAATATCAGGATTCAACCCAAAGCTGCTATCGGCAGCCGACAGATGCCCGGGATGACGAACCACAAATTTCTTGGTGCCTTGTTTAGCATCCCATTCCGCCGCGGCAATCGACAGATGCCCCGGATAAATAGCCACTGCAAAATCCGGGCGGCAGCTTTCTTTGTCAGCGGCATCGACAGCCGGATACAAACGCCTCTCAAATTCGGTGCTCATCGCCACCACCAGATGCCCGCCTGCCGAAAACCCAAGCACTCCTATCTTGTGAGGATCAATGTGCCGCTCCGCTGCGTTAAAGCGCACCAGCCCCAACGTCCTCTGCGCATCTTCCAACGCCATCGGTGATCTCGGATACGGCCCTGATTTCGGATACGGTGCCGATTTCGCGTAGTATTCCTCACCCGGCACGCGATACTTCAGCAGTACACAGGTGATTCCCATGGACGTCAGCCAGTCACAGATCTCCGTGCCTTCCAGGTCGATGGCCAGATCCTCGTAGCCCCCGCCGGGAAACACCACCACCGCAGCACCCGTATTCTTTCCCTCTGGCGAATACACCGTCATCGTAGGCCGAGATACGTGGTACACAGTAAACCCACCAGGCCCACCAGGGCCTGTTGGCCACCAGTGACTCTCCTCCGGCCCCGCGACAGGCTGCGCATCAGGCGGCGTCCCCGGCCAGATCGGCACTTGTGTATGACCCGGCGATGGCTGCCAGACAGGCGTCTGCGCGCTTAGACCGCCAAATGCAAACACAAAACAGAAAGCAAAGAGCAAAGGCTTCATCACAATCCTCACACTTATACATAACCAGTCGCTGCCGAGCTGAGCCGAGTGTAGGGCTGTCTAAGAGGGATTGTTCCTCTTGTTGCAGCGGGAATCGACTCAGTTTTCCTATCCACAGCGCACAGACAGAACTCACGGGATGTGGCAGAAATGGCGTTCCGCGGGAGTTATCCGTAGCGCAGGGCGACTCGGGGGTCGACGCGCATGGCGCGCAGGGACGACGCAAGCGGCAAGAGCAACGATGTCCAGCAAGGCCATGACGCTTGCCAACACAAGCGGGTCGAGCATGCCGATCGGGAGATCGGCGTTCCCGTGGTCAAGTTGGTTCGTGGGATTTTGCGCGGGATTTGGCATCGGGATGGCGAGGCGTCCAGTCTTTTGGGGGGAAAACCACGTGCCAGAACATGGGATTGGGCAGCAGGAACTCCACTCCTACCTGGGGCTGGTTGGGTTGGCTCCGATCAATGTGCGCGACAATGCACTCGAGCGCCGCTTTGGTCTGGACGTTCGACAACGTGAGCCGCTGCCCTCTATAAACCTGCGTCAACAAGAGAATCAACGCACCGTGAGCACTGATGGCCCGTGTGTGAGTTTCTTCTTCAAAGGCTCCAGCGCCGGTCTTACCAGAGACACGGACTGGGACGGTCATCAATACGCGCTGGCTCCTGCGACGGTTTGCCGCGAGCCAGGAGGTTTCGCGGGACTCGGCTAGCCACGTTTCGAGTGTGCGAAGCTGCTCCGGCTCAATGGTGGCAAACATGAGCCCCATGCCTTTGGAAGCGCGGGAGTAGACGACTCGCGCGCGGGCTTCAAACCGTTGCGCGCCTTTGATGATGCGAACTTCGGTGACCGTCCCTAGCGGGAGGGCGTCGCTGGTGTCTATGTAGCAGCCCTGCAGGCTCAAGTCGCGGACGCGCGTTTCCATCCGGGCGCCGGATTCGGTCGGAACGACCTCGGCGGCGGCAAAGAACTCGTAACGTGGGTGAGTCCGGCGGTCTGCGCCGGTAGGCGCGGCGGAAGGAGCCGCAACATTCGCGGTAACAGCGGCAGTGCTGGGAGGGCTTGCGATGTTTGCGGAGACGCTGGGAGTGCCAGGAAAGGTTGCGACCATTTCCGAATCACTGGAGACGTCGACAAGGCTGGCGATCGTTTCCGAATCAAAAGAAAACTCGGAAACGCTTGTAACGTCTTCGGAAGGAATGGAACTGTCGGGATAGTTCGCAACTTTTTCCGAATCTCTGGGAATCTTGGAAGGACTCGCGGGCGTCTCCGAATTGCTGCGAATCGTAGGAGGGCTGGCAGCTTTCAACTTTCGTTTGCGACTTCGGCGCGCCATGACTGTACGATTGTAACGCAAAGGGCGTTGCGGTGGCGTTATTGCGAGGGCTAATCTACACGAGGCGTGAATGGCCAGCCGCGGGAAGAACATGCCGTTTTCAGGGAACCGCCGCGAACGGGTTCTCAATGCGGAGTCCGGCGATTTTCTGTCCCGAGTTCAAGTTTTCCGAAAGAACCCGTGCTGCGCCGCTCTTGGCGGCAGCAGCGATGATGAGTGCATCCCAGAAACCGATACGCGATTCGTCTTCAATGCGGAATGCCACGGAAAGCTCAACTGGAGTCGTTTCCATGCACCAGATCGAGTAGCTACTAACTACAAGGCGAGCCGAATCGTTTGGCAGGGGAGAGCGAATCTTGCGGGTTACGTTCACGTAGAATTCCTGCAAAACTTGCAGGCTCAGAACACCAGCGCGTTCGCTCCAAAGTTGACGCAGAATGTTTTTGGCGATTGTATGTTTGGGTTTGAATCGACATCGTGAGCGTAAATCAGCACGTTGGTATCGACGAAGGTCCTACCGTTCATGTAATTCTTCCCGGCAGGCAGGCGCGGCGCCGCCCAAATGAAAGCCCTTGTCAAGGAGTTCCACTGCCTGGCGCTCAGCGCGTTCGTATGCCTCTTCCTCACCCACCAGGATTTCAAGTTGCTGGGCAAGCAGTCCGCTAATGGAGGTTTCCCGCCGGGCCGCAACGATCTTGGCCTTGCGAATTGTTTGGCGATCAAGACTGATGGTGACATTCTGCTTAATGGAGCACCCCCTGGGCATGGACACTGTGCCTAACGTGAAACACGTACAATACGTATGGCACGTAAGGCGCGCAATAGCAAGATGGCCGCTGTACCTTGTCCACTCTTACTTTCGCGTCCGCTAACGGCAAGTAGAAGTTGGGCTGGCCGGTGGATTTCCCTCAGGCGCGGGCTTTGTCAATCATTTCTTCCCAGATGCCTTTGGACTTGAGGATGACCTCGACGAGTTCACGGGCGGCGCCTTTGCCGCCGTCGGCTTTAGTGGTGTAGTGGGCGGCGCGGCGCACTTCGGGCGTGGCGTTGTGGACGGCAACGGCCAGGCCGACGCGCTTCATGATGGTGAGATCGGGGAGGTCATCGCCAAGAAAGGCGACTTCGGATTCCTTGGCGCCGGTCTTGCGGAGGACGTCTTCGTAAGCCGCGACTTTGTGCCCTTGTTTTTCGTAAACAAACTCGATGTCCAACTCCTTGCAGCGGCGGCGAAGAGCGGCACTGCCGCGGCCGGTAATGACGCCGGTGCGGAGCCCGGCAGTGACGGCGAGAGTGAGGCCCTGGCCGTCGTGAGCGTCGAACGTCTTACTCTCGAGCGCGTGGCCATCCTGCTGCGATACTAGCGTGACGCTGCCATCGGTTAGGGTGCCGTCGACGTCCATCAGTAGGACAGCGATTTGCTTCGCTCGTCTCGCCAGTTTTTCTGGGATTTTCCTTCCTCGCGTGGCCAATGCCGTCTCCTCTTATCTGTGTACGCTAGTCCTTAGATAGGGCGCAGCATGCTGCGCCCCTACACACGGAAAAACGAGCGGTCTTCCCGAGGTAAAGCGTCGGACCGCCCCGAGCAGACCGGGTAAACGCCAGACGCGAAAGACCCGTCACTACATCAGCTCCAAAGTCCACAAATCGTGCAGGTGGACGACGCCTAGCACGCCCTTGGCTTCGTCCGTGACCACGATGGAGGTGATCTTGCCCTTCTCCATCAGGTTCAGAGCTTCGCTGGCGAGCACGTGCGGGCCAATCGTTTGCGGACTTTTTGTCATGCACTGGCCCGCCGCCATCTCCAGTGTAGCGCCACGATGTTTTTCCATCAGGCGGCGAAGATCGCCGTCGGTCAGAATTCCCGCCAGACGCCCATCCGGCTCCAGCACGGTGGTCATCCCAAGGCCTTTCTTGCTCATTTCATGAAACACGTCCGGCATTGGAGTGTCTTTTGACACGCGCGGCAGGGCATCGCCCGCATGCATCAAGTGTTCGACGCGAAGCAATTTCTTGCCGAGGCGCCCGGCGGGATGCAACGCCGCGAAATCATCATGCTTGAAGTCGCGACGCTCCAGCAACGAAACCGCTAGCGCATCGCCGACGGCCATCGCGACTGTGGTGCTCGCAGTGGGAGCGAGGTTAAGCGAACACGCCTCTTCCTTCACGCTGACATCCAGCACGACGTCGCTCGCTTCGGCGAGCGTGGATTGCGGCTTGCCCGTGAGCGTCACGAGCGGCATTTCGAGCCGCTTCAGGGCTTCCAGCAGGCGGATGATCTCTTCTGTCTCCCCGCCGTAGGAAACCGCCAGCATAGCGTCGCCTCGCGCGAGCATCCCGAGATCACCGTGCAGAGCTTCGGCAGGATGCAGAAAGAAAGATGGCGTGCCGGTGCTGGAGAGCGTGGCAGAAATTTTTCGTCCAATGAGTCCGGATTTGCCCATGCCCGTGACCACCACGCGGCCTTTGCACGCGAAGAGCACGCCGACAGCTTTCTCAAAGGTCGCATCCAGGCGCGCGAGGACGTCCTGAATTGCCTGGGCTTCGATTTTCAGCACGCGCCGCGCGGAGTCCAGGCTCATTTCGCGCTCCAACGGCGGACCACGGCGCTGAGCCCCTTTAATTTCATGAGCAGGGCCAGGAGTTGTGAAAGTGGCAGAGCATTGGGTCCGTCCGAGAGAGCCTTCGCAGGATTGTCGTGAGTCTCCAGGAAAATGCCATCGACGCCCGCGGCTACGCCTGCGCGGGCCAGCGGCTCAATGAATTGCGGCTGGCCGCCGCTGGAGTGGCCTTGCCCGCCCGGAAGCTGCACGGAATGCGTTACGTCAAAGACAACCGGATAACCGGTCCTTTGCATGATGGGGAAGGAGCGCACATCCACGACAAGATTCTGATAGCCGAAGGTAGAGCCGCGCTCCGTAAGAATGATCTTGTCGTTGCCGGTGCTGGCAACTTTTTCCGCCACGTTGCCCATTTCCCACGGCGAAGCAAACTGTGGCTTCTTGACATTGATAATGCGACCGGTCTTGCCGGCGGCGAGCAGCAGATCCGTTTGCCGCGCCAGAAATGCAGGAACCTGCAGAACGTCGCAAACTTCCGCAACGGGAGCGGCCTGGGAAGCTTCGTGGATGTCGGTGAGGATCGGAAGTTTCATCTCGGATTTGATCTTGCCGAGAATGCGCAAGCCTTCCTTCAGGCCGGGGCCGCGGAATCCCTTTAGCGAGGAGCGGTTGGCCTTATCGAAGGAAGCCTTAAAGATGTACGGCAATCCCGCATCGGACGCGATCTTCGCGATTTTTTCCGCCATGGCACGGGCGTGTGATTCGGTTTCAATGACGCAGGGCCCGGCAATCAGGAAGAGGGGATTGCCGCCACCGAGGCGCAGCTTGCCAAGTTCGATTTCGCGTGTCGCGTTCATAAGATATGGAAAAAGGTTCGCAAGCTACTTAGGCTACGCAGGCCGCGGCGGGTTTGCAACGGTTTAGGCGGTGGCGCGAGGCGCAGCACGCAACGCCGGGGCGGGTTGGCGTTCCGCGACGCTGGCGGAAGCCGGACGCAAGCGTTCTTTCTTGTGCTCCAGAGCGGCGCCGATAAATGCGGCGAAGAGCGGATGCGGCTCAAGAGGCTTGGATTTGAATTCCGGGTGAAACTGGCAGCCGAGGAACCATGGGTGATCCGGTGCCTCGACGATTTCGACGTAATTCTCGTCCGGAGTGCGACCGGTGATGCGCAGACCGGCGGCGACCAGCGTTTTTTCGTAGTCGCGATTGAATTCGTAGCGGTGGCGGTGGCGCTCGCTGATTTCGAGCTTGCCGTAAGCCTTGTGCGCGAAGGAACCCGGCTCCAGCTTGCAGGGCCAGGCGCCCAGGCGCATAGTGCCGCCCATTTCATCGACGCCGAGCAGTTCGCGCAATTTATAAATCACGCGATGCGGTGATTGCGGATCGAATTCCGTGCTGTCCGCCTGCTTCAATCCGGCAACATCGCGGGCATATTCTATCGTGGCGCACTGCATGCCCAGGCAAATTCCAAGGAAAGGCACTTTGTGTTCGCGCGCGTACTGAATAGTGTGGATCATTCCCTGAATGCCGCGTTTGCCGAATCCGCCGGGAACGAGAATTCCATCATAGCCGTGGAGGCGCGCCTCTGCAGTAGCGGCCGAATCGATTTCTTCGGCTTCAATCCACTCGAGAACAGTTTTGTGATTGTGCGCCAGGCCACCATGCAGCATGGCTTCACGCAAGCTTTTGTACGCATCTTCTAGCTGCACGTATTTGCCGACGACCGCGATACGCGCCTCGCCCGCCGGATGATGCATTCGGTGGACCAGGTCGAGCCACGGTTTCATGTTCGAAGCGTGGTCTTTCAGTTTCAGGAGGCGGAGGATTTGCGCGTCCAAACCTTCTTTGCTCAGCTCCGCGGGCACGGCGTAAATGGTGTCCACATCTTCCATGGAAATGACGCAGGATTCCGCGACGTTGCAGAAGAGGGCGATTTTTTTCTTTAGTTCCGCTGGAATGTGGTGGTCACTGCGGCAAAGCAAAATATCAGGCTGAATCCCGATGCTCAGCATTTCCTTGACGCTGTGCTGGGTGGGCTTGGTTTTCAGTTCGCCGGCGGCGGCAATGAAGGGCACCAGCGTGACGTGCACAAAGAGGGTGTTCTCGGCGCCAAGTTCCAGGCGCATCTGGCGGATGGCTTCGAGGAAGGGAAGCGATTCAATGTCGCCAACGGTGCCGCCGATTTCGACAATCACAACGTCAATGCCTTCGGAAACTTTCTTGATGATGGCCTTGATTTCGTCGGTGACGTGCGGAATGACTTGGACAGTTTTGCCGAGATAATCGCCTCGGCGTTCTTTGGTGAGAATGGTTTCGTAGATACGGCCAGTGGTCCAGTTATTGTCGCGGGAAAGCTTGGCGTGCGTGAAGCGTTCGTAATGGCCAAGGTCGAGGTCGGTCTCCGCGCCGTCTTCGGTGACAAAGACTTCCCCGTGCTGAAAGGGGCTCATCGTACCGGGATCAACGTTCAGGTACGGATCGCATTTCTGCAGGGTTACTTTGAAACCGCGACTTTCGAGGAGACAACCGATAGAGGAGGCAGCAACGCCCTTTCCAAGTGAGGAAACAACACCGCCAGTTACAAAGATATATTTTGGCGCCATCCGTGCAGCCTGCGTTCTCACGCCAGGCTTGTTAGCCCTCCACAGGATTGACGTACATACAATTATGTTCGGAACCTGGCCTCCTGTCAAATCGAACTCTTTACGCCGCGAAAACGTTATTTTTTCCGAGTTGGAGAGCGAAACATTCTCGCCTGGAACGGGTTTGTCATAAGCGGGGAATAACCTATGGAGTTAGTGATGGCGCGTGTTGCGGCGCAGGAAATATTGCGCGGCAACCAGAAACCGACACTAGGGGATTTGCCATCTAAGGAAATGAACCTTTAGCCTTGCGCTCCGAAGCCGTTTTCCGTTTAGTCCCCGCAACGCGGAAGGTTCCGAGTGGAACTCTTGCAATTGGAAAGGGATATGAAAGCTCCTAAACGAAGTTACTCAGGCACTCTCGCACTTCTGATCACGCTCGCATTTTGCATTTCCGCGAACGCGCAACAGACGAAGCAGTCCGACGCGCAGCAACTGCATGCTTACGACTTGAATCGCGAAAGTTTTCTTCTTGGCACGGTTGTAAAATTCGAGTCCTCCTCTAGCGTGTCTCCTATCGGCGCGCATGTGATTCTTCAGACGCCATCGGGCCAGGTGGACGTTCATCTCGGCAACGTTAGAATTCTCCAGGCCGGTCATCTGGAGTTGAATCCCGGCGATAACGTGCGCATCGTCGGAGAACAATTGGCTCTCGGTGACAGTACTTACTTTGCCGCGCGCGTTGTGCAGAAAGGAGCGCAAGCCGTCGCGGTGCGGAATGCGAAAGGCTACCTCCTTACCTCGGCTTCCACCTTGACCCCGGATCAAAAGCAAGCGCTGCGAGGTGTGCGATGAAACGCCTGCTCTTCGCTCTCGCGACAGCCGCTGGTCTGTTGTCTACCGCATGTGGTGGCGGCTCCAGCGTTCAGCCACCCCCTCCGGTAGGCAAGTACAGTATGGCCAGCCTGAACGGCCAATATGCTTTTGTCACCAATGGCGAGGTCTTTACCAGCGGATCTAATGCTCCGGTTCCGCTCGCCCGTACGGGTGTTTTCATCGCGGATGGCAACGGCAACATTACGGGTGGAATTGAGGACGTCAATGCTAGCGGCACGCCCTCCAACGCCATTGCCATTACCAACGGCACTTACACCGTCAATGCCGACGGGCGCGGGGCCCTGGCATTGAATGTCGGCCAGTCCACGCTGGACTTTGGAATTACTTTGACGTCCACCAGTGATGGCCTCTTGATCGATGAAACTTCGAATAGCAATCAAGCCTCCACGGGCAGCGGGAATTTTGTTTTGCAGAAGGCCGCTCCTTTCGCTCTCACGGACGTAATTGGCCCGTACGTGTTTGACTTTCCCGGTCTGGACGCAAACAACAACCCGGAGTCCTTCATCGGGGAGTTCACAGTCGACAATACGGGGGCAATCCTGACCGGGTTCTTCGATGACAACGTCAATGGAAACCTGACGAGTGGCGGGATGGCACCGGGTTCGATCGCCCAGGATCCCTTGCAATTGTCGACGCTTTCCAGCTTCGGCCGTGGCATCGCCAACATAGCCGGACAAAATTTCGTTTTCTATATCGTGGATTCCAGGCGCGTTCGCTTCGTTAGCACCTCAGGTGGAATGCTTTCTGGTGACGCCGTGACACAAAGCACCAACGTGCCGACAAGCACTAGCAACTTCAATGGAAGCTTCGCGTTTGTTCTAGCCGGAGCCTCGGCGAATGGCGGCGTTACGCGTGTGGGCCGTTTCACTGCGAATGGTGCAACGGTCGGCAACGTTCTTGGAGACACCAACGATGCGGGTAGGCAGCATCCATCAACGAGCTTCTCCAGCGGGACCATTACCTTCGACTCCGCGAACCCTGGGCGCGGCCAGATCACGTTTCAGGATCCCAGCTTCCCATTCACTTTTGTCTTTTACCTGAGCTCCGCGAGCAGTGGCGTGATTCAAGATGTTACGCAATCCAGCCCAGGTGTTGGGATAGTCGTGGCTGATGGCTCGCTGGAGTCGCAATCCGGCGGTCCATTCACCAGCGCGAATATCTCGGGAACCTACGCGATGAACTGGAGCGGCCTGGTCACCGCGGCAGGTAACATCGCAACACAGGATGAAGAGGATATCCTGGCCCAGACCACCGTCACGAACCTGGCTCTCAGCGGCACGGCGGATTTGTTCCAATTCACGACGGGCACTCTGCGCACGGACCTCGGCGTTGGAGGCGTGATTGAAATCAACGGCAGTGACGGAACGAGTAGCGACGGGAGCCGCAACGGAATGACTGTGAATCTCACAGGCGCATCGCCGATCAATTTTGTGATTTACTTCATCAATCCCCAAACGGCTTTCTTCGCCAACCGTGACAACTCCGGCGCGCAGCGCATCGTTGTTGGCATCCTGAAATTGCAGCAATAAAACGCGAATCGCCGGCAATTCCGCGGCGTAAGCTTATCGCCCGGCGGAGTCCCCGCCGGGCGAAGTCATTTCTGCAGCAGTTTTTCCACGCGCGCCACGTCTTCCGGCATGTCCACGCTCACGGCGTCGTGTTCCACTTCCGCCACGCGGATTTTCCAGCCGTTTTCCAGCCAGCGCAGTTGCTCCAGTTGCTCGATTCGTTCCAGCTCACCTTGCGGGAGCGTGGGATACTCCAGCAGAGCCTCGCGTTGAAAAACGTACAGCCCAAGATGTTTCAGGTGCCGCACCTGAATCTTGCTGCCCGTATCCCGCACCCAGGGAATCGGCGCGCGCGAGAAATAAATCGCGTTTCCGTCGAAGTCTAGGACTACCTTCACGACATTCGGGTCCATGATGTCGCCGGGCGTCTTGATCGGGGTCGCCACGGTACTGACGGAGGCTTGAGGATCCTCCAGCAGGGAATCCACCGCGATATCAATCGCATGCGGATCGAGGAGTGGCTCGTCTCCCTGGACGTTAACGAAAACGTCGCCGTCTTCGCGCGCCGCTACTTCCGCGACGCGCTCGGTACCGGTACGGTGTTCAGTACGGGTCATTCTTGCTTCGCCGCCAAACGCCTCGACAGCTTTCATGATGCACTCGTCGTCGGTTGCCACAATCACCCGGTCTGCTCGTTTCGCCAGCCTGGCTCGCTCGACCACCCGCTGAATCATGGGTTTTCCCGCCAGAGAAATCAGGGGTTTTCCGGGTAGACGGACCGACCCATATCGTGCGGGAATAACTACGATGACTTTCGGCTGGCTCATCTAGACTCCTGGCCCCAGGAATTGTTGGACCGCTTCGGAAGTTATCTCTAGCGGAATGTGCGATGCTACCACACGCTAGTAAGCCTTGCGGGCCTATCAAACTGTTCGATTTTGAACATCAATCAATTGCTCTTGTTTTCGGTAGGCTGAGTGGTAGAATTCCGGTAAGTCCCAACCGCGCGGCCATCCCGGCAGGCCGGGATGATGAGGGTGCCGTGAAACGCGATTTACCTGGTTTTCGCGTTCTGTCTTTCTCAATGCATGCCCTGCTGGTCGTTTGCCTGTGCGTGTTATCTGCCGCGCTCCCCGCCCCCGCTCAGTCCACTTCCGACGAAAGCAAGCCGAAAGACGAAGCTAAACGCGAAGAAGTCAAGGAAATCAAGAAGGATGACGTGCGGAAAGACACGGCGGGCACACCCTTCAAGCCCGGCGGAACGATTCATTTTGACGTCGACCTCGCGCTCGTCAATGTAACGGTCACCGATCCTTACAATCGCCTGGTCACCGGGCTGGAAACCGACAACTTCCGCGTGTTCGAAGACAACATCGAGCAGGAAGTCGTCACCTTCTCCGCTGAAGACGTTCCCATTTCCATCGGCGTAATCTTCGATTTCAGCGGGAGCATGTCCAACAAAGTTGGCAAGGCGCGCGAAGCCGCTCTGCAATTTTTCAAGACTGCCAATCCCCAGGATGAGTTCTTTCTGGTGAGCTTCAACGAGCGCGCCGAACTGACGAGCGCTTTCACCAATAGCGTGGAGGACTTGCAGAGCCGCATGATGCTCACGGCTCCCAAAGGCCGCACCGCGCTGCTCGACGCTATCTATCTGGGCCTCAGCCAGATGAGGGGTGCACACAACGCCAAACGCGCCTTGCTCATCCTATCCGACGGAGGCGATAATCATAGTCGGTACAACGAAAGCGATATCAAGCGGCTGGTAAAAGAAGCAGATACCCAGCTCTATGCCATCGGCATCTTTGACCCGCTTGGTTTTCGTAACCGGACCCCGGAAGAACTGGGAGGCCCTTCGCTTCTCAGCGAAGTAACAGAGATGACCGGTGGCCGCGTATTCGCGGTGGAGAAGTTGGATGAGCTTCCGGACATCGCTTCAAAAATCGGCATGGAGCTGCGAAACCAATATGTGCTCGGCTATCGACCAAGCAACAAGGCTCACGACGCTCGCTGGCGCAAGCTTAAGATCAAGCTGCGCGCACCCAAAGGGCTTCCGCCGCTCAGCGTCTTTTCCAAGACGGGATACTACGCCCCCAGCCACTAAGTCCTTCCGGAGCTTCTTTAACTCCCTGCGCTATGCCTGTTTGTTGGCATGCGGTATTGCGCTGTTTGCTTCAACAGCCTTCGCCCAAATTCCTGTGCCGAGTACGCCGCCACCCCCTTCTGGGCAGGACGTGAACGCGGGCAAGCAAGGTTCCAGCATCAAGGTTGACGTTAACCTGGTCGTTTTGCACACGACCGTTCTTGACGACCGTCAACGTTTTGCCGATGGCCTCAAATCCGAAAATTTTCGCGTCTTTGAAGACAAAGTCGAACAGAAGCTTTCCGTCTTCAAGCGTGAAGACGTTCCCGTCAGCATGGGGCTGGTGATCGATAACAGCGGCAGCATGCGCGACAAGCGTCCCCGCGTCAACGAGGCCGCCATCACTTTGGTTCAGGCCAGCAATCCGCAGGACGAAGCGTTCGTCGTCAACTTCAATGACGATTTCTATCTTGATTTAGATAAGGATTTCACCAGCAGCATTCCCGAACTGAAAGAAGCCCTCGAACGCATCGATTCCCGCGGCAGCACTGCCATGCGCGACGCCATCTTGGGCTCCCTCGATCATCTTAAGAAAGCTTCCAAGGACAAGAAAGTTCTCCTCGTGGTTACCGACGGCGAAGACAACGCCAGCCGCAATTCCCTGGAGAAGATGATCCGTGAAATCCAGAAGACCGATACGGTGATCTATACCATCGGACTGCTGGGCCAGGAAAACAAGAAGGAAGCCAAGCGCGCCAGGAAGGTGCTCGAACAAATCTCTGCTGCTTCAGGCGGGTTGGCGTACTTCCCCGAAAATGTCGATGACGTGCACAACATCTGCGAACAGGTCGCGCACGACATCCGCAACCAATACATTCTGGCGTACTATCCGACCAATACGCGTCGCGATGGCACGTTTCGCACGATCCAGGTGGAAGTGATTCCGCCGCGCGGCCGTGGCAAGCTTATGGCTCGCACTCGCAATGGCTACTACGCCCCTGGCGGCCCCACCTCTGCCGCGGCCGGGAACTGACCTGACCATCGTTCAGCCATTTTCTTTCGGCGAACTGCTGGCTAGGACCAGAGCGCATCCGGACAAGGCCAGAATCTCAAATCCGTTTGTCCAAGGGCCGGGATTGTGCAGTTGCATCACGATACGTGGGGCGTGGACGAACAAGAAAAAGAGAAAAAGGATTGTTCCCAGGGCGGTAGCCGCCATGCGGGTTTTTTTTCCGAGAACGATTGCTGCGCCTATGGCAACGAGGATTACGCCGGTCAAATACGCCCGCAGTGGCCGCCCCGTAAACCAGGGTGGACCCAATCCCGCGGTGAACCGTCCATAAACAAAGTGTTGAATCCCAAAAGCCATAAACGCCAGGGCAAAGAAATATCTCCCTATTTTGAGGAACGGATCCGGGATTTCGCGCTCGTATAAGGGTGCGGCGCTGGCAAGGACCCAGGCGCCTCCGCACATTGCGAGCGCCACGAATCCACTGGTCCATTCATTTCCATCGCGCGAATGCAGGACGATCCTGGGGATATGAAGCAGCAAAACGAAGAGAAAAAACATCACTCCCAGCAAGGTTGCCGCCGGCCGCGCCAGCATTTTGTACAGAATGCCGGCAGCGGCGGCAATAAATGCCGCGCCAATAAAGTACGCCCAAAACAGCCGTCCGGGCATAAACGCGGGCACCAGTCCTGCGACGAAACCGCCGTACATGAAATGTTGGACGCCAAAAACTATCAGGGAAATGGCAACTAAGATTCGTCCAGGCGTCTGGCTCTTTTCCATATTTGAGAAGGGCAGCCCGACCTCGTTCTTTATCAGTTGGGCCATCTAATCAGATTGCATGCTTCACATGCAATGAATAATTGCGGAGCCCAACCCCTTTCTTTCTCTCATTCTGCGTTGTTACCTGCTGCGATGACGCGATTGCACGCTAGAATAAAGCGATGCAACGCAAGGTTTTCTGGACCACGTTCATTGCGCTGGGGCTCATAGCGGATTTCAGCTTGCCCATCCTCTGGTCGCTCCTGGCGACGATTCCTATCGGCATTTTTAGCTGGTGGGTAGCCTACCGCAGCGACTGGTTCTGACGTAGGAAAACTTAGTGCGTTCTCAGAAGAGGCTTTCTTCCACCAGTCGCCGCTCACGATCGCTGCTTCGCTATCCCGCCACTTCATTGGTACAGCGAATTTTCATCTCGCTCAAGAAACTCCTGCCATGTGGAATCGCCGTACCGAAATTCTCCGCGATTGTCTGCCCCATATCCGCCAGCGTTTCGCGCACTCCGAGGTTCACGCCTGCGCCGCCTCCTGGCGAATACGCCAGGATCGGCACGTACTCCCGCGAATGATCGGTGGTCGCCCACCGCGGATCGGGATCACACCCGTGGTCAGCGGTGATCATCAGCATGTCGGAGAGGCTTAGCAGCGGCAAGAAGCCAGCCAGCATGCGGTCGAACTCTTCCAGCGATTTTGCAAATCCCTCCACGTCTTTTCGATGGCCGTACAACATATCGAAATCCACAAGATTGCAGAAGATGAGTCCGCTCTTCCGCTCAGTGACGGCCACCGTCAATTTGTCCATGCCGTCGGCGTTACCTTTCGTGGTCACGTACTCTTCCACTCCCCGGCCATTGTAAATGTCATGAATTTTACCGACTCCGAAAACGCGCACCTTTCGCTCCGTGAGAACGTCCATCAGCATCGGCTTCGGCGGATCCACGGCATAATCGTGCCGCCGCGTAGTCCGCACAAAATTTCCCGGCGTTCCGATGAACGGCCGCGCGATCACGCGCCCCACACGATGCGGCCCATCCAGCAATTTCCGAGCAATTTCGCATATGCGGTAAAGCTCCGTGATTGGGATGACTTCTTCATGCGCGGCGATCTGAAACACACTGTCGCCCGAGGTATACACGATCGGCTTGCCCGTTCGAACGTGCTCTTCGCCCAATTCCTTGATGATCTCCGTGCCGGAAGCGGGCTTGTTTCCAATGGTTCTTCTGCCAATTTGCTTTTCAAACTCCTCGATCAATTTCTTCGGGAATCCATTTTTGTAAACAGGGAACGCCTGCTCGAGCCACACGCCCGCCATTTCCCAGTGTCCTGTCGTCGTGTCTTTCCCGGGAGAGCGCGTCGCGCCCTTGCCGAACGCTCCAACTGGAGAAGCGGCTGGCGTCTGATGCTTCAGAGGCGCGATGTTCGCCAATCCGAGCCGCACAAGATTCGGGATTTTCAGCGGCCGCGATTCCGCGATGTGGCCGAGTGTGTTCCTGCCGACGTCGCCATATTCCGCCGCATCCGGAAGCTCGCCAATTCCAACGCTATCCAGAACGATCCAGAAAATCCTTTCGAATTCCTTCATTCCCCGACTCCTCAAGCGTTTTTCGGCGGAACTCTATCACACACGGTTCCCATGCAATGCTTACGCAGCAGCTATGATTTGAGACGCTGGCCGAAAATCGGCCGTTACACTGTTCGTGACAGCCTCCGGGCGTCCCTCAGAGTTCATGGCGCGCCTTCGTTGTTGTACAGTGTTACCAACCGCTCGCTGAAGTATTTTCCTTTCGCGCGCGTAGTACAAGGTAGCGGAGGTGTGCCATGGCCCAGGACGGCAATCCCAGGAGAGTTTCGCTCATTTTCCCGATCATTCTCATTACCGTAGGAGCTCTCTTTCTCCTGCATAACTGGCGGCCGGCGTTCGATCCTTGGCCGATTCTTGCGACCTACTGGCCGCTCATTCTCATTTTCGTCGGTGTCGGCAAGATTTGGGATAGCACCTATCGAAGCCGCAACCCCGACGCGCCTCAGGGAATTTCCATCGGCGCCACCGCTGGGGCGATTGCGTTTGTCATCGTTCTGGTTGCCCTTCTCGTTCACGGGCGAAGTCTCAGCCACCGCCGCGGTTTCTATTCGGAATCGCAGCACACCGCGCAAACCGTGGACCTGCAGGGAGCGAAAACCGCGCATGCCAGGGTGGAAATGGGCGCCGGTCAACTCAACATCAACGGTGGCGCCAACCACATGCTTGACGCGGACTTCACGTACGACGGCACTTTCGACGCACCACGCGTCGATTACCACGTCGACGGCGGCGTCGGCCAACTCAGCATTTCTCAGAATTCGCATTCCACTCACTTCGGCCGTTCTCAAAATGATTGGATTCTTCGCTTCGGTAAAGATATCCCCCTGGATTTGAAGGTCGATATGGGTGCGGGACAAGGGAATCTGCATTTGCGCGACGTTCCTCTTACCCGGCTGGATCTCCATATGGGGGCGGGGCAAATGGATCTGGACCTCACCGGCGATCGCAAGACCGATTTGACCGCCGACATCGAAGGCGGTGTGGGGCAGGCCAACATCCGCCTTCCGAAAAACGTCGGCGTTATCGCTCACGCTTCCGGCGGCATCGGTTCCATTAACGTGCGTGGTTTGAAGCACGATGGCGGCTCCTACACGAACGACGCCTATGGTAAATCGCCCGCGACGATTCACCTGAAAGTGGAAGGCGGCATCGGTGAGATCACACTCACCCAGGAGCCGTAGATTTGTCCTCAACAAAGCAGCAGTTTGCCCCTCTTTGACAGCAGACGTATAATTTGAAGTTTAGGCAGTGCATTCAAAACCCGCTGTCCGAGCTTATTCTTGGCGACCAAAGAGATTACCCACGCGACCACGGACGTACGCCCAGAACAGGAGTCTATCTGCGTCCGCGGCGCCCGCGTCCACAATCTCAAAAACATTAGCGTTGAGATTCCGCATAACGCCATTACCGTGGTCACCGGCGTCAGCGGCTCCGGCAAATCCTCGCTCGCCTTCGACACCATTTACGCTGAAGGCCAGCGCCGCTACGTCGAGTCGCTGTCCGCTTACGCGCGCCAATTTCTCGAGCGCATGGAAAAACCGGATGTCGACGAAATCTCCGGCATCGCTCCGGCGGTGGCCATTCGGCAGAAAAATACCACGCGCAACCCTCGTTCGACTGTTGCGACTGCCACGGAGATTTACGATTATTTGCGGCTGCTTTTCGCGCGCTGCGGACAAACGTTTTGCATCAAGTGCGGGGCGGAAGTCCGGCGGGACAATCCCGACGAAATCGCCACGAGCATTTTGTCTCTTGTTCCGGGTCGCCGCTTTTACGTCTTGCATCAGTTTCGAATTGCGACGCCGGCGACAGGGGCGGTTGCTTCAAAACGTGGTGCGAAGAAAACCGCAGGCGCCCCTCCTCCGGAACTCCTTCGCCAGGTGCTGCTCGATCTCCAGAAACGCGGGTTCAATCGCCTCTACCAGGCGGGCCGCGTCCACGAATTCTCCTCGCCGGAAACTCTGCTCGACGTCGATTTCTCAAAGCCCGTTTACGTCCTAGTGGATCGCCTCGCCGTCAATCCGGAATCGCGCGCGCGTCTCGTCGACTCCATCGAAATCTGCTACCGCGAAGGGCAGGGCGAAGCCATCCTCGAATTCATGGCGGACGCTGCCGGAAATCCCGCCGAACGCCTCATCTTCAACGAGCGCTTCGAATGCAAGAATGACGGCACGCTTTATCAGGAGCCTGAGCCCCGCCTCTTCTCCTTTAACAACCCGTACGGAGCGTGCCCGCGCTGCCAGGGTTTCGGAAATACGATCGATTTCGATTTGAATCTCGTTGTCCCTGATCCCAGCAAGTCCCTCGACGACGGGGCCATCGAACCATGGACGAAACCACGCTACCGCGCATTGTTCCAGGAAGCCAAAAAATGGGCGCGTAGCCGTGGAATCCCCACGAACGTGCCGTGGCGTCAACTCGCGGCCGAACAACGCCGTTTGATTCTCGAGGGCGATCCCGAACACGAATTCGAAGGCGTCAAGGGTTTCTTCACCTGGCTGGAGCGCAAGAAGTACAAGCTGCATGTCCGCGTCTTCCTCAGCCGCTTCCGCGGTTATGCCACTTGCCCTGATTGCGGGGGAACGCGTCTGCGCGCCGAAGCCCGTGCCGTCCGCGTCGCAGAAAAAGCCATCACCGAAGTTTGCAAACTCACTGTCAAGGAAGCGCGCGTTTTCTTTTCCAATTTGCAGCTCTCGGAAGGGCATCTGAAGATCGCCGACAAGATTCTCGAAGAGATTCGCACGCGCTTGCAATTTCTCGACGAGGTCGGCCTCGATTACCTCACGCTCGACCGTCTGACTTCCACACTCTCCGGCGGAGAATCCCAGCGCATTCAGCTAGCAACCTCACTCGGGTCGCATCTCGTCGGCGCACTATACGTGCTCGACGAACCCTCCATCGGTCTCCATCCTCGCGATACACAGCGCCTCATCGACATTCTCAAGTCCCTCCGCGACCTGGGAAACACAGTCCTAGTCGTCGAGCACGATCCAGACACCATCCAGGCCGCCGATTGCGTCCTCGATCTCGGTCCCGGGGCCGGCGAGCTTGGTGGCAAGCTGCTGTTTGCCGGCCCTTACGCGGCGATGCTCGAAGAACACAAATCTCTCACTGGCCGCTACCTCAGCGGCGAATTGCGCATCCCCGTTCCCAACGTACGCCACAAACCCGCCGGCAAATTCCTCCGCCTCTACGGCGCCAACATGCACAATCTCCAGGATCTGGATTTGATGATTCCGCTCGGAACGCTTACGGTGGTCACCGGCGTCAGCGGCTCCGGCAAGTCCACGCTCGTTCATGATGTGCTCTACAAAGCGCTCTCGGCGCAGCGCGTCGGTGGCAGCGTCAAGGAATTCTGCGACCGGCTGGAAGGCGATTCGATTGTCCGAGAAGTCGTCATTGTCGATCAATCGCCGATCGGCCGCACGCCGCGTTCGAATCCAGCCACGTATCTCAAAGCCTTCGACGCGATTCGAGAAGTTTTTGCCGATACTCCCGATGCGAAACGCCGCGGTTACGCTGCCGGCCATTTTTCTTTCAACGTCCCGGGAGGCCGCTGCGAAACTTGCCAGGGTGACGGCACGGTCACCGTCGAGATGCAGTTCCTCGCCGATGTCGAACTCGTCTGCGAGGAATGCCGCGGCACGCGTTTCAAAAGCGGCGTTCTGGAAGTCCGCCATCACGGAAAAAATATCCACGAAGTGTTGCAGTTGACCGTTCGCGAAGCCCTGGCGTTTTTCGTCAACGTTCCCAAAGTTGTTTCCAAACTCCGCGTTCTGAATGAAATTGGTCTCGGTTATCTGCGCCTCGGGCAGTCCGCGACCACGCTCTCTGGTGGAGAAGCGCAGCGCCTGAAGCTTGCCGCGCATCTCAGCCGCACCGACAACGAAGGCATTCTCTACATTCTTGACGAGCCGACCACCGGTCTGCATTTCGATGACATCGCCAAGCTCCTCAGCGCGTTCCGCAAATTGCTGGAGGGCGGCGCCTCGCTGCTGGTCATCGAGCACAACCTCGACGTCATCAAATCCGCGGATTGGCTGATCGACCTTGGCCCCGAAGGCGGCGACCAAGGCGGCAAAATCATCGCTACCGGTACGCCGGAGCAGGTGGCCCGCAACACCCAATCGCACACCGGCCGTTACCTCGCGCGCGTCTTGAATGGAAACGGCCAGGCAAAGCGTCACGCGAACGGCGCATCCAAATCAATAGGCCCTGCAACTGCGATTTCCAACGGAGCTAAGATTCCGCCGGCTGAACCATGAAGCTCGCTCATCTCCGTTCGCATGTGATTCGATCTCTCTTGTTTGTTCTGTGCGTTCCCATCCTTCTCTTTGTAGGGGCGGAGCATGCTGTGCCCCTGCTCGGCAACCAATCGTCAAACAACGCACAGTCCTCTCAGTCCAAACCTGTCGTCGGATCAAAAACTCAAAAAGTCGCCAACCCGCTTAACGATTTACTGGCGGAAGCCCAGCGCGACATCGACAAAAGTAATTTTAAGTCTGCCATTGCACCGCTGCAAAAGGTCATTGCCGACCAGCCCGAATTTGCGTACGCGCACTTTCAACTCGCTTACGTCTACACGGCGCTGAAACGAACCGACGAAGCTCGCGCCGAATACGCCCGTACCATCGCTATCGATCCCAAAATGTCGGAGGCATATTTAAATCTCGGGATTCTGCTCCTCGATAAACAGGAAAACGCCGCCGCCGTAGCGCCGCTTCGCAAAGCCGTTGACCTGCTTCCCGCGCAAAGCCACCCTCGATATCTCTTGGCAGTTGCCCTGGACCGCTCGGGCGATCACGCCGGCGCCGCCGAAGCCTTCGAAGCCCTCTTACATTTGGATCCCAACGACGTCACGGCCATCAATTACCTGGGCTGGGCCGCGCTTCGCAATGGAAAGCCCGCTCAAGCAGAAGCCAAA
Source organism: Acidobacteriota bacterium (assembly GCA_003225315.1). Lineage (GTDB taxonomy): Bacteria > Acidobacteriota > Terriglobia > Acidiferrales > UBA7541 > Acidiferrum. Next base: position 20,547 of record QHZD01000041.1, read on the forward strand.
TTCCGGCGCGGGGTGGAAATTCAGCCGAAGGAGCCAGAGGAGCGCAAAGGGCTCGCGGAAAGCCTCGATGCCCAAAAGAAGCCCGAAGCCGCCGCCGCCTACCGCGATTATCTCGAATTGATAGCCAATGATTTCGAAGCCCGCGCCCGGCTCGTCCATCTTCTCCTCGAACAAAACCAGAGTGACGCGGCTCTTGCGGAACTCGATCGTCTGGACGCCGGCAAGCCCCCAACCATCGAATCGCTCAAGCTCCGTGCCGACGTTCAAATCGCCAGTAAGAAATGGGACGATTCCATCGTCACGCTTCAGCAAGCGCTCACGCTGGCCCCCAGCGACGCGCAACTCCACGGCGGTCTGGGACGCATCTTTCTCCAGAAGCGCGACTTCGCTGCGGCGGAGAAGGAGCTTCGCATCGCGCTCCGTCTCGATGGAAAAAATCTCGCTTATTGGAAAGATCTCAGCTCCACGTTTTTTCTGAGCGGTAATTATCCCGCTGCGCTGTCAACGCTGGACGAGATAGCCAAAATGGAACAACCGGGCGCGGGCGTCTGGTTTGTTCGCGCGATTTGCTACGATAAACTGAACCAGCCCAAGCTTGCTTTGGAGGCTTACCAGAAGTTTCTCGCGCTTGATCAGGACAAAAATCTCGATCAAGTCTGGCAAGCTAGGGAGCGCAGCAAGGTGCTGCAACGCATGCTGGAACGGAAAAGGTAGTTGCATGAGGGCCACTGGGACGTTCCTGGGTGTGGTCTGTGGCTTGCTCGCTTTGCTGGTGTTCACGACGTCCGGCGTCGCGCAGAGCCTGGCTGATCTTCAGGCGCGTTTCGATCGCGAAACGAGCGGGGTCCAAAAGGCTAAGTTAATGACAAGACTCGGCGAGACGCAGCTTGAAGAAGCCCGCCGCGCAGGTAGAGCCGGTGAATATGATTCGTTGGGCCTCACGCTCGAAAAATACCGCGACAACGTTCGCGCCGCCGTCGACGCCCTGAAAAAGCAGCATCCCGACGCGGAAAAGCAATCCAATGGCTACCGGCAATTGGAAATGCACTTGCGTAAGGGGATTCGCGAGCTCGACGAAACAATCCTGGTATCTCCCGAGGGCTTCAAGCCGCCGCTCCAGATTGTTCGCCAGGATTTGATTGGCATGGATGATGAGTTGCTGAAAAGCCTCTTTCCGCGTCGGCCCGTGGAAAAGCATGGGGCCGCGCCTCCTGCGGAAAGGCCCGCGCCTACGCCTCCGGAGAAACAACCATGAAGTCAAAAACTTGGTTTCTCCTGCTGAATTCCTTCATACCGGCCGTGGCGCCGCCGGTGCGAGCTGCTGCGCCTCCGCAGAAGGACTATCTCACCGCTGTCGAAGCGGACAAGATTCGCGATGCGGAGAACAACACCAACGAACGCATCCGTCTTTTTCTCACTTTCGCCGACGATCGCTTGAAGAAATTCCAATACGAATTGGACCATCCTTCGACGAACCGCCACGGCGACATGTTGAATTCACTTCTGAACGCCTACGTTGGCTGCGTTGACGATGCCGCGGACCTCATTCAACTGGGGCTTGAGAAACAGGACAACATTCGCAAGGGAATCGACCTGATGAGTTCCCGCGCCAAGGAATTTCTGGTTGTGCTGGAAAAACTGTCCGCGGAGGGCCCAGAAAAGGAGCTTTACAAAGATAATCTCGACGATGCCATCGAGGGCACTCGCGACGCCATGAACGACGCGGAAAAGGCCAAAAAGAAAGTGGCGCCTCCGCCCATTCGCCGGAAGAATTAACGCGTGAGGAATACCGTCAAGACGATGAAAACGAGCCGCCGCACAACTTCGCTGGTCCCCGGAGGCGCGCCGCTTTTTCAGCGTATGTTCACGCGGCTGGGCTGCAAAGGCCGTCCGCCGCGTTTCCGCGTGGAGTTTTATCCCTATTCCAGTCTGGTACTGACGATTCGGCGGCGCGAGGATGTCGTCTACGTTCGCTTCTCCGACCTCTTGCGGCGCGCCCCCATGGCCGTCTTGGAAGCTGCGGCCGCTCTGCTGCTGGCGCGCGTGTATCGCCGCAAGCCTTCCAGGGAACTCACCGAACCTTACTTGGAATATGCGCGCTCCCATCGCACGCGCTCCCGCATGAACCGCATGCGCAGCGGGCGCGTTCGCCTGGCCGCGACGAACCCGCGCGGCGACCATTTCGATCTGAACCGGCTGTTCGATGACCTGAATCGAGAATATTTTGCCGGCCAGTTACAGCGTCCGCACATCGGCTGGAGCACGCGAATCTGGCGGAGGCAATTTGGTTGTTACGATCCCGGCCCCAATCAAATTCTTCTGAATCGCCGCATGGATCGTCCCGGCGTTCCGGCATGCGCGGTGGAGTATGTTTTGTTCCACGAGATGCTGCATGTCAAGCATCCCACTCGCCGCTCGGGCTGCAGCATGGTTTCGCATTCCCGCGAATTTCGCGAAGAAGAGAAGCGCTTCCCGGAATTCGCACGCGCCCGCCGCATCCTCGACCGCCTCGCTCGCTAATTTTCCCGTCCTCATCTTGGCAGTAAATCAGTTTTCGAGTGGCCGTCACCGCGTGGTGGAAATGCGCTCTATTGTCGCAGACGTAGACACAGTCTTCGTCTTCAGTTAGTTTGAGGTGGATCAAAATGCGCACTAAACCCATGAACGTCACGCGGCGAGAAAGCCTGCGGCTTCTCGGTAGCGGCCTTGCAGCGACGTCCGTCTCTTTGCCCGATCGGCGCCATGATGCCTTTCCGGCCGAGAACGCTCTGGATCGCGTGCGGCTTCTTCAGTTGTTGGGCACTGTGCCGGCGTCAGTTCCGCCTCTGGCAGCCGAGCGGGTTGAGCGCACCGATCTGGGTGACGTTGTGCGAGAAAAAGTCACCTACACGGTCGAGCCCGGCGAGCGCGTGCCTGCCTTTGTTCTGCTCCCGAAGTCGGGACCGCCGCGCCATCCCGCCATCCTCTGTCACCACCAGCACGGCGGTGAGTTCGAGGTCGGGAAAGACGGCCCGGCAGGACTAGGCTCTGACCCCAGCCAGCACTACGCGCTTGAGCTGGCTCGCCGTGGTTACGTCACGATTGTTTTCGACGCGCTCTGTTTCAACGAGCGGAAGGACGCCATGGGCAAGCTCAAGGGGGCTGACTACGAGCGCTACGAGGCAATGTACCGCATCACGGAAGGCAAGAGCCTCCAGGGTAAGTATGTCTGGGACGCGTGTCGCGCACTGGATTATCTCGAGACTCGGCCTGACGTCGATGCCTCGCGCCTGGGCATGATCGGCCATTCGCTCGGCGGCCAGGAGACTCTGTTTACGACCGCCATTGACACCCGCATTCGCGCCGCCGTCTCGAGTTGCGGCTTCGGCAGTCTGCGCACGCTCAAGCGCGACCGGATCAACCACAACTACGCCCTGTTCGTGCCTGGTCTCGCTAATAATGGCGACTACGGCGCAGTACTAGCAATGGTAGCTCCTCGCCCGTTCTTCGTCGCCGCACGGAGTGACGATCCCATATTCCCGAAGGACGGAATCGAGGAGACGGTGGCGACGGCGCGTCGTGCTTATGTAGCCGTTAGTGCAGCGGACCATTTGGCCACCTTTTTTGAGCCCGGAACGCACGCATTCTCGCAAACGATGCGCGCCGCTGCCTACGCCTGGTTCGACCGATGGCTAGCGCCTGCTGAATGAGGCCCCGCTAGTTCTGCTTTTTATCCTTTGCCGTTTCCTTCCAGAGTTTCTCAATTTTCTTGCGTACCTTGTCGCCGTCTTCCGCGTGCGGATATAAGTCTAGGTAGCGCTGGTACGACTTGATGGCTTGTTTCCTCAGCCCTTTTTTTTCTTGCGCTTCACCCAGATATTTGAAAGGGACCGCGTAACCTGGTTTCGCCTCTGTGGCGTCCTGAAAGCGGTCGATGGCCGCGTCCAAATCGCCCTTCCTCATGTAGTACTGGCCCACTTCGAGGTCCTTTTCCGCCCGCAACGGATCCCACGCAGGCTGGTCCGGTGAGTTTTGCGTGACGGTATCTTTCTTTTTCTTGGCAGGCGACTTTGGCGGCGTAGGAGCCGGAGCGTCGGCTGGTTTCGAGGAGGACTCCTGTGGCGGGTCCTGCGCGTGCGCTGGTCGCGCAGCAAAGAGTAGGGAAACTGCGGCGAGAATAGGAATCGTTTTGCCGAATCGCATGCCGGTCACGCAGGTCTCCCTGTACTCCGATTCGGTCTAGTATGATGGAAGTTGTCTGGCGATTGAAAGTTGTGTTGAAACCTCCATGGAACCCCGCGAAAAAGCCGCGCAGCTTCCGGAAAGTCCGGGCGTCTATCTCTTCAAGGATGCCGCTGAGAAGATCCTATACGTCGGCAAGGCGCGCAACCTGCGCAGCCGCGTGCGTTCCTATTTCCTCGAATCGCGCTGGATCGATGCCAAGACCGGTTCGCTGGCGCGGGAGATTGCCGATCTTGAAACTATCGTCGTAGGCAACGAACGCGAAGCCCTGGCGCTCGAGAATAACCTCATCAAGCAGTATCGGCCGAAGTTCAACGTCATGCTCCGCGACGACAAGACCTATCCGTACATCAAATTCACGGCCGCGGAAAAATATCCCCGCGTCTACTTCACGCGGCGTATCAAGAAAGATGGCTCGCTCTACTTCGGCCCCTATTTTCCCGCGAGCTTGGCCCGCCGCATTCTGCACTTTGTCCACAAGCGGTTTCTCGTTCCTTCCTGCTCCGTGGATTTGACGCGCAGCCACCCACGCCCTTGCTTGCAGTATTACATCAAGCGCTGTCTCGGGCCTTGCGTAACCGGCCTCACTACCGACGACCGTTATGCGGAAGCCGCCCGCGATGTGCGTCTGTTTCTCGAAGGACGCCGCCACGATTTGATGAAAAGCCTCGAAGAACGCATGACGACCGCGGCAGAGAAAGAATTATTCGAGCAGGCGGCCGCTTACCGCGATTTGTTGCGAACCCTGGAAGACATCGAAGAACGACAACGCATTGCCGCCGCACAGGGAGACGATACCGACGTCCTTGCGTATTACGCCGAACCGCCTCTTGTCGCTGCAAACCTTTTCCACTTGCGCGGCGGGCGCGTCGTGGATCGCCGCGAATTCTATTGGGAGGATTTGGAAGAATTTGACCCGCAGGAGTTCGTTCCGTCTCTTCTGAAGCAGCTTTACCTGGAGGCCGAGTATCTGCCGAAAGCGATTCACGTCTCGGCGGATTTCGAAGACCGCGAATTGCTGGAAGCCACGCTGACGGAGCGCGCAGGACACAAAGTGGAAATCTGTACGCCCCAGCGCGGTACCAAGCGAGCGTTCCTCGATCTCGTCGAAAACAACGCCAAGCATTCCTTCGAACAGCGCTTCCGCGTCTTGAAGCCTACTTCAAAAGCCATTGGTGAGGCCTTGCAAAACTCCCTCAATCTCGCGGAAGAGCCGGAGCGCATCGAGAGCTTCGACATTTCGCACATCCAGGGAACCGACACCGTCGCGTCCATGGTCGTGTGGGAAAAAGGCCGCATGAAAAAATCGGACTATCGGAAATTCATCATTCGCGGCGAAGAGGGCTCCAACGGAAATCCGCTGCGGCAAAACGACGATTTTGCCAGCATGCGCGAAGCGGTGACTCGACGCTATCGCCGCCTGCAGGAAGAAAAAAGAGAATTGCCCGGATTGATCCTGATCGATGGCGGCATCGGACAGCTTCACGCCGCGGCGCAGGCGCTCGAATCGCTACAAATCATCAATCAACCGGTCGCCAGCATCGCGAAAAAAGAAGAGATTCTTTACGTTCTCGGCCAGGAAGATGAGCCCATTGTTCTTGAACGGCATTCTCCGGTTCTGCACCTGATTCAGCAAATTCGCGACGAGACTCACCGATTTGCAGTTACGTTTCACCGCCAGCGCCGCGGCAAGCGGCAGACGCAAACGGCGCTGAGCGAAATTCCCGGCGTGGGTGCGAAGACGGCGCAGAAATTACTGAAAGAATTCGGGAGCGTCGCCAATATTCAGAGAGCGGGTTTGGAAAAATTGAGCAGAGTAATTTCGCGAAAAAGCGCGGAGAAAATTCTGAGCCAGCTCGGCGATTCGAAAGCCCAATAACCGCATTCGAATGAGAATAGCGGTTAGCACGCATTGCGCGGCTGTTAGTGCTATGCTACGGTTTCTCTGGAGGTTATTATGGCGGACAATGTGGGTTCGAAGGTGACGTATTTCATGGTGGGAATGGGGATCGGGGCGCTTGTCGGTATTTTGTTTGCGCCAAAGTCCGGCGAAGAGACTCGCGATTTTCTTTCGAAGAAAGCGGATGAGGGCAAGGATTACGCTCAGAAAAAAGCCCGCGAATTGCGCGAGCGCGCCGACGAATTGATTGAGCGCAGCAAGGAAATTGCTGTAAGCAAAAAAGATTCGATCTCGGCGGCAGTGGAAGCCGGACGCGAAGCGTATCTGCGCCAATCGAAGTCGTCTTAAGAATTTCGTGAGGCGATAGCACGGGGTTCCGTCCCCCAGCGGGACGCGCGGGGCAGCTATGCAATTCTGGCTTGAAGTGTTCTGCATCATCGCGGCCATCGCACTGGTGGTCCAGGTGATCATATTGACGTTGCTGTTCTTCCAGCTAAAACGCACGTCGGAGAACACCAACCGGTTGGTTACTGATTTGCAGTCGCGCGTGGGACCGATTCTGACACGCGTGCAGATTTTGCTGGACGACACCCAGCCGAAAATCTCCAACATGGTGAACGATGCCTCGCACATCGTGTACTTGGCGCGCGGCCAGGCGCAGAAGATCGATCGCGTGTTTACGGATGCGTCTGACCGGTTGCGCGGACAGTTGGTTCATGCGGACCGCATCCTGACGGGAACGCTCGAAGCCGTGGAGGATGCGGGATCGAAATTCAGTCACAGTTTCTGGCGGCCGGTGCAAAAAGCGTCGGCGCTGGTGCAGGGAATTAAAGTGGGGCTCGATCTTCTGCGGTCGCGGCGGCGGCGCCGCAACAGCGATGACCCGCGCGAGCAGCAGGAAGAGGAACTTTTTATCTAGCGAAGTTACGGCGCGAAATTCAAACTCTCTTTTCCTCTTTCTTTTTCTTGTCAGAGAACCTGCGACTCAAAACGCAAAACTTAAGACCGAAACTTCAATGCAGTGCGTTAGCGGATCCAGGCGCCGCCGAGGACGATGTCGCCATCGTAGAAAACAGCGGCTTGGCCAGGGGTGATGGCTCGCTGCGGCGCGTCGAAAGTGACGCGCGCGGTGGCGGCGGCCAGCGGCTCGATGATAGCCGATGCAGGCTCGTGCTTGTGACGGATTTTGGCGAACGCGCGAATAGTGCCGGACGGCTGATCGCGGGAAATCCAATTTACGCCTTCGACTTCACAAACTGCCTTGCGAAGAACATCGTCTTCGCCAACAACGACGCGGTTCTTCTCCGGATCAATCGAGAGAACGTAGAGCGGCTTGCCGGCGGCGAAGCCCAGGCCCTTGCGCTGGCCGATCGTAAAATTATGCACGCCGTCGTGACGGCCGACCACATCGCCGCTCTCGTTGACGATTTTGCCCTCGCCATGATGCAAAGAAATTCCGCGCTCGCGTGAATAAGCCTGGATGAATTGCACGTAATTGCCGGTAGGCACGAAGCATAGCTCCATACTTTCCGGCTTTTCCGCAACGGGCAAGTTCGCGCGGCGGGCCAGGGCGCGGACTTCTTCCTTGGTAAGTTCGCCGAGAGGGAAGTCGCTGCGCGAAAGCTGTTCTTGGGAAAGTCCCCACAGAAAATAAGACTGGTCCTTGGTTTCGTCGCGCGCGCGCATCAATTCCCAGCGGCCGGTTACATCGTTCCTGCGAATGCGCGCGTAGTGGCCGGTGGCGAGACGCTCCGCGCCAATCTGGCGCGCCATGCGCAGAAGCGGCTCGAACTTTACGTCGGTGTTGCAATTGGTGCAGGCGATGGGCGTACGGCCGGCAAGATACTGATCGACGAAAGGACGCACCACGCGCTTCTCGAATTGCTCCTCGAAATTTACGACGTAATGTGGAAAATTCAGGTGCTGCGCGACGGCTTTGGCGTCGTAGACATCGTCGAGGGAACAGCAACGGTGTTGCGCGGGGCCGTCGCCTTGAAGTTCGGGGAGACGGCGCTGGTTCCACAATTGCATCGTGAGGCCTACGACGGCGCGGCCTTGCTGCTGCAAAAGCGCCGCAACAGCGGAAGAGTCGACACCACCCGACATGGCGACAGCGACGAGGCCGAGCTGCGTTTCGGCGCGCTCGGGCAGGGTGTCGAATTGGGTCGCTGTTGTCATATACAAGATCAGGGCACGATTTATCGTGCCCCTACATGATCTTACCTGGCTTCCGCCATCTTTCCATAGGTTGGCGATAACTCGCGGAGCTGGGCGACGGCGGCGGGAACAACGTTCAATGCGAAATCGATGTCGGCGGGAGTGGTGTGGCGGCCGAGGCTGAAGCGCAGGCTGGCGCGGGCTTCTTCCGGCGGCAAGCCAATGGCGGTGAGGACGTGCGATGGCTCGACAGCGCCAGAGGAGCAAGCAGCGCCGGTGGAACAGGCGAGACCCTTCAAGTCGAGAGCGATGAGAAGCGCTTCGCCTTCGACGCCGGGAAAAACAAGATTGGTCGTGTTGGGAGTGCGCGGCGCAGCCCCAGCGTTTACGCGCGAATGAGGAACGCGTTGGAGCAAACCTTGCTGCAGTTTGTCGCGGAGCGCGGCGATGCGCTGAGCATCTTCGGCGAGAGACTTGCACGCGATTTCCACGGCTTTGCCGAGTCCCACGATGCCGGCGACGTTTTCCGTGCCGGGGCGGAAACCGCGCTGATGATGGCCGCCATAGAGAAGCTGGCGCAGACGCGTTCCGCCGCGGACATAGAGCGCGCCGATTCCCTTGGGCGCGTACAGTTTGTGGCCGGAAATCGAAAGCAGATCCACTTGGAGCGTGTTGACGTCGATGGGAATTTTTCCGGCGGATTGCACGGCGTCGGTATGGAAGTAGACGTCGGCTTCTTTAGCGATGCGGCCGATTTCTTCGAGCGGCTGGACGGCGCCAAGCTCGTTATTGGCGTGCATGATGGTGATGAGAACTGTTTCCGGACGAATGCCGCGGCGCAGCTCGCCGAGGTCAATCAGCCCTTCGCGATCCGTCGGCAGATAGGTAACGCGCGCGCCTTGCTTTTCGAGCGCTTGGCAGGCGTTCAGCACAGCTTCGTGTTCGATGGCCGTGGTGATGATATGAGGAAAAGAATTGGCAGTTCTCGAAGAGGAGACAGGCAAGAATGCCTGTCCCACAACCCCAAAGATGGCGTGGTTGTCGGATTCGGTGCCGCCGCTGGTGAAGACAATTTCCTGGGGACGCGCACCGATGAGCGCGGCAACTTGTTCGCGCGCGGTTTCGACAGCAGCGCGAGCACGCTGGCCCGGAGTGTGAATGGAGGCGGCGTTGGCGAATTCGGCGGAGAAATAGGGAAGCATGGCGTCGAGCACAGCGGGCTCGACGGGCGTGGTGGCGTTAAAATCGAGGTAGACGCGGTTCATAAAGCTATCCATAGGATACTACGAGCGAAGAATCGTTGGCCGTGATCCGCGTCTCGTGATCCGTGGAAGAGCGGGGCAAAGGAGGCTGACAGTGGAGAGTTTAGGTTGGACAGCAAGAAAGAAGATTCGTGCCCGAGGCCCCCACCCCCACGTTTTGTGTAAATGTTGCATCTAAAGGAGTTAGCTTTTCAGCAAGTCTTTTGTTTGCAATATTTTGCGGGGAATTTCGTAAGTGTTGCATCTAAATGGGTTACAAGTGCAATGTGCCTATATGAAAGCAACTGGTTTTCCTGTGTCGATTCTGAAGAAGTTAGAAGGACTGCGGGCTGAGCGAACATTGTGGGCAGCACTCTACTTTCCCAAAAGGGTCGGAATATACGGTCCCGATAAGATTGGGATCTTTCGATCGCAAAGGCTGTGGCGGACAGACAAAAGGATCGTGCCGAATTAACAAATCCATTATACCATATTGGTACCGTAAGTCAAGGATTAGTATAAATGGTTTGTTTGCGATAGGATAGCGAGATGGGTACTCTCAGTAACGCGAGCGGAGGCCAGAAACACAGAGGTATCCTTCAGAGAGAATGCGACTCCTCATTTACTTGATCCAAATTCGCTCTTTGAGACTAAACACTTGCCCAGGAGATAGGAAGTAATAAGAATTGCCATTGTGTTGTTTACCGTCGTAGATAGCCACCTGACCGCCGAGCACCTCAAAGGAATCGCCATGCACCACAATCGCTGCGCCTTCATCAATCCCGAGGCCGAGAAGCTCGCGATGCTTCTCGATAACCGTTACAAGATCATGCTCACGCTGGCGCGTGTTCACGTGCTGATCAATGGCGGAGTTAGAGAGCAATCCAAATCCTCTTTCATGGCCAGGCGACATCACAATCTCGTTCCCTTTTGGATCGCCGCGGACAAGGAATGAGCCTTGAATTGTGGCGCCAGCAGAGGTGCCAAACACGACGCCTCCGCGAGCGAGCAGTCTCTTTATTTCGTCTTCGACACCGGTATCCAGATAAGCGTCGGCAAGCCTCCATTGTCTTCCGCCCCAGATCACAACACCGGAAGCCTTCCGTAACGCTTCTATAAAGAATTCGGAATTTGCACGCGCTTTGTCCCTGGTATGCAGCATCGTGACGTGATCTGGATTTATTCCCCAGCTCTTTAACAACCCCGTTCCGTGTCCTCGAAAGAAGCCGGCCTTCTCTATGTCTTCATCGGAAAGAGCTGTAGGAATGAACACTATGTTTCCGTTTGGTCCGCCAGCCAAAGTCACAAAGCGTTTTTCCGCCTCCTTAAGGCCTCCGCCGCCGTCAATGATGAGCCATCCCTTTTCCGGTCCAGCACTCTGCGCAGCGCAGACCATTGGAATAAGGCCCGTGAAAAGCGCAGTGAGCGCGCCAGATAAAAGGAATTTGGTGAAGTGGGCAAGCATAAGGGAAAAAAGCGGCAGCAAGGCTGCCGCGCTCCCGAAAAATACTTGATAGTAATTTACCACATCGAGAGCAACCGTAAAGTAAAGCATTCATAAAAAAGGACTTTGAATCTGAGGAACCCGTTAATTTCGCGTATGTTAAGAACTACTGGTTTTGCTTCTTGGGGCGCCAGTTGACGAGGTTGCTGGTGTAGAGGGCGATGCAGAGAAGATTGGCGGGAACGAAACCGAATTGGGCGGTGCGGACTCCGATGACGCAGACGACAGCGCTATTGACGGCGGCGACGACCCAGCCTTGCCAGAGCTTTTTGCCAATGAGCACAGTGGCGAGAACGGTCAGAATGCAGGACAGGTAATCAAGCCGGATATTGTGTAGGACATTTATCATGTTGGCGGTGTGTCGGGTCGATGCGCCAGGGACAAAGTTAAGAATTTGCTGGCGTAAGTACCGTTTGCGACCTTCCTCCTTGTAAGGTTGCGAAGCCTGTGCCGGGGCACGATCGAACGATTCCCGGGATTGGGCGAGTGGGCGCACGGACGACGTGTGAGCAGACGCCTTCCTCTCACACGAGTGCAATTGCGATGCCAACCGAATCTCGAGCATTGAGAAAGAGATGGATGTAGCGGAGTCCGTAAATCTCAGTAGATACAGCGTTTAGAAAGTGTCAGAGGAGAGGTTAGAAGCGCGTAGGCGATATGCCGACGCCGAATTTGCTCAGTCTGAGACAGATTGTGTCAGCGTGAAACGAGCGCGAGTGAGAATGCGAAAGTTGAAATCCGCTTGAAAGAGAGATTTCTCCCTGCGGTCGAAATGACCGATTTGCGTGCCATACCAGGAGGAGGTTTTGCGAGCCTTCCGGGCGGCAGGTTCGACAGGGACGAGAACCTGGACGCCTTCGTGTTACAGTTTTCGCGCTGGAGTGCAAGTTCAATGTGGGATCAGCGCGCACAGGCTAAAGCCTGTGCCACTGGGAGGAATGAGTGGCATACGCGGATTTGCGGGAGTTTGTGCGGAAGCTGGAGAAGGAAGGGGAATTAAGGCGCATTCGCGCGGAAATCGATCCGGTGCTGGAGATTACGGAGGTGGTGCAGCGGGTCATGCGAGGCAAGGTCGGCGGACAGGCAGGAGAAGGCAGACAGGCAGGAGAAGGCAGACAGGCAGGAGAAGGCAGACAGGCAGGAGAAGGCAGACAGGCAGGAATGCCTGTCCTACTAGGAGACAGTCCGGCGCTGTTGTTTGAGAAGCCGAAGGGGTCGCGATATCCGCTGCTGATTAATGCTTTTGGAAGTGTGCGGCGGATGGCGCTGGCGTTGGAAGTGAACGAGCTGGATGAGGTCGCGGAGCGCATCCAAGGATTTTTGAAAATGGAAACACCGCAGGGGTTTTTCGACAAGGTCAAGATGCTGCCGAAGCTTGCGGAGCTGGGGTCGTTTTTCCCGAAGAGCGTGAAGGTCGGAGCGTGCAAGGAAGTTGTGCAGAAGGGAAGCGACGTCAACCTTTTGGAATTCCCGATTCTGAAATGCTGGCCGCAAGACGGCGGACGGTTCATCACGTTTCCGCTGGTGTTTACGAGGAACCCAGACACGGGGAAGCGGAACGTGGGGATGTATCGCATGCAGATTTATGACGAGCGGACAACGGGAATGCACTGGCAAACGCAAAAGCATGGAGCAGAGCATTTCCGGCGAGCGAGAGCGAAGAATCCAGAAGGGAAAATTCCGGTGAGCGTGGCGATTGGCGCCGATCCGGCCACGGCGCTCTCAGGGATGCTGCCAATTCCGCCGGACCTGGACGAGATAATGTTCGCGGGATTTTTGCGACGCGAGCCGGTGGAAATGGTGACGTGCGAGACCAACGATCTGGAGGTGCCAGCCAATGCCGAGATTGTGTTGGAGGGTTACGTTAGCTTGAATGAAATGCGCACGGAAGGCCCGTTTGGGGACCACACCGGCTTTTATTCATTGGAAGGTGAGTTTCCGGTTTTTCACGTGGAGTGCGTGACGCGACGCAAGGAGCCGATTTATTTGACGACGGTGGTAGGGCCGCCGCCGCAGGAAGACTTCTATATGGGATACGCAGTGGAGCGCGTATTTCTGCCGGTGATGAAGATGCAGTATCCGGAAATCGTGGATGTTGCGATGCCGGCCGAGGGAATTTTTCACAACCTGATGATTGTGGCGATTCGCAAGTCGTATCCCGGGCATGCGCGGAAAATCATGAATGCGATTTGGTCGCTGGGACAGGCGATGTTCACAAAGGTGATCGTGGTGGTGGACCACGACGTGAACATTCACAACTACAGTGAAGTGGTATGGAAGACGCTCTGCGCGCTCGATCCTGAGCGGGACGTGCAGTTTTCGCTGGGGCCCATGGATACATTGGACCACGCAGCGCGGATGCAAGACTTCGGATCGAAGATGGGAATCGATGCGACGCGGAAGTGGGCATCGGAAGGGTTCACGCGGCCTTGGCCGGACGAAATATTGATGGATGACGAGACTAAGAAGCGCGTCGATGCGCTGTGGAAGTCACTTTCGCTGGATAAATCGTGAGAAAATTTCATGCAAACGCGCGGGGCGGGGGCGCGGAACTCGGTGCGATTTCTCGCGACGACAAAAAATAAAGAAGGAAATAGATTCGCAAGCGTAAGGCGTAAGTAGTACTTTTCCAAGGAAACGGGGCTGATTGCAAAGGATAACCGCCCCTGCGGACAGGCGGCGGGGAGTGCAAAGCCACAACTAATTGTGGCATTGGGAGACATGGCCCCCAACCTGGGTAGGTACTAGCGGCGAATACCCCCGAATTGCCTAGAACTACCCGTATTGATAGGACAACAGCCCTATAGATTCCCTTGACGGTCGGAGGTATAGAATGTCATAAAGCTTCCACGGGTTGCGCCCTCCAACCTCCGCAAGCGCAGGTCGGCGCAACTCACGGACGTTTAAATTTTGTGGTTCATCTGGATGCCGGGGTGGCGTTCTTCGTGAGCGAATCGCGCGAAGTGATGAATGTGCGGCAGGCGTCGCAGTATCTGGGAATCTCCCCGGATACCCTGTACCGTTACATCACGGAAGGCGAAATTCCCGCGTTTAAACTCGGCAACCGTTGGAAACTGCGTAAAACGATACTGGACCGCTGGATGGAACGGAAAATGAGCCAGGCCACAGCGAGACGCCGGTAGTTTGACGGGGGAACAGGGACGCCGGTAAGAAAAGGGGCCGCGAAATGCTTGGAATCGGAAAGAAGAGCCGACAGCTGGTGGGACTGGACATCGGGTCCAGTTCGATCAAGGCCGTGGAACTGAAATCAACGAAATCCGGGTATGAGCTGGTGAGCTTCGGAATGGAATCGCTGGCACCGGATACGGTGGTGGACGGCGCGATCATGGACGCGCCGCAAGTTGCGAACGCCATCAGCAAGATTTTCGATGCACAACGGGTTAAGACAAAGAATGTGGCGACATCGGTTTCAGGACACTCGGTGATCGTCAAGCGCGTGCCACTCCCCCTGATGACCGAGGAAGAGCTTTACGACCGCATTCCTTCAGAGGCCAGCCAGCACATTCCGTTCGATATCGCGGACGTGAACCTGAGCTATCAACTGCTGGAGTCAATGGACTCGCAGATGGATGTTTTGCTGGTGGCGGTGAAGAAAGACAAGATTCTGAACCACACCAACGTACTGGCGCAGGCGGGTAAAACGCCAGTTGTGGTGGACATCGACGCCTTCGGATTGCAGAATTGTTTCGAAGTCAACTATGAACCGGATGCGGGACAGACGGTGGCGTTGTTGAATATCGGCGCGAGCGTGATGAACATTAACATCGTGCGCGGCGGAGTGCCGCTGTTCACGCGCGACGTCAGCGTGGGCGGGAACCAGTATACGGACGCGCTGCAGAAGGAGCTGGACCTCAGTTTCGAGGACGCGGAACGGCTGAAGAGAGGCGATTCGCTGCCGAGCGTGACGGACGAACAGAAGCAACAAATACTGCGCAGCGTTTCGGACATTCTGACGCTGGAAATTCAAAAGACTTTCGATTTCTTCCGGGCAACGGCCAGCGGCGAGAACATTCAGCGCATCGTGGTGGCAGGCGGAACGGCGCGCGTCCCGGGCCTGGTGGACTTGCTGCGGGAAGAGTTCGCGATGCCGGTGGAAGAGCTGAATCCATTTCGCAAAGTGATGATTGATCCCGGCAAGCACAGTGATGACCAGATTCGCGAAATGGCGCCGCGGCTGGCCATTGCCGTAGGTCTGGCGCTGAGGAGCTTCGACTAGCCATGATCCGCATAAACCTACTTGGACAAATTCGGCCGAAGGCCTCACGGCGCACGGTTTCGACGGGAGACACGGGCGGGGCGCTTCCGACGCTGTTTATAGGCGCGGGAGTAATCCTTGGCGTTCTGGTTTTGGGATTTTTCTATTACACGTGGCAGAACCAGCTGAATAAGGAAAACGCAGAAATCAAGAGGCTGACGGCGCAGAAGACCGACCTCGAGCAGACCAAGCTGCAAGTGGAAGCGTTCGAAAAACAAAAGGCAGTTCTGCAGCAGCGCGTGTCGACGATCGAGCAGTTGCAACGTGACCGCACCGGAGGGCAAGAACTGCTGGATATGGTGGCCAACACGGTGTCGCGGACGGAGAATCTGTGGCTTACCGAGATGGTGCGCAAGGGAAGCGTGCTTTCGATGGAAGGCTCGTCGGCGTCGGTGAACGCGGTCGCGAACTTCATCACGGCGCTGAAGCGCTCCGGTTACTTCCAGAAAGTCGAAATCAAGGAAACGAAACAGGACGATAAGAGCACGGCTGTGCAAACGTTCCTGTTCCAGATTTCCGCTGAAATCACTCCGCCCCCCGCAGTGCAGGCGCGGCCGGCCAATACACCGGCTCCCGCCGCGGCTGCGAAGGCGCCGGCGAAGAAAGGATAAGAGAGCGCCATGGCCAATCCGTTTCGAGACATGTCCGTGATCATGCAGGCCCTGGTGGCCGCGGCAGTTGCCGTTGTGCTGGTTCTGGTGGGTGTGTACGTGCCGGGGTCGCCGATTGCGCGCGAGCGTGACGAGGTCGACCAGGCCGTTCAGCAACGCACCAAGCTCAACCAGGAAGTGACCCAGCTGCAGGTTTACAAGCAGCGCTACGGAGAGTTGAAACAGCAGATGGATGCGCTTTCGAAGCAATTGGACACGCTGAAAACCATCGTGCCCGAAGAAAAAGAGACCGACGAGTTTATCCGGCTGTTGCAAGGGGCGGCGAGCGCGTCGAACGTGCAGATCCGGCGCCTGACGGCGCAGGCTGTTGTTCCGAAGGAGTATCACTACGAGATGCCTTTTGAAGTGCAGGCCGACGGCCCGTACTTCAATATCCTGGATTTCTTCGGGCGATTGGGCCGTCTGTCGCGAATTATCAATGTGGGCGACCTGACGTTTGACGATCCAGAGAAGTCGAAGGGCACGAAGTACGCGACGCGACCGGGAACAACGGTTTCTGGAATTTTCACGGCAACAACATTCTTTACCAAGCCCGCCGATACGGGTGCGGTTCCTGTAGCCGGAGCCAAGCCTGCAGCCGGTGCGGCTGGGAAACCCTGAGCGGGAATGAGCGAACTATGCGTTCAGCGATAACTCTCGGACTAGGGATTTTGGTTGCGACAGCGGCGCCCGGATTGCGGGCGCAGGCGAAGCCGTCCACTTCCAGCAGTGCCAAGTCCGCACAGCAGGATGCCGACAAGCCCGCGCAGCAAACGGCCAAGCCCGCGGCGACGACTGCGACCAAGCCCACACCACAAGCGGCCAAGCCCGCGGCACCGGCGCAGAGCAAGCCAGCTACCAAGCCGGCGGCGCAAGGGACAAAGCCAGCTGGCACTGCTGCCGCCAAGAGCGGAGCGAAGCCAGGCACGAAGACGCGGGGCAAGGCTAAAGCTGCAAAACCAGCGCGCCGGGTGGTTGAGAGGGCCTCGACTCCGGGTTCCGCTCCGACGGCTGCTGAGAGCGAGATCAAACAGGCTCGGCGGGATCCTTTCGAAACCTTAGTGGGCAGGCAGAACAAGGGAGGAACACCGAATCTGCCGCCGGGCAAGCTGGGTTTGCAGGTCAGCACGCTGCGACTTGACGGAATCGTGCGTTCCCCGAATGGGATGATCGCAGTGGTCTCAAATCCTCAATCGCGCACGTATTTCCTGCGCGAGGGCGACCGTCTATATGACGGGAGCGTGGAAAAAATTTCGATGGATAGCGTGTCCTTCCATGAAGAAGGAAAAGACGCCTTTGGAAAGCCCGTCGAACGTCAAGTGAACAAACGAATTTACTCCAGTCCAGGAGAACTGCAATGAAGACGAATTGGCCGGCCCTTCGGCATGGCTACCTAATCCTTGCCAGTGTTGCGCTGACGACCAGCCCGACGCTTGCGCAGACGCCCGCTGGTGGGACAGCGGCCGGCGCTGTCATCTCCAGCGTTGCCATAACCCAAGCGCCGGAACGGTCGGCTGTGCGCGTGGAAGGCGAGGGACGTCTTGACGTTCATGCCGGCCGCATGCAAAACCCGGAGCGCTTGGTGCTGGATTTTGCGGGAGCCCGGCTAGCAGTGCAGAAGACGGTCATCCCGGGGATATCCGCTCCTGTGCGCGGAGTGCGCATCGGACAATACCGGCCGGACGTCGCGCGAGTGGTGGTGGATCTTACGACAGTGACGCCGTACCGGGTTGCCCGCGATGGCGATGCTGTAGTCATCTATTTTGAAAACCCGTCAACGACGCCCGTACAACCGGCGTCAAGCGCGGCGACTTTGACGTCCGAGCAGGAGAAGCCACGACAGGAATTCGATTACCGTACAGCACCACCCCGCATGGTGGCGGGGCGCTCCTCCAAGGATTCGAAGATTCCTGCTCCTCGCTTCCCTTTGCCAAGCGAACTGGCCCAGCCCTCAGTCACTTTGGCATCGTTCAATGAAAAGAAGGAACCTGTCCGTCCGGATTCCACGACGCAACAAGCGGCCCAGCAAGCGGTGCAGCAGGCAAACACAGCGGCCACCACAATGGCTGCCCAGGCCCCGGCGGTGGCAGCAACTCCAGCCGGCAAGTACACCGGTGAGCCGATTTCGGTGAACCTGAAGGACGTCGACCTGAAGGATTTCTTCCGGCTGATTCACGAAATCAGCGGGCTGAACGTGGTCTTGGATCCGGCGGTCAAAGGAAGCCTCACCATCGTTCTGGATGAAGTACCGTGGGATCAGGCACTGGACATCGTGCTGCAGAACAACAGCCTCGACAAGCAACTGAACGGCAACGTGCTACGCATCGCGACGCGCGCCACTCTCAAGACGGAAGCCGAGACGCAGCGGGACCTGGAGAAGGCGCAAGCAGAAGCAGTCACGCCGGTGACCGTACCCCGTGTACTGAGCTATGCTAAAGCGGCGACGCTGGCGCCGACGCTAAAGAAGTTCCTCAGTTCGCGCGGCGACATCTTATTCGATGACCGTTCGAACCAGCTGATCATTCGCGACATTCCGTCGGTCATTCCCATCATTGACAACCTGATCCGCAATCTGGACCGCAAGTCGCAGCAGGTGGAAATCGAAGCGCGAGTGGTTTCGGCCTCACGTTCCTTCGCGCGGGATATCGGCACTCAGCTCGCGTTTGCGACATCCGCCGGGAACAATATCTTTGGCGGCAATTCGGCCGTGGGCGCCAGCCCGATCTTCCGGACGATACTCCCTGGTGTATCCACTTCGCCAGCACTCACTTTCGGCACGCCACCGACGCCGTCGGGAACCGGTGCACCGGCACCGGCGAACGTTCAGATGCCCTTGGTAACGAACCTCGGTGCGTCCGCTCCCACCAGCGGCATGAGCTACCTTTTCACGTCACCCAACTTTGCCATCGATTTCATGATTACCGCGGCGGAAGCCAAGGGAGTTGGCAAGCTGCTGTCGAAGCCGAAGGTCATCACACAGAACAACGAGAGGGCGACAGTCAAGCAGGGAACCAAGATTCCCATTCAAACAACGATCAATAATACGATCTCTGTCCAGTTCATAGATGCGGTGCTGAAACTGGAAGTCACTCCACAGATCACGGCCGAAGGTACAGTGTTCATGGATGTAGTGGTGGAGAACACGCAGATTGACACCGGTATTCCACGAGTTCAGGGAGTTCCGGCGTTAGATACCCAAGCCGCGGAAACCAAGGTGACGGTGGCAGATGGTGGGACAGTGGTGATCGGCGGAATCATCGTGTCCACTCAGCGCACGGACATCTCTCAGGTTCCGCTGGTTGGGAGCCTGCCGCTGATCGGGCACCTATTCAAGCGTACGGCTGTCTCGACATCATCCCAGGAACTGCTGTTCTTCCTTACGCCGCGCATTATTCCGGGGTAATTCGGGAATACTCTTTCAACACAGCTGGAAACGAGGAGACTATGGTCTCCTCGTTCCATTTTATGAAGACACCTCTGCATCGACGGCGCCACGATCTCAGCTTGAGTTTCCGAGACGCGAAAATCGATGCGCTGCTGATAACGAGCCCGGCTAACTGGTATTACCTGACGGGGTTCACCGGGGAGTCCGGTGCGCTGATCGTGTCGCGGAAGGGCGTTAGTCTCATCACGGATGGAAGATTTATGGTGCAGGGCCGGGAAGAAATGTCCGGAGTCCGCATCCTCCAGCAAAAACATTCGCTGTTTGAATCCGTCGGCCAGGTTTTAAGGGATTCCAGGTTCCGTCGCGTGGGGTTCGATCCCACTCAGATAACGGTCGGACAGTTTCGCAGCCTGCGCAAAGCGGCCGGAGCGCGGGTGCGGTGGGTTTCAGCTCCAGGCAAAGTGGAGAGCCTGCGCATGCGGAAGGACCCTGCAGAACTGGCGCAAATGCGACGGGCGGCCATCCTGGCTGGTGAAGTGGTCCAATCGGCCATCAGGCTGCTAAAGCCCGGGATACGAGAATTTGAGGTCGGAGCTGAGATCGAATACCAGATGAGAAAGAGGGGAGCGTCGGGGCCGGCTTTTGAGACAATTGTCGCATTCGGACGCAGATCTGCGTTGCCACATGCGCGCCCCACGGCCAAGCGACTGGGGAGAAATGAGTTGGTCGTGTTGGACCTGGGTGTTATACTCGGCCACTATTGCAGCGACATAACCCGCACAGTGTACGTGGGGCGGGCCCCAAAACGCATCCGGTTGTGGTATCAGGCGGTTTTGGAGGCCCAGACGGCAGCAATCGCAGCAGCAAAGAACGACGCGGCGTGCGGGGACGTCGATGCAGCGGCAAGGCAAGTTTTAGCCGACTATCACCTGGACCATCTCTTTGTTCACAGCACGGGCCATGGGCTTGGATTGGAAGTGCATGAAGATCCCAGGGTGGCGCGGGGGCGGAAGAGGCGCCTGGAGCCGGGAAACGTCATCACAATTGAACCGGGCGTATATTCGGCGGGAGTCGGCGGGATACGCATTGAGGATGATGTCGCCGTTCACGCCGGCCATACGGAAGTACTGACCCGCGCACCGCGGGATCTCATTGAGATCTAAAAAAAGGCATGAAACGCAAAAAGCCGAGCAAGTCCAGCCCGTCGTTTGGCAATCCTGAAATCCAGCAGATCGAACAGCTCTTTCAGTTCATGACGGAGCACAATCTTGAGGAATTCGAATATAGCAGGGGTGACCTAAGCATAAGGCTGCGTAAGCCTTCGGCCGGGCTCCCGGTTGCGCCTCTCCGAGCCGTAGCCGCACCTGAGATTATCGTTCCCGGGTCGCTGGAAGCTCCTCAATTGTCGTCCGGCGGTGCTTCGGCCCCGACTGCCGAGGCGCGTTCCTCGGAAGAGCTGCACCTGGTCAAATCCCCGATCGTCGGGACGTACTACGAATCTCCCAGCCCCGGAACGGAGGCATTTGTAAAGGTAGGGACGTACGTGGAGGCGGGAAAGGTGCTTTGCATTGTGGAAGCGATGAAGCTAATGAACGAGATCGAATCCGATGTCTCCGGCGAAGTTATGCGGATCTTCGTGGAAAACGGACAGCCGGTTGAGTATGGGCAGCCTCTCTTTGGCATTCGTCCGAGCCGGAAAAAGTAGCTGGCCCGCCAGACCATGTTCCAGAAAATCCTAGTTGCCAATCGCGGGGAAATCGCCCTGCGGGTCATCTGCGCCTGCAAAGAATTGGGCATATCGACAGTTGCGGTGTATTCCGAGGCGGACCGCAATTCCCTCCATGTTCGATTTGCGGATGAGGCGGTTTGCATCGGGCCGGCGCGTAGCAGCGAGAGCTACCTGAACATCCCCCAGGTGATCAGCGCCGCCGAAATTACTAACGTGGACGCCATTCATCCGGGATATGGGTTCCTTTCCGAAAACGCCAACTTCGCCAAGGTCTGCGAAGCGTCGGAAATCACCTTCATCGGGCCTAGGCCGGAAATCATCGAAATGATGGGTGAAAAAGACCGCGCGCGGCGGGAAGTGAAAACCGCCGGCCTGCCAACCATTCCGGGAAGCGAGGGCGTTGTCGACGGGGAAGAGCAGCTCGCGAAAGAAGCGGCGCGCATCGGCTATCCGCTGATTCTCAAGGCCTCCGCAGGTGGAGGCGGACGCGGCATGCGCGTGGTACGCAAACAGGATGAGCTTCTCTCCGCTTACCAGACGGCGCGCAGCGAGGCGCAGCAAGCCTTTGGTACGCCGGACGTTTACGCGGAGAAATTTCTCGAACACCCTCGTCACATCGAGTTTCAGGTGCTGGGCGACCAGCACGGGAAAGTGGTGCATCTGGGTGAGCGCGAATGCAGCATCCAGCGACGGCACCAGAAACTAGTGGAGGAATCGCCTTCGCCGGTCATGGAGCCCAAGCAGCGGAAGGAACTTGGCGCCAAGGTGGTGAAGGCGCTGGAACAAATCGGTTACACCAACGCCGGGACTGTCGAGTTCCTGATGGACCAGGACGGCGCGTTGTACTTCATCGAGATGAATACGCGCATTCAAGTCGAGCATCCCGTGACCGAACTCGTAACCGGCGTGGATTTAATCAAAGCCCAGATTCGCATCGCTTCCGGCGAAAAGATGGAAGATGCGACCGGAGCGATTATGCCCTCCGGCCACGCGATCGAGTGCCGGATCAACGCGGAAGATCCGGTGACCTTCGTGCCGTCCGCGGGGCGCATTACGACGTTTCAGGCGCCGGGAGGCACAGGCGTGCGAGTGGATTCCGCCGCTTATGCCGACGCGGTCATTCCTCCTTACTACGATTCGATGATTGCAAAGCTCATCGTTAAGGGGCGCGACCGGACGGAGGCCATCGGGCGCATGAAGCGGGCGCTTGAGATGTTCGTCATCGAAGGCATCAAGACGTCGATTCCGTTGCACCGCCGGATTCTGGCGGATCCGGATTTTGCTGCGGGGAAGTTTGACACCCACTTCATCGAAAGATTGCTGGGAACGAACGGAAAATAAACATTGAAGCGCCTTGTTCTACCGCGGCTGTATGTGATATTAGACGCAGCATTGCTTACCGTTCCGGAAGAGCGCGCTCAAGAGCTTGTTGCCGCCGGTGTCCGGTTGTTCCAGTACCGGAATAAGGGGGCGTCCGCGCGCAAACTTTTCGAATCCTCAAGAAAACTGGTTTCGTTGCTTTCATCGCAGGGAGCTCGGTTTGTGGTGAATGACCGCCCTGATGTCGCGGCCCTTGTGGGAGCAGACGGCGTTCATGTCGGCCAGGATGATTTAGGCGTGGAGGAAGCGCGGCGCGTAGTTGGGCTGGAGAAACTTGTCGGAGTGTCCACGCACAATCTCGAACAGTTCCAGCACGCCGCCGCATCTTCCGCGGATTACATCGCTGTGGGCCCCATCTTTGCCACGGGGACAAAGTCAAACCCCGACCCTGTTGTTGGCACGGAGTTCGTTCGAAAGGTCAGGCCGCTAACTGATAAACCAATCGTGGCAATTGGCGGCGTCACATTGCAGAGCGCGCCTGAGATAATCGAGGCAGGGGCCGATTGCGTGGCGGTTATCAGGGACATTCTTGGGGCTCCGGAGCCTGCGATGCGCGCAAGGCAATACATCGACCAGCTGGGAGCTATTAACCATGCGGCGATAGGCTGAGGCATTCGGCGAATGGCTGACACAACACATCCTCTCGCGGACACCAGGGCAAAATCGGAGCCTGGCTTTGTGCGCGCCATTGGTTTGTTCGACGGCACGATGATCGTGGTGGGCTCGATGATCGGATCGGGCATCTTCATTGTGGCCGCGGATATATCGCGGCAAACGGGTTCCGCGGGCGGACTGTTGCTCACCTGGATTCTCACGGGACTGCTGACGATTTCCGCCGCGCTTTCTTACGGTGAACTGGCAGCGCTGTTCCCGCACGCCGGCGGTCAGTACGTTTATTTGCGTGAGGCCTACTCTCCGCTGTGGGGATTTCTTTACGGTTGGACGCTTTTCCTGGTGATCCAGACAGGAACCATCGCGGCTGTGGCTGTTGGATTTGCCCGCTATTTGGGCATTCTGTGGCCGGCGATATCGCCGAATGCATGGATTATTCATCCCATTGCCCTCGGTTCGAAATACGCCATCAGCCTCTCTGTCCAGCAATTGGTGGGCGTGCTTATGATTGTGTTCCTGACCTTCATCAACACGCTGGGCGTGCGGCTTGGGAAGCTGATCCAAAACGTGTTCACAAGCGCAAAAACACTCTCACTCGTGGGATTGATTTTCCTGGGCATTTTTGTGGGGAGGAATGCCGGGGCGATTACCGAGAATTTCAGCCACTTCTGGACGATTCGAAATGCGCAGCCCATCGAGCCGGGCGCGAGTTTTCTAAAGAGTTTTGTGCCAACGATAACTGCTGCCAGCGGCGCGTTTGGATTGTTGGTGGCATATGGTGTGGCGCAAGTCGGCTCGCTGTTTTCCGCGGACGCCTGGAACAACATCGGGTTTACGGCCGCGGAAGTGAAAAACCCGAAGCGCGACGTGGCTCTCTCGATGGCCTTCGGCACGATTATCGTGATCATGCTGTATTGCCTTGCGAATTTGGCTTATCTTTGCACGCTGCCACTGGTGCAGATTCAGACCGCTCCTGATGATCGCGTGGCCAGCGCGGCATTAAACGCCATCTTCGGACCCACGGGCGCGATGCTCATGGCCGGAGCGATCATTATTTCGACGTTTGGCTGCAACAACGGATTGATTCTGGCCGGTGCGCGCGTCACTTATGCCATGGCAAAGGATGGCCTCTTTTTCAAATCCACTGGCACGCTGAACAAGAAAGGCGTCCCCGGTACGGCGTTGATTTATCAAGGCGTTTGGATCGCTATCCTGATATTGCTAAGAACGCGGCGCGTGGACGCGGCTGGCGCGATCACATACGGCAATCTTTATAGCGACCTGCTCAATTACGTTGTTTTTGCCGCGTTACTTTTTTATGTGCTGACGATCATCGGGATTTTTGTGCTGCGTGCAAAACGGCCAGATGCCGAGCGGCCGTATCGCGCGTTCGGGTACCCGATTGTTCCCGCGCTCTATATCTTTGCCGCGGTCGCAATTATGTTTGTGCTTTTGCTTTACCAGACGCAAACCTCGGGAAAGGGTCTGGAGATTGTTTTGCTTGGCGTTCCCGTCTATCTGCTATGGTCGTGGTGGTCGCGGCGGAGCGCTAACGCTGGACTAGAGCAATAGTCGAATTCTTTGTAGGGGCGCGACGTGCTGCGCCCCTACAATGCATAAGGCCAAATTGGCGGCGTCATGAGGAAGCGGGGCCATCCCCCAAAGGAGGAGTTGCATGGGCAACCCCTTGTTCGCAACCAAGTCGCTCGACACGCTGATGAAAGAGGCTGCCGATACAGGAGAGCACAGTCTGAAGAGGGCACTCGGCCCCGTCAACCTTATTACGCTGGGAATCGGGGCTGTCATCGGCGCAGGCATCTTCGTGCTCACCGGCTCGGCCGCAGCACTTTATGCTGGCCCAGCCATCATGCTCTCCTATGTACTCGCTGGGACAGGCTGTGTGTTCGCTGGTCTCTGCTATGCCGAATTCGCTTCGATGATTCCTATCGCCGGCTCTGCCTATACTTATGGCTATGCCACGCTCGGCGAACTTATTGCCTGGATCATCGGCTGGGATTTGATCCTGGAATATGCGTTTGGCGCTGCGACCGTAGCCAGTGGCTGGAGCAGCACGCTTGTAGCGTTCCTGCAGGACTATGGTATCAGCTTGCCGCCGCAGATCTGCGACGTGCCGGGAGCTCTTTGGGTCATGGTCGATGGCCGGTGGGCGCCGGCGACTACTTTTAATCTGCCTGCCGAGCAGTTGGCCGCCCTGCCGCACGCCACGGCCAGCTTCAACCTGATCGCGTTCCTAGCCATCCTTGCCGTTACCACCATCCTGATTTTGGGCATCAAAGAATCGGCCAACTTCAACACGGCCATCGTGTTCGTGAAGCTCACCGCAGTGTTGACTTTTATCGCTGTCGCGCTGCCTTTTGTTCTGAAGCACCCTGACATCGCTCACGCCAATTGGAAGGTATTTTTGCCGCTGAACACAGGCACATTCGGCGCCTACGGCTGGTCGGGCGTCCTGCGAGGCGCCGCAGTTGTTTTCTTCGCGTACATCGGTTTCGATGCTGTTTCGACCGCAGCTCAAGAGGCGCGCAACCCGCAAAAGGACATGCCCGTCGGCATCCTAGGATCGCTGGTCATATGCACCTTCCTGTACATCGCCGTGTCCGGGCTGCTTACCGCAACGGTGCACTACTCGCGCCTTAACATTGGCGCCCCGGTGTCGTTGGCTATTCGCGAGACGGGGGTAAAGTGGGGCAGCTATGTAGTCAATGCGGGAGCGCTGGCTGGACTGAGCACGGTGATGTTGGTGATGTTGCTGGGACAATCGCGCGTATTTTACTCGATGGCCCACGACGGCTTGCTGTGGAAGTGGGCAGGCGACATTCACCCACGTTTTCGCACTCCATGGAAGTCCACGGCAGTTGTCGGATTGGGTGCCGCTATCTTCGGCTCGCTCGTCCCTATTGGCAGTCTTGGGCAGATGGTGAGCATCGGTACGCTCCTGGCCTTTGTTATCGTTTGCGCGGCTGTTTTGATTTTACGCGTTCGCCGTCCGGACCTGGAGCGGCCCTTCCGGACACCGTGGGTTCCCTTCGTGCCGGTGATGGGAATTATTGTCTCGCTTGGGCTTATGGCCAGTCTGAACAGAGTCACCTGGGTGCGGCTGATTGTTTGGCTGATAATTGGCCTGATCATTTATTTCACCTACAGCGTGAAAAACAGCAAAGTCCGCAATGGCATGAAGTAACTCTTGGAACTCGGCGCCGACGACGCCTGGCCTGTTTTGCTCCGCTCGATGCTCCCACTGCATTCGCTACGGCGATTCAGGTAAAGTATTCATTCCGATGACGGCATGATGAAATCCCTCCGCGCCAGCCTAAAAGAAGTCTGGAACCGCCTCACGTGGCCCGATCTAACTTCCACGGCAGTGGCGGCCGGAGGATTGTTGGCCACCGTCTTTGGCTTTCAAGGCGGTGTCTTCAGTTTCTTGAAATACCTGGCGGTTCTTGCGGGAGTCTATCTTCTGTTCCGGCTAATCGGCTGGTGGAGAGACCGGCTGTTGTGGAGCCTCCGCAACCGGCTGATCGTTGCCTATCTGTTTATTGCGGTGGTTCCAATTTTGTCGATCGTGACGTTGGCTGTTCTTGCCGGCCGCATTCTATATTCTCAGCTGGGCGCCTACCTGTTGCACGAAGACCTGCAGCAACGTATCGCCATGATTGCAGATATTTCGGAGCACATCGCCGCCGCGCACTCGACCCTGCCAAAGGGCATAAGCGAGCAGGAGTCCGAGCGCGTACTGGCGGCGCAGTCTCACTCCGTACACGACCGCGAGCTTCCGAAATTAGATATCGCGTTCTCCAATGACACAAGTTTGCTGGGGAAGGTAGCCGGGCTGGGGGCGATGTCCTTTGCGGGTATCGTGCAGGAAGGCGAACAGCTTTCGTTAATGAGCATACGGGCGATGCCGGAGCGAGGGCGCGTGCGGCTGGTGACCTTGCGCGTGCCGGTCACGGCTGACTTTCTCAGTGGAATTGCGCCGGATCTCGGCGCGATCCAACTTAGCTTGACGGAGAAATATGTGCCCGGAGCGCGCGAGGGAATTATTTATCCCACAGCAAATGGTCAATACATTACGGCTGACCGCATCGTGGCGAAAAATCGGACGCTGCAGCCCGCTATGATTTGGATTGACGTGCCGGTAGAAGTCGTGTCGCGGCTGGACTCGATATATGTGGGGCAGGACGGCATTGTAGAACCGCTTCGGCCTGTCCTAGCGGTATTCAATGCGCGTCCCTCTCAGTTGAACGCGCGAATGTTCACGTCGTTTGGCGAGCTGCGCGATACTTACCGGCGGATGGCGATTGGGCTGTTCGCTCTTTTTGTTCTCATCGGAATCGTGGCGCTGATTCCAGGCATTGTGCTGACCCGCCGGATCACCAATGCCGTTGCAGACCTCTATCAGGCTACACAGTTTGTGAAGGCGGGAGACTTTTCTCACCGGATATCGATGAAGCAACAGGACCAACTAGCGGAGCTGGCCGAGTCATTCAACACTATGACCGCTTCCATCGGCGAGCTCGTGGAGGTAGAAAATAAGCGGCAGCGTCTGGAGAATGAGATTTCCATCGCGCGGGAAGTGCAAAACCAGCTTTTTCCGAGCACCTTGCCGTCCGTGCCAGGAGTGGAGATCGAAGCAATCTGCAAGGCCGCGCGGTCCGTCAGCGGCGACTACTACGACTTTATTCAGCTCAGCCCGACACACATCGCCATTGCCATCGCGGATATCTCGGGGAAGGGAATTTCGGCGGCACTGCTGATGGCCAGTCTGCAAGCGGCGCTGCGCAGCCAGATGCTTACGGAAGGCAGCGAACGCCTGAGCATGTCCGAGCTGGTTTCCAGACTGAATAAGCATTTAGTGCGCAACACTGGCGACGACCGGTTCGCGACATTCTTCATTGCAACCTACGACAGCAGTACGCGAACGCTGCGCTATACAAACGCTGGACACCTGCCGGCATTCCTGATCTGCAAGGACGGTTCGGAACAATTGGATAAAGGTGGCATGGTTCTGGGCGTGATGGAAGATTACATCTATGAGGAAGGGGAGCTTATGGTCGGTCCCGAGGCGCTCCTGATCGGATACAGCGACGGCTTGATTGAGCCGGAAAACGTGTACGGTGAAGAATTTGGAATTCGCCGATTGCAAGAGGCCGCGGAGCGCGTGCAGGGTGCCGCGCCGCTCATGGTCGCGGAGTCGCTGATGGCCGCAGCCGAAGAGTGGGCGGGGACTCCTGAACAGGCCGACGATATGACAGTGATCGTCGCTCGGCTTCGGTAGTGCCTCTGTTTCTGCTAGGCTATACTGAAAATCCTTCCAAGAGATTTGCCGGGGAGACGAATGTCGCTTCGTAATCGTGTGGCGCTGGTGACAGGCGGGAGCAGAGGAATCGGCCGCGGGCTTGCTCTGCGGCTGGCGCAGGATGGCGCGCGCATGGCCATCGCCTATCGCTCCAACAAAGTAGCGGCGCAGCAGACGTTGCGGCAGTTGCAGGCCAATGGAGTCGATTGCGTTGCGGTGGAGACGGATATCACCGACGCGGGGCGCTGCGACCAGTTGATCAAGACGGTGGCCGATCGTTTCGGCCGTCTGGATGTCATTGTCAACAACGTTGGAGATTTTCGCTGGGGCACGCTTGCGGAATCGTCGCTTCAGGACTGGCAAAGCATCTTCACCTCGAATCTTCTCACCGTTTTATACATGTGCCGGGCCGCATTACCGCATATGCGCAGAGCGCGCTGGGGCCGGATTATTAATATGGGTGCCGTCGGCGCGGAGCGCGCGTTTGGCCAGGCGAAAATCTCCGCCTATGCAGCGGCCAAGGCGGCAGTCGTGGCATTGTCACGTTCCCTGGCGCTTGAGGAAGCCAAGAACGGCATCACCGTGAACGTCGTGAACCCTTCCAGCATTGATGAAAACGAGCTGACGCTGGAAGAAGCTCGCAAGATTCGCGACGCACGGTTCCCCATCGGCCGCCCTCCGACCGTTGAAGATGTTGCCGGCACGGTGGCTTTTTTCGCATCCGAGGAAGCCGAATACGTTACCGGACAGGTCGTCAATGTCAGCGGCGGCTGGATGCTTTGATTTTGCCGTGAGCCTCCCATGAAAGCTCTCACTGCTGCCGAGATGCGCGAAGTCGATCGACTCACCACCGAGCGCTACGGCATCCCCAGCCTGCAGTTGATGGAAGCTGCCGGAACAAGCGTTTGCAGAGTCATCCGTGATTATCGTGCTTCAAGGCATTTGGACCGAACTCGCCGGATCGTGGTTCTTTGCGGAAAAGGAAACAACGGCGGAGACGGGTTCGTGAGTGCCCGGCACCTTCAGAAAGAGGTACATGATGTTCACGTACGAGCATATCTTTTCGGTTCCGCACAAGACTTGAGTGGCGACGCCGCCCAAAACTGCAAGCGCTGGACGGACGAGGGCGGTCCGACCACTGAAGTGAAAGACGAGGCGGCCTGGAGAAAAGTCTGGGAGGAGATTGCTTGGGCTGACATAGTCGTGGATGCGCTCCTCGGCACTGGGCTACGTGGTGGAGCATCTGGTTTAATCGCTCGAGCGATAGAGGACTTAAATCGTCTATCACGCTCTGCTTCTGCCCCGATTCCTGCTCTAATCCTCGCTGTTGACACTCCTTCCGGCCTCCCTTCGGATGGCGAAGCCGTTCAGGGACCTGTTCTTCGGGCGCACAAAACCATTACATTCACTGCTCCCAAGGTGGGGCAACTCATTTCTTCGGATGCGCCCTGTTGCGGTGAACTGCTGGTCCGGATGATTGGCTCACCGCCCGCGCTCGTAGAAGAGATCGGCAAGGGGAACCTTCGTCTCGCGAGTCCAGACGAATTCGCATCATTGGCGCT
The DNA here is from genome assembly GCA_003225315.1 of Acidobacteriota bacterium. Classification (GTDB taxonomy): domain Bacteria; phylum Acidobacteriota; class Terriglobia; order Acidiferrales; family UBA7541; genus Acidiferrum. The sequence goes on from QHZD01000041.1 coordinate 50,481, forward strand.
CGTCCGCCCCGTGGACTCTCACAAAGGGACTTTCGGACATGCACTGATAGTTGCCGGCTCCTTAGGGAAGTCCGGTGCGGCAGTGCTCGCTGGGTTAGGCTCCCTGCACAGTGGCGCCGGTTTGACGACGATTGCGGCTCCCGACATTGTCCTCCCGACCATCGCAACGGCGCACGCCGAATACATGACTGAGGCTCTTACATCAACAGAAGACGGGACCATCTCCGCCGCGAGTGTGAATTCCAGTCGATTCGGAAAGATTCTTGAGGGAAAGAGCGTTCTTGCTCTCGGGCCTGGTCTTGGTATCCACCCTGAAACACAGCAATTTGTCAGGGACATAGTTCGCGATTCGCAGATTCCGGTGGTTGTTGACGCGGATGGCCTGAACGCTTTTGCGGGCAAGGGAGATCTGTTGGCAAATCGCAAGACTCCTTTTCTCGCAATTACGCCGCATCCGGGGGAGATGGCTCGATTGCTAGACCTCAAGACAGCTGACGTTCAATCGAATCGAGTTGAAATTGCATCGGATGTGGCACGCCGATGGAATGTCCATGTGATCTTAAAGGGATTTCACACCGTCATAGCTTCCAATGACGGCAGAATATGGGCCAATGCCACGGGAGGGGCCGGGCTCGCCAAGGGAGGATCAGGCGACGTATTGACCGGTGTTTTAGCGGCACTGACCGCCCAATTCGGAACGCAAGATTGGTCACGCATCCTTGCATTAGGAGTTTATCTTCATGGGGCCGCAGGAGAATTCGCTGGAGGATGGAGTGACGAGTCAGGGCTGCTCGCCAGCAGCGTGGCATTTGCTATACCCATGGTGCGTCATGAGCTCGTCAGGGAGATTCAGCGGCGTGCCTGAAGAAATCATTACGAATTCGGCCGAAGAAACGATCCAATGGGGCAAGGAATTCTCCAAGCGCCTCAAGGCTCCCGTACTGGTTCTTCTGACCGGCGACCTTGGGACGGGTAAGACCACGCTAACCAAAGGCATCGTTTCAGGCCTAGGGGCTGCCACGGAGGACGACGTCACCAGCCCAACCTTCACACTCGTTCACGTCTATGGCAAATCCCCCAAGGTCTACCACGCGGATTTATACCGGATTGAAAGTTTCCACGATTTTGAGACTCTTGGCATGGAGGATATGTTCGCAACCCCCTCAGTGGCCGTTCTGGAGTGGTCCGAGCGCTTCCCCCTGCAATCTCCCTGGCCACAAGTTCAGGTGCGCATGGAGCACCTGGGGGGCGACACCCGGCGGATTACGGTTCTGTAGCTTATCAGTAATCCACCTCACTAACTCTCTGGTTACGCACCACGCTGGATTTCTTGCCCGGTTTCCTTGCGGCTGCTAACGTGAAAATAGCAGATTCTGGCCAACTTGATGCTTAACGAAATCCTAGCGCCCAGCCCGACCGAGCAGGCCCGGCCTGAACTCAAGAGCTACAACGTCACGATTCCCATGGAGTCGTTGGCGATTGGCGTCGATAACATTCACCACGACGTTTTCTTGAGCCCGAAATTCGTTCAAACCGCCCGCGACTATCTTTTCGACGTGATTCGCCAGAACACCAGCAATACTTATCTTTCAGGGATCGAACTGCGCGCTTCACGATCGCCGGATCATGCCGGGTTTCGCAAGCTGCTCTCCGAAGTGCTGCAAAGCTCTTTAACCCAGGCCAAGTATCACAAAAATATAGAGATAGACCTGCTCTTCCGTTTGGGCTTGCTCAAATTCCTGACCTTCGAGATCGGCAATCAGTTTGCCAACTTGATCCTCGAAGGCAAGGAATGGATTCGCAAGCGCGGCGAGCATTTCGAGCGCAGCCAGCAGGCGCACGTCATCAAAGCACGTTTGTCGGAGCTGCAGTCCGCCAGGAGGAGCGTCGTTCGCCGAGTGAGCCAGCAGGTGGCGCAGATTGTGATCGACGTGGAAGACAACGTCATCGCAAAAACCCGCCGGGCTCTCTTTGGCGAAGATTTCGCTCCTTATTACGAGCTTTGCAAGAACCGGCTGATTTTTCTTGACGGCGGCAAAGACGACTTTTTTTTTCTGGAGCATTACATCCTGCTGGGCAACTATGCGCGCGACCCCGACCGCTTCGAAGCCATGGATGAGCTTTTCCAAGAATTTCTCCGCGAAGCCGGCGTCACCTTTAGCCACGACCCAGCCCACACGGAAGCCATCCAGGCTCATACCGGGCTGCTGGAAGCCGTGCAGGCAATCCAATCTGAAATCGCTAATATCGAGGAGCAGCGGGAAAACATCCGCAAGCGTCTGGAACGCAACGATGGTTTCTTCAGTAAATTCCTGAATTCCGGCGACCCCGCTGACCTGAAAGCATCCCTAAACGATTTGGACGCCCGGCTCAAGCACCAGGAATGCAAGCTGGAAGAGTTGGGGCCACAGATTGACGGCGCCAGGCAGAAACTGGATTTCTTCGTGAAGGATCATGCTGGGAGGCTCGGTGAATACTTGAACGAACCGGAAAACGCCAAGCGCCTGTTTGACGTGAGCTCCGCCGGAGAGGAGCAGGCGCCGGTGCGCGCACGCTTGCTCTCTCAGCTCCTCGATCGCCTCGAACTCCAAGAAGTGCTCTACCACATTCTGGCAAGCTACGAAATCCAACCAATCGCTTCGGATTACTGCCCGCCCGTGCACTTGCAGCAGCTCCGCAAGGCCCTCGTATCGAAAGAGGAGCTGAAGCAAGTTGAACAGGTCATCAAGCATGTGCCTGCAAAGAAATTATCGCTCAAGGCCATCGAGGAACTGTCCAGGAAAATACGCCGCTATTCCCGCGAGGAAAAACTGGCTTTCGTTTTGCGGTTTGCCGGCGACTTCCTGCGTCTGCGAAGGGATCTGCGCGACGCGGAACATCTGACCACCTGCATGGAGCGCATCAACCTGGTAACCACGGAGAAGGCCCGCGAACTCTCCCGTCTGAACAACCGGTTGTACGAGTGCGTGCTTCCAGAAGAAGCCCGGCCGGACCAGGATCAGGTGATCTCGCACGTGATCATCAAGTCGGACGTGCGCGGCTCCACGCGCATGACTCATGACTTACTCTCGCGCGGGCTCAACCCCGCTTCCCATTTCAGCCTGAACTTGCACGAGCCGGTCAGGAAACTTCTGGACCGCTATTCGGCGAAGAAAGTATTCATCGAGGGTGACGCCATCATTCTCGCCATTTTCGAAACGGAGTCGACCGTAGCCTATGCACGGCCGGTCGCCAAGGCGTGCATCCTTTCGCGCCAGATTCTCGCCGTGTGCAATTCGTACAACGAACGCGCATCGGACAGCAATCTTCCCTCGCTCGAACTCGGCCTAGGAGTCGCTTTCCAGGGTTCCGCGCCCACGTACTGGACGGACGGCGATTCGCGCATCATGATTTCGAAGGCGCTTAATCTTTCCGACCGCCTCTCCGGCTGCGCCAAGCTAGCGAAACGCATGCTTGCCGGACAAAAAAGCCATTTTTCCATTTTTCAGTTTCTAAACACCATGGAAGGCGCATCTGCGGAAGAGTTGGACGAATTCCTGGTCCGCTACAACCACAACGGCATCGAGCTCAACGAGGAAGGGTTTCAAAAACTTTCCGAGGAAATTTCGCTCGACACCATTGAAACGAAGCTCGATATGCCCTGGGGCAAGCAAAACGTCACTTTGTTTTATGGAGAAGTGCCGCTCGGCGAGTCCGTGGAACTGCTTGTCTTACGCAAGGCCTTCGCGCGGCAATTGCTTCCTGACGGAAAAGTCGGCGGAGCAACTTCGCATCCCTACTATGAAGTTTGCACTGCTCCTGCGCTGTACGATCTCGTCGCTGCTTTGATTCGCACGCAGCAAGCTGCCACGCTCACTTCCCAGCGCGCCTGACGTTCCTTGAGAGTCTGCAGACCGCTCACTATACTGTTCGCGGAGGCGAAAAACGTCCGGTGACGTTCCCGGCCTTCAAAGCCGGCGATTCGGTCCTTCGCGGGTCGAATGGTGGGTTCGACTCCCACACGCTTCCGCCAGACCCAGACTGCATGAGTATTGTTTGTGCGGTGGCTGGCGATGCTATCTGCGCGGCCGAAAAAGGGTCGAGTGAAACGAGGTTTACCCTTTAGAACGTCTAATCCCTGACTTGAATCAGGTGTACCAGTGGCTTGGTTGGCCCAGCCGATTGTCATCCCTGTTCGAGAAGGCAAATAAAGGAATGTGGTATTGAGATGATGTTTGGCAGCGGGACCGTGGGCAAACAAATCCTCTTACTCTTAATTGTTGGGATTTCGCTAACCCTCAGCGCGGGAAGTGCAGTGATTCAAGCTGGCCAGCCGCAATCGGGGCAACAACCCTCCGCGCAAGCTTCTTCCGCCGCTCGGCCCGTGGGAACGATCAAGTCGATTTCCGGGAATACCATAATTTTGACCACTGATGCAGGCAGCGACATGACGGTTCAAGTTCAAGACTCCGCAAAGCTCGTTCGCATCGCGCCCGGCCAGAAAGACTTGAAGGATGCCACTCCCATCCAGTTGGGGGACCTTCAGCCGGGCGATCGCATTCTTGTGCGCGGCAAACTTGCTGATGACGGTAGATCCGTGGCTGCCGCGTCGGTCATCGCCATGAAGAAGGTGGACATCGCGGACAAACAGTCCCGCGAGCGGGAGGAATGGCAGCGGCACGGCTTCGGAGGGCTGGTCAACAACGTCGATGCGGGGGGCAATACCATCAACGTTTCGCTGCCTTCTCCGGGCGAAAAGAAGACAGTAGCCATCCACTTCTCGAAGGACACCATACTGCGCCGGTATGCGTCGGACTCGGTGAAATTTGATGACGCGAAGCCTGCTCCTCTCGATCAGATCAAACCGGGCGACCAGCTTCGCGCCCGCGGCACGCGCAGTGCCGATGGCGCCGAATTTACCGCCGATGAAATCGTCTCCGGCACGTTTCGAAATATCGCCGGCATCATTTCGGCGCTCGATGCATCCGCAGGCACCGTCACCGTGCAGGACCTTGCCCTGAAGAAATCTGTCACCGTGAAAGTCACGGCCGACTCACAGTTGCGTAAACTGCCCCCGCCCATGGCACAGCGGATCGCGGCGCGTCTGAAAGGAACTCCCGTCGAAGCACCGTCGACAGCTACAACTGCGGGTGGAGCCAGCTCGGCCGCGAACTCCGAACCGTCAACGAAACCGAATGGCCCGCCTTCCGTGGGATCTGGGTCCGGAGGGATGGGAAGGTCCGGAGGAGGAGGCTCCGCCGATTTGCAGCAGGCGATCAGCCGCATGCCAGCCGCCACACTGGCGGACTTGCAGAAGGGCGACGCCGTCATGGTCGTGGCCACCGAGGGAGGAGCGAACGGCGTTGCCACGGTAATCACTCTGCTTGGCGGAGTGGAACCTATTCTGGAGGCTTCTCCCAAGAGCAGCGCGTCAACAATCCTTTCGCCATGGAGCCTAGGCACTGGGGCCGGCGGGGAAGCGGCCACGCCGTAATGCCGTCCAGTCTCAATACAAATCACGTTCACTCAGGAGATCTGATGCGTTTCTGGCTCGTCCGAATTGTTCTATTGAGTTCGGTTTTCCTTTTATCGATTTTCTCCGTCGCCGGAAATTTGCGTGCGCAGACGACCGCTGGCTCTCTGAATGGCGTCGTCACCGACCAGTCAGGTGGAGTGATTGCCAAAGCCGCCGTCCGCCTGACCGACGCAAGCGGCGCCTCACTGGACAGCACTACCAATCGCGATGGCTTCTATGAATTCAAAGGACTGGTTCCCGGAACGTACATCCTGAAAGCGGTCGCCAAGGGCTTCGCCATTTTTACGCAGGAAAACGTCGAGATTCTCGCGGGAAAGACGCAACAGTTGAACATTGGGCTAGTCATCCAGGTCGAAGAGGAAAAAGTGGAGGTTTCCGATTCCTCGACCAAAGTCGATGTCGATCCTTCGAATAACGCTGGAACGGTGGTTATGAAGGGCAAAGATCTTGAGGCGCTTTCCGACGATCCCGACGAGCTGCAGTCCGAACTCCAGGCTCTCGCTGGTCCTTCCGCCGGTCCGAACGGCGGTCAGATCTACATTGATGGCTTCACCGCCGGGCAGCTTCCGCCAAAAACTTCCATCCGCGAGATTCGAATCAATCAGAACCCCTTCTCCTCGGAATACGACAAACTCGGATACGGACGGGTTGAAATCTTGACGAAACCGGGAACGGATCAGCTTCACGGCCAGATTTTCGTGACTGGCAACACCAACGCCTTCAATTCCCGCAATCCATTCGAAGGCTCGGCACCGCAGCCCGGCTACGATTCCACGCAGTACAGCGCCAATCTCGGGGGTTCCATTGGCAAAAAGGTGTCTTTCTTCACCAACATCGAACGGCGCAACCTCAATGAGCTAAACGTCGTAAATACACCCTTCGTTGATCCGACGACATTTCAAGTGACGCAATTTACGGACGCCGTACCGAATCCTCGCACGCGCGCAAATTTCAGCCAGCGGTTCGATTATCAGGTTACTCCCGGAAACACACTTACCACTCGTTATCAGTATTGGCGAAATAACGAACAAAATGACTTTCCACCAGCCCTTGCATCTTTCAGCCTGCCTAGCTTCGGTTACAACTCTCTCGAGACAGAACACACTTTTCAAGTGAGCGACACGCAGACGCTAAGCTCAAGAACCATCAACGAAACGCGGTTTCAGTTTGTCCGCGAAAGCAATAATCAGAATCCACTGAACACCGCTCCTACCATCCAGATCCTGGGCGCGTTCTTCGGTGGAGGTAACAGTTCGGGTCTGTACGACGATGTGCAAAATCGCTATGAACTTCAGAACATCACTTATATGACGCTCGGCAAGCATTCCATCAAATATGGCGGCCGCGCCCGCGTCACAAAAGAAGAGAACTCCTCCGACTCCAGGTTCAATGGCGTGTATTCCTTCGGCTCGCGCATCGACCCAACTGTCAGCGGATGTAACATTCCCAATCCGCCCAGCACTTGCCCGCAGATTTCCGGTCTTGTCGCCTATCAACGGACGCTTCAATCCATCGCCGCCGGTAACGCGCCTGCCCAGAACGGTGGCGGTGCCAGTTTCTATGCGCTGAACTTCAACACCATAGGGAGCGCCATGGCCGATGAGACTTGGGCGGATGGAGCTGTCTTTCTGCAAGACGACTGGCGCATCAAGCCGAATGTGACCATCAGTTCGGGCCTCCGGTACGAAACACAAAACAATCTCGGCGATCATGCCGATTTTGCGCCGCGGGTCGGGCTGGCTTGGGGAATCGGCGCGAACGGGAAGAATAAGTCTCCGAAAGCCGTCCTTCGCTTCGGTTACGGAATTTTCTACGACCGTTTTGGCTCGGACCTCGTGTTGCAGCAACAACTTCAGAATGGCGTCATCCAGCAACAATACCTTGTTCAGAGTCCGACGTTTTTCGATCCGGTGCAGGCTGTGCCGCCGTCTCAGTTTCCGTCGTCCGGCACTTCTCCGCAGACGGTTTACCAAATCAATCCCAAGCTGCGCACTCCTTACACCATGCAGACCGGGGTAACGCTGGAGCGCCAGCTCACGAAATCCGCCAATCTCTCTATCACGTATCTCAATTCGCGGGGCAACCATCAATTCTTCACCAACTTCATCAATGCCAATCCAATTCCCCCGGGGGCAACCGTTGCTCCGGCGCCCAGCCAAATTCTCAACGAATTTCAATCCGAAGGCATCTTCAAGCAGAATCAGTTGATCGTCAACAGCAGCATTCGAATTGGCACGAGGCTCTCCCTGTTTGGCTACTACACGCTGAACTACGCCAATAGCGACACTTCAGGCGCGTCAAGCATTCCTTCAAATCCTTTTGACTTGCAGCAGGATTATGGCCGCGCTTCTTTCGATGTTCGCCACCGCGTTTTTGTCGGCGGCTCGATAGGCCTTCCTTACGACTTTCGCTTGAGCCCTTTTATGATTGCCAGTTCCGGCGCGCCTTTCAATATCACTACTGGACAGGATTTGTATGGAAACGCGTCGTTCAACACGCGTGCGACGCCTGGAACCTGTTCTGCCGGCGCGGCCGGTTCGAAAGACACTCCGTACGGCTGCTTCAATTTGGTTACTCTCCCTGGAGCATCCGTCATTCCAATTAATGACGTTACAGGTCCGGGCCACTTCACTCTGAATTTGCGATTGAGCAAGACTTTTGGCTTCGGTGCAAAAAAGGAATCGGCCGCAGCTGGCGGTCCTCGTGGCGGCATGTTTGGCCGCGGGCCTGGCGGCGGAGGTCCGCGCGGCGGCGGTGGGGGAGGGGACCACGGCGGTGGAATGTTCGGGGGCACGCCGTCGAATTATCGTTACAATTTGACATTTGGCGTTAACGCTCGAAATGTCTTTAATAATGTTAACGTCTCCAACCCAGTCGGAAACCTCAGCTCGCCGATTTTTGGTGAATCGAATGGGCTCGCAGGCAGGCCGTTTTCTTCTTCCACGGCGAACCGGATCATTGATCTGCAGGTATCCTTCAATTTCTAAATCCGGTAGAATCCCGCCCTGGGGCCGGGATGAAAAAGCGCAGCAAAGTCTTAAACAAAGCCATCGAAGCGCGGCGCGCGGCGCGGAATTCGGGAATTGCGCCGGCCGTCACGCGCGTCATCCCAGACAAGCGGAAACGGCCGCCGAAACACAAGAAACAGCTCCTTGAAATCGAGCCCGACCAAACTTGATTCGACTTTTCTTATACCTCCTGCGTTATTCAAATCCTTCGGTATAAAAAAGCCCCACAATCTTTCAGGCCCGACCGGGCCTAATTTTTCGAGCTTCATCCCGGTTTGTTGGAAGGGACAACTTCGTCGCGCCGAAAAAGCGGCGACATGGATATTTTTTTGCGCTCGGCGAGATATGCGGCAATTGTTTCCAGGTCCTTCTTGTCAAAGCCCATGGAACTCACTTTGACGGCACCATCGGTGTCGATCAGAAAAATCGTGGGTACGTTGGTCAGGCCGTAGGCGTTGGAGACGACGTAGCCGTTCGCGTCGTCGAGGAGAATGGGAAAAGTGATGCCGTGTTCTTTCGCGAATTTGTGCGTTGATTTTGCGTCGTCCTGGGAGATCCCGAGGAACGTTACGTTGTTGCCCCCGTAGTGCTTGTAGAGACGTTCTAGAAACGGAAACGTGAATTGGCAGACAGGGCAGGAGATCTTGAAGAATCCGGCGATCACGGGGCCGCGTTCGATGAGGTCGCTAAGCGAGTATTCCTTGTTGTCGAGAGATTTGAGCGAAAATCCGGGAGCCGTCTTTCCGACAACGATGTGCGTCATGTGGCCTGAGTCCTCTTTCCGGCCCTCGCGAACGGTGCTGGGGATAAACGTGAAAGCCGCAAAATGTCCGTCGACTGAGTTTAGCGCACTGAAGCGGCAGGTCGCAAAGTCGGTTAGCAACACAGGTGCGAACTGGCGCCCGGGCTTCAGTTGTGGCCAGCGGCATCCACTAGATAGAGCACGGCGTCACCGCTGAAAGGCGGAGTGAACGTTTGCGTCGAGCCTCCAGAGACACTTCCACCGGAAGTGGTGCTTCCGCTGCTGGGGTCGAACCATTCTACGTTCAGTACGCGAGTCGTCGCTGATAAGTTTACGGTGAAACTCCCGCCGTTCGGTGCATACACCAGATACTCAGCGCCAACAGATGGCGTCTGCGCCAAACAGTAGCCGGTCGAGGACAGCCCTCCCTTCGGCGTCATCTTTGCCAAGTCCATTTTATTTGCGTAGCTGACCGTGTAGCCCAGGTTGTTCCTCATGTTATCCCACCGCGAATCAGGTCCTGAGTTTGGCACAAGTTGCGGTTCCCACTGCTCCAATAGATCAGGTAGGGATCCATGAACATCACCTGGTTACCGTTCCCGAAGTTCTCCCACACGTAATTGCGGTTCGTTTGCGCGCTGTCGTTCCACATTCCGTAATACGAATGGTCGCTATCGTTGATGTTTACCTTGCATTGCGGCGTACCGCTGCCACAACTGCTCGTTGGTGAAATCCGCGCCGACGGCGCTACCCAATCGGCATTCGCGTTGTACAGCACCGTATCTCCGTTGTTATACCAGGGTAGCCCGACAGGGTGTTGGAGGGGCTTGCCCGTTTCGTAAGTATGGATCAGATTAATCATGTGACCTTGCCACCAGCCTGAACTACTCGGAGCTTCCTCGGAAACCTCCCACAGCACGTTCGGCTGATCGTTCACGGTGTCGATCACCTTCTGCACGTAAGCGTCCTGGATGTTCGTGACGGCGTTGGGGCTGCTCATGGTCATGGAGTTTGTGCCGCCACCGTCGTCCACTCCATTCACATTGTTACCCGCAGTGAAAGGGTAGCCATCGTTGGAGCAGCGATTGTTGGCCAGCCCGAGTCCGTCGAACAGTTCCACGATGGCGTAAATGCCGTTCCGCTGAAGCTGAATTACCCTGGCACGCAGCCGATCGAAATACGTTTGATCCAGTTGCATCAGATCAAAAGCCGGCAATCCGTCTGAAGCGACCTGCGTTCCGCTGTTCCCGCCCGTGCGTTTCCACGGGAAGGGGGCCATATGCCACGTTCCGCCTGCGCCCCAATTGCAGTAAGTGGGCAAGTCTTTCTTCCAAAGAATGGTGACATTGTGGCCGTGCGAGTTCAGGAAGTTAACGTAGGCGGTGAAGTCGACCGCCGTTGGTGGTGTGCTCGTACTCGTATCCTGAAAATCATTCCAAGTCTGGGAACCGGACAAAAGGATGGCCTTGCCGCTCCCGTCCGTGAAATAGTGCGCGTTGCCAGCCAGCGGCCGCAGCGGCCCTGTCGCGCCAGTCCCCGTCCCGGTGGAATTGGAAACTGTAATTGTAACTGCTGCACTCGTCCCCTGGTTTCCAGACGGATCTTGTCCTAATGCCGTCAAGGTATGGCTCCCGTTTGCCACGGTCGTGGTGTCAAAGGAAAGCGAATACGGGGTGGTTGTCAGTTGCGGACCCGTATTGATGCCATCTACCTGGAACTGGACAAAGGACACGGCACTGTCCGGATCCGTCGCTGTCGCTGTCAGCGTAATCGTTCCAGAGACCGTCGCACCATTCGCCGGCGCCGTAATGCTCACCACTGGCGGCGTGTTGTCCGTCGGTGTCCCTCCGGTGCTCGCAGCCTTAAACGCTATCGCATGCATAAACCAGTTCGCTCCGCCGGAATTGGTGGCCGTTACGCCATGGGTTCCAGCCGCCCCAGCGGTCTCGTTCTCCACCAAATTACCACTGTACGTCGCCAAGGCCTGAAACCCTGCTCCTGGCATCGTCGTGCCGGTGTCTGTGAACGTTACCGCATGGATCAAATCGTTGGCGTAGCGTGTCGTCAGTGGCCCGGCACTGATGTTTGTGCCGGTGCCCGTCGCCGCTCCAACTGTATCCAACGGCGAGGCGACATCCACACCGGAATACTCGAATTGGTATAGATGCAAGTTCCCGGTTGAGGCGCCGTCCAATTTGACAGTGATGGTGATTGGCACGCCTCCGCCTGCAATATTGTTCGCGAAAAAAGTCTGCGCCCACTTGGCAGTCCCACTCCAGTTCGTCGGGCCAGCAGCACTTTGATAAACGTCGCCCTTATCGTCGGTGACAGAAACAACCGAAAGATTCTGTCCCCCCCATTTCACAGTGGTGACAATCAGATTGCCGGCAGTACTGACCTGCGGGAAGGATTGCGAGACCGATCTCGCACCCGAGCTGACAAACAGCTCCGCTTGTTGCACTAGGGTTATCGTCGATGAGGATGTCGCGGTATTGGAGACTGTTATTGGCACAGGCGAGCTCATGCCGCTGTTCGCTGAGGGGTCCTGCGCCACCGCCGTCAGCGTGTGGCTGCCATTGGAGAGCGCTGTCGTGTCCAACAAAATCGAATACGGAGTTGACGCCAGCTTAGCTCCGACGTTCGCTCCATCGACCTGGAATTGCACAAATGAGACCGCACTGTCCGAATCCGTCGCCGTCGCCGCGAGTGTGATGGTCCCGGACACCGTGGCATTATTCGATGGCGCGGTAATGGTTACTACTGGCGGCGTTGTATCCTTGGTCACCGTAAAGCTGGCACTGTTACTCGCTGTTCCACCCACCGTCACGACAACGCTGCCGGTCGTCGCACCGCTAGGAACGGGAACCGCGATGCTCGTCGCGCTCCAGCTCGTCGGCGTCCCCGCCGTTCCATTGAACTTGACCGTACTCGTCCCTTGTGTCGTCCCAAAGTTCGCGCCACTGATCGTCACCGGCGTCCCAGCCATTCCTGAAGTCGGACTCAGGCTCGTAATGCTCGGGAGAGCCGCTCCGGCTCCGGCCTTGAACGACGCAAGAAGGGCCCCCCACTGATCGGAAGAGCCAAGCGAAACGCTTGCTGAAATAGTTCCCGTTGACGTTTGTACCCGATCCTCAACGAACAGTTTGCTGGACGGTTCTGCAGGAACACGTTCTTCGGCAATAAAGCTAGCGCCGTTTGTAAAGGTCGCGGGATTTGCCGTCGCAATAACCCCGAGCAGCAAATCTCCATTAGAGGTAGTCGTCGCATTCCCGCTATTCGGTGTCGCGCTGGTTCCTTGTGCCGATGCGGAGACGTCATACGAGTTTGCTGTCGCTACACCTGAGTATTCGAGGATCGCAAAACGCAGGGTGGCCAGGATTGATTCGGAAACGGTAATCGTGTTGGGGCCACCTTTTACGTTTTCCGCGTAAAAGACGGCCAGTGTATCGCCATTGGGCGTGTCTACCGTCACGTCAAGTTGCGCGGCGCGACGATACACATTTCCCAGAGAATCCGAAACGCTAAACGCCTCGCCAGATTGGCCTGCTCGAATACAGACAGCGAGCCAATTGCCCTGAGTATTGTTGGAGACGAAGGAAAGCGACGAAGACGTGGTCGTGCCGGCGTCCTTACTGACATGCTGCACAAGCGTAACTCCGGCGTCGGCAACGCGGGGTAAGACAACAAATAGGAACACAAGCAGAAAAGCCTTCTTCATATGCCCTCTCACTGCGCTGAACGCTCATTCAGGTCAGGCTTGCTCAGACCTGCTGAAGAATCGGTGGAAGTGTCGCTAGAGCTAGAAGTTGACGCGTCAGATTTAGCGCAAATAGGTGAAGAGCCTCATTTGAGAGGGCTGCCACCACGATGATGGTAGGGGCCTCCACGTCCATTGCTCGAGGGCTGTGAATCCACGGCTCGTTTCCGCGAACCGCGAGTCTGTCGGGCCGGAAACGCTGCAATGTGAAGGCCATTGGTTACTGCCTGAATCACTGCCTAAATAGACCGGGCACATGGCAACGTATGGCAATGTCATGTAGCCCGTCTATCATGCAAATTCCTTAAAAACGCATCCGGTAATCTTCTGAGGAGAACGACGGGCGGAAGTCGCGAGGGAGTGATGCGTTGGAAGGGTATAAAGCTGAGGGTGTGAGGAAGAATGGCAAGACTCGGAAGGTGAATCACGCCCTACAAAACAAAGAGGATTCAGACGTCGAGGGGGGGCTTGATGTAAGCGGCGCCGTGGCGGTAGAGGCCGGCGGTGGGGATGGCTTGGGAAAAGACGATGCGGATGGGAACGAAGATTGCGCCGGTTCCGGGAGTGAAGGGAACAGCGACTTCGAGGCGCGTGCCTTCTGGATATTGATTTCGGCTGCGGAAGCTGAGGCCGCCCTTGGAGAGATCTTCGCAGACCGCGATTTCTTCCTGAAAGCCGCGATGCCGAATGGAGGCAAGGACACGGGCCTTGATGCGCGTACGGTTGCGCCGGGGAATGACCCGTTCATCGACGTGAGAAGCGGACATGCCGTTTTCTGGATCGCGAATTTCGGATTGCGATTCGATCCAAATGGAAGGCGAGTCGCAAAGTTTGCAGACGCGCGCGATGCATTTGCGGACTTCGAAGGATTTCAACTGGATCTCGTTGAGATAGACGACTTCGCGGCGCTGGCAGAAACTGCATTCCATGAGAAGGCGCGCGAGAGCTTCTTCACCCTTATGAGGGGCAGGGAACTCGATGTCCCAGAAATCGGCGCGGGGGTCAAGAATGTGAACAGCGTAGAGGAAGTGGTTGGGCGGGTCCTGGTCGATTTCGGCAACGACGCGGGCGCGGGTGTTTTTCCACTGGTCACCATCAAGGCTGCGTCGGAGGTGGAGCTCCTGGCCCATCGAAAGCTTTTCTGTCAGGCGGAGGACGCCGCCATTGCGGCTTACAAGCAGAGTTTCGGCGTTTTGCGTGATGGTGGCGCCGGCGCTGGAAACCCACGATGCCTCGACGGACATGCGGAATCGTACGCGGTCACTTTGGCGGAGTCCGTCAGAGAGTGTAGTCATGGCGCAATAAATGAGAGTCCTGCAATCAGGCTACCACGCCATGAGGGGGCAGAAAGGCTGGAGAAACGCGGTTTGTCGTTCCAAGTAATAACGCGCAGGCAAAAACGCTGGGGCACTCCCTGGGAGGGGCTGGTATTGACTTTTTGGCGTGCTAGGCGGTTTGAATGCTTCCGGTAGGCGGCTTTTGGGGCAAACTGGTAGCTGCCGGACGCGCCCCGGTAAATCAAGGGCCGTTTGCGGCCCGACGTAAACGACTGTGAGCAACGTCATCTCCATGGACGACAGGACAACGAAAGGCGAAGCGCGGGGGCTCTCCGTCCGCGATCGCCGGTACAGCATTCGCTATCCGTTTGCCGCCGATGCGGAGCTTCTGGACCTCGAAAGCGGTGCGAAAGCTGCTGGCGTTACGTCGGACATTTCCATGGGCGGGGCGTTCATCTGCACAAGCAAGTCGTTTCCATCGAACGCGCGCGTTCGAATTTCGATGACACGGAAAGACCAGAAAGTGGAAGCGCTGGGGGTGGTGCGCATCGTGAAGCCGCGCGTCGGCATGGGCGTTGAATTCATCGATCTGGAATCGCGATACATGGAAGTGTTGCGCCGCTGGGTGGAGCAAGTCACCAAGGCCCGCTAGCCGTTCCTTGATTTTCTAGTCAGCCGATCAAATTCTCTGCGTAAGGCAGTCTGCCTGCCGCCTGATTTTGTGCCAAAACGCACGTATCACGGCCGCGTCTCGAGGGGATGTTTGCTTTTTTCGTAGAATTCGTTCTGGAGCTTGAGGCTTTGATCGTCGGCCTTGGCCGCGCGAATAGCCTCGACGGTGGCGGTGATCCAATTGTTCATATTCCACTCGCCGAGCTCTCGCGTGGCGACCGAACCGTCACCTGAGTAATGGTTGGGAAAGCGGGCGTACCACCAGATGCCGGTGTAGACGTCTTCGGGCAAGTGCCCGCGCTTCTGGTCTGTGCCGGACTCGGTGGCCGCGCGTTCGATGTGAACCAGGTCGGGCCGGGAGACCATGGTGTTCGAAGTTTCATTTTCTCCGGCGTGGTAATCGATGCCGGTTGATTTTTTTGGCGGACCCCCGGGCCGGCTGCGTTCGCCGTCGAGGACGTAGACGACATAGTCGTGAGGCCGATCGAGTTGCGCCTGGGCAAAAAAGGGAAGCAGATGCTCGTTTCCGCCATGCCCGTTGACGATGACGATTTTCTTGCAGCCATTGCGGGCCATTTCGTCAGTGGTCTCCTGAAGCAGCTTTAGTTGGAGCTCCATGCTGTAAGCGACGGTTCCGGGTTCGTGCTTGGCTTCGAAAATTTGACCGAAGTAATACTGCGGAAAAACGACGGCGAACTCCTGCTGCGCCGCCTGCAAGGAGGCATGGCGCACATTGAGAAGATCCGTGCCTAGTGGCAGATGCGGCCCGTGTTTTTCGAGAATGCCGAACGGCAACACACACGTGCCTCTGGATTGCTGGATGGCGTCGCGAAAGTCCGCCGCGGTTAGCTCCTCCCACTTCACCGAGAGCTTGGACTGCGCGTGTACGGTGCACGCAGCGACGACTGATACAAGCATAGAACAGACAACCGCACGCTTCATGGATAATTCCTCCTAAACTGCCCTGCATTCTAAACCAATTTAGATAGCCGAGCCGGGGCCTTTTCGGCCTGATGCGGAAACAGGGCAACGGCTAGCGCCGGCGTTGCACAGAGCCGGAGCATAGATTACAGTACGCGATTCAGTCCGGAGAATTATGGGCAGGCTGCCGCAGATTCGAAAGCAACGCAGGGACACCAAAGCAAATGACGCGGCCCAGTGACTCCTCACAACCTCGCGCTCGGACGGGCTCGCATCTGTTTCCCACGGGACAGCTCGTTCCCTTTATTCTAGTCACTGGGTTGTTTTTCCTCTGGGGTATTCCTAACAATCTCAACGATGTTCTCATCCGCCATTTCATGAAGTCCTTCGCCATCTCGCGCTTCCAGGCTGGACTTGTGCAATCTGCTTTTTACATGGGATATTTTCTGCTGGCCATGCCTGCCGCGCTTTTGATGCGGCGAGTGGGATACAAGTCTGGGTTTGTGACTGGCCTGGTGCTTTTTGGCGCTGGCGCTTTCTTATTTTGGCCTGCCGCGCTTGCCGGAAGCTACGGGTTTTTCCTCTTCGCGCTGTTTGTAATCGCGAGCGGACTTTCGTTCCTGGAGACTGCCTCCAATCCCTTCATCGCGCAGTTAGGGGACCCGAGCAGCTCGGAACGCCGGTTAAATTTCTCGCAGGCTTTCAATCCGCTCGGCGCGATCACGGGAGCGTTGGTTGGCACCATATTTATTTTTTCCGGAGTGGAACTAACGCCGCAGGAAATCGCAGTTCGACAAACCCAGCATACTTACGAGGTCTACCTTCGTTCCGAAACGCTGCGAGTCGTAAAGCCTTATCTGGTTATCGGGGCGATTGGCATCCTCTGGGCGATGCTTATCTTGAGGGCGAGATTTCCCGCCATTCAGAGTGAGCACGAAAATGAGGCCGGTGACCGTGGACACTTTCGCGACCTTTTCCGTTATCCGCACTTCCTGTTCGCCGTGGTCGCCCAGTTTTTCTACGTCGGCGCACAGGTGGGAACCTGGAGCTACTTTATTTCTTATGTTCAGGA